>NZ_JAEKMH010000010.1 GCF_016411825.1 Devosia sediminis
GTCTCCCAGCCTTCCTTGACGACTGCGATCAAGAAACTTGAAGACGAGCTTGGAGGTGACCTGTTTGTCAGGGACCGTGCGGGATGCAGGCTGACGACGCTGGGAAAACTCATGCAGCCAAGATTGCAGAAGGCTCATGATGAGACGATACAGGCGAAGGCGGAGGCGGTCCGTCATATGCGCTTGGAGCGGGTGCCAATCTCTGTCGGTGTCGGAGAAACGATTGGCCACAACAGAATTTCGGCAGCTATGGAGCGTACTCGTACGCGATTGCCGCAAGCCGAAATAGAATTGATCGTTGCGTCAACCTCCGAGCTTCTTGCCGGGTTACGAGATGGTGAATTTGACGTTGTAGTCACTGCAGAGAAGGTCAGTGAAGATCTCTATCGTATAGACCATCTCTATGAAGAGGACTACAAGGTCGTGGTGTCAAAGTCGCATCCGTTGTCTGAACTAAGTGCGATCTCTCTTTCGACTCTTGCTAAAACTGACATGCTTGACCGCCTAAATTGCGAAATGCGGGATGTTTTGCATGGGACCTGCGCGGATCATGGTCACGAACTCTACGCGGCCTATCGGTCAAATCGCGTGGATTGGTTAGTTGAACTTGCTCGGCAAGGGTCAGGTGCGGTGATCCTGCCAGCCACCGCTATTCCTTCGGACATGGGCCTGGTGTCGAAACCCATCGATGGTCTTGAAATATCAAGAACTGTTGTGGCCCTTCGATATCGGCACCAAACGACGAGACCAGAGACAAATGATCTGATCCGTGAGATGACGCGCACGCTGGCGTAGTGAGGTCGGTAATCGACATTCGCCCCTCGTGCAGCATTCGTCACTTTGGGCTCAGACCAGATTTTCGCGGCATCACGCTCGAACGTCCGTTCTACTTTTCTTCGAGATCTCGCCAGCAATCCGCCACTTAGCGCTGGAGAAATTGCGCCAGATTGCGGTGAAGGTCACAGCGAACCACACCCATTGTGTGCGGTGATAGTCGTCGGTGACGAGGCCGTACTCTTCAAGAAGCCACCGCGCCGCGTGAGGCGACCTTTGGCACGGGTAACAGTGGGTGGGTTCTTTTCAATCTTGAGGAGCCGCTTGATTTCCCTGATGACCTCTTCAGCAGACGCAGACCACCACTCTAGGGTGACTTTCTGCCAGTCCGTTTTGGCGTAATCTGTGCGAGCGGACGTAGCACCCGCGCGACACAAAGAGCCGTTCCGCCGTCAGGTCGCGATCTATCAGCATCCCCTGCTGTGCGGAGTGCGGAAGGCGCGTCGACCGCATGCCTATTTCACGATGAGCACCGGCACCTTGGATGCCGCCAACACCGCCGCCGCCTGACTTCCAAGTATGAGCCGCTGAAGCCCGCGCCGCCCGTGTGAGCCCATCACGACCAGGTCGCATCCAAGCTTTTCTGCCGTCTCGAGAATGGCATCGGATGCGCGCATCCCGGGGACGTAGGCATCGTTCATCTCGATACCAGCGGCGACCGCCTTGGCACGGGCGGCCTTTAGTATGCCGGAGGCCTCCGCAGAGTAGGCCACCTCCAGTTTGTCGATCAGGGACTTGGCGTCGATCGTCCCGAAGCCGCCGGTACCGAGACCGGTCTCGATCGGATCCGTGGAAGTGACGACCGTCACCCTGGAGCCGTTCGGCTTCGCCATTTGAAGGCCCAGGTCCAAAGCCTTCCCGGCAAGGTCCGATCCGTCGAAAGCGATCATGATGTGTGCGAACATTGCTGCCTGTCCTTTTTTCGAGGGTATGGATGATTACTCGGTCCGACCGGCGCCGGCACCTGCAGCTTCCCGGGTCAGCCACGCCTGCATCTCGGCGATCTCCACCTGCTGGGTGGTAATGATCTCCTGCGCGAACATCCTGATCCAAGGATCGTCGCTGAACTGCTGGGCGACCTGCGCCATCTCGACCGCTCCCTGATGGTGCGGGATCATCGAACAGACGAACGCCGTCTGGAAGTCTTCCGCTGTCATGCCGCGCATCATATCGGAGTGCATCGGCTCCATGGTCTGCAGCAGGGCGGCATGGCCCTCGTCCGCGGAAGTCGCCATCACGTCGATGTGCTCCTGCATGGAGGCTTCGCCGTGGTCGGCATGCGCGTCGCCGCAGATGTCCGGAAGCGGCAGGGCCGCCGCGACGTTGGCGGGCTGGTCGCGCACCACCAGCGCGCCGACGAATGCCGCGGCGAGTACGGCTGCCGCAGCCCAACTCAGGTAGTTCATCTCTTCGGTCCTTCCTTCACTTCGGCAACCCTGCACCAACGAAAAGGATTTGCGCTTGATCCAGATCAAACATGCATCGGCAGTGCATGTTTAAGTGTCCACACCTGCAGGGATGCAGCAACAGATGGAGCTTAAAGTGACTCTCGATAGAAGTGGTACGCAGGGAACGGGATGGGGACGGCTTGGCCGGCTTGCTGTCGGTGCCCCCATCGTTTCCACGGTGGCGGCCCTCCTCGCCGCGACGCCGGCGCATGCACACGTGAAGTGGTTCGCGCCATATGTTGTCGGCGCGGCGCCGGCACCGATCTCCGAGACCTTGGCCAACGGCTGGTTCTGGATGGGCATCGTGCTGGTACTCGTCTTTTTCGCGGTGACCGTCGTGGTGGAACGCAGCCCGGCAGGCACGACGATCGGTACAGTGCTGGATCGCTTCACGAGTTCCCTGTGGCTCCGCTCGGACGACTTCATGAGGGCCATCATCGGCGCCTTCTTTGTTGCCATCTTCGCGGTCGGCGGCGTATATCTCACGCCGGACCTGCAGACGCCCAACGAATGGGTATCGTGGCTCCAGCTGCTGATCGCCCTACTGGTGTTCTCGCGTAAGACCATGCCGCTCGCCGCCGCCGGCATCATCGGGCTTTGGGTCATCGCGCTACGCGACTACGACTTCTTCCACCTGCTCGACTACCTGGCGCTGGGCGTGGGCGTGGCCGGCTACTTGGCGTTGGCAGCCTTCCCCGAGAGCAAGTACTACCAATACCGCTTCGCGGTGCTCCGCTGGGGCGTGGCCATTGCCCTTATGTGGTCGAGTCTCGAGAAGTTCGCCTATGCGGAGTGGTTCCACCCGCTGGTGGAAGAGCGTCCGTTCCTGACCTTCGGCATGCCGCGTGACACCTTCATCCCGATGGCAGGCGTCGCCGAGTTCACCATGGGCTTCGGTCTCCTCTGGACGGCACTCATCCGCCGGCTGTCGGCGATCGCGCTGATCATCATTTTCACGGCCGCCGTCTATCCCTTCGGCCGCATCGACCTCGTCGGCCACGCGCTGATCATGGGCACGCTGTTCCTGATCGCCGCCGATCCGACCCCGTCGGGCCTCAAGCTCAAGGGCCTGGTGCCGGCCATCGGCAGCGTTCCTGCAGGCCTACTCGCCGCTCTGGTGATCATCGCCGGCAGCTACTGGACCCTGCACGGCGCTTTCTACGACTACGTAGCCGCCCAGCCCGTCGTCACCGCGCCCGACGGCGAACTGCTGACGCATATGCCGAACGCGGAGCATCCGCACGGCATGGCCGTCCCCGAGATCACCGCGCAGTAGTCAGGACGACGGCCCCGCTTCGGCGGGGCCGTTCCCATCAGGGAGTATCTCGTGCGTCTGACCCGATTCACCGACTTCGCGCTCCGGCTCCTGATCGATCTGGCGCGGGAGACTCCCGGGAAGCGAACCACCATAGCGAAAGCCTCCCGGCGCCTCGACATCCCTATCAACCATCTCACCAAGATCGCGCATCGTCTCGCCAAGGCGAACCTACTCAAGACGAGCCGGGGGCGTTCGGGAGGACTTGCCCTTTCCCGACCGGCGGAAAGCATAACTGTCGGCCAGGTCGTGCGCGTCACGGAACCTGACTTCGCACTGGTTGGATGCATGGCGGGTCAAGACTGCTCACTTGCTCCCGGATGTGGTCTCGCTCCCGTTCTCGACACCGCTCTCATGACGTTCCTGCGCGTTACCGACCAAGCCACTCTGGCCGATATTGCCCATTCTCCACAACGCACCGGTACTGCTGATAGTCTCGACCCGTTCGGGGAGAAGAACCCATGTGGCTAAACCTGATCGTCGGAAGTCTGGTCATCTGCTGCACCGTTCTGATCCACGTCTCCGATCTGCTGGCACTCTCCCGCGCAACTTCATTGGTGGACGTCGAGCGGTTGGGACAGCTGCCCAAAATCGTCCCGCGTACCGCAGTGGTCTTCGGCTTGTCATTACGGTCGGAGTGGAGATATGGCTCTGAGCCGCGATCTACTGGACGTTAGGGGTGACCGGCGACTTCGCTTGCGCTGTCGCCGCGCCATAATCCTGTCACGCCCCTGGGCTGAAGCCGGCTCAGGCGCGTTCTGAGCGTCTGCTTTCGGAAATTTTCCCAGCTGCTCTCCGTGACCGAAATGGGGTCGACACCTGCCCGGCAGCAACGCGCCCCATTTCGGTCATTCAGGGTCGACGGGCGCGTTCCCGAAAGCTGTCGCGCCGCCTATCTCAGGAATATGGCTTCAAACGATTGATTTCGTTTTTATACCGCCCCAGGCTGATGCCGCCAGCACAAGGACTGAGGACAACAAGAGCGCGAACTTGATAACGGTTGCAGCTCCAAGTGCAGGTGCCCATGTCATGTGCTCGGGATACGCATCCAGGATCCGATAGATCATTGTGTTTTCGGATATGTCAGCGACAAACCAGCCGATAGGTAGCACAGCCATCCATCCGCGGACTCCTGAGGACAAGCTACCCTTCCGGCTCAAATATGCTCCAAGCAACAACAGCGTTAGCAGCAGGGACGCCGGAAATAGGACGTCGCTGGTATATGTCATGGCTTGATAGGCATCGCGTCCGGCCGCCCCAAAAAGTTCCAGACGAGAATAGATCTCTGAGGCGCTGAATACAGGGTGTTGATCGAAAACGGCCTGCCCATGCGCTGCGCTCGAAACCGCATGGACGCCACCAAATGGCGCGAACAGATGGGTCAGCACAAAGATCGATACCGTCACAAGTAGGGCGGACACCACTGACCAGCCCAATATAGCCTCACTACGTGCGGCGGTGGCCGCGTGGCGGCGCGGAATGGGCAGAAACCGCCCGGCGATCATGCCAAGCAAGAATACGGTGGGAATGTAGAATATGTGTTCAGTCGGCATGCAGTACCCCTTCGTCGCGTTAGCAGGTGTGGCGTGTTTGGAACGAGGGAGATGTCGCTTGGGGAGGGGCGCCAGGCAATGAACACTATAGCCATGACTGCGCGAAATCGCACATAGTGACTGATGTCGTGCGTTAATGGAGAATGGGGTGCGGAAGCAGGATCGCCGTGTATCGCGCACGCGCGGGGCTCTGGAGGCGGCGTTGATCGAACTGCTTGAGCACACCGACTATCAAGACATAACTGTTCAGGCGATTTGTGACGCTGCAGATGTTGGCAGGTCGGCCTTCTATCAGCACTTTACCAGCAAGGATGATCTTTTTAGGTCTGGTTTTGACCGCCTCCGCCGCGACTTGGACGCAGCGGCTTACGCTGCTCCAGAAGAGAACGGCAGCGCCGCACCAAAGGTCATCGAGGCGCTTTTTGTGCATGCGGAGAAACATGCCGGACTCTATCGTTCGGTGACGACTGGCCATGGCGGTTTCATCGCACTGCGCATAATTGAGGGCACCATCGCGCAGACCCTTGGGACGGCACTCCTGGCCGAGGCAGCAATCCCTCCCGCAGAGGCCGAAGTTCGGGCGCTCATGTATGCGAGCGCCACTATGGCGGCGTTGCGATGGTGGTTCCAAAACCACAATCGACCGGAGCGAGATGAAATGGTCCGCTTGGTCCATTCAGCCTTTGCAGTTGGGAACAGCGGCCGCCATTGAGCATGTTTCGTCGCAGGCGGCGCTAACAAAGCTGTCGGCCTCACGGTTGATCTGAAAGCATTCACGAGGGTTCTGCCTTCGTCAGGCCGGGCAATAAAAAGCAGAGAGTCAGATTGACCTTACCCCCGTTGGAAGGTGCAAGCTGCTTGCTTTGGGAGGTGCCACCATGTCAGACGATCACGCCCACCACACCCATTCGCATGGTCACGCGTCGCATCAGCGTGAAGACAGGCCGCCGCCAACTCTGACCAAGGACCCCGTTTGCGGCATGGACGTGGACCCGTCGACGGCCAGGTTTCAGGCCACTTTCGACGGGCGAACCTTCTATTTCTGCTCGCAGAACTGTCACGACAAGTTCAAGGCCGATCCAGAGCAATATGTAGCGGCGTCGCCGGCAAAGGCAGCACCGGCAGCCGAGGGCACTGTCTGGACCTGTCCCATGCATCCCCAGATCCGCCGGTCGGAGCCCGGCTCCTGCCCCATATGCGGCATGGCGCTGGAACCGGAAATGCCTACGGCCGACGATACTCCTAGCCCTGAGCTACGCGATATGACATTGCGTTTCTGGGTCGGCACGGCGCTCGCCGCACCGGTCTTCGTCCTGGAGATGACCGCGCATCTGGTTGATCTGCATGGGGTCCTTTCTGGTCAGGCGCTCAACTGGATCCAGCTTGTTCTGGCGACGCCCGTCGTTCTCTGGGCCGGATGGCCCTTCTTCCAGCGCGGGGCTGCGTCCGTGGTCAATCGCAGCCTGAACATGTTCACGCTGATCGCCATGGGTATCGGCGTGGCTTGGCTCTATTCGATGCTGGCAACTTTGGTGCCGGACATCTTCCCATCATCCATGCGCGGTATGGATGGAGCCGTGCCGGTTTATTTCGAAGCCGCCGCGGTCATCACGGCCTTGGCGCTTCTTGGACAGGTTCTTGAACTCCGGGCCCGTGAACAGACCTCGGGCGCGATGAAAGCTTTGCTCGGTCTCGCACCTAAGACTGCGAGGCGCATCCGACCGGATGGATCCGACGAGGAAGTCGAGGTCGACGCGGTGATGGTCGGCGACCATCTGCGCATTCGGCCCGGCGAGAAAGTGCCGATCGACGGCACCGTCCTGGAGGGGCGGAGTGCCGTCGATGAATCCATGGTCACCGGAGAATCCATGCCAGTCACCAAGACCGAGGGGGCTCGGCTGATTGGCGGAACGATCAACCGCTCGGGCGGCCTCGTCATGCAGGCCACCGAGATCGGACGTGACACAATGCTGTCGCGCATCGTTCAACTGGTCGCAGCAGCGCAACGGTCGCGAGCGCCGATCCAGCGGCTTGCCGATCAGGTATCAGGCTGGTTCGTGCCATTGGTGATCGTCATCGCTATCCTAGCATTCCTGGCGTGGATGATTTGGGGGCCTGAACCGAAGTTGGCGCATGCTTTGGTTGCTGCAGTTTCGGTTCTGATCATCGCCTGCCCCTGCGCCTTGGGTCTTGCCACCCCCATGTCCATCATGGTGGGTGTCGGCAAGGGCGCTCAGCTGGGCCTGCTGATCAAGAATGCCGAGGCTCTGGAGCGGCTGGAGAAGATCGACACGATCGTGGTCGACAAGACCGGAACGCTGACGGAGGGCCGTCCGAGCCTCACCCGGATAATACCTGCGGATGGTTTCGACGAAACCCAACTCCTGACGCTTGCCGCCAGTCTCGAACGCGCCAGCGAACATCCTCTTGGCGTGGCCATCGTGGCCGCCGCGGAGGATCGCAAACTCAAACTGTCCGCGCCGAGCGACGTTGACTCCCCTGTCGGCAAGGGGCTGACGGGCATAGTCGAAGGCCGTCGTGTGCTGATCGGCAGCGCAAAATATCTTGAGGCTGAGGGTGTGGAACTGGGCATTTGGCGATCCCGCGCTGACGACGTACGTGCCGAGGGGGCGACAGTGGTACTCGTCGCGGTCGACCGCAATGTCGCTGGCGCCCTTGGGATAGCCGATCCGATCCGTGCCACGACCGCAGAAGCGCTTGCCGATCTGCGGAGCCAGGGCATGCGTGTAGTGATGATGACCGGCGATAATGCAGTCACCGCCAAGGCCGTTGGTCAAAAGCTCGGAATCGACAATGTCGAAGCGGACGTCCTTCCCGAGCGCAAAAGTGCGGTGGTCGAGCATCTTCGCAGTCAGGGTAAGGTCGTGGCCATGGCTGGCGACGGCGTCAACGACGCACCGGCCCTTGCTGCGGCTGATGTCGGCATCGCCATGGGCACCGGCACCGATGTGGCCATGGAAAGTGCTGGTGTGACTTTGCTCAATGGCGATTTGATCGGCATTGCCAGGGCAAAGCGCCTGTCGCATGCCACCATGCAGAACATCCGCCAGAACCTGTTCCTGGCTTTTGTCTACAATGCAGCCGGTGTCCCAATCGCCGCAGGCGTGCTCTACCCGGTCTTTGGCCTGACCTTGTCTCCGGCCATTGCGGCGGCGGCCATGGCCCTGTCCTCGGTGAGTGTGATTGGCAATTCGCTGCGGCTGCGTTCCGCCCGGATCAAATAGCGGGGGGCCAGCGTAACCTGTCGATAAGGCGGCGGTGGTAGGCCCAAGCAGGGAGGGCCTACCATGCTCAACGCGCTTAAGACTAGTCTCAGCGAGCTTTTGCACCTCAGCAAGGACGCGCTTCACATCCACCTGGGGTTGGCGATCTATCTGATCGTCTTCCTGACACTGTCCCGGGGTCGCCGGCTCTGGCTCCCTTGGGCGACAGTGCTGGCGTTTGAGCTGGTCAACGAGGGCGTGGACATCTTCCATCATGGTCCATCCACAGCCGAACTTGGTGGCTCGGCAAAAGACATCTTCAACACCATGCTCTGGCCGACTGTGATCCTGGTCGGGACGTACGTCTTGCTCCGCCGCGCCCATCGGATTGACGGAGCGGGCGGAGCAGAGAGCTCGGAGGCTGGGCGTCAGCCGTAAACCACTTCGGTCATCATGCCAGTGGCCATGTGGTAGAGGTTGTGGCAGTGGAACAGCCAACGTCCTGGATTATCAGCATCGAAGCTGATGCCGACCCTGGCCATGGGCGGCACGAGAACGGTGTCGCGCACCGCGCCGTTCAAGGCCCGCCCGTTGAGCGACGTGACCTGGAAATGATGACCATGCAGATGCATGGGATGGGCCATCATCGAATGGTTCATGATCTCCAGCGTCACCCTTTCGCCCTCACTCACCGTCAGCGGGCGGCGATTGGGCCAGGGGGCATTGTCCAGGTTCCAGGCATAGGGCGCCATTGAACCCATGATCATGGTCTGGATCGTCCGGTCGACTGCCCTCGACACCAGAGGATGGCGCGAGACCAGCTTTTCTTCCAGTGACAGATCGACTGGCACCTCGACCTGTTCGGCCATCCGCGAAATCTTCGGGACATCGGCGCCCTGGACCGCGATGATGACGCCGGTGCGTTCCGCGAGACCCTCGACTTGCGCTAGCACCGGAACCACAGACTTGCCCTTCATTTCGATCAGCAGGTCGAGCCGCTGGGCGGGTGTCATGGGGAAGCGATTGCCGGCAATCGGTTCGACGTCATTGCCGTCCACGGCCAGAATGGTCGCCTCGGCATCGCCCAGATTAATCCAGAAAGCGCTTGATGTTGCTCCATTGATCAGGCGTAGCCGGACCCTGCCATCAGGTTCGGTCCGGATGACCTGCGGGTCATCCAACGTACGATCATTGGCTAGGAAAGCATCATAAGCGACGTCGTTGAGGTCCATGGACATCATTCCATGGTCCATGCCGCCCATCATCATACCACCACCCATGGACATGGTGCCGCCCGACATGGTGTGCATGTCGTGGCCACCGCTTTGACCACCCGTCAAGTCAGAAAGGATTTCATCGGGGTCACGGAACGAGAAGTCATGCAGCAGAACGGTTTCATCCTGCATATCGGCCTTTTCGTCCTCAGCACTGTAAACGACGAGCGGCGCGGCGAGCAGTGACTGTTCCTGCAGCCCGTGATGGGAATGCATCCAATGCGTCCCGCTCCGCGCCGGAAAGTCGAAGGACCGTACTTCGCCGGCTGCCAATGGCGAGACATAGCCCGTGTCGGAGACCCCATCCTGTGCAGGATCGGGGACCTGGCCGTGCCAGTGGATGATGGTTTCGTCGCCGATCTGGTTTTCGAGGTCGACGAGAAAACGTTCGCCGGCAGGCAGGAAAAGGCCTTGTCGTCCGTCCTGGGCACGAATGCCAAAGACGTTTGCCGGTTCGCCTAAAACATCAATAACACGACGCTCGGCAACCAGAGTGCGGGGCGCTGATTGCTGGGCCATTGCGAAGCGTGGCAGGGCCACACTACCGGCAAGGGCCAGGGATGCGCCAACAAAGGCGCGGCGAGAGAGCAGAGTGCTCATGGAAAACTCCAATATCTGAAAGAGGGATCGGCCCGGAGGCCATCAAGGGAACTTCAGATATGGATAGGCGGCCGGAACAGAGGCGGCTGCCAGGACGGAGACCTTTGAGTCAATGTCGGAAGCGCGGCAGTTTGAGATGTGACGAAGCTCAGCTCGGCGGCAAGAGACAATGGCAAGCCTATACAGGCGGGGCAGAGCTGTTGAGCACAGCCGTCGGCTGCCGGCAGGTTTACATGGCCCGAATTCTTAAAACCGTGACCGTGATGGTCGCAGGATTGGGCTATGGGCGCCTCAGCGTGATGAGACGCGGCATGTCCGGTCGAAGCAAGCACCATCGACACGTTGAGCGTCAGCGCCATCAACAAGGTCAGCAGTATTTGAGCTATCCGCTTCATGTGTGCTCGATGAATGATTTCGTTTTCATCTCGTCCCGCCATCGGGCGGGGTCAAGGGTTACACACGTTGGTGACCGGCGAACCGCATGAAGACAAAATCACCTGATCCATCGAACGCCATCACGTCGTATTCATCGGGGTCGCTCCCTGCCGGACTTTCCATCCCTGGTGAACCAATGGGCATGCCAGGAACCGCTAGACCCCGGATCTGCGGTCGTTGATCAAGCAAGGCAAAGATGGCTTCGGCGGGCACATGACCTTCAATGACATATCCGTCGATTGTCGCCGTGTGGCATGAACGCAGCTCGGCTGGGACTCCGAGATTGTCCTTAACGGCTTCCATGTCTTCGATCTCTTCTACGTGAACCGCAAATCCGGCTTGCCCAAGGTGGCGCGCCCAACCGGTGCAGCAACCACACCACGGATCTTTCTTGATCGAGATTGCCAGGCTTGCGTCTTGCGCCTGCGCCAGCGCCGGCCCCAGCAAGGTCGCGCCCGCGAGGCTCACGGCGCAGATGGCGAAAGTACGTCGGGTGATCAGCATGGGGAGCCTTTGCATCCAAGGAAACCGCTCAATTGATGCGCTGTCATTCTGTCCGCGTGATGGCAAGCCGGACAAAGCGACCATAGGACCGCTTTGCCCGGCTGCCATTGATCTGGCGCAATCAGGCGGGCCAGCGTGCCAGAATAGCCTGCCAGCTTGATGGCATCGGCGATGTCCTGCGCGGAGCGGGCCGTTTCCACCTGCACCTTGCGGGCGGCTACGTCGATCTTGATTTCGCAGGTCGGGTCCGTGCTTTTGACGGCCTTTTCGATGGTCGAAGCGCAATGGCCGCAGGTCATGTCGGAGATGGTCGTATCGAGATCGACTCTAACATCGTCGAACGCGCAATCCGTCCGCAGACCATTACGCGCAAGAATGCGCTCTTCGCCGGCTCCGATGGTGGAGGCCGGGCCTGGGCCACAATCGCCACGCTGCTCACCACAGCCAAGATGAACGGCGTCGATCCGCACGCCTAGCTGACCCAGACCCTTCAGCGCATCGCCGGCGGCTGGCCCAACAGCCAGATCGCCGAACTGATGCCCTGGAACTTCAAGCCATAACGGCCTCGGCTACGCGCTTACGGAACGCTGCCGATGGCCGGGCCAGTCTTGGCAGTTTGAGTCCCGATGGCGTCGGATCGGCCGCAATCATAAACAGGGTGCCCATGATGAGTGCGTGGCCCACCAGGTCTATGCGACCGAAGGGGTACACCGCAGCGGGGAAGATGACGATCAGGGCGACTGCCGACAGCCGGCGAATGAGCGGGGTCCAGAGCAGGCCAAATCCCATGGTCAACTCGGCAACACCGGCCATCGGAATGAACATGTTGCGTGGCATGCCGAAGGTCAGGAATGGTCGCTCTTCAACCAGCGGGTAGAACCATTCGGCGTAGGCGAATTTTTCGAGGCTCGACCACATTAGCGCGATGGCAACGCCCCAGCGCAACACGGTAAAGCGATGCTGGTACCACTTGCTCTCAGGGTCTGCAGCCTGTGCAAGATAGCCCGCAATACCGGCGCCAAGGGCAAGATAGTCGAGCAGATGGAAGAAGTCATAGTCCCGCAGGGCAATCACCCAGAGCCCTATGATGCCTGCAGCAGCCAGGGGCATGGTGCGCCGTGAAAACACGAGCAGCGCAATCAGGAGCTGCAGCCACGACACCCATTTGTTTGGGGTCTGAAGATCCGGCGTGAGATAGACGCCGCCCACCGCGAAGATGGCCACGAAAAGGCGCCGATGACCGCCCGCATGAAATCGTCGCCCCGATGCCATAGCGGCAGGGTCAGGCGATCAAGCATGCGGTTGACTGGTGTCGCCGAGGGGCTGCGTTCCACCAGAACGGTGGCGGCGAAAAACACCAGAACCAGCGCAATCCCAGTCCAGAACCAGCCATTGGTGAGTGTGTCGGCAATGGGGGCGGGTGCAGCGCCCACAACATAGGGCGCGAACCACTTCACATGGGCATGGGCCGGGCCTGCGGCCAAGAGGGTCGCAATCAAGACGGTGAAGGAAAGGCCCAGAGCCGTCCGTATGGGTGTGCGTCTGCGGCGACGTGCATTCCGACCATGGCGGTGTTTCCATGCAAGAGCATCTCGACGTCATGGCCGAGGGGCAAAGCGAGGAGATGGCGGCCCTGATCCAGACGATGGAGCCGATGCATACCGACATGATGCGGGGCATGACCGCTGCCGATTTACAAACCGCGTTCGTCTGTTCCATGATCCCGCACCACCAGGGCGCCGTGGAAATGGCTCAAGTCGCTCAGGCCCATGCGACAGACCCATGGATCCAGATGTTCGCCCAGGAGATCATCAGCGCGCAGCAGGTTGAGATCGCCGAAATGCAGGCCTGGCTAGCACGCAGGCAACAATGATCCTGGAAACGTCGCGATCCCGTTGGTGCGCGAGTTCCTGTCGTTCAGCGAGCCGGCGCGTGAAAGCGCGAGTGACAAAATGGTCGCTTGGCACTGGCGCTACCTGAAAGCACCCTACCCAAATCCCAGCGGACAATTCAGCGCATTTTAACCGCTTGCCTTTGGGACTTGTAGATACTTGGCAGCTACTAGGAGGGTTTTAAGTCTAGCAATGGGCTCAATTTACATCGGTTCTGCGTGAACAAACATGAACGATAGCGAACTCTTCGAGACACTCACCCTTACTGTTCCGGGCCTGGTCTGGGTTTGCGACGCGCTCGGCAATGTCGAGTTCAACAATGCGCAGTGGTCGACATTCACTGGGCTCCCACAGGAGAATGGGTTAGGATTAGGTTGGTTGGACAGCATCCATCCTGCCGATGCAGCGGCATTTCGGGCTCAACTCCCGCTGTCGCCAATGGGGCCAGAAAACGTCCAGGCAGAAATGCGCGTTCGTCATCAGGACGGTACCTATCATAGGCATCTCCTCAATGTCCGACACGTGGGGGAAGGCAAATGGGTAGGGTGCGCGATCGACGCCCATGAGTGGTTAACCACGGAGCTCCGCGATGCTACTCAAGGCAATATTCTGGAGATGGTTATCTCCGGCGTCGAGCTGCCCCAACTGCTTTCCGAATTGTGCCGTGCAGCGGAACGACAGATACCAGGCGCAACGTGCAGCATACTGCTGGTAGATCAGCAGAAAGGCGTATTCCTTGAAGGGATTGCGCCGAACATGCCTCAAACCATGATGAGCGCGGTGCCTAGCATCAAGGTTGGCACCGGCGTCGGTTCCTGTGGCACGGCCGCCTTTGAGAAACGCGATGTGATCAGTTCTGATATCGCCAATGATCCTCTGTGGAACAGCTGGCGAGATCTGGTCTTGCCTCTCGGCTATCAGGCCTGCTGGTCGAAACCGGTTTTTGCTTCGAGCGGAGAAGTTGTTGCCTCTTTTGGGTTCTATTTTCGAGACAAGCGTTCGCCGACAGCGGTCGAACATCAGGAGCTAACCCGGCTGCGCGGCCTTGCCTCGCTAGCGATTGAGCGCGTCCGCATGCTCGATGCCTTACGCGAGAGCGAAGAGCATTATCGCTACACAGTTGAACAGAATCCTCAGATTCCATGGACCTCGGACCCACAAGGGCGCATTCTGAGCGTGTCATCTCGCTGGACAGAGTTGACTGGAATTTCTCAGGCGGATGCTTTGGGTAATGGCTGGCTTCGGGCATTGCACCCCGAGGACATGGGGCCAACCATCGAGAGCTGGGAGGAGGGTCTTTCTACAGGGAACCCCGTCGACATCAATTATCGTATTCGACTGAAGGACGGTCAATATCGTTGGGCCCGAGCACGAGCCACACCACGTCGCAATACCCAGGACAAGATCATGCTCTGGTATGGCACTGTTGAAGACGTGCATGAGCAGTATCTGGCCGACGAGAGGCTCAAGCGTCAGGCCTTCCAAGATGAGTTAACGGAGCTGCCGAACCGTCGTCGGTTCGTAGAGGAGCTGAAGCGGCGCCTGATCAGCACCACCGATCCCATAGGGTTGATGGTACTCGACATGGACGACTTCAAGTTGATCAATGATCGATACGGGCACCTTACAGGTGACGCTGTCCTACGGCTGTTCGCTCGCTATCTCCAGCGCACTGTTGAACCCAATGAGTTTGTCGCACGCCTCGGTGGAGACGAGTTCGCAATCATATGCCGTCACATCTCCGACGAACGCTGCCTGCTCGACCGTGCCCATTCCATTGAAGCCGAACTCGACGCCTATTTGAAGTCGAACAACAAGACTCGTAACTGCCGCCCCAGCATTGGTTGTGCCATGGGCAAGCGGGACGAGAGCCCCGATGAGGTTTTCAAACGAGCCGACCTTGCGCTCTACGCTGCCAAGTCCGCAGGCAAAAATACTGTCAAATTGTTTGACCCTACTATTCGTAATGCCGCCTCCAGACGAAGCGAAGCCTTAGAACTGGCCAGAGCGGCCCTGCGTGAAAACTGGATCGAGGCCTTCTATCAGCCGCTGATCGACCTTAAGACGCAGCATGTCCAGGGATTTGAAGCACTTCTCCGTATCCGCCACCCCGATCGCGGGTTACTCACACCCGCTGCGATCAAAGACGCTCTTGATGATCCCCGGTTAGCCGACGCCATTGGTATTCGCATGGCCCAGCTGGTGATTGACAATTTGGCCAACTGCGCAGCCGCCGGCATCCTATGTGGCCAAGTGTCAATCAATCTCGCGACTGAGAACCTCGTCAACGAACAGTTTGTATCTGAGCTACTGGCGATGATGGACAAGCGAGCACTGCCAAGGGAGGCGATCAAGCTGGAGATTACTGAGCGCGTTTTGATGGACGAGTTGGGGGACGCGGTCATAGGCAATCTCGAAAAGCTGCGCAAAAGTGGGGTTGGCATATCGCTCGATGATTTTGGCACCGGCTATGCGTCACTGGTCCATTTGCAAGCCCTGCCCGTCGATGAAATCAAGATCGATCGCTCCTTCGTCTCAGGCCTTGGTACCAATGCCAACCGCGGAGAAATCGTGCAGGCGATGCTTGGCCTGGCGAAAACGCTTGGGCTGAAAACTGTCGCCGAAGGCATAGAGACGCAAGGGGAGGCGCTAAAGCTTTCAGCCTGGGGCTGTGACTATGGTCAGGGCTATCTCTTCGCTCGACCAATGCCATTTGAAGAAGCCAAACAGCTGGTCTTGGGCCCTGCCAACTTGAGGAGTGCGGTGGCGGGTTAGGTCAACCGGAACCTATGGCGCGCCCAAGAATTGTCCGTAACGGGCAAATTCACGCCAATCCTTTGGGCCAGCATGACCAAGTTATCTTCGATCCACACCGAAGCGTGGCTCGCCGCCCTCGTTGAAAGCAGCAACGATGCGATTATCTCAAAAACTCTTGACGGTATTGTGACCTCCTGGAACGCCAGTGCTGAGCGCACCTTTGGTTATTCTGCCGAGGAGATGATCGGACAGTCTATTCTCCAAATCATTCCGTCCGAGCGTCATGGTGAGGAAGCGCTGATCCTGGGACGTATCCGGGGCGGCGAGCGCTTGGACCATTTCGAAACCAGGCGTCGACGCAAGGATGGCATGCTGATCGACATCGCGCTCACAGTGTCCCCGATCAAGGACGAGACAGGCCGTATTCTGGGCGTGTCCAAGATTGCCCGAGACATTACGGAAGAGCGCCGGGGGCGCGAAACACAGCGGCTCCTTATGCGGGAAGTCAATCATCGTTCCAAGAACCTGCTCGCCGTCGTTGAGGCTAGGGTCGGCATCTGCCGCTGATAAGCCTGCCATATTCGTTCTCTTCATGGCCGCTTCGGCCAGAGGAGAAATGTGATGGGTATCTCACAGTACGACCCTGCTGCTGCAGGAAGACCTGCTTGGAATGCCGGTAGGCAGGTTGGCGCCAAACGTGCATTGAAGGTCAGACAAATCTGGTCAATTCGCTTCTTCCTTGACCGAGAGGGAAGGATGAGGGACCGAGCACTTTTTGACTTGGCTATCGACAGCAAGCTTCGAGGCTGCGATCTGGTGAAGATCAAGATCGGCACGCTCGTGGCGGGACCTGCCATTCGAACTCGTTCGATGGTAATCCAGCAGAAGACAGGCAGACCCGTCCAATTCGAGATCACCGCTGACACAAGGGCCAGCCTGCTTGCTTGGCTTGAGCGACGCGGTGGGACGATCGATGACTACGCCTTTCCAAGCCGTGTAGTGCAGGATGGTCATCTGAGCACCCGTCAATACGCCAGGTTGGTGGACGAGTGGGTCACTGCAATCGGGCTGACGCCTGAGGAATATGGCACCCATTCGCTGCGCCGTACAAAGGCGTCGCTCATTTACAAAGCCACAGGCAACCTTCGGGCCATCCAGATACTTCTTGGCCATAGCAAGATCGAGAACACAGTTCGTTACCCCGGCGTGGATGTCGACGACGCTTTGTCGTTGTCAGAGGCAACCGAAATCTGAGCAAGCGACTTCGCCGGCAGCCGATTGTGCTTCGCCGGCGAAGCGCCCCAGAACGGTCATTCCCGCCGCGTTTTCTGTTTCCCGTAAGCTGCCATTCCTGCCGCGGTCGACCGCCGGCATTTTTCCGGGGTGATGGGGTGGAAAGCCCTAAAGGCAATACGCGGACGCTTCGATTAGGCAGATGTAAGGGCTCCCAATGAGC
>NZ_JAEKMH010000011.1 GCF_016411825.1 Devosia sediminis
GTCTCCCAGCCTTCCTTGACGACTGCGATCAAGAAACTTGAAGACGAGCTTGGAGGTGACCTGTTTGTCAGGGACCGAGCGGGATGCAGGCTGACGCCGCTGGGAAGACTCATGCAGCCAAGATTGCAGAAGGCTCATGATGAGACGAGACAGGCGAAGGCGGAGGCGGTCCGTCATATGCGCTTGGAGCGGGTTCCAATCTCTGTTGGTATCGGCGAAACGATTGGCCACAACAGGATTTCGGCAGCTATGGAGCGTACTCGTACGCGATTGCCGCAAGCCGAAATCGAATTGATCGTTGCGTCAACCTCCGAGCTTCTTGCCGGGTTACGAGATGGTGAATTTGACGTTGTAGTCACCGCAGAGAAGGTCAGTGAAGACCTCTATCGTATAGACCATCTCTATGAAGAGGACTATAAGGTCGTGGTGTCAAAGTCGCATCCGTTGTCTGATCTAAACACGATCTCTCTTTCGACGCTGGCTCAGACTGACATGCTTGACCGACTAAATTGCGAAATGCGGGATGTTTTGCATGGGACCTGCGCGGATCATGGTCACGAACTCTACGCGGCCTATCGGTCAAATCGCGTGGATTGGTTAGTTGAACTTGCTCGGCAAGGGTCAGGTGCGGTGATCCTGCCAGCCACCGCTATTCCTTCGGACATGGGCCTGGTGTCGAAACCCATCGATGGTCTTGAAATATCAAGAACTGTTGTGGCCCTTCGATATCGGCACCAAACGACGAGACCAGAGACAAATGATCTGATCCGTGAGATGACGCGCACGCTGGCGTAGTGAGGTCGGTAATCGACATGCGCCCATCGTGCAGCAATCGTCACTTTGGGCTCAGACCAGACTTTCGCGGCATCACGCTCGAACGTCCGTTCTACTTTTCTTCGAGACCTCGCCAGCAATCCGCCACTTAGCGCTGGAGAAACTGCGCCAGATTGCGGTGAAGGCCACAGCGAACCACACCCATTGTGTGCGGTGATAGTCGTCGGTGACGAGGCCGTACTCTTCAAGAAGCCACCGCACCGCGTGAGGCGACCTTCAGCGCGGGTATCAGTGGGTGGGTTCTTTCTAATCTTGAGGAGCCGCTTGATTTCCCTGATGACCTCTTCAGCAGACGGCCCCAACTTTGCCGTCGGATGGAAGTGAATGAACGGCAGGTTTCGGGCGCCGAACGCGGCGCTCCGAACGGCGACAATGGAGTCGGCAGCCGACAGACCGGAAGGCGCCCCATTCTCGCCGTTCAAGTGGGGTTTGCGATTTCCCGAAAGCTGCCGCCTCGCTCCGGATCAGACTTCTGGTCCGCCAGCGCTGGCGCAGGCTGCGCATCGTGGCGCTCCTGAGTCCGGCGGATTGCCTGCCAGTTGGCTTTGCTCCAGTGGGCCAAAGGAATCGGCGTCGGGGTTAAGGTCCGGCCCATTTCTGTAAGTTCGTATTCCACCCTGGGGGCACGGTCGCGTAGGCGGTGCGCTTGACCAGTCCATCGCGCTCGAGGCCGCTTAGTGTCAGTGTCAGTGTCAGTGTCAGTGTCAGTGTCAGTGTCAGTGTCAGCATGCGGTGGGTAACACCATCCATCTCGCGCATGATTGTCGTGAACCTCGCCGGTCCGTCCGTCAGTACCGAGACCACCATGAATGTCCACTGGTCACCAATCCGGTCGAGCACCGCAGCGACGACCCGGCAATGATCGGCGCGGTCAGGATTGATTGCCGGCGTTGTGGGTTTGGTCGGCCCATCGGGCTCTCCCATCCGATCATCGGCAATCGTCAGCCATCATCCTGTGCGTTCTTGCGGGTGCTTAACCGTTCCGGATCAGCCGGCAGCGCCGTTAAGATCGAGCGCTTTGAATAGCCCCTAGATTTGTAGACGCCTTCTTCCCTAATTTTGAGGCGAGGAGGCCTATATGGGCAAAGGCAATTTCAGCGACGAGTTCAAGCGTGACGCGGTGCGTCAGGTCACCGAGCGAGGATATCCGGTCTCGGAGGTGTCGCAGCGTCTGGGGGTGAGCGCCCACTCGCTCTACGCGTGGCGCAAGAAGTACGCATCTGATGTCGGCAAGGGCGATGAACAGTCCGCGGAGATTCGGCAGCTCAAGCGAGAACTGGCGCGGGTCACCGAGGAGCGCGACATCCTAAAAAAAGCGGCCGCGTACTTCGCCAAGGATGCAAAGTGAGGTACGCGTTCGTTGCTGAGCATCGCGAACAGTTCTCAGTGCGCACCATGTGCCGATGCCTTTCCATCCATCCCAGCGGCTTCTATGCCTGGCTCAAGAGCCCCTTGAGCAAACGGGCCCAGGAAGACATTCGCCAGACCCAACTGATCCAGGAGGCCTGGAAGCAGAGCGGCAAGGTCTATGGCTATCGCAAGCTGCATGATGATCTGCTGGACCAGGGCGAGACCAGTTGCGCCAACCGTATTGCCCGCCTGGCCCGGCTTGCCGGGATCAAGGCCCAGATCGGCTATCGGCGCCGACCTGGCAGCTATGGTGGCAAGCCGTCGGTCGTGGTCGACAACACTCTGGCTCGACAGTTCGACGTCGATGCGCCGGACACCGCCTGGGTGACCGACATCACCTATATCAAGACCATGGAGGGCTTTGCCTATCTGGCTGTGGTCATCGACCTGTTCTCGCGCCGCGTCATCGGCTGGTCGCTACAAAGCCGGCAGACCAGCGAGGTTGTGCTCCAGGCTCTTCACATGGCGGTTTGGTGCCGGAAGCCACAGAATACGGTGCTGGTTCATTCCGACCAGGGTTCCCAGTTCACCAGCATGGATTGGGCCAGCTTCCTGCGGCACCACAATCTGGTTCACTCCATGAGCCGGGCCGAAAGCAGGGTCATGCGCGGAATATCGCCCTGCTAGATAAGGCTACCATCCGGGCGAACGACGACCCATTCGCGATCGCCAGCGAGCGAACCGGCGGGGGTAATTTGCGCACGGGGAACGCTCATTCCGCCAATCGATCGGACAGGATAAATCTGGAGTTGATCAATGCGGAATTTGGCCATCAGAACCTTCGCTGAGCAAATTTAGCAGGTGTAGGCGTCAGATTGCTGCGGCTACCGTCTCCGCCGCTTCCGAGCAGGCCACAAGGCCTTGAGCAAACGGATAGCGCTCCATCATCACAGGAATGGAAATGCAGAAGACATCGGCCTCTGGCTGGCCAACGAGGCGCAGCCTGAATTGGTCGTCCTCGCTTTGCCCGCTGGCGCGTCTATAAACATCGTCAGTGGCAAGCGCCTGATCAAGCGTCTCGAACCCCAGTTCCGATATCGTTGCTGACTTCTGTCCGCGCGCATCGATCAACGTTCCGAAAGTTGCACTGAGCCCATCTGCTTCCAGGATGAAGCTACCCGCTCGGTATCGGATGGTTCCAGCATCCTCCAGGGCGACGATGTCGAGACAGCCGGCACGATGAAGCGCCAAAAGGCGTGAAAGGGAAAGGTGGGGAACGCAACCATAGGCGTCGGCGAAGACTGGAGCCAGATGCTGGCGGAAGCGCGCAAGATCCTGATCGTCAAGGAACGGTACAATAGTGGCGAAGACCTCGTGGGCGCGCATCATGGTGTACCGCCACATGACGACCCGCCGATCGCGATAATCTGCCTGAGACTGCCGAAGATTTTCAGCAATTGCACTGAAGCCCTGTCGCGACTTGCGCATCTCCAGATAGGCTTCGGAAAAGCCCTCCGGCGTAAATCGCGACAGCGCCATGGCTTTGAGGAAGTCAGGGTCATCAGCAGCCAGCTGCTGCTTGAAAAGTGCGAATGAGCGGGCAAGCAGACCCGCTCTGCCTTCCTCACGGAGCTTCTCCAGCTTCGCCCGCGTGAAGATCATCAGCGGCTCTTCCGGGATCGGATAGAAAAAATCTGCATCGGGGACGGTGCCTTTGCGGGACACCATGACCAGGCGCGGCTTTGTTGACGACTGCAATCGAAACGATAGGTCGTTATCCCCGCCGACGAAGTCGCCGTATCGCCCAGCCAGCGCCACGACTGCGTCGATGGCTCTCAGCGAAGATCCCAGGATCAGCGGCCTCATCTCTGGCCAGTTCGAGATTGCCAACGGGATAGGGTGATCGATAAAGCCGCGACGATGCTCGCGACGTCGTCGGTTCGATTAAGTGCCCGGTTGCGAGGACGACGGCGTTGAAGCGGCGCGAGCTTTTGCCTTCTTTGTTTGCGATGGTCAGCTCAAAGCCCTTGCCGTCGGGTATGATGTCCAAAACGCGGGTTTCCGTTTTGACATCGACTTGATGCCAAGGCGCAGCGGTCCTGATCATCTGTTCAAGCTGATCGACGTAATATGCCCCGAGCAATACCCGCGGATAATAATCCCGGTCGCTGACCTTATCCCGCCGGACACCAAATTTGCTAAGCCAACGCCTATCTGCGGAGCGAACCCAGTCGGCAAGCGACGTCATCACGGGCGGAATTTCCACCGAAGTAATGTTCGCCATCATATCCGGCGTGTTGAACTCGTCCGAGTAAGGGATGCCACAACCGGCGACCTTGCCCGCTTCAAATATAGTGACGTGCAGCCCGTCCGCCTTTTGAAGGAGGTTCTTGAGCGTGTAGACTGCGGTTGGCCCGCCGCCAACAAGCGCCACCCGCTTTTTTTTCGCCATTACCGATCACCTAAATCAATCACTGAAACGGGCGAGCCATCGCAAGAGTAGCGACAGAGCGGCCGCAGGACGCAACAGCGAACGGCATAGACTCGTTCCCGCGGGACAGATGGCGACGCTTACGCGTTTATTTGGCTGGGCCAGGCTGACGCGAGGCGCAGAATTCATGGCATTGTTGTGGACACGGAAACGACCCAACTTGGACAGTCGCTTACGAACGAGCTTTCTGTAGTCTTCCGGTGCCGGGGGCACTTTTCGCCGGTAACGCCGTTTGTTGCAGAGCCAACAAGCAGCCACGACGTTTTCAGGAACATCTTTGCCGCCATCGCATCGCGCACGAAGGTGTTCCGCGGTGCACCTGGCTGAACTTTTGTCCGAGGCTGGCAGCATGGCGCAGCCGGGGCCTTGACGGTCCAGGTCGATCGGTTTCCGCCGCTCGCCGTTACGCTCTCGATGGCATGCATGAAGCTGGGCAGGTTCGAAAAATCCCGCCAATACGCAAAGGGTTCGCGTCGCGGGCGGTTGATTAGGACGCTGCGGCCGACGATAGCGTATTCGCCATCTTTGTCGTCCCGTTGCGCCCTTTTGGGGGCGTCGTCGTGCGCGTGGTCATGTGCCATCGCCATGCACCTTTCGTTGTCGGTTTGTCTGTCTGACGCGATGGAAGGGGAGGCAGTGCCTCCCCGTCGCTAGCTTCCGGAATAACCGGACGAGCTGGGCGAACTGGACGGGCCCGAGGCGCCTGTCGCCCCATCCTTGACCTGCTGGTAAAGCTCGCCGGCCTTGTCAGCGGCGCTCGAATAGAGGTCGGCCGCCTTTTCCTTGCCCTGGTCATAGAGATCGGAAGCCGTC
This sequence comes from Devosia sediminis, assembly GCF_016411825.1. Taxonomy (GTDB): domain Bacteria; phylum Pseudomonadota; class Alphaproteobacteria; order Rhizobiales; family Devosiaceae; genus Devosia; species Devosia sediminis. The sequence goes on from NZ_JAEKMH010000011.1 coordinate 5,489, forward strand.
TCGCCGACTTTGCCTTTGATCTTGTCAGCAGCTTCGCCCAGAAGGGCATCTTCCTGAGCGGTATGCGGCAGGGCCGATCCGAGGGCAGCGCCCAGGGCAAAGGCTAGTGCCCCACCCACCAGCGGCTGGTCGCGGAACTGGTTGATGATGGTCTGGTTGAGGCTGTCCATCTGCCCATGCAGCATCTCGCCCGCCTGGCCAGCTCGGTTCTTGCCCGAACTGGCGCCCGATTGCATGACGTCGCGCGCGTCATGCATCTTTTCGCGGGCCTTCTGCCAGGTATGCGACGCCCAGCCCGTGGCTTCGTCAAGCAGGTTGCCCGCCTCGTCGCGGAAATGCTCGATGCGTTCCCCGGCACTATTGGTGAAGCCCCGGAAGGTATTGCCGGTTTCATCCATGAAGTGGCCGGCGCGCTTGCCGCTTTCATCGGCCAGTGCCTTGAACTTCTTGCCGGCGTCGTCGGTGAACTCGCTATAGGTCTGACCGCGCTCGTCGGTAGAGGTGCCCATCCGCTGCAGGGCGGCACCACTGATAATAGTGACGGGATAGTCGTCATATTCGTCGAAGTCAGGGCTGGTGCTGTAACCGCGACGATGATTGATGCTGTCATCCCAGTGACGATCACTGCGAATGGTGCTCGGCTGCTCGCTGCCGCCAGAGTGGGTTGCGCCTGCAGGCTTAGCCATGAGCCAGGCCAGGCTCACGCCGAGAAGCGCCACCGGGAGCGGGTTGGCGGTGACATTGCGCTGCAGGCTCGCGACGAATTCGCCGCCCCCGCCCTTGGTATAGGCCAGCAGTTCGTCGACCAGCTGGCCCGGGGATAGTTTGTCCTGGATCTGGTCGATCGTGCTTTCCACGCGGCTGCGCTGCATTTCGATTTCGCGCTGCAGTTCGGCAGAACTCTTGTGTTCGCTGTCGTGAGCCATCAGAGCCTCTCCTTGACGATGTCAGCATCCCGGCCGAGCGAGGCTGCCGTGCGGTTCATGTTGAGATTGCTTGCCTTGAGGGCGTTGAGCCCCTTGTTGATGGTCATCCAGCCGGCAAGGCCGAAGACTAGCGCCACGATCACCGCCGAAAGCGCGTTGGCCAGCGTCGGGTCCATACCCATGTTGACGAAAAGCGCTGCCAGCAGGGACACCAGCGCTGCAAGGAAGACCCCAAGCGCGCCGATCACCAGTACGCCGCCAACGGCGATGGAGCTGGCAGCGCCGGCCGCTTCCGAGACTTTTTCGGAGGCCTCGACCTTGGCCAGCTGCACTTCCTTGCGGAAGAGCGTCGAAATGTCGGAAACGAGACCGCCGAGCAGATCGGCGATTGGCCTGCTTTCACCTGACGTTGCCATCATTCGCCTCCCATAGTGCCGGAGGACGGACGGCTGGCGTAACCCTGCGACCCTTCCGCCTGGTAGGAGGCGCTGGACTGGGTAGCCTTCTGCTCACGCCGGTGATTGGAGGCCATTGCAAAACGGCTGGCAACAAAGCCGGCCAGCGCCGCGGCGCCCAGAAAGGCGGCCGGCTGCTTGCGGCCAAAATCCTGGGCCAGGCCCATGAGGTCGTCGACGTCACGATCCCCCACCGTCTTGCCCATGCTGGACAGGCCCGAGGCTAGGTCGCGCGCATAGCGGGCAATCGTCTGCTGGTCCGACCCGTCCAGCTCATCGGCAACCTTGCCGATCGCTGCGGCGACACCATTGATCTGGTTGGCGGCGAGGTCTTTCTGGTCGGCGGCGAAGGATTTTACGCTCTCCGTGGCTTCCGACACCTTAGCGCCGGCTTCCTCGCCCAGCGCGCGTGCATCACTCCGGGCGCGTTGCGCGATGGCATCCAGGTCATGTTTGGCATGCTCGGTGGCGGTTTCCAGATCGTGGCCGACCTGAGTTTTCAAGCCATCCGTGCTGCGGGGCGCGCCGCCGTCCGGATTGCTGGAATCATCGATGCTCATCTTTGAACTCCTGAGGCAAGGCCAAGACTGGCCGGTTAGGCACGGTCAATGGCTGGCACCCTGAACGGTTCCAGAATAATATAACCAATTCAATGGCTTAAAGTGCATATACGCGCCGATCTGCACCCCGTTGAGGCGCAGGCGATCGAGCATTCCGGTGATGAGTGTATTCCGTTAACGGTCGCCGACGCGGACCGTTCCCCAGGCCTCGTCAGTTTGTGGGCGTGAGGCAGGCAACCTAGAGACCAACGAACCGTTGGCCGCCCAAACGGGAGAGCCGACATGCCAATCAAGCTTGCCCCATTGGACCGGCAGACCATCGTCATCACCGGCGCGAGTTCAGGCATTGGTCTTGCTACGGCACGCCTCGCCGCCGCTCGCGGCGCCCGGGTCGTGCTCGCAGCCCGCGACACCGATGCCCTTGCCCGCATATCCACGGAACTCAATGCCGATGGCGGCACGACCATCTATGTCGGTACCGATGTCAGCGACGAAGATTAGGTGGAGCGTCTGGTCGAGGCGACCATCCAACGCTTTGGTGGGTTCAACACCTTTGTCAACAATGCGGGCCTCGGTCTCATCAGCACCGCCGACGCCACCAGCAGTGCCGACCATCACCGCCTGTTCGAGATCAATTATTTCGGCCTTGTTTATGGTTCGCTGGCAGCGGCGCGGCATTTCCGTGAAACCGGCAAGTCCGGCGCCATCATCAATCTGGGTTCCGCCGTCTCCGACATGCCCCAGATGCTGTCGGTCGCCTATTCGGCCAGCAAGCATGCCATCAAAGGTTTTACTGACGGCCTTCGGGTCGAACTGGGGCAGGAGGGGTTGCCCGTGTCAGTGACGCTGATCAAGCCCAGCGCGATCGACACACGCTTCTTCGACCATGCCATGACCAATATGGGCGGCATGGGCAAGGCGCCGGGCGCCCAATATGCACCTGAAGTGGTGGCCGAGGCGATCCTGCTTGCCGCCGAACATCCGCGCCGCGACATCGCCGTCGGCCAGACCTCGGCCCTGGGCGGTCGTCTCGGTGCGCTCGCGCCCAAGATCATCGAAGGCGTGCAGAAGACGTGGAGCTACGACCAGCTCATCGACCACGAGCACATGCCCGACGCAGACAGCCTTTACGAGGTACCACGCGAAGGCAACGAGCGGTCCCGCTACGGCCATGGCCGTAATTTCAGCGTGACAACGGGGCTGCAGATGCACCCCGCGCTCAGCATGGGAGCGGTGGTGATCGCCAGCGCGGCGTTGATCCTGGCCATCTCGGCCGGCAAGCGCCGCTAGTGGACAACTGCCGGTCCGAACTCACTGGCACCAGCGAGAAGCGGCTGGCGGTTGGCGAAGTTCGGAGAACGTGACCGAGCTCAGCCCATTCTGACCGGAACGTTTAGCGCCTGTGACGATTGCAGCCGCTGAAAACACCAATGGAGGATCTGATGGCGCGCCGTTCGAACAAGCCTGGTCTGGAAGCAGCGAAATACGGCGACCAGGCCGTACACCGTGGCCAAGGTGGGGAAACCCACCAAATAGCCGAGGATGGCTACGACACGCTGACGACGCAACAGGGTATCCCTGTTGCCGATGACCAGAACACCCTCCGGCAAGGCGCACGCGGCCCCGCTCTGATGGAGGACGCCCATTTCCGCGAGAAGATCTTCCACTTCGATCACGAGCGCATCCCGGAACGCGTGGTGCATGCGCGCGGATATGGCGCCCACGGCTATTTCGAGACCTACAGGTCCCTAAGCAAGCTCACACGCGCCGACATTTTCCAGCGCGAGGGCGAGCGCACCCCAGTCTTTGTCCGTTTCTCGACGGTGGCGGGATCGAAGGGATCGTTTGATCTGGCCCGAGATGTGCGCGGCTTTGCGGTCAAGTTCTACACGCAGGAGGGCAACTGGGACCTCGTCGGCAACAATATCCCGGTCTTCTTCATCCAGGACGCGATCAAGTTTCCCGACATCATCCACTCGGTAAAGCCCGAGCCCGACAAGGCCTTTCCGCAGGCCCAGAGCGCGCACGACAACTTTTGGGATTTCATTTCGCTGACCCCTGAATCCATGCACATGATCATGTGGGTCATGTCGGATCGCGCCATTCCCCGGTCCTACCGGTTCATGCAGGGCTTTGGCGTCCATACGTTCCGCTTGGTCAATGCCAAGGGCGAGTCCAGTTTCGTGAAATTCATCTGGAAACCCAAGCTGGGCATGCAGTCGGTGCTCTGGAACGAGGCAGTCAAGATCAACGGCGCCGATCCCGATTTTCATCGCCGCGACCTCTGGAATGCGATCCAGAGCGGCGACTTCCCGGAATGGGAGCTGTGCCTCCAGGTCTTCGACCAGGAATTCGCCGACAGGTTCGATTTCGACGTGCTCGATCCCACCAAGATCATTCCGGAGGAAGTCCTTCCGGCCGAACCGGTGGGGCGCTTGGTGCTCGATCGCATGCCGGACAACTTCTTCGCCGAGACCGAGCAGGTCGCCTTCATGACGCAGAATGTGCCGCCCGGCATCGAGTTTTCCAACGATCCGCTGCTGCAGGGGCGCAACTTCTCCTACCTCGATACCCAGCTCAAGCGCCTGGGCAGCCCCAATTTTGCGCAATTGCCAATCAATGCACCCAAATGCCCGTTCCATCATCTGCAGCAGGATGGCCACATGGCCTTCCAGAACCCGCGCGGTCGCGCCAATTACGAACCCAATTCGTGGGGCACGGAAATCGGCGGTCCCCGTGAATCGCCGGAGCGCGGCTTCCACACTTTCCCGCAGGAGCCAGAGGGGCCGAAAGTTCGTCTGCGCCCGGAAAGCTTTGCCGACCACTATAGCCAGGCGCGGCAGTTCTATGTCAGTCAGAGCCTCGTCGAACAGCGGCATATCGGCGATGCGCTGGTCTTCGAGCTCAGCAAATGCGAGTTCCCAGCCATTCGCGAGCGTATGGTGGCGCATCTGCGGAATGTCGACGCCGATCTGGCCCAGACGGTGGCGGACGGCCTGGGCATGAAGAAGCTGCCGCCTGCCGCCCCACCCGCGCAGAAACCCCGTACCGACCTGCCACCTTCAGATCTCCTCAGCATTCTCAAGAACCCGCCCGCGTCCTTTGCCGGTCGCAAGATCGGCGTCCTCGTCACCGAGGGGAGCGATGCGCAACTGCTGGCCGCCCTCGAGGCGGCGGCGACTGAGGAGGGAGCGACCATCGAGTTCATCGCTCCGGCGGTCGGCGGCGTGACCCTCAGTGATGGCAGGCTCCAGCCGGCCCATCACAAGATCGACGGTGGCCCATCGGTCCTCTTCGACGCCGTGGCCCTGCTGCCCTCAGACGAGGGAATCAGAGAGCTTATGAAACTGCCACCAGCGCGCGACTTCGTCAGCGACGCCTATGCGCATTACAAATTCATCGCCTTTACCGAGCCTGCGACGAAGCTGTTTGCCAAACTCGGCCTGCCGGAAGACCTCGACGATGGCTTCCTGTCCCTCGGGTCAGACGCCGATACTGGTCCGTTCATTACCCAATGCCGCGACCTGCGCTTCTGGGATCGACCGGATGGAGCGTGAACAGTTTCGTTGAATCGTCGTTCCGACTTGCCACTCAGCATCCGAATTGTCGTGTTTGTCGGTGCTTCAGCTAAAGGGTGGGTCAGACCGATTTTCCGCCCGATGCCGCCGTTCGGGTCTCGTCGGACGGCGGTTATCCTGCATTCTGCCCGAGAAGCGGACAGTCCGCTTCCGGCCCCGCTTAAGGCGCTGGCGTGGATAACTGTGGGGCAGGGGACTTCCATAACCCGCCGGGCAGGTGGGCGCCCCATGCACGAACCCGCTTCGCGGGAGGGGTGCGCGCTGCTGGTTCAGCGTCATCGTTTAGGCCTTTGAGCGGCTGAGGTCTTGACCTGAGCCCCTAGATCTCCTCCAGATTTTGGTAGAGTCCGCCGCAACAGAGGGCGGACGCATGAAGCGCAGCAGGTTCAACGAAGAACAGATCATCGCGATATTGAAGGAGCAGGAGTCCGGGCTGGGGACGGCGGACCTGTGTCGCAAGCACGGCATCAGCAGTGCGACCTTCTACAAGTGGAAGGCCAAGTATGGCGGCCTGGACGTATCGGACGCACGGCGGCTGAAGACGCTGGAGGACGAGAACACCCGGCTCAAGAAGCTGTTGGCCGAGGCGATGCTGGATAATGCCATCCTCAAGGATGTCGCAGCAAAAAAATGGTGACGCCCGACGCAAAGCGAGATGCGGTGGCTCATGCCTGCCTGGTGCATGGGGTGAGCCAGCGGCGGGCGTGTGAAGCTTTGGCTGTGGATCGATCGAGCGTGCGGTATCGCAGCCTGCGGCCGGACGACCGCGAGCTGCGAGAGGCGATGAAGACCGTTGCAGCCCAGCGGCGCCGGTTCGGCTATCGTCGTATCCATGTGATGCTGCAGCGACAGGGCATCGAGATGAACATCAAGAAGCTCAGGCGGCTCTATGCCGAAGAGAAGCTGCAGGTGCGCAAACGCGGCGGCCGCAAACGGGCCTTAGGAACGAGGCGTCCGATCATCGTGCCGGACCAGCCCAATCAGCGCTGGAGCCTGGACTTTGTCAGCGATGCTTTCACCGATGGCCGGCGGTTCAGGGTGCTGACCGTTGTCGACGACCACACCAGGGAATGCCTCGCTCTGGTCGTAGACACCTCGCTTTCCGGGCGGCGAGTGGTGCGCGAGCTCGATGCCATCATTGCACAAAGAGGCAGGCCGTCGACGGTGGTCAGTGACAATGGCACCGAGTTCACCAGCATGGCGATCCTGCGCTGGTCCCAGGACCGGCAGATCAACTGGCACTACATCGCGCCGGGAAAGCCCATGCAGAACGGCTTCATCGAGAGTTTCAATGGCAGCTTCCGCGATGAATGCCTCAACGAGACGCTGTTCACGTCACTGGCCGAAGCCAGGATGCGGATCGGCGCATGGAAGGATGATTACAACGACCATCGACCGCATTCCTCGCTGGGCAATCTCACGCCCAGCGAATTTGCCAGCAATCTGGCACTGGAAAAACAGGCCGCTTAGGGCCAAACATCAACCCAAGGACTCTCCGTAAAACCGGAGGGGACTTGGGGCTCAGTCAGTCTCAGTCGGACCATGGAGTTTCTTTCAACGAGAGGAACTCCCCATGGTTATGTCATCGACCGACGCTCCCACCCCGCCGCTCCGCCAGCGCATGCAGCAGGATATGTTGATGCGCTGCCTGGGCGTGCATACCCAGCACGATTATGTCCGTCATGTTCGGCGCTTTGCTGCGTTTCTGGGCCGCACACCCGATACCGCCACGCCCGATGATATCCGCCGCTTCCAGCTGCACCAGCATGAGAGCGGCGTCAGCCCCTCCACCATCAACGGCGCGGTCTCGGCACTGCGCTTCCTGTTCGATGTGACGCTGAAGCGGCGGGATCTGGCGCGGGCACTGGTGATCACCCGCTATCAGCGCCAGCTACCTGACGTGCTCAGCATCGAGGAAGCAGGCCGTCTGCTCCAGGCGGCACCAGGCATCAAGTACAAGGCCGCACTCGGGGTCGCCTATGGTGCCGGCCTGCGCGTCTCCGAGGTGGCACATCTCAAGGTCGACGATATCGACAGCGCCCGCATGCTGATCCGGATTGAACAGGGAAAAGGCCGCAAGGATCGCAACGCCATGCTCTCGCCCCAGCTGCTGGACCTGCTGCGACTGTGGTGGCGCGAGGGCAAGCAGCGGGGCGTCATGCTGCCTCATGGCTGGCTGTTTCCGGGGCGCTCCCCAACCGATCCGATCTCGTCGCGGCAATTGCATCGCGCCGTGCAGGAAGCGGCCGAGGTCGCCGGCATCCGCAAACGGGTCAGCCCGCATACCCTGCGGCACAGCTTCGCCACCCATCTGCTGGA
>NZ_JAEKMH010000012.1 GCF_016411825.1 Devosia sediminis
CGGGGTGATGGGGTGGAAAGCCCTAAAGGCAATACGCGGACGCTTCGATTAGGCAGATGTAAGGGCTCCCAATGAGCCAGAGGCAGTATGCCCCATCATCAAGGATCATGAATTACACCATCCCAGCGAAGTGCAATACGAGACCGGCTATCGCGCAGCCTGCCAGCACAGTAGCGGGCCCAATCTTGAAGCGAAACACCGCGACAAGCGCGGCCAGCACCAGTGCCGCAGCCGCCAGATTTATCGACGACCAGACGGGCACATCGAGATGGAGGACGAAGGTCGTGATTGTCCTGACTTCCTCGAAGATGACGTGCAGGCCAAACCAGACGGCAAGGTTCAGGATGACACCCACGACGGCGGCCGTGATCGCGGTCAGGGCTGCTGTTAGCACTTTGTTGTCTCGCAAGCGCTCGATGAACGGGGCACCTAGGAATATCCAGAGGAAGCAGGGTGTGAACGTCACCCATGTCGTCAGCAGCCCGCCCAGCGTTCCCGCCATCAAGGGCGATATGCTGCCCGCATCGCGAAAGGCTCCCATGAAGCCCACGAACTGCGTCACCATGATAAGTGGCCCGGGCGTGGTCTCGGCCATGCCGAGCCCGTCCAGCATCTCGCCTGGAGCAAGCCAGCCGTAGTTCTGCACCGCCTCTTGGGCGACATAGGCCAGCACCGCATAGGCGCCGCCGAAGGTCACCACAGCCATGACGCTGAAGAAGCCCGCGATCTGGGCAAAGACATTGGCCGGACCGAACACGGCGAACAACAGGGCGACAGGAGCCAGCCAGAGCAGGAGGAACACTGCCGATATGCGGAACGCCCAAGCCCGGTTGACCTGCGTGTGATCCGGCGACTCTTCGCCCAGCAGGGTATCGGCGTCATCGACCTGGACGCTACCCACCTTGCCGTGTCCGCCGCCACCATGGAATGCTGGCAGACCCGCACGCGCGCCAAAAAAACCGATCAGGCCTGCAACGAGGATGATGAGCGGGAACGGAATGGCGAAACCGAAGATCGCCACGAAGGAGGCGGCGGCGATGGCGACCATCGCCCCGCTCTTGAGCGCACGCGAGCCGATGCGAATGACCGCCTGCACCACGATGGCCAGCACCGCGGCCTTGAGCCCGAAGAACAGCGCCTCGACCGGGCCGACATTGCCGTAGAGCGCATAGATCCAGCTCAGCGCCATGATCGCCGCGACGCCGGGCAGCACGAAGAGGACGCCCGCGATGATGCCGCCGAGGGTGCGATGCATCAGCCAGCCGATATAGACGGCGAGTTGCATGGCTTCCGGTCCCGGCAGCAGCATGCAGTAGTTGAGCGCGTGAAGGAACCGTTTCTCACCCAGCCAGCGCTGCTCTTCGACGAGGATGCGGTGCATGAGCGCGATCTGGCCTGCTGGACCGCCAAAGCTCAGCAGGCCAATGCGGGCCCAGATACGGGTAGCCTCCGCCAGGGTGGGGTACGCCCTGTCCTGCATCATTCTGCCTTCGGCTTGTTGGATGGCCAGTTGTGAGTCTCGTCGCTGGCATCCCGCGCCCATCGATAGAAGGCGTCGTATAGAAGCATCCCGGCTTCGAGCTGTTCCAGATCGTCGGAATACATCCTCGACAGACCGAGTGAAGCGGCAAGAAGCCCTGCCGCCTCGGGCGCAATATCCAACCGAGCTGTATCGGCCCCGCGCACGATGGCTGCGAGCCGATCGAGGGCGGGAATGCTCAAGCCAAATTCGGCCAGAATCACTTCGAATGTGCAGAGCTCGCCTCGGTGGCTCCAGAACACATCCTCGATGTCGAAGGGCGCCGCATTGTAGCGTTCGGCGACACCCACCACCTCGGCGGGCGCCACGAACAGGATGACGGCGCGTGGGTCGAGAAAGCGACGGATCACCCAGGGGCACGCGATGCGGTCGATCTTGGGCCGCGAGCGCGTGACCCACATGGTGCGGCCCTGCGCGTCGCGCGCAGGCAGCTTCGCCGGATCGATCAGCGGCTGCCCGGCAGAGCGCCAGGCCTCGAACCCGCCCTCGAGATATTCGGACGGGCAACCTTCGGCGCGAAGCAAGGCGGCAGTGCCCTGACTGCGCCTGTGACCGGTCTGACAAACTGCGATCGACGGCTGCCCGCCGAGTTGTTCCGCAAGGGCGGCAAGGGCCTGGTCATCTACCCGCGTGGCACCGGGGAGCAACCTGGGATCGGCCGCGAAATCTTCTTCCGACCGCACATCGAACACGTGGGGTGCGCGCGGGGTTCCGATGATGCGGGTGAGTTTGTCGGATGAAATGGCATTGGGCGCAGGCATTTGCGTTCCTCCGTCGCCGGGGTTGAAAAGGAACGCGATCTTCAGCTGGCGCCTTGTGGGGAGCTCGCAATCCCCATGGGCTGCAATTACCGACATCCGGGGCTGATCGTCAACATGGCATAGCAGCCAAAAACACAGATCGCCTCCACCGTATGGCAGCTGCCCGAGCGAGAAATGAGAACTGTTTGGCGACAGAGATGGTGTCGGCAGCAGCCGAGCGGCATCGCGCCCCATTCCGGCCCCTTGATCGGCCCTGGCGACCTCCTAGAAGCCGTCTGTCCGCGAGTGCAGCCGCGACGACAGGCAGCGCGTGCCTATTAGCGATTGTCCCAACATGCGGACTTAGTGTCTCGATGAGGCGGCATTCCCCCACCGTCCCTGCTTTGGTTGTCGTTGGCGGAGGGGCATGCCCCGGATCGCTGGGACCTGATTGGCGGAGCACTGGCGTTGGTCGCCGCCGCCATCATTGTATTTGCGCCGAGGGGCTGAGCCCGCTCAGGCGCGAACGGCGGCGCCCCTCGGGGACATCTGCAGCCAGAGGATCGCTGCCGCCGCCGCAGCCAGCCAGGGCAGAAGCCATACGTTCAACGCCTGCCAGCCGATGGTGTTCTGCAGCACCCCGGCGCTGAGCGATGCCGCCAACCCCACGACAAAGATGGTGAGGTCGTTGGTCGCTTGCGCCTTACCTTTCTCGGCTGTCGTGTAGGTCCGGGTCAGCAGGTTCGTGCCACCGATATAAAGAAAGTTCCAGCCCACGCCGAGAAGGATCAACGCGGCGGTGAAGCTGTAGAACCCGGTCCCCGACAGGACTAGCAGCACGTGAGCGGTGAGCAGGACGATGCCGGCAAGCATTATCCGCAAGACACCGGATCGCGCGATCAACGATCCGGTGAAAAACGACGGCAGAAACATGCCGAGCACGTGGAGTTGAATGACCGTCGCAGTCGCTGTCAGGTCGTGGTCGTGGTGTGTCATCGCCAGGGGAGTGGCAGTCATCGCCAGGATCATGATGCCATAGCCGGTGACCGCGCCGAAGAGGGCTACCAAATACGTTGGCTGGCGCACGATATCGCCGAGGGGCCGGACCGCAGCACGCTCATCGGCAGTATCCACTGTCCTCGGGACGTTCACCCCCATCAGCACGCCGACTGCGATGGCCGACGTTGCCGCTAGGAACAGAAATGAAGCGGTGTACATTGGCTGCATCAGTTCGCCGCCCCACCGGGCCAGCAGCGGACCGACCAGGGCTGCAACCACTCCGCCAGCAAGCACAAGCGAGATGGCCCGGGGCCGGAAACGATCGTCCGCCACTTCACCGGCAGCGAAACGATAAAACTGCGCGAAGCCCTGGTAGCCTCCCGCCAGGAACGTGCCGGCGCACAGCAGCGCGATCGACGAGGTCATCATCCCACCGGCTGCCAGCAGGCCGCCTAATGTGCCCAGGCTTGCTCCGGAGACGAAGCCGATCTTGCGACCCACACGTGTCATCCACATCGAGGCGGGAACGGTCGATACCGCCGTGCCCAGGAACATGGCTGCGATGGGAGCGGTGGCGAGTTCGGGCGATGGCGCCAGAATGCTGCCAGCAAGGCCGCCGATGGTCATCACCAGGACGGAGACGATCTGGAACAGGGCCTGCGCGGTTGCCAGCAGGAAGACTTGTCGGTGCATGGGCTGCATGGTTGCGGTTCCTCGGTCCCAACTATGACGACGCGACGGCATTGCCCGCCGCCACCCATTCGGGCATGCCGTCTTCAAGGCGCCGGGCACTGAACCCTTGTGCCCGAAGGCGCGACACAGCCTCAAAAGACATGACGCAGTATGCTCCACGGCAGTAGGCGACGATGTCCTTTTCGGGGTCGAGCGTCGCCAGGCGGGCGTCGAGTTCGGAGAGCGGCACGTTCAACGCTCCGGGCACATGGCCCAGCGCGAATTCGTCGGCAGGACGGACGTCGAGCACGGTGACCATACCGTCGCGCAGGCGACCGCTCAGCTCCTCGCGGGTGACCGGCTCGAGGCTATCGCGCTCTTCGAAATAGCCCCGGACAATCTTGTCCACTTCGGCCAGATTGTTCTCTGCCACCCGCCGGATCGCCTTCATGGCCGCCAGGACACTGTCGTCAGCCAGCCTGTAGACCACGAACTTTCCCTGCCGCTCCGCTGCGACCAGCCCCGCCCGCCGCATGGTCTGCAGGTGCTGCGAGACATTTGCGATGGGCGCCCCAAGCTTTTCTGCGAGCAGATCGACGCTGCGCGGCCCCTGGCCGAGTTGTTCGATCAGCTCGAGCCGTTGGGGGTGACCCAGCGTCTTGGCGACCAGGGCGAACTGCTTAAACAGGGCGAGCTTCGGTGAAGGACTTGACATCAGATCACTGCTCAATCATTCAATTGAAATATTGAATATACCAACACAGATCCATCCACAAGGGTTGATCCAACGGAGTGCCATCATGATCCTGCGCCAGTTTCTACACTTCGATCCCGTAGGGGCGTCCTATCTTCTGGGCTGCGGCGGCAAGGCATCAGCGGCGGTGATCGATCCAATCGGCCCCGTCGAGCCTTATCTCGAAGCTGCCGCCACCACCGGCATGAAGATACTCTACGTGATCGATACGCATATCCATGCCGACCACATCTCGTCCGGTCGTATCCTGGCGGAGGCGAGCGGCGCCAAATATGTGCTGTTCGCTGGCGCGTCCTGGCGGCCAAAGGACAGGTTCTGCTGTGCGGAAGCTGCTTGGACGCAAGGGGTCTCGCTCAGGCCGATGTCGTCGACGGAGCGGCCAGAAGCACCATGGATGCCTTGGCGGCGGCATCAATGACCGCCGACAAGGTCCTAGTTTTTTAGTCGCGCACTTTGCCCTGCCGCTATGCGCTTGGTCTTGGCAGTTCACATTCCAGAAGGGACCGTTGTCCGAACAGGGATATGAGATGACGGGTCTCCCCGCGGTAGCACTTCGAGGGGGACCTGGGTCCAAACGCACTGCACCACTCTTTCAATTTGTTGATGGGTATGTTGGGTCCGGCGCAAGGGTCGGCTATCACGCAGATTGATATCCACGGAGGGTGACTATGGAATTGGTGCAGAGCCGTGGAAGCGGTCGTATCCGAGCTGGCTTCCAAAGGCTATTTGCCACTCCGGCCATGCCGCCGAAAGCGGGCCGAGCCTTATTTGAACGGCCCTGGCCTATAGTCGTTTTACTGGCGCTGCCGGCTGCAGCCATGATGGCCGGAAGTGACTACACCCTCGGTATCTGGATGCAGTCCTTTCCAGAAGACCTGCTGCCCATCGCACACTTCGTCACTGACCTCGGCGAGGGTGTCGAGGTGTTGGTCACCACCGGACTCTTGCTCTTGTTGAGCGCGCTGGTCCCGGTGATCTCTCTGAGACGCCGTGTGAAAGCAGGACTGAACGCCGTTACCGCTGGGGCGGCTTTCATATTTCTCTCGGTGGCGGGTGGCGGCCTCCTGGCGCTGGTGCTCAAATATGCAATAGGCCGGGCTCGTCCGGTCCTATTGGACAGCGAAGGCTACCTTTCATTCCAGCCCTTTGCGATGCACTCCGACTTCGCCGCACTTCCCTCCGGGCATTCGGCAACGGCTGCGGCAATGGCACTTTCATTGGCGCTGGTTTTTCCGCGCCTTCGGGCGCTCTTCGTCACCGCAGGCGTTCTTATCTGCGTGTCCCGGCAACTGGTCGGCATGCATTGGATGAGCGACACGCTGATGGGTTGGGCGGTTGGCGCGGCCTTCACATATTGGCTTGCGCATGTCTTCGCCCGTCGTGGCCTGATGTTCCGCTATGATGATTTTGGCCGCCTGCGGCCGAGGCGAACACGGTTTGCCCCGGCCCGGTTCTTCCGTCGATCGGCCCTCAGATCAGCGTAAGCAGCGCTCCACCTAGGCCGAGCAAAACAACCACAATCCACGGGGCGGTTTTCCACACAGTCAGCAGCAGGAAGCCGGCAAGGGCCAGAGCAAAGTCGGCGGGTGTGAGCACGGCGCTGGTCCAGACCGGATTGTAAAGAGCTGCTCCCAGGACGCCAACGACCGCGGCATTGGCACCGCGCATCGCCGCTTGCGCGACTGGCCTGGTGCGGAATGCATCCCAGAACGGCAGGGCACCGACCACCAGCAATAGACCCGGGAGGAACACCGCCACCAAGGCTATAGCAGCGCCCATTGGGCCCGCGGGCTCAGGTTGCATTACCGCGCCGAGATAGGCGGCGAAGGTGAAGAGCGGACCCGGAACGGCCTGGGCCGCGCCATATCCGGCCAGGAAGGCATCGCTCGACACCCAGCCGGTTCGCACCACTTCGGTTTCGAGGAGCGGCAAGACCACGTGGCCACCACCAAACACCAGTGCGCCGGCCCGATAGAAGGCGTCGAAGAGGGATAGGGATTGCGAGGATGCAAGAGCCTCGACGACCGGAAGCCCGACCAGCAGGATGAAGAACACAGCAAGCGCCGACCATCCCACTGCCTTGGGCACACCGAATGCAGGGTGACCAACTGGGTTGGGTGGCATCCCCCTGCAGAGCCACAGCCCCAGGAGACCACCCCCGACAATCGCCGCAACCTGGCCGATGGATCCGCTGACAAAGATGACCAGCAGAACGGCGAACAGGGCGATGCCGGCCCGCTCGCGGTCAGGAGCCAGGGTCCTGGCCATGCCCCAGACGGCCTGGGCCACGACGGCAACAGCCACCAGTTTGAGGCCGTGGAGAATGCCCGCGCCGACCTTGCCTTCGAACCAGCTTGCCCCAAAAGCAAAGAACAGCAGGAGCAAAGCCGAAGGCAGGGTGAACGCTGACCAGGCCGCCAAGGCGCCCAGCGGTCCACCCCGCAGCAGGCCCAGGGAAAAGCCTACCTGGCTTGATGCCGGCCCAGGCAGGAACTGGCAGAGCGCCACGAGGTCGGCATAGCCTTCCTCGCTGATCCATTTGCGACGGGTGACCAGCTCGTCGCGAAAGTAACCCAGATGGGCTATGGGTCCACCAAACGACGTCAATCCCAGCTTCAGGAAAACGCGAAAGACCTCTCCTGCTGAGCCACGGGACGTACCTTCCGTGGTGTCAGGATTTGCTACTGCCGACCTCATGAAACAGCTCCCCGATCTTGTCGCGAGCTGCTTGCAGGCCCTCGATGCCGTAAGGTGTTGCGCGATAGACCCGCCGCACGGACCGCCCGACCCGCTCGCTCCTGGACGTGAGATACCCCTTGCGCTCCATTGCGTGCAGCATTGGATAAAGCGTGCCCGGGCTGATTTTGTAGCCGTGATGGGCGAGTTCCTCGATCATCCAGTGACCATAGAGATCCCCTTCCGCCGCATGATGCAGGATATGCATCCGGATGAAGCCTGCCAGCAGTTCCTGGTGTTCCATGCTGCAATCGCATTGAGTTCCACACAATCGAATCTCGATATCGGGAACCGATTGTACGAAGAGGTTGTTATCCTGACAACTCATCGCGCGATGAGTCCACGGCAATCATAGGAGGCTTTCATGGCCAGCGAAACAGACCGCGATCCACGCCACCAAACCCAACAGATGCAGCAGCGCCTTCAGGAGCTGATGGACCACCTGCGCCAGGACATTGAGAAGGTTGATGAGCCGCAGCTCAAAGCCATGTTCGAGACGTCGGCCGAGGTATTGGGCGGCATCAAGAAGGCGTTTAGCGACTACGAAAGCAAGAACGAAAGCGCCTGGCGATAGACGAAATGGTGGAGGTACGGTGACACTGGCGGCAGGCGCGTCTGCAGCAAATTTCCTTGTTCGGTCGCTGCAATATGGTGGGCGACAATAGCCAATCAACAGAGCGAGGTCTTTGGGTGCCGGGAGAATTGAACGTAGCTCCTAAGCCAGTAATGCTAGCTA
>NZ_JAEKMH010000013.1:2500-5666 GCF_016411825.1 Devosia sediminis
ACCCTGAACACAAGAGCGGGGTTTGGTTGATGATATTGCGGGCATTGATAATGAGAACGATCAAGCGTCTTAAGTGCATCTAGTGGATGCCTTGGCGTGTGCAGGCGATGAAGGACGTAATACGCTGCGATAAGCCTCGGGGAGCTGCGAATAAGCTTTGATCCGGGGATTTCCGAATGGGGAAACCCGACCATTTAGGTCACCCGAAAGGGAGCTAACCTGGGGAACTGAAACATCTAAGTACCCAGAGGAAAGGACATCAAACGAGACTCCGTTAGTAGTGGCGAGCGAACGCGGACCAGGCCAGTGGCCTCGGTGTAAGAACGGGAAGACGTTGGAAAACGTCGCCATAGTGGGTGATAGCCCCGTACCGGTAGAAAGCATCGAGGTCCTCGAGTAAGGCGGAACACGTGAAATTCTGTCTGAACATGGGTAGACCACTATCCAAGCCTAAGTACTCGCACACGACCGATAGCGAACCAGTACCGTGAGGGAAAGGTGAAAAGCACCCCGACGAGGGGAGTGAAATAGTACCTGAAACTGGATGCATACAAACAGTCGGAGCCCGCAAGGGTGACGGCGTACCTCTTGTATAATGGGTCATCGACTTAGTCTGTCTAGCAAGCTTAAGCCGTTAGGTGTAGGCGCAGCGAAAGCGAGTCTGAATAGGGCGTGAAGTTAGACGGATTAGACCCGAAACCAAGTGATCTAGGTATGAGCAGGCTGAAGGTAAGGTAACACTTACTGGAGGGCCGAACCCACGTCTGTTGAAAAAGACGGGGATGACTTGTTCCTAGGGGTGAAAGGCCAATCAAACTTGGAAATAGCTGGTTCTCCGCGAAAGATATTTAGGTATCGCCTCAGACGAATACCTCGGGGGGTAGAGCACTGGATGGGCTAGGGGGTCTCACCGACTTACCAAACCTAACCAAACTCCGAATACCCGAGAGTACTATCTGGGAGACAGACGGTGGGTGCTAACGTCCATCGTCAAAAGGGAAACAACCCTAACCTACAGCTAAGGTCCCCAAGTCATAGTTAAGTGGGAAAGCATGTGGGATTACTCAGACAACCAGGAGGTTGGCTTAGAAGCAGCCATCCTTTAAAGATAGCGTAACAGCTCACTGGTCAAGTGATCCTGCGGCGAAGATGTACCGGGTCTAAAACTATGCACCGAAGCTTAGGGTTTGCAGTTTACTGCAAGCGGTAGCGGAGCGTTCCGTAAGCCTGCGAAGGGATACCTGTGAGGGGTCCTGGAGGTATCGGAAGTGCGAATGATGACATGAGTAGCGACAAAAAGTGTGAGAGACACTTTCGCCGAAAGTCCAAGGGTTCCTGCGCAATGCTAATCAGCGCAGGGTTAGCCGGCCCCTAAGTCGAGGCAGAAATGCGTAGACGATGGGAACCACGTTAATATTCGTGGGCCAGGTGGTAGTGACGGATCGCGCGGGTCTGTATCCCCTTATCGGATTGGGGGTGCAGTGAGCCGGTTCCAGGAAATAGCTCCACCAACATTGACCGTACCCGAAACCGACACAGGTGGACTGGTAGAGTATACCAAGGCGCTTGAGAGAACTATACTGAAGGAACTCGGCAAATTGCACGCGTAACTTCGGGATAAGCGTGACCTCCTATTGGGCAACCAGTATGGAGGTGTCACAAAAGAGGGGGTGGCGACTGTTTATCAAAAACACAGGGCTCTGCGAAGTTGCAAAACGACGTATAGGGTCTGACGCCTGCCCGGTGCCGGAAGGTTAAAAGGAGAGGTTAACGCCTTGAATTGAAGCCCCGGTAAACGGCGGCCGTAACTATAACGGTCCTAAGGTAGCGAAATTCCTTGTCGGGTAAGTTCCGACCTGCACGAATGGCGTAACGACTTCCCCACTGTCTCCAGTATAGACTCAGCGAAATTGAATTCCCCGTGAAGATGCGGGGTTCCTGCGGTCAGACGGAAAGACCCCATGAACCTTTACTATAGCTTTGCGCTGGCACTTGTGTCGGCATGTGCAGGATAGGTGGTAGGCTTTGAAGCCAGGGCGCCAGCCTTGGTGGAGCCGCAAGATGAGATACCACCCTTATCGTCATAGGTGTCTAACCGCGGCATAACAGTGTCCGGGACAGCGCATGGTGGGTAGTTTGACTGGGGCGGTCGCCTCCCAAAGAGTAACGGAGGCGCGCGATGGTGGGCTCAGACCGGTCGGAAATCGGTCGTCGAGTGCAATGGCATAAGCCTGCCTGACTGCGAGACTGACAAGTCGAGCAGAGACGAAAGTCGGTCATAGTGATCCGGTGGTCCCGTGTGGAAGGGCCATCGCTCAACGAATAAAAGGTACTCTGGGGATAACAGGCTGATAATGCCCAAGCGTCCATAGCGACGGCATTGTTTGGCACCTCGATGTCGGCTCATCACATCCTGGGGCTGGAGCAGGTCCCAAGGGTATGGCTGTTCGCCATTTAAAGTGGTACGTGAGCTGGGTTCAGAACGTCGTGAGACAGTTCGGTCCCTATCTGCCGTGGGTGTTGGAATATTGAGAGGAGCTGTCCCTAGTACGAGAGGACCGGGATGGACGAACCTCTGGTGGACCTGTTGTGGCGCCAGCCGCATTGCAGGGTAGCTAAGTTCGGACGGGATAACTGCTGAAAGCATCTAAGCAGGAAGCCTCCCTCAAAACGAGTATTCCCTATCAGAGCCGTGGAAGACCACCACGTTGATAGGCCGGGTGTGGAAGAGCAGCAATGCTTGAAGCTTACCGGTACTAATAGCTCGATCGGCTTGATCGTTCTCATTAGTCAATGTCCGCAATCCCAAAGGGATTGCTCTTTCTCCTTGCCTCACGGTGCGCAGCACCTCCGGCGGGGCGGCGCACGAGCGCCGGGGTCGTCGCAAAAGCTCCTCCAGGAGCCCACCCGATGACTGTGAAAGCCACAGATCAAAGTTACAAAAGACCATTCTTCACTTGCGTGTTTTTCGCTGACCTTGTGGTTCTTGCGAGGGGCCCAGGACCCGATCCCATCCCGAACTCGACCGTCAAATCCCTCCGCGCCAATGGTACTAAGTCTCAAGACTTGGGAGAGTAGGTCACTGCAAGGTCTGCCAAAAACACCCAATCTCTCAACGATAACCAAACCATCAAAAGCCCCGATCAATCGATCGGGGCTTTCGTGC
>NZ_JAEKMH010000014.1 GCF_016411825.1 Devosia sediminis
GCTCATTGGGAGCCCTTACATCTGCCTAATCGAAGCGTCCGCGTATTGCCTTTAGGGCTTTCCACCCCATCACCCCGAAAAAATGCCGGCGGTCGACCGCGGCAGGAATGGCAGCTTACGGGAAACAGAAAACGCGGCGGGAATGACCGTTCTAGGGCGCATCGACGATGGTCCGGATGTTCTTCTGAGACAGGGCGCGATCGTGTTACTGCTGACCGTCCGGTTCCGGCGATCGAACCGGACAACATGTTCGCTCGGCGTCCTCTCGTGCGGCCTCACCTGCGGTGGGGCCGCTGATTGTCAGACTTCGGTGTGTTCCGCCAGTTCCAGTGCGTCTTCGACGTCGACGCCCAGATATCGGACCGTATTCTCGATCTTGGAATGGCCAAGAAGGATCTGCACCGCCCGAAGATTGCCGGTCGCCTTGTAGATGAGCGAGGCCTTGGTGCGCCGGAGCGAATGCGTACCATACTCCTCCTTGCGAAGACCGATGGCGGTCACCCACTCATCGACCAATCGAGCATATTGCCTTGTGCTCAGGTGGTCGTTTGGATCGGCTCGACTGGGAAAGGCGAAATCCTCTACCGAGCCCCCTCGCCTCTCGAGCCATGCCAGCAAACTTGTTCTTGCATCGCTCGTGATCTCAAACTGCACCGGTCGGCCTGTCTTCTGTTGAATGACCATCGCTCGGGCGCGAATGTCATGGCCGGTCACGAGTGTGCCGATCTTGAGCTTAACTAGGTCGCAACCGCGCAGCTTGCTGTCAATGGCGAGATCAAACAGCGCTCGGTCGCGCATGCGGCCCTCTCGATCCAGAAAGAACCGGATGGCCCAGATCTGCCGGACCTTGAGCGCCCGCTTGGCGCCAACTTGCCGACCGGCGTTCCACGCCGGCCGACCTCTGGCGGCGGGGTCATATTGTGAGATACCCATTTTCATTCTCCTATGGCCAACATCGGCCAATCAGAGAACGATTAAGGCGAAGGCATCGTCACTCGGCATCGTGCCGCCTCGAGAATGGTCCCCCTGCCCCACAACCCTCCCTGGTAGCGCCTCCAGCGGGGCCGTATGCGGTCTGTCGGGTTTTATCTGCGGCCTTCAATAACCGGCCACCGGGTGGTCTATTCCCCGTGCTCTCAAGCAAGGCAATACCTTGCTGTCATTCGGCCATTGACCTCGAAACTGGATCGCGTGCTAAAGACAATGCCTGATGGGAAGCACAACTTTGAGCCGCGAAGTTTTCGAGCCGGGACCAGGCAAACTGGACAATGCCGGCAGCATTAGAGTGAACTTGCGGGCGGTGCTCACCGCAATAGCAACGAATCCAGGCGGATCGGCCGCTGATGTAGCTCGAGCCACCGGACTTAGTGGATCGACCGCCTTCAGGCTGGTTGCAGAGTTGTCGAGGCGCGGTCTCGTTCTGGAAGGCGCGCGTATCCGTGGGAAGCGCGGACAGCCCGGTGTGTCGCTTTCAATGAATCCAGAGGGCGCCTACTCTGCGGGTTGCCAAATGGGTTTCGGAAACTGCCATCTTTTGGTCCGGTCTCTCGGCGGCCGCGTTCTGGCCGAGAAGGAGTTCTCTATCGAGCGGTGTTCCTACAAGCACGTTAGTTGCGCTGTCGCTAAAGCGTATGAATCAGTACTCGCTGAAATTGGCGATGACCAAGTCAAACCTATCGGTTTGGGGATTGCTGTTCCGGCGGACTTTGATCGGCTTTGTCAGGTGGTGATGGGCGTTCATGACGCCCCCTGGAGTGAAGTGGCCTTTCGAAAGCAATTGGAACGACTGCTTGATGTGCCGATATCGACCTATTCGACCGGGAGTGCAGGAGCGTGGGCCGAACTTGCGAACACGCCGCCGCCGCGGCCGGCTGACTACCTCTATTTGTTTGTCGATCGCTTCATCCAGTCGGGCCTCCTGCTAGATGGCAGACTATGGGTCCCGCCCTTTGGCGGGCATGGTTCGCTGGGGCGGACCATCATCAGTGAGGCCAAGGCAAAACTCTACGATCTGGTCGGAGGCCAAGCTTGGATGGAAGAAGCCTCCAATGGTGGCATTTCTCAAGCTGAGGTTACCGAGCGGTGGGCGAGAAAAGCCGCCCGGGCCCTTGCTATTGCAATTCAGGGCGTCAGCGACACTTTGGACCTGCCGCTGATCGTGTTGGACGGGACGCTACCACCCGATCTGATGGATACATTAGCAGAACATTTGGCTGTCGAACTTCCACCCATCTGTTGGGCATCGGCACCCCAGGTGAGGCGAGGCTCGGCCGGAATTCATTCACCGGCCAAGGGTGCTGCTCTGCGACCGCTCTACACGGAGTTCTTCGCGGATGAACATGGCTGATAGGAGCCTTCGCTTTCCGACCAGTTGCGAAGGCTCACAGAGGCTGAATTGATCGAGGCGGCAACTTGTTTGATCACAGTTTCGGCCCCATCTACGTGCCCGTTCAGAGCGCCTATCCGGTTCAAATTCTGAACTTCGAAGGCGAGTTCTGTCATGAGCTTCGACAAACGGGCGGTATGGTCCGCGGCCTGTTTCGCAGCTACCCTTTCATCGAAAGGCATCCGCTTGTCGGCATCCTTTAGGCGAAAGACGTTGCCCTCAATGTGCTCAATCGGCCAAGTGTTGCAAACGGCGACTGGCTCTCCCATCAGAATTCATCCCAGTCGGCCGCCATGGCTGCCGAACCGTGAGAAATGTAAATACGAGGCGCTTGCTTCTTTGCCGGCTTCTCGACCACAGATAGTTTCGACTTGCCCGCAGACTCTACTGACCGACCGACCACGAACACGTCAATCAGACTATCGACACGACTGGCCTGGCCTTCGGTCTGCTCAATAGCCGCGTTGGTTTCTTCAACCAGGGCGGCGTTATGCTGGGTCATCTCGTCCATCTGACGCACCGCAGTATTGACTTCGGAGATGGCACTTGCCTGCTCGCCATTCGCGCGTGCGATTTGTTCCATTAGCTCCGCATTCTCGCGAACTCGGCTGACCATTGAGCCTAGCCGCTCCGCAGCAGAGGAGACGAGTTTACTACCCTTGGCAACGGCCTCACTGGACTGCTCAATAAGCCCTTTTACGTCGCTAGATGCGGCTGCAGCAGACTGCGCGAGTCGTCGAACTTCCACGGCAACAACGGCAAAGCCTTTTCCGGCATCCCCGGCGCGCGCTGCCTCAACGGAGGCATTGAGGGCGAGAAGGTTCGTCTGGAACGCGATGTCGTCAATCATGCCGATGATGTTGGAGATTTTTGATGCTTGAGTCGTTACGTCTTCCATCGCCAGGTTTGCTTCGCCCATGACGTCGCCAGCTTCTATTGCGCCCTCAGACACGCTCTTGGCGTTCGTTCGGGCCGACTCTGCCCGCTGCGCGTTTGCCGTCACCGCCTGCGAAAGCTGCTCGACAGCAGCACTTGTCTCTTCAATGGCGGCGGCCTGCCTTGTCGTGCGCTCTGCCAGATCATTCGCCCCTGCTAGAATTTCTCCTGTGGCAGCGCGCAGCGCGCTTGAGGTCTCACGCAGTTCCAGAACGATAGTCCCGAAACGGTCGACAGTCTCATTGAATGCAAGCCGCACCTGTTCAAGCTCGCCGGGAAACTCACCGTCGATACTGCAGTTCAGATTCCCCTGCGCCAGCAATTCCAGTACGTGACTGAGTTCATTGACAGCTGCCTTGCGGGCAGTGATGTCGGTAGCATATTTGACCACCTTGTAGGGGCGCCCACTGGCGTCAAAGATTGGATTGTAGGAAGCCTGGATCCAAACTTCCCGTCCGCCCTTGCCGATACGCTTGTACTCTCCCGACCAGAGTTCGCCCGAGCTGAGCTTGCGCCAGAACTCTTGATATTCGGGCCCCGAGGCTTCCTCCGGGGTCACAAATAAGCGGTGATGCTGACCGCGGATTTCCTCGAGCCGGTAACCCAATGCGCTGCAGAAGTTCTCGTTTGCGGTGAGAATTGTGCCATCAAGCTTGAACTCAATAACTGCCTGGGAGCGCGATATTGCGTTGATCTGGCCACGGGCGTCCGCAGACTCCTGGTGGCGCTCGGTGACGTCGCTCGCGACTTTGATGATCCGGTAGACCTTGCCGTCCGAGCCAATGAGCGGATTGTATGAGGCTTCAATCCATACTTCCTTGCCACCCTTCCCAAGACGCTTAAAGCGGGCTCTCTGGAATTCGCCGCCAGCAAGTTTGGTCCAGAAGTCCCTATACTCGGGAGAGTTGGAATACCCCGATTCGAGGAACATACTGTGGTGCCGGCCCGCGACTTCGTCCAAATCGTAACCCATCACCGACAAGAAGTTGTCGTTCGCCGTGATTATTGTTCCGTCCGGCTCGAACTCAATGAATGCCTGCGACCGACTGAGAGACGCGATTGTGTCGGCATTGATGGCAGTCTGCGCGGAGTTTGCGCGCTTGAAGAATTGGAGACCCATTTAACCGGCGTCCTTGCTAATGAGGCATCCGAATATAGTCTCCAACATGCTAATAAATTCCTTTCGGAGTCGAATTTAAAGACCACCCATTTCGCATGTGAGCTGGTCGAGACAAGGCCCCGCAGTCGTAGCGGCGCTAGAACGACAACTACGGACAAACGCTTTGGCTAGATGAGCAACGTCCGGGAACCTTCAACCGATGGTTGCCCGATCGTTAAGTGGTCGGTGGAAACAATTTGCCGACTGGGAGGGGGCGGATCCTCGGAAATCGCAACCCCCGAATAGATCTGCAATTTCACGCGCGCTCCCAGCATCGACGTTGGATATGGGCCGGCGTTTCCGATCATCGCCAAGCTCGGCCAGCCTATAAGCATTTCAGGACACACCGCGGCTGGAGCCAGCTACGCCAATCCGCGCTACGGCGCCTGGGAACTATCCAGTGACCGCGCCAATATTGCTCGCGCTGAGTTGAAACAGTTTGGCGTGCCGTCAGGCCTGGTAGATGCTGTCATAGGACGCGCAGAATTGGAGCCGTTCTTTGCCAACGACCCCTATATGGCAGCCAACGAACGTGTGCAGATATTTATCCAGAAGTCCGCCCCGACGATACCACCCGGCTTTGAATTCTAACTTGACTGCTGTCGCCAAGGCAGCGCGCATCTTTGTAATAATCGGGTTGATGCTGGGGCGACCTACAGTAAGACTGCGTTGCTAACCGAACAGGCTAAGCTTCAATTTGGTGTTTCTTTCAGGCCATAAAACTCCTGATCGCAAAACCGCAAGTGCTCAACCCAAGCTGGAATGGCAACTATCGGGAAGCGGTCACCGCAGTCTGGTTGACCGTTTTGGTGAAGGGTTTCGGGCGCTGTTTGGCGTACGAAAGCCACCCATGCAGGAACCCGCGGTCCGCATGCGCCGGGCTATGGGGTTTTCTGATTTGGCGTGGTCGGGCGGCGGCCGTGAGCCGCAGCATATGGCGTGGCGCGC
>NZ_JAEKMH010000015.1 GCF_016411825.1 Devosia sediminis
CGGTCCCTGACAAACAGGTCACCTCCAAGCTCGTCTTCAAGTTTCTTGATCGCAGTCGTCAAGGAAGGCTGGGAGACATTGGAGGCGCTGGCTGCGTGGGTGAAGTTTCGGTGCTCGCAGACAGCGAGAAAATACCTGATCTGGTTCATTTCCATCGCCGCATTCTCCGTTACATCTTCAGCCACACCATCAAACCAACTTCAATAGTCAACGTCTATCAAAGAATAGAATTTCGGAATTGGGTTCGGGCGCATTCGGCATGGGACAAAAGTGCATCGAAACCAAACCTGAAGCACTTCAAATCAGACGACCATGAAAACGCAAATCCTTCAGACAGTCGCCGCACTGGCGCTGATCACAACTTCTGCAACTGCACAGGACAACCCAATGGTAAATCATACAGCCAGCTACATCGCCATGCCGGCCGCCGAAGGCCAGACCGGAGCTTTCGCAAAGTTTCTGGCTGGTGCCGCCGCGATCGTGCGGGACACAGAGCCGGGCACCGTCCTTTGGTTTGCTCTGCAAGCCGATGACACGCTCGCAATCTTTGACATCTTCACAGACGAAGAAGCACGCAACGCTCACTTCTCAGGAGCGGTTGCGGCGGCTTTGAACCAAAACGCCGACGCGCTGGTCGACGGCGGATGGGACGACGGTGTTGTCGCGAATATCAACAACTCCGATGTCCTGTCGGTCAAGGCGCCGGTTGATCTCTCCACGGCAACGACCGCAACTTACATCAAGCTCAAAGCTGCTCCAGGTAAAGGCCCCGAATTGGCAGCCTTGCTGACTGCCGCCGGCCCCATCGTCGCAGAAACTGAACCCAAGACATTGTTCTGGGCGGCGCTGCAGATTGACGAGACCAACTTCGCCATCTTCGACATCTTTGCCGACAACTCTGGCCGCGAAGCGCACTTTGCCGGACAAGTCGCCGGACTCCTGAATGAAAAGGCTTCAGAATTGATCTCAGGTGGATGGGACGACGGTGTGGTGGCAAACGTCCACAATTTCGAAATCCTCGCTACCAAGTAATCTCGAGGTGACTTGAGAAAGAAGTGCCCGGTGCAACCCATCGGGCGCTTTGCTGTTTGAATTTAGATTCACGCCAAAGCG
>NZ_JAEKMH010000016.1 GCF_016411825.1 Devosia sediminis
TTGAGCCGCCAAGGCTGCATGCCAGTTGAAGCTTGACTTGGCCGCTGCTTTTGCTGATCGTCGCTGAATGGTCGAAAAGGACACCCACATTGTCTCCCGCTTGGCCGGCATCTTGTTAGCGAGATGCCGGGGCGTAGCGCGCGCGACCTGATCAAGCGACATGCCAATACCGGCCTCGCCCTTCCGGACGAGGTTTTTCGGCTTGGCTCGTGCCTCGTCCAATCTTTCAAAGGAATTGAACATGGCACAAAATATCTACGACGATCCCAAATTCTTCGCTGGCTATAGTCAGCTGCCGAGACAAATTCACGGGTTGGATGGCGCTCCAGAATGGAACGCTATCAAGGCTATGCTGCCGACACTGCAAGGTCGCCGCATTGCCGATCTGGGCTGCGGCTTCGGCTGGGCATCCCGTTGGATCCGCCAGAACGGCGCCACTTCGGTAACGGGATATGACCTCTCAGAAAACATGATCCGCCGCGCGCGAGCGGATACAGATGACGATGCCATCAGCTATCAGATTGCCGACCTGGATACGCTCGAACTTCCTGCTCATTCCTTCGAGCTCGTCTATAGCGCTCTGACCTTTCATTATGTCGAGGATTTCGACCGCCTCGTCGCAATGATTCATCGCGCCTTGGTACCGGATGGGGCCCTGGTGTTTACAATCGAACATCCGATCTTCATGGCCGCGCCACGCCCTCAATGGATCGACAACGGCACAGACCAAAAGACATGGCCGGTCAGTGGATATTCGATTGAGGGGGAGCGTCGCACCAACTGGCTTGCCGATGGTGTTCTGAAATACCACAGGACTATCGGGACCACACTGAACACTCTCATTGGCAACGGGTTCCAAATCGATCGGGTGGAGGAATTCGCGCCGACATTAGACCAAATACGGGATAATCCATTGCTCGTCGAAGAACTTGAGCGCCCAATGATGCTCCTGATCGCGGCTCACAGGACCTAACCGGCGGTGGGCTGTCGCTGCAAGGCAACAGCCCGCCATTTTGCAGCTTCGGCTTTCGGGTGACCTCCGAGATGTTCGAAATGACC
>NZ_JAEKMH010000001.1 GCF_016411825.1 Devosia sediminis
GAGGTGACTTGAGAAAGAAGTGCCCGGTGCAACCCATCGGGCGCTTTGCTGTTTGAATTTAGATTCACGCCAAAGCGGCCGTGTCGGAACTGGCAAGCGAAGCTCGCACTTGCCTCCGGCTTGGAAAGGGCGGCTATCGGCGGGAACATGTCCGCGCCTTCGCCCAACACGCCGAGTTCGCGGACGACGCGATCTACATCAAGGTCAGCAAAAAACACCCTATTGAGGACGTCGGTAGCCACCAAAGGAGGGAAGTCGGCTGGAATCGGCGTTCCCGGTTTTTACCAAAGTGGCGGACCGGGTGGGATTCGAACATACGCCGAAGTAATCGGCTTGCGCTTGGCTACGCCGTGAGCAATGTCGGCTTTCGGGACGCCGCAAGCGGAAGTCGAACGGTCAGAAAGGGGGCGCATTGCGGTCGAAGTACAGTAGCCTGCTGAACGGCCGCTTTCCCGGCTTGGGCGCCCAGAAGCGGTCGGGCAGCTTGCCACCCCCCCTTCGACATTGCGACGGCCAAAGCGGAACGGCAGGTTTTGGGAAATCAGAATCCGGGCCTAAATGGCAGAAATGGGGCGCAGTGAGGACGTGCAGGGCAGGGGCATGTAGCGGCTCTGTCGGACTGGGCAAAGCCGCGTTGCTTAGATCTCTGTTGCCTCCGATAGCGAGAGTGCATCGTCTACGTCGACACCCAGATACCGCACCGTGTTCTCGATCTTGCTATGCCCGAGCAGTATCTGAATAGCCCTCAGGTTGCCGGTGGCCTTGTAGATGATCGATGCCTTGGTTCGGCGCAGGGAATGGGTGCCATATTCGTGGGGTGTCAGACCTATTGCGGTGACCCACTCGTCGACCAGCCGCGCATACTGACGCGTGCTCAGGTGTCGATCAGCACTAACGCGGCTCGGAAAAGCGAAGTTATCTACCGTGCCGCCTCGTCGGCCAAGCCAGGCAAGCAGGCTAGCTCTTGTGTCTGAGGTGATCTCAAACTGAACGGGTCTGCCCGTCTTTTGCTGGATCACCATCGATCTGGAACGGATTGTTGGTCCAGCCACGAGTGTGCCGATCTTGATCTTCACCAGATCGCAGCCTCGCAGCTTGCTGTCGATCGCCAGATCAAAGAGCGCCCGATCTCTCATTCGTCCTTCCCGATCGAGGAAGAAGCGTATCGACCAGATCTGTTTTACCGTGAGCGCCCGCTTGGCACCAACTTGCCTGCCGGCATTCCAAGCAGGCCTTCCTGCAGCGGCAGGATCATACTGTGAGATACCCATTACATTTCTCCTGTGGCCGAAGCGGCCAGTGGAAGAACGATTATGGCATGGCCCCAGATGAAGACTGTTCGCTCCAATGTAACAGGGCAGGGGCAGCCCTCGACCCATTTCAGTCGTTCGCACGTGAAGCTCACGTTCCCGAAAGCTGCCATTCGTTTCGAACAAGCGGGTGGGCCACAGTCAACGGTCACGGAGATATCTACCGCGACTTGCCGGCGCAGCAGGTGGAGATCGCGGAGATGCAGGCCTGGCTGGCGAGGGAAGCAGCCGACCTTACAACCAATGACTGAGCGCCCTGCGAAAAGGAGCTCGAGATGTTTGCACACCTTCTGATTGCCTATGACGGATCCGAACTGGCTGAGAAAGCTCTAGATCTTAGTCTCCAGCTAGCCGGAAAACATGGTTCCGCGGTGACGATCCTCGCCTCGACCGAGCCAATCGAAACCGGTCTGGGCACAGGCAGCTTCGGAGCGTTCGAGACAAAGTCGATCAACGAAAAGTTGGAAATCGGCTATTCCGCCGCGGCAACCGGTACCCTTGAAGCCGCTGAAAACAAGGCTGCGACGACCGGCATTACCGCGGAGAGCCTATAAGTCGGCAACAAGCGCGCTTCAAATGCGATTTTCGATGCCATCGATAAGTTAGGTATCGACCTTGTAATTATGGGGTCTCATGGAAGACGCGGCTTGCAGCGGCTCCTGTTAGGTAGCCAAGCCTCGGCAGTGTTAGCGACTTCGAAAGTGCCCGTGCCAATCGTCAAGTAACGCGACAGGTAGATGCTCTGTCAAATAGAGAGTCCGGTCAACTGACGACCGGACTCAAGCTCGATGGCGATGATCAGACGGCCCTCTTTGCCACGATAGGTAGAATATTTTTCATAGTCTTGACTGGTTGCGACATCGAGGCTGAAGACGAGGCCGACATTTCGATTCCAAGCCTAGCAGAGGTTTAAACACCCAGCAGCATCGGCCCCAATGGTAGATTAGATTAATCAGATCGGCGCCTTTCTAGAGCGCCGATCTCTTTAGTAAAGCTAGATACGATTCCGCGTATGGTCGCTGCCAGCCGTGCGGTCATCCTCGATCTCCACCTCAGTCTTGCGCACTGTGTCGCTGACTGTTTCGGTGCGATCGGTCCCTTCCTTGCGCAAGGAGATCTCCTCCACGACGCGTGCTTCCTTACCGACGACCGCTTCCTCGGCATGCTCTTCGGCTTCGATCACACGATCAGTGAAGGCGATGTCGGCATCGCCCAAGGGGCGGTCAACCGAACGGCGCTCGATGGTAACATTCTCATTGTGCAGATTGATGTCGGCGCTGACGGGCTCTTCGCGGACATAGGAGCGTACTCGGACACGGCCAAGATTGACGTCCCGCTTTCCGACGACCAAGCGTTCATCTACCACGGGGATGCTTTCACTCGAGCCTTCTTCCAGGGTACGGGAGGTCGCCTCGCTGGACGTAGCCGATCCTGCCTGGCCCAGCGAGCTAGACCGAGTGCTTGAAGAGCCGTAGCCGGAAACGCTCTCGCTGGAATAGCCAGCCCAGCCCTCCGAACGCCAGCTTTCCTCGCGCTGATCGAGATCGATTGAACCCTCGTCATCGAGGATATCTACGGCGACATCGTGCTGACTGGCGGCCAGGTTGTCTACCACGACCAGGTAGCCGCCGCGGGAGAGACCTTCGGCATAGCTGTAGCGGTCTTCGTCTGGAAAGAAGAAGTCCGAAAGGGCAGCGAAGAAGCCCTGATGCTGCTCGGCACGGTTCTCCACTGCTGCGTCGCTCTCGTTTCCGGGTACGATGCGAACACTGTCCCGGTGAATTCCCGCATCGACCAACCGGTCGACGGCGCGATTGGCTTCTGACTGGCTGTCGAACAAGGCGGAAAGTGTCCGGGGGTCGGCACTCGAGATCTGGCTCATTTTTTCAGACTTCCTCTTCGGTTGCATGATCGAGATCGTCGACCCGGTGTATCGTGGCGCTTTGCTTCCGCAGCGGCACGGAGGTCTCAATGATCTCAGAAGAAACGGTCCGTCGTATGTGGAGCTCTTCCCGAACAATAAGACGCTTTTCGACGACGATTACCTCTTCCACTACCGGGACGATGGTGACATCGCCTTCCGTGCGTATTGTTGGCACAACATCGACTTCGCGATTCACTGACACCCTTTCGACAGTGACATTCTCGCTCCGGACCGCAGCACTGACGAATTCGTCGTGGATTTCGGTGCGGGTCTCAACCCGCACCTTTCCAGTGACGACGTCACGTGTGCTCACGGTCGCGGTCTCGGCAACCACCTGAAGGGTTTTTGGGTGAGCTTGCATGACCATTCCGTTTCGGGAAAGGTGAAACGGCGATGCAGGTTATAAGTTCCGGACCCAACTGCCGGCGATCACACTTAGTGGCCGGTACTCTAGTCCCGGAGCTACGAGGCTGTCCGGACTTTGGGGGTGTCAGTCAAGCCATCCGGGGATGCGTACTGTTCCGTCCGTTTGCCTTTGCAGTGTAGAGGGCACGGTCGGCCACAAGCAGCAGATCGGTAGCGTCACTCATGTCCGCCGACGACGCCGTATATGTAGCCACACCCACACTGGCCGTTACGATCCCGAAAGGACTCGACTCATGTGGAATGGCTATCGTTGAAATTTCATGCCGAATGCGGTCCGCTGTCTCCCGCGCGGCCCGAGCGGAAGTATTGGGCAAAATCACCGCAAATTCCTCGCCGCCATACCTAGCCACAAGATCACGCCCGCGGACCGCTCCGAGCAAACAGGCCGCGATCTGCTTAAGGCATTCGTCTCCTCGAATATGACCGTATGTGTCGTTGTAGAGCTTGAAGTTATCGACGTCGATCATGAGGAGGCTAAGTTCTGAACTGCCTTCACGGCTATCCTCGAATGCAAGTTCGAGTTGCGCGTCGAAACTACGACGGTTGAGCAGGCCCGTGAGACTATCGGTTGCGGCAAGCTTCTTAAGCTCGCCAGCCATCGAGATGGCCTGCTCCTCTGACCTTTTGATCTCGGTAAAGTCAGAAACAAGAACCATCGCGGCGCCGGATGGCGTTGCCCTTGTCCGTAGATGCAGCCATCTTCCGTCAAAGAGGCTGACCTGCTCATCGCCGCCCGTGGCAAGCGAGGACGCGACCAATTCGATCCATTCTTCCGCCGCCAACCCTGAGGCGTTTGCCTGTTCTCCAGTTCGAACGACCTCACGCATGATGTCGCGAATATGTACCCCGGGCTGTCGAAGGTGAGCAGTCCTCGGGAACAGGGTGCGGTACCGTTCGTTGCAAAAGGTAAGATTTCCGTGGCCGTCGAACATGGCGAGGCCATCTGCCATTTCGGACACCGCGAAGTTCAGCAGATCCCGGCTGTCCAGCAGATCCTGCTCCAACTTTCGGCGCTGGGTAATGTCACGAGTGACGCCTGCGATGCCGATCATCCGGCCATCCTCATTCCGGACTGGAACCTTCGAGGTGGAAAACCAGCGCTCCCCTGCGCGCTCGTTCAGTCGTTCCTCGAAATCTAGAAGAGCCTGACCCGTAGTAACAATGCGCTGCTCTGCCTCGAAGAGCTGCACTGCTCTATCGGCGGACGTGAGGTCGAAATCTGTCAGACCGATCATGTGCTCTGGTCGATCGAAGCCATTGTACGCTGCGACTTCCCGGTTCACGGCTACGAATTCACTGCGTTCGTTCTTGACGAACTGGAAGTCGGGAGTTTGGGCGATCGCGGCCCTCAGGAGCACACGCTCGTCCGCAGCCCTTTTGGTCTGCAGGACCGTAAGGCCAGCCATGATCGTAGCGATAACCGTCAACACGATCACAGGAACCACAAGCGGCACCAGGGAAGGGCTGAGGTAGGAAGACGGCAGTGCCACAAGGCTCAGGAACCATACGGCACCGGTGCCGATAGAAAGCATGACGATGTGACGTGCTCGAATGTTTTTTCCCACGGCTAAGTAGCCGAGTGTTCCCAGGCAGCCCGCAAGCACGATGTTGGAGAGGCCGACCAGCATTCCCGGTCCGCCGGCCCAGCCTCGGAATGCTGCGCTAATGACTGTCGCCAGAAGTCCGGAGGCAGGACCGCCGAAAAAACTGGCGATCGCTATAAGGGCAGCCCTCAGGTCGAACATGACACCCGGATAAAGCTGGATAGACAGCAACATCGAGGTGATAGCGCCTAGCCCCATAACCAGGCCGAAAAGCAAGTGACGAACAGGTCGGATTGCGGCGGCAAACCAGAACTGCAGATTAGCCCACAGAGATATGAAAAAGGCTACCGAAAGAAGGTTGATGGTCAGCTGCGCCCATAAGCTCCAAGGCTGGTCGGTCATGTAACCCTCCGGTCGGCTCGGAGTACACCAAAAATGTTAATCACCGATGCAATGTTTCCCGCTCACCCATGTCTGTGGCCGGACGCGATCCGTGAAGGCATGTGCGCCTGGTCAAATGCGCTGCGATCGGAAACTAGCCAAAGGAGTTCGACGGGAGCACGTAGCCTTCCCGACGTGAGAGGACGTTGCAACTTAAGTTAAACGCCGGCATTTAATGCCGAAAGGGAGTTCCGCAGATGCCTTCCTATGAGCGTTTTCGAAAGGGAATGC
This sequence comes from Devosia sediminis, assembly GCF_016411825.1. Taxonomy (GTDB): domain Bacteria; phylum Pseudomonadota; class Alphaproteobacteria; order Rhizobiales; family Devosiaceae; genus Devosia; species Devosia sediminis. Next base: position 5,877 of record NZ_JAEKMH010000001.1, read on the forward strand.
GCACGCCGTGGGACGCCGTCATCGTTACCGTTCGACAAGGTAGTGGACGAACCGTGGCTGACGTTGGGGCCGTTGACTACATCGCGGACTTCCCCGAACCGGTGCCATCGGCACTGCAGAGAGCCGAGGAGGTAAAGCGGCAGCTCAAGCTTAAGCGGGTAGTGGTTCTCCTCGAAGAGGACGTGATTTGGCGGGACGACTGGGGCCTGCTTTCGGACACGTGCGACGACGCGTAGGGGGTCCAAAGCTGCTTTTCATCCAGTGTAGAAATAACCTCAAACCGAAAGAGGCTGCGCATCGTTGATGGCCCGCCTGCCCACTGGACGAGTGTGCGGCTCCCAATATACCACTAATTTCAGGCGGCAGTTTTTACCGCTTCTGCGGGGCAAATCATGTCAGAAGTTACGCCGGTGCGCGACCCGACCTTCATGTTAGGGGGCGGGGAGATGGGCGAACGCATACGGCGTTTCGATTGGGCGAAGTCGCCGCTTGGCTTACCTGCACAGTGGCCGGGCAGCTTGCGAACTCTCATACAGGTTATGCTGAGTTCCACGCAGCCGATGTTCATCGCCTGGGGTCCCGAGCGGACGATGCTCTATAACGATGCGTACACGCCGATGCTGGCGCAGCGTCACCCTGAGGCACTGGGGAGCCGGTTCACCGAAGTCTGGGCAGATATCATCTTCGATATTGGTCCCATCATAAATGCGGCCTTTGCTGGCATCTCAACGCACATGGATGACATCCAACTCTCCATGGTGCGGGATGACCGTGTCGTGGAGACTCATTTCTCCTTTGGCTACACGCCCGTCCTGGATGCAAAGGACCGGGCAGTTGGTATGTTCTGCACCGCAGTGGAGATAACCGAGGAGGTGCGGCAATCAAGGATGAGAGGCGCCGAGTTGGACCGCCTGCGTGAGATGCTGGCGCAGGCACCTAGCTTCATGGCCATGCTGAACGGTCCGGACCACGTCTTCGAGATCACCAATGACGCCTACTTGCAATTGATCGGCCATCGGGATGTGCTGGGCATACCGGCTCGCGAAGCCCTTCCTGAAGTGGAAGGACAAGGGTTTTTCGAACTGCTCGACAGTGTCTTCACGACTGGGCAGCCATATGTCGGTCGGGGGCTGCCGATAATGCTGCAGAGACGACCAGGCGGAAAACCTGAACAGCGCTTTCTCGATTTTATCTATCAGCCAATTCGCTCGGCTGATGGTTCGATCACTGGCATCTTCGCGCAAGGGCATGACATAACCGACCAAAAACTGGCAGAGTTGGCTGCCGCAGCGAGCGAAGCAAAGTTTCGGCGACTGGCACAATTGCTCCCCAACCACGTCTGGACAGCGCAGCCGGATGGAAATCTCGACTGGTTTAACGATCAGGTTTACGCCTACAGCGGCGCCCATGCTGGGGAATTGGACGGAAACCAGTGGGTGCACATCGTTCATCCGGAGGATGTTCCCTCGGCTGCGGAGTCATGGGAGCGGTCCCTTTCTACGGGTGCTCCCTATTCCACTGAGTTCCGGCTGAGGCAACACGACGGCACTTATAGGTGGCACCTGGCTCGAGCCAATCCTGCAGTCGCAGCCGATCGGCACGTGGAGTATTGGGTCGGGACCAATACTGACATCGAAGACCAGAAGGAGGCGGCGCTCGCGCTCCGTGAAAGTGAGCTACGCGTAAAGCTTGCCTTGGCAGCTGCACAGATGGGCGTCTGGGAGTGCGACTTCATCGACGGGCGATTTGCTAATCTTCGCGGCGACGATCATGCCATCCACCTTTTCGGCGGGACAATAGACCAGCACGAGAGTTTCGACGACTTCGCAGCGCGGGTTCATCCCGAAGACCGAAGTCGGATGGCGCCAGCCGCGTTGGCAGCGCTCGATCCCAGCGGGGACGGTATTCTGGATATCGAATATCGTGTGATGCTTGACGACGGCAGCACGGCTCGATGGGTCCACGCCCGTGCTCAGGTTCTTGACGAGATTTTTGGCCAGCGGTTGGTGGGCACTGTCCGCGATATAACCCAGCGAAGAGACAACGAAGCCCGGCAGAATGTCCTTGGACGGGAGTTGGAGCACAGGATCAAGAACACGCTTGCGATGGTAAGTGCGATAGCCAGCCAAACGTTGAAAGGCGACGATATTGCCGAACGCCGTAAGACCTTCGACGCTCGTTTGAACGCGTTAGCCCACGCGCATGATCTCTTAACCGCCAAGACGTGGCAGAGTGCCCCGATACAGAGCGTCATTGAAAGTGCGCTGACCCCGCATATGTCGGCTCCCGACCGTTTCATTATTGAGGGAGAGCATATCTCTCTCTCAGCGAAGCAGTCCCTTTCCATGGCTTTGACTATTCATGAGCTTGCTACAAACGCAGCGAAGTATGGAGCACTCTCCACATCCGAAGGCTTGGTCCGCATTAGTTGGACACTCGACGGCTTAAACGAGACAGCAGAGCGGCAGTTTGTATTCAAGTGGCAAGAGTCGGGTGGTCCCAATGTGGTCGAGCCGGAACGGAAAGGCTTTGGTTCCAGGCTCATCACCCGGGTGCTGCTGCCGACTTCGATGGAGATGTCCGGATCGAATATCGTCCTGAAGGCGTTATGTGCATCTTAGCGTCGCCGGCGGCCATGGTTGAAAACGATGCTGAATAGTTCTGCTTCCGAGGTGATGTAGCGTGGCGCGTTCAAGGCTCGTTGTTCTGGTCGTCGAGGACGAAGCGATCGTCCGAATGGCTATCTCGGACCATCTCACTGATGAAGGTTTCGAAGTTCTCGAAGCTGCCGATGCCAAGCAGGCGATCAGCCTGTTGAGTCGCTATCGCGAGATCCGCCTCCTCTTTACCGATATCGACATGCCCGGTGGAATGGATGGACTGAAACTTGCCGCTGCCGTGCGGGAGCGCTGGCCCCCCATAAAGATCGTTGTGACGTCCGGCCACCGCCGTGTATCGGTTGAAGAATTGCCGGTCGATGCCCAATTCGTGCCCAAGCCTTACAGCCCCGATGCTGTTGCTGACGCTTTCAGGAAAGTGTTGCACTGATCGTTGTCCGCTCTACAGTCTGGTAAGACGCCGTTAGCAACGAAGAGGCCCCATCATCCGAGCGGCTGATCATGGAGCTCACCGGACCAGTTTTGCAAAGCCATAACCGACAGAACTACAGGTTACCGCCTGTGCAGCTCGCACGTTGCTTCGAAGGTTGTGCGACCCACAGATGTGTAGGGCCATGCCGAAAAACTGTAGGCGAAGGCACGTTGGTCACATAGACAGGGAGCAAGATCTGCTGGCTCTTCGTTTCCGACCCTGGAGCAACCGCTCGGCGACGACATCGTTGTTAGTTCAAAATGGGAGATTGGCCTGTGGCAGAGCAAGCACGAACTTCGGGCAGCGGTCGGGGCAGGGATGCTGATAGACCTCAAGAAATTCCGGTCGTTGGCTGGAAAGACGTGCTTATTCGCACATACCGAGAAATAAATGACGACCGCGTTACGCTGATCGCCGCAGCGGTCACCTACTATCTTCTTCTTTCCCTGTTTCCCACCATTACAGCTTTTGTTTCGATTTACGGACTGTTTGTTGATCCTGCGACCGTCGCTGAGCATATCAACTTGCTCGCCGCAATTGTGCCGGAAGGCGGCATGTCAATCGTCAATGAGCAACTTACCAAGTTGACCAGCACTGGGGGGACCACACTTGGCGTCGCTTTACTGACCTCCGTTGCCATTGCCCTGTGGAGTGCAAGCTCAGGCGTGAAGACCATGTTTGAGGCGATGAATGTGGCCTATGACGAACGGGAACAACGGAATTTCTTTGTCCTCAACGGCACCGCCCTGATGTTCACCTTTGCCGGGATCGTGGGTGCCATGTTGATGATCGTGGCTGCCGTTGTGGTACCCGCTGCGCTCGCCTTTATCGGCCTTGGCGAGGGCTTTGAGTGGTTGCTGCGCATTGGCTCTTATCTGCTGCTGGCCCTTGTGCTGATGCTGGGTCTTGCTGCGCTTTACCGCTTTGGTCCGAGCCGTCAGCAAGCCAAGTGGCGCTGGGTTTCGCCTGGTGCGGGACTCGCCACCGTGATTATCCTCGTGGTTTCGCTGCTGTTCTCCTGGTACGCCGCCAATTTTGGCAATTACGATGCCACCTATGGGTCGCTCGGGGGGCTGATTGCCCTGCTGACCTGGATGTGGATCAGCGTCACCGCAGTCATAATCGGGGCAGAACTTAATTCGGAAGCGGAGCGTCAGACAACGCGCGACTCCACTGCCGGTGCTGACTCGCCACTAGGTCACCGTGACGCGGTGGCAGCCGATACGGTGGGTGAGCCAGCTGGAGAAGCCCACGACAGAGACGAAGGTATGGTTGGCAGAAGCGCGGACTGGGTTGCTGGCTTCAACGCTGCCAAGACCAAGTTTAAATCGCAGCGCCGCCATTCCCTGGGTGCCATGACCGCGGCGCTTCCTCTTTCGCTGGCCCTTAGTGCTCTCAGGCGGGAGAAGCGCCGATAGTTTCCAGCCACTTCTTGGCACCAGCGCGCCTGGCGATGCTGGATCATCCGGTGTGTTTCGGCGTGCAAAATTGACCCCGTTATGGGGGTAATCGGCTTCTAATTTTGACCCCCTGGATTTGTTGATCAGACTGCCTGTTTTGGATTTGACGGGCGGTTAGGGGATGAAGGGCGTGGATACGATTGCACGGGTTCGTCGGGCATATTTCGTGCAAGGCAAGTCCATCAAGCAGATCGAGCGGGAGCTGCATGTTGCGCGCAACACGGTGCGCAAGATCACCCGGTCGGGCGAGACGCACTTTTCCTATGAACGAGAGAAGCAGCCGTTGCCGCGGATCGGTCCGTGGCCGGCTGAGTTGAACCGACTGCTGCTAGCCAACGAGGGGAAGGCCGCACGCGAGCGGCTTACGCTGATCCGGGTGTTCGAGGAACTGGCGGGCCTCGGCTACGAGGGTAGCTATGATGCGGTCCGGCGTTATGCCCGGAGCTGGAGCCAGGATCGCTCGGCCAATGTGGCTTCGGCGTTCGTGCCGCTGAGCTTTGCGCCGGGAGAAGCCTATCAGTTCGACTGGAGCCACGAGATCGTGCTGCTCAATGGCACGACGGTGACGATCAAGGTCGCCCATGTGCGGCTGTGCCATAGCCGGATGATGTTCGTTAGGGCCTATCCGCGCGAGACCCAGGAGATGGTGTTCGACGCTCATGATCGGGCGTTTGCCTTCTTCAAGGGTGCCTGCACGCGCGGCATCTACGACAACATGAAGACGGCGGTCGAGACCATCTTCGTGGGCAAGGAGCGGGCCTACAATCGGCGCTTCCTGCAGATGTGCGGCCATCATCTGGTTGACCCCGTCGCCTGCACGCCAGCCTCGGGTTGGGAGAAGGGTCAGGTCGAGAACCAGGTCGGCCTGGTGCGGGAGCGCTTCTTTACGCCGCGTCTTCGGTTCCGGAGCTATGACGAGCTCAATGCCTGGCTGCTGGACAAGACCATTGCCTATGCCCGGGCACACCGGCATCCCGAGTTCCGCGACCGAACCATCTGGGAGGTGTTCGAAGCCGAGCGGCCCAGCCTGGTGACCTATGCCGGTGCCTTCGACGGCTTCCATGCTGTGACTGCCTCGGTCAGCAAGACCTGCCTGGTGCGGTTCGACAACAACAGATACTCGGTGGCAGCTCATGCTGTTGGCCGGCCGGTCGAGATCCGGGCCTATGCCGACTGCATCGAGTTGCGCCAGGATGGCCTCGTGGTGGGCGAGCATGCTCGCTCCTTCGGGCGCGACCAGACCATCTACGATCCCTGGCATTACGTGCCGGTACTGGCGCGCAAGCCGGGTGCCTGGCGCAATGGCGCTCCCTTCAAGGACTGGGTGATGCCGGCCAGTATCGAGAAGATCCGGCGCCGGCTGCGCTCTGCAGACGATGGCGACCGGCAGATGGTGAGCATCCTCACCGCCGTGCTCAGCGATGGCCTGCCGGCGGTCGAGACCGCTTGTGCCGAAGCGGTGCGCGAGGGGGTCTGTTCCGCCGATATCGTGCTCAACATCCTGGCCCGGCAACGCGAACCCCGCAGCCCGGCCACCATCCTGAACACCCCACAGGCCCTTATGCGTCTTTGACTCACCTCAGCAAGTTCCCGGTCAGCTGGCTCAAGATAGATCAGTCGTTCATTCGTGAACTGGGGGACAGTCCGGACGCTACTGCGATCGTCAAGGCTGTGATCGGTCTGTCGCGTAGCCTTGGTATTCAGGTAGTCGCGGAGGGCGTTGAGACGCTCGACCAGTGGCGCGAGCTAAAGAGACGAGGTTGCGACCTCGCGCAAGGCTACCTCATCGCCAAGCCGATGAGCGCAGATCGCGTTCCGCATTTCATGAGGACCTGGCAGGGGGTAAATACGCGCTCCAAGGGAAAGCAAGCCGCTTGCTAGTGAATTCTTCCCTGCCGAAGAAATCCGACATGGAGTAACGGGCATGCATCAGTGGGTTTACGTCAGCAAGTGCATCGTTCCTGACGCTGACATCCAGAACGCGATCGACAGTATCATCAAAGTCAGCCAGTCCAGAAACATGGACCTTCAGGTAACGGGGGCATTGTTCTTCACCGGCACCCACTTCGCTCAACTACTTGAGGGACCGCCAGGCGGTATGATGACCCTGAGGTCATCCATCCTCGCTGACCCACGGCACAAGGACGCCCTTACTATGCTGGAAGGAAGAATCGAACAGCGCCGCTTCCATGGTTGGGCACTGGCCTATTCCGGACCTTCGCTGGTCCTCTCTTGAGCGGTGCATCGCTGCATTCGTGAAAGGGGCCCGGAAAAACATCGGAGCGCTGTAGCTCTTGTGGACCTTATGATAGAGATAGCCGCGTGAAGCGGAGGCGGGTAACTTGGTTCGCCGCGGAATGACTGCTTCGGCAGCCTCTTGTCTGAAAGCGGACTGACTGGTTTCCACCCCATTTCAGCCAGGAGCCACTTCCGATGCGGATGCCGAAATCTTAGTGTTCGCAGCCACACTTGGGATCAAGATTTCCCAATCATTACAGTGCCCATCTATATCGCAGCGGGTGCGCCATTCCATCTTATTGATGGAGTTTAGCAATCTGGGTTTGTTGGACTTTCGCCTGCCGCTGTTGATACACAGAGGTGGTCCACATGGTCCTTTCTATGCCGTCTCCTTTCAAGCACCCTGCCACTGGCGTCTACTGGTACCGCCAACGCGTTCCGGCGCGGTTGGCATCCTCTGCAAAGGGGAAAATGGTCACCGTGACCGTCGATGGTCACCCCGGCCACCGGACAGAACAGTGCGGTAAAGGTCTCGCGGATGGTCACCTCCATCGCGGCCCGTCGCGGCGGCGGCCATGCGGTGATGACGCAGAACGGCCTGGAACTGCTCGACATGGAGACCGGCGCGCTCACGCCCGTGGTCGACCCCGAAGAGAGCATCGAATCCAATCGCTTCAACGACGCCAAATGCGACCGTCGCGGTCGCTTCTGGGCGGGCAGCATGGCACTCGACGCCTCGGCGCCATCGGGCAGCCTCTATTGCATCGAACCCGACGGCACCTATCGCCGGGTGGATACCGGCTTCACCGTGTCGAACGGCATGGACTGGAGCCCCGACGACAAAAGCATGTATTTTGCCGACTCGGCTCAGGGCTGCGTCTTTGTTTATGATTTCGATCTCGAACGCGCCACGGTGAGCAATCGCCGCCCGCTCATCACCATACCGGCCGTGGAAGGCAAGCCAGACGGGCTGACTGTCGATGCCGAAGGCGTCATCTGGGTCGCGGTCTGGGATGGGTGGTCGGTGCGGCGCTACGCCCCCGACGGGCGGCTCGACCGAATTGTCGTTGTTCCCGTGCCCAGACCGTCGAGTTGCTGTTTCGGTGGCCCAATCTCGACCGGCTCTATATTACCTCGGGCCGAATTCGCCTTGCCGAGCGTATGCTGGTCGAAGCGCCGCTGTCGGGTGGGCTGTTTGTCTTTGAGCCGGGCGTGCGCGGCCAGCCGGGCGGGCAGTTTGCGGGATGAGTACCAACCTCTATCCGAGCCTGAAGGACAGGTCGGTTCTGGTGACGGGCGGGGCGTCCGGCATCGGCCGGGCCATGGCCTTCGCCTTTGCCCGGCAGGGTGCGCCTGTTGGGATTGTCGACCGTGATACCGAGGGTGCGGCGAAGACGGCCACAGCTATTAGTGCCGATGGGGGCAGGGCCTTTGCGGCCCCCGCCGACGTTACCGATATCCAGGCGCTGCGCGCGGCCATTGCCAGTGTCGCTGCGGCCATGGGGCCGATCCGCGTCCTCATCAACAATGCCGGCAACGACCAGCGCCACGACTTTGCGACCCTGACGTCCGACTATTGGGACGAACGCATGGCGGTCAATCTGCGTCACCTGGCCTTTGCGGCGCAGGCGGTGACGCCGGGCATGGAAGCGGCAGGCGGCGGCGTCATCATCAATCTCGGCTCGACATCCTGGATGCAAGGTGCTGCGGGCCTCATCGCTTATGGCACCGCCAAGGCCGCCATTGGCGGGTTCACGCAATGTTTCGCGCGCGATCTCGGTCCATCGGGCATTCGCGTCATGTGCATTGCGCCCGGCCGGACCATGACCGAGCGGGCGACAGCCGGCGGGCTGGATCCGGACTACGAGGCCCAGACATTGGCGCGGCAGGCGGTGAAAACCTTGGTCCTGCCGGAGGACATCGCCAATCTTGCCTTGTGGCTGGCCAGCGACGACGCCCGCATCATGTCGGGCCAGACCATCATCGCCGATGGCGGCCACATGATGCGCTAGGCGCTGCCCAGTCGCCTGATGCGCAAGAGCACGTCCGCGATGATCAGGGCGTGCACCACGACTGCAAGGCCCAGGGCGACGAGATGGAAGCCGGCGTCCACCGGTCCGATGGCAAGGATCGTCCAGAGACTGAGCGGCAGGAAGATCACCAGCGAGGTCATGAGGCCCGGATTGTAGCTGCGGAACCGTACTGCCGCGCCGATATGGGTGACCCCATTGAGGAGCATGGCATAGGGTGCCACGAGTCCGAAGCCGCCACCCCAGAGATAGGCCGCGTAAAGGGCCGCCAGATTCAGCCCCCAGACCACGGGAAGGTTGATGACGAGGACGGCCGTGGTGCTAAGGGCTTCCTTGCCCCCAAAGATCCGCTGGTTGACAAAGGTCCGGAACCGGTCGCCCGTATGCTCCTCGACCTGGTGCAGCATATAGCCGGGGCTGTGGAGGAAGAGCAGCACCAGGGGCAGGGCATAGGCGGCGTGCAGCAGGGGCACGATGGCTCGTGGTGATCTGGGTGCAGGACAGCACGGGCTCTGCATTGTCGCCAAGCGTCGTGTCGTGGAGGCTGCCGTCATTGCCGGTGCTCCACCACTGCCACTTGCCGGCCGCATGGCGCGTGCCGGAACCCGAGAGGATCGAGGCAAAGACCAGGTGCTGTGACACGCCGGTCACCGGCATGGTGGCGAGATAGTTGGGGTCGGCGTTGACATAGGTCACCTCAGGCGGACATTCAGCGCCGCAGTTGTAGGTCACGGTTCTGCGCTGGAACTCGCCATCGGTGGTCAGCTCCACCTGGCCCGTGGCCGCATTGGCAGCAGCGGGGATCGACAGTACGGCAAGCAAGGAAAACACGGCGACCAGGCGTTTCATGGGACAGGGCTCCATCTGGGGATGTCACCTCAATAGCCAGTGGTCCAGGGTGCCGGCATCCTCAGTTCTGAGGATAGTGGCGGCGCCCGTGCCAGCGTAGATCTGGGACAAGCCTCCACTCCCGAGCCCTGCAATGTCGAACCCAATTACCGCGGCCAAGTCAGCAACGCCCTTCGTCACGTCCGAGGCTATGGTACCGGTCGCGGCACTCTTCGTCGGAATTGCCCTGCCGCTCGGCCACGATCAGCTAGACCACTTGCCGGTCCCGTTCGAACTCGTCGCGTCGCTCGTCATCATCGGGTTTGTCTTCTGGACCGTATTCGTGGTGCTGCACCACGCCGAGGCGATTGCCCACCGCGTCGGCGAGCCGTTCGGCACCCTGGTCCTCACCACTGCAGTCACCGCCATCGAGGCCTCGGTCATTGTCTCGGTCATGCTGCATGGCACGCCAAACCCGACCATTGCGCGGGAATCGGTATTTTCCACTGTGATGATCGTCTGCGCCGGCGTCATAGGCCTCGCGCTGTTGCTGGGCGGATGGCGGCATCATCATCGGGAGCACAAGCGCCAGGGGACCAGTGCCCTTCTCGCTGTCATCATGGCCCTGTCGGTTCTGGTTCTGGTCCTGCCCAACTATACGCTGAGGACAGGGCCGGGCGAGTTTTCGCCTTTGCAACTGATGTTCATCAGCGGCCTTTGCCTCCTCCTCTATATCGGCTTCGTCATTGGCCAGACCCAGCGCTACCGGGAGGACTTCCTGGATGCAGAGGCCGGTTCAATAGGTCGCCACGAAGCGTCCGGCAGCCCGGTTCGCAGCTTCGTCCTCCTGGGCATTGGCCTCGTGGGCATTGTGCTGATGGCCGAGTATGTCGCTGCCACACTTGAGACGGCGCTCGAGGCGGCGCATGTGGAGCAGGTCGGCGCCATTGTCGGCGCGTTCGTCGCCACGCTGGTGCTCCTGCCCGAAACTGTCGCGGCAATCCGCGCAGCGATGCACAATCAGCTACAGCGCAGTCTCAACATCGCCTTGGGTTCAGCCTGCGCCACGATCGGCATGGCCGTTCCTATTGTGGCCCTGATCAGCCTTTTCACCGGCCATCCGCTTATCCTCGGCCTTGGACCGGGAGACACCGTGCTTTTGCTTCTGGCGCTGGGGGTCAGCATCGTCAGTTTCGGCAGCGGACGCACGACCGTGCTGACCGGCGTCGTCCACCTCGTGATCTTCGTGGCCTATGTCCTGCTCATCGCCGTGCCGTAGGCCTCCCACAACCAACTACCTGACACGTAGCTGTCACTGCTGCCCCGCCGCTCTACAACGGTGCCGCACATGATGGCAGCGTGATGGAGGGGCTGATGAAAGGGGTCGTGATCTTCGAGGTGCCGGGGGCAAGACCCGACCGAGATCGGATTTTGCGGAAGCGTCCTGAAGGCGATTGCCTGATTGTCGCCGTCGACAACGTGTCCGAAGTCTCGCCCATTGCCGTTTCGCTCGTCGAGGCGGGTTTCGAATTGGTGGAACTGTGCGGAGGCATCTCGCCGAAGGTGCGCCATGACGTGCGCGCCGCGACTGGCGATCGCGCCCGCGTCAGCTCGGTGACCTTCGGCATCGAATCCCTTGCTTCGGCGGCGCGCTTCAATGACGCTTTCAACCGAGGCGAGATTCCCAAACAGGCTTTCGTGGTTCTTGATACAGCGGCGCGCCCGGGCGAAACGCCCGAGGTGATGACGCCACACAGCATTCCGACGCCCATCCATTTCGTGAAGGACGCCGAAGCCGCAGCAGACGTCGTCCGGCGACTGGTCGCGGAGGATGTGTTATTGGTCGAACTTTATGGAGGGTTTTCAACCGGGGACATCGCCATGGTCATCAACGCGGCCGAGGGCAGGGCTGCCATCGGCAGCGGCGGCTTTGCCATCGACGCTCTGACTTCCTGAAAAAAAACGGCTCTGCGACGAAAATTTCTGCGTCGCTGTCACAAGTCTCATTCCGCCGGCGTCAAGGAGGCAGCGAGCCAATGATGGCACCGCAAACCAGGAGAGACCAGAATGACCCAGCGCATGCAGAACCCCGCCTTCGCCATTGCCAATGTCGGCCCCGCCTTGATCTCGTTGGGCCAGGCGCTCGGCGCCGCGCGCACCGGCAATATCCAGCCCAAGCTCGTGCTGCTCACCCATGTGCGCACCAGCCAGCTCAATGGTTGCAGCTACTGCGTCAGCTTCCATTCCCGTGAAGCGCGCAAGGCCGGAGAAACCGAAGACCGCCTCTATGCTGTCGCCGCCTTCCGCCATTCGAGCCTCTTTTCGCCGGCCGAGAAGGTGGCGCTCGAACTGACCGAGGCGGTGACCGTGGTCGGCAGTGGCGAGATGGTTTCCGACGCGCTCTGGGCCGAAGCAGGCCGCTATTTCACCCAGGAAGAGCTGGCGGCGCTGCTTCTCGAGATCGCGACGACCAATCTCTGGAACCGCCTCAATGCCGCTACCCGGCAGCAATTCCACCTCAAGGCGGCTGCCGCCGCTGCCTGAAGCCAAACCATGGGGGCCGGCGTCGCGGCCGGCCCCTGCGAAGGAGCAAGATGATCTCTGCCGCCATGCTCGGTGAATTTGAAACCAACCGTCCGCGCCTTCTCAGCATTGCTAGGCGCCTGCTCGGATCTTCCGGCGACGCCGAGGATGCCGTGCAGGATGCCTGGATGCGCTTTTCCGGCAATGACGGCGCCATCGACAATCCCGGCGCTTGGCTGACGACCGTGGTCAGCCGTCTTTGCCTGGACCGGCTGCGCAGCCGCAGGCGGCGTGGCGAGGAGGCGCTCGAACCCATCGAGGGAACCATCGTGTCCATCACCGATCTGCCTGATGCGGCGCGCGATCTCGCCGATGCCGTGGGCGATGCAATGGCGCAGGTGATCGACCGGCTGCATCCGGCGGAGCGCGTGGCCTTCATCCTCCATGATATGTTCGACGTGCCCTTCGATACCATCGGAACCATACTCGGTCACAGCTCCGCTTCGGCGCGACAACTGGCGAGCCGGGCCCGCCGCCGCGTCCAGTCGGGGCCGCTGGCGACGCCGGATCGCGACGCGCGCGCGGCTGTCGTCTCTGCCTTCCTGCGGGCGTCGCAAGAGGGGGATCTGCCCGGCCTCATTGCGCTTCTTGCGCCCGATGTGAGCTTCAACTTCGACGATGTCGCAGCGCGGCTCGGGGCCGAACAGGGACTTCACGGTGCCGAAGCCGTCGCTCACTTTTTCAGCGGTCGCGCCCGGACCGCGGAACTGGCCATGGTCGATGGGGATCCGGGGATCATCATCGCCCCGACCGGCACTGTGGCTCTGGCGCTCCGCGTCACCTTCTCGGGCGACCGTATCGCCGCCATCGAAGCCATTGCCGATCCCCAGTTCATCGCCGAAATGACCATTCGTGCGCTGCGCTGAGGTTTAGGCAATGGCTGCGGCATCTGCTGGTCTGGGGGAAAACCCCCAGAGACATGCCATGGCCAGCCCGGTTCTGCGCTCCGGCGGGATGATCCATCCTGCCGGTGCCTGAAACGAGGTTTTGCCATGCGACAACCCTTTGCGATCGCCGCCATGTTGGTAGTTCTGCCCGGCCCTGAAGAGGTCCGTTTCCACGGTCAGCCCCTTGCGATCAACGTTCGCCCGAGCCGCGTCCTGATAGTGGTTGTGCTCCGGCTCTGTGAGCTGCGCAGGGTAGACGGGACCTATACTGTCCACACAAGCTGGCAGGGATGGTGTGCTTGTCCGGTATTCTGGCCGACAAAACAGGCCGCCAGCGGCTTTGCCGCGTGTTGCGTCGCATTGCTGCCCCGCTGGCAGCGTGCATGGTCGCAGCGTTGAGGAAAGTGTGATGGACTCGAAGTATCATAGCACTCACTCTTCGCCTCAGGGACCCGCTGTGCCGGCCAATCCGCTGTTCAATCGCCAACGCTGGCTCATGGTGCCGCGGCAAAGCCTTTTCCTCCTGGCTGCGCTGCCCTTGGCGGTGACCGTGCCGACCCTTGTCATCACCCTGATCTCGCTGGGCGCGGGCCTTCTCGTCCTGGGCATCGGCTTTGTCATTCTTGTCGTCGCCGCAACCCTGTCACGCTGGTTCGGCCTGCTCGAACTGGAACGCCTGGCGTGGACTGGGGCCGTGCCGATCGAGCCACCCGATTGGCCCCGGTCGGCAAAACCCGGGCTCATCGCCAGTATCATGGCGGTGCTGACCGATCGCCATCAGTGGAGCTACATCGCCTATTCGGTGCTCTATCTCTTTCTCGGCACGATCACCGGCAGCCTGGCACTCACCTGGCTTTCGGCAATTGCCGTCGGTGCCACCCGCTGGCTCTGGGTTCAGTGGGTGCCGACGACGATAGCCGATATCTCGCTCCTGGCACTGGTTTTTCCGGCCGTCCGCACGCTGCCGACCTTCCTGCACGAAGTGGTCGTCAACACCTACTATGCCCTGATCTGCGCTGGGGCTCTCGTCACCCTGCCATGGGTCGTGGATGCCTTGGTCTCGGTACACGATCGTCTGGCCCGTCTGTTCCTGGCCCGCTACAGCCCCGAGGAAATCGACGAGCAGATGGCCGGGCTCCGCCGGTCCCGGCAGGCAAGTGTCGCCGCCGAAGGCCGCGCCCTGCGCAGGCTGGAGCGCGACCTGCATGACGGACCCCAGCAGCAATTGCTGCGCCTGCAGCTCGACCTGGCCTCGGCCCGCCGCAGGATCGCCAGCGACCCGGAGGCAGCGACACGCCTGATCGACGACGCTGCGCGCCGCTCGGCAGAAACACTGACCGAGCTGCGCCATCTGGTGCGGGGCATCGCACCGCCGATTTTGCAGGACCGCGGCCTGGCCGCTGCCTTGCAGGCGCTGGCGGAGCGCAATCCCATTCCCGCGACGGTGACAACGGCAATCGACCCCGCAGCACAGATCGAGCCAGCCGTGCAGCAGGGGGTCTATTTCGTCGTGGCTGAACTCATGGCCAATGCCGTCAAGCACAGCAAGGCAAAGCGGGTTACCATCGATTGCCGAACCGACACGTCAACCAGGAGCCTGGCATTGACCATCCTCGATGATGGCAAGGGCGGGGCAAAGCAGGTGCCGGGGCATGGACTGGCCGGTATTGCCGAGCGTATCGAGGGTCTCGGGGGAGCCTGGTCGCTCGATAGCCCGGTGGGCGGACCGACCCGCGTCACTGTCCAGGTGCCGATCTGAAGGAGAACCGCGTGCCCGCGCCCATGCATCGCATCGCCATTGTCGACGATTCCGTTTTGCTGCGCGAAGGGCTGGGCCGGCTCATCGAGGAGGCCGGCTTCACCCTTGCCGCCGCCTTCGGCAGTGGAGCGGAGCTTCTGGCGGCCATGCCGGGGCTCGAGGTCGACCTCCTCATCATGGATGTCCGCATGCCGCCCACTTTCACGGATGAAGGGCTGCGCCTTGCTATCCAGTTGCGCAGCAATACCCCGCGCTTGCCCGTGCTCATCCTCAGCCAGTTCGTCGAAAGCCTCTACGCCCAGGAGCTGTTTGCCAATGGCCAGGGCTTTGTCGGCTACCTGCTCAAGGACCGGCTGGTTTCCATCGATGCCCTCTACGATGCCATCGAGCGCATCATCGCCGGTGGAACCGTGCTCGATCCCGAAGTGGTCAGCACGCTGATCAACGCAAGACAGGACCCGCTGGTCTGGCTGACCTCCCGCGAAAAGGACGTTTTGGGCGCCATGGCGGAGGGCCTCACAAACCAGGGCATCGCCAACCGCCTCAACATCGGCCTGGGTACCGTCGAAAAGCATGCGACGGAAATTTTCTCCAAACTCGAACTGAACAGCGACACACACGACCACCGCCGCGTCCTCGCCGTGCTGACATGGCTGAGAAAGTCTGCCCATGTTGACCGCTTCGGTCAGCCCGGCTGAGGAATTGATCGGCAGAAGATAGCTGCAATTTCATCGGGAAGATTTAGGCCGGCAGACGCTCGTCCGCGTTCCAGGCCAGGTCGCTGCCGCCTTGCTTCAGCCGCTCCTGCAATTCGCTGGTCCTGGCTTTCGAGGCCCAGACATCCCGCGCCGCCAATCCCATGTCGAGGCAGTAGCTTGCCAGCGTTCCTGCGGCCTCGCCGATCGACCATTCGGAGGGATGGACGCGATAGCATCCATTGGTAATGTGGGTGGTGCCGATGGTCTTGCCGGCTGCGACGACATTGGTCACATCCTCGGGAATCAGCGCGCCCAGCGGGATTTCAAACGGGAGCGCCGCCACATCGAGATAGTTGGCGCCGCCCGTCGTTGGATGCAGGTCAATGCGATAGGCGCCGGTGCCGACACTGTTGTCGTAGTGCAGGGCGCCGCCGGTGCGCTGCGCCACGGCAATGTCCTGCTCGCGAATGGTGGTGAGGGCCCGGATGCGGCGGCCTTCGCGGATATAGGGCGCCTGGGCGAGCCCGGTCGAGGTACCGGTTATGTCCGGCCGGAGGCGAAGCCCGGGATAACCCTTGCCGCCATCGGGACGCGGCGCTTCGGTCTGGAGCCAGTAAAGCAGGCTGAGGCTGAGCTGGCCGGCGCGGCGGATATGCTCATCGGCGTCAGGCACGCCGTAGACCGGGCCTTCGAGATAGTCGTTCATCGGCCAGTTCACCAGCGTCACGTCGCTGGCGAGAAAGCCGGGCTCGAACGTGTCGCGCGCCAGAATGCGGCGATAGCTCCAGAGGTCAGGCACGCGCAGCGCGTCCTCGTGGCTTTCGTGATGGGCGGCGAAGTTCGGCCGGAAGCGGGGCGTGACCGGCGCCAGCGTGCGCGGATTGGGATAGCGCCAGTCGAGCAGCGGATTGGGCCAGGAGGGAGGCCGGACGCTGCGCCAGTGATCGTAATCCGCAGGCCGGTCGATGGTGTGGTCGCCTTCGACGTGGTCGAGCGCCATGACCATGGTCGCGGCCTGCATGTCGGTGGGGTCGCCGATTTCCGGGGCACTCGGCTCGCCGGTTTCCGAGCGCGATTCCGTGCCGCTGCGATGGGCAATGCCGGCGAGGTCGATGAGGTCGCCGGTTTCGCTGGCCTCGAGGAAAACGGGCGCGGACAGCGACCACGTTTCGCCGGATTTGGACGTGAGCGTCACCGCCACGACGCGGCGATTTTCGACCACGGCGGCGGTAGCGCGCGTCTCGCGCAGCATGACGAGGCGCTGTTGGGCCACAAAAGGTTCGAGCATGGCGGTGAGCACGTCATGGGCCACGCGGGGCTCATGACAGAGCGGGGAAACCCAGCCACCGCCGGGGTTGAGGTAGGTCTCGGCGCGTGCGGATACGCTCAGGGGGTAGAACTGGCGATAGTGGGCGCGGACCAGTTCGCGATAACGGCGATAGCGGCGAGTCGAGCCATGAGTCTCGATCCAGGGGTGCTCGTCCGGCGGGACGGCCTGCGAAGTCAACTGCCCGCCGATCCAGGCATAGGGGTCGGTCATGACCACGCGCTTGCCCGCCTCGCAGGCCGCCAGCGCCGCGGCCACGCCGCCGACGCCACCGCCAATGATGGCGATGTCCGCATTCAACTCGCGCATGGGGATGTCTCAGTTCTGATGGTTGGTATTGAAGGTGAAGTCGTAGCGGTCGCCACGATAGATACTAACGCCACGCTCGATCGGGCGATGGCGCGCGTCGAAGTTAATGCGCGTAACCTCAAGCAGCGCTGCCGTTCGCGGCGTGCCCAGCAATCGCCGCTGCTCGGCGCTGGCGACGATGGCGCGGATGGTCTGGCGCGTGAAGGCGATCTCGATGCCGTAGCGGCTCTGCAGGATATTGTAGAGCGAGGTATCGAGGTCCTCCCGAAGCAGATCGGGAAACAGCTCGGCCGGAAGCTGGACATTTTCGATGCACATCGGCTCGCTATCCGCCAGGCGCAGGCGCTGGAGGCTGTAGATCAGCGTGCCATCGGGCACATCGAGGTCACGGGCCACGTCGCCTACCGCCAGCGCCTGGGCACGACTGAGCACGCGCGTCCCGGCAACCAGGCCGCGATCGATCATGTCGCGGGTAAAGCTGGTGATGAAGGTGTGCTTGGAGATCTGCTTGTCCGACACATAGGTGCCCTTGCCGCGAACACGGTAGATGACGCGCTCGTTTTCTAGCTCGCTCAGGGCCTGCCGGAGGCCCGAGCGGCTGATGTCCAGTTCGAGCGCCAGGTCGCGTTCGCGCGGCAGCAATTCGTTGGCCTTCATCGACTTGATCCGTTCGAGCAGGTGCTCGCGGGCCTTGCGGGTCTTGGTCATGCGGGAAGACTTTCTACCGGTTGCGGACAGGCCGCCACGAATCGTCTGGTAATCTGCAGGGGATCGGTGATCGCGCCACCTACAACGACACAGAATGCACCGGCCGCGAAAGCCCGTTCAACCTGTTCCGGGGTGCGATAACGGCCCTCGGCGAAAACCGGCACCGGCAGCGAGCGGGCAAGGGTGTTGACCAGGGCGATGTCAGGCTCGTCGGACTGGACGCGCCCGGTGTAGCCGGAGAGCGTGGAGGACACCATGTCGGCCCCTGCCGCCACGGCTTCTCCCGCTGCAGCGAGGCTATCGACGTCGGCCATGAACAGCGCGCCGCCCCGGTGAGCGGCCTCGACCAGGGCCAGGGTCGCCTCCCCGCTGCGACGCGGCCGCATTGTGACGTCTGCCGCAACGATGCTTGCGCCGGCGGCACAGAGGTCCCGCACATCGGCAACGCTGGGGGTGATGTAGACCGGGCTGCCATCCTCCTCGCGCTTGACGAGGCCGATCACGGGTCTGCCCAGCCGGGAGAGGGCGCGCACGTCGTCGAGCCCCTCGGCGCGGAGACCGGCGGCATTGCCCAGAAGGGCGGCGCGCGCCATGGCCATCATGTAGTCCGTGCCACGCAGGGGGCTCTCCGCCGGGGCCTGGCAGGAGACGACCAGCCGGTGGCGCAGCGTATCGAGGTTCAGCATGGTGTCAGTCTCCAAAAGTCTCGTAGAGCGGCTGCATCACCGGATCGGG
The DNA here is from genome assembly GCF_016411825.1 of Devosia sediminis. Classification (GTDB taxonomy): domain Bacteria; phylum Pseudomonadota; class Alphaproteobacteria; order Rhizobiales; family Devosiaceae; genus Devosia; species Devosia sediminis. The sequence goes on from NZ_JAEKMH010000001.1 coordinate 24,529, forward strand.
CCTGATTTCGGCAAGGGTGATGCAGCCTGTGAGCGGATCGGCCTCCGGCGGCCGGTAGTGTGCAGCGGGCATGAGCGTCTGCATGGCCTCGACAAAGGGCGTGGTGATCGCGGCGCCGGCCGCGAAGATGCCGCCAAGGCCGGTGTAGGGAACCGCCCGCTCGGAAAGACCGGCGCGCTGAATGGTCATCGCCAGGCTCTCGGCGAGGTGCCGCGCCGCCCGCGAGGCTATGTCGGTGGCGGTGGCATTGCCCTCCCCGGCCAGGGTGATGACCGGACGGGCGAAAGCGGCGATCGCCTCGATATCGGGGCGATCGCGACGCCAGGTCGACGCGATGGTCGCGAGTGGGCCCCAATGATCGACGAGGCTGTCCACCAGCGCGTCTTCGAGGCCGGCGTCATGCAGGCGAAGCCCCTGGCGGATGGCTTCGCGGCCGATCCAGTAGCCGCTGCCGTGATCGCCCAGTTCGCTGCCCCAGCCATCGGCCCGGGCCATGGCATGGCCCGGATCGAGCGCCAGGGCGACACTGCCGGTGCCGGCAATCACCATGCCGCCGGGCTCGCAGTCGAGGGCACCGAGATATGCGGTGAGGCAGTCATCGGCGATGACCACGCTGGCGCGGAAGCCGGCTTCGGACAGGGCCTGGCCGATGGCGCTTGCCTGGTTCGATTGCGGTTCGTAGCCGGTGAGCCCCACGCCCAGGCGAAGGGGTTCATCGACGGGAGCAATGGCCTGCACAAGGTCGCGCACCAGTACGGGAATGGGGGCCGACCAATAGCCTGGGCCGGTCATGTCCTCGCTCGAGCCCGAACGGCGCGCACGGCTGCCGGACTGACCAATGTCGATGCCGATGACGGTCACGCGTCTGCTCCCGGGGCGCTGCGGGTCAACGCTTCCTCGGCGAAGTGACAGGCGACATTGCGCCCGGCCACCGGCCGCAGGCTGGGGCTTTCGGAGCGGCAAACGTCGCGGGCCATGAAGCAGCGGGTGTGGAAACGGCAGCCGCTGGGCGGGGCGAGGGGCGTGGGCACGTCCCCTTCGAGCACGATGCGGGGCGGGCGTTCCTCGGCCCAGGGCCGCGGCACCGGAATGGCCGAGAGCAGGGCGATCGAATAGGGATGCGCTGGCTGCTGGTAGATCGTCTCGACCGGTCCGGTTTCGACGATGCGGCCCAGATACATGACCGCCAGTTCGTCGCTGATGTGACGCACCACGGAAAGGTCATGGGCGATGAACAGGTAGGCGAGGCCAAATTCCTGCTGCAGCTCGGCGAGCAGATTGAGCGTCTGAGCCTGCACGGATACGTCGAGGGCGCTGACCGGTTCATCGCAGACGATGAGCCGAGGGCGCAGGGCGATGGCCCGGGCAATGCCAATGCGCTGGCGCTGGCCGCCGGAAAACTGATGCGGAAAGCGGCTCGCCATTTCCGGGCTGAGGCCAACACGCTCCATGAGGCGGATGATTTCGCGCTCACGGCCGTGTTCGGGGGTGAGGTCGGGATGGACATCCCAGACCTCGCCGATGATCTGAGCCACCGTCTTGCGCGGATTGAGCGACGCAAAAGGGTCCTGGAAGATCATCTGGATGTCGCGGGCGAGGCGCCGCCGGGCATTGGCATCGGCATCCTCGATGGCTTCTCCGGCAAAACGGATCGAGCCGCCCGTCGGCCGCTCCAGCCCGACGATGGCGCGGGCCATGGTGGATTTGCCGCAGCCGGACTCGCCGACCACGCCCATGGTCTTGCCGGGTGCGACGGCGAGGTCGACCCCGGCGACGGCGTCTACCTGCATCTTGATGCGCCGCAGGATGGGCGAGCGGATGGCAAAGCTGACGCGAAGATTATCGAGCGCCAGAAGCGGCGCGAGCGGATCAGGCGAAGAGGCGATCATCGGCTACCATTTCCCGGGCAAAGTGACAGGTGGCCCCATGGCCGTTTCCAAGATCGACCATGGGCGGGCGCTCCGTCCGGCAGATGTCCTGGGCAAAGGGGCAGCGCGGGTGGAACGTGCATCCCTGTGGCCGACGCTGCGGATTGGGCGGCAGGCCGCCAATAGTGGCGAGCGGCTGATGCTTGCCGCCGCCGGCTGTGGCCGGCACCGAAGCCAGCAAGCCCCTGGTGTAGGGATGGCCAGGACGGTCGTAGACGCGGCGGACATCGCCGGTCTCCACGATGCGGCCCGAATACATGACGGCCACCCGATCGGTGACGTCGGCGACGACCCCGAGATCGTGGGTGATCAGCAGCATGGCCATGTTGTGCTCGCGCTGAAGCCGCCCGAGCAAATCCATGATCTGGGCCTGCACGGTAACGTCGAGCGCGGTCGTCGGCTCATCGGCGATCAACAGGCGTGGCTTGAGAGCGATGGCCATGGCGATGACGAGCCGCTGGCGCATGCCGCCCGAAAACTGGTGGGGATAGTTGCCGAGGCGCCGGCGCGCGTCGGGAATGCCGACCGTATCGATCACGTCGGCCGCAGCTTCGCGCGCGGCGCGGCGGCCAAGGCCCTGGCGCACACGGAACAGTTCGGCGATCTGGTCGCCGACGGTGAAAACGGGGTTGAGGGCGGTCAGCGGATCCTGAAACACCATGCCCATTTCGGTGCCGCAGAGGCGACGGGTCTCGCGGCGCGGCAAGGCGAGAAGGTCCTTGCCATCGAACCGGACGGTGCCGCTGGAGACGACGGCCGTATCGGGCAGCAGCGCCATGATGGCCTGCGCGGAAACGGACTTGCCCGAACCCGATTCACCCAGCAGCGACAGTGTTTCGCCGGCATCGACGTGAAAGGAAATATCTTCGAGCGCCAGGATCGTGCCACCGCGGGCGGCAAAGCCGACGGCTAGGTCGCTGACCGTAAGGCATCTCTCTGATGGGGTGGCAGGGGGCACGGCGAACTCCGGGAATGTCGGCGCAGGCAGGAGGCCTGCGCCGGGTAGGCTTACTGCTTGCTGACGGTGTCGAAGCGCGGCATGCCGGTCGGGGTGGGGACGAAGCCGGTGACCTCGTTGCGGTAGACGGCGTGCATCATCATATCGAGCGGGAAGATGCCGACGGCGTCGTCCCAGATGATCTTGCCGGCCTCGGCATAAAGCTCGGCCCGCTTGTCCTGGTCGATCTCGGCGCGGGCGGCGAGCAGCAGCTCGTCGAGTTCGGGATTGGCGTAGCCCATGCGATTGGCCGTCGAGAGATAGAGCCGGGCCAGGGTGAAATCGGCGTCACCGGTAATGGTGTTGCCTTCGGCCAGGGTCGAGTCCCAATTGAGGGCCAGCAGATTTTCGAGCCAGGTGGCGCGTTCCAGTTCCTGCGGGGTGACCTGGATGCCGACGGCCGCCCAGTAGCTGATCAGTGTCTCGGCAAACTCGCGGATATTGGTGCAGCACATGCTGCTCCACATCATGGTCGTGGTGAAGCCGTTGGGATAGCCGGCCTCGGCAAGGAGCTGGCGCGCCTTTTCCGGGTCATAGGCATAGGGCGTCTGCTCCGCGGCGCCGAAAATGTCCTGCGGAATGGGACCCTTGGCGACTTCGGCCGTGCCGTCGAAGAGGAAGGTCTTGATCTCTTCCATGTCGATGGCGTGCCACATGGCCTGGCGAACGCGCACATCGGTAAACGGCTCGCGGGAGCTGTTATACCACATGTAGTAATTGCCGAAGGTAGGGAAGGATTCCACCGTCAGAGACTGGCTGTCGCGCACCTGTGCGACCTGGTCGGGCGGCAGGCCCCAGGTCACGTCGATCTCGTTGTTTTCGAGCGCGGTGATGCGGCCCGACACTTCCGGGATGTAGCGATATTCAAGGCGGGCTGTCGGTGCGGGCTCGCCGCGATATTCGGGATTGCGTTCGAGCGCCACGAACTGGCTGGGCGTGAATTCGGCGACGCGATAGGGGCCGGTGCCGAAGGGCGCGTTGAAGAAGTTCGGGTCTTCCAGCGCAGCAGCCGGCGCGATGCCGAGCATCGATAGGTTGCTGAGAACCGTGCCGAGGCGGGTATTGGTCTTGATGTCGACGGTCAGGTCGTCGGGAGTCTCGATGGCCTCGACGGCGCCCCACAGGCCGGACAGGGGGCCCTTGCCGTCGATCAGACGCTGCAGCGATGCCTTGACGTCGGCGCTGGTCAGCGGGCTGCCATCGGCAAAGGTGATGCCTTCGTTGAGGTGGAAGCGCCAGGTCAGCTCGTCCGGGTTCTCCCAGCTTGCGGCCAAGAGCGGCTGCAACTGTCCGTCCTTGCGGATGACCAGGGGCTCGAGCACCTGCTGCATCACCGAAATGGTGGGCTGATCGGCCGACTGGGCGCCAAAGCTGTCGAGCGAGGTCACGGCGACCGGATTGGCGATGCGCAGCACGTCGGCGGACTGGGCCAGCGCCACCGATGGCATGGCCAGCGCTGCCGCGAGGGCGAGCCCCCGGATCGTTCGTCTGAATATATCCCTGGACACATGGTTCATTGTTTTCTCCTTCTCCTTGGATTGCGGCAGGTCAGCGCGTCACAAGATTGGGGTCGAGGCGATCGCGGAGCGTGTCGCCCAGGATGCCGACGCAGATGACCAGAATGGAAAGCGCGATGCCTGGCATGGTGGAAATCCACCAGGCATTGGCCAGATAGCTGCGCCCTGCCGAAATGGTGCCGCCCCAGGTGGGAATACCCACCGGCAGGCCGAGGCCGAGAAAGCTCAGAGACGCCTCGGCGACGATGACGAGACCGAACTGGACGGTGGCCACGACCAGGATGGGTGCGACGAGAGCGGGCAGGATGCAGTTGATGATGATGTGGGCGTCGGTGGCGCCCAGGGTGCGGGAAGCATCGACGAACGTGCGCGACTTGATGGTCAGCGTCTGCGCGCGGGCGACGCGGGCGAACACCACCCAACGGGTGACGGCGAGCACCAGAATAACATTGGTCAGGCTCGGCCCGATTACCGCGGCGACCAGAACGGCCAGCAGGATAGAGGGAAAACCAAGCTGAATGTCGGCGATACGCATGACCACGGTATCGACCGCGCCGCCCCAATAGCCGGCGACGACGCCGAGGGCGACGCCGATCAGGCTGGCCAGAACCAGCGTGGCGGCGCCGACGGCGAGCGAAATGCGCGCGCCGGCCAACATCTGGGCGAGCAGGTCGCGTCCCACCGCATCGGTGCCCAGAAGGCTCAGCGAGCCATTGGCAAGGGCGGTCATGGGCGGCTTCAGGCGGTCTGCGAGACTGGTGGCGACCGGGTCGAAACCGAGGAGGATCGGGCCGATCACTGCGGCCAGGACATAGAAGCCGACCACAATGGCGGGCAGGACGATGCCGAGGGGCAGGGCGCGGCCAGACGCGAGGGTGGTGGTTGCGGAGAGGTCAGCCATCGACGCGTACCCTGGGGTCGAGGACGCCGTAGAGCAGGTCGACGACGATATTGATGGAAACAAAGAAGAGGACGAGCATGACCACACTGGCCTGGACGACGGCGTAGTCGCGAGCGGCGATGGAATCGATCAGCAGACGCCCGAGACCCGGCCAGGCGAAGACGGTTTCGACGATCACGGCGCCGCCCAGCAGCGTTCCGAGCTCAAGACCAACCACGGTCACCACGGGGATCAGCATGTTGCGCACGCCGTGGACACCGACCACGCGGGTCTCGCCCAGGCCCTTGGCGCGGGCGGTCTGGATATAGGGTTCGCCCATGGATTCGAGGAGGCCCGAGCGCACCAGGCGCACGATGACGCTGAGGAGGGGCAGGGCCAGGGTCACCGCAGGCAGCAGCACGGCTTCGGGCGAGCCGGCGCCACCGCTGGGCAGGATATGCAAGGTGCGCGACAGCAGCAGCACGAGCATGATGCCGACCCAGAAACTGGGCAGGGACTGGCCCGCCAGGGAAAAGAGCGAAATCAGTTTGTCGGCCGCCTTGCCCCGCTGGAGCGCCGAGAAAACTCCCAGCGGAAAGCCGACCAGCAGCGCCAGGGCAAAGGCGACCAGCGCCAGGTATATTGTGTATGGCAGGGTCTGCGATACGGCCTGCATGGCGGGCATGCCGAGCCGGATCGACTGGCCGAAGTCGAGCACCACCATGCGGGTCAGAAAATTCAGGTACTGCACCGGCAAGGGGGCATCGAGCCCCCAGTCGGCGCGCAGAGCAGCGACCTGCTCGGGCGTGGCACTGACGCCCAGCATCACCACGGCGGGATCGCCAGGTATGGCACGCATGGCGAGGAAGACGATGGTGGCGGCTCCAAGAACCACCAGCAGCGCGGATCCCAGCCGGCCGAGCAGGTAGGCTGGCATCAGGCCTTTCCTCCAGCGGCAAGTGCCTGCTCGATGGCTTCAACGATGGCGATGGCGGCCTTGCCCTCTTGTCCGGAAATCGGGGTCGGAGTCTTGGCCAGCGCGGCGCCCACAAAGGCGTCGAGTTCGGTGCGCAGGTTGTAGGCGCCCTGGCCGGTGCGGCTGGGCCAGAAATAGGTGTCCATGTTGACGGCGCTGCCGCCTTCGCGCGGCACCATCAGCAGGTCGTTGTGGCTGAGGCTGACTTCGATCGCGGCCTTGGAGCCGATCAGCCGGAAGCCGGCATCGGCGCGGGACGGCCGGCTATGCGGCAGCGTCCAGCCGTTTTCCATGGTGCCGACGGCGCCGCCATCGAGCCGGATCAGGGCGTGCACGATGTCGGCTTCCGCCGGCGACAGCACATTGCGCCCGATGGCGCCGACGACCTCCACTTCCTGCCCGGTGACGAAGCGGATGAGGTCGGCGTCGTGTACGCCCAGGAACCATGCCACCGAGGTGCGATCCCAGATGCCCACGCCGACGGCCTGGGAAGTGGAGCGCCAGACCTTGACGTGCCAAAGGTCGCCCAGTTCGCCGGCGGCCACGAGCTCGCGGGCACGGATGACGCGCGGGTCGAAGCGCAGGATATGGCCGATCATCAGCGCATCGGGGTCGGCGCAGCGGGCCATGATGGCATCGCAGCTGGCGGTCGAAATGGACATCGGTTTTTCGAGGAGGACGCGCTTGCCCGCTTCCAGGGCCTCGATGGCCGGCGCCTCATGCAGATGGTCGGGCATGCAGATGCTGACGGCGTCGACATGCGGCAGCATGGCGCTCAGCGTGTCGAAGCCGCGCACGCCGAATTCGCCGGCCACTTTCTCGCGGCGTTCGGCATTGGCCTCGGCCACCCCGACGAAGTCCACATTGGGCATTGTCGCCAGAGTGCGCGAATGCAGATGACCCTGCACACCAACTCCGAGAACACCGACACGCAACCGATCCATGTATGCACCATATCTAAGCTAGGTATATACCTACAACATCACAGGACCAGACCAGAGTCAAGGTGGCAGGGGAAGAAACGGCCGGCGCACGGGAGCGCCGGTCGGCGGCCGCTTGATGCCGGTGTCCTGAAGTGGGTGACCTGACTGTCCGTCAACCGCCGGATGGCGTGCGGCGCAGCGCCGAATTACTTAAAGGTTAAAGCAAACCGCACCGGTTATCTCAACGGCTCGGTCGGGTCCGGCTCGTATGACACCAGCGCAGCTCCCGCCCGAAATGGGAGCAATTGAATAAAATTGTACCGAATTTTCGAGTTCGGCGGCAATTTGTTGCGGGCATCTTGTTGTCATCAACCTCATCAGGGATGGCACAAATGAACACCAAATTCTCGCCCAAGGCCGCAGGTCTGGCTCTCGCAATCACCTTGGCTTCCATCGGCGGCGCTGCAGCGCACTCCAACCAGGCCGGTATCGAACGGTTCTCGACGGTCACTCAGGTGGCCGCGGTCACTCCGCTCTCCATGCAGTATTTCTGCGCCCAGAACCGCAACGAATGCCGCGGTGGCGGCGCCGGCAAGGTCACGATGACCCCGAATGTCATGGCCGTGCTCAAGCAGGTCAACGTCCACGTCAACAATTCCATCCGGCCGCAGGCCGACACGTCGGACTCCTGGGACCTCAACCCCACGGCCGGCGATTGCGAGGACTACGTGCTGAGCAAGCGCAGCATGCTGATCCGTCACGGCGTCTCTGCAGGATCGCTGCGCATCGCCTACACCCACACCCGTCGCGGCGAACCCCATGCGGTCCTCGTGGTGCGCACCTCGGAAGGCGACTACGTGCTCGACAACCTCAACAACTCGGTCAAGAGCCTGCGCGCCTCGGGCTATAATATCCGCTCGATGTCCTCGTCCGATCCCACCCGCTGGACCGCCGGCTAAGCGACACTGTCAGCGCAAAAAATGGAATGGGGCCGAAAGGCCCCATTTGCATTTCGAGTACTGCTACGCGTTTACTGCATAGGTGCCTTTCGATCACGATATGAGATCGTCTGGCGCAGACAACATACATTTGTCTAAATTCTTTTAGAATCAGGTAGTAGCTGCAGGGACCACTGCTGATCCTTGTCTCTACGCATTTACCATTGCGCGGTGTCCAGCATTGCGTGGTCGGTAAACAAAGTGTAAAGAAATCTCGACTTAAGAAGTAACTCGTCGTATGCTTCGGCGCGGCAAGAATGGTGAGGACGTTTGAATGAGTAAGTTTTTTGCCACTGTGGGCGCTGTAGCGACCTTCAGCCTGGCTGCCATTTCCATGCCCAACGCGGCTCCGGTACCGGGCTTCGAGGCCCTCTATGCCGCTGCATTCGCGGCTTGCACCCCGCCCGCCGGTACTCCGGAAGCCTGCGAAGCTGCGATCAATGATCTCTCCGCTGCGATGATCGCCGCTGGCATCCCGCAGGACGTCGCGCTGGCTTCGTTCACCGAACTGCGCGCTGAAGTCGTGGCCGAAGGCGGCTTCGAAGACATCTTCGAAGAACTGCTTCCGGATTCGGGCGCCATCTCCGGCACCCCGGCAGACGCCAGCCCGGTCTGATGGCTTAGTTACGGTTCATCCACTCGGGGCAGTGTCCCCGAGTCGGGTGGTCGTGCTCTGAACCCAGCCAGGCGTTCATACTGACTACGACAATGCTGGATCTGCACCCCTCTCTTGGTGCGGAGCCTATTGTTGCGTCTGTGTCGTACATGCCGTCCATGATGGCATGCACTGTACTCCTGGACTGCTGGAAATCCTGGTCACTGCCGGCTGAAGTTGGCTTGCGACCGTCCAGACGGGACCGGGATGTGAGGCGCGACACGAAGACAGGTGGTTTGAGACCTGTCTGATTTTGCCAGTTGTGTTGTCTCTGAATGTTTGTGACTGCGAGATCTTGCATGAACAACTTGATTGCAGTGAAAGACGGCAGTGTCGGGTTCGAGCACATCGTGGGCGATGACTCGCCGGCGGTCGTCTCCTGGCGTCCGGAATTTGGCTCAGGTTGGGTCGAAACGCAGAGTGGCCTGAAGTATTCCTGGAGCGACGGCGTGCCGGAACGCGCTGTGGACAGTGACGCCCGCCGCACCAAGCTGGCCGCCAAGCGTGCCTTTGATCTCGTCGTCGGCACATTGGCCATTCTTGGCCTGCTGCCGCTTCTGGTTCTTGTCGCTGTGGGCATCAAGCTCACGAGCAAGGGTCCGGTGTTTTTCCGGCAGGCGCGCGAAGGCATCAACGGTTCGACGTTCAATGCCCTCAAGTTTCGCAGCATGAGGATCGATGACTGCGACAACAGCGGCATCGCCCAGACCACCAAAGACGATCCTCGGGTCACCGCCATCGGGCGTTTCCTGCGTCGCACCAGCATTGACGAACTGCCGCAGCTCATCAATGTGCTGCGTGGCGAGATGTCGATTGTCGGCCCGCGTCCGCATGTGAGCGGGATGCGTGCCGGTGGCATGGCCTATCGCGACCTCGTTCCCTATTATGACCGCCGCCTGGACATGCTTCCGGGTATCACCGGTTGGGCGCAGGCCAACGGGCTCCGTGGCTCGACACACGATGCGACCGTTGCTCGTCGCCGCATCGACCACGATATCGCCTATATCCAGAACTTCAGCCTGCTGCTCGATCTCAAGATCATCTGGCTGACGCTGCGCAACGAATTCCTCAGCGGCAGCGGCCACTGATCAGCCGGTCGCCGGCTTGAGCGCATGCTCGCTGGCGATCCTGGCCGCCTCAGAGGCACGAGCGACTTCGCTTACCTCCTGAGATTTCTTCCCATAGCGCTTTTCGATCAGCCTGCCGGCCCATGCTGTCGGCGGGCCGCGAACGTTTGATAGGGATAAACTGCAAGCAGGCGCACGCATTGGCGATCAGGTCGGCGACGATGAAGGCACAGCAGCAAGTCTGCGCTAGACATTGTCCGCCTGTGCCTAGTTGCTGGGCCCTGGATCAAACGTCCCGCTATCGAGCTGAAGCATAAAGTGCCTCCCACCCATCCAGCGGCATGCCGTAAGTGGCCATGTGGGCAGTGTCGGTACCTGGCGCCGACCGGCATCGCGCAGAAGGCCAGCACAGAAAGCCAAGCCGAAAACAAGAACCCTCCGCGCGGCTGCGCGGAGGGTTTGTTCTGCTTCGTTGGTTGTCAGGGCCCGATACAGCTCGATCAGGAATAGTAGCTGCCGTATTTCCGCGAGTAGTGGCTACGGGTGCCATCCTGCTGATTGAGCACGGCAATGATGGGCGTGCCCTCGGTGGTCGCGGCGCTAAGGCTCGCAACGCTCTTGCGCACGTCGCTTTGCGAGGAACTTGCCCAGCGCACCACATACAGCACCGCGTCTGCGAAGGGAGCGATGTAGAGACCGTCCACCACCGGCCCGATGGGCGGCGTGTCGAGGACGATGACGTCAAAGCTCTTGAACGCTGCTTCGATGAGCCGACGGAAGGCCGGCCCCGAGAGCAACTGGTCGGTCGGCAGGTCGCTGCGGCGCGCGCCAACGACGATGGTCACGGGCGTGAGATGATCCTGCGACAGGATCGAGCCGATCATCACCGCGCTGTCACTGTCCGAGGACAGCAGATCGAGCAGGCCCTGCGACGGCTCGAGATTGAGGTGGCGATGCACGGAAGGCTTGCGCAGATCGCAGTCGATCAGCAGCGTCTTCTGTCCGGACAGGGCGTAGGAACGCGCCAGCGACAGCGCGACAGTGGTCTTGCCCTCATTGGGCGAAGACGAGGTTACCATGATGACCTTGCCATTCGGCCGGTTCGGGGCCGTGGTTCGCTTGCGCAGCGCCTGTTCGATCGCAGCCCGCGCCCTTCGGATGGATTCCGAATAGACCGAGAGGGGTTCCTCCACCATGAGGTTGGCGAGGCTCTCCCTCTCGTTCTTGATGCGCTGGCGCGGGACGGCTGTCGCCACCGGAATCCGCAACACCGATTCAACCTGGGCCTCGCTGGTGAAGCCGCCAATGAGGTTTTCATAGAGGAAAGCCAGCGCCACGCCAAGGCCGAGGGCAGCGACGACGGCAAGCCCCAGGATCAGCGTCTTGTTGGGGAATGATGGCGTGAGCGGCGCTAGGGCAGGGGAGACGATCCGGCTGTCCGCCTGTTGCAGGTTGGCCTGGGCTTCCAGGTCCTGCACGCGGGCCAGCAGCGTCTGGTATTGGCTGCGCGCCAATTCGGAGCCCTGCTGCAGTTCATAGAGCCGGGTCAGGACGTCGGCGGAGAGCGAGCTGTTGAGCACCTCGCTGCGCAGGGTCTGCCGCAGCTCGTCTTCCTGGGTCTGGGACTGCTGCACGCTGCTGCGCAAAGCATTCACCTCGGCATTGGCCGTCGTCAGCATGCGCTCCTCGAGCGCCGCGAGCTCGCTGCGGAGGTCGACCTCCCCGGCAGATCCGGCTGTGGTGCCCTCAAGGCGCGCGCGCAATTCGTCGCGCTGGCGGTCGAGTTCGCCGAGCGCTTCGGACTGCAGGGTAGTGACGATGGTTTCGAGGTCGTTCGCCCCCAGGGCGGTCTGCACGGCGGTGGCGATGCTGCTCGACTGCGCGCGCTGCGCTTCGAGTTGGGCAATCTGCTTCTGCATGGATGCAAGATCGGTCCGGCCGGCGTCCTGGGTGATGCGATTGATATTGGTGGAAATGAAGGTGTCGTAGGAGTTTTCAGAGCTGACGATGGCTTCGCGGGCCTGAGCAATCCGGGCCTGCAGGATATCGCGCGAGGACAGGGCGGCGTTGACCTTGGAGGCCAATTGGTCGGCGATATAGGCCTCGGCCACGGCATTGGCGAGGCGCGCCGCCATGGCTGGATCAACCGACGAGGCCTGCACGGAAATGAGATAGGTGAGGCCGCGCCGCTGCACGAGGATCGCCCTGCGAAGCTGGTTGAGGGCCTGGTTGAGGGCTTCGTCGGCCGTCGGCAATTGCGGTTCGGCCAAGCGGAGGAAGGCCAGGATGCGAGGGACCAGCCCGAGCGATACGCCAACTTCCCGATCGGCCAGCAGGCCTTCATCCTGGATCACCTTGAGCAGGATGTTGTCGGAGCGGACCAGCTCGACCTCTGAATCGATACGCGCGTTGTCTGCGCCGCCGATCACCTGGGCGTCGGGATCGAGCAGGTTCTTGCTGCTCGGATCCACCAGGATCAGAGCCGTCGATGTGTAGCTGGGCGTCAGCGTATAGGCGATGGTGGCGGCAATGGCCACGACGGCAATGACGGTGATGACGATGAGGCGAAACTGTCGGCGCAACAGGCCGAATATGCTGCGCAGGTCAATTTCAGTTTCGTCCATAAACTATTCCTTACTCGTCGCTACGACTGTGTCGCGCAGCCATCAATACGGTCAAACGGTGACAATCGGTACAATCATCGAAGAAAAACGTTACCGAGCGTTGTGCGTCTGCAAAAAAAGCGGTGCTTCGCCCGGGATTAACCGCAAGGCGGTCAGTATTCCAGTGGCGAATGCTCCGGTGTCGATGCAAATCCTCCCAGCGGCCACCACGGGCTCGGGCGCGGGGGTGTGCCCATGCACGACGGTCAGCCCGGGCTGCGGCGCCGCCTCGAAGAACTCGTCGCGGATCCAGAGGAGGTCGCTTTCGCGTTGCTGTTCGAGGCTTATTCCCGACCGCAGTCCGGCATGCACGAAGGTGTAACCCGGCACGGTGAGGCTCAGCGGCAGCGATTTGAGGAAGCTGATGTGTTCGGAGGGAATGTGGCTTTCGATGACGGCGAGGCGCGATCGCGCTGATCCGCCCACCAGCGCCGCAGTTGAGAGCTGGTAGGAGTGGAGAAATTCCAATCCACCGAACTTGAGCCAGTCGGCATCGGCCTGAGGATTGCGCAGAAAGGCCAGAGCCATAACCTCGTGATTGCCCACCAGGCAGATGCGTCGAAATCCGGCCGGCGGCGTCGACAGCAGTTTGTCGAGCACACCTGCTGAATCGGGGCCACGGTCGATATAGTCGCCCAAGTAGACCATCCACTTTTCGCCCGGGATGCTCTTGGCATCCTCGGCAATGAGGCGTTCCAACTCCCGCACCTGCGCGAGGCAGCCATGGACGTCGCCAATGGCGTAAATAGCCGCAGGCCAGGAGTCCGCGGCCATGTGGGAGCGGGCCTCCGTGCCGGCGCCAGGCCGCGGCGTGCCGAAAAGGCGGCGAAGCGCTTGCAGCATCAACGATCCCGGCGCTTTGTGCCAGTGGTCGTCGCGACCCCGGCAGCAACGATGGCGAGGAAGAGGATCACGTTGGCCTGGATCTCGAGGCTGAAATCGACCAGCGAATGCACGCCGGCGAGAATGATCACGCCGAGGGCGGCCGTTTGGGCTGTCCACGAGCCTTCCCCGCGCACCAGCGAGCGGACCAGGCGGAACGCCAGGTAGGCAATGGCCAGGATGGGGATCGAGCCGGCGATGAGGCCAAGCTCTGCCCACAATGTCAGATAGGTATTGTGACCCTTGGTAAAGGTCAGGTCGGGCGGCAGCGGTAGCCGGTGGACCAGCGGAAAGGCCAGCTCGAATGTGCCGCCGCCAAAGCCGGCCCAGGGCCGCATGGCGATGAGGTCGGCGATCTGCTGGTAGATCGTGCCGCGATCATCGGTGGCGAGGCGCATGTTCTCGATACGCTCGAGGAGACCGCCGCCGGCGAGATAGACCGCGCCGGCCAGCGCCGCGAGGCCCACTGGCGCCGCAAAAAGCAGCGCCCGCAAGCTGCGCATCGTGAGCAGGGCGATCAGCACGACGACACCGGACGCGACAAAGGTTGCAAAGAGCCCCATTCGCGATTGCGTCGCCACCAGCACAACCAGCAGGAAGGCATAGGCGATGCCGAAGAGTACGAGGCTGCTGGTGAAATTGACGATCTGCCCGTCATTGGCGTGGCGCTGCGACTGGCGGACGAGAACGGCGCAGCCCTGCGCAAGCGCCAGAACGGCGCCGAAACCGACAAAGGTGGCGAAGCTGTTACGGTTGACGAAGGTGCCGGTGGCCGAGCCGCGATAAGCCCATTTTTCAAGGCCGAGAATGGTGTCGGCGGTCTGCAGGTTGACCAGCGCGTAAAGGCCATAAGCCACGACCACGAGCAGCATGGCCCAAAGCGCCATGGCGCGCCGGCCGTCATGCACCATGACCTGCATGATCAGCAGGAAAAACAGCCCATAGGACAATTGCCGCACCAGCATGAGCACGGTGAGCGAAGGGGCGATGCTGATCTGGCCGGCGCCTATGCTCGTCGAGCCTGAGCTGATGATCGGCACATTGCCGAGCGGCAGAAGCTGGAAAACCAGGAAAGCGCAATAGGCCGCAAACAGCAGCAGCGTGACGCCGCCGACACTGACGCGCAGCCGCTCTCCGGTGGTTCCATAGGCGACGAAGTAGCAAAGGCCGACGACGCCGATATAGCAGGCCCAGACACCCCAGACGATGGCACGGTGGCTGCCAAAGGGCAGCGGCGCCAGCGCCAGCACGACGAACAGGGCCCAGAACAGAATGGTATTGAGGCGCGAGCGCTTCTCGCTCGCCCGCGACGAGGAGGCAGATTGCGTTGAGCGCTGCGCGTATAGGCCGGGCGTCGCCTGGGTCAGTTCAGTCATGACGTCGTCCGCTTCCGCACTTCATTGATGAAACGCCGCTGAATCTGCGCGGGCTGGGTCTCCACCTGCGCTTCGACGCGTGCACGGAAGTCCGGCTCGTCCACATAGCGCTGGGCGAGCGTGCCGATCCCCGATTCGCTGGCGAGCAGCAGGCGCAGATCCGCATCGGCCGCCTCCAGCGCCTCTGCCTCGAGCTGGGCGAAATTATCCTGCGCGACGGCGACGCGCAGTTCGGCAATCCAGCCCTCATGCGGTCCGGTCAGTTGCGAGCGAATGAGCGCGTCGTTCATGCCCGGCCAGTCCTGCATATGCGCGGCTGCCAGGGCGCTGACCGACCAGGCATAGGAATCGGTGGGGAAGCGCGCGGCTGCCGTCTCCGCCGTCTGGCGGCAATGCGGCACCAGGGCTTCCTGGGTCTGGGTGGGCAGGTAGCGCACTTCGAGCGACCTGGTCGCCAGCAGCGCCCGCTCGCAGTTCTTCAATACGCTCTGCTGGGTGCGCGTCCAGAGGCCGCCGACCTGGTCGTCGCCGATGGTCCGGACCACCTGGCCCACACTGGTCAGGCCGAAATCGAATACGGCTCCGGCATTTTCCTCGGCAACGGTCCAGGCGCCGAGCAGCGCCACGCCCAATGCAAGTGGCGCCAGAACCGCCGTTATTGCGTGCCCTTTAAATTCCATCGCTCAATTCAACCAAGACGTCCTGCCGACGGCGAAGGAAACCGGGGGCACCTTGATGGTGCCCAGCCGGTATGGTGCCGCAGGCAAATGCTTACTGCACGGCACGCAATGCGTCCATCAGCGCCATAAATCTTGATTAAGAGCACCAGATCGCGGGGGTTCGGAGCACTGCGCACTGCTTGTGGAGACTGCTGACCAAAGGGCAGTCGAAGGGACTTCATGCTGTCATGAACACTCTATTCTTTACAGCTTTGCTCTAGTAACGCTGCCCGAGCGAAAACAATAAAGGTGCGCGCCCTCGATGCGGAAACTGCAAAAGCTGCGCTGGATGGTCAATCGCCTGGGCTCGATGTCGGCCCCCGAGATCGTCCATCGGGTTCGGGAGCGCCGGCTGCGCAAGGCCGGCCGCGCGGCTGGCGGATGGTCGCGCTATGCCGTGGCCGAGTTCGAGCTTGTGTGCTTTCCGGTCGATGACGCGCAGTTGCGGGCGCTGGCCGCCGATTGCGCGCCCGATTGGCGAAGCATCGAGCAGCAGGCACGTACGGGCCGATGGCACTATCTCGGCATGCAATGGCCCGGCGCAGCAGCGGGTGCGGCCTGGCACCTCGATCCCGTTTCCGGGGCCGCATGGCCCTCCGACCGATATTGCTTCGACATCGACTTTCGCCATGGCGCCGGGCGCGGCGACATCAAATATGTCTGGGAAATCAACAGGTTGCAATTTCTCCCGCCCATTGCCGCCCGCGCACGCGCCGAAGGCGACGATGCTGCGGCGCGCTACTGCATCGACACCATCCTTGACTGGGCCGAGGCCAATCCACCGTTTCTGGGCGTGAACTGGGCCTCGGGCATCGAGCTGGCGCTGCGGGCCATCAGCATCCTTCTCACGCTCTCGCTTGTCGGACCCGATCGCCTCGCACCGGACGAACGGCTGCGCATCGGCGCGCTGCTCAATGCCCATGCCGTCTGGCTGATGCGCTATCCGTCGCTGTTTTCCTCGGCCAACAACCATCTCGTGGCCGAGGCCGCGGGGCTTTATATCCTGGGCGCGCTCGTACCCTCGCTGCCGGGTGCTGACCGCTATCGCGCCTATGGCCGTCAGGTGCTCGTCGAGGAGGCCGGCCGGCAGATCCTTGCCGATGGCGTCGGCGCCGAGCAGACGCCGACCTACACCGCCTTTACGCTCGAGCTCTATGCCTTCGCCCTCGTTGCTGCCCGGGCGGCGGGCGAGGATTTTCCCGATCAGGTCCGGACGCAGCTCGGCAAAGCCGTCGACTTCCTGCGCTGGGTGACCGACGGAAAAGGCAACCAGCCGCGCTTCGGCGACGATGACGAGGGCAGGGTGGCGATCTCGCTGGCCGGTCCTGAGCGCCACTATGTGGCTTCGGTGATGAGCGGCGTCGCGGCGCTTTCCGCCCGCCCGGACAGTGCTCCGCCCATGGCCCCGCCGCATCTGCGGGACCTCTTTCTCGGCAAGGCCACGGCCGGATCGCAGCCGCCGCAGGGACTCCGCTCCTTCGACGATGGCGGGTATTCGGTGTTTCGCGCCCAACTGGCCGGCCGCGAGACCATGCTCGCCTTCGACCACGGGCCGCTGGGCTATCTCTCCATCGCCGCGCACGGCCATGCCGACGCCCTGGCGATCTGGCTGCATGTCGATGGCCAGCCCGTCATCGTGGATGCCGGTACCTATCTATATCATTCCGGCGGCGCGGAGCGTGACCGCTTCCGCGGCACGGCGGCGCACAATACGCTCGAGATCAACGGCACCAACCAGAGCACCATCGTCGGCGCCTTCAACTGGTCCCACAAGGCCCGCGCCTGGCGCCTGCCGGAGGCCGGCGAAGAGCTTGCCGTCGCGGCCCGTCACGACGGCTACAGCAGGCCCTTCGGCGTCGTTCACGAACGCCGGGTGGCCCAGGCGCCCGGCGGCTTTACCGTGACGGACAGTCTTGCTGGACCGCTGACAGCGGTCGCCGATACAGTCCTCCGACTTTATCTCGACCCCTCCATCACGGCGCAGCGCGACGCCGAAGGCAGGGTAGCCCTCTCCCGCGACGGAAAAGCGCTGATGCACCTGACCTTCGAAACCTCAACCGGCAGCGCGCTCGCCGCCGAGCTCCTGCCCACGGAGGTATCCCCCAGCTTCGGTGCGAAAGAACCCAGCACGGTTATCACACTCGCTGTACCCAAGAGCGCATGGTCCGAGGGTGGCGGGGTGGTGACTGGGTTTCAGGTTTTTTCACCCGCCTTCAGGCTGTAATCAGAACGAAATTCTGGGCCCGTTGCCGTAATAGGATGCACTGGTTTGGTCCGCGCCCGCGTAAAAATGCCAGTCAAGAAGATGGTTGCGCAGACGAAACTCACACTCTCGGGTCGGAATGGCGCAACCTCCGTGATGGCGAAAATGCACCATGCAACAAGCACAGACATCATCGCTACCCGCTCTTTAGTCTGTAGGTGTCCTTGAACGGCTAGCCAGATTATTCGCCAAAGTATCGCCGCCACAGCGACAAATCCGAAGATGCCCAACCCCAAGGCTGCATCAAGATATCCGCTATGCGCATCCATGAAGGCGGCAGAAAAATGAGCGGTGAAACTGTCTGTGAGCAAGCTTTGGTTCCCAAAGCCAACCCCAAGAGGCCAATAAGCTTTCACCGCTTCTAACACAAAGTTCCATGCCTCTGTTCGTCCCGTGAGTGTTACATCTCGGCCCAAAGTACTTGCTACCATTTGAAGTGGATCGAATCCGGCAATCGCGGCGCTGATTGCAACAATAGCCGCACCTCCGATGAACGCTAACCTAGCCGGTCGCCGAAGTCTCATTCCTGCCGCTACTGCCAACCCCATTGCCACAGCGACCAGCGCAGATGCAGAGCCAGCCATTAGTAGTCCGAGGGAGGCAGAAGCAATCATCAGGAGGTAATAAATCCTCTTGAGGGCGAACATTTCTCGCATAGACAAAGTCATAATGAAGTGGATTGCGGCAAGTTGTCCAAAAGCATTTTTATGCGCGAACACGCCCCTCCATTTACCCGCATGAACCCACTGGATGGCGTCGCTACTTTGGTGCACTCCTATTCGCGGAATAACCAATGCGACTGCAATAGAGATAAACAGTGTGATAGTAAGAGCATTGTAGGTTATTTTCAGAATATCTTGTTCGTCAAGGCGCGCCCAGAGAGCCAGACTGAGTCCATATACGGCAATCAATGGAAGAAGCGACCTCATCGTCTGATAAACGTCAATTGCCCAGGCGGCTGATAAAATGCTTACTCCGCAAAATAGGGCAACTGGCCATCCTTTCAGGACCAGATGCCACGGTCGGCGCCCCGCGTCGAATCTATGGAAAAGAGTGGGTATCCAGAATATCGAGAGAAAAATCTGTAGCCAGACGTAATTGGATGTGAACGATGCGAAGGGTCTAAAATAAAAAAATACCAATATAGTGAAACCAATGAGAGTCCACTTTTTTACTTGGATGGTTTCTTTGTCAATTGCGGCTTTATTATTATAGATGTTATTGACTGTCATGGAGCTAATTCGATATCGATTGTTCTATTAGTCGATCAAAGCTATCATACTGATGTGCGAGCGACTTATCCACGACGGATTCCCTAGCCTTGTGCCGCATATTGGCCTGCGTACCGTCGACGATAGCTTTTGTAAGTATCTCACAGAGGGCATCGTCGTCGCCCGTGGGGAAGACGAAACCGTTGACTCCCTCTTCGACCAATTCCTTTGCCGCGCCTACGTCGGATAAAATCATAGGAACTCCACTGGCGAGGAACTCCAATGCGGCTAATGAAAGTGTTTCTGACGTTGAACACAGGATGCCGAAGTCCGATGCGTTCAAATACGGTCGAACGTCACTCTTGGCGCCAATAAAAAAGCAGTGTCGCTCAACGGTGAGATGTACGGCGAGATTCTGAACAGTCGAAAAGTCTGGCCCAGTTCCGACGAAAATGGCGGCAACGTCATAACCTTGGTCTCGTAGGCGGCTTACGACGCGAACGAGCTGAGCCTGGTTTTTTTCTGGCCGAAAAGCTCCTACCAGTGTGACAACTATCGTCTGAGGGCTAATTCCCAGTTCATTTCTCACCTTCCCACCAAGGTCAGGGGCGGGCGAGAAGTAGTTAATGTCAACACCGTTGCGAATGACCTTAGTTGGGGTAATGGTCAGTTTTCGCTTGGTCCATTCGGCCTTTTGTGTGTCGCTGACAAATACCAGAGTATCCGATAGCTTCAAAGAAATCCTATACGACCAGTATCTTAATAGGCTAATCGCAGACTTCTTAAAAGATGTATCGTTATGCGCGAAATATATGAGGCCCGGAGAGCTGTGAAGTATATTTATTAATGTTCCTCGCAGTGATCCTGCCAGTTTGGCGGCGGATGCCACTACGTTAGTAGTTTCATTTACCGTAAATACCACGTCCGGTTGGTTATCAACGAAGAACGTCCGCAACTCCTGAAACTCTTTCATCGTGGGAATGCCACGAAACCCAAGAAACACCAGTTTGAGGCGCTCAGCCTCCTTCTCAAGTCCCCCTCCCGCGTGGTTCGAGTAAACCAGGACAGTCAATCGATAACCCCGCTGCTGCAGGTGCTTGGCGAGGTTCAGCGCGTGACGCTCAGCTCCGCCATAGGCCATGGTAGACACAAATATTACAATGTGTTTTTGGGCGAAGGGAGGGGTCATGGGACTTGCCGGGCCGTTGCCCTGAACTTCCCCGTGCGCAGATTCCAATACCAGATGCGACACTGAGACCGTAATTTCGATCGTCCGCTCAGCGTGAGTACAGTTTTGGATATCTCGGATTTTCCAGCAAAGTGTAGTCTGCGGGCGATTTGAAGACCCATCGCCATCTTTGAAGATCTTACTACCTCCTTAGGCAGTGGTGGTACAAACGTCATCAGGTATCTGGAGAATGATTCCATGTACTGCTGGCCGTAAGAAGCGATTCTGTCTACATATCTATTTTGATCTATACTGTAAACCATCATAGGTTCGTTTATCGTCTTGACACGAGTTCTTGAAATAACTTTTGACCAATATATAGTGTCCTCTCCAATGCCTAAATTCGTTGGAAATTCTTCCGTCGCTAGATATTTGCTCCGGCCTATCGCACTCCCAGTTCGGATCAACGGCATGCTGAATGAGATGTACCGATCCCGGTTCTTCAACGGGCTGTCAGTATAGCTACCCGGAGAGTGAATGCTCTCAGTGTGTCCAGCCCTGTCGATGCATGCTCCGATCACAAGGTCAAAGTTCTCGTTCTTTAGCAGCTGTTGATGCGCAACTCGCCACCCCTCTTCGGATAGGAGATCGTCGGCGTCGAGGAAGTAGATAAAGTCTCCCGTGGCGTGGTGGAGTCCCGTATTTCGAGCGGACGAAACGCCAGTTCCCAAATTCTCCAAGACACACAATGGCAATGATAGACGCGTGGCGGTTTGCTTGGCGACATCATTGGTCAAATCGGTTGACCTATCATTCACCAGAATTACTTCTTTGACGAATTCGGCAACCGCGGAAATAGAGACGAGGGTGTCCCCTATCGTCGCTGCTGCATTTTTCGCTGGAATTAGGACTGTGACGTTCTTCTCGTTCAAGTGATTTTCCCTTGTCTCTTTAGCACCAATGGTCGTCCTAAAAGGATGACGACAAAGTAAATCGAGACGAAGGCTGTGCCGGCGATGCAGGTCCAAGCCAACGATGTCTGCGTCAACTCCCTGGTGACGAAAAAGATGGGAAGTCCCAAAGCTGCAGCAACAATCGGCGGCAGCAGCGCATATATCGGTACTGACGATATGCCAATCAGTCTTTTGACGGCTATCCCTCTCATGAAAAGGATAGAAAATGTGGTCGTCAAACTGCTTACAGCCGCGCCGCCAATTCCAAAATGTGGAACCAGCAGCAAGCTAGCGAAAATCTGGATAACCATACCAACCAATAGGATTCGCAGTTCCGGATTTTGATGACCGGTCATGGAGAGCGCGAGACCTCCGAAGCCGAAAATTACGTATGCGAACTGTGTGCTGCAAATCAACGTAAGGGCCACTGCGTCGATCTCAAAAGCGGCGCCCAGCACTAAGCTTGCTCGATTGCCCCAAAGGGCCACGCCGACGTAGACCGGGGCAGCGAAGACGGACGCCAACAGCGCAGTGTTTTTTAGAAGGGTTTCGACATCTGCTGGCTTGTTACTCTTGTAGGCGTTTGCCACTTGCCCAGGCAATGATTGCCCAAGTGCGGCGCCGGCTACAACAATGAGTTGGCCAATTAGTAGTGCAACATTGTAAATACCTACGTCTGTGGTCCCGCTAAAGACGCCAAGCGTTAAGGCGTCGGTCGATCGTGTAATGGTCGTGACAACCATGGAGATGGCGAGGATGGGGGAATATAGCAAAAGTTGTTTTATATCGGCATTGAGCGTGAATGTTTTTCTACCTACCGGAAACGCCCTCGCGGCTATGATCCATACTGTAGCTGCCGACAAAATTGCTGCCATTGAAGTCGCGTAAGCCACGTCCAACGCAGACGCGCCACCTTGGAACAAAATCAAGGCCAGGATAAAGCGTGCTGTTGGCTGAACAGCATAGCTGGCTATGAGGCTAGGAAGCGGGTTCATAATTCCGCGAAAAGCTCCGCCCAAAACAGCTTGATCAACTAGCGGCGGCAGGGCCAACATGGTTATGGTCAGAACTGCCGAGAACCCGGAATTTGGGAACCACGTTGCCTCAGCGTAGGATCCGAATCCAGCGGTGCACGCGAGAATGATCAAGACAGATAGCGGTAATACGGTTAGTCGCAGAAGATTGACTTGATACCTCTGAAGGCTATTTGGCGGTGCAAATGCAAGGTACCTTTGGAGTGAAAGGTCTAGACCTAGTGGAGCTATCGTAGCTAGTATTACTAGTGCAGTACGCGCTAAAGACACCACACCATACTCAGCTGGTCCTAAATGGGATGCAATATAAACTCCAGATAGTGCCGTTACTACTTGATTATATATCAGGCACATCGCCCCTAGGGATGTTGCCCGTTTGCCCGGTTTGACTACGTCAGATTTCAAAATACATCCTCAGCGGGGAGCTCGGCAAACTGTCACGATTTTGGTGTCCCGGGACAGTCAAAGCAGAGCTACGCTCGAGTCTAGAACATCAATGTGTCTTAAAGAACACTAAATAGGTGTGGTTGAGTGAGGCGAGCCGGCCAGAAGACCAGCCTCCTTATCCATCCGTTTAGGCATTCGCTTGTAGAGGCAGCTCCAACTAGAAAGGTTGTCGCCCCCGGTGCCGGGGTGCCGCTGGTGTCGATGCTTGAGCCGACTACGCCGCTTGCCAGGGAGCCGCTCCAGGCGACTTCCATGTTGTTGGGGGCGAGGGCGGCGGCGAGGCGGTGGATGCCTGATGGGGCCGGACCGCCGGGCGAACCGGCGTTGAAGATGAGGTTGGCCGAGGCGTCGTTGACCTGGGCGACGACGAAATTGCCGGAGCGCAGCCTGCCGAAGCTTGCATTCTGCCAGCGGACCAGGGTCTGTGCGCCGGTCGCCGGTGCCACCTGTTCCCACTCCACCAGCAACGTGCAGTTCTGCGGATCGAACCAGCTCACGCTGGAAAAGGTGATCCGGTCGATATCGCGCGTGGCAGCGGTTGCTCCCGTGGCGATGGGGCTGGTGGCAAAGGCGCCGTTTTCGAGCTGCATGAAGGTCACCCCCGCCGAGGGCGTGAGGGTGACGCTGCCGGGGGCGGCCAGCGTGAAACTCACGGAGGCGGCCGAGGTCGCCGTGCCGGTGGCGGCACCGGTGAGCGAGACGGTCCCGGTTCCGAGGCCGGAAACCGTATAGGTGCCGGCGGCGAGGGCCAGGTCGGTCGGCGCCGGAGTGAAGCTGTTGGGCACGAAATTGGTGCGCGTTTCTTCCACCAGCAGGCCGCGGGAGGTGCAGCGCAGGGTGTTGGCCGGAAAGCTGCGCAAGGCGCCGCCCGTGTCCGGGGCCAGCGCGGCGGCGTCTCGATTGCAGGTGAGACGCGCCGCGAGCGGCCCAAACGCACCATTCCAGATGGCGTGGCCGCGGGTAAAATCGAGCACGACACTGGCGCCGGAAAAGCTGCTGGCCAGGACGCGCTGCGCGGCAACCGCGTTGCTGAGGGCAATCTGCATCAGTAAAGGCCCACGAGATTCTGCGCCGTCGTCCCGGTGGCAGCCACGCGCACCGCGCGCAGCGGCAGCATGGTGCCGGCCATGACATTGGTGAGGGTGACGGCTTCGCCGCCCTGCATGATGAGCGCGACATCGCCCGAAAGGCCGACATAAAGCGCGCGGGTAATCGCGGGCAGGTCGGTGGCGTTATTGGGCGTAATGGCGAAGGCGTTGCTGGCCGGGGCTGTCAAGCCGGCAGTAAGTGACTGGAATTTGTCGATCATGCGCGAGGTCCTGTCTCAATAATGAAGGCGCAATCAATTATGGGTTAGCTCATCGCTGCGGGGATAAGTGGCCCGGATTTTGACTGCGGCTAAAGGTCAGCAGTGTTGAAAAGGAGCGTCGATGCGCAGGATTGAATTCATGGTGCCGGTCCCGCCCGTGCCGCTGGGCGCACCGCCGGCCGTCCCGCGCGTCCTCATTCTCGTTCCCGACCAGCAGGGCGGTATCGCCCGGCTCTTTGAGCAGATGCAGAACGGAACGCAGGGTCTGGTGCGGGCCGACCTGATGTTCTTCCCGTCCCATGACGGCCAGGCGCGCGCCATGCTGCGCTTTCCGCAGAAGCTGCTCGCCTTCTGGCGAGTGCTGAAAGCGAACAGGATTGATGCGTGCCACATCAACCTTTCGACAGGGGGGAGCACGATCCGCAAGCTTTGCTATGCGTTTATGTGCCGCGCCGCCCGGGTGCCCTATGTCATTCACCTCCATGGTGGCCGCTACCCGACCTTTCTCGAGCGCGCGCCGACCGTGCTCAAGCGGCTGATAAGGTCGTTCTTCCTCAAGGCCGATCGCGTCATCGTCCTGGGCAGCGTCTGGCGGGAATTCGTGGCGCGGGAACTCGCCGTGCCTCCAGGCAGGATCGTCGTGTTGCCAAACGCCGTTGCGGGTCCACGGACCCTGCCGGCCCGACGCGACGGGGCGCGGTTGTTGCTGCTGGGGCGGATCGGGCCGGACAAGGGTGTGCCTGAATTGCTCGAGGCACTGGCTTCCCCGGCTATGCAAGCCCTGGACTGGACCGCCACCATTGCCGGCGACGGCGAGGTGGAGACCTATCGGCAACGGGCCGCGGAACTGGGTCTGGCGTCACGGGTGACTTTCCCCGGCTGGGTTGATGGCGGAGAGGTGGCCGCGCTGCTCGAGGACTCCAGCATCATTGTGCTGCCCAGCCATGTCGAAAACCTGCCGCTTTCCATGCTCGAGGGCATGGGGTACGGGCTTTGCCCGGTGGTCACGCCGGTTGGCGCGGTGGAAGACGTGATCCGCGACGGGGTCAACGGTCTTCTGGTGCCGGTTGGCGATGCGAAGGCGCTCGCCGAAGGCCTGGCGCGCGTCTGCAGTGACGAGGTCCTGCGGCACCGGCTGGCTGGCCAGGCGCGCACCGACTTCCTCGCCCACTACGACATTCGCGATTATCGCGCGCGGCTCGAAGCTGTTTATCTCGACGTCATCCACGAAAGGTCGGGGCGCCGGTAGCGCCGCGACCTGCCGGCAAAAAGGTTCACGGCGCGCGTGCGGTTACCGCTTCCTTGAGCACCAGCCAGAGGTACTTGCTGTTGGTCACGAGGTAGCGCTTCCACATGCGCCCCGGTTCCTGCATCACCCGGTAAAGCCATTCGAGGCCGGTCTTCTGCATCCAGTCGGGGGCGCGTTTGGTGCTGCCGGACATGACGTCGATGGAGCCGCCGACGCCCATGAGGAAACTGACGCCAAGCTCCTCCTTGTACTGCTCGGTGATCCGCTCTTTGGCGGGGCTGGACATGGCGACGAACAGGCAATCCGCCTTGGACTGGGCGATGGCGTCGACGACCGATCGCTCTTCGTCACGGCCGAAATATCCGTCGCGATAGCCTGCGAAGACCAGGCCGGGATAGCGGGCCTTGATATTGGCCACCGCGCGTTCGAGAACGTCGCGCTTGGCGCCCAGGATATAGGGGCGGTAGCCCTTTTCATGGCAAAGTTTCAGCACGCGGTCCATGAGATCGATACCGGCCACCCGCTCGGGCACCTTATGCCCGGCCAACCTGGCGCCCCAGACGACGCCCATGCCATCGATATTGATGAGGTCGCTGCTCACCACGTCGGCATGCAGGGCGCGATCGGTCTGCATGTTGACCAGCTTGGCGACGTTGACGACGACATGCTTGAGGCGAATGCGTTCGGCCAGCGCTTCGTCGATCACCGCAATGGTCTGGTCCATCGTCAGCGGGTCCATGGGCGAACCCAAAAACTCGAACTGAAGCTTGTCGAGCCCGAGGCGGCGGCGCAGCACCTGCCCGTCGCCGCCGTGGAATTCTGCCGTCACTTGCATTTTCCGCCTCTCGTGCCCGCTCACCACATGCCGACGGTGTCGATGACGAACTTGCCTTTCAGCAGGTCGCGATCGACGTGACCGAAGCTCATGTGATCGACCAGCAGCACGACGACATTGGCCTCGGCCAGTGCTGCGTCGAAATCCATGAGTTCGAGATTGAGGTCGGACAGCGACGACGGCAGCTTCGAAATATGCGGCTCGACGACGAGGACACGCCCCACCTTGTCGCGTGCGAGCGTCTCGACGATCTGAACGGCGGGGCTTTCGCGCAGGTCGTCCACGTCCTTCTTGTAGGAGAGGCCAAGGCAAGCGATCACCGGCTCCTTGAGCTGGCTGGCGCGGTCGGCGACCTTGGCACAGACCACGTCCGGCATGCCGTCATTGACCTTGCGCGCGGCGCTGATCAGCGGGGTCACATCGGGCGCGCTGTCGACGATGAACCAGGGGTCGACGGCGATGCAATGGCCGCCCACGCCGGGGCCGGGGCGCAGAATGTTGACGCGCGGATGCAGGTTGGCGAGCTTGATCAGCTCCCAGATATTGATGTTGAGCGCATCGCAGACCAGCGACATTTCATTGGCGAAGGCGATGTTGACGTCGCGATAGGCGTTCTCGGTCAGCTTGGCCAATTCGGCGGTGCGGGCATTGGTGGCCCAGCAGTCGCCCTTGCAGATGATCTTGTAGACCTGCAGCGCAAGCTGGGCGCATTTCCGGGTGATGCCGCCCACGACGCGGGCATTGTTGACCACTTCCTCGAGGATCTTGCCGGGCAGCACGCGCTCGGGGCAGTGCGCGACGCGGATGTCGGACATTTCGCCGACCTGCGTGGGGAAGCTGAGATCCGGGCGCTCTTCGGCCATCCAGGTACACATGCGCTCCGTCGTGCCGACCGGCGACGTGGATTCGAGAATGACGAGGTCGTCCTTCTTGAGCACCCGTGCGACGGCGCGTGCGGCCTGTTCGACATAGGTTAGGTCGGGCTGGTGCTTGCCTTCGTTCTTGTGGAACGGCGTGGGTACGGCGAGGATGAACACATCGGCCGGCTGGACTTCGGTCGAAGCGCGCAGCTTTCCGGACTCGACCACCTGACGCAGCAGCACGCCAAGGTTCGGCTCGACGATATGAGGCTCACCGGCGTTGATCCGTTCCACGACGGATGCGTTCACGTCCGTGCCGCATACATCGATGCCGCGATCGGCAAACACGCAGGCGGTCGGAAGGCCGATATAGCCCATGCCGACAACGGAAATGCGTTCAATCGACTTCATTGCAGCAGCCTCGAAACAATGCGGTCGCTGGCACGACCGTCTCCATAGGGGTTAGTCGCCGTGCTCATGCGATCGTACGACGCGGGGTCATCGAGCAGCGTACTGGCCTGGGCGACGATTTCTTCCTCGTCACATCCGACGAGTTTGACGGTTCCGGCTTCGATCGCCTCGGGCCGTTCGGTTGTGTCCCTGGTGACGAGAACGGGTTTGCCCAGGGAGGGGGCCTCTTCCTGCACGCCACCGCTATCGGTGATGATGAGGTCGGATTGCGCCATGAGGTGGACGAAAGCGAGATAGTCCTGCGGCGCGATGAGGTGCACGCCGGCATTGTCGCCGAGGATGCTCTGAGCCTCGTTCCTGACGATCGGATTGAGGTGGACCGGCACGACCACGGTCACGTCCGGGCGTTCGGCGAGGCGAGCCAGTGCCGTGAACACTGCGGTCAGGCCACCGTCCAGGTTCTCGCGCCGGTGTCCGGTGGCGAGGACGATGCGCTGTCCGCGCTGTTTGGCGTCGGCAAGGAATGGCAGGGCGGCTGAAAGCCGGCTGCGTATGGCGGCGCTGTTTTCGATCTCGCCGGCGGCAAGAAGCAGAGCATCGATCACGGTATTGCCGGTGACTTCGATTGCCTCGGGCTTGACGCCTTCGCGCAGCAGATTGTCCCGCGAGACGGTGGTGGGCGCGAAGTGGAGGTCGGCGATCGTCCCGGTGATGCGGCGGTTCAACTCTTCCGGCCAGGGGGATTTGATATTGCCGGTCCGCAGGCCCGCCTCGACGTGACCGACAGGCACACCCGCATAGAAGGCGGCCAGCGACGCAGCCATCGTGGTCGTCGTGTCGCCGTGAACCAGGATGCGGTCCGGGCGAAGTTCCTGGATGACCTTGGTCAGTTCGCCGATGACGGTCGAGGTGATGTAGGGCAGGCCCTGACCGGCCTGCATGATGTTGAGGTCTATGTCGGGCTGGATGCCGAATATGTCGAGGACTTGGTCCAGCATCTCGCGATGCTGGGCAGTCACGCAGACCAGGGATTCGATACCGTCCTGCCGACCGAGGGCCTTGAGAAGCGGCGCCATCTTGATGGCTTCAGGCCTGGTCCCGAAGACGGTCAGAATTTTGGTGCTCAATTGGTGTTCCGATATGCTGGGACTATCGACTAGAGGCTCGACTGTGGGCCGCGGTCAGGACATACATGAGCAAGCGACTCTCGGGCGCATCGCCATGCTGCTTGCGTCTGGCGGCGGACCATCATTCCATCGCATTGTGAAATCCTGATATACAGTCGGCGGCAAAAGTAGTCGGCAAGCGTCTCGCGCGCGCCTCTATCTAGGTTGTACTAGTATTCCCACTTACCGCTTAGCACATCGTTCATATTGAACAATTTAGCCAGCGCCAATTCCGGGGATGGTAAACTTCGGCGCGAGATTTGCCCCCTCTGGATTTGCATTGCTGTCAGCCGGCGGACTGGGTTTTGGACGAAGAGGGAACTGGTGTACGTATCACGCTGATTCCTGCCGGGGATCCGGCAGAATGCGTCATTTTATCCGAAACTGTGACCCGGGCGTGGCACGGATCGGCGCCGTCACGTATCGGCCTTGAAGAATATTTCTAGGGGCGTGGTGCCGGCAGCAGGGTTCGAACCCGCGACCCCCTGATTACAAATCAGGTGCTCTACCAACTGAGCTATACCGGCGCGCAGCCGATCTATCATCGCGCGTCGGCTAGGACAACCCAGATTGACCTCCGGTTCGCAGCCGCAGTTCCGACCATCGTGGTGCGGTTTGTCAGGCCCGTCCGAACTCGTCCTCGACGCGCACGACGTCATCTTCGCCAAGATAAGAACCGGTCTGCACCTCGATCACCTCCAGTTCGATTCGGCCCGGATTGGACAGGCGATGCAGGCAGCCGAGCGGCAGGAAGATCGATTGATTCTCGGTCAGGACGGTCACCGCTCCATCTAAGGTAACTTCGGCCGTGCCATGCACCACGATCCAGTGCTCGGCCCGATGGTGATGCTTTTGCAGACTGAGTCTTCTGCCGGGTTTGACGAAGAGGCGCTTCACCTGGAACCGGTCCCCTTTCAGGACCGAGGCATAACCACCCCATGGGCGGTAGGTGGTTTGGTGGGTTTCGGTCAGGGCGGTGGTTTGCGCCTGGGCGCGCAGCTGGTCGACAATGTCGCCCACCCGCTGCGTCAGCGACAGACGTCCGACATAGACAGCGTCATTTGTGGCGATGACGGTCACGTCCTCCAGATCGGAAACAGCGACATGGGCGTGGTCGCTGATGACCAGCGAACTGGAGACGCCCGAAAGCGTCACCGGGCCCCGGGCGACATTGCTGGCCCCGTCATGCGTGCCGCTTTTCCAGACCGCGTCCCAACTGCCCAGATCCGACCAGGAAAAGTCTACCGCGACTACGGCCGCGCGGTCGGTCTTTTCGAAGATCGCGTAGTCGACCGATATGGATGGCGCTGCCATAAAGGCGTTTTCGCCGAGGCGAACGAAATCCACATCCTCGCTGGCGCTGGAGACCGCGCCCAGGGCGGCTTCATGGATGGCTGGTGCCAGCTTTTCGGCTTCGGCGAGGAAACAACCCGCGCCCATCATGAACATGCCGGAATTCCAGAAATATCCGCCGTCGGCGATCAATTTTGCTGCCCGGCTGGCCTCCGGCTTTTCAATGAACTGCGTCACCGCCCGCGCAGCGCCGCCAACCTGGGCGTCGGATTTTATATAGCCAAAGCCGGTTTCGGGGTGGGTAGGCTGAATGCCGAAGGTGACCAACTGCCCCATAGCGGCTGCCAGGATTGCCTCATCCACGGCGCGCCAGTAACTCTCGTCCGCCCTGATCTGATGATCGGATGGCAGCACGTGGAGCACGGCATCGTCGCCAAACCGTCGCGCGACATGGACCGCGGCCGCGGCGATGGCAGCCGCAGTATTGCGGGCGACCGGCTCGAGCAGCACGCTTTCCAGGCGGCAACCAATCTCGGCCGCCTGTTCTCCGGCGACAAAGCGATATTCACTGTTGGTGACGACCACGGGCGGGGTGTAGCGCGCGTCGTCGACCCGGGCGAGGGTGCTCTGAAACAGGCTCAAGGGGCCCGCGAACGTCAAAAACTGCTTTGGCCGTGAGGCGCGGGACAAGGGCCATAGCCGCGTGCCCAGCCCTCCGGCAAGAACGACCGGAACCACAGTGGCGCTCATGTGCCAGCTACCCCCCAGTACCCCAGACCCAGAAGTATACAATATGCCGTTTACAATGTCGCCGTCGCCGCATGTACCTGCGGGCAAGTCAGTGGCGGTACCTGCGGTCGAAGAGCGGCGCGTTGTCTTGCCGCTCTGATACGGAAATTACCGATATCTTGACCGCATTTGGCTGTCCTGCCCATTGGCAGAATTCACATGGACGGGGCCGATGGTTTCTGCTCAATCTGACCGGCGAAGCAATACGAGTATGCCAAGCCCATGAATTTCAAGGACACACCGGAGATCGGGCCGGTTATCCAGAGGGAGCGCAAGGCACGCCGCTTGACGCTCGAGCAGCTTGCCGCGCTCTCGGGCGTCTCCAAATCTATGCTGTCGCAGATCGAACGTCGGCAGGCCAATCCTACTTTCGCCGTTCTGTGGAGTCTGACCCAGGCGCTGCGGATCGACTTCAGCGATCTGGTTGCGGCGAGCACCGTTCCGCATCATCGCGATCCGATCGAAGTCACCCCGAGGGGGCACACGCCCGAAATCACCAGTCAGGATGGCCTGTGCAGGCTGCGGATCCTCAGCCCTCCCGGCATGGCCGGGCGATCGGAATGGTATGACATCGAAATCGCCCCCGGCGGCCGCCTTCAGAGTGCACCCCATGCGCGCGGTGCCGGCGAACATCTGACCGTGCTGGCCGGTCGCCTGGAGATCGCCAGCGCGGGTGCCAGCCGCAGCGTCGCTGAAGGCGAGACGGCCCGATATCGCGCCGATGTGGAGCATGAAATATCCAACACCTCTAGGTCAGCGGCGCGAGCGCTGCTGGTTCTGCTCTACGAATAGGTCAAGCATCAGCAATTCCACTGTTCGTTGACTGCAATTCCGATATGATGGATATTCCACTGAATTGGAATGGAGGATGCGATGGATTCCGGATTTTCCGCGCACGCAAGAACCTTGCTTGATGCGATCGAGGCGGATGGCCTGAGCAAGCGCGAGCAAGTGCTTCAAGGACCGCAAGGCGGCGTCGTCGCACTCTCGGGCCGAGACGCCGGCACTGTCGTCAACCTGTGCGCCAATAACTATCTCGGCCTCGCCAATCATCCCGACATCGTTGCCGCCGCACAGCAGGCGCTGGCGCGGGACGGCTTCGGCATGGCGTCAGTGCGCTTCATTTGCGGCACGCATAGTTTGCACCGGCAACTGGAACAGGCCATTGCCGGCTTCTTGGGCAAGGCCGACGCAATTCTCTTCGGCTCGTGCTTCGACGCCAATGGGGGGCTGTTTGAGACGATCCTGACCGATCAGGACGCGGTGATTTCCGATGCCCTCAACCACGCCTCGATCATCGATGGAGTCCGCCTCTCCAAGGCGCAGCGCTATCGCTATACCAATGGCGACATGGATGAGCTGGAGGCCCGGCTCAAGGCCGCCACCGACTCCGGACTGCGTTTCAAGCTGATCGTCACCGATGGCGTGTTTTCCATGGATGGGCATGTCGCCAAGCTCCCGGAAATCTGCGCCCTGGCCGAGCGCTACGGCGCCATGGTGATGATCGACGATTGCCACGCCACTGGCCATCTCGGCGCGGGTGGTCGCGGCACGCCTGAACTCACCGGCGTCGGCGATCGGATCGACATCATATCGGGCACCCTGGGCAAGACGCTGGGCGGCGCCATGGGCGGCTTCATCGCTGCCAGCCAGCCGATCATCGACCTGCTGCGCCAGCGCGCGCGGCCCTATCTCTTTTCCAATGTCTTGCCCCCGGCCATGGCGGCCGGTGCGCTGAAGGCCATTGAGCTCGCGGCAGCTGCAGATGACCGGCGCGCGCTGCTCCTCCAGCATGTCCAGCATTTCCGCGCGGCGATGAGCAGCGCCGGCTTCGAGCTGGTACCCGGCAATACGCCGATCATCCCAGTCATGGTGCATGATGCGGGCAAGGCGCAGGCCCTGGCGGCCGAGGTTGTCAGGCGCGGTGTGCTGGTCTCGGCGTTTTCCTTCCCGGTCGTGCCCAAGGGGCAAGCGCGCATTCGCACGCAGATGTCTGCCGCGCTGACCCCTGCCGATGTCGACACGGCGATCAGTGCCTTTGTCGACGCCGGCAAGGCCCTTGCCCTGATCTGATTGGAGACCCCGGATGAAAGCCTTGGTCAAAGCCGAAGCGCGGCCTGGTCTGTGGATGCAGGACGTTCCGGTGCCCGAAATCGGCCCGGACGATGTGCTGATCAAGGTCAGCAGGACCGGCATATGCGGCACCGATCTGCACATCTTCAAGTGGGATGAGTGGGCGCAGGGCGCGGTGCCGGTGCCGATCACCACGGGCCACGAATATTGCGGCACCATTGCCGAATTGGGCGCCAATGTCAGGGGGCTCAAGCCGGGACAGCGGGTGTCCGGCGAAGGCCATGTCATCGGCATGAAGAGCCGCGCCGCGCGCGCTGGCAAATTCCACCTCGATCCCGATACCAAGGGCGTGGGGGTCAACCTGCCGGGCGCCTTTGCCGAATATGTGCGCATTCCCGCCTTCAACGTCATCCCGCTGCCCGACACGATCGATGACGAGATCGGCGCCATCCTCGATCCGCTCGGCAATGCCGTCCACACGGCGCTCAGTTACGATCTTGTCGGCGAGGATGTGCTGATCACCGGCGCCGGACCGATCGGCATCATGGCGGCGGCCGTGGCCCGTCATATCGGAGCCCGCCATGTGGTCATCACCGACGTCAATGCCGACCGTCTGGCGCTGGCTCAGAAAGTGGCGGACATCACCACTGTCGATGTTTCGCGCGAGAGCCTCCGCGACACGAGCCGCCTTCGCATGCAGGAAGGCTTCGATGTCGGCCTCGAAATGAGCGGCGCCCCGGTGGCGCTCGAACAGATGATTGATCACATGGTCATGGGCGGCAAGATTGCCGTGCTCGGCCTGCCGTCAAAGCCATTCAATTTCGATCTCGCCAAGCTGGTGCTGCGCATGATCACGCTCAAGGGCATCTATGGGCGCGAGATGTTCGAGACCTGGCACAAGATGATGGCTATGCTCGAAAGCGGGCTGGACGTGCGCCCGGTCATCACCGACCGCTTTGCCGCCGCCGATTTCGAACAGGGTTTTGCGCGGGCCCTTGGCGGCGGAGCCGGCAAGGTCGTGCTGGACTGGTCCGGCGTGAAGGCGCGCTAGGGCTCCGTCGCGGCATCCACCGAGGCGGGCGCCCCGGGCAACACTTCGGCCTGCGCAAGAGCGGCAGGGCAGGCGCCGGGCATGGGGGCGATCATGGCGCCCGATTTCCCATCTGTCGGAGCTCGGTCGCGCCGCGCATGGCGTGTTCGGCAATGTCCTCGAACAGGTGCGCGAATTCCGCAAAGACTCCGCGATCGGTCTCCTGCCAACTGATGTCCTCGAGCTCGGTCAGGAGGTCGACCAGGGCGGCGATGGCGGCGCGGTGATGGCGCGAGGAGAGCAGGTGACGGCGCGTTTCGCGCTGTTGTTCCATCTCGACGAAGCGCCCGAGCGCATCGTTGACCCGCTGCCGGCAATCGCAATCGAGGGCAACCGTACCGATGATCGACCGGATGCGCTCCACCAGGATGTCGGGGTTGGACGTGTCGCGCATGGGCAAGTGCCGGTTCATGCCGCTACCCAGTCCATGCCGGCTACGCCATGGAGGAACCCGTTGGCAAAAGGCGCTGCCGGATAGATTGCCTTGAGCCTGGTGGTTCCCTCGTCGGGATTCATGCGCCCATCGCGGACATCGGCATAGATTGCGGCCACCGCAACCATGTCGCAGTCCTGCGGCGAGAGGCGCAGGTGGGTGACACCCATGTCTGCCAGTGGCGGCAGGTCGTTGAGCAGCACCTGGCAGTGGCGCGACATGGTCTGGACGCCGTTGACGGTGAGGAAAGGCTGGCCGTCGAGCGTGTCGACATCGAGGCCGTCGGGTTCATCGCCGCAGACGAACTGGCAATTGTCCTTGGTATGGCCCTTGGCTCGCGCATGGGCGCAGCGGGCGGAAATGGCGAGCGGCAGGCGGCCAAAGGCGATGATCTCGTAGTCGATGTCGGGCGCCCCGGCGACGATCGAGGCGATGGAGCTCGCCGGCAGTTCCGGCCCGAGACAAATGCGGGTGGCCCCGCGTCTCGCCAGCAACTTTGCCGTGGCGCCATTGTAGACATTGACGAAGGGGCCGACGAGATGCGGTTTGCCGGCAAGCAGGCGGAGCGCCGAAAGGTCATTGGCCTCCGCCAGCGGAGCCTCGGCGGCAAGGCGTCGCGTTTGCGCCACTTCGCGGTCGAGCGTCACGAGGGCGAGCGAAGCAAGGGCCACGGACTTGCCCGAGGCGGTGAGCCGCTCGACGACCTGGGGCAGAAAGGGCCGGGTGAAGTGGTCTCGCTTGGAACAGACCACCTCACCCAGCGTCACCGCATCGACATGCCCCGACTCAGCGATGCGGTAATAGAAGTCGCGCCATTTTTCGCCGGACCACAGATAGGGGATCGGGCCAATGGTAATCTTGAGGGCGGATAGGTCGGCCATCGTCACCGCCACTTCTTGTCGTAGGCGCCAGACGTGGTGCGCTGGCCCTCGCTCAGCCGGTGCAGGTGCGCCAGCTTCTGGGGCCGTTCATCTTTGGGTGCCAGGAGGGCAGCCCGTAAACTGGAGACGACCTGCGCGACATAAGCCTTGCCGCGCTGCCGGCCCTCGATCTTGAGGGCGGTCACGCCCGCGGCCCGCAGCGCATCCAGGTGTTCCATGACGTCAAGACTGACAGGATCTTCAAAGGCATAGCCGTCGTCGTCGGCAATGTGGAAGCGGCCTTTGCAGAGCGTCGGATAGCCCGCGGGTTCACCTTCACCGAAGCGATTGATGGTGAAGCCGCCGAGTTCCGAGACCATGTCCGGCCCATCCTCGCGATACCGCACATGGCTCGCCGGCGAACAAACTCCCTGCATATTCGGTGACTTACCCGTTACATAGGAGGAAAGCGAACACCGCCCCTCGGCCATCACGCAGAGGCCGCCAAAGGCAAAGACCTCCAGCTCGCAATCGACCTGGCGCGCAATGTTGGCGATTTCCGCCACGGTCAGCACGCGCGGCAGCACTAACCGCTTGGCACCAAAACTCTCGACCAGAAGACTCACCGCATCGACATTGGAGGCCGAGGCCTGCACCGAGACATGCAGGCGCTGTTCGGGATATCTGTCGGCGACATAGTCCATCAGCGCCATGTCGGCCAGGATCACCGCATCGGCGCCGGCCGCCACGGCGTCGTCGGTGGCGCGGTACCAGGTGTCTTCGCTGCCGGCGCGCATGAAGGTGTTGAGCGCGACATAGGTCTGGACGCCCCTCGAATGCGCATGCGCAACAGCCTCGCGCAGTTCGTCCCGCGTGAAATTGAGGCCGGGGAAGTTGCGGGCATTGGTCTCGTCACGAAAGCCGCAGTAGACCGCATCGGCGCCGGCCTCGACGGCTTCGCGATAGGCGGCGGGGGTGCCAGCGGGGCAGATCAGCTCCATGGACTAAACCAGTCCAGCAAGGGCGCGCTGCCGCACCAGCTCGGCAAGCTGCCGGAATGGGCCGGCCAAGGGACCGGCCATCCCAGCAAGGTCAGCCGGCAGGTCGAAGCTGCAATCGTCCAGGGCGTTGCGCAGGGCCAGCATGGCCTCCATGTCGCCCGACACAGCCAGGCTGCGCGAAAAGAACACGGCATCGCCATCGATGCGGCCTTCGAGCAATGCCAGCAAGGTCAGCATGGGGCCGGTGACGCCAGCATCGCAGCGCGGCGCTCTGGACTTGCGGGAAACGCGGATGGACCGGCTTACGGGATGGACGATGAAAGCGAGGTCGAGATCGCTCGGGGTGAAGCAGAAGCGCTTGTCCGCTTCGTGGCCAAGCCTGTCGAACAGGTCAGGGTGCTGCTGCAGCGCCCGGTTGAAGACCTGGGAAATGACGCGCTGCACCAAGGCGAGGGGCAAGCGGTCGATAACCAGGGTGAGCGGGCGCGGCAGCAGCATCTGGCGGCTCCTGTTGAGTGGACGCGACATCAGCCTTAGCGGGCGGCGGGCATCGCAACATTGATGCAGCGCAAGGAAAGCCGCGTATCGCTCCCGTAGGGCTAGGCCATGACCCAGCCCCTGCTTCCAAAACCCAGGCATCCCATTGCATCCAGCCTCGGCGACTTCGTCCGGCTGCTGGAGGCACGGAACCTCATCCGGCGCATCGACCGGCCGATCAGCATGGTGCACGAAGTCACCGAAATTCACCGCCGGGTGCTCGAAGCCGAGGGTCCGGCGCTGCTGTTGGAACAGCCGGTCATGGCCGATGGCGCACTGTCCCCGATGCCGGTGCTGGTCAACCTCTTCGGCACCAGCGAGCGGATTGCCCTGGGCATGGGGCTGGACGTTGCGGACCTTCCCGCACTCGGCGAAGGACTGGCACAGTTGCGCGCGCCCAAGCCCCCTCGGGACCTGCGCAGTGCCTGGGCTCAGCGCGACATGCTGCGCGCCGCGCTGAGCCTGCGCACCAGGCCGATCATGCGGCCGGCCTGCCAGCAAGTTGTCCTGCGGGGGGAGGATGTCGATCTCACACGCCTCCCCATCCAGACCTGCTGGCCGGGCGAGCCGGCGCCGCTCATCACCTGGCCGTTGGTGATCACGCGGGCGCCCGACGATCCAGGCGATATCAATGTCGGGGTCTATCGGATGCAGGTCCTGGGCAAGTACAGGGCGATCGTGCGCTGGCTGCCGAGCAGGGGCGGGGCGAGGCACCATCGTCTCTGGCGTGACAAGGGGCAGGACATGCCGATTGCCATCGCCATCGGCGCCGATCCGGCAACGCTCTTGGCTGCGGTCATGCCGCTGCCCGACGGGCTCAACGAGATGGCGTTTGCCGGTGTGCTGCGACGGCGGCAAAGCGGGGTGGCGCGCGCCGTGAGTGTCGGCCTGCCTGTGCCGGCCGAGGCGGAAATCGTGCTCGAAGGCATGGTTAGCGCCGCCGAGACCGCTGCCGAAGGTCCTTATGGCGACCATACCGGCTATTACAATTCGGTCGAACCATTCCCTGTGGTGAGGCTCCAGGCCATCACCATGCGGCACCAAGCCGTCTACCTCTCTACCTATACCGGCCGACCACCCGACGAGCCGTCGCGGCTGGGCGAGGCCATGACCCCGCTCTTCGTACCGCTGGCCCGCCAGCAGTTTCCCGAGATCGTGGACCTGTGGTTGCCGCCGGAGGCGTGCTCCTATCGCGCCATGGTCATGTCCATCGACAAGCGCTATCCGGGCCAGGCGCGGCGGGTGATGATGGGCCTCTGGTCCATGCTCCCGCAGTTCTCCATGACCAAGCTGATCATCGCGGTGGATCCCGATATCGATGTGCGCCAATGGGGCGATGTCATGTGGGCCGTTTCCACGCGTTTCGACGCCATGCGCGACCTGGTGATGATCCCCGATACGCCCATCGACTATCTCGATTTTGCGTCGCCAAAGCCTGGCCTTGGTGGAAAGCTGGGGCTGGACGCGACCAACAAGATCGGGGCCGAAACCGGCCGGGAATGGGGCCGGCCGCTGCTTATGTCCGAGGAGGTCAAGGAGCGGGTGGATGATCTGTGGCAGGAACTGGGATTAGCGCGATGAGCGGGACCTTGCAGGTGGTGCTCGCCCTCACGGGGGCTTCGGGAGCCGCCTTGGGACTGCGCATTGCCGAGCGTCTTGCGAGCCGTGGCGATGTGGCGACACACCTTGTTGTCTCGGATGCAGCGCACCGGACCTTGCGTTATGAAGTCGGTGACGACGCCCCTGATCGCCTACGAGCTGTGGTCCGGCAGGTGCACGAGGCGAGCGATATCGGTGCGACCATTGCCAGCGGCTCGTTCCGTACCGCGGGCATGATCGTCGCGCCCTGTTCGATGCGGACGCTGGCGGCCATTGCGACCGGTATCTCGGACACACTCGTGTCGCGGGCTGCCGACGTGCATCTCAAGGAACGCCGTCGGCTGGTGCTGCTGGCGCGGGAAACGCCGCTGCATCTTGGACATTTGCGGAATATGTCGGCCGTGACCGAAATGGGAGCGATCGTGATGCCGCCGGTGCCGGCCTTCTATCACCGGCCGCAGACGGTGGGCGATATCGTCGACCACCTGGCTGCCCGGGCCATCGACCTACTGGCACTGCCGGGCGAGCCGGAAGCGCTGGCCTGGGCGGGTGACGATTAGGACGCGGCCAGCGCCAGTGGATCGGCGCTGAAGAGAGCGGCATGTCCGCCCATCAGCAACCAGACCGTGATGATGAGGGCCAGGACGAGGCTCAGCAGCATGGTGCGGTCGACGCCAAGGCGCGCGCGACCAGTCGCTATGGCAACAAAGGGCAGGATGGACGTGCCTGCGACGGCTCTATCCCATTCCTCTCCGAGGCGTCTGCGGTTGCGTTTTTCAGTCATCATGATGCCAAGACCCGCGAAGAGGCCGAGCGTGCCGAAAAGCATGAGGCTCCGGAGGTCTCCATTGGCAATGACATGCCCGAAGGCCCAGAGGATGAAGCCCCACAATACGGGATGGCGCGTGATCGAAACTACTGCGCCTGGCGTTGCCTCGCCCCGTCGAAAGCTCACTGAGAGTGGATTGGGGCTCAGCAGCCCGGCAATCAGCAAAAACAAGGCGATAGGCACCAGCGCCAAGGTCAGCCATGCCTGCCACGGAGCCGGTGGCCAGAGCTCGACATAGTCCAGTGCGAAGGCGGCGTGAAAGACCCAGACGAGGCTCAGGATCGAGGCGAGGGAATAAAGTATCAGGTAGAGGCGCCGGCCGAGCCGTTCGACGAGTCGCTGGCGAATGGCGGGAATGGCCGGGACGGAATGGAGCGCCAGGAACAGCGCAACGGCGAGAAGGAACTGGATCAATGGTGGTGCCTTCCCGATGAATTTTCGTTTGATATGAGCAGGATAAGGTCCTGTTCTGCGTGAACATGGCGGCGCACGCTTTCGAAGAAACTGCGCAGCAGGTAGCCGATGGCATCGGCGGAAAGGCTGGGCCGACCGTCGGCCAGTGACCCCAGCGCGTCATCGATTTCCATGGCGGTCAGGCTATCGAATGCATGCTCCTGCCTAAGCCGTTCTGCCACAAGGCGCAATTCCTGCCGGGTCGATGCAGCGAGCGCCGGCAGCAGCACCTGTTCCTCGATTTTGTGGGTCTCGGCGACAATGCCGAGGGTGGCGCTGGCCAGCGCCCGGCAGTGATCGGCGGCAACGGGGCCGGGGAGTGCATCGGCGACCGCCTCAAGCGCATCGCAGGTCGAAAGCAGACGCAAGTAACAGTCGTTCAGCGCCTTGAACGTTGAATCTCCTATCATTTCCGGCAGCTCCGTGGTCTTGCACGATGGTTCTAGCGCACGGGGACGGACGGTACTTTGCGATCGATCAATGGGGGCGGTCGTTGCGGGGGACGTCCTCCTCGTAGAGCAGGCGTTCGGCAGCACCGTCGAGGTCGTCGTATTGGCCATTGCGCAGCGTCCAGAGGAAAACCAGCAGCCCCAGCAAACCCAAAACGATAGAGATTGGAATGAGATAGAAGAAGTCGGTCATGCTGTCCGATCTTTCAGTTGCGCGACAGGCGGACGGCGTAGCGGGTGCCAGCCGAGGCGGAGGGCGTTGACCACGACCACGACCGAAGAGGCGGACATGGCGACGGCGGCGACGAACGGGTTGACCAGCCCGGCAATGGCGACCGGAAGGGCTATCGCATTGTAAAGCATGGCTAAAACCAGGTTCTGGCGCACCAGGACATTGGCCTCGCGGGCGATGGCGATGGCGGCGGGGACGGCAGCTAAGTCGTTGCGGAGAAATACGAAATCGGCGGCGTTGCGACCGATATCGATGGCCGTGCCGGGGGCCATGGAGACATGGGCGCGGGCCATGGCCGGCGTGTCGTTCAGCCCGTCGCCAACCATCAAAACCCGGCGGCCAGATTGTTCCAAGCCATTAACGTGATTGAACTTATCCTGCGGCAGAAGACCGCCCTGGCCGGCAATGCCGAGGCGGGCGGCGAGCTTTTCCACCAGCTTCGGGCGATCACCCGACAGGATCTGCGCATCGAGCGAATTTGCTAGCAGACTGTCAACGCCAGCAGCAGCATTGGGACGCAGATGATCCTCGAAGGTGAAAGTCGCGAGTGGCTCGCCATCGCATGAAAGGGTCGTGCCGGCATTTTCGTCGTCCGGACCCGACCAGCCGCTGCGCCCGAGCCGGTAAAGGTGCCTGTCGAGGCGCGCCTCGATGCCAAGACCGGGATGCTCGATGACGTCGGTCCAGGCGAGATCGCGAGCAGACCGGAAAGCGCGGGCGATGGCGATGGAATAGGGGTGGCGCGAGCGGGCGGCGAGGCTCGACGCCAGCGCCAGGTCTTCGGGCGCACCGGAGAGGGCGATGGGCGTCGCGAGGCCCGAAGTCAGCGTGCCGGTCTTGTCGAAAATGACCATGTCGACCTCGGCCAGACGTTCGAGCGCGGCGCCATCGCGGACCATGATGCCGGCCTCGAACAGACGGCGGGCGGCCATGACCTGAACCATCGGCACGGCGAGGCCGAGGGCGCAGGGACAGGTGATGATGAGGACGGCGATGGCAATGGTCGTGGCATTGTGCAGGTCGCCATTGAACAGCATCCAGAGGACGAAGGCGAGGGCGGCGGCCAGATGCACGACCGGCGAGTACCAGGCGGCGGCGCGGTCGGCGATGCGGCGATAGCGGTTGCGGCTGGCCTCGGCATCCTCGAGCAGGGTGACGAGGCGGTTTAGGGTGGAGCCGCGCTCGTCGGCCGTGGTGCGGACGGTGAGGGGGCCCGACAGGTTGAGAGCGCCGGCGGGCACGGTCTCCCCTGGCCCCACAGGTTCGGCCAGGCTCTCGCCGGTGAGAAGGCTCTTGTCGAGGGTGCTGGCGCCGGTCAGGACCTCGCCATCGAGCGGAATGCGCTCGCCGGTGGCGACCGCGACGGTCGATCCCGGAGCAATGTCGGCGAGTGGCAGGAAGGCGGGACCGTCCTTGCCATCGAGGACCAGGGCCCCTGATGGGGCGAGCCGGGCCAGGCCCTTGACCGCGTTGCGGGCGCGCTCGCGCATGGCATGGTCGAGCGTGCGGCCGATGAGCAGGAAAAAGATCAGCGACGCGACGGCGTCGAAATAGACCTCATGACCCGAGGTCATGGTGTCGTAGAGGCTGAGACCGAAGGCCATGGCGATGCCGATGGTGATCGGCACATCCATATTGGTGCGGCCGGCACGCAGTGCCGTCCAGGCGGACTGGTAGAAGACGCGGCCGGAATAGACGAGCGCGGGGAGGGTGAGGGCGGCACAGATCCAGTGCAGCAGGTCGCGGGTCGGGCCGTCGGCGCCGGCCCAGACCGAGCCCGAAAACATCATGATGTTCATCGAACAAAAGGCGGCGACCGCAAGCGCGCGGATGAGCCCGGTAAAGCTCGCATCCTTGCCGGCCTGTTCGAGCGAGAAGATATTGGGCTCATAGCCCAATTCGACCATGCGGCGCACCATGGGCGGCATGATCTCGCTCTCGCGCCAGCGCACGGTGACCCGCTTGCCCGAGAGATTGACGCGGGTCGAGACAATGCCGGGCAGGGCGTCGAGCGCGGTCTCGATGGTCCGAATGCAGGCGCCGCAATGGACCGATGGCACCGAGAATTCGGACTGACGCAGGCCCTCGCCCAGGTCACGGCTGGCGAGGCGAACCTCGTTTTCCGAGGGGCCACGGTCCGGGCCGCCGGCCAGGGCTTCGGCAAAGACGGGGGTGGGGGCGCAGCAAGTCATGAAGACAGTCCAATCGCCTCGGAGAAAACCCCCACCCTTGATCCCTCGCCACGAGACGGAGGGAGACGATTAACACCGGCGGTGTGGCCTGGCGCCTCCTTCCCCCTTGTGGGGAGGAAATGAGGGTAGGGGTACTGGCGCCGGTTCATTTCACTGCAGTCCTACTCATCCCGCACGGCGAGGTAGGCGTGCCAGGTGGCGTGGCCGAGAAGGGGGAAGATGACGATCAGGGCGAGGAGGCCCGTGGCAAGGCTCACGAGCACCAGCGCCACGACCAGCGCGGCCCAGACCAGGGTCGCCGGCGTGTTGTTGGTGACGTAGGACAGTGAAAGGCCCATGGCCGAGAAAGCATCCCGGTGACGGTCAAGCACGAGCGGTATGGAAAAGGCGCCGATGGCGAAGGAGAAGGTCGCAAAGAGCCCGCCCACGGCCGTGCCGACCAGCAGCATCCAGAGGCCTTCGGGCGTGGTGAACAGCATCGCCGTCACCTGGTCGAAGCCCGGAAACGGCCGCCAGCCGAAAAACAGCGCATAGAGCAGCACCGCAGCCCGAACCCAGACCAGCATCAGCGTCATCAGCACGGCGCCGACGAAGAACAGATGCATGCCGCCGCGCGGGAACAGCATGGCACCGAAAGTGACCTTTTCGCCTGCGGCAAGCTTGCGGCTCTTGACGTAGAGGCCGGTGGCCAGCAGCGGACCGACCACCAGGAAGCCTGAAAGGGCCGGGAACAGGATCTGCGCCCAGCCGAAAGTGAACATGGCGTAGATGATGGCATAGGAGACCAGGGTCACGCCGAGGCCATAGGCCAGGCTCGGGACCGGGCGGGTCCACAGGTCTCGCCAGCCGGCGGAGAGCCAGGCCAGGGGGGCGGCCATGGGCAGGTGGCGGTTGTGATTGACGGCACGCGGCTTGGCCGGTTCGTACGGGGGGAGAATATCGGCAGAGCTGGACATAGAATTGATCTCCCAGGATCAGTTCACCGGGCGTCACCCTCGGGCTTGACCCGAGAGGTCTGCAATTGCGGCAGCGGGGTTAAGTACAGGGCCCTCGGGTCAAGCCCGAGGGTGACGAGCGGTGGCGTGGGGGTACGCGGACGACAAATCCAGCCAGTGAACACTCCCACCTAGCTCTGCTACGGCCCTTTGGGCCGAGCGGCGCTACCTCCCCCGTCAAGGGGGAGGTGAGGGCCGGTGTTGCCGGATAGGTCGTGACCCCCATCATTGATCAGCATCCCGATTTGGCGGCCCGGAAATGGTCCTGGCTGCCATCACTGACTTTCAGGTGGCTCACACAGGCGGGTTGCGAAGTGAAGGCGACGTAGACCAGGTGGGCATTGGCGCCGAGCAGAACGGCCACTAGGCCGAGGCCGATCATCCAGCCGAGGAGAAAGCGCCGCCGGGGCGCGCCGCCGTCGAGCGCGGTCATGGTGTGGCTCCCCGCAGGTCCATGACATAGAGGGCGAGAAGGCGGATCTGGGTGGGGCTGAGG
Organism: Devosia sediminis; assembly: GCF_016411825.1. Classification (GTDB taxonomy): domain Bacteria; phylum Pseudomonadota; class Alphaproteobacteria; order Rhizobiales; family Devosiaceae; genus Devosia; species Devosia sediminis. The sequence continues at coordinate 68,337 of NZ_JAEKMH010000001.1, forward strand.
CGCCCTTCCCAGGAGGGCATGGTGCCCTGGCGGCCGTTGTAGATGGAATGGCGGATGCTGGAGCGGTCGCCGCCATAGGTCCAGAAGGCATCGGTGAGATTGGGCGCGCCAGTCTCCACCATTCCAGCGGCGTCCTCGCCATGACAGGCGGCGCAATTGTCGGCGAAGAGCGTCTGGGCGGCAGCCGTCTCCTCCGGGGTCAGGGCCTTTTCGCCTTGCAGCGAAACCAGGTAATCGGCCAGCGCGCTGATCTCCTCGCTGCCCAGCATCTGGTCGCGTCCGAAGGCCAGCATCTGCCCGTAGCGGGTCTCGGGATGGGGGGCGTTGATGCCGACGCGGATGGTCTCGGCCACGGTGTCGACATCGCCGCCCCACATCATCGGGGCGTGGGCAATGTTGGGATAGCCGCTATTGCCGCCGGCATCATAACCATGGCATCCGGCGCAGTTGTCGCCGAAGAGAGCCGGGCCGGTCTGGCGCACCACTGCCATGATGTCTTCATCCTGGCTGAGGGCAGCAAGGTCCCCGGTGGCTAGGCGCTCAGTCCACCCGGCCTTGGCCAGTTCCGCTTCCTGCAGCGACTGGCGCACGGCCTGGTGCTGGTCGGAGCCCAGGAGGCCGCGAAAATAGCCGCTGACACCGGGCCAGGACGGCATGAGCACGGTCCAGCCGATGGCGAACAGGCCCATGGTGCCAAGAAAGGCCCAGAGCAGCTTCGGCACGGGAGTGTTGAGTTCCTTGATGCCGTTCCATTCGTGGCCAGTGGTCATCTGGCCCGAGAATTCGTCGCGTTCCTTCAGCGCCATGGCCGGTCGTCCTCTTCGAGCACAGGCATTTTCGCGGCTTCGTCGAAGCCTTTCTTGTTGGACGGCCAGTAAGTCCAGGCGAGGCAAATGACGCTCAGCACCACGAGGTAGATGAGGCCAAAGCTCTTGGAGAACCCGACGACAGTGTCATGGTCGAATGGCATTACTCGGCCTCCGCCGTTTCGGTTGTGAAGGCAGCGTCGGTGAGCGTCCCGAGCATCTGCAGGTAGGCGACGAGCGCATCCATGTCGGTGAGCGGACCCTGATTGCCGTCGAAGGCGCGGATATTGGTGGCTTCGCCATAGCGCTCGGCCACACCCGGGGCCTCGGCGCTGTCGGGGTTAGCCTGGCCATAGGCGTCCCGCGCGGCATTGGCGATCTGCTCGTCGGTGTAGGGCACGCCCACGGCGCGCAGGGCGGCGAGCTGGTTGCCCAGGTCATCGGTGCGCAATTGGTCGCGCAGCAGCCAGCGATAGGCGGGCATTTTCGACTGCGGCACGAGATCGCGCGGGTTGTAGAGGTGGGCGGTATGCCAGGAGTCGGAATACTTGTTGCCGAGGCGGGCGAGGTCGGGCCCGGTGCGCTTGGAGCCCCAGAGCTGGGGATGGTCGTACTGGCTTTCCACGGCCAGCGAGTAGGGACCGTAGCGATCGACCTCGTCGCGCAGGGTGCGGATCATCTGGCTGTGGCAGGCATAGCACCCTTCGCGGATGTAGATATTGCGGCCGGCCACTTCGAGCGGGGTGAAGACGCGCATGTCCTCCGCCTTCTCGACCGTCTCGTCGATGGTGAAGAGCGGAGCGATCTCGATGAAACCGCCGATCGAGGCCACCAGGATGATGAAGGCGACGAGGCCGATGGCCGAGCGTTCGAGGCGATAGTGGAACTTGAACATGGATCTATTCTCCGGCCTGCAGTGCAGGTTCGGCGGGCAGGTCTTGACCCCTGTCGGGCTCGACCTCAGCCGGCATGCGGATGGTCATGATGGTGTTGTAGAGGGCGGTGGCGGCGCCGAGCACGAAGAGCAGGCCGCCAAAGGCGCGCACGATATAGTAGGGGTGCATGGCCTCGAGGCTGTCGAGGAAGGAGTAGGTGAGGGTGCCGCTCTCGTCATAGGTGCGCCACATCAGGCCCTGGATGACGCCCGAATTCCACATGGCGAAGACGTAAATGACGGTGCCCGAGAGGGCGAGCCAGAAGTGGACTTCGACCAGCTTCTGCGAATAGAGCCGTTCCTTCTTGAACATGCCCGGAATGATGGAATAGAGCGAGCCGAAGGTGATCATGGCGACCCAGCCCAGGGCCCCGGCATGCACATGGCCGATGGTCCAATCGGTATAGTGGCTGAGCGAATTCACGGCGCGGATGGCCATGAACGAGCCTTCGAACGTGGTGATGCCGTAAAAGATCGCCGCCAGCGCCATGAAGCGCAGGACCGCATCGTCGCGCACCTTGTGCCAGGCACCGTTGAGGGTCAGCAGCGCATTGCCGGCAGAAGCCCAGCTCGGCACCAGCAGCACGACCGAGAAGGCCATGCCCAGGGTCTGCACCCAATGAGGCAAGGCGGTGTAATGCAGGTGGTGCGAGCCCGCCCACATATACATGAAGGTGATGCCCCAGAAGCTGATGATCGACATCCGGTAGGAGAAGATCGGCCGGTTGGCGCGCTTGGGCAGGTAGTAATACATCATGCCGAGGAAGCCGGCGGTGAGGAAGAAGGCCACGGCATTGTGGCCGTACCACCACTGGGTCATCGCATCCTGGACGCCGGCGAACAGCGAGAAGGACTTGGCCGAGCCGAGCGAGACCGGGACGGCGAGATTGTTGACGATGTGGAGGATGGCCACGACCAGGATGAAGGCCATGTAGTACCAGTTGGCCACGTAGATATGCGGTTCCTTGCGGCGGGCGAGGGTGCGCATGTAAATGGCGAAATAGGTCACCCAGACCACGACCAGCCAGATGTCGGCATACCATTCGGGCTCGGCATATTCCTTGGACTGGGTGACGCCTATGAGGTAGCCGCTGGCCGCGACGATGCAGAAGAGATTGTAGCCCAGGAGCACGAACCAGGGGCTCAGCGCATCGGGCAGGCGGGCGCGGGTGGTCCGCTGCAGCACATGCAGCGAGGTGGCGATCAGCGCGTTGCCGCCGAAACCGAAGATCACGCCCGATGTGTGGATGGGCCTGAGGCGGCCGAAGCTCAGCCAGGCGACATCGAAGGTGAGATCGGGCCAGGCGAGTAGCGCCGCGACCCAGAAGCCGGCGGCCATGCCGATGACGCCCCAGATGAGGGTCAGGATGATGCCGGCGCGCGTGGGCGCATCGTAATATTCGGAGAGACGGGCCGCCGAGGGTTCGGGCAGGTCGAACTGCCGGATCGCGCCGAAGAAGAAGGCCAGGGACAGGCCGGCGACGAGCCAGCCATGCACGCCCAGAATATCGCCGCGGCCGCCGATGGCCATGGCCAGACCGACCACGACGAGGCCGCCAAGTATGAGGAGCGCCCCGACCCGTTCGGCGCGCGTGAAGTCAGCCAGCATTGCCCTGTCCCCGGTATATTGGTCCCAAGCGGAAGACCCGCAGAAAACAGCCCTAGTCGAAAGCCGAAGGCGATCTTTGACTTGGATCAAAGATATGGCGGGTTGAGCCGGCGAGGCTGGCGGCGAGGCGGGAGTTTGCGCTGCGACAAAGTGTTGCTCGCCGCGCCCGGCTAGCGTGGCCAGCGTCGGAGCGACTGGCCGCCGCCCGGCGCCACATCTCAATCAGCGGCCTGGACAGGACAGATGGCAGAAGAGAAAGCCTTCATCGACGTGCGCACCATCCAGCCGCGGGAGCGGCACCCGAAAATCTTTGCAATGGCCAATGCGCTCGCGGTCGGCGACAGCTTCGTGATCATCAACGACCATGATCCGCGGCCGCTGCACTACCAGTTGCAGGCCGAATATCCCGGCCAGTTCTCCTGGAACTATCTCGAGGCCGGCCCGGCCGTGTGGCGGGTCGAACTGGGCCGCGCGCAAGCCGCCTGAATGCCCATGCGGGGGGGCGCATGCCGGCTCCCCTTGCCCCGGAGGACAGCGATGCAGATGGCGACGATATCGCGCTGGACGCTCACCTATTTCGGCGTCGCCCTGGCGGCGCTGGTGGTGGCGCTGGCCTTGATGGCCGCGGGCTTCGGCTATCCGCATGTGGCACTGTTCGCGCCGGAAACACTGATCGTCGTGCATCTGGTGGTCGTGGGCTGGCTCAGCCTCCTGATGCTCGGCGCGCTGATACAGTTCCTGCCGGTGCTGGTGGGGCGGGAACTGGCGCTGCCGCGCCTCGCGCCGGTGGCGCTGGGGTTGATCGTTGCGGGCCTCCTGCTGCTGCTCGCAGGCTTCGGGGCGTTGGCGGACTGGCCCTGGGTCAGCGCCGATCTCGCGCCGCTGGGTGGGCTCGTCATCATCGCCGGGTTCGCGGTGGCGGCGGTCATGCTGTTCGCGACGTTGCTGCGCGCAAGCTCGCTTGCGCTGCCGGCGGGATTCGTGGCGGTGGCGCTGATGAGTGCGCTGGTGGCGACGCTGCTGGGCGATAACTTGGCGGCGGCGCTGAGCGGGCTGATCGGCGGCGATTTCGCGGTGGCGCTGGTGACCCATGGGGTGGCGCTGCATGCCGGATTCGGCCTGGGCGGCTGGCTGACGCTCGCGGCAATGGGGGTCAGCTACCGCCTGGTATCGATGTTCCTGATTTCGCCCGAGCGGAAGGGTTTCGTGCCACGCCTGGCGTTCGTTGCAGCGGTGGCGGCGCTGGCGATGTTGTGCGCGGTGCTGGGCGTGCTGGTGGCGAGCAATGCCCCTTGGCCGCTGGGTCTAGGGCTTGCAGGGCTACTGGGCCTTGTTTCGCTGGCCGCCTATGCCGGCGATGTGGTGATCCTCTATCGCGGCCGCCGGCGCCCGGCGCTGGAATTGCACATGGCGGCAGCCGTCGGCGCCTTTGTCATGCTGGGTGTCGGGACTGTGGCGGTGGTTGTGGCCGGTTCGATGGGCTCGGAGGCGGGGTTGGCGGCGGCCGTGCAGGTGCTGGCGCTGGGCTGGCTGGGCGGGCTGGGGCTGGCCATGCTCTACAAGATCGTGCCGTTTCTGACCTGGCTCGAATGTTTTGCGCCGCAGATGGGACGCATGCAGACGCCGCGGGTCCAGGACCTCGTGCGTGAGCGCCGTGCCCGGCACTGGTACGCGCTTTATTTCGCCATGGTGGCAGTAGGTGGCTTGGGCATGGCCGCAGGCTGGACTGGCGTGGTGCAGGTGGCGGCGGGCGGACAATTAGCGGCCGTGTTGCTGATCATGCACCAGCTCTGGCGGGCCCGGACGCTGCGCGACCTGCCGGCGCAATGGCAGGACCAACCCGGGCCGCGACTGCTGCGGTCGGCGCTGAGACCAAGGAGCTTGATATGACAGAACCATTCGAACTCGATGTGCGGCCGATCCTGCGCGATGGCGGCGAGCCATTCGGCGCGATCATGGGGGCCGTGAGCGGTCTCGAAGCGGGGCAGGCGCTGATGCTGATCGCCCCGTTCCGACCGGAGCCGTTGTTCCGGGTGATGGAGTCCAAGGGTTTCGGCTTTACGGCGACGGCGCTCGATGGTGGCGACTGGCAGGTGCTGTTCACCCCTGAACCGGTGGGCAGCGACAGTGCGGCCGCGGTAGCGCGGGACAGCAATCCGGACAACTGGCCCGAACCGGTCCACTATCTCGATTGCTCGGAAATGGATCCGCCCGAACCCATGGTGCAGATCCTGGCGACGCTCGAAACCATGCAGGCGGGCGAGGTGCTGTTCGCGCTGCTGCATCGCGAGCCGGTCTTCCTGTTCCCCGAACTCGAGACGCGCGGCCATGCCTGGGCTGGCGACTTCGACGCCGAAGGCACGGCCTACCGGCTGATGGTCCGGGCCGGCGGGAGGGGCTGATGATCTCCCGCCGTATGGAAATCGAAGCCGATATCCGCGCGGCACTGCGGAAGGTGATCGACCCCGAGCTCGGGCACAACATCGTCGACCTGGGCATGATCTACGACGTGGATGTCGGCGAGAATGGGGTGGTCGTGGTGCTGATGACCACGACGGCCCGCTTCTGCCCGGCCAGCGCTTTCCTGCAGAACGCCGTGGCCGATGCGACGCTTGCGGTCGAAGGGGTCGAAAAGGTCAGCGTGGACCTGACCTATGATCCGCCCTGGAGCCCCGACATGATGGTGCCGGAGCTGGCGGTACGGTTCTGACCGGTCAATCCGGACGCGGCTTGCGGCGGATGACGAGGGCGGGTGCATATTCCCAAAGGTAGAGCACGAAGGCCAGCATCCAGCAGAGGCCGCTGAGCGATACCAGCGTCATGTAGTGGTCGGGCAGCAGCATGGCGGCGGGCCTGAAAATCGCGCCCACGACCAGGAAGCCATAGCTGATTGCCGTGAGCGGCGGAGCCGTCAGCGGCATGCCGGTATGCCCACGCGTCGCACGGCTCATGATCGCCAGAGTCATGAGGCCGATGGCGCCGACGGTGAACACATGCAGCGCCCCGGCCGGATCAAGAAGCCCGAAAGGCACCAGCGCCACGGCGACGAACCCCAGGGGCAGGGCGGCATAAGCGAGATGGAGAACGAGGACCAGCCGTTCTTCGCCGGTTTGCCAGCCCTTCCAGCGATGGAGGCGCGCGGCGTGGAGGCCGGCGGCGATGATACAGAAGAGGCTCGTTGCCCAATGTTCGGGGAGGGCGACCCAGAAGGCCAGCGCGACAAGGGCGACAAGGAGTGCGGCCGTATCGAGCCGGTCATAGGAGGCAGGTAGATTGGTGAGGTGGCGTTTGGCCAGCCAGTTGCGGGTGAAGCTCGGGACCACGCGGCCGCCGATGATGCCGATGAGCATGACATAGGCCGAGACGGCGAGGCGGCTGGCAAGGGCTGGATCGCCCTGGGTGAGGACCAAGGCGTGAAAGCCGCCGTTGGCAGCGCCGAGTGCGAGGACGCCGGCCAGGACCTTGAGATCGCGCCACTTCTTTCCGGCCACCACTTCGCGCAAGCAGATGGCGAAGAGCAGCGGCAGGAAGGCGGTGTCGAGGGCGATGGTCCAGACGAGGCCGATGGCGTCGGGCACGATCAGTGCCAGCCGGCCGGCGAGCCAGACGAGAACCAGTGCGGCGAGCGGCGCGCCGGAAACGGGGAGGCGCCCGGTCCAGTTGGGAATGGCGGTGAGGAGGAAACCGGCCAGGGCGGCCGAGGTGTAGCCGAACAGCATTTCATGGGCGTGCCAGGCGGGGCCGCCATAGGGGCCACCGATAGGAAGACCATGGACCAGGGCGCCGATCCAGAGCGCCATGGCGAGCACCGCCCAGATGCCGGCACCGAGAAAGAACGGGCGGAAGCCATAGGCGAGGATGACGGGGCCGGTATGGGCAATGCCGCGCGGCACCGGCTTGCGCTTGATGGGATGGGCATCTGTCTCGTTGGCCATGCGGGCACCTCGGGGTGGCGGGTGCCCTGGCACTAGCGGGTCAAGGCCGGCTTGTCCTTGCGGCAGCGCAAGTTGGGTGGGAGGAAGACCCCTCATCCGCCCCTCGGGCACCTTCTCCCACAAGGAGATAAGGCAAGCACGACGTAGGCCCTCGGGTCGGGCCCGAGGGTGGCACGGTGGGAGAAGGAAAAGGAGCGCGTCAGTCCTTGTCGGCGAGACCTTCCGCGAGAGACTCGAGCCGCTTGCGGTCGCGGACCAGAAGCTTCTGGCGGCCGCCCTTGACGATGCCCTGGCTTTCCCAGGCACTGAAAATGCGCGAGACCGTGTGCAGGGTGGTGGCCGTCATTTCCGCGACATCCTGGCGGCTGAGCGGGAAATCGATGCGCACGCCTTCGGCTTCTCTGCGGCCGGCCTGGTCCATCAGTCGAAGCACGGCATGGGCGACGCGGCGCTCGACCTCTTCGGTGGACATTTCGCGAATGCGGGTATGGGCCTCCTGCAGCCGCTGCCCGATGGTCTTCATGGCGTTGACCGCCAGTTGCGGGTTCTGCTCGACAATGCTGCCCCAGACCTCGTTGGGCCAGCACATGACGACGCTCTCGGCAGCCGCAGTCGGTGTCCCCGGATAGTCGTCGCGCTGCAGGGCGGGGGCAAAGCCGAAAAGGTCGCCGGGATTGACCACGCGGACGATGATCTGCTGGCCTTCCGATGTCACCTGGGTCACCTTGAGCCGGCCATGGAGCAGCAGAAAAAACTGCGTCGCCTTCTGGCCTTGCTCGAACACCGCCTCGCCGGCCGGGACGCGGCGCATGGTGGCGCGGGCAAGTAGCCGATCGAGGTCGGCATCGGCCATGTTGGCAAAAAGCGGCAGGCTGCGGACAAGGCTGCGGTCGATATCGGCCAAAGTGTCGTCCCCGACTTCGGATACATGTCCGATACAGCAAAAGTTTTGGGGACGATACACGCTGTTCGGTCGCAGGGGGCGGCACGTCTGTGCGCTTCGGAGCTGCGGCGGTGCCCTAAGCTCAGAGCCAGTCCATCCAGCCGGCTTTTTCGTCCGGCCGCCGGACCAGGCGGAAACCCAGATTGTCGGGCGGGATGCCGACCGAGCAGCCGCCGCTCTTGGCATCGCGGATAAAGAAGCTGGTGGCGGCGCGATGCTTGCCCTCGAGCACACGAATGGTGCAGGCGGGCTGCTCGCTGAGGATGTCGCCGACGGCGTTCACATGGACGCGGCGGTGGCAGGTATCGGTCCATTCCCAGACATTGCCCGCAATGTCCATGAGGCCGAAGCTGTTGGCGCCGAAGGTGCCAAGCGGCTTGGGATAGGGATCCGCAGTGCGGTTCCGGGCCGCTTCCTGGCGGTAATTGGCAATCCAGCGCAGCGCCGGGTTGCCGGCGTCGTCCGACGTGCCGAGGGCCTCATCGGTGTAGCGTTCGGCGGCGGCATAGGCCCATTCCGGGGCGGTCGGAAGCGTCCAGGTCTGACCGCTGGCGGCGCTGAGCCAGCCGGCATAGGCTGCTGCATCCTGATAGCTGACGCCGGTGACCGGCTGACCATCGAGACCGGCCTGGACGGTGGGGGCGCAGGCGCCATCGGCGACGCAGCGCGCGTAATCCTCGACGCTGACCTGGTACTGCATGATCTCGAGGGGGACTGCCTGCGTCACCGCGCCCACGGGTGGGTCCACCGGGACGTTGTCGCGCAGGAAATGGCCGTCGGCGCGGTAATTAAAGGTTCCCGGAGGCAGCGTGACCGTTGCCGGAAGGGCAACATCCGAAGGAGGCAACAGTGCCGGCAGCGGTGGTGCGAGCTGCACTGCCAGCGCTCCAAGCGCCACGGTCAGGAGAATCGCGGGCAGCAGGAGAAGCGTCACATCCTTGGTACGGACAGCCTGGGCCGCCATTTTCGCCTCCGGGATATGCCGGCGCCAAAGGGATGCGCCGGCAATGGGGTGCCGGGGCCCGGTATTGGGCCCCGGATCGTCGGTCCGGCGTCAGATCGGGCTGGGAGCGAGGACGCCTGTCATCAGGTCGTCGTTCCAATCGCCCTCGACCACGATGTGGCCGGCGGCGCCGAATTCGAAGGCCTCGATGAGGTTGTGGTTCACATAGGCGTAAACGCCTGGCTGGTGGAACGTGTAGATCGCCGCGCCTGCCGTACCGCCGGGGATGAACCAGGTTTCCTGGTCGACATCGGGCGGGGTGTGGAACTTGCCCGTCGGCCAGACGAAGTCACCATGGCCGCCGATGATGTGCGGGCGGGTGTCGCGATTGGCCTGCGAATGCAGGATCAGCACGGTTTCCCCGACATTGGCGGTGAGGGCATTGTCGCCGGTGAGGGCGCCGACCTTGCCGTTGAAGACGATGTGGCTGGGCAGCAGCGTGCGCATCACCTCGATCGTGTCGGCATAGCCATCGCCGATGCTCTCATAGGTCTTGTAGTTGCCGTCCTCGTCCCTGGGGACATAGAAATCCTGCTCACCGACATAGTAGACCTTGTCGTAGGTGATGAGATTGCCCTTGGGGTCCTTGAGGCCTTCGCGCGGCAAGACGGTGATGGCGCCATTCATGCCCGAGGTGACGTGCCAGGGGACCATGCCCTCTGGGGCGCAGTGATAGACGAAGACGCCGGCCTTGATGGCCTTGAAGCGCAGGATCGCCTTTTCGCCCGGATTGACATTGGTGAGCCCGGCGCCGCCCAGGGCACCCGTGGCTGCGTGGAAGTCGATATTGTGCGGCATCAAGTTGGTGTCGGGATTGATCAGCGTCAGCTCGACATAGTCGCCCTCATGCACGACCATCATCGGACCAGGCACCGAGCCGTTGAAGGTCATGGCCCAGATCTCGACGCCGTCTTCGACCTCGTGCAGCTTCTCCTCGATCGTCATGGTGAACTCGACGATCTTCGGTCCGCCCGTGGCCACCTGTTCGTGGGCGTGGACGAATGGTGGAGCAACCAGCTCGACCTTGACGCGCTCCAGCGTGTTGAGATCGACCGGGGCAGTTGCGGCCGCCACGGCTTCCTGCGCGGTGGTCGCCACCACGGTAGCGAGCTGCGTGGTAGCGCCGATGGCGGCGGCACCGGCAAGCAGGGCCCGGCGCGAAAGCCTCGTATTGATCGACATCTTCTTCTCCATGACTTGGAACTTTGGCTGGGGTACTTGCGTCCTCTGCCTTCGATGAAGACCTTATGGTGCCGTCGGCAAGTGTTCCTTGATCAGGCGCAAATATCGGGTCGAGCGTGCTGGACGTTTTGCCGCAGCGGTATTTGACTTGGGTCAAAGACCGGGCAGGCAGGATTTCCTAGGTCAGGGGCAACGGGTCAGCCGACCCAAGTCAAGGAGAACCCCGATGCGTATTTTCACCACGACAATGATCGCCCTGGTTGCCATGGGCGGCCTCGTTGCTCCGGCGCTGGCCGCGGACTACGAAATCCACATGCTCAACAAGGGCGAAGCGGGCACCATGGTGTTCGAGCCCAATTTCCTCGCCATCCAGCCGGGCGACACGGTGACATTCATTCCCACCGACAAGAGCCACAATGTCGAGACCATCAAGGACATGATCCCGGAAGGCGCCGAAGCCTTCAAGAGCAAGGTGAACGAAGAGTTCACGGTGACTTTCGATGTGCCCGGCCTCTACGGCATCAAGTGCACGCCGCACTTCGCCATGGGCATGGCCGGCGCCATCGCCGTGGGCGACGAGTTGCCCAATCTCGATGCCGCCAAGGCGGTCAATGTTCCCAACAAGGCCCAGGAACGCCTGGACGCCGCCTATGCCGGCCTCGGCATCTAAGCGCCCGATATCGAGACCGATGCACCCTCCTGCCATGGCGGGAGGGTTTTTTGTTGGACGAAAGCGGGTAGTCTCGGGGCAAAGACCCGTACGACCGAGCCGCAATTGACCCACTATTTTCCAGAACAGGCCGACCTCGTCGGCCAGGCCCGCAAGCTGCAGGCCATCCTCGAATCGGCGGTGGACGCCATCATCACCATCGATGGGCGCGGCACGATCACCACGGTCAATCCCGCGGCGGCGCGGCTGTTCGACTATCCGCAGGACGCGTTCATCGGCCAGAACGTGCATTTCCTCATGCCCGAACCCTATCACTCAGCCCATGACGGCTATATCGCCAACTATCGCCGGACGGGCGCGGCCAAGATCATCGGCATCGGCCGCGAGGTGACAGGGCGGCGGCGCGACGGATCGCTGTTTCCCATGCACCTGGCAGTGAGCGAATTCGAGATGGACGGGCGGGTGCATTTCACCGGCATCATCCACGACCTCTCGGCGCAGAAGGCCACCGAACAAGCGCTGCGGCAGGCGCAGAAAATGGAAGCGATGGGGCAGTTGACCGGGGGTATCGCCCACGACTTCAACAATCTCCTCACCGTCATCATCGGCAATCTCGAAATGCTGGAAGCCAAGCTGACGACATCCGGGCAGCGCGAGCTGGCCATCGAGGCGCTGGAAGCGGCGGATCTCGGCGCGCGGCTGACGGCGCGGCTGCTGGCCTTCGCGCGGCGTTCGCATCTCGAGCCGGAAGTGGTGAACCTCAACGACTTCGTGTTGGGCCTCACCGACATGCTGCACCGCACCATGGGCTCGACCATTTCGCTCTCCAATGCGCTGACGCCCAGGCTGTGGATGACGCGCATCGACCCCTCGCAGGTGGAAAGCGCTATCGTCAACCTGGCCGTCAATGCGCGCGATGCCATGCCCCAGGGCGGCCGGCTGATCATCGAGACGGGCAATGTGAGCGTCGATGCCGCCATGTCCGAGGATCTGGATGGGCTGGCGCCGGGGGACTATGTGCGCCTTTCCGTCGCCGATACCGGCGAGGGCATGCCTGCCGATGTGCGCGAACGGGCGTTCGAGCCATTTTTCACCACCAAGGAGAAGGGGCGCGGCACGGGGCTGGGGCTTTCCATGATCTATGGCTTTGCCAAGCAGTCGGGCGGCCATGCCACGATCTACAGCGAGATCGGGCGGGGGACGAGCGTCAACATCTACCTGCCGCGCCATGGCACAGCTTCGGCGGTGGAGGCAGAGCCCGAGGAAGCGGCCGTGCCGCCGGCCGGCAAGACGGTGCTGGTGGTGGAAGACGATCCACGGGTCCGCAAGCTGACGGTGACCCGGCTTGAAACGCTGGGCTATGCGACGCTGGTGGCGGCCGATGCGCATGAGGCACTGGCGATTCTCGGGCGCGGCGCCGAGGTGGACCTGGTGTTCACCGACCTCGTCATGCCGGGCGGCATTTCGGGCTATGAGCTGGCGCGGCGGGTGGCCGAGCAGTGGCCGGGCCTCAACGTGCTGTTGACGTCGGGCTATGCCGACGAGCTGGTGCGGCGGGACGAAGACGCGATTGCCCACCTCAAGGTGCTGAGCAAGCCCTATCGCATGGCCGATCTGGCGCAGGCGATCGCCGAGGCGCTGGAAGGCTGATCAGCCCAGATTGCGCGGGGTGAAGCTGTAGCCGGCGCCGCGCACGGTCTTGATGATCTGCGGATTGCGGGTGTCGGCCTCGATCAGCTTGCGCAGCCGCGCCACCTGATTGTCGATGCTGCGGTCATTGGGCGACCAGTCATGGCCCTTGAGCAGGTCCATGATGCGGTCGCGGTCGAGCACGGCATGGGCGTGGCGACAGAACAGAGCCAGCAGGTCGAATTCGCCCGAGGTAAGGGCGATGTCGGCGCCCTCCGGACCCGTAAGGCTGCGGCGGGCGGGATCGAGCACGAAGCCGTCGAAGCGGATGACCGAGTTGGCGGCGGCGGGCGACGCGCTGCCCGTACTGCGGCGCAAGACGCTGCGGATGCGAGCCAGCACCTCGCGCAGGTGGAAGGGCTTAGCGATATAGTCGTCGGCGCCGATTTCGAGCCCGACGATGCGATCGATCATGTCGCCCTTGCCGGTGATCATGATGATCGGGACATCCGACACCTGGCGGATGCGGCGGGCGACGGCCAGACCATCGGCGCGGCCGAGATTGAGGTCGAGGGTGACGAGGTCGGTGCCCGCGCGCAGCGTAGCCTCGATATTGTCGCCATCGCTCGATTCGCTGACCCGATAGCCCTCGTCCTCGAAACAGCGGCGCAACATGCGGCGGATCTGTGCGTCGTCGTCGACGACCAGGATGTGGTGGGTCTGCATGGAGCGGGGCCGCAGTCTCGCCGTTACAATTGGTTACAAGAACCGGATAGGACGATTACGTCCGCATGGTCAATTCCGTTCAGACACAGCCGAACGGAGCCCCCGATGTACCTCTTTCCCCATGCTGAACCGGACACGACCCGTAGCGAACGTCCCGTGGGCGATGGGCAGGGGCGTGTCGTCGGCGCGACCACGGTGCTCTTTCACGAAGGCGATCGCGCCGATGCGCTCTATGAAGTGGTCAGCGGCGTGTTCCGCGCCACCAAGATATTTCAGGACGGCCGCCGCCAGGTGGTGGCCTTCGCCTATCCTGGCGACATTGTCGGTTTCGGCCATGGCGAGGCCTATCGCTTCGATTGCGACGCGCTGACCCCGGCGAGGGTGCAGGTGACGGCGCGCGGCGATATCGGTCAGGCGATGCGGCAGCGTCCGGAGTTGGGCGAGAAGATTCTCGCCATGGCTGCGGGGGAAGTGGCCAGCATGCATGACCTGTCGGTGCTGCTCTGCCGCAAGTCGGCCATGGAGCGGATTGCCGGCTTCCTCGTGTCGCTGGCCGGCCGCACCCATAAGCTGGGCAATGACCAGCGCGTGAGCCTGCCCATGTGCCGCGCGGATATTGCCGATCACCTGGGTCTCACCATCGAGACGGTCAGCCGCAGCATGACCAAGCTCAAGGTGCGCGGTATTGTCGACCTGCCAGACCGCGGCAGCTTCGTCATCCGCGATCTCGAACGGCTGCAGGAACTCGCCGAATGCGAGACCGTGGTGCACTGAGCCCGACATGTCGCGCGCCCGTGTCGCCATAGCCCATTTTTCTGATACCGCCGCTGCCGAGCTGGCTCGCGCCGCCTTGCTGGCAAAGGGCGGCCTGCCGGCCGTTCTGACCGTGGATGCGGCGGCGGATTGTCATTTCGCGGTAGCGCTCAACGCGCCGCTCGAACGGATGCTGCTCGACGTGCTGCTGTCGAGCCAGGCCACGCGCGTCGATGTGCATGACGCCTAGCAGAGCGGCCTTCCCGCTATGGCCGGGAATGCTTTCTCAAACCGCCGCCGAGTGGCGTGCGGTGCCCTGGCCGAAATAGGCATCGAAGCGGGCGGCGATGGCGCGGACGAAGGGGCGACCGCGTACGGTGACGGTGAAGACGCCGTCGAGCATCGCGACCATGCCGTCCCGGTCGGTCAAGGCGATGGCTTCGGCCTCTCCCATCAGCGCCCGACCAGCTGCGCCGAAGCCGGCAAGGTCGCGCGGGGCAAGCTGGAAGGTGCAGAGCAGGGTGGAGATGGCGAGGGCGCGCAGCTTGTCGGCCGGAGCCAGGGCAAAACCGCGCGTCGTGGCGCCCGATCCGGCCAAGACGGTCTTGCTGTAATCGCCGGTAGGCGTGATGTTCTGCACATAGCCCTGCGGCAATTGCCCGATGGCCGACGCTCCGAGCCCGATCAGCGCGTCGGCGGCGTCGTCGGTATAGCCCTGAAAATTGCGCCGCAGCTTTCCTTGGCGTGTGGCCTGCGCCAGCCGATCATCGGGCAGCGCAAAATGGTCGAAACCGATGGGATCGAGACCGGCCCCGGTCAGCAGGCGTGCTGCCAGTTGCGCCTGGGCGAAGCGCATATGCCGGTCGGGCAGGGCGTCCTCGGGGATCATTTTCTGGTGTGGTTTCATCCATGGGACATGGGCATAGCCAAAGAGTGCCACACGGTCGGGCCTGAGGCTCAGCGCCGCTTCGATGGTGCGCGCAAGACCCTCCTCGCTCTGGAAGGGCAGGCCGTAAAGCAGATCGAGATTGACCGAGCGGACGCCGCGCGCCCGCATGGCGTCGACCACGGCGCGGGTTTGATCGAAGCTCTGTATGCGGTTGATGGCCTCTTGCACGCGTGGATCGAAATCCTGCACGCCGATGCTGGCGCGGGTGAGGCCAAATTCGGCCATGGCGTCATAGCGCCCGTCGTCGAGGTCGTTGGGGTCGATTTCGATGCTGATGTCGACCGATGGGTCGATTGTGAAGGCCGTGGCCAGCTTGGTCTTGAGCGCCAGGATATCCTCTGACGTCAGCAGGGTCGGCGAGCCGCCGCCGAGGTGGATGGCAGTGACGCGGCCGCGCCCGGCGAGTTTTGCGGAAACCCAGTCGATCTCGGCATAGAGCGCCTTGAGATAGGCGGCGACCGGCTCGTAGCGCAAAGTGTGCTTGGTGTGGCAACCGCAGAACCAGCACAGCCGATCGCAATAGGGAATGTGCAGATAGAGCGAGAGCGTCGCGTCCGCATGGAGCTCACCCAGCCAGCGCGCATAGGTCTTTGCGTCCACGCCGCCGTGGAAGTGTGGCGCAGTGGGGTAGCTGGTGTAGCGCGGCACCGGCAAGGAATAGCGCTCGACCAGATCGCGTGTGTCCGAACTCATGGCTGGGGGCTCGCCGTTGAGAAAATGTCGGCCGCTCTTAGCAAGCCTGCCGGACAGCCAACTTGTTCGACGTCAATTTGGCGGTGTTTTGCGCCGTCCCCACTGCGGAGCGAGGACGGATGTCAGCCCGGTCGGGAGAGCGACGGGCTGTGGACCAGTTCTTCATCGGCGCAGCCATCGGGCCGGAAGGCCTGGATACGGTGATCCTTGCCGCCGGCGGCTTTGACCTCTTCGGCCAGCATTTTGAGTTCCTCCAGACTGAGAAGGTCGGGATGGACGGTGGTGCGCAAATCGTAGGGGACGCCGCTATCCAGGAGGAGCTTGAGGCTCCGCATTGCCTTGTTGCCGCTGTGTCGGGCCCCAGTGATCCGATCGTAGCTGTTGCGTGGCGCCTTGATGTCGAAGCCCACCCAGTCGAGGAGCGGCAGCACTTCGGCCAGCCGCCCGGGATAGGGTCCGCCGGTATGAAGGCCGATGCGAAAGCCCATGGCTCTGACCGTTTCGATGGCCTGTCGCAGGCCCGGTTGCAGAGTGGGCTCGCCCCCGGAAAAGACCACGCCATCGAGCAGGCCTTTGCGAGAGCCGATAAAATCGAGCACGTCCCGCCACGCGATCTGGCCCTCGCCCTGGGCGGGAATGAGATGCGGGTTGTGGCAATAGCGGCAGGCCCAGGGGCAGCCCTGGCAGAAGATGGTGGCGACCAGTTCGCCCGGCCAGTCGCAGGACGACAGCCGGGCCAGTCCGCCGATGCGGATGTCAGTCAAGCTTGGCACTCGCTTCGCGGAAATAACGGCGCTCGTAGAATTCGCCCTTCTTGCCGCGATTGAACGAGGAAACCGGGCGGTGGTAGCCCATGACGCGGGTCCAGACCTCGCAGGGCTGGCGCTCGGTGTCGAGGAGGACGGGCTGGCTGGTCGTTGTGGCGATGAGGCCGGTGGGATGGATGCTCATGAAAGGTCCTTTCGTAGGGGTCAGTGGGTGAGCTGGTTGCGCTTTTTGGCGATGAGATCCTCATCGCATTTCGGGCAATAGTGGTGTTCGCCCGAGAGATAGCCGTGGGTCGGGCAGATCGAGAAGGTCGGGGTGATGGTGATGTAGGGCAGGCGGAAATTTTTCAGCGCCCGGCGCATCAGCTTGCGGCAGGCATCGCCGCTGGAGAGCGCCTCGGTCATGTAGAGGTGCAGAACCGTGCCGCCGGTATATTTGCACTGCAGCTCATCCTGCATGGTGAGCGCCTCGAAGGGGTCCTCGGTATAGCCGACGGGCAGTTGCGAGGAATTGGTGTAGTAGGGGTTTTCGGCGGTGCCGGCCTGGATGATGCCGGGGAAGCGCTTGCGGTCTTCCTTGGCGAAGCGATAGGTCGTGCCTTCGGCGGGGGTAGCCTCAAGATTGTAGAGGTGCCCCGTTTCTTCCTGGAACGCAGTGATCCGCGACCGGACGTGATCGAGCAGGCGGATGGCAAGGCCTCGCCCCGCCTCGGTGGTGATGTCATCCGCATCGCCCGAGAAATTGCGGATCATCTCGTTGAGGCCATTGACCCCGATGGTCGAGAAGTGGTTCCGCAGGCTCCCCAGATAGCGTTTGGTATAGGGATAAAGGCCGCCGTCGATGTGGCCCTGAATGACCCGGCGTTTGATCTCTAGGCTGTCGCGCGCCATCTCCATCAACGCATCGAGCCGGTTGAGCAGGCTCGCTTCGTCACCAGCAAAGAGGTGGCCCAGCCGGGCGCAGTTGATGGTGACGACGCCCAGCGAGCCGGTCTGCTCGGCGCTGCCGAACAATCCATTGCCGCGCTTGAGGAGTTCGGTGAGATCGAGCTGCAGGCGGCAGCACATCGAGCGGACCATATGCGGCTCGAGGTCGGAATTGACGAAATTCTGGAAGTAGGGGAGGCCGTATTTGGCGGTCATGGCAAAAAGCCGGTCGGCATTTTCGCTGTCCCAGATGAAGTCGGGCGTGATGTTATAGGTGGGAATGGGGAAGGTGAAGACGCGTCCCTTGGCGTCGCCCGTGGTCATGACGTCGATATAGGCCCGGTTGATCATGTCCATCTCGGGCTGGAGCTCACCATAGGTGAAGTCCATCTCTTCCCCGCCGATAGCAGGCACCTGTTCGCGCAGGTCCTCCGGGCATGTCCAGTCGAAGGTGAGATTGGTGAAGGGGGCCTGGGTGCCCCAGCGCGCCGGGACGTTGAGATTGTAGACCAGCTCCTGGATCGACTGGCGCACCTGGTCGTAGGAGAGCCCATCCTTGCGGATGAAGGGCGCCATGTAGGTATCGAAGGAGCTGAAAGCCTGGGCGCCGGCCCATTCGTTCTGCAGCGTGCCCAGAAAATTGACGATCTGCCCCACGGCGCTGGAGAGGTGCTTTGGTGGACCGGATTCCACCTTGCCGGGAATGCCGTTGAGTCCTTCCTCGAGCAACATGCGCAGCGACCAGCCGGCGCAATAGCCCGAGAGCATGTCGAGGTCGTGGATGTGGAGGTCCGCGTCGCGATGCGCCTGGCCGATGGTTTCGGGATAGACATGGGACAGCCAGTAATTGGCAACCACCTTGCCCGCCGTATTGAGGATCAGCCCGCCCAGCGAATAGCCCTGGTTGGCATTGGCGTTCACCCGCCAGTCGGATCGATCGAGATATTCGGCGATGCTGGCGCGAATATCGATCTGTGCGGGTGAGACGGCGGTGGAAGTGGCCATGGCGTGGTGTCCGGTAGACTCTTGAAAACCACATGATGATGTGTTTCGGCGTGCTGATCCGTCAACATATGGTGGGTCAATTGCCGGCCAATTCGGCGCGGTGTTTGCCTTGGCGCAAACAGTGTGGAGAGCTAGTCCGTCCTCACGGGATCGAAGCCGGCGCGTTCGGCCGGGCGATAGGGGAAGACAAGCGAAATGGTCGAGCCCTTGCCCTCGGCGCTGCTGACCTCGATGCGCCCGCCATGGAGGTCCATGATTTGCGAGACGAAATGGAGGCCGATGCCGGTACCGGCAATGCCCTGCGCAGTGCGGGCACGGAAGAAGCGCTCGGTGATGAAGGGAATTTCGTCGGCCGGGATGCCGACGCCATTGTCGACGACGCTGATGATCACGTCATTGGCCTCGCGGCGGCCGCGGACAAGGACCTGCGAATTGGGCGCGGAATATTTGAGCCCGTTGGAAATCAGGTTGTGGATGGCCTGTTCGAGCAGGGCCGTGTCGGCCATGACGAGGCGCGGCAGGTCCTCCAAGGCGAGCACGATGCGGCTTTGATCATCCTCGGGCTGCATGTCCACGACCGTGGCGACGACCTGCTGGAGGTCGCATGGGCGCGGATGAAAGGTGATCTCGCCCTGTTCAAGGCGCGCGGCATTGAGCGTGCTTTCCATGAGCCGCGTCAGCCGCTGGCAGGCCTTTCGGATCTTGGTGGCGCGACTGATGACCTCGTCCTGGGTCATGGCCGCGCCGCGCCGCAACATGCGCTGGGCGCTGGCATCAATGATGGTCAGCGGCGTGCGGAACTGATGCGAGACCACCGAGGTGAAGGCGCGGTGCAGCCGCGATATCTGGCGCTCGTGCTCAAGTGCTGCTTCGGCGCGCATGGTGGTGCGAAAGCCGCGCACAACGATAAAGGCGACCAGCACGCCGGCCGCCAGCGTCGCCAAGAGGTAGCTCAGGACTTCCACGAGGATCCGGCGTCTGGTGTCGCGCACCATGTCATCCTTGTTGCGGCTGTCGAGCATGCCGGCATTGGCGACGTCGCGCATGGTCTCACCCATGGCGCGGGCTGTGCCGTGGAGGCCCAAAAGGGCCTCCGGGTCGCCGTCGCGAACCAGCGGCAATTGCAGGCGCTGCGTCTCGAAGGTGTCGCGCAGCTCCTGGACTTCGTCGCGGTAGCCGAGATCCTCGACGAGGCGGGCGCCGACGCCCTGCTCGAAAAGGCTGAGGCGGCTGTCGAGGAGATCGAAGCGGAGGGCCAGTTCCTCGGGAGCAACGCGTCCGGCTTCAAACAGCAGCGTCGCGTCGGCCAGCCGCATGGCTTCGTACTGGCCCTGGCTCGCAAACCAGATGACGCTGTCGTCGCGCTCGCCGGAGATGCGGTTCTCGTTGACCGCGAGGCGGGTAACGGCGGCGAGCAGCAGGGTGAAGAGGACGGTGAGGGCGAGGACCGCCGCCAGAAAGGGCCGCGATATCCACGGCCGGCGGGTCATTGCACCTGCAGCTCCCGCAACTGCCACACCCAGCGCTCATGCAGCAGGGTGTTCTGCAGCGCCGGCACATCGTCCCGGGGGTAGATGATCCAGATCGGACCCTTGTCGCTGATCTGCATTTCTTCGCCATTCATCTCCATGGCCAGCAGCACGTCGTTGTTCAGAAAATCGGCCATGGGCACGCGCACGGTATAATCGTTGAGCGCTGTGGCCAGCACCGTGTCGCCTTCGGCACCAACATGCTTGAGCACATCGCGGGCCAAGACGCCGGAGAATTCCTGGATGCCATCGGTCCAGGGCGTGGTGGTGGAAATCTGCGTTTCGCCCAGGTCGAGCAGCATCTGCCGGTCAAACTGGGCGCCATCTGGCCCGTTCGTGCGCGCAATGGCGCCAGTCACCGTGAGGATGACGGCGCCTTGGGGCTGAGGCAGCGGGTCTGCGGCCTCAACGGTGGACAGTGGTGCCAACAGCGCGCCAAGCAAGACAGACCGCTGCACAAAGGCATGCAGCGCCGCCCTGCTGGACATCGACTTGTGCACTGACATGCCGTCCACCTCACCCGTGCCGCCCGGGAGCCGCCAATTGTACGATATATGGCAGTTAGTGCACGCAAAAATGTGCAACGCATGAATGCGCCCAGATCAATTGCGGGATTTGGTGGTGGCGTTGGCGACCCTGGCGGATCGACGCCTTCCCACCTGTTTGAGGGGCGATGCCGGCGCCAAAGAGCGGTAAAACACATTCGGTTCGCGGCACTCAGACTTACCTGATCGTCCGGATGGAGGGTCCTGCGATGCGCCGCGCCCTGCTGCTTTCAAGCCTTTACATGTTTGCCCTGACCCTGCTTGCCCTGCCCTATGCGGTGGCGGGTTGAACCTGGGAGTTGTCACCATGCGTCGCCTGCCCCGCGCCAAGGACATCGAGCACCAGAACTTTCCTGAACTTGCCGAGGTGTTTCAGATGATCGATGCCGAGATCGCGACAATTATCGCCGGCGATCCGGCCCTGCATCCCGTCGCTGAAGCCAGCCGCGCAAACCCATCGCGCAAGCCCATCAAACCGTCGCGGCATGGCGGCCGCACCCAGCGCCAGGCGGCCTGACGTCAGTCCTGGTCGAGGGCAACGGGGTTGGAAAGGAACAGACTGATGAGATCGGCCTGGCGGTCGGTCTCGGTCTTGCGGAACAGGTTCTTGAGCGTATAGCTCACCGTGTTGCGCGAGAGGCCGAATTCATCGGCAATCTCATCGATCCTCATGCCCTGAACCAAAGCCAGCGCCAGGCGCGTCTCGGCCGGAGACAGGCCATAGAGCTGGGCAACCGCTTCCGCCGCATCGCTCGGACGCCATTCTGGATCGGTGACGAACAGCCCGACCGCCGGTTCGCCGGCGACGGCAGGGCCACGGCCCAGCGGGCAGGCCACGGCGATCAAGGGTCGCTTGCCGCTGTCGCGGGGCAGGGCGACGGCATCGGTTCCGTGCCGGTTGCCACTGGCCATCCGCGCGATGGCCGTATCGACGATATCCTTGAGGGCCTGAGTCTGGGCCGGTTTTTCGCCGCGCAGCAGCCCCTCGCGCGAAACGCTGAGGCCTTCCGCCGCGGTCAGCAGTTCCTCGGCACGCCGGTTGCGGAACAGCACTTTGCGCTCACTGTCGATGAGAAAGACGCCGACGGCAATGCGATTGAGGGCTTCGTCCGCGCCCATGAGCGCTGCGCGCAGGCTGTGGCTGTCCGCGTCCGCCTGCGGTTTGGCGCCCTTGATGCGGGCGACCTGGTCGAGGCGCGCCGAAATGGTGATCAGCATGAGATCGAAGTCGATGGGCTTGGTGAGGTAGTCATCGACGCCGGCTTGCTTGCCGACAATGACATCCTGCCGGCTGGTCAGGGCGGTGAGGAAAATAAACGGCAGATCGGCTAGCCGCTCCTGACGGCGGACAGTGCGCAGCAACTCGATGCCTGACATGCCGGGCATGGTGATATCGCACAGCACGAGGTCATAGTGTTCGGAAAGCAGCAGATCGAGCGCTTCCCGGCCGTCGCCGGCCTCGTCGACATCGAACCCGGCGGCCGTGAGCTCCTCGCACATGTCGGCTCGCAGGTCGGTTTCGTCTTCGATGCACAGTAGCTTGAAACTCATGGAACTGATCGCACCCGGACACTCACGCCAGCACTTCCATATATTGCGTCCGCCAAGTGCCGAGGTCCAGCAAATGGCTCCGGGCAATCGCCAACTACCTTAACCGCCGGCAGGAAAATGGCTGTCGCCTGGAAAGGCTGCGGAGGGTTTCTCGATCTGCCGAAAACTGTGCGCGAGGTCGAGCAAGATTGTCCGCCGATATGAAAAAAATCCAGGAAAGAGGGCGGTTAGCAAGCTTGGCAGGGCCGTGCGGCGAGCGTCGCTCAACCTTTGCGGGACCACGCAAACGGGTGGGGCGAGCGCTGGCTCTAGTGGTTAATACTGGCCCATCAGCGTCGTCCCAACGGCTCCTGACCTCCTTCTGACCTCCAAGACGCCTGCCGCCCGCGCTTCCCCCAAGCCGGGCGGCCTTTTTTGTGCCATCGGTCGGCCCGCCTTGCCCAAATGCGTGGGGCGGTCTGTCCGGGAATGCGCTAGACCAGATCATCCCGGCCAGCGCGGTGGCCACGCCCAGGACGGAGCTCGCTCATGTATGTCCGGAAAGCCACGAGGCGCCGCCTCAGCCGCGCCAGCTTCATCATTCTCGCGCTCCTGGTGCTTGCGCCCAAAGTCGAGATGGCCGATGTGCCGCAACTGACGGGCTTACTTATTGCGGTTGGGCTGGAGGTGCCGCGCTCTGGATGATCCCTCAGCACATGAAAACGGGAGCGCCAAGGACCCTCCCGCCTGGTCTGCCGTCGACGGATGTCAGCGGGTCGAGGCGATGCCGTAGATGGCTTCCAGTTCGTCCAACATCAGGTGGGCTGCGTAGATGCCGCCTGCCGTATTCCAGATGATCTCGCTGACGCGCTGGGCCTTGCCGGCCTTGACGCCTTCCAGATTGAGCCAGAGTGGATCGTTCAGCCAGTCATTGAGATTGGCCGTAGCCTCCTCGCCATTGAGGTCGCTGGAGAAGTAGAAAATGCGGTCGCCTTCCATTTCGGGAATGCGTTCCTTGGTCACTTCCTCGGCGAAGGCTTCTTTCTGCTGCGCTTCCGGACGGGCAAAGCCGATCTGGCTGAGGGCGATGCCGGCAAAGGTGTCGGTGTAATAGATGCGGGTGCGGTTGGGCGAGAAGCGGACGAGGGAAATCTCGTCATTGACCGCGTCGCCCAGGGCGTCGTGGATCGCCTTGGTGCGGGCCACGAAGCCGTCGACGGCGGCGACACCCTTGTCGGAGATGCCCAGGGCATCGGCATAGACCTGCAGGTTGGTCTGCCAGGAGCCGCCCAGGTCCTCGGAGAAGACGGTGGGGGCAATGGCGGAGAGCTGGGGATAGATTGCTTCCTGGCGCACCTTGTTGCCCAGGATCAGGTCAGGCTCCAGCGTGGCGAGCACTTCGAGATTGACGGCGTTCTCGACGCCCAGCGGGACGGTTTCGGCCAGTGGCTCGGCAATGTGGGCGTACCATGGATCCCCGTCCCAGCTCTGCACGGCACCCACCGGAACCACGCCCAGATAGAGCAGGGCTTCGGTGCCCTCATTGGTGAGGATGACGACACGCTGGGGATTGTCCGGCACTTCGGTGACGCCCATGGCGTGGGTGACTTCTCGGGCGCTGAGCGGCGCAGCGAGGGAGAGGGCAGACACCAGGGCAAGTAAGCCGGCGGAGAAATGTCGCTTGTTCATATGGTCGTTCCAGATAGAGGGACTGGCCGGCCCTGCGGACCGGCCGGGTTCATCAGCGGGTGCTTTCGAGCCCGTAGATTTCTTCGATGTCGTCGAGCAGCAGATTGCCCGCGATGATGCCACCGGCCGTGTTCCAGATGGCGTCGGACACTTCATGCACCTTGCCAGCCTTGACGACTTCCAGGTTCTGCCAGAGCGGATCGGCCAGCCAGTCGGTCTCCTGGGTGTCGGCTTCGCCATTGCCGGTTTCGTAAGTGAAATAGATCAGGCGATCGCCCTCGAATTCTGGAATGCGCTCCTTGGTGATTTCTTCGGCGAACTCGTCCTTGTCCTGGGCAGCTGGACGGTGGAAGCCGAGCTGGGCGAGGATCAGGCCCGAAAAGCTGTCCTTGAACATGATGCGGGTCTGGGCCGCCATGAAGCGGGCGATGGAGATTTCCTCCTCGAGCGAGGCGCCGATGTCTTCGCTCAGCGCCGCGACGCGGGCGTCGAAAGCGTCCAGCGCCGCCAGGCCCTCGGCGCCCTTGCCGATGGCGTCGGTATAGAGCGCCATGTTGATCTTCCAGTCGCCGCGGAGGCGCTCGGAAATCACCGTCGGGGCGATGGCCGACAGCTGCTCATAGATGTCCTCGTGGCGCTGCTTGTTGCCGATGATGAGATCGGGTTCGAGCGAGACCAGGACTTCGAGGTTCACGGCCGATTCGTCGCCCAGCACCGTTACATCGGCCATGTCGGCGGCGATGTGATCGTACCACGGATCGCCCAGCCAGGATTTGACCGCGCCGACCGGGGTGACGCCGATGGCGAGCAGGGCCTCGGTGCCTTCATTGGTCAGCACCACGATGCGCTGCGGATTATCAGGGACATCGGTGACGCCCATGGCGTGGGTGATGTCGCGGGCCATGGCCGTGCTGGACAGCAGCATGGCGAGCGTGGAGGCGGCGATGATCGTGCGGATCATGGGCGTGTCCTTGTTGGATGTTAGCGGGTGGAGACGAGGCCGTAGGCGGCCTCGATATCGTCGAGCAGGGTGTTTGCGGCAAAGACGCCGCCCGCTGCGACCCAGATGGCGTCGTCGACGCGCTGGGCATTGCCAGCTTTGACCGCATCAAGGCCAAGCCAGAGCGGGTCCTGCAGCCATTCGCCCAGATTCGCTTCGGCCTCGGCATCATTGGGATCGGGCGAGAAGTAGAAGATGCGGTCGGCAGCCAGTTCTGGAATGCGTTCCTTGGTCAGGTCCTCGGCAAACTCGTCGCGATCCTGCGTTTCAGGTCGGGCGAGGCCGACGGCGTCGATGACGACACCCGGGAAGGAATCCTTGAAATACATGCGCGTGCGTGCCGGGGAGATGCGGACGAGCGAGATGGTGCCGCTGGCCTTGTCGCCCAAAGCCGCGCTGATGGCGGCGGCGCGCGCGTCGAAAGCGGCGATGGCGGCTTCGCCCTCATCGGCCTTGCCCACCGCATCGGCATAGACGATGAGGTTTTCCTGCCAGACGGCGCCAAGGGTCTCGGTCAGCACGGTGGGGGCGATGGCGGAAAGCTGCTCATAGATCTTTTCCTGGCGCACCTTGCTGCCCAGGATCAGGTCGGGTTCGAGCGTGGCGATCAGTTCGAGATTGGGCTCTCCCTCGGTGCCGAGCAGGGTGACTTCGCCCATCTGCGGCATCAGATAGTCATACCAGGGATTGCCCTTCCAGCTTTCGACGGCGCCGACGGGGGTCACGCCAACCGAGAGCAGAGCCTCGGTGCCTTCATTGGTCAGCACCACGATGCGCTGCGGATTGTCCGGCACATCGGTGACGCCCATAGCATGGGTAATCTCGCGGGCCGTGGCCTGGCCCAGCGAGAGGACAATGGCCGTGGTGGCGAGAAGAGTGCGGATGAGTGTCATTTTCGTCCCCCGAAAAACTTGACAAGCAAGCTCTTAAATCGGATGGCTTCACATCAGAAATTAACTTGACTGTCAATATCAGGAATTTGGGGGCGCCTTGACTGCGATAGCCGCAACATATGATCGCGGAGCCCGCGTAAGCCTCGCTAAGGGCTGGATCTATGCGGGCCTGGTCGTGGCAATGGGCATCACCATGCTGATGAGCCTGACGCTTGGCTACAAGGTTTATTCGCTGGGCGAAGTCTGGGCCGCGCTCACGGCCAATGACGGCTCGGAAACCGCCACTGTTATTGCCGGTCTGCGGCTGCCGCGCGCTCTGATCGCGCCGCTGGCCGGGGCGGCTTTGGGCATGGCGGGGGTGCTGGTGCAGACGCTGTCGCGCAATCGCATCGCCTCCCCCGACACGCTGGGACTCAATGCCGGCGCGTCACTGGCCGTGGTGCTGGCAACCGTCGTCTTCGGCGTGCAGTCGCTGGTCGGCCTGTCGCTCGCGGCAGCCACCGGGGCGCTTCTGACCAGTGTCGTGGTGTTCGGCGTGGCCGCGGGGGCGGGTGGTCTCTCGCCGCTCAAGATCGTGCTGGTCGGCGTCACCTTTGCCAGCCTCGCCCATGCGGTGGTGGAAATCATCCTCACCAGC
Organism: Devosia sediminis; assembly: GCF_016411825.1. Lineage (GTDB taxonomy): Bacteria > Pseudomonadota > Alphaproteobacteria > Rhizobiales > Devosiaceae > Devosia > Devosia sediminis. Next base: position 94,691 of record NZ_JAEKMH010000001.1, read on the forward strand.
AACGAGGCGCAGCTCCAGCAATTGTTGTTCTGGCTTTCGGGCGCCTTCGTCGACCGTCCGATCAGTCTCTTCTATAACGGCCTGCCCGTGGTGCTGGTGGGTGCGGCCCTGGCCTTCGTGCTCAGCGTCGCGCTCGACGCCATGCAGGCCGATGACTCGACCGCCGCCAGCCTCGGCGTGCCACTGGTGGCGGTGCGCGGCCTGGCCTTTCTCGCCGTGTCGCTGTTGACCGGCGCCGCCGTTTCCATGGCCGGACCGGTGGCTTTTGTGGGCCTTGTCGTGCCGCATATTGCGCGGCGGCTGGTGGGACTGCGGCATCGGCACCAACTGGCGGCGGCGGCACTGAGCGGGGCGATCTATGCCACGCTGGCCGATGTCGCGGCGCGCTTCGTTATCTATCCGGTGGAGGCCCCTGTCGGCGCCATCACCGCCGTGGTCGGCGCGGTGGCGCTGCTGGTGCTGTTGATGCGGAGGCTCGCATGACCGACATCGCTCTTTCCCCGCGCCGGAGCATCGCGCGGCCATCGGCAACAGTGCTGGCGGTGGCGGCGGTGTTCGTGCTGCTGTTCCTCGCCGGCATTGGTTTTGGTTCGACCTGGATCCCGCTCGAGACCGTGGCCAATGTGCTCTTGGGCGGCGGCGAGAAGACGGAAAAGCTCGTGGTGCTGCAACTGCGCCTGCCGCGCGTCCTGGCTGCGGCTTTGGCCGGAGGCGCCATCGCCTATGCCGGCTACCTCCTGCAGCGCATCACTCGCAATGAGCTGGCCTCGCCGGGCGTGCTGGGCGTGGTCGATGGCGCGGCGCTGGGTGTCGTATTGTTCCTGGCGATCTTTTCGGGCGCCTCCAACTCGCTGACTGTGTCGATCGCCTGGCAGCCGCTGGCCGCCGCCATCGGCGCCGTTGCGGCGATCAGCCTCGTTTTCATCCTCTCGGGGCGGCAGGCATCCTCGGCCATTCGCCTCTTGCTGTTCGGCATTGCCGTCGCCGCCGTGTGCAAGGCACTGACCACGATCTTCATGCTGATCGGGCCGATCTACCAGGCGTCGCAGGCGGCGCGCTGGCTGGCCGGCGCGGTCAATACGATCAACTGGACGGAGATCCAGTTGATGCTGGCCGTGCTGATCCCCGTCGGGATCATTGCCGGCTTTGCGGCGCGGCACCTGCCACCGGCCGATCTCGACGATATCTCGTCGCGCAGCATCGGGCTCAACCTGCCGGTCTATCGGATCTTCATCTTTTTCCTTGCGGCGCTGCTGACGGCGGGTGCGGTGGCTTTTGCAGGCGGGGTCAGCTTTATCGGCCTCATGGCGCCGCATCTGGCGCGGCTGCTTGTCGGGCGGGCGCGGGCGGCGGGGATCGTCGTCTCGATCCTCCTCGGCGCCATCATCCTCGTGGGCGCGGACCTCCTCATCCGCGTGGCCCTTGCGCCGCTCGAAGTGCCTGCGGGCACGGTGACCGCCGTGATCGGCGCCCCCTATTTCCTTTATCTCCTCGTGCGCAAGGACAAGACCAATGGATGACCAGCTTGCAAGCCGCATCGAGGTCAAGGCTCTCACCCTTTCCTATGGCAATGACGTCGTCCTCGACGCCCTCAGCCTGCCCATTCCCAAAGGCCAGATTACCGTGCTGGCCGGGCCCAATGGCTGCGGCAAGTCAACGCTGCTGCGGGCCATCCGGCGGTTGCATGCGCCGCAATCGGGGCAGGTGCTGCTCGATGCCGAGGACATTTCAAAGCTCAACGGCAAGGCCTTGGGCCGCAAGATCGGCCTTCTGGCGCAAAGCCCGAGCGCGCCGCAGGACATGACGGTGGAAGAGCTGGTGCGCCTTGGCCGCTATCCGCACCAGGCCATGCTGCAGCCCTGGAGCCCCGGCGACGATGCCGCCGTAGCGGCGGCCATGGCGGGCACCGGTGTGGACACCATGAAGCACCGCCGCATCGGCTCGCTCTCGGGTGGGCAGTTGCAGCGGGCCTGGATCGCCATGGTGCTGGCGCAGGAAACCGACACGATCTGCCTCGATGAGCCGGTCAACCACCTCGACATGGCCCACCAGCTCGATTGCCTCGAACTGGTGACCAAGCTCAACAAGGAGCAGGGCCGCACCATTGTCCTCGTGCTGCACGACCTCAACCTTGCGGCGCGCTATGCCGACCAACTGGTCTTCGTCGCCGGCGGCAAGGTGCGCGAGCGTGGCGCGCCCGAGGCGATGATGCGGGCTGACCTCATCGCCGAGGTGTTTTCCGTCAATGCCGAGATCATCACCGATCCGGTACACCAGCGGCCGATCTGCATTCCCCATCGCAGGGCTTAGCTACAGCCGGTAAATCCGTCTGGCATTGCCGTTGAGCAGTTTTGCCTGCTCATCTTCACTCGCACCCGAGACGATCTCGCGTGTCGCCCCCACCCAGTCTGTCAGGGTGCCGCCGAGGGTGACGACGGGATGGTCCGAACCCCAGACGACGCGGTCCCAGCCGAAGCAGTCGACGATGTGCTCGACAAAGGGGCGCAGCTTTTCCACCGTCCAGGTCGGGCCGGCATAGGCCATGATGCCCGAAACTTTGGCGTTGAGGTTGGGCAGCTTCGAGAGCGAGCGGATATTGTCGCGCCAGGGACCGGGATTATCGATGTCAATATCCTGGGCGCCGCAATGGTCGAGGATGAAGGTGACGTCGGGACAGCGCCGCACCAGCGCCTCGCCGATGGGCAACTGGTCGTGGCGGACGCAGAGGTCGAAGTTGAGGTGGTATCCCGGCAGGCGGCGGAGGTTCTCGGCAAAGAGTGCCGTCTGGCTCAGCGCGTCGGGAGCCTCGTGGAGAATGCGGCGAAGTCCGCGAACGCCGGGCATTGCGGCAAGCCGTTCGAGCTGAGCGGGGAAATCAGCATGTTCCGGGCGGCAGGCGGCGATGGCGCCGGCGACTCCATCGAGATGGAGCACATAGCGCGTCTCGTCCTCGATATCGCCCTCGGCCACGTCGACTTCCATGTGGAGCGACGCCTCAATGCCCAAGGGACGCGCTTCCCGCAGATAGCTCTCGATGGTCCAGTGGCCACTGAGGGGATGAGCGGCCGAGATCCAGGGATAGGAAAAGCGATCCGGGTAGATCAGGTGCAGGTGGGTATCGACAACGGGGATCATCTGTTGGTCCTTGGAAACGTGGTCAGCGCCGTACGCCGAGACGGGACATCTTCTCGCTGAGGGTGCGACGCGGCACCTGCAGGGCTTCGGCCGCAGCAGCGATAGAATCATCGTGGCGGTCGAGCTCGGCTTCTATCAGATGCCTTTCATAGGCGGCGAGGCGCTCGGCAAGGCTGACGCCCGAGGCGGCAGGCTGGCGCTGGCCGATGATGTCGCCAATCGACCTTCCGGTGGCGCCGAGGCCGAGGGCAAAGCGGTCAGCCGCGGCCTTCAACTCCCGTACATTGCCCGGCCAGCCATGGGAAACCAGGGCGCTGATATCGGCCGGATGGAGAGCCGGGGCAGGGCGGCCGAAGCGGCGCGCCGCGTCGCCGAGGAAATGGTGGAAGAGGATGACACAGTCGTCGCCGCGCTCGCGCAACGGCGGCAGGTCGAGCGTTGCCGTGTTGAGGCGATAGTAGAGATCGGCGCGGAAGCGGCCGGCCTGGCTTTCGGCGGCAAGATCGACCTTGGAAGCGGCGATGATGCGAATGTCGAGCGGTACCTGCCGGTTGGAGCCCAGGCGCTCGACCACGCGCTCCTGGATGACGCGCAGTACCTTGGCCTGGGCGAGCAGCGGCATGGATTCGATCTCGTCGAGCAGGAGGGTGCCGCCATTGGCAAATTCGAACTTGCCGACCCGCTGGCCGGAGGCGCCGGTGAATGAGCCGGCCTCGTGGCCGAAGAGTTCGCTTTCGATCAGTTCGGCGGGAATGGCGGCGCAGTTGACCGCTACGAAGGGGCCTTTGGCGCGCGGGGAGAAGTCGTGGAGGCAGCGTGCCACCACCTCCTTGCCGGTGCCGGTTTCGCCAAAGAGGATGATATCGGCCGGGATGGTCGCCAGCTCCAGCACGGAGCGCCGCAAATCTTCCATGACGCGCGAAGCGCCGACAAGGCGGGTGGAGAGCTCGCTCTCGCCGCCGTCGAGCTTGCGCCTGAGATCGGCCAGTTCGCGCTTCAGACGGGCCTGTTCGGCGGCGCGGGAAATGGAATGGACGAGCTGGTCGGGCACATAGGGCTTCTGCAGGAAATCGAATGCGCCGGCGCGCATGGCTTCCACGGCCATGGGCACGTCGCCATGGCCGGTGATGAGGATGACCTCGGTGGGCAAGCCGCGCTCGGCAATGGACCGGAGAAGGTCGAGCCCCGATAGACCCGGCATGCGGACATCGGTGAGGACGACATGCGGGCGGATCTCGTCGATGGCCGCCAGAGCTTCGCGCGCATCGGCAGCGGTAGCGGTCTCGAAGCCGGAGAGGCGCAGCCACTGCTCAAGCGCGGTGCGGACCATGTCTTCGTCGTCGACGATGAGGATGGTGGGGGTCATTTCAGCCACTTGCAGTTCACTCATGAGTTCGAGGCCTTGCGCCCCCTCCCCCTTGAGGGGAGGGCAGGGGTGGGGGTGGTCTTGTGGGACACTGACGGCCCCCCACCCTCAGTCCCTCTCCTCAAGGGGGAGGGAAGCGAAGGAGCCGCGGCGCCTGCGGTCCCCACGAGTGGCAGGCTCACCACGAACGTGCTGCCCTGGCCCTCTCGTGAGCGCACGGTGATGGTGCCGTCGCTGTCGCGGACCAGCCCATAGGAAATAGCGAGGCCGAGGCCAAGGCCCTTGCCCGAAGGCTTGGTGGTGAAGAAGGGGTCGAACAGGGTTGCCATATCGGTTTCGGCAATGCCGGTGCCGGTATCGGCGATGCTGATTGATACAGTTCCGCCCTCGCTCGTAACGCCGATGGAGAGGACGCGCATCGGCGTGTCCTGCATGGCGTCGGCAGCATTGGCGATGAGGTTGATCAGCACCTGTTCGCAATGGACCGGATTGGCGGCGACCTGGATTGGCGGGTGCGGACGGCGGTATTCGACATCGACGCCTACCTGTCTGAGGCGGTGGTCGGTGAGATCGAGGGCGTTCGATATCACCGTGCCGACATCTGCTTCCATGGCGACGCGGGTCTGCTTGCGCGAGAAAGTCTTCAAATGTCCCGTCAGCGCCGCCAGCCGCTCGACCACCTTATCCATGGCCGAGAGGATCGGGCCCATTTCGGTGCCGCCGCGGCGCTGCTCGATGAGGCGGGCGCTGGCCATGTGGGTGGCAAGCGCGGCGACGGGCTGGCTGACCTCGTGGGCCACGCCGGCCAGGGTCTGGCCCAGGGTCGCGAGCTTGGCAGCCTGCACCAGGCCCTGCTGCGCATCGGCTTCGGCCTTTTCGGCGCGGATGCGGTCGGCGATTTCGGCGCGCAACTGCTCGTTCATGGCGTGCAGGTCCTCGGTGCGCTCGGCCACGCGCAATTCGAGCTGGTCGTGATCGGCAAGACGCTGCGCGACGAGGCGGCGGCGCTGTTCGAAGAGGACAATGATGAGTAGGAGCGCCGCGCAGGCGAGGGCCGCCGCCGTCGCCATGGTCAAGGCGCCGCCATAGAGCGGGGCCAATGGGGAGAAGGATACGAGGCGCCAGCCATGCTTGGGCAGGCGCAGTTCGTTCAGCACGAAATAGCCAGTGGTTTCGGGGTCGGCCCCGGCCAGGAGCGCAAATTCGGCGCCACGTGAAAACCAGCGGTCGGTGATGATGCCGAAATTGTCGACGCCGTTTTCGCCATAGCGCTGCTGGCTGGCGATGGCGGCGAATTGCGAGCGCGGAATGGTCTGGAGCGGGCGGTAGCGCCAGTCGGGTCGCGTGGAGAGGATGACGACCTCGTTGAGATCGACAATGCCGATCAATTCGCCCGAGCGCCACCATGCCGCTTCGATCTCCCCGAGGTTGATCTTGGTGACGGCAACGCCCAGCGGCCCGTCCGGCCCCTCGACGCGCTGCGAGAGAAAAAGGCCAGGCACGCTGGTTGAAATGCCGAAGGCGTAATATTCGGCGCGGCCGCGCGCCATGGCATCCGCGAAATAGGGACGGAAGGAATAGTTGGTGCCCACAAGGCTCGTCAGCGTCCACCAGTTGCTGGCGGCGACAACGCTGCCGGTATCCTCCATGAGGAAGATTTCGCTCGCGCCCGCGGTTTCGTTGAGTTGGCTGAGGAAGCCATTGGCGGCTTCCACCGCGGCGGCATTGGCGGGCTGTTCGAGGGCGGCGCGGGTTTCGGGCGCTTGGGAAATGGCCACCGGCAGGTAGTGGTAGCGTTCGATGATCGCCTCGAGCGTGCGATCGAACAGAGCGAGCCGGCGCTGCGCCTGGGTTTCAACCTCGCGCACGGCGGCGCTCAGCGTCAGCTCGAAGGCCACCCAGAAAACGACGAGAACGAGCACGGCCGCCACTGCGGCACCGACAAGGTGCCGCGGCGCAAACAGCGCTCGCCAGTTGGTCGGCCTTTTCGCCAATGCAGCTCCACAGTTGGCAAGAATTTGCCTGGTATCGCCGGGGGTGTCGGCAAGTTCTTGCCAGATGAGTTAACATGCCCGCCGGCAATTGCATATCTGCCTTGCATTTTTGGCTTGGCACGCGGTTTGCAATGAGACTTGCGAGCCCCGGGGAGGAATTCGGGGACGTGCAATTGGGAGGACGACAAAGATGAAGACCGTATTCAGGACCCTGGCCCTTGGCCTTGCTGCCAGCACGGTACTGGGCACTGCCGTGATGGCGCAGGAATACCCCACCCAGCCGGTGACCATCGTCGTGCCGTTCGCGGCCGGCGGCCCGACCGATACGGTGACGCGCCTCGTCGCTGCGGCCATGAGCGAGGATCTCGGTCAGCAGGTCGTGGTGCAGAATGTGGGTGGCGCCGGCGGCACGCTGGGTGCGGGCCAGGTGGCCGCTGCTCCCAATGACGGATACACGCTTCTGCTGCACCATATCGGCATGTCGACCGCGCCGTCGCTCTATGCCAGCCTGCCGTTCGATCCGCTGACCGACTTTGCCACGATCGGCCTCGTCACCGAAGTGCCGATGACTGTGGTGGCGCGCAAGGATTTCGAGCCAGCAACGCTCGAAGACCTCGTCGCCTATATCAAGGAAAACGGCGAAAACATCACCTATGCCAATGCCGGCATCGGTGCGGCCAGCCAGCTCTGTGGCCTCTTGATCATGGATGCGCTCGAGACCAAGATGACCGAAGTGCCCTATCAGGGTACCGGTCCGGCCATGACCGACCTGCTCGGCGGGCAGATCGACATGATGTGCGACCAGACCACCAATACGACCAACCAGATCCAGGCCGGCGAGATCAAGGCCTATGCCGTGACGACTCCGGAACGCATCGCCGTGCTGCCCGATCTGCCGACCCTCAGCGAGGGTGGGCTCGAAAACTTCAACCTCGCCATCTGGCACGGTCTCTACGCTCCCGCCGGCACCGATCCGGCCATCATCGAGCGCCTGACCGCCTCGCTGCAGAAGGCGCTGGCCGACGAGAATGTGGGCAACAGCTTTGCCGAGCTGGGCACCTATCCCGTCGCCGCCGACCAGGCCACGCCGACGGCGCTGACCGAAAAGCTCGAAGGGCAGATTGCGCTCTGGAGTGAAGTCATCGCCGCTGCGGGCGTCGCCGCGCAGTAATCTGACACGGGCGCCGCGGCTTTGGCTGCGGCGCCTTACAATAAGCCTTCCACGCATGCGATGCGCACCCTCCCCTCGACGGGGAGGGTTGGGGAGGGGTGCAAACGGGGAGGCAGTCCTTGCGCGAGCACCCCCTCCCAACCTCCCCCGTCAAGGGGGAGGTTTCGCGACGGTGGGCGTGAATGGACCTGCGACAGTACGGGACAGGGGGAATCATGGCGCTGAATGTTTCGAAAAATGACCTGGCATCGGGGGCGATGTTCATCGCCTTTGGCGCCTATTTCGTGCTGGAGTCGACGCGCTACGAGTTCGGCACGCCCTTCCGCATGGGGCCGGGCTTCATGCCTGTGGTGCTCGGCGCGGTGCTGGTGGCGCTGGGCCTAGCCGTCGCGGCTAAGGGCTTCGGCAAGCCCGACGACGAGGCGCCGGCGCCCTGGCCCTGGCGCGGCATCGCGCTCGTCCTCGGCACGATCGTCTTCTTTGCCGCAACCATTCGCGGCCTCGGCTTCATCCCGGTCGTGCTGATTTCGGGCTTTGCCACCGCCATGTCGTCGACCCGCAATTCGATATTGCAGGCGCTGGTGATCGCCGTGGGCCTCTGTGTCCTCTGCTACGCCATCTTCGTCTTTGGCCTCGGAATGCTGGTGCCGATGTTCGGCCCCTGGCTCAACTTCGCGGGAGCGTAGAATGGACCTGCTGTCTTCGCTGTCGCTCGGTTTTTCCGTCGCGCTCGACCCATCCAATATCCTTTACTGCTTCCTCGGCGTGCTGCTGGGTACGCTGGTCGGCGTGCTGCCCGGCATCGGACCGACGGCGACCATTGCCATGCTGCTGCCCATCACCTTTTCGCTCAATGCGGAAACGGCGCTGATCATGCTGGCCGGCATTTATTATGGCGCCCAGTATGGCGGCTCGACCACGGCCATCCTGATCAATCTCCCGGGGGAAAGCTCGGCCGCGGTCACGGCCATCGACGGCTACCAAATGGCCCGCAAGGGCCGTGCGGGCCCGGCGCTGGCGGCGGCGGCGCTCGGCTCGTTCTTTGCCGGGACGGTGGCGACCTTCCTCCTCGCCGCCTTTGCCCCGCCGCTGGCGCGGGCGGCGCTCAATTTCGGTGCGCCCGAATACTTTTCGCTGATCGTGCTCGGCCTCCTGGTCTCCATCGCCCTGGCGCATGGTTCGATCTTGAAGGCGCTGGCCATGATCGTGCTGGGGCTGCTGCTGGGCATGGTGGGGCAGGACATCTATACCGGCACGCCGCGCTTCACCTTCGGGCTCAGGGAGCTTTTTGGCGGGCTCAACTTCGTGGCCGTGGCTGTCGGCATCTTCGGCATCGCCGAAATCCTCAGAAATCTCGAGAACGAGCGCGAGCGCGAGGTGGGCGTCAAGGAGGTGAAAAACCTCTGGCTGACGCGCGAGGATTTCCGCCGCATCATCGCGCCGGTGCTGCGCGGCACCGGCATCGGCTCGATCCTCGGCGTATTGCCGGGCGGGGGGCATATCCTCTCGTCCTTTGCCTCCTACTCGGCCGAAAAGCGCCTCTCCAAGCATCCCGAAGAATTCGGCAAGGGGGCCATCGAAGGCGTGGCCGGACCGGAATCGGCGAACAATGCTGCGGCGCAGACCTCGTTCATCCCGCTGATGACCCTGGGCATTCCGGCCCACCCGGTGATGGCGCTGATGATCGGCGCCTTCATCCTCCAGGGCATCACGCCCGGCCCCAATGTGATCAACGAGCAGCCGGCACTGTTCTGGGGCATCATCGCCTCGATGTGGATCGGCAACCTCTTGCTGGTCATCCTCAACCTGCCGCTGGTGGGGCTGTGGGTGAAGATGCTCTCCATCCCCTATCGGATGCTGTTCCCGGCCATCGTGCTGTTCGCCTGCATCGGCACGTTTTCGATCAACCAGAACATCTACGATATCTACGCGATCGCCTTCTTCGGCATCATGGGGTACCTGCTGATCCGCTTCGGCTGCGAGCCGGCGCCGCTGCTCCTGGGCTTCGTGCTCGGTCCGCTGCTCGAAGAGCATCTGCGGCGCGCCATGATCATCTCGCGCGGCGATCCGATGATCTTCATCGAGCGGCCGATCTCGGCAACGCTGCTGGCCCTGGCGCTGGCCGCAGTGATCCTCGCGGTGCTGCCCAGCATCCGCAAGAAACGCGACGAGGTGTTTGTGGAGGAGGATTGAGGTACCCCCACCTAACCTCCCCCTGAAGAAGGGGGAGGGACAGATCCAGTGCATGGATGGTCCGGTCCGAACCGGAGCGGCTCCTCCCCCTTCTCAAGGGGGAGGCTGGATTGGGGGTGAGCCCCTTACCGAAACGCCGGAATGACCTCGCGTCCGTATTTGGCGATGATTTCTTCCTCGTCGCCGCTGTCGAGATAGATATTGAACTGGGTGACGCCGGCGGTCTCGAGGTCGCGGATCTTGGCGATGTGTTCGTCGGCTTCGCCCAGCACACAGAAGCTTTCCACCACTTCGGGCGAGATGAATTCGAGGAAGGGGTTATCGGCCTGGCCGTGCTTGGAATAGTCGTAGCCGCGGCGCTTTTCGATATAGGAGGTGAGGGCGGCGGGGACCTTGTCGCTGTCGGAGCCGTACTTTTCGACGATGTCGGCAACGTGGTTGCCAACCATGGCGGGGAACCACTTCACCTTCTCGATGGCGCGCTTCTTGTCGCCGAAATAGGCGGGCGCCGCGGCCATGGAGCGGAAGCCCGACATGTCCTTGCCGGCGGCCTTGCCGGCATCGATGCACTGATCGGTGAACCACTTGCAAAGGCCCGGATCGGCAATCTGCAGCACAACGCCATCGGCATGTTCGCCGGCGGTTTTCAGGGCCAGCGGGCCATAGGCGGCGATCCAGCTCGGCATGTCGTGGCCGACGGCCCAGGGGAATTTCACGGGCGCGGGGATTTCCCCATAGGACACCTCTTCGCCGCGCACCATGGCCTTGGTCTTGTGGATGAAGTCGGCGACGCGGGCGAGGGTGGCCGGCTTCTTGCCCATGACGCGCATCGAGCTATCGCCACGGCCGACGGCCAGATCGAAGCGGCCGCCCGACTGTTTCGACAACGAGCCGAAAATCGAGGCGGCGACCGACCAGTCGCGCACGTCAGGATTGGTCACCAGGGGGCCGAAGCGCATGTCCGTCGTGTGTTCCATGCACATGGCGATGGCGGCGTAGCAGTCGCGCCAGAGAATGTGGCTGTCGTAGAACCAGCAATAGGAGAAGCCGGCATATTCGGCGGCGCGCACCAGATAGCGGGCCCGCTCATGCTCGATGAATCCCTTGAAGGTGATGCCGAATTCCATTGCCGTCCCCAATGCTCCCTGTGGGTCAATTTTTGACCAGTCGATCAAATTTTTGAGTGGCCGGGAGGCGATTGTCAATCGGGTATTTGCGGGGACGTTCGCGGCACGGCTTCATCGTAGACGATGAGCGGGCGACCAGCCTGCGGATCGGGCACCAGGCGCGCAGTGACGCCATAGACCGCCTGGAGCAAAGCCGGGGTCAGCACTTCGCCAGGCGGGCCCTCGGCGGCGCGTGTCCCGCCCGAAAGCAGCACCAGATGATCGCAGAAGCGGGCGGCGAGGTTAAGGTCATGCAGGGCAATGAGCACGGTCACCCCCGCTGCGGCCTTGGTGCGCAGCAGCGCCATCAGCTGGAGCTGGCCGGCAATGTCGAGATGGCTCGTCGGCTCGTCGAGCAGCAGCAGGCGCGGCTGCTGTGCCAACGCGCGCGCCAGGTGCACGCGCTGCTGCTCGCCGCCGGAGAGGGTGTCGAAGCGGCGGGTGGCGTAGGCGGTCATGCCGGTATCGGCCAGCGCTGCGTCGATGATGGCAGCGTCCGCGGACGAGGGTGCGGACTGCCAGGCGCTCTCGTGCGGAATGCGCCCCAGGGCGACCACGTCGCGAACCGAGAGCCGCTCCTCGGTCGAGGCGGATTGCTCGACCAAAGCCACCATGCGCGCCCGATCGCGCCGCGGCATGGCGGGCAGGTCGTGGCCTTGAAACGAGGCGGCGCCCGTGGCGGGGACGAGGCCGAGCAGTGCGGCGAGCAGGGTGGATTTGCCGGCGCCATTGGGGCCAATGAGACCCGTGACCGCGCCCGACGGCGCCGTAAAGCTGACATCGGCGAGGATGGGCTTTGCCGCTTTCCTAACCGAGATGGCTGAGACCACAAGGCTCATGTCACCCTCCGGTAGCGGAGGAGGATGATGAGGAAGATCGGCGCGCCGATAACGGCGGTGATGATACCCACCGGCAGTTCGCGCGGCTCGAACAGGGTGCGGGCTGCGGTATCGGTCCAGAGCATGAACAGCGCGCCGACCAGCATGGCGTGGGGCAGGAGGATACGGTGCCGGGAGCCAAGCGCCAGTCGTACCGCGTGGGGCACGACAAGGCCGACAAAGCCGATGGCGCCGCCAATGGCCACCATGATGCCGGTCAGCAGGGCCGTGGCACCGAGCAACGTCCAGCGCAGGCGGGGCACATCGATGCCAAGGGCAGCGGCAGCGGTGTCGCCGAAAGCGAAGGCATCGAGTGGTCGTCCGGCCAGGAGGATGATGGGACTGCAGAGGATCAGCGCCAGAGCAGCGAGGCCGGCATCGGCCCAGAGGGACCCGGAAAGCGAGCCCATCAGCCAGGAGAGGATTTCGCGATAACTGTCGCCGGTGGCGTACCAGAAGATGATGAGCGAAGTGAGCGCCGAGGCCAGCGCCGAAATGCAGATTCCGGCGAGGATGGCGCGGCTAGGTGTGGCGCCGCCGAGCAGGCGGGCGATGAGGAGCGCCAGCGCCAGCGCGCCGAGGCTGCCGAAAAAGGCGCCGACGGGCATGAGGAGGGTCAGGCCAATCAGGGCGAAGCTGACCGCGCCGAGGGCGGCGCCGGAGGAAAGGCCGAGGAGGTAGGGGTCGGCCAGGGGATTACGCGTCAGCGCTTGCATCACCGTGCCCGACAGCGCGAGGCCGGCGCCGACGCCGAGGGCGGTGAACACGCGCGGCAGCCGCAATTCCCAGACGATGGCATCGCGCAGGCGCGAGACCGGGCTTTCGGGCAGGAGGCCGAAATGATGCAGGATGACCGACCAGACTTCGCCCGGGGTGATGTCGGCCGGCCCCAAGGTGACGGCGATGACGGCGCTGAGGAAGACGAGGAGGGAGAGGGCGGGGAGGGTGAGGCGGGTCATGGGTGCCGCCGGTGGGCCGTTACCCCCACCCTTGATCCCTCCCCACAAGGGGGAGGGAGACGATGAACACTGGCGACTGATGCCTTCGCCTCCCTCCCCTTGATGGGGCGGGAATGAGGGTGGGGTGACCTGACGTTGAGGCTCACTCGCCGAAATCCAGACCCGCCAGCTGCTCCGCCATATCGGCCGTCGCCGGGACATTGCGCACGCCGGCTTCGGCGGCGGGGAAGGGGATGACGAGGTAGCGCTGCTTCTTCACCGCATCGAGTTCTCTGGTGATCGGGTTCTCTGCCAGCAGCTTTTTCTTCTGTTCGGCCGAATTCCAGGCGGCATCGACCAGCACGATGACATCGGGATTGGCGTCGACGATCGCCTCCCATGAAGCCGAGGTCCAGCCGTCGTCGACATCGGCAAAGATGTTGGAGAGGCCGAGCGCCTCCATGATCATGGCCGGAGCATTGCTGCCGGCGCCGACATAGGGGGTTTTGGTGCCCGAGGAATACCAGACGGCGGTGAGACCGCGCGTGTCGGGCACTATGGCGGCAAGTACCGCCTGCTGCTCGGCGACCACCGTAGCGGCGGCGTCCTCGACATCGAAGATCGTGCCCATTTCGGCGATCTCGGCGAAGAGCTGGTCGAAGCCGAGTTTTTCCGGTTGGATCGTGCGGCAGGCAGCCGGGGCGACATAGGTGGCGACGCCGAGCTGGGCCAAAGTCGGACGCTCGCCGGCACCGTCAGCGGCAAAATTGCTTTCCCACCCGCCATAGATGAAATCGGGCTCGGCCTCGAGCACCACTTCCGGGCTCGGCAGCTTGTCGGAGAGGACCGGAAGATCTGCCGCGAGATGATCGGGCAGGGGGCCATCCTGGAAACCGACGCCGACAATGCGGTCGGCAAGGCCGAGCGAGAGCAGGAGTTCGGTGGCTGTCGACTTGATGGTGACGACCCGCTCCGGCGCGGCGTCGAGGGTGACGGTGTGGCCGCAGTTTTCGAGGGTGAGTGGGTAGGTCGTGGCGGCGAGGGTGGGAGTGGCGAGAACAGTGAGGGCGATTGACGTGAGGACGAGCTGACGCATGCTGCGGTTCCTGCGGTGAGCTGAGGGCTAGCGCCCCCTCTCCCTGGGGGGAGAGGGTGGGGTGAGGGGGCCTTGTTCTGGTTCGGGTGATCCGTGGAAGGCCCCCTCACCTGGTCCTGCGGACCGACCTCTCCCCCCAGGAAGAGGTGAAGAATTGAGTTCCGCGAGGGCGGCTTCGTAGCCGAGGCGGTAGGCTTCGGCCGAGCCGAAGCGGAACATGTCGTCGTCGCCGGTGCGGCTCAAGGTGCGGGCACCGGGGGCGTCGAGGCCCAGCACGAAGCGATCGAGACCGCGCACCACGGCGACGGGAATGCCCGAGGTCTTGCCCTTGACGAGGTCGGCTGCGCCGGCGATTTCGTCGGCGACGACGGCTTGCGTCACATGCAGCGGCCGTCCGTTGGCGTCATTGCTGCCGCGCAGGTCGTCGCTCAATTGCACGCCGGCGGCGCCGATGGCCATGTCGGTCTGGCCGATACGCCAGGCACGGCCGATCGTGTCGGTGATGATGATGCCAATATCCACGCCGAAACGCTCCCGTAGCCCAAAGCAAAGGGCGCGTGCCGAGGCATCGGGATCGGCGGGCAGACGCAGAGCCGTGCCTTCGGGGACATTGGACATGTCGATGCCGGCAGCGGCCATGACCAGGCCCTGTCGTGTCTCGACGATGCGGAAAGTCCCCCCCGGATGCACGCGCTCGGCGACAACACGCACGGTATCGGCGGCAATGGCCTGCTCGCGCTCGGCAGCGGGCACCTGCATGCCTTCGGCCTTGGAGACGATTTTGGAGGTGACGACGAGGATGTCGCCGGGACGAAGCGCGGCACCGGGATCGGTGGCGGTCTGCGCCTCGATTGCGGTTGCGATCAGGGCGACGAGATCGTCACCCTTCTCCACTTCCGGAATGCCCGGAATGCCCCAGACGGAAAAGCGGGGGGTCATGGTTCGGTGTCCTCGACCAACCACGATGCGTCACCCTCGGGCTTGACCCGAGGGGACTGGACTTGCTGGTTTATTCCAAAGTGCAGAGCCCTCGGGTCAAGCCCGAGGGTGACGGCCGGTGGGTGAAAACACATCGGCGACGCGCATAGCTTCCAACCCCTCATCCGCCCTTTGGGCACCTTCTCCCTCAAGGGAAGATGGGAAGTCGTGCAGATGTTGGAAGCGAGGACGGACATCTTCACCCCACCAGCTTCCGTAACCTTGGCAAAATCTCTTTTGCATAAAGCCCGAGGAAGCGGCTCTGGTCGGTGCCCGGGGCGTGGAAGACCAAGTGGTCGAAGCCGTAGTCGATGTAGGTCTTGATCTGCGCGACGTGCTCGTCCGGGTCCGAGGAAACAATCCAGCGCTTGGCGACGCGCTCGATGGGCAGGGCATCGGCGAGGCGCTCCATTTCCTCGGGATCCTTGACCGAGTGCTTTTCCTCGGCGGAGAGCGAGAGCGCGGCCCAGTTGCGGGTGTCGTTGAGCGCCCGGTCGGGGTCGGTATCGAACGAGACCTTCACCTCGATCATGCGCTCGAACGGCTTGTCCTTGAGTGCGCTTTCGGCGCGGCCGATTTCGACATTGGGGAGCAGCTCGTCGACATAGAGCGAAGCGCCCTTGCCGGACGTGCAGATGAAACCGTCGCCGGCGCGGCCGGCATATTTGGCGTTCAAGGGACCACCGGCGGCGATGTAGATCGGCACGGGTTCCGCGGGCTTGTCATAAATGGTGGCGCTGACTGTTTTGTAGTATTCGCCTTCGAAGGTCACACGGTCCTCGCGCCAGAGCTGGCGGATGAGTTTCACCGCTTCGCGGAGGCGGGCAGAACGTTCCTTGAGTTCTGGCCATTCCATGCCGGTCGCCGGCACCTCATTGAGGCCCTCGCCGGTGCCGACGCCAAGGATGACGCGGCCGGGAAACATGGCGCCCATGGTGCCGAAGGCATGGGCAACGACGGTGGGGTGCAGGCGGAAGGTGGGGGTCAGCACCGAGGTGCCGAGGATGACCTTTTCGGTCCGCGCGAGGACAGCAGACATCCAGCCCGGCGCGAAGGGCGCGTGGCCACCGGTATGCTTCCAGGGCTGAAAATGGTCGGAGACGAAGACCGAGTCGAAGCCGGCCTGCTCGGCCTCGACGGCAAAGCGCAGCAGCTCGTTGGGGCCGAACTGTTCGGCGGATGCCTTGTAACCGAAGCGCATGATCCATCCCCTCCTGCGATATTTGATCGTTTGGTCAAAAATCGGATTTCGTCAAGGTCGTTTTCGCAGCTTCAGGCGACCTTAGCATCGTCTGTTGGCACAATATTGAAATTACTGCTGAACACATTGTGCTCGTCATAGCGGCGCTTGAGGCTGCGCAGGCGCGCCAGCGTGGCGGCAGGAAAGGCCTCGCGCAGCCGATCCGGATCCGGGTGGGTCTCGAAGTTGAAATACATGCCATTGAGATGCGGTCGGAGGCGGGCCCAGATGGCGTTGAGGCGCATTTCGGTATCCGGGGTGGCCGCTGCATTGAACGAGAAATTCTGCGTGCGATGAGCATAGGCCGTGGCATCGGCGGAGAGGTCGTTGACGGCGCCACCGACAGCGCGGAACTGCAGCATCGAGCTGGCGCGGGACGACAGCACCTCGGCCACGGCGGCGCCAATTTCGGGCGTGATGTGGTCGACCAGGCCCGATCGGCCGGACAATGAGCCACCACCGCCCTGGGGCCCGCCCTGCCACGGGATCAGCGCCGGATAGGGCGCGATATGGGCCTGCTGCTGCACCAGCGGACCGGCGCTGCCGAGCGGCGTCAGGGCCTCGGCTGCGGCATCGACATCGTCGCCGGCATAGACGGACACCGCCTGGGCCATGGGATTGCGCTGGCCGGGAAAGAGATAAAGGAAGCTGGTGATCTCGCGCGGCGCGGCTTCCACCAGCCGCCCCCAGTTCTGCACCAGGGCGCCGGCATCGCTGGCGTCGAAGACCTGGATGGCGCGGATGACATTGCCCAGTTCGGCGGCTTCGAACTCGAAGGCGGTGACCACGCCAAAGTTTGCTCCGGCGCCCCTGATGGCCCAGAACAGGTCCGGCTCATGCTCGGCGTCCGTGCGGACGATGCGACCATCGGCGAGGACGATCTCAGCCGCCACCAGGTGGTCGATGGTGAGGCCATGCTTGCGCGCTAGAAAGCCGAGGCCGCCCGAGGTGCCAAGGCCTCCCACGCCGACATCGCCATAATCGCCCGAGCTGATGGCGAGACCGTGCGGCGCCAGAGCCTCGGCCACCTGACCCCAGCGGGCACCCGGCCCGATGCGCACCCTCCGGCGGGCGCGGTCCAGCACGGTGATGGTGTCGAGCTTCCTGAGATCGATGACCACGCCGCCGTCATTGGTGGAGCGTCCGGAAATGCCGTGGCCGCCGCTGCGGATGGCCAGCGGCACATTCTGCCGGCGTGTAAAAAGCACGGCCTCCGCAACCTCTTCCGCTGAGCCGGGCCGCAGCACGATGCCGGGGCTGCCCGACCATAGATAGGTGTGGCGCACCGAGCCGTAGAGGCGGTCGCCCGGTTCGATGGCGTCCTTGGCGAGCGTCGCGGGCACGGCGTCATAGTCGATGCCGGGCGCCCGCTGCGCCCTGGCAGCGGCGCGCCGACCGAGCGGCGCCAGCAATGCCGGATTGGCGGCTCGGGCCTTGGCGACGGCAGCGCGGACGGCGGGAGCAATCTCCTGTCCCAGCGTCTTGAAGAGGTCCGGGTCCTCGCTGGCGACGATGAAGGTGGAAAATCCGTGCTCCAGCGCCAGGGCGGTCAGTTCCTCCACCCATTGGCTGGCCGGGCCGTTGAGAAAGCCCCCGTTGGTGGCGGCAAGGCTGACGCGACCGAGATTGAGCAGGCGGCGGATTTCGCGCGGATCACGACCGGCGGCGCGAGCAGCCTCGTCGATCAGCCGGTTGGACTCGGTGATGCCGGGCTCCTTGATATAGTCGTAGCTAGGGAGCCAGCCATCGGCCTTGGCGCCGGTCAAAGCCAGCATGCGCGGCTTGTAGGCGCCCAGCCAGATGCCGATGTCGTGTGTCGGCGCCGGACCGGCCCGGACGCCGGGGATGTCGTATTGCTTGCCCTTGTGCTTGAACATCTGGCCCGACCCGGTCCAGATGCCGCGCATGATGTCGATGGCTTCGCCGAGGGCCGTGACGCGCTCGCCGGTGGTGCGATCCGGTCCTCCCATGGATTTTATGGCATCGCCGAAGCCGCCGGCGCCGAGGCCCATCTCGAAGCGTCCGCCCGACAGGAGATCGATGCTGGCGCCCATCTTGGCGAGCACGGCAGGCGGGCGCAGCGGCAGGTTGGTGACATTGGCGGCGAGCCGGATGCGCTCGGTGCGCGCAGCCACAAAACTCATCAGCGCATAGACGTCGAGGAAGCCCGGATTATAGGGGTGATCCTGATAGGTCACGAGATCCAGCCCCGCCGCTTCGGCGGCTTGTGCCAGCGCCACGACCTGATCCGGGTCCTGGGCCGACGGCATGGCGAAGACGCCGAATTGCAGTTCGTGTCCATAGTCGGTCATTTTTCGTGCCTCTGGTTACAATTAGTAACTGGTATATGGGCGATGCCATATGCGGGCGCAAGCAGGCACCCGGCCTGCGCTGAGGCACATGGCCGTAACTGCGAGGCTTTGACCAAACGGTCAAAGATCGGTAATGCACGCGCAGATACGAGACGAGACCGAACAGAATGAAAGTCATCTTCGACACCGATCCGGGCATCGACGACGCCATGGCGCTGCTCTACCTGAGCAAGCTGCCGGAAATCGAACTGCTGGGCATCACGACAGTGGTTGGCAATGCCGACCTCGAGACGACTACCCGCAACGCCCTGTTCCTGCGCCAACAGTTCGGCATGACTGCGCCGGTGGTGCGTGGCGCGGGCAAGACGCTCGATGGGGTCGACAAGGCCGAGCCAGTGATCGTTCACGGGCTAAACGGTCTGGGTGAAATCGATATTCCCGCCGTGGACGAAACTGGTCTCCTCGCGGGGGAAGCCAGCCAGTTCATCATCGACACGCTCAAGGCCCATCCGGGCGAGGTGACCATTATCGCCGTAGGGCGCATGACCAACCTGGCTTTGGCCCTGCGTGCGGCGCCTGAGGTGGCCAAGCTTGCAAAGCAGGTCATCATCATGGGCGGCGCCTTCGGCTACCAGGGGCGCAGCGGCAACATGACCCCGGCCGCCGAGGCCAATATCCATGGCGACCCGGTTGCAGCGGACGAAATCTTCGCTGCCGAATGGTCGGTCGTGGTGGTGGGGCTGGACGTCACCCACGACATCATCCTCGACACAGACTACCTGGCGACGCTGTCGCGCGAAGTCGGAGAGAACGGCGAATTGCTGCGTCAGATGTGCGACCACTATGCCCGCTTCTACAAGGAAATCATGGGCCTTTCGGGCGTGGTCGGACATGACCTGCTGGCCGTGACCTACGCGCTTTATCCCGAATGGTTCGAGACCCGCCGCGGGCCGATCCTCGTGCAGCGAGACGGCATCGGCGTCGGCCAGACCATCCAGATGCCCGAAACCCGCAAGGGCGGTCACCCCGCATGGGCCGGCAGGCCGTCGCAGACCATCTGCATCGGCGTCGCTGCCGAAAAAGTGCTGGAGCATTTCCGGGCCACTGTCGCGCGCTAGCGCCTCGGTCAAATGTGATGACCGAGATTAACCCAGATCATTGCGTCCCCACGGAAACTACGTAGTGTCTTTTCCGGGAGTGGACGCCTTGATGATCAACCATGACGACAAACCCGGCTTTGGCGAAGCCGGCCAGCGCAGTTTTGCGCTTGATGACGCCATCGCCTTTCAGGATTTGATGCTTGGTATCTACGGGGCCAGTTGCGCCGTGACCGGCAAGAGTGAGCAGGGGGTGGAGCTGTTCCTCTTCCAGCCGCTCAGTCATGGCGGGCAGATGGTTGCCGGCAATGCCGTTGTGGTCGAGCCTGCGGTCGCGAGCCTGCTGAGCCAGGGGCTCTTGCTGATCAGCGACGATTTCAGCGCCTATACGCCGCATCCCGAGCTTGTTGGCGTGGCTATCACTACAGAGACGCAGCGAGGCCGCCATATCCGCCTGCCCGAAGCGACGTCGCACTGGCCGGACAAGGCGATGCTGGCCTATCACCGGAGCCTGTTCCGCGCGCAATAGAGCCGTGCGTAACCGCACCGACGGGATGGAAAATGGAGGCCGGCATGAGCAACAATGCCGCCGCTTCCATTCCAGCCGACGGACCCATAGATGCCCTTTCCCGATCTCGTTCATCCCGCTCTCGGCGCTTATGAAAGCGCCGTCACCATGCCTGCGGATTTTGCCCGCTTCTGGCAGGAGACGCTGAGCGAGGCGCGCGCCGTCGGCGGCGCGGCCAGCATCGTGCCGGTGGAAACGACGCTAAAGACTGTGGAAGCGTTCGATGTGACCTTTCCCGGCTTCGGCGGACATCCGATCAAGGGCTGGCTGGTGCTGCCGCGGATGCGCGAGGGGCGGCTGCCGCTCCTGGTACAATATGTCGGTTATGGCGGCGGGCGCGGCTTTCCGCACGAATTGCTGCATTGGGCTTCCTCGGGCTTTGCCTATTTCCGCATGGACACCCGCGGCCAGGGTTCGGGGTGGAGCACCGGCGCCACGCCCGACCCGGTGGGCTCGACCAGCCAGATTCCCGGCGTCATGACCAAGGGCATCCTCGATCGGAACGACTATTACTACCGGCGTCTGTTCACTGACGGCGTGCGCGCCATTGACGCGCTGATTGGAGAAGATTTCGTCGATGCCGGGCGCGTGGCCGTATGTGGCGGCTCGCAGGGCGGAGGCATTGCTCTGGCCGTTGCCGGCATCGATGCCCGGGTCAAGGCGGTGATGCCCGACGTGCCCTTCCTTTGCGATTTTCCGCGCGCCACTCGCACTGCGGGCCGCGACCCCTATCTCGAAATCGTACGTTTTCTGGCCCAGCACCGGGACAAGAAGAGCCAGGTGTTTGAAACCCTGAGCTATTTTGATGGCGTCAACTTTGCCCGCCAGAGCAAGGCGGCAGCCTTGTTCTCCGTCGCGCTGATGGACGATGTCTGTCCGCCGTCGACCGTTTACGGCGCCTTCCGGGCCTTCGCTGGCAGCGACAAGACCATCGTGGACTACGAGTACAACAACCACGAGGGTGGACAGGCTTTCCAGGACCGGCAGCAGATGGATTGGCTCACGCAGCAGTTCGGCGTGTGAGGGTGGAAAATTGATGGGTGGAGTCGGAACCGCTTTTCTGCCTCCACCGTTGCCCGGCCATCGTCAAAATCCATGACAGGAGCTGGAGACAAATGGCTGAAAAGCAACTGGACGACCTCTTCCTCGACACGCTCAAGGACATCTACTACGCCGAGCGTCAGATCCTGAAGGCCCTGCCCAAGATGGCCAAGGCCGCCACTTCACCCGACCTCAAGGCCGGCTTCGAGCAGCACCTGGCCGAAACCGAAGCGCAGGTCGAGCGCCTGCAGCAGATCTTTGAAATCCTCGGCAAGCCGGCCCGCGGCAAGACCTGCGACGCCATTCTCGGCATTCTCGAGGAAGGCAAGGAAATCATGGAAGAATACAAGGGCACCCAGGCCCTCGACGCAGGCCTCGTATCCGCGGCGCAGGCCGTCGAGCACTATGAGATCGCCCGCTACGGCACGCTGGCGACCTGGGCCAAGCAGCTCGGCCATACCGATGCGCTGAACCTGCTGCTCGAAACGCTCAAGGAAGAAGAAGCCACCGACCAGAAGCTCAGCCAGCTCGCCAAGGTCTCGGCCAATATCAAGGCCGCTGCCTGATCTGGTCGGGGTGCGGCGGTGTTGAAGAATACGGCGCTGGCGGAACGTATGCGCCAGACGGCCTACTTCATGTGGGAGCAGGATGGCCGCCCCGAGGGCACGGCTATGGCCTATTGGCTGCGCGCCAAGGAGGCGCTGCTGCGCGAAGTGGCTTATGACCGCTGGCTGGCCGAAGGCACGCCTGCGGGCCGCTCCGACCAGAACTGGCACGACGCCGAGCGCGAACTGGACGAGAAATGAAAACGGGCCCCATGGGGCCCGTTTTCGTCATTACCCGCAAAGTGCGAGGGATTGGCAGACGCGCTTACTTGGCGCGTTCGACGTAGGAATTGTCGTCGGTCAGGATGACGATGCGGGTGCCGGCGTCGATATGCGGGGGCACCATGACGCGCAGGCCATTGTTGAGCACGGCGGGCTTGTAGGACGAAGAGGCCGTCTGGCCCTTCACGACCGGCTCGGTCTCGACGATCTCGAAGGTCATGCGCTGGGGCAGTTCCATGGAGAGGGCGATGCCCTCATGGGTCATCAGGTGCACCTTCATGCCATCCGAGAGGTAGGCCTTCTGGTCGCCGATGACGTCGTCGGACACCACAAGCTGTTCGTAGGTCGAGGGCTCCATGAAGTGGTGGCCTTCGCCGTCCGAATAGAGATAGTCGTATTCGCGATCATCGACATCGGCCTTTTCGACCATTTCGACGGTGCGCCAGCGGCCGATGACCTTCACGCCATCGGAAATGCGGCGCATGGTGACGTTGGTCACCGAATTGCCCTTGCCGGGATGCACGTTCTCGGCCGTAAGCACGACGTGCAGGTTACCGTCCTGCTCGACCACATGGCCCTTGCGCAGGGACGAGGCGATGACCTTGACCATAATTCTTCCTTGTTCGTTTCGCTGGCGCGGTCTAGAGGCAGGGCCGTCCGGGCGCCGGTATTCGTATCTGTGGTGCGCCCGATACAATATTCCGCGCCCTTTCGCCAGACCGGACGGCAAGAAACCCGACAATGAGCGCTTCTAGCACATCGCCCTGGTGGCACCCCGAGCGGCATGCCGACCGCCGCACGCTGCTGCTGGCGCGGGCGCGCTTCGACGCGGCCGTGCGCCAGTGGCTGGGCGAGCGCGATTTTCTCGTCGTCGATCCCCCCGGCCTGCAGCGCTCGCCGGGCAACGAAACGCATCTGCATGCCTTTTCCGCCGAGATGATCGGCAATGACGGGGCGGGGCAGGCCATGTATCTGCACACCTCTCCCGAATTCACCATGAAGAAGCTGCTGGCCGCCGGAGAAAAGCGGATCGCCAGCCTCCAGCATGTGTGGCGCAACCGTGAGCGGTCGGCACTGCACCACCCTGAATTCACCATGCTCGAATGGTATCGAGCGGGTGAGCCCTATGAGGCGATCATCGCCGATACGCTCGCCATTATCGCGCTGGCCGCCGAGGTGACCGGCATAAAACGGTTCGAATTCCGCGGGCGCATCTGCGACCCACGGGCCGAGGCGGAGCGGCTCAGCGTCGCCGAGGCATTCCAGCGCTTTGCTGACATCGACTTGCTCGTCACCATGGACGCGGAAGGCGTGCCCGACGATGCGGCGCTGGCGGCGCAGATGGAGCGCATCGGCATGGCGTTGCCGGATGACCGGCGTTGGAGCTATCTCTTTACCCATGTCCTCGTCGAGAAGGTCGAGCCGGAACTGGGCAATGGCCGCGTCACCGTGCTCGACCGCTATCCTGCCTGCGAGGCGGCCCTGGCGCGGCGCGTTCCCGGCGATCCCCGGGTGTCCGAGCGCTTCGAGGTCTATGCCTGCGGCGTCGAACTTGCCAACGGCTTTGGCGAACTGACCGACGCGGCCGAGCAGCGGGTCCGCTTCGAGGCCGAGATGGACGAAAAGCACCGTCTCTATGGCGAGCGCTATCCCGTGGACGAGGATTTCCTCGCAGCGCTGGATTACATGCCTGAGGCCAGCGGCGTTGCCCTGGGTTTTGACCGGCTCGTCATGCTGGCGACCGGGGCGCAACGGATCGAAGCAGTGCTTTGGGCACCGGTGGCGGAATGACTCTTCCTCTCACAAAGAAAGCGGTTTCATCGCCTCCCTCCCCCGTGAGGGGAGGGACCGAGGCTGGGGGTGTCGACGCCTTCACAAACTCGGAGCGCTTGTCCACCCCGACACCCCCACCCCCAACCCCTCCCCTCAAGGGGGAGGGGGGCGGCCCCGCGTCCGGCACGCCAATCAAATCCATTGATGCCCTCGTCGCTGCCGGACTGGTCGAACCCGATCCGACATTGCGCGCCGTCGCGGAAAAATACGCCATCGGCATCACGCCGGCCGTGCTCGATCTCATCGATTCCAACGACCCGGCCGACCCCATGGCCCGCCAGTTCGTGCCGACCCTTGCCGAGCTCATCACCACACCGGAAGAGCGCGCCGATCCGATCGGCGATCTGGCGCATTCGCCGATAGAGGGTATCGTGCACCGCTATCCGGACCGGGTGCTGCTCAAGGCCGTACATGTCTGCCCGGTCTATTGCCGCTTCTGCTTCCGCCGCGAAATGGTGGGTCCGCAGGGATTGGGCACGCTGACCAGTGCCGAGCTCGACGCGGCCATCGCCTATATCGCCGAGCGTGAGGAAATCTGGGAGGTCATCCTCACCGGCGGCGACCCGCTGGTGCTGTCGCCGCGCCGGTTGCGCGACCTGATGGAGCGGCTGGCAGAGATCGATCATGTGAAGATCGTGCGCTTCCACACGCGGGTGCCGGTGGTGGAACCCGAACGCATCGACGACGCCATGGTGGCGGCCCTGACGGCCAGCGGCAAGACCACCTACCTCGCCGTCCACGCCAATCATCCGCGGGAATTTTCGCCGGCCGCGAGGGCTGCGTTCCGGCGTCTGTCCGAGGGCGGCATTGTACTCATCAGCCAGTCGGTTTTGCTGAAGGGCGTCAATGACGATGTCGATACCTTGGCGGCGCTGATGCGCGGTTTCGTCGAAAATCGCATCAAGCCATACTACCTGCACCACCCGGACCTGGCGCCGGGCACCGGGCATTTCCGGGTCAGCGTCGAAAGCGGGCAGGCGCTTGTCGCGGCCCTGCGCGGACGCATATCCGGGCTCTGCCAGCCCACCTATGTGCTCGATATACCTGGCGGCCATGGCAAGGCCGACATCGGGGCCGCCTCAATTGTCGGCCGCGATGGATGCTTTACCGTCCGCGACTGGCAGGGCGGCGAACACGCCTACCCGCCAGGTGACGCGTGACTGAGCGTATGCTGCTCGGCGCGGGCCGGATGGCCGAGGTCTTCGCCGATGGCGAGGCCGTGCTCAAACTCTACCTGCCGGGTGTAGGCCCGGACATGGCGCGGCACGAGGCCATGGTGCTCGAAACGCTTCGCCCGCTGCCCATTCATGCGCCCGAGTCGCTCGGCGTCGTCGAGGTGGATGGCCGCTGGGGCCTCCGGATGAGCCGCATGGCCGGACGGCCGCTCGGCAGCCCGGAGCCCGGTGACGACCTCCCGGAGTTGATCCGTCGGTTTGCTGCCCTGCATCGGGACATGCTGGGCTGTCCAGGGGCAGGGCTGCCGCCTCTCTTTCCGCGCCTCGTCGAACGCATCGAGGGCACGGCTCTTCTGACCCGGGACGAACGCGTCCGCATCATCGCGCGATTGCGGGGACTGGCGGTAGGTGATCGGCTTTGCCACGGCGATTTTCATCCGCTCAATGTCATTATCGACGGCGAACACCTGGCGGTCATCGACTGGCTCGATGCCACGAATGGCCCGCCTGAAGCCGACATCGCCCGGTCCTACCTGATGGCGCGGCAATATTTTGCCGACCTGGCCGAAGTCTATCTCGATGGCGTGCTGGAGCAGGGGAGCGTGACCCGGCAGACAGTGCTGGACTGGCTGCCGGTGGTCGCCGCGGCGCGGCTGGCGGAAAACATAGCCCAGGAGCTCGATATGCTCCTCGTGCTTTGCCGGTCCGTCTGAGACCCGCGTTGCGTCAGTCGACGACGCGCGGATCGACATCCTTTGAATAGTCGACGCCGCCGACCGCAAAGCCGAACAGCTTGAGGAACTCGATCCGGTACTTGGGCAGGTCGGCGAGCTCGGCAAGGTTCTCGGTATCGAGCTTTTCCCAGCGGCTCTTCAGTTCCGCCTGCATGGCTTCCGAGAGTTCCCAGTCGTCGACGCGGATGCGCTCGGCTTCGTCGAGCACGATGGTGCCCTGCAGCTTGTCGCGGAACAGGCGATCGATCTGCTGGATCGGGCCTTCGCCCAAGCCCATTTCGTCCTCGACCTTGATCAGCAGCGTGCCATAGAGCGGCACCACCGGAATGGCGGAACTGGCCTGGGTAACAACGGCCTTGAGGGCCACGACATGGGCGGCATTCTCGCCGTGCTGGGCGCGGATGGCGGCCGCGGCGCGGTCGAGATCGCCCTTGGCCTTGCCCAGGGTGCCCTTGTGGTAGATCGGCCAGGTCAGCTCGGACCCAAGATAGGTATAGTTGAGCGAAGCAAAATTCT
This sequence comes from Devosia sediminis, assembly GCF_016411825.1. Taxonomy (GTDB): domain Bacteria; phylum Pseudomonadota; class Alphaproteobacteria; order Rhizobiales; family Devosiaceae; genus Devosia; species Devosia sediminis. The sequence continues at coordinate 120,949 of NZ_JAEKMH010000001.1, forward strand.
TGGCCAGCACGCCCGCTTCCGAAAGCGCCGCGATCCAGAGTTCCCAATCCTCGCCGCCCATGACCTTGACGGTGGCGGCGGCCTCTTCTTCGGTGGCCGGCTCGACGGTGACTGTCGAAACCTCGCCCGTGCCGGTATTGAGGGTCTTGGAGGTGACCTGCGACCCATAGGGCTTGATGGCCGAGCGGTAGGTGACGCCGTCCCTGGGATCGGTGCGCACCGGGGAGGCCAGCGAATAGACGATGAGATCGACCTGGCCCAACGTTTCCTTGATGGCTTCGATCGTCTGCGCCTTCACCTCATCGGAAAACGCATCGCCCTCGATGGTCACGGCCTTCGAACCGGCGGCGCGGGCGCGGTTCTCGAAAGCGCGATTGTTGTACCAGCCGGCCGAGGCGGGCTTGGTCTCGCCCGGTTCGCGTTCAAAGGAGACGCCCACCGTATCGGCGCCGCTGCCGAAGGTGGTGACGATGCGCGAGGCCAGGCCATAACCGGTCGAGCAGCCGAGAACGAGGACGCGCTTGCGGTCGGACGGGATCGGCCCCTTGATCACCACATGGTCGATCTGTCGCTGCACATTGGTGGCGCAGCCCGTGGGATGGGCGGTGGTGCAGATAAAGCCGCGGATCTTGGGCTCGATGATCATGGGATTTTCTCCTCGTGTTCTCTGCCAATAGCCCGGATGCACATGCAATTCCAGACATCAGCCGATGTTTTGCCTGCACCCTTGACGGGAACCAATTCGCGCTTATATGGTTCATTAGTCAAGTGATGAACCAGTGAGGTAAACGTGTTCAGCGACCACGTTCCGATATACAGGCAGATCGGGGATCGCATCCGCGCCGATATCGTGACCGGCACGTTGGGTGCGGATCAACAGGTCATGTCCACCAATCAGTATGCAGCCTTCTACGGCATCAATCCGGCCACGGCGGCCAAGGCCTTCCAGGAACTGATCGACGAGGGCCTGCTCTACAAGCGCCGCGGGGTCGGCATGTTCGTCAGCCCCGAGGCACAGGCCAAGCTCCTGGGCGAACGGCGGGCGCAATTCTTCACTGAGCATGTCGCGCCGATGATCGCGGAAGCCAAGGCGCTGGGCATTTCACTCGACGAGGTGGCCGACCAGGTTCGCGCCGCCGCCGCTGAACCGACCAAGAAGGATCCCTCATGACCCTTTCCCTCGATATCCAGAACCTCACCATGCGCTTTGGCGACGTGGTTGCGGTGGACAAGCTCTCGCTGCGCCTCGAAGGCGCCGGTTTTGCGGCCTGCTCGGGCGCAATGGATCGGGCAAGACCACGCTGCTTTCGGCCGTGGCCGGCCTGCGCCGCCCCGATGGAGGAGAGGTGCTGGTCGATGGGGCGCCGGTCTTTGACAACGAGGCAGCCACGAGCCAGATCTGCCTTATCCGGGAGAGTGGCGACATGGTCGACAGCACGGAAACCGTCGGCTACGCGCTCGAATTTGCGGCCGACATGCGCCCGTACTGGTCCGAGGCTGTCGCCGGCAACATGCTGGAAAAGTTCCGGCTCGACCGCAAAAAGAGAGTCAGCGCCCTGTCGCGCGGGCAGCGTTCGGCCCTGGCCTCGACCTTGGGTCTGGCCGCACAGGCGCCGCTGACCATTTTCGACGAAGCCTATCTCGGCATGGATGCGCCTACCCGCTACGCCTTTTACGACGCGCTCCTGGCCGACTACATGGATAATCCGCGGCTCATTGTCCTTTCCACGCACCTCATCGAGGAAGTGGCGCGGCTGTTCTCAGACATCATCATCATCGATGCCGGGCGTCTGGTGCTGCGCGAGGATGCCGAGACCCTGCAGGGGCGCGGGGCTACGCTGGTAGGGCCGCGCGATGCGGTGGACCGTGCGACGGCGGGGCTGCGCGTGCTCTCGACGCGTGACCTGGGCCCGACGCGCTCTGTCGCCGTCTATGGCGAACTGGCTGATGTCGGCCAGCGTGCCCGCGCCGAAAACCTCGAAATGGGGACCATGCCCATCCAGGACATCTTCGTTCACCTCACCAGCGAGGGAGACCAGAAATGACGACCGCACAAAGACTGCCCAAGGGCTTTGCCCTATTTCCCAAACGCCTTCTCGTGGAGCAAGGCCTGTTTGCCGGCATGGTCTGGGCCGGCTTTTCGCTGGTCATGCTGATCATTCCGGTCGTGGTGTCGTTCTTCCGGCCCATCGAGGTCAGCGGCTGGGGGTTCGGTCTGGGCATAGCGCAATGGTATGTGCTGGCAATCGGCTGCTACGTGGGCTGGCAGATGTTCGAATTGCACGTCATGCACGGGCAGAGCCGGCGCGGGTTTCTGAAATCGGCCTTTATCTTCACGCTGCTGTTTTCGGCCCTGGTCGCGGCCCTCTGCGTCGTGACCTTCCTGCCCGAGGCGCTAATCTACGGCACGGCAGGCTGGCCGCAGGTTCTCGACGACAACCGGCTCTACGATGGCCCGTTCGATTTCCCGATGCTGTTCCTGCATGGCTGGCTGACCTTCGCGCTCTATGGCGCCGGCGGCCTGTTCTTCGGCGTGGCCTTTTATCGCAACTCGGCCCTGGCGACGCTCTGCGTTCCGGCTGTGCTGGCTGTGTCCTGGATCGCAGGCCTCGGCATGGCCAGCACCGATGGCCCATTGCAGTTCCTGGTTCGCGAAGGCGTGGTGCCGTCCGAGCCCAATGCCCTGCTCGCTACCGTATTACATGTGCTCTGCGTCGCCGTGCTCTTCGGCGGGGCCTGGATGTTCGGCCGCGATGCCGCGATCCGGAAGAAGGCGGCCTAGCCGCCTTCAATCCACCTTGGCGGGGCCAGCCGGGAATATCCCCGACATCACGGTAAAGCCCGGTATGCGGCGGACGCGGTCGGTCCAGCGGCGGAGGGCGGGATAGTCCTGGCGCGAAATGCCACCTTCCTCGCTCAGCATCACATAGGGGAAGCAGGCAATGTCGGCGGTGGTCGGGTGGGCCGGCGAGCAAAGCCAGTCGCGGCCGGCCTTTTCCCCGAACCACAGATGCTCGTCCATCAGCCGGAAGATGCGGTGGGCACCCCGCTGGCTTTTCTCGATATTGAAATTGTAGTCATAACCGAGGGCGAGACGGGCGGCGGAGCTGGTGGAGGTGATGTCGTCGGCCACGGCATGCCAACGCAACACCTCGGCGGTGATTGCCGGATCGTCCGGGAACCACAGGCCCGAGGTGTCATATTTTTTCGCGAGGTAAGCGAGGATGGCGCCAGAGTCCGAGAGGACCAGGTCGTCATCCTTCAGCACCGGCAATTGCCCGAACGGGTTCAGCCTGAGGAACCAGTCGGCCTTGTGCTGGCGGCCGGGAAAGAAATCCACCGGCACGATGTCATAGGGCAGGTTGAGGATGCTCATCAGCAGTCGCAGCTTGTAGCAATTGCCGGAGAGCTCGAAGTCGTAAAGGGTGATCATGGGGTCACCAGATTGCCGTTTGCCGTCATTGCCCGGCTCGACCGGGCAATCCATGCCGCAAACGCGGAATGCGAGGAGAGATGGATCACCCGGTCAAGCCGGGTGATGACGAAGGAGGGGATGGGAAGGGTGATTGCTCGAAGACCTAGGCTTCTGACCGGCACGGCGTCATCCCCGCGAAAGCGGGGACCTCTGTCTGCGGACCAACAGGGGTTCCCGCTTTCGCGGGAATGACCCGGTGGGTTTGAACGGTCCCGGATGACGGCTGCGCCAAAAATCTGCCGCACCATCATATATCCAGCACCAGTCGATCCGACTTCGCGCGGCTGACGCAGGTCATCATGCAGGTGTTGGAGGCCTTCTCGGTCTTGTTGAGATAGACGTCCTGGTGGTCGACCTCCCCTTCCATGACCGTAGTGAGACAAGTGCCGCAGGCGCCCTGTTCGCAGGATGAGGGGACGGTTAGGCCGGCCTCGCGCATGGTTTCGAGAATGGTCTTTCCGGCCGGCACATGCAGGGTCATGGCCGAGCGCGCCAGTTCCACGTCGAAGGCGCTCGATGAGTCGATGACCTTGTCGTTCTGGAAGTATTCGAAATGCACGGCCTCGTCGGGCCAGCCCAGGTCCGCGGCCACCTGCTGCACCATTTCGAGCATGGCGCCGGGGCCGCAGATATAGACGTGGTTGGCGAACTGATACGGCCCCATCACTGCGGCCACCTTGGCGCGGATGGCGTCGCGGGCTAGGCCGGCATGCCGCTCGACATGGCCATGGAGCACACCCAGTTCGCTCGAAAAGGCGGCGCTTTCATCGTTGCGGGTAAAGTAGTGCAGCTCGTAGGGAAGGCTAGACTTGTCTAGGAAACGCGCCATCGACAGTAGCGGGGTGATGCCGATGCCGCCGGCAATCAGCACGGTGCGGGTGGCGTCGCGCCTGAGCGGGAAATTGTTGCGCGGCTCGGAAATCTGCAGGAGGTCACCCTCCCGCACCGTCTCGACCAATACTTTCGATCCGCCCTTGGATGCGCTCTCGGCCTTGACGCCGATGACGTAGCGCGAGAGGTCGCCGGGGCCATTGGTCAGCGAATATTGCCGCACGAGGCCATTGGGCAGGTGCACGTCGATATGGGCGCCAGGCTGGAAAGTTGGCAGGTGCTTGCCGTCGCGATCGGCCAGTTCGAAGCCGATGACGCCATCTGCCGACTGCCATTTGCGCTTCACCACGACCGTCAGGGTATTGCCGCGCGGCACCGCAATGTCGGGCATGGTGGAAAGGTCCGCCGAGACCTTTTCGAATACCGGCTGCAGCGGTTCGGGCGCCGGCTTCCTGGCCGCGGCGCGTTCGAGCCGGTCCCGCAGCTTGGTCAGCAACTCGTTGTAGTGGCGAAGCGTCGCCAGCTCGTCGGCAGGCTTTTCGGGCAGGAGACCGCGGATGACCGCGCGACCCGCATCGACCGGCTGCACGAACCAGGTGACGCCACCGACGCGCACCACCAAGGCGGGCAGGAGGTCGGCCGGCTCGTCATCGGGCGCAAGCCGGGCGAGTCCGGCCACCACGTCCTCGGGTGTGGCATTGACCGGCATGGGCCGAAGCGCGAACCAGTCGTGTCCGTCCGAACCAGGGAAGGGTGCATAGGCCTGGTCGTCATTGGCGGCCGACCAGATGAGGCCAAAGGCCTCGCGAATGGGATATTTGCGGTTCTCAATACGGCGGGCCGGGGCATCCGCGGGGTGGGCGGGAATATAGGTGCAGCCTGCCGACTGGTTGGCATAGCGCCAGCCATGATACTGGCACTTGAGCTCCTGGCCCTCATTGATGCCTATGGAAAGCCGCACGCCACGGTGGAGGCACCGGTTCTCCCAGACGTTCACATTGCCATCGTCGGCGCGCCAGACGGCGAGCTCGCGGCCAAGAAGCTGGCCCTGGTAGACGTGGCGAAAGGGTAGGTCCTCGCTCGAGGCGATGGGATACCAATTGGGGTCGGAGAGACTGAGGGGCATGGTTCATCCGAGGTTTGATCGCGCCACGATCAGCTTCGGCTCAATCGCAGTCCTGGCGTACGGGACTGGATCTGACTCCCTCCCCTTGACGGGGAGGGTTGGGTGGGGTGTGCAACGGACTCAGTGCCCGCCAATCCCCCACCCAGCTTCGCTACGGCCTAGCGGGCCTAGCTCCGCTACCCTCCCCGCAAGGGGGAGGGAGGGCGCCGGTGGGCGCCAAACTAAGAGGCCTGCGGAATCACCCCATAGGTAATCCCCTTCTGGCTCAGCCAGCGGCGATAGGCGATGGCGCTCTTGTCGGCGCGGATCGGGGTTTCCGAGCGCGGGTCGAGCGGCAGTTTCTTGGGGTACTGGTTTTCGAGGATCGGCTTGTCCTGGCCGAAAATCGTCTGCTGAAAGCGCCGCAGATCGGTGATGGTGGATGTCGAGTCGATCATCGATTGCAGGAGATGGGCGCGGCAGCGTTCCTCGGTCATGGGCTGGAGGAAAATGCCGATGACGTCGCGGCGTGTCTCGTCCTCGGGGCAGGACTTGTAGAGCACCGAGCAGAACGGATGCGGTACGCGGTAGACATATTCCACTTCCATCGCGCCGACGGCCGACTTGGCGGCCATGGGCTGGATGAAGCGGCATTTTGTGGCCAGAACTTCGTCGCGCTCTTCCGAAACCTCGACGTCGTATTCCTTGACCTCGGTATGCGGCTCGGACCCCAGAATGTCAGTATGGACATAGGGGAAATGACCCATGTCGAGGAAGTTTTCCACCGCCCGGGGCGCCGAGACGTGGATGCCGATGGAGCCGCAACTCATGTTGACGCGGTCGGGCTCGGCGAATTCGGGGATCGGGAACAGCTCGGCATCGGGCGTGCCGAGGCAGGTCCAGGTATAGCCATAGGCGGTGCGCACCGGCAGGCGCTCGAGCACGGAATCGGCGTCGATCTCGTCCCCGTTTTCCTCGTCCGTGCGCAGCCACACGACGGGCTCGCCATCGCTGCCACGGGTCAGCGCCAGGCGTGTATCGAGCAGCAGCGTGGTTTCGACGAGGCCGATAGGCAATTCATCGGTGGCAGCGACCACGTGCCAGAGGTTGCGCGTGATCGGATCGGGAGCTTGGGGCATGGGGCAGTCTCAACTTTGTCACATGAGCATAAACCCATGGGCGAGGTGTGCCAGCATAAAGTTGCGGACGGGCCATGCGTTGGGGGCATGGGGCTGTTATACCCTCTGCAACGTCATCCCCGCGAAAGCGGGGACCTCCGTTTGCGGACCCTGCGGCAACAGGGGTTCCCGCTTTCGCGGGAATGACGCCGGGGAGGAAAGAGTTACAAATGGCTATCGATAACGCTGCACGCTTCGACGCAGACCTGTTGCGACAGCGCGTCGACGAGCGCCTCGCCGAGGCCGGCGCCAGTGCCGAGTCCCGGCAGGCGGCCGTCAAGGCGATGCTCCATGCCTCGCTGGTTGGCGTTGACAGCCATGGCGTGCGGCTGGTCGCGCATTATTGCCGCATGCTGGGTGGTGGCCGCCTCAACAAGAATCCGCAACTGACCGTGGAAAAACGCGGCGCCGGTAGCGCCACCGTCCATGGCGACGACGGGCTCGGCCACTATGCGGCCTACAAGGCGGTCGAAGTGGGCATGGAGCTGGCCCGCGAGGCCGGGGTCGGTGCGGTCGGAGTCAAGCATTCCTCGCATCTGGGTGCGGCCGGCGCCTATGCGCTGGCAGGGGCCGAAGAGGGGTTTGTCACCTTTGCCACCACCAATACCGATTCGGTCGTGGCGCTATTCGATGGCGCGCAAAAATTCCACGGCACCAATCCGCTGGCCTTTGCCGCGCCGGTGCCTGGGCAAAGACCGTGGCTGCTCGACATGGCGACGAGCTCCATACCGCTCAACCGGGTGATGCTTCATCGCTCGCTCGACAAAGCCCTGCCCGAAGGCGTGGCGGCGACATCGGCGGGCGAACCCACGACCGATCCGCATGAGGCCGAGATGCTGTTGCCCCTGGGCGGGGTCGACTATGGCTACAAGGGCGCCGCGCTGGCTGGCGTCGCGACGCTGTTTTCGGCGCTGCTCAACGGTACCACGCTGGATGCCGATTTCCTGCCCATGTATGGCGGCGACGATATTTCGACGCCCCGCAATATGGGCCATTTCGTGCTGGTCATCGATCCGGACAAGTTCGCCGGCCGCGCCCTGTTCGGGGCGGCAATGGCGCAGTATCTGGCGAGCCTGCGCGGCTCGGCGGTGCGCGAGGGCGGCACGGTGATGGCGCCGGGCGATCGCGAATGGGCGGAGATGGACGCCCGCCGGGCGCGGGGCATTCCCGTCGATCCGGATACGGTCAGGTTTCTGGGGCTTTGAGCGTGTTGCCGTCGGCGTCGATATCGGGGCCGACATAGGCAATGGTACTGGGGTAGATCGGCCCCTCGACATTGTCGGCACCGAAAACGGCGCGGAGCTCCGCGACGATCTCGTCGCCTTCGCGCCGGTGACGCGCCTCGTCCTCGCGATCCTCGAACACGGCCGTGAACGTGTCGCGCGTGCCGTCGAAGGTCATGGTCCACCAATGGATGCGGTTGGCCAGCTCGTCCGGCACATAAAGGTCGGGCTGGCAGTCCTCGTCGGTGTCGGCGTCGATCAGCCCATAGCAGCCCCAGCGCGGCTCGAGCCGCACACGCGTCACGACGGGGATGGGCCCGGGATCGGGATAGTAGATGTCGTCCTCTTCGTCGTCGGGCGGGAAGGCCATGCCCGGGGACTTTGCCTTCCAGAACAATTGCCGGCCGAAGGCGAAGAGCAGGAAGAGCCCGGCAGCCGGCGCTGCCAGAGCCCAGGGATCGAGCCAGGGCCGCAGGAGACCCGCCGAAGCCGCCGCAACCACACCCAAGGTCGCCACCGCATAGAGAAGCGCGGCATTGATGGTCTGCCGGCGTCCTTTTTCCTCATCCGCATTTTCGGGCGGATAGGCGGTTCGCGCCCAGACCAGGTAGAAGGCCTGGGTGCCGAGGCCCACAAGGAACAGCGGCACGGCCCAGAGGCTCAGCGCCATCAGCGCGCCGCCGCCCATGGCTATGGCCAGCGCCGAGACGGTCCACAGGGCGCGCCGTTGCCCTTCCCGCGCCGGCTGCGGTTCGAGGGTGAGCGCGCTCAGCATCAGGTCCATCATCCGGTCCGAGACGGCGCCATGCATGGCCAGGAACCCGGCCAGCACATAGAAGACGCCGACCATGCGGAGCCCGATTTCGAGCGCGGTGAGCATCATTCCTCGGCGGGCGGAGTGTATTCGGCTTCCTTGCCGACCAGCTTGTCGCCCTGGATTTCGAGGCTGATCACCGCCGAGCCACCGCTGGGGCAGCAATTGCCATCGTCACCCTGCCAGAGCGAAGTGCGGGCGACATAGCCGGACCATGGATTGGAAAAGTCGAACTGGACGCCTTTCCAGATTTCCTTGCCCTCGGGCAGCTCGACGCCGTCGAGCCAGGTGCCCATGTTGATGCTGGTCCAGGTCGTGCCGTCTTCCTCGAGCCGGTAGAGCCGGTCGGTGTTGAACACGCCGGTGCCCTGCGAATAGCCGGGCACATGCAGCACATTGTCCTCGTTGAAAACGGGCACTTGGTAAAAGCCCTCGAAGCCGCTGTCGAGGAGGGTCCAGCCCTCGCCATCGTGCCGGAACAGCACGAAGCCGCCGATGACGCCGTCATCAGGGGTCGAGCCGGCCTGGGTCTGCCAGGCGATCAGCGGCTGGCCCTCGGCATCGCTGTAGTCGGCGCGGTTGAAATAGCCGGCCGTCAGCACCTTGCATTCGTCGAGTGCGGTTTCGAGGCAGGTATCGCCGATGGATTTGAGCGAGACCTGGGCAAAGGCCGGTGTGGCGAAGAGGGCGGCGAGCGGGAGAAGTCGGGCGAGCGTGGGCAGCATGAAGTCCTCCTGATGGGGACGCATACTGCCCAAATGCCCGGCCGCTGTCAGCCCTCGCGATATATGTCGAATGGCCCGATAGCCTGGGTCGTCGCCATCATCTCGATCTTGTTGATGTTGACATGCGCAGGCAGGCTCGTGGCCCAGAAGATGCTCTCGGCAATGTCTTCGGCATTCATCGCCTCGGTCCGCGCATAGGGCGCGGATGCCTTGCCCTCGTCGCCCTTGAAGCGGACCAGCGAGAATTCGGTTTCGGTCAGGCCCGGCTCGATATTGGTGACGCGGACCTTCTTGCCCTGCAGATCCGAGCGCAGGTTGAGCGCGAACTGCTTCACGAAGGCCTTGGTGGCGCCATAGACCGAGCCGCCGGGATAGGCATATTCGCCGGCCACCGAGCCCAAAGTCACCACATGACCGCCGCCGCGGGCAATCAGGCCGGGCAGCAGCAGGCGCACGGTATAGACGAGACCCTTGATGTTGGTGTCGATCATCGTCTCCCAGTCGTTGAGATCGGTTTCGGCGGCGGGCTGCAGGCCGAGCGCCAGACCGGCATTGGCGAGCACCACGTTGATCTGGTCGAAGGGCGCTGGAATGGCGGCAATCGCCGCTTCCATGGCGGCGCGGTCGCGCACGTCGAGAGCGATGATGTGGCAGTGCTCGGCCCCCAGTTCATCGCGCAGGGCTTCGAGCCGGTCCTCGCGGCGGCCCGTCGCGATCACCTTGCCGCCGGCGGCGACATAGCGGCGGGCGGCGGCCTCGCCGAAGCCGGACGTGGCGCCGGTGATGAAGACGGTGAAGCGGCTGGGATCGAGCAGCGGATACATGGCAAATCCATCGGGGAAGGCAGGGACAGCCCGCAGGGTGGACCGGGCCTGCCGGGAGGTCAACCACTCCCAAGCCTTTGATTGGCCACATCAGGCAAAGCTTGCCAACCTTACAAAGTGCTAACGTGTGCCATGGGGCCTTTCGTACTATCCTCATGGCAAATCAGATTTCTTGCGGGACCTCATTGTTTTGAAGACGTTTGCGAAATGGCTGGTCACGCTGGTCGTGCTGGGCGGTGCCGGAGCGGCGGCCTGGTGGTACTTCCTGGCGCCGACCCAGGCCAGCACCGTACCCGATACGGTCAGTGTCGGACGCGGCGACATCGAGACCACCGTCCTTGCCTCGGGCGTGCTCGAAGCCAGCGCGCTGGTCAGCGTCGGCGCGGAAGTCTCGGGCAGCATCAAGGCCGTGCATGTGACCCTGGGCCAGGCAGTCAAGAGAGGCGACCTCATCGCCGAGATCGACAGTCTCAATCAGGAAAACGCGGTCAAATCGGCCGAAGCCGCCTTGGCCGGCATCGAGGCGCAGATCCGCAACCAGGAGGCAAACCTGGTTACCGCCGAAGCCAGTCTCGTGCGCCAGCAGCAATTGAGCGCCAACAGCCTCGTTTCGCAGACGGCGCTGGAAACCGCGCAGGCCGCCGTGGAGCAGGGGAAGGCGCAGATCGACCAGCTCAAGGCGCAATTGGCGCAGGCCGAACTGACGGTCGAGTCGGCGGAGCTCAATCTGTCGCGCACCCAGATCGTCGCGCCGGCGGATGGCACGGTCGTCGCCCTCCTGGTCGAAGCGGGCCAGACCCTCAATGCCAATTCTGCGACTCCCACCATCGCCAAGATCGCCAATCTCGACACCATGGTCATCAAGGCCGAGATTTCCGAAGCCGATGTGGTCAAGGTCCGGCCGGGCCAGAAAGTCTATTTCACCATCCTCGGCGAACCGGATGCACGGATCGAGGCGACCCTGCGGGAGATCGAGCCGGCGCCCACCTCGATTGCCGACGAGACCGCGACCGCGGGCGGCAGCGCCGTCTACTACAATGGCCTTTTCGACGTGCCCAACCCGGACCATCGCCTGCGTATCTCGATGACGGCCTCGGTCACCATCGTTCTCGACGAAGCGCGCGACGTGCTGACGCTGCCCTCGACGCTGGTGTCCCTGCGCGGGCCGGATGGCATCACGGTCATGGTCTACGATCCGGCCAGCGAAGAAACGCGTCCGGCGCAGGTCGAGGTGGGCCTCAACAACAATATCAGTGCCGAGATCGTTTCGGGCCTCAATGAGGGCGACCTCGTGGTCAATGCCACTGGTGCGCGGCTCGGCTCGGGTGCCGGTGGCCCCGGCGGCGGCATGCGCATGGGTGGTGGCGGCATGGGCATTGCCATGCCGCGTGGTGGCGGCTGATGAACCGACCCTTCAGCCCGAAGGAGCGCGCCGGCGCTGAGGCGCAGGTCGACCAGCCGATCATTTCCATTTCCGGACTGGTCCGCCGCTTCCAGGCGGGCGGGGAGGCGGTGGCGGTGCTGAAGGGTGTCGATCTCGATATCCATCGCGGCGAGATGGTCGCCATCATCGGACAGTCCGGCTCTGGCAAGTCGACGCTGATGAACATTCTCGGGTGCCTCGACCGCGCCAGCGAGGGCACCTATCGCTTTGCCGGCCGTGACGTCAGCAAGCTCGATGCGGATGAGCTGGCGGCTTTGCGGCGCGAACATTTCGGCTTCATCTTCCAGCGCTACCAGTTGCTGCCCGATCTCGATGCGGTCGAGAACGTGGAAGTGCCCGCGGTCTATGCCGGCGCCGATGCCAAGGCGCGGCGCGAACGCGCTATTGCGCTTCTCACCCGGCTGGGCTTGGGCGAGCGGCTCGATCACCGGCCCAATGCCCTTTCCGGCGGCCAGCAGCAGCGCGTCAGCGTGGCGCGGGCGCTGATGAATGGTGGCGAGGTGATCCTGGCCGACGAGCCCACCGGCGCGCTCGACTCGCGCTCGGGCAAGGAATTGATGGCGCTGCTGAAGGAGCTTCATGCCGACGGGCACACCATCATCCTTGTGACCCATGACCAGAATATAGCGGCTCAGGCCGAGCGGGTGATCGAGATCGCCGACGGGGAGATCGTCGCCGACCGGCTCAATGTCGAGCCGCGGCGCTTTCCCGCTGCGGAAACCGAGATCAAGCCGGCGGCAAGCTGGCGGCGCGGCCTCGACAGCATGGGCGAGGCGCTACGCATGGCGCTGCGGGCCATGGGCGCGCACAAGCTCAGGACCTTCCTCACCATGCTCGGCATCATCATCGGCATCGCCTCGGTGGTGTCGGTCGTGGCGCTGGGGCAGGGCAGCCAGCAGACGGTGCTCGAAAACATCTCGTCGATCGGCACCAATACGATCAATGTCTATCCCGGCTCCGGCTTCGGCGACATGCGCTCGGGCCGGGTGCGAACCCTGAGGCCATCAGACGCCGAGGCGCTTGCTGGCCAGCCCTTTGCCAATAGCGTCACGCCGCAGGTCAGCTCCAACGCCACGGCGCTCTATCGCAACACTGCCACCAGCGCTTCTGTGACGGGTGTCGGAGCAGACTATTTCCAGGTCAACGGCCGCACCTTCACCGCCGGCTCCGGTTTCGGCCAGGCGAGCATCGATGCCATGGCGCAGGAGGCGGTGATCGACCAGAATGCCGTCACCGCCATGTTCACCAATGGCGAGGACCCGGTCGGGCAGGTGATCATGCTCGGCAAGGTGCCGGTGCGGATCGTGGGCGTGGTGGCGACGGCGACCGGCTTCGGGGGCGGCCGCGACAATGCCAATGTCTACGTGCCCTATACTTCGGCCATGAGCCGCATCCTGGGCCAGAGCTGGCTCAATGCCATAGCCGTGCGGGTTTCGGACGATTACGACACGGCCGATGCCGAGGCCGAGATCACCGCGCTGCTCACGGGCCTCCATGGCGGCACGCAGGACTTCTTCCTCCAGAACACCGACACGATCCGCGAGACCATCCAGTCCACATCGGCGACCCTGACGGTGCTGATCTCGACCATCGCCATCATCTCGCTGGTGGTGGGCGGCATTGGGGTCATGAACATCATGCTGGTCTCGGTTTCCGAGCGCACCAAGGAGATCGGCATCCGCATGGCGGTCGGCGCGCGGCGCGGCGACATCCTGCGGCAGTTCCTGATCGAAGCCATTCTGGTCTGCTTTGCCGGAGGCGCGGCCGGCGTGGCGCTGAGCTTTGCCTTGGGGCAGGGGCTCACCACGATCGTCCAGGGTGCGCGGTTGGCCTATTCCACCGAGTCCATCGTGCTGGCCATTGTCTCTGCCAGCCTCATCGGCATCATCTTCGGCTTCATGCCCGCCCGCTCCGCCTCGCGGCTCGACCCGGTCGAGGCGCTGGCGCGGGAGTAGGGATCAACCGACAGCGTCACCCCACCCTCATTCCCTCCCCATCAAGGCGAGGGAGGCGCAAGACCGCTGCGCGGGTGTTCATCGCCTCCCCTCCCCCTTGTGGGGAGGGACCAAGGGTGGGGGTGTCGGCCAATCCAAGTGCTCAGTGCCCGACCGTGGCCCATTGGCCACGCCTCGCCTCCTAAAACCGAACTCCTTCAACAGAATGGGTGGCCCTTCACCGGGCCCCGCCCTAAACTCGCCACGAAATCTTCGCCCTTTGGGCGGGGGGTGCGAAGGATTAACGGAATCTTTCCGCCATTGCGGCAATATCGCAGGCAGCCCGGTTTGGTTGTCTGCGTAAAAGGGCGGGATAGAGCACTGAAAAGCGCGCGTCTTGGAACGAGTATTGGCGCCTTGTGCATCGGCCTGACCATGCTGGTCGGGGCGACGTCGCCCACTTATGCCTTCGAACTCTTCGGCATGAAATTCTTCGAAGATCAGGCCGAGGAAGACGCCGCGGCCGTGATCGTTGATCCGCAGCCCTATTTTGTGACGTTCACCTCCAGCGAAGGCGGCGCCGTCGAGAACGCGTTGCGCAATGCCTCCGCACTGATCGCCGAGGAGGCCGAACCCGCCTCCGGCGCGGCCGGGCTCATTGCCAGGGCCCGCGGCGATTATCGGCGCCTCCTGGCCGCCCTTTATGCCGAGGGCCATTATGGCGGCACCGTCAGCATCCGAATTGCCGGGGCGGAAGCGGCCACACTGGCGCCCGACACCAATCTGCCGGACCCGGTCGACGTCACCATTGCCGTCACGGCAGGTCCGCTGTTCCGCTTCAACTCCGTGTCCATCGCCAACCAGGCGCCGCTCACCGACGATCCGGATGACCAGGTCGAGCTGCCGGTGCTGCGCGGCTACGGCACAGGCGAAATCGCCAAATCCTCTGTCATCACCGCCGCTGAACTGCTGGCGGTGGAAGCCTGGCGCCAGCAGGGCTATGCCAAGGCCGAGGTGGTGTCGCGCGAAGTCATCGCCGACCATGCCACCAATACGGTCGATGCCGTCATCACGGTCAATCCCGGCCGACTGGCCGCCTTCGGCCCGGTGAGCGTGACCGGCACGGAGCGCATGAACCCCGAATTCGTGGCGCAGCAGACCGGTCTTGCCGTCGGCCAGGAATACGATCCCGACGACATCGATCGCGCTCACAAGCGCCTCGACCGGCTCGAAGTGTTCCGCGCGGCGCGCCTGGAAGCCGCCGAGGATATCGGCAGCGACGGGCTTCTGCCCTACAACCTGATCGTCGAGGAATTGCCAGGCCGCCGCTTCGGCTTTGGCGCCACCTATTCCACCGTCGATGGCCTCGGGGTGGAGGGCTACCATCTCTGGCGCAATCTCTTCGGCCAGGCCGAGCGGCTGCGGCTTGATGCGCGCATCGCCAGCATCGGCTATCCGATCGACACCACCCAGTTCGACTATTTCATCGGCGGAACGTTCACCAAGCCCGGCTTCTTCCACCCGGACGTCGACCTCGTCGCGACGGTTTCGGCCGAACGCACCATCTATCCCAAATATACCGAGACCTCGGCAGGCGGCCGCGTCGGCCTGAGCTGGTTCTTCTCTGACGAGCTGACCTTCGAAGGCGGCGCCAGCTTCGAGGTCGCGCGGTTCGACGACCATTTCGGCATTCGCGATTTCAACACCGCCGGGCTCTATGCCGGGGTGGTCTATGATGGCCGCGACAGCTCGGTGGATCCCACCGAGGGCTGGTATGCCGCGGCCAACCTCGCCCCTTATTTCGACCTCCGCGGCGGCACCCCCGGCGCCCAGTTCGTGGTCGAGGGACGCACCTATTTCGGCTTCGGCGAAGAAGATCCCTTCGTGCTGGCCGGACGCATCAAGGCGGGTGCCCTCTTGGGGCCCGACCTCGTCGACATTCCGCCCGACAAGCTGTTCTTCGCCGGTGGCGGTGGTTCGGTGCGAGGCTATGGCTACAAGTCCATCGGTGTCGACGATGGCGCCGGCAACGTGACCGGCGGGCGCTACCTGCTCGAAGCCTCGCTCGAGGCGCGCGCCAAGGTGACCAATGACATCGGCGTCGTCGCCTTCATCGATGGCGGTTATGTCGCGGCCGATACCTTCCCGGGACTCGAAGACCTTCGGCTCGGCGCAGGCCTGGGCGTGCGCTACTATACCGGCCTGGGGCCGCTGCGCCTCGACGTCGCCGTGCCGCTTAACCGCAAGTCGGACGATCCGCACTACGCCATCTATGCCGGCATCGGGCAGGCATTCTGATGGCCCTGTCGATCACAACCCGTCGCCGCCTCTTCATCGCTGCGCTGCTCCTGGCGCCGGCTGCCGTGCCCGTGGCGCTGGTGGCACAGGACATGAACAATGAAGAGCAGAAGGACTGGCTGACCAATTTCGTCCAGGATCGCCTTTCGACGCCCGAGCGGCAGATTCGCCTTTCCAATATCGAGGGTGTGCTGAGTTCGGACGTGTCGATCCGCGAGATCACCATTTCCGACGCCGAAGGCGTGTGGCTGCGCGTCAACAATGCCAGCCTCAACTGGAACCAGGCAGCGCTGTTCACCGGCCGGCTCGAAGTCAATTCGCTCACTGCCGACTCCATCGACTACCTGCGCAATCCCGTGCCGGTGGAAGGCGCCGTCGACCTGCCACCGCCCGAGGCTGGCGGCCTGGAGATCCCCGAATTCCCGGTCGCCATCCGGATCGGCGAATTGAACGTTCCCAGCGTTACGTTCGGCGAAGGCGTATTCGGCCTCGGCTCGCAAATCTCGCTTGCCGGCTCGATGGCCCTTGAGAGCGGCAATCTCGATACCGTGCTCGACATTGTCCGCCTCGACGGACCCGGTGGCACGCTTGATCTCGATGTCGCCTATCGCCGCGAGGGCAACACGATCGACCTGGGCCTGTCGCTGGTCGAGCCGCCGAACGGCGTCCTGGCGAACCTGCTCAATATCGAAGGGCGTCCGGCCATGGAGCTGACGCTTGAGGGTGCAGGGCCGGTGTCCGACCTGACCGCGCAGATGCAGTTGCTCGCCAACGAACAGGTGGCGCTCGCCGGCACGGCGACCATCGCCCAGTCCGATGCCGGCTTCGAGATCGACGCCAATCTGGGCGGGCCTCTCTCGACCCTCGTCGCTGAGCCCTATCGCGATTTCTTCGGCGCCGATACGCGGCTGACGCTCGATGCTCTGGTCAAGAGCGGCGGCGGGCTCGACATTGCCAATCTGACCCTCAGCGGCGGCCAGCTTGGGCTGACCACGCGAGCCCAGACCACGCCGGACAATTTCCTGTCGCTGCTCGATCTCACCGCCACCGTCGCCGATCCTGCGGGCGGCCAGGTGTTGTTGCCGGTGCCGGGCAACGCGACCCGCGTGCAGGGTGCGCAGGTGCGCATCGCCTATGGTGCCGGTGCCGGAGAAACCTGGCAGGCGCAGATGGATATCGAGGGTTTCGAGACCGACGGCTTCGCCGCCCGTACGCTCACCTTCGGCATGGATGGCGTGGCCCGCAACCTGTCCGATCCGTCCACACGCATGGTCACCTTCAATGGTGATGGGGCGCTTTCGGGCATCACCGCCGATCCGGCCGTCGAAGCGGCCCTGGGCGACAGCGTCGGCCTCGGCCTTGCCGGGCTCTGGAATGCCGGGCAGCCCATCGAGCTGGCCGAGCTGCGGATTGTCGGCGAGGCGCTGGTGGCCGAAGCGACCGGGCAGATCGACGGTACCGAGTTCAATGGGCGTATCGAGATCGATACCGACAGTATCGCGCCTTTCTCCGGCCTCGCCGATCGCGACCTGACCGGAGCGCTCAACCTCGTCGCCAACGGATCGATCATGCCGGTCACCGGCGGCTTCGACCTCACCTTCGACGGCACCGGCACCGACCTCGCGGTGGACGACCCGGCCCTTGATCGGCTGCTGGCCGGCACGGTCGACCTCTCCGGCCGCCTGGCCCGCACCACGGCTGGCATCACCGCCGACGATTTCCGCATTGCCAACCAGCAAGTGCAGTTCACCGCCGATGGTGCGTTTGCCAGCGATGTGTCCGATTTCAACATCGCGCTCGATCTCTCCGATCTGGCGCTGATCTCCGAACAGGCAAGCGGCGCTCTTTCCGTGCGCGGCTCGGCCCGCTCGACCACCCCGGAAGCGCCGCTGGTGCTGGTGCTCGATGGTCGGGTGGGGAGTGGTACACTGGGGCAATACCAGCTCGGCGACGCCCGTGTCGGCATTGCGGCGAGCCTCCTCAACGGCACTGTCACCGGCGATCTCACCGGCAGCGCAATGCTCGACGGGCACCGTGCCCAGCTTGCCGCGCATCTTGAAACCGATGCCGCGCAGCAGAGTATATCCGATATCGGCTTCGAGATTGCCGGCACCCGCATAACCGGCGCGCTGACCCGAATGGTGGAAACCGGTCTCATCGACGGGCGCCTCGATGTTGCCGCCAATGACATTTCGCTGGCCGCCGCGCTGCTCCTGATGGACGCCTCGGGTGCCATCAATGCCGCGGTCGAGCTGACGCCCATGGACGGCAAGCAGGGCGCCGGTATCACCGCCAACGTGTCGGATCTCACCATCAACGACATTTCTGTCGGCCGTGCCGAACTCTCCGCCGGCATTGCCGATCTCTTTGGCGTGCCCATGGTCAATGGCTCGGCCACGGCCAGCAACGTGGCTGCGGCCGGGGTCGAGGTGGAAACGCTCACGGCCCGCGCCAGCCAGAGCGGCGACACGACAAACTTCGATGCCCAGGCGGCGCTCGCCACCGGCACCGATATCGACGTTTCCGGCGCCCTGAGCCCGGTCGAAGGCGGCTATCGCCTGGCGCTTGATCGCGCCAATCTGGAACAGGGCGCGCTTTCCGCCCGTCTCGCCAATCCGGCCACGCTGATGGTGCGCGGCGACAGCGTCGCGCTCGACGCCATCCGCTTCAATGTCGGCTCGGGCAGCATCACTGCGTCGGGCACGGCCGGCACCGCTCTCGACATGGTGGTGGATATCACCGCCCTCCCGCTCTCCATTGCCAATGCGGTGGCTCCCGATCTCGGCCTATCCGGTACGGTCAATGGCCGCGCCACCGTTTCGGGCACCGGCTCCGACCCGCGCGTCAGTTTCGAAGCGCGCGCCAGTGGCGTCGGTGCCACGGCGATCGCACCCTTCGGCATCGCGCCGCTCACCCTTGCCGCCTCCGGCAGTTTCGCGAACCAGGTGGTGACGCTCACCAGTGTCACCGCCAATGGCAATGGCGGTCTCTCCGTTGCCGGTTCGGGTTCGGTGCCGTTGGCAGGCAATGGCCTTTCGCTGGCGCTGACCGGTTCGGCGCCACTGGCGCTGGCCAACCAGTTCCTCGCCGATCGCGGTGCGCGGGTCTCGGGCACGGCCAATATCGACGCGCGCGTGGCGGGAAGCCTCGCCAATCCGCAATTCTCCGGTGCCGTCACCACGGCCGGCGCCGGCTATGTCGATCCGGAGCTCAACCTGCGGCTCACCGACATTGCCGGCCGCGTCTCGCTCAACGGAACGACCGCCACTGTCGAACGCCTGACCGGCAATCTTGCCACTGGCGGCAGCCTCTCCGCTTCCGGTACCGTCGGTCTCTCGAACGGCTTTCCGGCCAATCTCAGCGCGACTATCAATTCGGCCCGCTATGCCGATGGCAATCTCTTCGTCGCGACGCTGTCGGGCGGGTTGACCCTCACCGGTCCCATCGCTGCCGGACCGCTGCTGGCGGGCAATATCCGCATCGAGGAAGCCAATATCACCGTGCCGGAA
This sequence comes from Devosia sediminis, assembly GCF_016411825.1. Classification (GTDB taxonomy): domain Bacteria; phylum Pseudomonadota; class Alphaproteobacteria; order Rhizobiales; family Devosiaceae; genus Devosia; species Devosia sediminis. The sequence goes on from NZ_JAEKMH010000001.1 coordinate 140,309, forward strand.
AACCTCGGCGGCGCGGCCGAGCTCATCGATGTCGAGCATGTCCATACTCCTGCCGATGTCGAGCGCACGCTGGACCGGGCCCGCATCGACGAACGCACCGGCATGGCGGCCGGCAGCAATTCGCAACTCCGGCTCGATATCGCGCTCGAGGCGCCCAACCAGGTCTATATCCGTGGCCGCGGGCTCGATGCGGAAGTCGGCGGCTCGGTGCGGCTGACCGGCCCGGTCAATGCCATCCAGCCGGTCGGTGCCTTCACCCTCATCCGCGGGCGCCTCGACATTCTCGGGCCGCGCCTCGTATTCGAGAGCGGCTCGGTGACGCTGCTTGGCGATCTCGATCCGCAGCTCAATTTCGTTGCGCGCGCCGAGGGCGACGGCATCACCGTTTTCGTGACCCTGACCGGCCGCGCTTCGGCGCCCGATATCGAGTTCAGCTCCAACCCGGTGCTGCCACAGGACGAGGTGCTGAGCCGCCTGGTCTTCAACCGTTCCATGGGCGAGCTTTCACCCATCCAGTTGGCACAGCTCGCGGCCGCTGCGGCTGAACTGGCGGGCGGTGGCGGCGGGAGCCTTGCCGAAAGCCTGCGCGGTCTGGCGGGTCTTGCCGATCTCGACGTGGTCACCGACGACCAGGGCAATGTCGGCGTGACCGCCGGCACCTATATCCAGGACAATGTCTATCTGGGGGTCACGGCCGGGGCCACTGGCCAGTCGAAGGTGACCATCAACCTCGACGTCACCAACGACCTCACTATCAAGGGCGCCGCCGGCCAGGACGGCAATACAAGCCTCGGTGTCTTCTACGAGCGGGACTACTGACCGCTCTACGCCTCACCCTTGATCCCTCCCCACGAGGGGGAGAGGACGGTGCCCGCTAATCTGGCCCAGACCCACAGTGTCATTCCCGCGAAAGCGGGAACCCCTGTTTGCTGCGACATCCCGAAACGGAGGTTCCCGCCTTCGCGGGAATGACACAGTGAAGGCTCTCCGACAGCGCCGTCCTCGGGCTTGACCCGAGGACCTGCTTCCACGTCTGCGCTGTTTTGAGTGGCCCTCGCGTCAGCCCCAGGGTGATGCGTGGGTGTGGCGAAGCCCCCACCCTTGATCCCTCCCCACAAGGGGGAGGGAGACGATGAACACTATCGTCGCAACCTGCGCCTCCCTCCCCTTGATGGGGAGGGAACGAGGGTGGGGTGGGTCGCGCTCTCGATGGTCGAGGCGGGGCCGGGCGCTACTGCACCGCCCCGCCGGTCTTTGCCGCCTTGGCCTCGTCCCACCACCAGAGGCTCGGGAAGCCGGAGGAAAACTCCGGCAATTCTTCGGGCCGACTGAAGCGGTCCCAGCGGGCCGAGCGCGTGGTGCGCAGGGTGTAGCTGGGGATGACGAAATGCTTGTTGAGCAGCACGCGGTCGAGCGCCTTGGTGATGGCTTCCTGGCTCTCGCGGTCATCGGCCACGATCAGCTGTTCGATCAGCGCGTCGACGGCCGGGTCGGCAACGCCGGCATAGTTCTGCGAGCCTTCTTCTTCGGCGGTCGAAGAGCCGAAGAAGAAGCGCTGCTCGTTGCCCGGCGAATAGGACTGGGTCCAACCCGCATAGATCACGTCATAATCGAAGCTGCGCGCGCGGTTGATGAATTGCGGGCTGTCGACGGTGCGGATGGTGGCGGTGACGCCGATTTGCGCCAGGTTGGTCACGAGGTTCTGCGCCACCGGCTCGATGGTGGGGCCATTGAGCAGGATTTCGAAGGTGAAGGGCTGCCCGTCGGGGCCCAGCATCTGGTTGCCTTCGAGCCGGTATCCCGCCTGGGTGAAAAGGTCGAGCGCAGTGCGGAGGTTGGCACGCAGCTTGGCCGGATCACCGCTGACCGGATTGGTGTAGGGCGTGTCGAAGACCTTGGCCGGGATCTGGTCGCGGACGCTTTCGAGCACTTCCAGTTCCTCGCCTTCGGGCAGGCCCGAGGACTTGAAGGGCAGGCCGAAGAAGAAACTGTCGATGCGCTCATATTGCCCATAGAACAGGGTATTGCTCAGCTCCTCGAAGTCGAAGGCATAGTTGAGCGCCTCGCGCACCAGCGGATCGGCGAACTTGTCGCGCCGCAGGTTCATGACGAAGCCCACCAGCACGCCCGAGCCGTTGTAGTCCTGCGGGAAAAGTTCCTGGACGACACGGCCTTCGGTGACAGCGGGGAAGTCGTAGGCGGTGGCCCAGCGGCGTGCCTGGTTCTCGGCCCACCAGTCGAACTGGTCGCCCTTGAAGGCCTCGAACTGCACGGTCAGGTCGAGGAAATATTCGATGTGATATTCGTCGAAATTGTTCTGCCCGACCTGGGTCGGGTGGTCCACGCCCCAATAATCCTCGACGCGCTCGAAAACCAGCGACTGGCCGGCTTCGAAGCTGGCGAGGCGATAGGGGCCGGAGCCCAGTGGCGGCTCCAGGGTCGACTCGCCTATATTGCGCTGGTTGCCTTCGGCATCGGTGCCTTCCCACCAGTGCTGCGGCAGCACCAGCAACTGTCCCAGGATCAGCGGCAGTTCGCGATTGTTGGTCTGGTCGAAGGTGAAGGTCACTTCGCCTGGCGCCGTCACCTCGGCCGAGGTGATGTTGGCATAGTATTGCGCCCGGTCGGGATTGACCTCGATGAGCTTTTCAAAGGTCCAGACCACGTCCTCGGCGGTGACGGGCTTGCCATCGTGCCACCTGGCATCGGGGTCCATGCGAAAGGTCACGGCGCCATAGTCTGGCGCGATCTTCAGCGCCTCCGCGAGGTGGACATAATAGGTATTGTCCTCGTCCAGGGACGGCGTCATCAGCGTCTCGAACAGCAGGCCGATACCGCCCGCCACTTCGCCCTTGGGCAGGATGGGGTTGAAGGTGTCGAAGCCGCCAAGATCACCCAGCCGAACCGTGCCGCCCTTGGGCGCGTCGACATTGACGTAGTCGAAATGTGTGTATTCGAGGCCATACTTGGCCTCGCCGTCGAGGGTGAAGGAATTGGTCCACACATCGGTCGGGGTCTGCGCCGTGGCGGGCAGGGCAAGGCCCAGCGCCATAAGGCCGGAGAGCAGAAGCGAAGTAGGCTTGAAAGCGAGCGTCATGATGCAGCTCCACAGCAGTGTTCGGATGGGAGGTTAGTCGGTTCGGGGGGCTGACGGCAATGCGTCTGCGGCTGGGGGGACGATGTCGAGCGCGGCGGCCAGTAGCTGGCGCGTGTAATCCTGGCGCGGTGCGGCGAAAACATCGGCGGCCAGCCCAGCCTCCACGACCTTGCCATTGCGCATGACGATGAGCCGGTGGGCGAGGGCGCGCACGACGCGCAGGTCGTGGCTGATGAAGAGATAGCTCAGTTGCCGCCGCGCCTGCACGTCGCGCAGCAGATCGATGACCTGCGCCTGGATCGAGACGTCGAGCGCCGAGGTGGGTTCGTCGAGGACCAGCAGTTCGGGCTCCAGCACCAGGGCCCGGGCGATGGCGATGCGCTGGCGCTGGCCGCCCGAGAATTCGTGCGGGTAGCGGTTGACCGTGGCCGGGTCGAGGCCGACTTCGCGCAAAGCTGCGGCAACCTTGTCGGCGCGCTCGGCGCGGGTCAGATGCGGGAAGTGGACGCCCAATCCTTCTTCCACGATCTGCCCGACGGACATGCGCGGGCTCAGCGAACCGAACGGGTCCTGGAAGACGATCTGCATATGCTTGCGCAGCGGCCGCAGGGCGCGCCAGGAGCGCGACTGCACGTCGTTGCCGAGCAGCACGATGCGACCCTGCGAGGGGATGAGTCGGAGCAGGGCATAGCCGAGCGAGCTCTTTCCCGAGCCGCTTTCGCCGACGACGCCCAGCGTCTCGCCCTTCTGGATGGCGAGGTCGACGCCGTCGACGGCCTTGATGTGCCCTACGGTCCGGCGGAAAAGGCCGCGACGGATCGGAAACCAGACCTTGAGTTCCGCCGCCTCGACCACCTTTCGCGCATCGGGCGCCGGCTCCAGCGGCACGCCGCGCGGCGCGGCGGCCAGGAGGTGCTTGGTATAGGCGTGCTGCGGATCGGCAAAGATCGTGCCGACAGGCCCGCTTTCCACGATCTCGCCCTTGGTCATGACGCAGACGCGGTCGGCAATACGCCGGACAATGGACAGATCATGGGTGATGAACAGCATGGCCATGCCGTTCTGCCGCTGCAACGTCTTGAGCAGGTCGAGGATTTGCGCCTGCACGGTGACGTCGAGGGCCGTGGTCGGCTCGTCGGCAATCAGCAGTTTGGGGTCATTGGCCAGCGCCATGGCGATCATCACGCGCTGGCGCTGCCCGCCCGAAAGCTGGTGCGGAAAATCGTCGAGCCGCGAAGCCGGATCGGGAATCCCGACAGCGTCGAGCAGTTCCAGCGTCCGGGCGCGGGCAGCATTGCGGCGCAGCCCCTGATGCACCGCCAGCACTTCGCCGATCTGCTTGCCGACGGTGTGGACCGGGTTGAGCGAGCTCATCGGCTCCTGGAAAATCATGCCGACACGATTGCCGCGCACGGCGCGCAGCGCCGCCTCGGTGGCGGTGGTGAGATTTTCGCCCTCGAAGCGGATGTCGCCATCGATCCGGGCTGTGGGCGGCAGGAGCTTCAGCACGGACAGCGCCGTCACCGATTTGCCCGAACCGCTCTCGCCGACCAGCGCCAGCGTTTCGCCCGGCGCAATGTCGAAGGAGACATTGCGGACGGCCTCGTGGGGGCCAAAGGAAACGGAGAGGTCGCGAACCGAGAGGAGAGGGGCGCTCATCTGAACGTCTTCCGCGGGTCGAACGCGTCGCGCACCGCTTCGCCGATGAAGACCAAGAGGGTCATCATGATGGCGATGGTGAAAAAGCCGGTGAGGCCGAGCCAGGGCGCCTGGAGGTTGTTCTTGCCCTGGGCCAGGAGTTCCCCAAGGGACGGCGAGCCAGGTGGCAGGCCGAAACCGAGAAAGTCGAGCGAGGTCAGCGTCGCCACCGAGCCCGAGAGAATGAAGGGCATGAAGGTCAGCGTCGCGACCATGGCGTTGGGCAAGAGGTGCCGCCACATGATCACGCGATTGGAGACGCCCAAGGCGCGCGCCGCGTTGACATATTCGAAGTTGCGGGCGCGCAGGAATTCGGCGCGCACGATGCCCACCAGGGTCACCCAGGAGAATAGCAGCAATATGCCCAGCAAGACCCAGAAGCTGGGGGCGATGACGCTGGAGATGATCAGCAGCAGGTAGAGCGCGGGGATCGAGGTCCAGATTTCGATGAGGCGCTGGGCGATGAGATCGACCCAGCCGCCGAAATAGCCCTGCATCGCGCCGGCGACGACGCCAATCACCGAGGAAACGACGGTGAGGACGAGACCGAACAGCACCGAGATGCGGAAGCCGTAGATGAGCCGTGCCAGCACGTCGCGACCGCGATCGTCGGTGCCGAGGAAATGGAAATTGCCCGGCACGCAATTGGGGTCCTCGACGCCCAGCGGATAGCGCTGGCACAATTGCTCGCGCGTCAGCAGCCAGCTCGGCGGATTGGCGCCCGAAAAAGCGACGTAGCTGTCCACGGTGTTGTAGCTGAAGCGAACGGGAGGCCAGAGCATCCAGCCATTGGCCGCGATCTCCTCGGCGATAAAGGGGTCGCGGAAATTGGTGGTGGCAAAAAAGCCGCCAAACTTGGATTCCGGGTAATCGACGAGCGCCGGCACCATCAGCTCGCCCTTGTAGGAGACGAGGATTGGCCGGTCATTGGCGATGAATTCGGCGCCAAGGGTGACGACGAAGATCACGAGGAAAATCCAGAGGCTCCACCAACCGCGGCGATTGGCGCGAAAGTTAGCCAGGCGTCGCTGGTTGAGCGGCGAGAGCAGCGCGGGCTTTTCCGGGGCCAGGTCGATCGCCGTGCTCATACGTCGCGGCTTTCGAAATCGAGGCGCGGATCGACCCACATATAGGCGAGGTCGGAGATGAGCCCGATGACAAGGCCGAGCAGCGAGAAGATGTAGAGCGTGGCAAAAACCACCGGATAATCGCGGTTGGCGATGGATTGGAAGCCGAGAAGCCCGAGGCCATCGAGCGAAAAGATGGTTTCGATGAGGATCGAGCCGCCGAAAAAGACGCCGATAAAGGCGCCGGGAAAACCGGCAATGATCAGCATCATGGCATTGCGGAAGACGTGGCCGTAAAGCACCTGATGCTCGGTCAGCCCCTTGGCCCGGGCCGTCACCACATACTGTTTGCCGATCTCGTCGAGGAACGAATTCTTGGTCAGCAGGGTCGCGGTGGCGAAGGCCCCGAGGCCCATGGCGATGATGGGCAGCACGAGGTGCCAGAAGTAATCAAGGATCTGCCGCCACCATGGAAAGGCCGCCCAACCGGGAGAGGTGAGCCCGCGGAGTGGAAAGATCGACCAGAAGCTGCCGCCGGCGAACAGCACCACCAGCGCTATGGCCACGAGAAAGCCGGGCACGGCATAGCCGATGATGACCACGGTCGAGGTCCAGACATCGAAGCGCGAGCCGTCACGCATGGCCTTGGCGATGCCGAGGGGGATGGAGACCGCATAGGCGATCAGCGTCATCCACAGCCCGAGCGAGATCGACACCGGCATCTTTTCGAGGATGAGGTCGATCACCGAGATGTCGCGATAATAGCTCTCGCCGAAATCGAAGCGCAGATAGTTGCCCATCATGGAAAAGAAGCGCTCGAGCGGCGGCTTGTCGAAGCCGAACTGCTTTTCGATCCGCTCCACCAGTTCGGGTGGCAGGCCCTGGCTGCCGCGATAGCCCGATCCATTGCCTTGCTGTCCGGGCTGGGCGGCAAAATCACCCGCCTCGCTGCCGGTGATGCGTTCGGTGAGGTTGACATTCTGGCCCGAGAGATTGGCCAGCGCCTGTTCGACCGGACCGCCGGGAGCGAATTGGGTAATGAGAAAACTCACCGCCATGATACCGAACACGGTCGGGATCATCAGCAAGAGACGGCGGAGAATATAGGCGCCCATCGCTGCTCCGGCGGGTATGTCGCTCTCACGGTGCGCAAATGCGTGCCGGGCGGATTTCTCACAATGCAACACTTCGGTGACGCCTTGGCAAGTTCACCAGGGACCTCCGTGCTGCACAAAGTTTTGCGAGCGTTTCACCTGACCCGCGCTTGCGCCCGTTAATGGTGTGGGTCACGATATCGGGAACATGGAGTTCTCGATGAAATTCGCGCCTATCGTCCAGGTCAGAAGTCGCTCCGCCGCGCAGGTGCTGATGGTGGCTCTGCGGGCTCACGGCTTTCACCCAATGGAGCCGCGCGAAGGCGGATTGCCCGGCGTGCCCAACATTTTCGGGCCGGATGGGTTTGTGGTGGAAGTGCCCGAGGATGAGGTGACGGATGCGACGCTGCTCGCCACGGACCTGCTCAAAGACATGGAAGCGTCGAAAACCTAAATCAGCCACATTGGTGTGAGAGCGGAAGTTATGCGGGACGGGCAATTGAACCACACGGCGGCTTTGGGTATAAGCCGCCACAAGTGTTAACATGCCTTAAGCCTATTTCGGCAGGAGTGATCAATGCAGGATTGGAAGCGCGGCGCTTCATCCATAGCCGGCCTGGTGGCCGTCGCCTTCGTGGTGGCAGCCTGTTCCCCGTCCAGCCGGACCAACACCGCCAATCTCAACGTCGTGGGGCAGTCGCCCCAGCAGTTGCAGCCGGTGCAGAATTCCACCGTGCAGCAGACCACGCTGCCGGCCATCGGCGCCACCGGCACGCCGGCTCCCGGTCTTGCCGGCCAGCCGGTTCTGGGTGGACAGACGACCAGCACCACCACCACTGTCGCCACGGCACCGACGCCGGGTGTTGGTACCAACAGCTCGATTACCTCGGTCGGCGCGCCGCTGACCACGGGTGTGTCGACGGGGCCGGAAGGCGCCTGGAATGTCGTGGCCGCAGGCCAGACCTGCCGCCTCAATCTGCCGCTGACGGCCAAGACCGGCACCAACTACTATCGCGCCTCCGCGCCGGGCTGCACTCTGCCGCAGATTGCTTCGGTGACGGGCTGGCAGCAGGTGGGCTCGCAGCTCCAGCTCTATGATGAAAACGGCAATATCGCCGCTTTCCTCGCTCCCTCAGGCGGCCGCTACATCGGCACCATGGGCGGCGGCCAGGCCGTCTCGATGGCCCGCTAGGGTTTTGGTGAAGCCGGCCTGCAAAGGCCGGCTTTCTGCGCTTCCGGTGCTCACGTACTGATGTACGCTCCGCTCCGGTTCTCGATAGCCAGCCTTTTCGGCTCTGCTTGACCAACCCCGTGCTCCCCACCACCACCGTGCCGCCCTCGGGCTTGACCCGGGGCCACTCTCGACGCATTGCTCACCCACGATGTCACCCCCGCGCAGGCGGGGGCCTCTGTTTGGAACGGCAGAAACAGGGGTTCCCGCTTTCGCGGGAATGACCCGGCAATGGATCACTGCCCGCGAAGATGCGATGGCCACCTCAACCTCTTCCCCCGTTCGCGCCGCCTATGACGAGCTCGTCGCCCGTGGCGCCCTGACGCCCGATCCGGCGCAGGTGGCAGCGACAGGCGAACTCGACCGGGTGCTGGCCGACCTTCTCGCCGCAAAGCCGAAGAAGCTCTTCGGCCTTTTTGAAAGGCCTGCCGAAGCTGTGCGCGGCCTGTACCTCCACGGCGAAGTCGGGCGCGGCAAGACCATGCTGATGGATTTGTTCTATGCGGCCGCGCCCTTCCCCGAGAAGCGCCGCGTGCATTTCCATGAATTCATGGACGAGGTTCATGCCGGCATCGCCGCCTTTCGCAAATCGGTACGGGGCAAGGATGAGGACGCCGATCCGGTCGAAGCGGTGACCAAGCCGATCCTCCGGTCCGGCCTGCGGGTCCTCTGCCTCGACGAATTCCACGTGCATGACATTGCCAATGCCATGCTGCTAGACCGGCTGTTCTCAAAGCTCTTTGCCGGCGGCGTAACGCTGGTGGCGACGTCCAATGTCGTTCCCGACGGGCTCTACAAGGACGGTCTCAACCGCCAGCTCTTCCTCCCCTTCATCGCGCTGCTCAAGGAAAAGACGGTCGTGGCCGACCTCCCCTCCAGCCAGGATTACCGCCGGCTGAAATTCGCGGGGCAGCACGTCTACGCCTTCGGGACCGGTCCGGATGTCAGGGCCGCCATGGACCAGATGTGGCTCAGGATTACCGGCGGCGAAAGGGGCGCGCCGGGTATCGTCGAAAGCATCGGCCGGCAGATTCCAGTGCCCTTGGTGGCCATGGGCGCGGCACGCTTCGGGTTTGCCGATCTCTGCGAGAAGCCGCTCGGCACGCGCGACTTCGTGCGCATCGCCCACCAGTTCGACAGCATTGTGCTCGACAATGTGCCCCAGATGGACCGCACCAAGTCGGATGCCGCCAAGCGCTTCATCCTCCTCATCGACTCGCTTTACGACCGCGGGGTGAAACTGGCCGCCAGCTTTGCCGTGCCGCTCGAGCAACTGGGCGCCGACGACAAAACGGCCTTCGAGTTTCAGCGTACCCTCTCGCGGCTGACCGAGATGCAGTCGGAGGAGTATCTGCAGAAGGGGCTCCGCGACTTCGAGCCATCCGTCGGCTGATCGCTCCAGTGAAGCGATCAGAGGCGAGGAGGCCATGAGCGCTACGCGCGAATGGCGCGCGGAAACGTCTTTGCCCTAGCCACCGGACCACCCCTCACCCCTTGCGGGATAGGGTAGTTTTTCGCGTTCAGCGAAAAACCGGGTGAGGGGTTCTCTCAGCGCACTCGGCGTGTGTTTGAGATCGCAAAACCCCTCATCCATCCTTCGGGCACCTTCTCCCGCAAGGGGAGAAGGGGGTGCCATGGATGTGGCACCATCTGAGATGGTCGAGTTCACCAATGCCCATCCGGCATACCCCCTTCGCTCATCGGCAAGGGCGTTTTGCCGGTTACGACGAAGGGTTCACTTGCCCCCCTGCGCTGCTAGGGTTAAGACGTGCGCCAATTCAACGCAGTCTGGGATGAGGACTTATGGCCCGCAAGAAGATCGCCCTTATCGGTGCTGGACAGATCGGCGGTACGCTGGCGCTGCTGTCGGCACAGAAGGAACTCGGTGACGTCGTGCTGTTCGACGTGGTCGACGGTGTGGGCCCGGGCAAGGCGCTCGACATTGCCCAGTCCGCTGTCACCCAGTCCTTCGACGTCAAGATGAAGGGCACGTCCGAATACAAGGACATTGAAGGCGCCGACGTCGTCATCGTCACCGCCGGCGTGCCGCGCAAGCCGGGCATGAGCCGCGACGACCTCCTCGAAATCAACCTCAAGGTGATGGAGCAGGTGGGCGCAGGCATCGCCAAGTATGCGCCCAAGGCCTTCGTCATCTGCATCACCAATCCGCTCGACGCCATGGTCTGGGCGCTGCAGAAGTTCTCCGGCCTTCCGGCCAAGCAGGTGATCGGCATGGCCGGTGTGCTCGACTCGTCGCGCTTCTGCCACTTCATCGCCGATGAACTCGGCGTCTCGATCGAAGACGTCAATGCCTTCGTGCTCGGCGGCCATGGCGACACCATGGTGCCGCTGGCCCGCTACTCCACCGTTGCCGGCATCCCGCTGACCGACGTGGTCAAGATGGGCTGGATGAGCAAGGAACGCCTCGACGAGATCATCCAGCGCACCCGTGACGGCGGCGCCGAGATCGTGTCGCTTCTGAAGACCGGTTCGGCTTTCTATGCCCCGGCCGCCTCCGCCATTGCCATGGCCGAGAGCTACCTCAAGGACAAGAAGCGCGTGCTGCCCTCCGCGGTGCAGCTCAATGGCGAATATGGCGTCAAGGGCACCTATGTCGGCGTGCCAGTTGTCATCGGCGCCGGTGGCGCGGAGAAGGTGGTCGAGATCGCGCTCAACTCCGCCGAGCAAAAAGCCTTCGACAAGTCGGTCGCGGCCGTTGAGGGCCTGATCGAGGCGTGTAAGAAGATCGCGCCGAAGCTGGCGTAAACACTCGAAGCCGCTGGCACTGCCCAGCGGCTTTTGGCTTTCCGGCTCCAGAAATGCCGGATTTCTGTCTGCCCATCCAAGGGGAATTGAATGAACATCCATGAACACCAGGCCAAGGCGCTGCTGAAAGAATATGGCGCGCCCGTCGCTTCCGGCGTTGCCATCTTCTCGGCTGACGAAGCCGAAGCTGCGGCAAAGTCGCTGCCGGGCCCGCTCTATGTGGTCAAGAGCCAGATCCATGCGGGCGGCCGCGGCAAGGGCAAGTTCAAGGAACTCGGTGCCGACGCCAAGGGCGGCGTGCGCCTCGCCAAGTCCGTCGAGGACGTGGTGAAGAACGCCAAGGAAATGCTGGGCAACACGCTCGTGACCAAGCAGACCGGCGACGCCGGCAAGCAGGTCAACCGCCTCTACATCGAAGACGGCGCCGACATTGCTCGCGAACTCTACTGCTCGCTGCTGGTTGATCGCGCCACCTCGCGCGTGTCCTTCGTGGTGTCCACCGAAGGCGGCATGGATATCGAGGCCGTGGCGGAGCATACGCCCGAGAAGATCATCACCGTCGCCATCGACCCGGTTGCCGGTGTCACTGAGGCCGACGTTGCCAAGATCAATTCGGCGCTGGCCCTCGACGGCGACGCTGCCAATGACGGCAAGATGCTGTTCCCAATCCTCTACAAGGCCTTCACCGAGAAGGACATGAGCCTCCTCGAAGTGAACCCGCTGATCGTCATGACGGACGGCAGGCTGCGCGTCCTCGACGCCAAGGTTTCGTTCGACAACAACGCATCCTTCCGCCACGAAGAGCTCAAGCCGCTGCGCGACCTCACCGAGGAAGACGCCAAGGAAATCGAAGCCTCCAAGTACGACCTCGCCTATGTGGCGCTGGACGGCAATATCGGCTGCATGGTCAATGGCGCGGGACTGGCCATGTCCACCATGGACATCATCAAGCTCTACGGCGCCGAGCCGGCCAACTTCCTCGACGTCGGCGGCGGCGCGAGCAAGGAAAAGGTCACTGCGGCCTTCAAGATCATCACCGCCGATCCGGCCGTGAAGGGCATTCTGGTAAATATCTTCGGCGGCATCATGCGCTGCGACGTCATTGCCGAGGGCGTGATCGCCGCGGTCAAGGAAGTCGGCCTCAAGGTGCCGCTGGTGGTTCGCCTCGAAGGTACCCGCGTCAAGGAAGGCAAGGAAATCCTCGACAATTCGGGCCTCGACGTGATCTCGGCCGATGACCTCGACGACGCGGCCCAGAAGATCGTCAAGGCAGTGCAGGGCTAAGGCGATGCGCTTGGGCCTCGCTCTCGTCACGGGTCTGGCGCTGCTGGCAACGCCGGCATTGGCCCAGACCAAGACCAAGGCTTCCGCGGCCAATGAGGCCGTGGCGGCGCTGGAAGTGTGCGAGACCTTCGCGCGCGGTGGCGAGGGCGCCCTGGATGCAGCCATCGCCGCCGGTTGGGACGCTTATGACGAGCAGGGCGAAAGCCCCTTCATTCGTCAGTTCAGCGCCAGCCGTGACATTCCGGTCATGGGTTGGGGCGACATCTTCGTGCTGGTGGAAAGCTATCCGGATGCGACGCTGGGCTATTGCCGGCTCGATCTGATGGAGCCCGCCGGCAATGGCAAGGCGGTGATCGAGGCGCTGGCCGCACTCGACCGTTACGAAGGTGAAGTCGTCACCGAGAGCGGCGCCCACTATGCTAGCCTCTCGGGCACCGGCGAGGATCAGTCCCTGCTCGCGACCCATTGGGACGGCGAGAGCTTCGTGCTCCAGCTCACCATCATCACGCCCAAATCCGCTTCGAGCGAACAGTAACACCACCCGCTGCGGCGGGCTTGAATACGGGCCTCAGCGCCCAGAGACGGAAGAGAAACACATGTCCATTCTCGTCAACAAAGACACCAAGGTTCTCGTGCAGGGCCTCACCGGCAAGACCGGTACCTTCCATACCGAACAGGCACTGGCCTATTTCGGCACCCAGATGGTGGGCGGCGTGAACCCCAAGAAGGCTGGCGAAGTCTGGACCTCGGGCCTCGACGCCTCGGCCACCCTGCCGGTTTTCGCCACCGTTGCCGAAGGCCGCGAAAAGACCGGCGCCAATGCCTCGGTCATCTATGTGCCGCCTCCGGGTGCCGCTGCCGCCATCGAGGAAGCCATCGACGCGGAAATCCCGCTGATCGTGTGCATCACCGAAGGCGTGCCGGTCATGGACATGGTCCGCGTCAAGGCCAAGCTGGAAAAATCGAAGTCCCGCCTGATCGGGCCGAACTGCCCCGGCGTCCTCACCCCGGAAGAATGCAAGATCGGCATCATGCCGGGCTCGATCTTCTCCAAGGGTTCGGTGGGCATTGTTTCGCGCTCGGGCACGCTTACCTATGAAGCAGTGTTCCAGACCACCAATGAAGGTCTCGGCCAGACCACCGCTGTCGGCATCGGCGGCGACCCGGTCAAGGGCACCGAATTCATCGACGTGCTCGAAATGTTCCTGGCCGATGAAGCCACCAAGTCTATCGTCATGATCGGCGAAATCGGCGGCTCGGCCGAAGAAGAAGCGGCGCAGTTCCTGATCGACGAGGCCAAGCGCGGCCGCAAGAAGCCGATGGCCGGTTTCATCGCCGGTCGTACCGCTCCGGCAGGCCGCACCATGGGCCATGCCGGTGCCGTGATTTCCGGTGGCAAGGGTGGCGCGGAAGAAAAGATCGCGGCCATGGAAGCGGCCGGCATCAAGGTCTCGTCCTCGCCGGCCCGCATCGGCAAGACCCTGGTGGAAGTGCTTAAAGGCTAACGAGAATACCCCCACCTAGCCTCCCCCTGATAGGGGGAGGGATACATCGTGGATGGGGCACTATCGAGCGTCATACGCCACACTGTCCCTTCCCCTCCTTCAGGGGGAGGCTAAGTGGGGGATCAGCCGACTGGCCCTCGGGTCGAGCCCGAGGGCGGCGCGGAGTTCGGGGTGAGATCATGCTCATCCGCACCCCTTTCACCCTCCCCCTCGAGGGGAGGTACCGAAGCTTGGCCGTGAGCCTGAGCGAAGGTAGGGAGGGGGTGTTCAAAAAGACAAGACGGACTGGACGCAAAGGGCCAGAATCGTCCATCTGCGACCAATGTCGGTCGCGCTTCGGTCACGGTTCGGTGTTAATCGGGACCGCGTCGGCCGGACAGGCTAGGCTGCCACGCCGAACGGGTCGGCAACGACTGGAAATCTATACGAGCCGCGGCCCTGCTCAGGGGTCGCTACACTTAACAGGATACTAAGGATAAGCGGTCAGTATCCGCACAAAATTCAGGGACCGCATGAAACCGGCTTGGCCGGTTCGTTGAGAAGGATGGCAGGGCGCAAGGTCCTGCGACACAAAGCGATGACACGACAGGAAAAGAACGACACGTTCTTGCTGACCTCGTTCCTCTATGGGGGGAACGCCGACTACATCGAGCAACTTTACTCCCAGTTCAAGACTGATCCTTCCAGCGTCGATCCGACCTGGTCGAGCTTCTTCTCCCGGCTCGACGACAGCCAGGCCGAGGCCCAGAAGAGCGCCGACGGCCCGAGCTGGGGCCGCAAGGACTGGCCGCGCGCCGAGGGTGGCGATCTGGTCAGCGCCATGGATGGCGACTGGGGCCAGGTGGCCCTGAAGGTCGAAAAGGCTGCGGGCAAGAAGGCCGCTGCCGAGGGCAAGCCGGCGCCCGCCGCTGCCGATGTGCTGCAGGCCACCCGCGATTCGATCCGCGCCATCATGATGATCCGTGCCTATCGCATGCGCGGGCACCTGCATGCCGATCTCGACCCGCTGCGCCTGAAGACCGACGATCCGGCGCCCGAACTCGATCCGGCAAGCTACGGCTTCACCGAGGCCGATTACGGCCGCAAGATCTTCATCGACAACGTGCTGGGCCTCGAATACGCCACCGTCCCCGAGATGCTGGCCATTCTCAAGCGCACCTATTGCGGCACTGTCGGCATCGAGTTCATGCATATCTCGGATCCCGAAGCCAAGCAGTGGATCCAGGAGCGCATCGAGGGGCCGGACAAGGAAATCACCTTCACTGCCGAAGGCAAGAAGGCCATTCTCTCCAAGCTGGTCGAGGCTGAAGGCTTCGAAAAATTCCTCGACGTCAAGTATACCGGCACCAAGCGTTTCGGCCTCGATGGCGGCGAAGCGACCATTCCGGCGCTCGAGCAGATCATCAAGCGCGGCGGCGCCCTGGGCATCAAGGATATCGTGCTGGGCATGGCCCATCGCGGCCGTCTCAACGTCCTGACCCAGGTCATGCAGAAGCCGCATCGGGCCCTGTTTCACGAATTCAAGGGCGGCGCTTTCTACCCCGACGACGTCGAGGGTTCGGGCGACGTGAAGTACCACCTGGGTGCTTCCTCAGACCGCGATTTTGACGGCAACAAGGTGCACCTGTCGCTGACCGCCAACCCGTCCCACCTCGAGATCGTCGATCCGGTGGTGCTGGGCAAGTCGCGCGCCAAGCAGGACCAGCATATTTCGCCCGAGCACAAGCTCATCGACATCGCCACCGAAGGCAAGCCGGACCGCTCCATGGTCCTGCCGCTCCTGATCCATGGCGATGCGGCCTTTGCCGGCCAGGGCGTCATCGCAGAGTGTCTGGGGCTTTCCGGCCTCAAGGGGCACCGCACCGGCGGGTCGATCCACTTCGTCATCAACAACCAGATCGGCTTCACCACGAGCCCGATGTTCTCGCGCTCGTCGCCGTACCCGACCGACGTTGCCAAGATGATCGAGGCACCGGTCTTCCACGTGAACGGCGATGATCCGGAAGCGGTGGTGTTTGCTGCCAAGGTGGCTGTCGAGTACCGCCAGAAGTTCGGCCGCCCCGTCGTCATCGACATGTTCTGCTATCGCCGCTTCGGCCACAATGAAGGCGATGAGCCCAGCTTCACCCAGCCGCTCATGTACTCCAAGATCCGGAGCCACAAGACCACGCTGGAACTCTATTCGGAAAAGCTGATCGGCGAGGGTCTGGTCAACCAGGCCGATGTCGACAAGCTCAAGGCCGATTGGAAGGCCAAGCTCGAGACCGAGTTCGAGGCCGGCCAGGACTATCGGCCGAACAAGGCCGACTGGCTCGACGGCCAGTGGAAGAGCTTCAAGCCGGCGCTGGACGAAGGTCCGCGTCGTGGCGAGACCGGCGTCGATCTCGACAAGCTCGTCGCCATCGGCACCCAGCTCACCAAGGTCCCGCCCGACTTCAACGTCCACAAGACGGTGAAGCGCTTCATGGACAATCGCCTCAACATCATCGAGAGCGGCGAGGGCGTCGATTGGGCGACCGCCGAGGCCCTGGCCTTCGGCACCCTGGTCATGGAAGGCCATCCGGTGCGTCTGTCCGGCCAGGATTGCGAACGCGGCACGTTCAGCCAGCGCCATTCGGTCCTCAATGACCAGCAGGTGGACGGCAAGACCTATACGCCGCTCAACAACCTCTCGCCCGACCAGTCGCGCTACGAGGTCATCAACTCCATGCTCTCGGAAGAGGCGGTGCTGGGCTTTGAATACGGCTACTCGCTGGCCGAGCCCAAGGCGCTGACCTTGTGGGAAGCGCAGTTCGGCGATTTCGTGAATGGTGCGCAGGTCGTCATCGACCAGTTCATCTCCTCGGGCGAGCGCAAGTGGTTCCGCATGTCGGGCCTCGTGATGCTGTTGCCGCATGGCTATGAAGGGCAGGGGCCGGAGCACTCTTCCGCGCGTCCGGAACGCTTCCTGCAGCTTTGCGCTGAAGACAATATGCAGGTCGCCAACTGCACGACGCCGGCCAACTACTTCCACATCCTGCGCCGTCAGTTGAAGCGCGACTTCCGCAAGCCGCTGATCCTGATGACCCCCAAGAGCCTGCTGCGCCACAAGCGTGCCGTCTCTGGCCTCGTGGAACTGGGTCCGGACAGCGTCTTCCATCGTCTCCTCTGGGACGATGCCGAGGCCCCGGGCCTGCCCAAGACCACGATCAAGCTGGCTTCCGACGAGAAGATCCGCCGCGTCGTGCTCTGCACCGGCAAGGTCTATTATGATCTGCTCGAAGACCGCGAGAAGAAGGGCATCGACGATGTCTATCTCCTGCGCATCGAACAGCTCTACCCGTTCCCGGCCAAGGCGCTGCTCGACGAACTCAGCCGCTTCCCCAATGCGGAAGTGGTCTGGTGCCAGGAAGAGCCGCGCAACATGGGTGCATGGGCCTTTATCCAGCCCTATGTTGAATGGGTGTTCGACCAGATGGGTCGTGGCAACCAGCGTGTCCGCTATGTCGGTCGCGCCGCTGCCGCCTCGCCGGCCACCGGCCGCATGAGCGTGCACCTGGAACAGCTCCAGGCGTTCCTCGACGACGCGTTCGCGCAGTAACCCGAACAAGAAGGACAATTTTCAATGTCGACAGAAATCCGCGTCCCGACCCTGGGTGAAAGCGTGACCGAGGCCACC
Organism: Devosia sediminis; assembly: GCF_016411825.1. Lineage (GTDB taxonomy): Bacteria > Pseudomonadota > Alphaproteobacteria > Rhizobiales > Devosiaceae > Devosia > Devosia sediminis. The sequence goes on from NZ_JAEKMH010000001.1 coordinate 157,709, forward strand.
ATCGGCCAGTGGTTCAAGAAGGTGGGTGACAGCGTCGCCGCCGACGAGCCCATCGTTGAGCTCGAGACCGACAAGGTCACTATCGAAGTCCCGGCGCCCGCCGCCGGCGTGCTCGAAGCCATCGCTGCTCAGCCGGGCGAAACCGTCGATGTGGGCGCTCTCCTCGGCGCCATCGGCGTTGGCGCCGGCGCAACGGCCACGGCGCCTGCCGCTGCCCCGGCTCCGGCCAAGGCCGAAGTGCCTGCCGCCAATGCCGCCGGTCCCGAACCGGTCAAGCCGGCCGCCCCCACTTTTGGCACCGACCGCGCTCCCGCGCCCTCGGCCCAGAAGCTGATCAACGAGAACAATCTCGATGCCGGCAATATCGCGGGTTCGGGCAAGTCGGGCCAGGTGCTCAAGGAAGACGTGCTCGCCTCGCTGGCTCGGCCGGCCGCTGCCGCTTCGGCTCCTGCCGCTGCACCCGCTGCCGCTCCTGCACCAGCCCCGGCTGCTGCCAAGGCTCCGGCCGCGCCGCGCGCCCCGGTCTCGGCTGACGATGCTGCCCAGGAAGAACGGGTCAAGATGACCCGCCTGCGCCAGACCATTGCCCGCCGCCTCAAGGACGCGCAGAACACCGCCGCCATGCTCACCACCTTCAACGAGGTGGACATGAAGCCGGTGATGGACCTGCGCAACTCCTACAAGGAGCTCTTCGAGAAGAAGCATGGCGTCAAGCTGGGCTTCATGGGCTTCTTCACCAAGGCCGTGGTGCACGCACTCAAGGAAATCCCGGCCGTCAATGCCGAGATCGACGGCGATGACCTGATCTACAAGAAGTACGCCCATATCGGCGTGGCCGTCGGCACCGACAAGGGCCTCGTCGTTCCGGTCGTGCGCAATGCCGACCAGATGTCGATTGCCGAGATCGAAAAGGAAATCGGCAATCTCGGCAAGAAGGCCCGTGATGGTCAGCTTTCCATGGCCGACATGCAGGGCGGCACCTTCACCATCTCCAATGGTGGTGTCTATGGCTCGCTGATGTCGACACCGATCCTCAATGCCCCGCAGTCTGGCATCCTGGGCATGCACAAGATCCAGGAGCGTCCGGTCGTGGTCGGCGGCCAGATCGTCATCCGTCCGATGATGTACCTGGCGCTGAGCTACGATCACCGCATCGTCGATGGCAAGGAAGCCGTGACCTTCCTCGTGCGCGTCAAGGAATCGCTCGAGGCGCCCGAGCGCCTCGTGCTCGACCTCTAAAGTCGCCACAGTTTTGCTGTCTTGAGGGGCCCGCATCGCGGGCCTCTCTCGTATTTGACGTTAAGGTGACCGGCGCGATGGCTGGCGGTAACAATGTGTTAGCGAATTATGCCGCTATGCAGAGCCGAAGTTACGGAGTGATGCGTTGCGCGCACCTAGAATTCTGACCGTGCTGGTCCTCGCCCTGCCGCTCCCCGTCGCGGCACAGGACCAGGCCGACGTCGACCTCATAGGCGAACTCATGGCCTTCCATGGCTCCAAAGCCATTGTCGAGGTGATGAGCACCCATTGCTACGAAACCACGGGGCTCGACGGCGCCTATAAGGACGCGGCAGCCAACTGGTATCTCAGGAATATCGGCTATCTGGACCTGGCCGACCGGGTGATCGCCCGGCTGGGCGGCGGGGTCGAAGGCCAGCAAAAGGCTGCAGAGACCTATGGCGGCACGCAGATCATGACCGCCTATAACCAGGCGCCGGACAAGGACAGCTTCTGCCGCACCTTTCTCGAACAGGTCCAGAGCGAAAGCCTCGACATCGACCAGCAACTGCCCGACATCCTCAAGCGGGCACAGGATATTTCTGCATCCTGACCCGTCCGGGGACTGGTCAGACTTCCCGCAGCCGCGCTAATCTGCAGCGATCTTGGGGAGATTTACATGCGCCTGCCGCTGATTATTGCCCTGTCACTTGCCGTCGTCCTGCCTTCGACTGCCGGTGAGTGCACGCTCTACAATGCTCGCTACAAGCAACCCGATGCACCCTGGTGGCTGACATTCACGCAGGTGCCGCAATTCGGTGCGCCCAACCAGACGGCGGCCTTCTATATCGAACTGCCCAATTCCGGCGTGACCATTGACGGTGGCGTCAGCGTACCCAACGGCTTCGGCGCGCCGCTCTGGTCCATTTCCGGGCCGTGCAGCGGCGAAGAAGGCGCCGAGACCTGCACCTTCCTCACCGAAGACAGCAATCCCTCCATCTACGGCATCTATGACGGCAAGGTAACATTCCTCAGTTCCGAACGCGGCTCGGCAGCGCCCGAACAGGTGATCCTGCCGCAACTATCCGTCAGCCTTTGGTATTCCAGCTACCGCCAGGATGAGTGGGACGGCGACGTTTCGCCCGGCGATGCCTTCGAACTGGTCGGCTGCGACTAACCCTTCTCTTCCCAACACAGCGATTTTGACATGAGCATTGAACTCACGCTCCTCATCTGGAGCGCCGTCCTGGCCTTTGCCTATCTCGGCGTGCAGTCGACCCTCTACCGGATGGATTATGGCGTTGCCCATGCCAATAGCCAGCGCGACAATGAGCGCCCACCCAACAAGTGGACCGTGCGGGCGCAGCGGGCGCTGAGCAATTTTCTCGAGACCTATGCCATCTTCATCGCACTGGCGGTGGCGACCCAAATTTCGGGCCGCTCCGACGGCCTCACCCAATGGGGCGCGATCATCTGGTTCGCGGCGCGCTGGGCTTACCTCCCAGCCTATTTCATCGACATCAAGCAGTTGCGCTCAGGCATCTGGTCGATCTCGCTGATCGGTCTCCTGCTGCTGTTCGTCGGCGTGGCGTTTTAGGGCTGGTCCAAAGCTCGATTGTCACCCCGGCGCAAGAACGGGACGACACAAGGTATTTTGCCCTCCTCACACAGCGTTATTCCCGCGAAAGCGGGAACCCCTGTTTCCCTTGCAGCGTCGCGAACCGAGGTTCCCGCTTTCGCGGGAATGACCCGGCGTTTTTTGCGTTCGCTAGGGCCGGACCGCACCCGGCCATGCCTAACCGGCAGGGGTGCGCCGCCGACCCTGCGTTGCTCCGTGCACGGCTCTGGTGTAACCGTTACCGCGCTTTCTCGTGGTGGTGGCGGGCGATGAATTTTCCCTGGTTCGAGTTTCTGGGCCTGATGCTGGCCTTTGGCATCAACGCGGTCATCCCTGGCGCCGATTTTGCCATGGTGCTGCGGCAGGCGGTGGTGCATGGACGCCGCGAGGCGCTGCTGACCTCGGCCGGCATTGCCACCTCGATCCTCGTCCACGGCACCTATACCCTGCTCGGTGTCGGCGTCATCGTCGGGCAGTCGCTGCTCTTATTCAATATCCTCAAATGGGCCGGCGCGGCCTATCTCGTCTGGCTTGCCATCTCGGCCCTGCGCAGCCCACCGCCGCAGCCGCCCGTGGTGGGCGATGGCGCTCCGGCCCGTAAGGGCGACATGGCGGCCTTTGCGCTCGGCTTCCTCACCAATCTGCTCAATCCCAAGGCCGTGCTGTTCTTCCTCGCGCTGTTCACCTCGCTGGTGTCGGTTCGGACGGCGGGCGAAGTGAAGGTGATTTATGTGGGCAGCATGAGCCTCATGCTTTTTGCCTGGTTCGCATTGGTCTCGGTTTTCTTTACGACCCCTTCGGTGCGGCAGGGCTTTTTCCGTTTCGGCCGGTGGTTTAATCGGGTCACCGGCATTACATTCCTGGCGCTGGCTGTGCGTGTCGCACTCGCGCAGCAGCGCTGACAACTTCGCTGAGGCAAGACAATGGCTGACCAATTCGACCTTACCATCATCGGCTCGGGCCCGGGCGGCTATGTCTGCGCCATCCGCGCAGCGCAGCTTGGCATGAAGGTGGCCGTTGTGGAGAAGTGGCCGACCCTCGGTGGCACCTGCCTCAATATCGGCTGCATTCCCTCCAAGGCGCTGCTGCATGCTTCCGAACTGTTCGAGGAAGCGGGCCATGGCTTCAAGGCTATGGGCATCGACATTCCGGCCCCGGTGCTCAACCTCAAGCAGATGCAGAACCATCGCGCCGAGACCGTCGCCTCCAATGTCGGCGGCGTCGATTACCTGTTCAAGAAAAACAAGATCACCGTCTTCCGCGGCATCGGATCGATCCCGTCGGCCGGCAAGGTGCTGGTGACGCCGCAGAGCGGCGCGCAGCAGGAAATCGCCACCAAGAACATCGTCATCGCCACCGGTTCGGTTTCGGCCAACCTGCCGGGCATCGAGATCGACGAGAAGCAGATCGTCACCTCGACCGGCGGCCTCGTCCTCGACCAGGTCCCGAACAAGCTGGTCGTCATTGGCGCCGGCGTCATCGGCCTCGAGCTTGGCTCGGTCTGGATGCGCCTTGGCGCCCAGGTCACCGTGGTGGAATATCTCGACCGCATCCTGCCCGGTATGGACAGCGAAGTGGCTCGCCAGTTCCAGCGCATGCTGCAAAAGCAGGGAATGGAGTTCAAGCTCTCGAGCAAGGTCGCGGGCATCGACAAGCAGGAAGACGGCTCGCTCAAGCTGCGCGTCGAGCCCGCCAAGGGCGGCGAGGCCGAACTGCTCGACGCCGATGTGGCGCTGGTCGCCATCGGCCGCAAGCCGTTCACCGAGGGCCTTGGCCTCGACCTTGCCGGCGTGGCGCTGGACGAGCGTGGCCGCGTGCGCGTGGATGCGCACTACAAGAGTTCGGTCGATGGCATCTACGCCATTGGCGACGTCATCACCGGTCCGATGCTCGCCCACAAGGCCGAGGACGAAGGCATTGCCGTGGCCGAAATCCTGGCAGGGCAGGCGGGGCACGTGAATTATGCGGCCATCCCGGCGGTGGTCTACACCAATCCGGAAGTCGCTTCGGTCGGCAAGACCGAGGACGAATTGAAGGCCGAGGGCGTGAATTACAAAATCGGGAAATTCCCCTTTACGGCCAATGGTCGCGCCAAGGCGATGCTGGCGACGCAGGGCTTCGTGAAGATCCTCGCCGATGTCGATACCGACCGCGTTCTGGGCGCGCATATCGTGGGCAAGAATGCCGGCGAAATGATCCATGAGCTTGTAACGCTTATGGAATTTTCGGGCGCCTCGGAAGACCTCGCCCGCACGACCCATGCCCATCCGACGCTCAGCGAGGCCATCCGCGAGGCGGCGCTTTCGCTCGGCGATGGGGCCATCCACATCTAACCGGAGGGGGTCCTGGACCCCTTTGATGAACAGCAAAACCCCGGGGTCAGCCCCGGGGTTCTTCGTCAAAAGTCATCATACAACATACCATTTATTGTATGTTGACTTGTCACTTCTTCTTCCATACCAGTTTACGCAAGACCCGTGGATCGGCGAACGAAAACCGGGTCGGGCGGCAAGGGGGTGGGACCCCGGCGCCGCAAGGGACCTTTTGGGAGGACTACCATGTTTCATCTGCCTAAGATGGCGGCTGCCGCCGTCGTCGCAACCAGCCTTATGATGTCTGCCGCCAGCGCCCAGACGGTGCTGCGCTCCTCGGATACCCATCCCGATGGCTATCCGACCGTCGAAGCCGTCAAGAAGTTCGGCGAGCTTCTTTCGGAAAAGACCGATGGCCGCTATTCGGTCGAAGTGTTCCACTCGGCCCAGCTCGGCCAGGAAGCGGACACGATCGAGCAGACCCAGTTCGGCGTGATCGACCTCAATCGTATCTCGATCGGCGCCTTCGGCACCCAGGTTCCGGCCGCGACCGTGACCCAGCTGCCCTATATCTTCCGCTCGGCTGAGCACTTCCACAACGTGCTCGACGGTCCGATCGGCGAAGAAATCCTCGCCGCCTTCGACGCTGTCGATGTTGTTGCACTGGCCTTCTATGACGGCGGCGCCCGTTCGTTCTACAACAGCCAGAAGCCAATCACGTCGCTGGCCGACATGGAAGGCATGAAGTTCCGCGTCATGGGCTCGGACATTTTCGTGGACATGGTTGCGGCCCTTGGCGGCAATGCCACGCCGATGCCCTATGGTGAAGTCTATTCGGGTATCCAGACCGGCGTTATCGACGGCGCCGAGAACAACTATCCGAGCTATGACACTGCCGGCCACGCCGAAGTCGCCAAGTACTATTCGCTCGACGAACACCTGATGGTTCCGGAAGTCCTCGTGGTTTCCAAGGTCATCTGGGATGGCCTTACTCCGGAAGACCAGGCTGCCATGCGCGAAGCCGCCAAGGAGTCGGTGGCCTACCAGCGTGAGCTCTGGACCGCCAAGGAAGTGGAATCCAAGGCCAAGGTCGAAGCGCTCGGCGCCGAGATCAACGAAGTCGACAAGCAGCCCTTCATCGATGCGATGAAGCCGGTCTACGAGAAGTATGTCACCGATCCGGCCCTGCAGGACCTGGTTGCCCGTATCCAGGCGACCGAGGGCTAAGGCTCGCGACTGACCAGCGTCCGGGCCGGCTCGCAGCCGGCCCGGTTCGTCTTGAGGAGACTTCCTATGAGAAATGGCCTTCTGGCGTTCAGCCGTGCCTTGCACGCGCTTTCGACCGCTGCCCTTTGGGTCGCCGGTATCGGGCTGGTCTCCATGACCATCATCGTCGCCTATCAGGTCTTCATGCGCTACGTGGTCAATGCATCTCCGGCCTGGACCGAGTCCGGCTCGATCATGATCATGAGCTGGTTCATTTTCCTGGGCGCCGCAGTGGGCGTGCGTGAAAACTTCCATATGGGCTTTGACGTCCTCCTCTACGTGCTGCCGAGGGGCGGCAAGGCCTGGCTGCGCGCCATCAGCGACATCGCCATCTTCGCCTTCGCTTTCGGCATGGTCTATTACGGCGGCGAGCTCGCCCTGCGTGGCTGGAGCGTGCGCATCCCGGTTCTCGGCCTGCCGCAGACCTTCACCTATCTTCCCATCGTGTTGTCGGGCGTCTTGATGTGCCTGTTCTCGCTCGAGCGCCTGCTGAGACGGGCTGCCGGCGACAATGTCGACGACGTCGAAACCGACGCCACCGTGACGGCGGACTGAGGACGAAATGGAATACTGGATTCTCTTCGGCGTCTTCACGGCGCTCATGCTGGTGGGTACGCCCATCGCCTTCTGTCTCGGCATCGCGAGCTTTGCCACCGTCGTCTATCTGGGTCGCCCGGCCATCGTGGTGTTCCAGCAGCTCAATTCCGGCGTCAGCGCCTTTACGCTGATGGCTATCCCCTTCTTCATCTTCGCCGGCGACCTCATGATGCGCGGCGGCATTGCGGCCCGTATCATCCAGTTCGCGGGATCGCTGATCGGCCATGTGCGCGGCGGCCTTGGTCAGGTCAATGTCGCAGCCTCGACACTGTTCGGCGGCATTTCCGGTTCGGCCGTGGCGGAAGCGGCGGCGGTGGGCGGCATCATGATCCCGCAGATGAAGGCGCGCGGTTATGGCGCCGACTATGCCGTCAACGTCACCTCTATGGCGGCGCTGATCGCCCTCCTGCTGCCGCCCAGCCACAACATGATCATCTACTCGCTCTCGGGTGGTGGACGCATCTCCATCGCCGACCTCTTTACCGCCGGCATCATCCCAGGCCTGCTGCTGGCAGCGGCGCTGAGCGTCACCGCCTATATCGTGGCGGTGAAGCGCGGCTATCCGACCGAGCCTTTCCCCGGCTTCTCGCGCGCGTTCCAGTATTTCCTGATCTCGATCCCCGGCCTGCTGCTGATTGCCATCATCTTTGGCGGCGTGCGTTCGGGCATTTTCACGGCGACCGAGAGTTCGTGCATCGCCGTCATCTACGCCTTCCTCGTGACGCTGCTGGTCTATCGCAGCATGGGCTGGCGGGAATTCGTGCATTGCGTCACCGGCGCGGTGCGGACCACGGCCATGGTGCTGTTCATCATCGGCGCCGCCGCCTCGTTCGGCTGGCTGATGGCCTATATGCGGGTGGCGCCGATCCTGACGGAAGCGATCTCGCAACTCACCAGCGATCCGCTGATGGTGCTGCTGCTCATCAACGTGATGCTGCTTCTGCTCGGCACCTTCATGGACATGGGACCGCTGATCGTCATCACCACGCCGATCTTCCTGCCCATGGTTTCGGCCTTCGGTGTCGATCCGGTGCATTTCGGCGTGATCATGATTCTCAACCTGGGTATCGGCCTCAACACGCCGCCGCTGGGACCGGTGCAGTTCGTGGCCGCTGCCGTGGCCAAGATATCGGTGTGGGACGCCATGAAGAGCGTCTGGCCATTCTACCTGGCTGGGTTGATCGTCCTGGGTCTCGTCACCTACATCCCGGCGCTGTCGCTGTGGCTGCCGAGCCTGTTCAGGTAGTGCCATGTCCCTGATCGACATTTCGCCCCCGGCCCGAAAACCCAAACTCGCTGAAATGGTGGTCGATGCGCTGCGCAAGCGCATCGGTGCCGGCGAGTTCGGGCCGGGAGAGAAACTGCCGACCGAAAGTCAGTTGACCACCCATTTCGGGGTCAGCCGCACAGTGGTGCGCGAGGCCATAGCGGCCCTGGCCGCCGATGGCATGGTGCAGCCGCGCCAGGGGGCGGGCGTCTTCGTGATGGCGCAGGCCACCTCGGCCTTCAGCGCCATTGCCGGGGAGCGTTCCAACAAGATCTCCGTTGCCCTCAACGTGCTCGAAGTGCGCATGGGCATCGAGATCGAGTCGGCGGGCCTTGCCGCCCAGCGCCACAGCACCAGCCAGGTCGCGGCGATCCATGAATCATGGAACGAGTTCGGACGGCTCCTCAAAATCGGCAATCCGACCGGCAAGACCGACTTCTCGTTTCACCGCGCCATTGCGGCGGCCACCAACAATCCATTCTACCTCGAAGTGCTCGACGCGCTGGGGAGCCGCACCATTCCGTGCGACGTGGCTTCGCCCTGGGGCACGGAGAGCGTGCTCACCTACGAATATCAGGTGGGCCTCCACGACGAACATCGCCGCATTCTCAATGCCATATCCGCCCGCGACGCCGATGGCGCCCGCGAGGCGATGCGCGACCACCTGTCGCGCAGCCAGGATCGCTATCGCGCGCGCCTGGCCGAACAAAGTCAGACCAACTAGGACCTTTTCATGAGCACCGAATTCGACATTCGCTTCGCCATCGATCCCAGCACGGCCGCGGCCATGGGCACGGGCGAACTGCGCGAGAATTTCCTGATCGACGACCTGTTCGCCGCAGGTCAGGTGCGCTGGACCTATACCCATTACGACCGCATGGCCGTTGGTGGCGCCGTGCCCCATGGCGGCGCGCTGACCCTCGAGGTGATCAAGCCGACCGGCACGGCCAATTTCCTCGACCGTCGCGAGCTGATCGCCGTCAATATCGGCGAGGCCGGCACGATCTCGGTCGATGGCACCGACCATGCCGTCGGTCCCCGCGACATGCTTTATGTCGGCATGGGCAGCAAGGACGTGCGTTTTGCCGGCGAGGGTGCGAAATATTACCTGCTCAGCGCCCCGGCCCATGCCAGCCATCCGACGACGCTGCTGCAGCAGTCGGGTGCCAAGCGCCTCGACATGGGCAGCGCCGAAACGGCCAATGAGCGCTCGATCTATCAGTACACCAACAGCCTCAAGAGCTGCCAGCTCGTGGTCGGCCTCACCCAGTTCGCGCCCGGTTCGGTGTGGAACACCATGCCGGCCCATGTGCATGACCGCCGCATGGAGGCCTATCTCTATTTCGACCTCAAGCCCGATGCCTTTGTCGTGCACCTGATGGGCGAGCCCGATGAAACGCGGCACATGATCGTGCGCAACGAGCAGGCGATCCTCTCGCCGCCATGGTCGATCCATTGCGGCGCCGGCACCGGCTCCTACACCTTCATCTGGGCCATGGCCGGCGACAATATCGACTATACCGACGCCGAAAAGGTGCCGATGGAAGAGCTGCGCTGATGGACCTGTCTGCATTCGGCCTCAGCGGCAAGACGGTTCTGGTCACCGGGGCCAATACCGGCATCGGGCAGGGCATTGCCCTCTCGATCGGCAGGGCTGGCGGCAAGGTGATCGGCGTCGGACGCTCATCCATGGAAGAAACTGCCTCGCTGATGGCGGGGCAAGGCGCCGATTTCGTCGAAATGCGCGCCGACCTCGGCTCGACAAGCGCGGCGCAGGCCATGTTCGACGCGGCCTGGGAAAGCCACGGCCCCATCGATGGCCTCGTCAACAATGCCGGCATCATCAAACGCGTGGACGCGGTGGATTTCACCGAGGCCGACTGGGACCAGGTGATGGACATCAACCTGAAGTCGATGTTCTTTCTCTGCCAGTCCATCGGCCGCAAGGCCATTGCGGCCGGACGCCCGGCGCGGGTGGTCAACATCGCCTCGATGCTGAGCTTCCAGGGCGGCATTCGCGTCGCCAGCTATACGGCCTCGAAAAGCGGGGTGCTGGGGATCACGCGGCTGCTCGCCAATGAATGGGCGGCCAAGGGCATCAATGTGAATGCGGTGGCGCCCGGCTATATCGAAACCAACAATACCGAGGCGCTGCGCAACGATCCGGACCGTTCGGCCGCGATCCTGGGGCGTATTCCGGCGGGCCGCTGGGGCGTTCCGAGCGATATCGGGGATGCCGCGGTGTTCCTCCTGGCGCCCGCTTCCAACTACATGCACGGCGCCGTCATCCCGGTCGATGGCGGCTGGCTCGCGAGGTAAGACACATGACTGAACAGCAGCTTTTCGCGCAACCCAATGCCACCGAATGGACCACGCTCGGGCCCGGCAATACCCGCCGCGTGCTGATCCACACCCCTGAACTGATGCAGGTGGAATTCGGCTTCGACAAGGGCGCCGTGGGCGCGCCGCACAGCCACCCGCATATCCAGGTGAGCTATGTGGCCGAGGGCAGCTTCGAAGTGACCATCGACGGCAAGGTCGAAGTGGTCGGGCAGGGCGGCAGCTTCATCGTGCCATCCGGGCTCGTCCATAGCGTCGTGGCCTTGGAAAAGGGCCGGCTTGTCGACGTGTTCACGCCGCACCGGGCGGATTTTCTCTAGGAGCCAGACGTGACCACCGGGCCGTCATCCTCGCGAAAGCGGGGACCTCTGTTCACGGTCAAAACAGAGGTTCCCGCCTTCGCGGGAATGACCCTGTGGTCGTCTGCCGACATGTACTCAGCCCACCTCTCGAAGCAGGTCCTCGTAGCTCTCCGCGTGCCGTCCCGCCCAATTCTCCATGCCGGGCTTGGTCAGCCAGCCGCGACGGGGCGGGATCATGCTGTAGACCTGGCGGACCGAGTCCTCGCGCCATTGCAGATTGAAGGCGGCGAACTTGGGGAAGAACTCCATGTGGTGATAGGGCAGGTGATCGTGCACCCACCAGGCCATGGCTTCCCAATCCCCGGTCCGCTCGTAATAGGGAATGAAGCGGTTGATGATCACGCAGGCGGTTGCGCCCATGCGGCCGGATGCGTCGCGCCGGTCCCAGATGTGGTGGGCGAAATTCTTCTCGTTGGTGGCGCAGTTGAAGCCGTTGGCATTGCCGAAGCCATTAACCTCGGGCGAGCGATAGGACGAGCGCACCGAGATGCGGCCGAACTTTTCCTGCAGGGGTTCGAGCAGTTCCTCGCAGAGGCGCCCGCCGGCGGCGATGGCGAGGTCCGGATCGTCGGGCAGGTTGGTGAAGCCATTGATGACGGCGATTTCCGAATAGAGGAAATCGCGCATGAAGAAGCTCTCGGAGAGGCGCACGCGGCTGAGCGTTTCGAGCGCGCGGACGGAGCTGGGCTGGCGCATAGGACTTGCTTCCCTTTGGCACGACGGGCACATGCTGGTGGGACAAAGCCGTCGGGGCAACCCGGTTCCGACGGGGGACTGCAAGGACGCCGCCATGCTCACCATTGCCTTCTATATTGCCGTCACCGCCGAAGCGATGACCGCGGCCCTGGCCGCCGGGCGGCGCAACATGGACTGGTTCGGCGTGTGCCTTCTCGCCTGGGTGACGGCGCTGGGTGGCGGCACGATCCGCGATATCCTGCTCGATCACTATCCGCTGGTCTGGGTGGAAAACCCCTATCTCGTGCTCCTGGTCTGCGGGGCGGCGCTGGCGACGATCGCGCTGGCGCGAGTGGTGGACAAGCTCCGGTGGCCGTTCCTGCTGCTCGACGCGCTGGGGCTCGTGGTCTTCACCATTATCGGCTGCAATATCGGCATCGAGAGCGGCGCGCATCCGATCATCGTCATCGTGGCGGGGATGATCACCGGCGCGGCGGGTGGCATCCTGCGCGACGTGCTCTGCAACGACATTCCGCTGATCTTCAGGGGCGAGCTCTATGCCACGGTTTCGATCCTCACGGGCGTGATCTATTCGCTGGGGCTGATGGCCGGCCTGCCGGTGGACCTGATGGTCATCGTGTCGATCGTCATCGGCTTCACGCTGCGGGTGCTGGCCATCGCCTTCAAATGGGAAATGCCGAAGTTCGTCTACGATCGCGAGATGCGCAAATGAGGCCGGCGCGCATCGTGCTGTCGCGGCGCGCGGGTTTTGACCTGCAGGCGATCTCGCGGGCGCTCAATGGCCTGCCGGCGCAGTCGGTGGCGCGGCCGGGGCCTTGGGGCAATCCGTTTAGCATCGATGCGGTGATGGCCGAGACGGGCCTGGGCAAGGATGCGGCGCAGGCCGAGGCGGTGGCCCGGCATGGACGCTGGCTGCGCGGCGAGATCGAGGCCGAGAGGCCCCGTCCGTCACGGGACGATATTCGCGCGGCGCTCGGGGGTAAGAACCTTGCCTGCTGGTGCCGCGAAGGCACGCCCTGCCACGTGGATACCCTTATTGCCCTGGCCAATGACTGACGTGGCCGGCGCCTGGACTGATTTTTGATACGGAGACGGAAGTTGCGACAGACATGGCGATGGTTCGGCCCCAAGGACCTCACCACCATTGACGATATCACCCAGGCCGGAGCGGTCGGGGTGGTGAGCGCGCTGCATCATGTGCCCAATGGCCAGGTGTGGACGCCCGAGGAAATCGCCAAGCGGCACCGGGAAATCGCCACCCGCAAGGATGGCAGCGATTCTGGCCTCACCTGGGACGTGGTGGAGAGCTTGCCCGTCAGCGAGGACGTCAAGAAGCAGAAGGGTAACTGGCGCGAGCACATTGCCAATTACAAGATCTCGATGCGGCACCTGGCCGAGAGCGGCATCGAGACCATCTGCTATAATTTCATGCCGGTGCTGGACTGGACCCGCACGGACCTCAGGTGGACCGTGCCGCATGGCGGCTCGTGCATGCGATTCGACATCAACGACTTCGCCGCCTTCGACATCCATATCCTCAAGCGTCCCGGCGCGGCGGCGGACTTCACCAATGCCATTGCCGATGAGGCGGCTCGCCGCTTCGAGCAGATGAGCGACGACGACAAGAAGCAGCTCGCGCGCAACGTTACCATGGGTCTGCCGGGCTCGACCGAGTCGATGTCGCTCGAGGACGTGCAGGCGCATCTCGACGAATATGGCGCGATCAGCCGCGAGCAGTTGCGCGCCAATTTCGTCGCCTTCCTCGAAGAAGTCGTGCCGGTCGCCGAGGACCTCGGCATGCGCCTCTGCTGCCATCCCGACGATCCGCCGTTTGCCCTTCTCGGGCTGCCGCGCATCATGTCGACGGCCGAGGACTACCAGCACATCCTCGACGCAGTCGACAGCCCTGCCAACGGCATGACCTTCTGCACCGGCTCGCTCGGCGCCCGGCCGGATAATGACCTGCCGGCGATTTTCGAGCAGTTCGCGTCCAAGGTGCATTTCCTGCATCTGCGCAACGTCAAGCGCGACGGCGCGGAGATTGCCGGCTCCTTCTACGAGGCCGAGCATCTGGGTGGCGACACCGACATGGTGGCTGTCATCGCGGCCGTGCTCACCGAAGAGCGCCGCCGCAAGGCCGAGGGCCGCAAGGATTGGGAAATCCCGATGCGCCCGGACCACGGGCAGGACATCATGGACGATCTCGGGCGGCGCTCGCAGCCGGGCTATCCGACCATCGGGCGGATGAAGGGCCTCGCCGAACTGCGCGGGGTGATGACCGCCCTCGACCACGCCCAATGGGGTCTGCGTCAGGGCTGAGGCGCCAGAGCAATTGCCGGGACCGGATCGACTGGTCCCGGCGCAATCAATCGACATCGAAGCCCAATCGAAATGACCGAATTGACTGCAACCGCATCGGGCTCAATGCGGCATTTCAAAAATACGCAATTTTAAGGCGAATACCGGACAATGCACCTATGTCCGCGCCTGGAGCCATTTTTTCCCGGATCAATGGGTTTGTCGACCGTGCCATAGGCGCGGACGGCCTGTCGCCTGCTGTTCGCGAAAAGCTGCTCGGCCATCAACTGGCCTCGGTGGCGCTGATGGCGCCGGCCCTGATGGCCACCTCTCTGATCGTCTCCGTCGTCTTTATGGTCGTGACCTGGGGCCTGCCGGTCTTCGGCCTGCTGGCGGCGCTGTTGAGCATGATCAACGTCATCCACTTCTCCGCCACCATCGTGGCCTCGCGGATCGAGGCCGGGCGCGCCGACAGCGATGCCGCATCACGGGTCGTGCTAATGGCGCTGGCGACAGGGGTGTTGTGGGCGACTGTCCTCTCCATGCTGCCGGTCGACCAGGACATGGCCATCCGCACCGTCGCGCTGCTGGGGGCGGGAGGCCTGCTCTGCATTTCGCTCATCGCGCTGATCAATTTCCCGCAGGCGCTCGCCGCGCTGACCATTCCCATCGTCGTCGGGTCGCTGCGCGGGCTGACCGGTCTGGGGCAATCGGGCGACATTCTTGTTCAGGGCACGCTGATCGGCGGCTTCACCTTCATTCTCGTGACCGTGGTGTTCAATCACGCCTCGTCCTTCGTGGCGCTGCGGGCCTCGGAAATGCTGGTCGAGGAAAAGGGGCAGATCATCGGCCTCTTGCTGCGCGAATTCGAACAGGCTGCCTCGGACTGGATCTGGGGCATCGACCAGACCGGCGCCGTCAACCGGCTGTCGGGCGGCTTCACCCGGGCGACCGGGGCCACGGAGGCCGACCTGACAGGGGCCGATTTCCTCGATTTCATGCAGCAGGTCACGGCGCCGTCCGATCCGCTGCTGCGGGAGATCGAGCGTGCCATCGCCACGCGCGAAACCTTCCAGGACGTGGAAGTGCGGATCACAGCCGGCGCCCAGGAATGCTGGTGGCGGCTGACTGGCAAACCGATTTTCGACGAGGCGGGGCAGTATCTGGGCTATCTCGGGACCGGCTCCGACATCAGCGACCGCAAGATCGCCGAGCGCCGCATCACCATGCTGGCGCATCATGACTCACTGACCGGCCTGCTCAACCGCACCCGGTTCACCGAACAGCTTGCGCTCAACGTGGCGCGGCTCGAGCGCTATGGCACGCCCTTCGCCGCCATGTTCCTGGACCTCGATCAGTTCAAGGGTGTCAACGACACCAAGGGCCATATGATCGGCGACCGGCTGCTCGTGGAAGTGGCCGCGCGCATCCAGGCGCAATTGAAGGAAACCGATGTCGCGGCGCGCTTCGGCGGCGACGAATTCGCCATTCTCCTGCCCGATACCGGCGACAAGGCCGATGTCGATGCCGTGGCGGCGCGGCTTGTCGCCCGCATGCGCGAGCCGTTCTTCATCGAAGACGACATGTTCCTGATCGGCGCCAGCGTCGGCATTGCCATGGCGCCCGACGACGGCATCCGTCCGGATCACCTGTTACGCAATGCCGATCTGGCGCTTTACCGCGCCAAGGCGGACGGACGCTCGACCCACCGCTTCTTTGAAAGCCAGATGGATTCCGAGCAGCGCGAGCGCCGGTTGATCGAGGCCGACCTGCGCGGCGCCATTGCCCGCAACGAGCTGGTGCTGCACTACCAGCCGCTGGTCAGTGCCATCGACGGACTGCCGACGGGCTTTGAAGCGCTGATCCGCTGGAACCACCCCACGCGCGGCCTCGTGCCTCCGGCCGAATTCATCGCCATTGCCGAACAGTCCGACCTGATCGTCGATATCGGCGACTGGACCATCAACCAGGCCTGCATGGCCGCAGCCGAATGGCCGGATCACCTGACCGTGGCGGTCAACCTCTCGGCCCGGCATTTCCGGCGTTCCGATATCGGCCGGGTGGTGCAGCAGGCGCTGCGGCATTCAGGTCTTGCGTCCCACCGGCTCGAAATCGAGATCACCGAGGGCCTGCTGATCGAAAACCCGGAAGAAGTGATCGAAAAGCTCGGGGAAATCCGGGCGCTGGGCGTCACCATCGCCATGGACGATTTCGGCACCGGTTATTCGTCGCTGAGCTATCTGCTGAAGTTTCCCTTCGACAAGATCAAGATCGACCGGTCCTTTGTCGAGGCGTCCACCAATGACCCGATCGCGCGCGATATTCTGCGTGCCATCGCCACCATGGCCAAGACGCTCAAGCTGCGGATCACCGCCGAGGGGGTGGAAACCGCGGAGCAGGCGGCATTCCTGTCGGAAATCGCCTGCCACCAGTTGCAGGGCTTCTACTTCGCCCGACCCCTGGCGCGCGCGGATCTGCCCGCTTACCTGCTGACAACCTTTGTCGGACCAAAGCAGGCGCTGATCGAGCCTTCTCAGGCGCTGGCCAGCTAGTCTTCCAGGAGATAGCCGCCGGCGCGCGCCGGGAGAATTTCGCTGCCCACGATCTTGGCTACCGAAGCGTTGATTGCGACAAACTTGGCGCTGGCGCGCGAGAGAATGATGCCATCGGTACCGGCACGGAGCGGCGTGCGGGCAAGGAAGGCGTCCGGCCCGTCCATGGCGATGATGTCGGCGACGACGTCGCCTTTTTTGACCCTGTCCCCGAGCTCGACGCGATAGGCCAGGAGGCCCGGCCTATCGGCGCGCAGCACTTCGGTCGCCTCGAACGGCGTCGGCCCGGGAGCCGGTTGGGCCGGGGCGGGCGAGGCGGCGATAATGCCGCGACCGGCGAAGAAATCGAACAGTCCCTGTGCATCCTCGGCGCCGACGGCATCGTGCGTATCGGCCTGGCCGCGATATTCAAGCGTCGCCGTTTCCGCGCCCATTGGGATGGGGAAGCCCGGATGGGCACGCTGGGCCTTGCGATAGAGATTGGGCAGGACCTCGTCGAAGGAGCCGCCGCCGCTGTCTTCGGCGGTGAGGGTGGCCGCCACCTGCATGCGATCGGCCAGGTCCTGCAGGCCGGGCATAAGGTCCGGCGAGGTGAAGATGTGCTTGAGGCTCTCGTCGTCGCAATGGAGATCGAGCACGATATCGGCGTCATAGGCGGATTTGAGGATGTGGAGCCGCAGGCGCTGGGCCGCAGTCACCGGCCGTTGTTCGTCGAGCCAGGCGCCGACAGCCTCACGGATAAGGGCGAGGTTGGCGCCGGTGTCGCTAGTCAGCTTGCCCGCTATGGCTTGGGCAATTTGCGGATAGAGATCGGGCCAGCGGCGGTTGAAATTGACGCCGGTTTCGAGGTCGTAGCGGCCGATATGGCGGCGCTGCACGCGGGTGGCAAGCCCCAGCGGGTTGACCGAGGGATAGATGACGAAGCGGGCGTTGAGCTTGCCCGCCGCATCGGCATCGCGGAGCATGGGCAGGAGGTGATGGAGGGCCATGGTGCCCGGCTGCTCGTCGGCATGGAGCGCGGCCTGGAGGTGCACCTTGGTTGGCGCGTCGTCCGGGCCGACCGTGTACCAGTAAAGGGTGGTGGTCTGGCCAGGGGCGTCGCCTGCAAGGTCGAGATGATGCTGTCTGAAGGTCATGCTGTGTGAGGCCTTGGGCAATCGTCAGGCGAGGCGAGCAAGCTTGTCCGCCATGGCTTGCGGCTTGTCGATGCGAGTCGAGAAATGCATGGTGCAGAAGATGCGCTCCACGCCCAGTTCGTGCAAGCGCTGGCAGCAGGCTTCGACGGCGGCGCTGACGGCGCTCATCTCGCCCTCGATATTGGTGCCGTTGGCATGCATTTCATGGGTCAGCGCGGTGGTGGCGAGGACCTCGCGCACCTCCCGAATATAGGCCGAGACCGAGGGCCCGACGCCCATCGGGACGATGCAGAGATCGGCGATTACCTTCATGGCTGCTCCTTGATCAGCGCCACCAGCTCGGCACGTAGCGCAGCCGCGGCTGGGCCGGCAGATGGCGCATCAGGTGCTGATAGACGAGGCCGAACAGGAAAAAGACCACGAGCGAGACAGCCAGGAAGTAGAGCGCGGCGACCGAAAAATGCAGGAAGGCATTATAGTCGCGCTCGAACAGGGTCTTGGCGGTCATCATCAGGTCTGCCTGTGCGCCAACCACGGGCAGGGCGAAATAGACGATGGCCGTGGCGTGGAACAGGAACACCACCTCGTTGGTATAGGCGGGCCAGGCGAGGCGGATGAGATTGGGCCAGACGACGCGGCGGAACTGCTGGCTGCGGCTCATGCCGAAGGCACGGGCCGCCTCGACCGCACCGCGCGGCACGGCGCGGAGCGCGCCATAGAAAATCTCCGCCGTATAGGCGGCGGTGTTGAGCACCAGAACCAGCGGACCGATGAAGAGCGGGTGCAGCACGAAGCCAGAAATGCCCAGTGGCTTCCACACCGTCAGGTTGAGCGACAGGGCCAGCGAATAGAACATGAAGAACTGGATAAAGAGCGGCGAGCCCCGGAAGGCGTAGATATAGCCGCGCGACAATCGGGTGATGACCGGATTGCTCGACGCCTTGCCCAGCGCCAGGAACACCGCCATGACGAAGCCCAGCGGGATGGAGGCGGCGGCGAAGTAGATGTTGAACATCACCGCCGGCAGCATGATCTGGAGATCGTTGAAGATGGCCTCCATCAGGCGGGCACCTCGCTGAGGATGCCGCGGCCGGCCCGGCGCATAATGGCCTCGAAGGCGCGCTCGGAGAGCCAGGTGACGAGGATGTAGAAGAGGAACAGCACGAGGTAATAGCGCCAGCGCCAGTCGTCGTGGACGAGCCCCACGGTGGGCAGGAAATTGGGGGCACCGAGCCGGTCGGCCCAGAGCACGATATCGGCGATCTGCAGCAGCGAAAGCAGCGACGTCGCCTTGACGATCAGCATCCAGACATTGCTGAGGCCGGGCAGGGCATAGACCCACATCTGGCGGATATGGACGCGCCACAGCACCTGGCTGGCGCTCATGCCATAGGCGCGCGCCGCCTCGAGCTGTCCGGCGGGAACGGCGCGCATGGCGCCATGGATGACATTGGTGGCGAAGGCGCCATAGACCAGGCCGAGCGAGACGCTGGCCAGCAGCAGATATTCGGTGGTGCCCAGGAACCAGTTGGCTTCACGGCAGGGCGGCCAGGGCGAAGTCTGGGCGGCGATGCTCTCGGGCGTACAGACCTGGGTGGCAACGAACCACTCCACGGCCTGTTCGAAGGCCAGCGGGAAAAACAGGAAGAACAGCACATCGGGCACGCCGCGGACGATGGACGAATAGATTGTGCCGATGAGGCGGAGGACGGCGAAGCGAGAATTCTTGAGCGTGGCGCCGGTGAGACCGAAGATCACGGCGAGGGCGCCGCCCAGCAGCGCGGCATAGATCGTGAACTGGAAACTCGCGTACCAGGTCAGGTGCTTGCCATTGGTGATGTAGCTGACCCAGAAGGCGAGGTCTTCGAACATGCCGCAGTCTCGGTTGAGCCTCTCCCGCGAACGGGAGAGGCAGGATTGAGCCGGTAAGGCTTATTCGGCGAAGAACGGACCCATGCCGTCGAACCATTCGGCGATGAGCTTGTCGACGGTGCCGTCGGCCTTGAGCGTGGCCAGGGCTTCGTTGACCTTGGCCTTGAGCTCGGCATCTTCCTTGCGGATGCCGGCGCCCACGCCGTCGCCGATCATGACGTCTTCACCGACGAATTCGATGGCGCCGTTGGAGGCGGTCACGACCGGGTCGAGGTAGGCGCCGTCGGCCAGGATGGTGTCGAGATTGCCGGCGGCGAGGTCAGCCATGGCCTGGTCGGCGGTGGCGAAGGTCACGACGGTGTTGGCGCCGCCGAGATTTTCCTCGGCATAGGCAGCCTGGATGGTGCCGCCCTGAACGCCGACGCGGGCGCCCGAGAGGTTGGCGAAATCGAGGGTGGCGCCGGCTGCGGCGACATACTTGGACGGATCGGGCGGGAAATAGTTGTCCGAGAAGTCGATGGTTTCGAGGCGCTCGTCGGTGATCGACATGCCGGCCATGATCAGGTCGTAGTTGCCGGCCAGCAGGTTCGGGATGATCGAATCCCAGTCGTTGATGATCCACTCGCAGGTGAGGCCGGCGGTTTCGCAGATGGCGTTGCCGAGCGCGATTTCGTAGCCGGCCGGCTCGCCGGCATCGTTGAGGAAGTTCCAGGGGGCGTAGGCGCCTTCGGTGGCGATGCGCACGGTTTCCTGGGCGAAGGCAGGGGTGCCGAGAGCCAGGACCGCCGCGGCGGCCAGCATCGTCTTCTTCATGGTCGTTCTCCGGTTGTTTGGTTCATATGCGATTGCGCCCGGTTTTCCGGGTCGGTTCCCAATGTCGTCACGCATGGTTGGCAGCATTGAGGAATTGCTTGAGACGGGCGGATTTGGTCGCGCCGAACACTTCGTCGGGCGTGCCCTCCTCCTCGATCAGCCCCTGATGGAGGAAGATGACCCGGTCCGAGACCGAGCGGGCGAAATCCATGTCATGGGTCACGAGGATCATGGTGCGGCCCTCGTCGGCGAGCAGCTTAATGACGCGCAGCACCTCGACTTCGAGCTCGGGATCGAGCGCGGAGGTGGGTTCGTCGAACAGCATGACGCGCGGATTGATGCAGAGGGCGCGGGCAATGGCGGCGCGCTGCTGCTGGCCGCCCGAAAGCTGTGCCGGATAGGCGTCGGCCTTGGAGCCGATGCCGACCTTGTCGAGCATGGCGCGCGCTTCCGCCTCGACCTCGGCCCTGTCGCGCTTCTGCACGACCAGCGGCGCTTCCATGACATTGCCCAGGACGGTCATGTGGGCCCAGAGATTGAAGGACTGGAACACCATGCCCAGTTCCGAGCGGATGCGCCGGATCTGGTTTTCGTCGCCGATGCGGCGGGCCGGGCCATCGCCGGAAAGGGCAACGGCCTCGCCATCGATCAGCACGTCGCCCCGGTCCGGGACTTCGAGCATGTTGATGCAGCGCAGCAGGGTGGATTTGCCCGAGCCCGATGAGCCGATGAGGGAGACCACCTGTCCCTCGCGCGCCGTGAAGGAAATGCCCTTGAGCACTTCGAGCGCACCGAAGGATTTGTGAATATCGCGCAGTTCGACGACCGGCGATGCCCCCGCGGTGACGGGTTCAGCCTGCTTCATGCTCACCATTTGGCCCTTTTGGGCGCCTTCCTGACTCGGCGATCGCCTTATTGTGGCTGGCAATCTTGACCGTCTGGTAGAAAACCAGAAGCGAGTGAGATAGCAAGCGAAAAAGCGGGTTTTGCCCGCACCGACGGAGGTGAGCCGGTCCATGTTCTTTGCAGTCTCGAAAGTGTTCTGGCTCCTGGTGCAGCCGATCAGCCTGGTGCTGCTGCTGATCCTCGCGGCCATCGCGCTGGTGGCATTCCACCGCCGCCGGCTGGCGATCGGTGCTCTCAGCGTGGCCGCGCTGATCGTGGGCTTCGGCGCTTTTACCAGTCTTGGCTACGTGCTGATCCAGCCGCTGGAGGACAGGTTCGCGCTGCCGCAGGCGGAGCCTGCCTCCGTCCGGGCCATCGTCATGCTCGGTGGCGCGACCAAGGCGCGGCCCAGCACGGCGCGGCAGACGGTGGCGCTCAACGATGCCGGCGAGCGGCTGACGACCACGCTATGGCTGGCCCGGCGCTATCCGGAGGCGTCGATCGTGCTGTCGGGCGGTGGCGGGCTCCTGGCCGGCGACACCGAGAGCGAGGCCGAGACGGCGCGCCGGTTCTTTCTCTCCATGGGGATTGCGGACGAACGGCTGGTGCTCGAGGGCGAGTCGCGCAACACGATCGAGAATGCCGAGTTCACGCGCGCCCTGATCGGCTCCGGCACGGGCGAGACGGTCTTGGTCACCTCGGCTTTTCACATGCCGCGCTCGGTGGGGCTGTTTCGCGCGCAGGGCGTCGATGTCATCCCCTGGCCGACCGACTATCGCAGCACCGGAAGCCAGACCCTGTGGCTCGATGTTGCCGACCCTAACGGCAATTTCGATACGGCGGCCACGGCCATGCGCGAGTGGATCGGGCTTGCCGTCTACCGGCTGACCGGCCAGATCGAGGATTTATTTCCGGCCCCATAAGCGAAAACGGCGCCCGGGGGGGCGCCGTTTAGATGCTTCAGCTCTTATTCCTTCACGTCCTGCGGAACAGGCCCACGACGAGCGAGATGACCAGGAAGGCGAGGAACAGGAAGAACAGGACCTGCGCAATGCCGGCCGACGCACCGGCGATACCGCCAAAGCCGAGGATGCCAGCGATCAGCGCGATCACGAGAAAGACGAGCGCATAGTAGAGCATGGGAAACTCCATGATTAGAACTTGCAGGTATAACGAATGCGCAAGTTCAAGAGTTCCGTTCCAAAGCAAAAAGGCCAGCACGTGCTGGCCTTTTCTATTATGTCCCGGCAGATCAGGCCGCGGCGCGCGAGCCTTCGTCGAAGAACAGCGCCTGGCTGATGAGAGCCTTCACCATTTCCGGATTGAACGGCTTGGTGACGAGGAAGGTGGGTTCCGGGCGTTCGCCGGTCAGCAGCCGCTCGGGGAAGGCGGTGATGAAGATCACCGGCACCGAATGGGTGTTGAGGATGTCGTTGACCGCGTCGATGCCCGAGCTGCCGTCGGCGAGCTGGATATCGGCAAGGATCATGCGCGGCTGGGTCTGGTTGAACAGATTGACCGCTTCCTTGTGGGTGCGGGCAATGCTCACCACCTTGTGGCCGAGGCTTTCCACCATCTGCTCGATATCCATGGCGATCAGAGGTTCGTCCTCGATGATCATGATCTCGGTCGCAACCTGGCGGGAGATATCGTTGGAGGCTTCGTCCAGGAGCGCGGTGAATTCAGCGTCGGAGATGCCGAGGATTTCGGCCGCCTGCGCATGGTTGAAGCCTTCGACGGCGACCAGCAGGAAGGCCTGGCGGGCGCGGGGGGCAAGGTTGGCGAGGTTGGCTGCTGCGCGCTTTTCCCAGGCAAAGCTGGAGCTTGGCTGGGGGATGGAGACGGCCGAGGAGGTGAACAAAGCCGAGAAGAGCTTGTAGAGCGAGATTCGATCGCTCGAAGCCTCGGGGAACAGCGTGATGTCGGCGATCAGTGCTTCAAGCGTGGCGGCGACATACGCATCGCCCGAAGTCTGTGATCCCGTGACAGCGCGCGAAAACCGACGCAGGTACGGCAGATGCGGAGCGATCCGCGTGGACAATGACATTGAAGAAGACTCCCAGGTGACGCTTTATGGTTCTGAACCTCACGAAGGGCCACAACGCCGGGTTGCAATTAAAGTTCCCGTCGCTGGAACTTTTCCATTTTCGGCGCATTTCGCTGACTGGGCAAGCCGATACAGGCTGATCGGTCGGGATACAGGATGAAGAAGGATAATCTGGTGACGCAGCAACGTGTGCGTATGCAGGCGGGGCGGGCGGAAGATGGGCTCGGTCCGACATCGGACATCGGGTCGCGTCTGCGCGCGCTCTATGGTGCTGTGCAGGACGAGGGGGTTCCCAACCAACTCCTGGACCTGCTCGAAAAGCTCGACAATGCCGAACAGGCTCAATCCCAGGCCGCC
The DNA here is from genome assembly GCF_016411825.1 of Devosia sediminis. Classification (GTDB taxonomy): domain Bacteria; phylum Pseudomonadota; class Alphaproteobacteria; order Rhizobiales; family Devosiaceae; genus Devosia; species Devosia sediminis. The sequence continues at coordinate 181,345 of NZ_JAEKMH010000001.1, forward strand.
AAGAGCGCGCCCCGGGACGGGGAGTGACGGCATGGCCGCCGAGGGAACCTCGTTCAAGCGAGAAATGCTCGCAACCCTGCCGAGCCTGCGCGCCTTTGCCGTCTCCCTGACGGGCAAGCACGACAAGGCTGACGACCTGGTGCAGGACACTGTCATGAAGGCCTGGGCCAAGCAGTCCAGCTTCGAAATGGGCACCAATATCAAGGCCTGGCTCTTCACCATCCTGCGCAACGAATTCTACAGCCAGATGCGCAAGCGCGGACGCGAAGTGCAGGACACCGACGGCGTCTTCACCGAAAGGCTTGCTGTGCACCCGTCCCAGTATGGCTCGATGGACCTTGAAGATTTCAAGGCCGCGCTGTCCAAGCTGCCGGACGACCAGCGCGAAGCCATCATTCTGATCGGCGCCTCGGGCTTTTCCTATGAGGAAGCCGCCTCGATCTGCGAATGTGCCGTGGGCACGATGAAGAGCCGCGTCAGCCGCGCACGCACCCGCCTCACTGAACTGCTCAAGATCAGCGGCGAGTCCGACTATGGTCCGGATGCGGTTTCCGCCCAGGTGACATCGGGCAACAGCTTCTAGCCGCCGATATCCCGGATGGCGGCCTCGATGGTGTCGTCCGGGACCGGCTTTATGAGTATGGGTGTGCCGGGCAATCCCGGCACGCCGGATGCCAACCTCGAATCGGCGCTGAGGCCGAGCACCCGGATGCCGCTCTGCGAAATCGAGCGCGCCAGTTCGATCAGATCCGGCCGGTTGGATTCCAGCTCGATCACGGCCAGCGACGCGCTGGACCACTCGGCCGCCCGGTCGAACGCCTCCGAAGCGCTGCGGCACACGACCGGATGCGCGGCAAAGCGCGTTTCCAGCACGGAAGAAATGCCCAGTCCGATGATGAATTCGGTCTCGACGATGAGAACCGTGCGGCCGGCATGCATGGGCGGACTTTCTACGCGTTGACCCGCTTGATGGCTGTGCTCGCGGAAACTGTCATTTAACTTTGACATGTGGAACGGGCGGCGCGGCTCCAGCGTTTGGAATGCGGTCTTTCCAAGCGTCAGGAAATCCAGTGAACTTCCTCCTTCCCATTTCAGGTCGCAGGGTAGCCTGCGAAAACTGTCCGTTGCGCCCGTTGTCGGCGTTCCGGGACTTTTCTCCCGCCGAACTCAGTTTCATTTCCGGTTTCAAAACCAGCGAGATAAGCGTCGATGCGGGCTCGGTCATTCTCGCCGAAGGCTCCAGCAGCGCGCATCTTTATACCCTGCTGTCGGGCTGGGCGTTCCGCTTCAAGGTGCTCGACGATGGCCGCCGGCAGATCCTCAATTATCTGTTGCCGGGCGACCTTGTGGGCCTCCAGGGATCGGTGATCGGAGAAATGGACCACTCGGTCGAAGCGCTTTCGCCGGCGGTGCTTTGTGTATTCCAGCGCGATCGGCTCGATGAATTGTTCTGCAATCATCCCGGCCTGGGTTTCGACGTCACCTGGCTCGCGTCCCGCGAGGAGCGGATGCTGGACGATCACTTGCTGAGTGTGGGGCGTCGCACTGCACTCGAGCGAGCCGCCTATCTCCTGGCATTCCTGCACGAACGCGCGGTGGCCGTGGGTCTCGGCCAGTTCAGCGGTTTTATCCCGCTGACCCAGCAGCACGTGGCCGACACGCTCGGCCTCTCGATCGTTCACACCAACAAGACATTGCGCAAGCTGGCAAATCGCGGTCTCATCGAATGGCTCGGGCGCAGTTGCCGGGTGCTCGATCCCGTCGAACTGGCCCGCGTCGCGGGTTGGGACGGGCCGGGCGAACGCCTGCGGCCGCTGATCTAGGGGGCCTCAATGCTGCCACGGGGGACAGGCAAAGCTGCGCTTCGTTCGAGGCCTGTCGTCATTGGGCGCTGGAGATGAGCGTCGTGACCGACCGGGCGCAGAGATCGGATGCAATCAAGCCGGGCCGGCGCGCGACGAGGCGCCTGGCCATCTGGGTTTCCCTGGGGCTGTTGTGCCTGGCTGCGGTGGCGGCGCTGATGCTCATGCAGGGCATCGACCGGCAGCTCAACGACATCACCAAGACCTATGCCGTGCGCAATGCCGCGCGCGAATTGACCCACGCCCTCAGCCAGGCCGAAGCGAGCCAGCGCGGCTACATGCTGACGGCCGATCCACAATTCCTGCAGCTTTATCGGGACGCCGTCTCCGGCCTCGACAGCCGGGTGGCGACGCTGCTCGACATGACCGCCGACGACCAGGGGCAAAGTGCCCGCGTCGCCAGCATTACCGGCGATATTTCCAGCAAGATGGCGGAGATGAACCGGACGGTCGAACTAGTGACCACCGAGCGGGGCGAGGAAGCACAGACGCTGACCGAGACCGGCATGGGCGCCCGCCTGATGGCGGAAGTCAGCGCGACGCTGGAAGACTTCATCGCCGAGGAAGACGCCAAGCTGGCGAGCCGCAACGCCGCCATCGACCAGACCCGCACCGGGCTGGTGGCCGCGCTGATCGCGGCTTTGGTGGCGGCCGCCATCCTCGCCTATGCGCTGTTGATGCGGTCGCAAAAGCAGGTGAGCACGCTGACCCAGCGCCAGCGCGGCCTGCTGACCCAGAACGAGGCGCTCGAGGCGGAAGTGGCGGAGCGTACCCGTGACATCGAGGAGGCCCGGGCCCGTGCCGAGCGCGAGCGGCAGCGGGTGGAGGCACTGTTGCAGGACACCAATCACCGCATCGGCAATTCTTTGGCCACGGTGTCGTCGCTCCTGGCGCTGCAGATGATGCGCAGCGGCTCGGAGGCGGTCCGTACGGCGCTGGAAGCCGCCCGCCTCCGCGTGCACGCGGTCGCCTCGGCCCATCGCCGCCTGCGCCTGGGCAGCGATCTCGAAACCGCGAGTGCCGACGAATTCCTCTCGGCCGTGCTGGAGGATCTCGCCGAGACCCAGACGGATGGCGGACGGGTCAAGCTGCGCCATGACCTGGCGCCGATCGAGGTGAGCGCGCGCGACGCGACGACCCTTGGCATCCTGGTCGGGGAACTGGTCACCAATGCGCTCAAATACGCCTTTCCGGACAATGGTCGCGGCGAGATTGCCGTCACGTTCGGGCGCAATGACGAAGGTATTCCGGTGCTTACGGTCAAAGACGACGGCGTCGGCATGCCACCAGCCGACGATGCGGGCGAGCCCGGGCTGGGCTCGGTCATCATTCGCCAGCTTTCCGAGCAGTTCGGCGGCAATCCCGGCTATCGGACGCCAGCAGAAGGCGGTACGGAAGTGGTTATCGTGTTGCCCGAACTCGGGCCGGCGCCTGCCCCGTCCCAGAAGGATGATCTGCTTTGAAGATCCGAGCCATTCTCAATCGCGACGGCGGCACGCTGAGGACGATGGACCTCGACGCGTTCTGCACCAGGGCCAAGGAAATATTCGCCGCCGAGGGCCACGAGCTCGATTGCCGTGTCGTCGCCGGCAAGTCGGTGGAGGCGGAATTGCGCAAGGCCGTCGGCGATCCCGCGGTCGAGGCGGTGCTGGCCGGCGGGGGCGACGGGACGATATCGGCCGCGGCTGCCATGGCCTTCAAGCACGGCAAGCCACTGGCTGTGCTGCCTGCGGGGACGATGAACCTTTTTGCGCGATCGCTCGGCATGCCGCTCGAGCTCGACAGGGCGCTCCTGGCCATTGCCCGAGGGACGGTAGGGCGTGTCGATATCGCGACCGCCAATGGACGGCCGTTCGTCCATCAATACGGGGTCGGCATCCATGCGCGGCTTGTGCGCATCCGCGACGGGATGGTCTATCGCAGCCGGGTCGGCAAGATGCTCGCGAGCCTGCGGGCCATCATGGCCTCAGCCCTCAATCCCCCGGAATTCGACGTGGACTTCCACACCGAAAAAGGCGATCGGACCATGACGGTGTCGGGGATCGCGGTGTCGAACAATCCGCTCGACGACAGCCCGGTTCCTGTCGCTGAAACGCTCGATGGCGGCCGTCTCGGGGTCTATGTCGCCCAGAAGGTCACGAGCCGCGAATTGCTCAGCCTTGCCTTCGACGTCATGACGGGACGCTGGCGCGCCAATCCGGCGGTCAGCGAGACCGAGGTGCGCGACCTGGTGCTACGCTTTCCCAAGCGTAAGCGCGGGACCCATGCGGTGGTGGATGGCGAGCTGATCGATCTCGAACAGGCGGTGACCCTGCAGATTCATCCGCAGGGCCTGCCCGTTATCCTTCCTGCAAAAGACCTGCCGCCGCGCGTGGGCTAGTCGCGGTCGCCATCCTGCGGCGTGTCCCGCAGAAAGGCGAAGGCCGCCACAGCGGCCAGCGGCAGCCCGACCTTGAGGAAAAGCGGCGACCTGGCCACGATGGGCAGGGCCGTGATCGCGGCTGTGGTGATGAGGGCGCTGGTTTCGCTTGCGCGCCGCTTCTGGGCGACTTCGCGCTGGCGCTTGCTGCGGCCAATCAGGGAACCCAGATAAACCGCCAGCGCCAGCAGAAGGAAAGTGCCGGCAAAAATCAGCGCCGAGTAGATCGGGCCCACTATATCGGCCAGCGCCATGTAGCCGGCCGCCAGCAGGAAGCCGACGGCCACGAGGCTGAAGAGACCGACCAGGCCATAGACCAGGATGGCCGATTTAGCGCGGGCCGTCAGCCCCTCGACTTCAAGGCCAAGGAGCGCGGCAAGCGGGGCAATGAGACCCATGTTCAGTGCCGGGTGAGAAGGGCCAGAACAAATCCGATGCCGGCCGCGGCGGCCACGGCGGTCAGCGGCTTTTCGCGAATGGTATCCTTGAGCTGCTTTTCTGCTTCACCGGCCTGGTCCTGCGCGTCGCTCAGGAGGCGTTCGCCCTGCACCTGCAGGTTGCCCACCTGAGCCTTGGCCAGGCTCTTGGCCTCGTTGACCTTCTCGCCGGTCAGCTTCGTCAGCGTGTCGCGGATGGCCTTGAGGTCGGACTGCAACTGGGCAACCTGCGCCTCGAGTTCGCGCTCGGAGAGGTTAGCCTCGGCGGAGGCGGCTGCCTTCTCGATGCGCGCCTCGGCGGCGCTGGCGCGGGCAGCGCGGGTGCCGTTGCTGGTCTTGGCGCGATTGGGTGCCATGTCGGGGGTAGATGCCATTGGACGCTCCTGTGTGGTTGTCCGCTAAACGCAGCCAGGCGGGGGAAGTTCCCGCAATTGCGGACCTCGAAAAAAGGCGGTCCCGGCAAGCGGGGGGGCGAGCCGGGACCACGAGCGCGGACGGAACGGGGGCGACCATCTGTCCGCTGAAGGGCACGTTCCTTGACGGAAGACCAGAGGGACCTGGCGTGCCCGATTGGATTTGCCGGCTAAATTCGGCCCATCAGCACGAGGATCAGCACGACGACGAGGACGACGCCGAGGATGCCGGACGGGAAATAGCCGAAGCCACGCGAATATCCCCAGGTCGGTAGCGCGCCGATCAGCAGGAGAATGAGAATGATGATGAGAATAGTGCTCAGTGTCATGAGCTAAGCCCTCCAGGATTGCTTTGTGCGCCGGTGTTTCGATGTGCCGCCCGACCCTGAGCTGCACATCCCGACGCGGGTCTCTTCTTAGATCAGGACCACCAGCAGTGCCGTGGCCGCCGCAAGGATGAGCGATGCGGGCAGCATGGCAACGGCGAGCTCGGCAAACCGGGGCTGATGACCGTACTCGCCATCCCACGTAGCGGTGGTGGCGCGAGCGCGTTTTTCATATGTCCTGGCTTGTGCGTAGTTCATCCTGACCTCCTGCGACCCGGACCACCGGGTCTTCGTGGCGGAGGCTCAACCCCCGCGTGCCAAGAGAACGGAAAGACGGCGATTTGGTTCCGTAAGGCCCTATTCGACCCGCAGCACGTCGACCGATTGGCTGGTCTCATGCGAGCCATGGGTGCGCAGCACCCCGACAATGGGGGAAATGTCGGCATAGTCCCGGCCGTGGCCGATGGAGATGTGATCCGGCCCCGCCACCATTGCATTGGTCGGGTCGAACTCGACCCAACCGACATGCTGGCCACACCATGCACGCACCCAGGCATGCATGGCATCGGCGCCTTCGAGGCGCGGCTTGCCGGGCGGCGGATTGGTGCGCAGGAATCCGGAAACATAGCCCGCCGGTATGCCCAGGCCACGCAGCCCGGCAATCATGACATGGGCGAAATCCTGGCACACGCCCTTGCGCAGGGCAAAAGCCTCGGCTGGCCGCGTTTCGACATCGGTGGCCTTGGGGTCGTATTTGAAATCGCGGTTGATGGCCATGCAGATCGCCGTGGCCACGGCCAGTGTGGTCGGCTCGCTTGCTGCCACTTGCATGGCATAATTGGTGATATCGGGCACGAGCTGGACACGTGGCGACGCGGCGAGAAAATGCTGTGGGCTGGCCGGCGCGATCGACCAATATTGCGCGACTTCCCGCGCCAGTTGCGGCAGCGGCGGGGAGAGATCGGCCGGCGGGGTCAGATCTTCCACCTGGACGCGGGCCGCCAGGCGAATGGTCAACTTGTCATGCGGCTCCACCATGGTGATGGCGGTGACCGTATTGCCGAAGAAATCGAGAAACCCGCTTTGCAGCGATGGGGCGGGATCGACGGTGAGCGAGGAGGCAATGACCCGCTGCACGCCCGGCACGTTGGCGGGGGAGACGCGAATATGGTGACGACCGCCATGGACCGGGGCGTCGTAATCATATTCGAGTGCGAGGCGGATGTCGTAGAGCATGGTCCTCAGGTGAAATAGGCCGCGGCGATCACGCCGGACAGCATGCCGATATCGGAAGCGAGGCGGTCGAGCCGTTCGGGCGTCAGTTCATGGGGTTCGATGATCACCAGTTCGGTGTGGATCTGCAGCGCCAGCTTGGCCGCCGGGGAAAGCTGGCCGTCATCGACGCCGCCGGGCAGGGTTTCGATCTGGCTGCGCAATTCGGCAAGCTGGAACAGCGCGGAACGCGGATTGAGCGGATCGAGCACCAGGAGGTCGACGACACTCTGGGTGCCGGCGCTGACCGAATAGCGGCGGCGATGCGACATGACGCTGTCGCCGATTTCGAGCAGCATTTCGAGCGACCCGTCAGGGGCGTCCTTGGCTGTCAGCCAGGCAGTGGCGCGGGCGATCTGGATGGCCCTTTCGAGCCGGCGGCCGAGTTCGAGGAAGCGCCAGCCGGCGAAGCGATACATGTTTTCGTGCACGAGGCCGGAGAAGCCTGCCAGCTTGCGCAACAGCACCGTCATGGCCCGGGTGGCGTCGTCGCCCGAGCTGATGCGCGTCGCGAAGCGCTGCGCGGTTTTTTGCAGGTCGTTGAGTGCCAGCCAGCCATCGGGCGAGAAGCGGTCGCGGATCTGTCCGGCGCTGTGCACAGCGCTGTCGATGGAGGCCAGCAGGCCCTGCGGCATGGCCTCGGTGGCATCGACATCGATGGTTTCGAGGAAAGCGGCCGCATGGGTCAGGATCGGCAGGTCGGGTTTGGAAAGCTCGGCCAGCCGGGCGTTGTAGGCGCGAAGGATACGGACGGTGGCTTCGCAGCGCTCGGCATAGCGACCAAGCCAGATGAGATTATCGGCGGCGCGGCTCGGCAGGCTGCCCGGCGAATTGCGGACCAGCTTCTGGCCCTCGACGGGCAAAAGCGAAACCTGCTCGACCGGCTTGGAGGACATGACCCACACGTCCGCCGCCTGGCCGCCGCGCTGCATGGCAATCGCTGTCGTGTCGGTGGTCGACCCGACCCGCGCAAAGCCGCCCGGCATGATGGTCCAGCCGTTCTCGGTGCGGGCGGCATAGACACGCAGCGTGATCGGACGGGGCTCGAGGCGGCCATCGACATAGACCGGGGCGGTGGAGAGGCGCACCGGCTCCTGCCCGACATAGTAGCCGCCTTGCGCCGCGATGCGCTGCTTGAGCTGGGTCTTCTGCTCGGCGGTCATGCTGGCCCCGAGGGCAGTGCCGCGCAGGTCGTCGAACGGCAACTGGTTCGAGAAAGCCGGCCCGATCATCAGGCTATCGAAATTGTCGAGCACATATTCCTGTTCGGCGCCCTGGCCGCACCACCAGGTGGCGATTTCGGGCAGTTCGAGCCCGGTGCCCAGGAGATGCTTGCAGATGCGCGGCATGAAGGCGGCCAGCGCGCGGGTTTCGAGAATGCCGGTGCCCAGGGCATTGATCATGGAGATCGAGCCCGAGCGTAGCGCCTCGACCATGCCGGGAGTGCCGATATGGCTGTCATAGCGCAGTTCGAGCGGATCGGCGAAGCTGGCATCGAGACGGCGCCACAGCACGCTGACGGGCTTGAGCCCGGCCACGGTGCGGACCATGACCTGACCACCCTCGACCACGAGGTCTTCGCCTTCGAGCAGCATCAGCCCCAGATAGCGCGCGATATAGGCGTGCTCGAAATAGGTCTCGTTGAGCTGGCCCGGCGTCAGGATGCCGACGCGGCCGCCATCCCGCCTGGCCTGGGCAAAGAGTGTGTCGCGGAAACCGCGGAAGAAGCCGGCGAGCCGGTTGATGTTGAGGCCGGAATAGATGTCGGAGAGCGCGCGCGTGGTGGCGACGCGGTTTTCGAGCGCAAAGCCGGCGCCCGAGGGCGCCTGGGTGCGGTCGCCCAGGACCCACCAGGCGCCATCCGGCCCGCGACCGAGCTCGAAGGCACAGAAGTGCAGGTAATGTCTGCTCACCGGCTCCACGCCGACCATGGGACGCAGGAATTCGCCATTCTGCGCCACCAGTTCGGGCGGCAGGAGCCCTTGCTGGACCAGGGTGTTGTTGCCGTAGATATCGGCGACGATGCGCTCGAGCAGCTCGGCGCGCTGGGTCAGGCCGCTCGAAATCTGCACCCAGTCGGCCTCGCCGATGAGGAGAGGAATGTGCGCCAGCGGCCAGGCGCGCTCCTTGCCCTCGGCGCCATCATACTTGCGGTAAAAGACGCCGGCATCGCGCAGATACTGGTCGGCTCTCTCGAACCGCGCTGCAAGTTCGGTCGGGCCCAGCGCGTCGAAGGCCGACATGAGCTTGTCCCAGCCCGGCCGGATGCGGCCGGACGGATCGATCATCTCGTCCGGCACGCCGGGCAAGAGATGATAGTCGGCTATGATGCCGGGCCCGGCCGGAGGCTTGCCGCGGGTCTGGTGGTTGCGCGAAGTCATGGCATCACGTGAACCGTGGCGGACGCCGCAGGTCAAGCGTCAGCGGGAACTCATCCGCAGGCTTTTCAGCGCCGAGCGTATAGGCGCCGGGCGTGTGATTGTGCGGCACGAAGCGCGCGAGCCGCCTTGCCTCGGCCTCGTTGCCATTGACCGGGAAGGTTTCGTAATTGCGCCCGCCCGGATGGGCAACATGGTAGGTGCAGCCGCCAATGGCGCGACCTGTCCAGGTGTCGAAGATGTCGAAGACCAGCGGCGCATGCACAGGCATGACCGGATGCATGCCGCTGGCTGGTTGCCAGGCCTTGAAGCGCACGCCGCCCACGACCTGCCCGGCCTTGCCGGATGGTTTCAGCGGCACCGGGCGCTGGTTGCAGGCGACGCGGTAACGGGAGGGATCGGCGGTTTCGAGCCGCACTTCGAGCCGTTCGACCGAAGAGTCGACATAGCGCACCGTGCCGCCGATGGCGCCCTGCTCACCCATGACGTGCCAGGGCTCGAGCGCCTGGTGCAGTTCCAGCCTGACGCCTTCGACGCTGACCTCGCCGCAAAATGGGAAGCGGAATTCGAGCTGGGCTGCGAACCATTCGGGTTCGAAGGCGAAGCCGTGCTGGCGGAGATCGTCGAGGACGGCAAGGAAATCCTGCCAGACAAAGGTCGACAGCATGAACCGGTCATGGAGGGCCGTGCCCCAGCGGGTGAAGTCGCCGCGCGCCGGTTCGGCCCAATAGCGGGCAATCAGCGCGCGGACCAGCAGTTGCTGGGCCAGGGACATGCGGGCATTGGGTGGCATTTCAAAGCCGCGGAATTCGACAAGCCCGAGCCGGCCGGTGGGGCCATCGGGTGAATAGAGCTTGTCGATGCAGATTTCCGCCCGGTGGGTATTGCCGGTGACATCGACCAGAAGGTTTCGGAACAGCCGGTCGATCAGCCAGGGCAGGGGCGGCGTGCCCTCGCCGGGCGCGGGGACCTGGGCGAGGGCGATTTCGAGTTCATAGAGACTGTCGTGGCGGGCCTCGTCGAGGCGCGGCGCCTGGCTGGTCGGGCCGATGAACATGCCCGAGAACAGATAACTCATCGACGGGTGCCGCTGCCAATGCAGCACCAGAGACTTCAGGAGGTCCGGGCGCCGAAGGAATGGGCTGTCATTGGGCGTGGCGCCACCAACCACCACGTGGTTGCCGCCGCCGGTGCCGACATGCTTGCCGTCGATCATGAACTTGTCGGCGCCGAGCCGCGACTGGCGCGCCTCCTCATAGATTGCGGTCGTGGTAGCGAAGCAATCATCCCAGCTCGCGGCCGGGTGGATGTTGACCTCGATGACGCCGGGATCGGGCGCAACGCGGATGACGTTGAGGCGCGGATCGTGGGGCGGGGCATAGCCTTCCACATGCACCGGCTTGCCAATCTGGCGGGCCGCGGCCTCGGTGGCTTCGATCAGTTCGAGATAATCTTCCAGCGCCGCGACGGGCGGCAGGAACACACAGAGCCGGCCGTCGCGCACCTCGACGGTCAGCGCGGTGCGAACGCTGGAATCGATCTCGTCGAGCACCTGCTCGTTGCGGTTCTGGGTCTCGGTCGCGGCGGTGAAGCTGGCCGCCGTCTGCGGGCGAATGTGCGCTTCCGGGCGACTGGCCGAGAGGATAGTGCCCGGTTCGGGCAAAGGCGGGCGCGGAACGCCGGGGTCATCAGGCACGATGTGGGGATAGGCGGTGGCGCCGAGATGCCGGAGGCTCGACAGGGGCAGGCGATAGCCGGCGGCGCTGTCGCCGGGGGCGAGATAGAGTTTGCCGCGCCGCGTCTTCCACTGCTCGGTGATCCAGCGGCGCCCGGTGGCTGCCGCGTTCCAGCGCTGGATGGGCAGCACATAGCCGGTGGGATTGGTGAGGCCGCGACCAAACACCGTAGCAATGCGGGCCCGTTCTTCCGGGTCCGAGAGTTGGGAATTGGTTGGATCGACATTGTCGGGAAGCTTCGCTTCCTTGAGGATCCACTCAGCCGGATCCTCATAGGCGGGGAGGACGGTATCGCCAGCCAGCCCAAGATTGGCGGCGATGGCGCGGTTCAGCGCCTCGGCATCGGCCACGGTGACGTCGTAGCGGACGCCTTCCCTCGCAATGAGGCTTTCGTCCTGCCAGACCGGCTTGCCGTCGAGCCGCCAGTAGAGCGAGAAGGTCCAGCGCGGCAGGGTTTCTCCCGGATACCACTTGCCCTGGCCGTGATGCAGCATGCCATTGGGCGCGAAGCGATTGCGCAGGCGCCGGACCAGATCATCGGCGAGTTTGCGCTTGGTCGGGCCGACGGCGCCGGCATTCCATTCGTCCGCCTCGAAATCATCGATGGAGACGAAGGTGGGTTCGCCGCCCATGGTGAGCCGAACGTCCTGTTCGGCCAGCACGGCGTCGACCTTGTGGCCGAGGTCGTTGAGGCGGTCCCAGCTTTCGTCGGAGAAAGGCTTGGTGATGCGCGGATGTTCGGCGACGCGGGTCACCTTCATGTCGAAGGCGAAATCGACTTCCGCATAGGATGCAAAGCCCGAGATCGGCGCGGCATTGCGATAATGCGGGGTGGCGGCGAGCGGCACATGACTTTCGCCGGTGAGGAGGCCCGAGGTGGGGTCGAGGCCGATCCAGCCGGCGCCGGGCAGATAGACCTCGCACCAGGCGTGAAGGTCGGTGAAATCGTGGTCGGTTCCGGCGGGTCCGTCGAGCGAGACGAGGTCGGGCTTTAATTGAATCAGGTAGCCCGAGACGAAGCGGGCGGCAAAGCCGAGATGCTGCAGGATATTGACCAGCAGCCAGCTTGAATCCCGGCACGAACCCTTGCCATTGCCGAGCGTCTCTTCGGGCGTCCAGACGCCCGGCTCCATGCGCACGATATAGCTGATGGCCTGCTGCAGGCGGGCATTGATTTCGGTGACGAAGGTCACGGTATTGCGCGGACCCTTGTCGAGCCCATCGAGGAAGTTCTGCAGCAGCGGTCCTGCCGGCTCGGGCTGGCGATAGATCGACAGGTCGGCGCGCAGGTCCTCTGGATAGTCGAAGGGCCAGGTTTCGGCGCTTTCCTCGACGAAGAAATCGAACGGGTTGTAGACCGTCATGTCGGCAACGAGATCGACTTCGATCTTGAGTTCGGTCACCGGCTCGGGGAAGACGAAGCGGGTCAGGAAATTGCCATAGGGATCCTGCTGCACGTTGACGAAATGCAGCTCGGGCGTGACCCGCAGGGAATGGCTCAGCACCTTGGTGCGCGAATGGGGCGCCGGTTGGAGACGGATGATCTGCGGCTGCAGGACGACCGGGCGATCATATTTGTAGTGGGTCAGGTGATAGATGGCGGCTTTGATCGACATGCAGCTTTGTCGCTCGCTTTCCAGGCCACAGAATTAGACTTCCCGGCTAAGAGCTTAGCCGGGAACCGGAGGCTTGAACAGGCGCTAGAGACGGTCGGCGAGATAGGCTTCGAGCGTCGCTTTGGTGCCTTGGGTCCAAAGAGACTGCAGAGCGCGGGTAAAGGCCGAGCGAAAAGCCTTGGACTGGGAGAGGGCGCCATAGATGTCGGTCATCTCGATCCAGGCAGCGGGATTGTCGCGGGCCTTGCGGGCCTGAACGGTAAGCCGGTCCCAATTGGGGTCATTCGGCTCAATCACCGCGCCGCTGTCCGAGGTGCCGAAGCAGTAGCGGCACCAGAGGGCCGACACGAGCGCCAGTCCGGTTAACCCTCCGTTAGCATTTTCCCGATCGAGGGCCGAGGGAATGATGAATTTGGGCTGGCGATTGGAGCCATCCAGGCACAGCCGCCGAATGGTGTCGCCGATCTTGGGATTGGCAAAACGACGTTCACATAGGGCCAGATAGCCGTTGAGATCGGTATCGGGGACCGGCGGCACCACCGGGATGATCTCCTCGGTCTCGACCTTGCGCAGGAAAGCCGCAATCAGGGGATGCTCCATCGCCTCATGGACGAAGTGGATGTCGAGGAGCCCGGCCGGATAGGCGATGGTCGCGTGGCCGCCATTGAGGATGCGGATTTTCATGTGCTCGTAGGGCGCGACGTCGGAGACGAACTGCACGCCGACCTTTTCGAGCGCCGGGCGACCAGCGGGAAAATTGTCTTCCAGCACCCATTGCCGGAAGCTCTCGCAAAAGACCGGCCAGGCGTCGTCGACGCCGAACTGCTCGGCGAGCAGGGATTTTTCCCGGTCGGAGGTGGCCGGGGTGATGCGGTCCACCATGCCATTGGGGAAGGCCACGGAAGCCTTGACCCAAGCGGCGAGATCCGGATCGAGGAGCGCAGCCAGGCCCGCGACGGCATTCTCGGTGACGTGGCCATTGCCGGGAATGTTGTCGCAACTCATGACGGTGAAGGGCACGATCCCCAGTTCGCGCCGACGCTGGAGACCGGCGAGGATAAGGCCGAACACGGTCTTGGGTGCATCGGGATGGGCGGCGTCGTGGGCGATGTCGGGATGCGATGGATCGAACCGTTGCGAGGCCGGGTCGATATAGTAGCCGCCTTCGGTGATGGTCAGCGAGACGATGCGGATGGCAGGGTCGGCGAGGCACGCAATGATGGCGGCGCTGTCGCCGGGCGGCAGGTAGTCTATCATAGAGCCGGTGACGCGGGCGGTGCTAGCATCGGCCTCCTGCTCGACGACCGTGGTGAGCCAGTCCTGCGCGCCGAGCTTTTGCCGCATGGCCTCGTCGGCCTCGCGCACGCCGGCGCCCACCAGCGCCCAGTCGTGCGCTTCGCCGAGGGCAAAGAGGTCATCGAGATAGACGGCCTGATGGGCACGATGAAAATTGCCGACGCCAAAATGCACGATACCGGCCGAAAGGCCGTCGCGAGCATAGCCGGGCACGGCAACGCCCGACAGCGAGGGCAGGGCGGAAAGAGACAGGCGTGTAGTCATCGAAAATCGGGCCCTTGTCGCAGCGAAACGTCAGAGGGATTATTCCGGCCGGACGCCTCGCCCGCAAGGGCGGATCAGCGGCTTTGCGCCCTCGAGGGGCGGTCCGCCATGCTGGATAGGGCATTGCGGATATCGCGCTCGGTGTCCTTGAGGTGCAGGCGCATGGCCTCGCCGGCGGCGCGGGCATTGCCGGCCCGGATGGACTCGAGGATGCGCTGGTGCCACTCGATGGTATCGAGCAGGGTATGGCCGCGATTGGCGTGGCCGCGCCGGCTGATCTGGATGCCCTGGCGCAACGGCACGGCCATGGCTTCGAACAGATAGCCCAGGATGCGGTTGCCGCTAGCGAGCGCCACGGCCTCGTGAAAGCCCACGTCGAAATCGTGAAAGCGGCGGTCGGCGTCGGGGTCGTCGGCCATGGCGGCCTCGACATTGTCGCGCATCCCCTGCAGGGCATTTTCGATGGCGGCGATGGCCGCGCGATTGGAGCGCTTGGCGGCCAGAGTAGCGCTCTGCACTTCGAGGGAGAGGCGCACCTCGACCAGGTCGAAGAGGCCCTTGGAATCATTGTGCAGGATGGCGGTGAGAAAATCGGCGAAGGCGGCGCCATCGGGCTCGCGGACCATGGCGCGCTTGCCCTTGGCGAGCTCGACCAGGCCGCGCCCGGCCAGCAGCTTGACCGCTTCACGGATGGTCAGCCGGCTGACGGCGAAGCGCTCAGCCAGCTCCGCCTCGCTCGGAAGGCTCGCGCCGGGTGTCAGTTCGGTGAGGATTTCATTGGCCAGGTCATCAGCGACGGCATTGGCAGCGCTGGCGTGATCGGACCGGGATTCTCCGGACAATATCGTTGTAACTCCTCAAAGGTATCAGATACCTTCGAGCCGCCACGACCTATTGGCTGGTCTTCTGCAGCGGCTCCTCCCTCAATTCGGCGCACCATATCCATGCGTGAATGGGCCAGCAAGTGGGACTATTATTTTATTGCAAGACTCGAAAAATATTCGGGCAACGCGAATCCAAGCTTTACAGGCCTGTCTGATTATCCTAGCGTCCCGGCTCATGGGCTTGGGAGAGTCCATGGCGACAAATGTCGTCCGTGCCCGGAGGACTTCATGCAGATCCGAGAGGCGATGCCCAAGGGCGTCGACCCGACCAGATGCGGCGCAAAGCGGCATCGATAGTCGTGCCCAAAGGCGTGACCGTGGATGACGAGCCGTTGAGGCTGCCTGATTTTTCCAGACCCAGAAGACTGAAAAACAACCAATCTCGAATATTTTAGGGAGTCGAGACGTGAAGGTTCTCAAGACAATCGCGACGCTGGTCGCCACCGGTGCGCTGCTCGCCACCGCTGCCACCAGCGCCTTTGCCCAGGACAAGGGCCTGATCGGCATCGCCATGCCGACCTCGTCGTCGCTGCGCTGGATCTCTGACGGCAACGAGCTCAAGGCTGCCCTCGAAGGCATGGGCTACAGCGTTGACCTGCAGTACGGCGAAGATGAAATCCCGAACCAGCTGGCTCAGGTCGAAAACATGGTCACCAAGGGCGCGAAGGCCCTGATCATCGGTTCGATCGACGGCACGACGCTCTCGGCCGTGCTGCAGCAGGCTGCCGACCAGGGCATCAAGGTCATCGCCTATGACCGCCTGATCCGCGACAGCGGCAATGTCGACTACTACACCACCTTCGACAACTTCCAGGTCGGCGTGCTCCAGGCCAACAGCCTCGTGAAGGGCCTCGAAGAGCGCTTCCCCGACGACAAGCCGTGGAACGTCGAACTGTTCGGCGGTTCGCCGGACGACAACAACGCCTTCTTCTTCTATGACGGCGCGATGGCCGTGCTTCAGCCGCTGATCGACTCGGGTGACGTGGTCATCAAGTCGGGCCAGCAGGGCATGGAGCAGGTCGGTACCCTTCGTTGGGACGGTGCTGTTGCCCAGGCTCGCATGGACAACATCCTCTCGGCCAACTATTCGGACGGCACCCGCGTTCACGGCGTGCTGGCTCCCTATGACGGCCTGTCGCGCGGCATCATCTCGTCGCTCCGCGGCGTCGGCTATGGCTCGGGCGACCTCTCCTGGCCGATCATCACCGGTCAGGACGCTGAAGTCCCGTCCGTGAAGGCGATCATCGCCGGCGAACAGTACTCGACCATCTTCAAGGACACCCGCGAACTGGCCCAGTACACCGCTCAGCTCGTCGACACCGTGCTCTCGGGCAACGAGCCGACCGGCCTCGACACCGAGACCTATGACAACGGCGTCAAGGTCGTTCCCTCGATCCTGCTGACCCCGTACGAAGTCGATGCGACCAACTACGAAGAACGCGTGATCGCTTCGGGCTACATCAAGGCCGAAGAACTGCAGTAAGCTGCAGACCGATCGAACATGGGGCTCCGCGGCAACGCGGGGCCCTTTCGAGATTTCTGGAGTGCCTGTGCGTCGGCGGCGCTCCCGATCAATCCCGGATGACAGTCAAGGGTGCGCGAGTCTGTCTCGCACTCGCCAAGAGCAGGGCCTAGTATGTCCAAGACCATTCTGGAGATGCGCAGCATCACCAAGACCTTTCCCGGCGTGAAAGCGCTGTCCGACGTCAACCTGGACGTGCGGGAAGGCGAAATCCATGCCATCTGCGGCGAGAACGGCGCTGGCAAATCCACCCTGATGAAGGTGCTGAGCGGGGTCTATCCCGCGGGCAGCTACGACGGCCAGATCGTCTACCAGGGTGAGGAACAGCACTTCAAATCGATCCGCGACAGCGAGCACAAGGGTATCGTCATCATCCACCAGGAGCTGGCGCTGGTGCCGCTGCTCTCGATTGCCGAAAACATCTTCCTCGGCAACGAGCAGGCCCGGAACGGTGTCATCGACTGGGACGAGACCCGCGACGGTGCGCGCAAGCTCCTGTCCATGGTGGGGCTCAATGAAGACCCCGACACGCTGGTGACCAATATCGGCGTGGGCAAGCAGCAGCTGGTGGAAATCGCCAAAGCGCTCAGCAAGCAGGTGAAGCTACTGATCCTCGACGAGCCGACCGCGTCGCTGTCGGAAAAGGACAGCCAGGCGCTGCTCGAACTGCTGCTCGAATTCAAGAAGCAGGGCATTACCTCGATCATCATCAGCCACAAGCTCAACGAGATCTCTCGCGTCGCCGACCGCGTCACCGTGATCCGCGACGGCCGGACCATCGAGACGATGGACACCAACCAGATCACCGAAGACCGGATCATCACCTCCATGGTGGGCCGGTCGCTGGAAGATCGCTATCCGTCGCGCGACGCCAATGTCGGCGAGGTGGTGTTCGAGGTCAGGAACTGGAACGTGTTCCACCCGCAGCACCGCGAGCGGCAGGTCATCCGGGATGTGAGCATCAACATCCGCAAGGGCGAAGTCGTCGGCATTGCCGGACTCATGGGCTCGGGCCGTACCGAATTCGCCATGAGCATCTTCGGCAAGGCCTATGGCCAGAAGATTTCGGGCGAAGTGCATCTCAATGGCCAGAAGGTGGATACGTCCACGGTCGACAAGGCCATCCGCAACGGCATTGCCTATGCCACCGAGGACCGCAAGACCTATGGTCTCAACCTCATCGACCACATCAAGCACAACATCACCCTGGCCAATCTCTTCGGTGTCTCCAAGGCCGGTGTGATCGACGACCTGGCCGAGCTCGATGCGGCCAACGACTATCGCAAGAAGACCAATATCCGCTCGTCCAGCGTCTACCAGGTGACGGGCAATCTGTCGGGCGGCAACCAGCAGAAGGTCGTGCTCTCGAAGTGGCTGTTCGCCAACCCCGACGTGCTGATCCTCGACGAGCCGACGCGCGGCATCGACGTCGGCGCCAAGTATGAAATCTACACGATCATCAACCAGCTCGCGGCGCAGGGCAAAGCGATCCTCGTCATCTCCTCGGAAATGCCGGAGCTGCTGGGCATCACCGACCGCCTTTATGTAATGAACGAAGGCCGCATCGTGGGCGAAATGCCCACCAGCGAGGCGAGCCAGGAAAAGATCATGCGCTCCATCGTGCGCGCTGAAGGAAAAGCATCATGACCACCGAAACTGCACCGACCGGCCCCTCCGCCAAGCCGGCCCAGTCCCATGAACTGACCTTTGCGGGCGCGTTGAAGGCCAATATGCGCGACTATGGCCTGCTGCTGGCCCTGGTCCTCATCATGCTGTTCTTCCAGTATTTCACCAATGGCGTGCTGTTCAAGCCGGTCAACCTGACCAACATCATCCTGCAGAACAGCTACATCATCGTGATGGCGCTGGGCATGCTGCTGGTGATCGTGGCCGGACATATCGACCTGTCGGTCGGTTCGGTCTCCGGCTTTATCGGGGCGCTCGCAGCCATGCTTATGGTGGGCTGGCGCTTCCCGCCGGAGCTGGCCTTCCTCGCCAATCCGATCATTGCCGGCGCCATCTGTCTCGTCGCCGGCGCGGCCATCGGCGCGGCGCAGGGCTATATCATCGCCTACCACAAGGTGCCGGCCTTCATCGTGACGCTGGCCGGCATGCTGATCTTCAAGGGCCTGTCGCTGGCCGTGCTCTCGGGCAAGTCGGTGGGTCCGTTCCCGGCCGAATTCCAGCTCCTGTCGGCAGGTTTCATCCCGGATGTCATCGGGCCGATCACGACGCCCTTCATCGCCGAGAACGGCAATCCGGTTGTGCTGCACACCACCACCATGGTGATCGCCATCCTCGCCATTGTCGGGATGGTGTTCTTCTCGATCCGGACCCGCGCCCGCCGCAAGGCCCGCGGCTACGACGTCGAGCCGTTCAGCCTGTTTGTGATCAAGAACGTGGTCATCACCGCGCTGGTGCTGTTCTTCGCCTACATGCTGGCCTCGTATCGCGGCCTGCCCAACGTGCTCGTTGTGATGGGCGTGCTGATTGCCGGCTTCGTCTTCCTCACCAAGCGCCTCACCTTCGGCCGCCGCATCTATGCACTGGGCGGCAATCTCAAGGCGGCGGCGCTGTCGGGCGTCAAGACCGAACGTACCACCTTCTACATCTTCGCCATCATGGGCGCGCTGGCGGCTCTCGCCGGCATGATCTATGCGGCCCGTCTCAATTCGGCGACGCCAAAGGCCGGCCAGGGTCTCGAGCTCGACGTGATCGCAGCTGTGTTCATCGGCGGCGCCTCGGCGCTGGGTGGCGTGGGCCAGGTGGCCGGCGCGGTCATCGGCGCCTTCATCATGGGCGTGATGAATAACGGCATGTCGATCATGGGCGTCAACATCGACTGGCAGCAGATGATCAAGGGCGTGGTGCTGCTCGCGGCCGTGTTCTTCGACCTCTACAACAAGAACCGCTCGGCCTGATTTTCCGGGCGCTGACGTTCGAGGCCGCCGGAGCGATCCGGCGGCCTTTTTGTTGGCCTTAGGCCGTGTAGGCTACCGCAACATCCAGCACCCAGGTGACGCCGAACCGGTCCTTGAGCATGCCGTAAAGCGGCGTCCAGCCAGAGGGACCAAGCGGCTGAATGACGGTGGCGTCGGCAGAAAGGCCGGTCCAGTAGCGGCTGATTTCGTCTGCATCGGTACCGCGGATGGAGACGAAGACCGGCGCGATGCCCGGATCATAGGGACGGGCGGCGGGCACGTCATAGGCCATGATGCGGAAGCCGTCGGGGCTTTCCACCTGCCCGAAGGCAACGAAGTCGGCTTCGTTTGCCGGCGCGTCGGGATAGGCCTGGGCATGAGTGGCGATCATCGTCTCGCCGCCAAAGACGGACTGGTAGAAGGCGAGGGCGTCGCGGGCCTCTCCGCGGAAGTTGAGGTGGGTCGTGGTGGTGATGGTCATCGGCTTTCCTTGCGCTTGCGATGGGCCTGTTGTAGCCCTCCACAACTGACAATTTCCGGCAGTTGGCATGGCGCGATCCGACCGTTTGTTGAGACTGCTCCAGGCGATGCGGCAGATGCTGCCGCCGATCACTGCGTCGCGGCTGGCCGACGAGACGGGCGTGTCGCTGCGTTCGCTCTATCGCGATATCGACAGCCTCCGTGCGGCGGGCGCCCGCATCGAAGGCGAGCGCGGCTATGGCTATCGGCTGGTGGAGGATTTCGCGCTGCCGCCGCAGACCTTCGACCGGCTCGAAATCGAGGCGCTGGTGCTGGGGCTCGGCGAGGTGCAGACGCTAGGCGATCCGGAACTGGCCGCCGCCGCCCGATCAACGCTGGCCAAGGTCGCGGCGACGCTGCCCGACGAGCGCGAGCAGCAGATGCTGCATGCCATTTCGCAGGTCTACCGGCCCGGGGCGCGCTATGCGCTTGATGTCGACATGGGGCTGATCCGCCAGTGCTGCTGGCGCGAGGAAACGCTCGCCATCGGCTATCGGGATGCCGACGGGGCCGTCACCGCGCGCGAGATCAAGCCGCTGGCGTTGGCTTATCACCAGAATGTCCTCGCCGTACTGGCCTGGTGCTGCCTGAGAGAGGATTTCCGGATTTTCCGCGCTGACCGCATCGCCGATCCGCGGCCCACCGGCAAGAGCTTCCGGCCGCAACGAGTGAGCCTGTTGCGGGACTATCTGGAAAAGCTGAATGCGAGGCGCTGACTAGGGCTTAGTCGGCGCCAGCGCCTCGAGGCGGGCGGCGATGGTGGCCAAGGTGGCGTCGAAACCGGCGATGGCGTCGGCCGGGAGGTCGGCGAAAAGCAGGTCGGCGAATTCGGCCATCTGCTGGCGAAGGATATCGAAAGTCTGTTGACCCTTGGGCGTCAGCGCCAGTTCCACGGCGCGGCGATCGGTCGGGTGCGGCTGGCGGACGACAAAGCCGGCCTGTTCGAGGGCGTCGATGAGCGTGGTCACATTGCGGGGCGTCACGTCGAGCTTTTCAGCCAACATGCGCTGGCTCATGCCGGGGCGCGATCCAAGTTCCCAAAGGGCCTGCGTGCGCGCTTCGGTCAGCCCCATGGTGGCAAAGCCGCGGGCCATGTCGTCCGACATCAGGCGCGTGACCAGTAGCAGGCGCGAAAGCGCATCCTGTCGTATTGATGTTTGTGTTTCATTGTGTATCATATTCACTAAATATCTGATCTGACGGCGGCTGCAAAGGACGATGACATGGACCGGGCCCAGGCGAATATCGATATCATGACAGCGGCCTTTGCCGCGCTCAACCGGCACGACCTCGATGCCTGTACGGCGATGATGACGCCGGATTTCGCCATCCACATTGCCGGAACGCCCATGGTGCAGACGGGTCCCGCGGCGTGGCGGCGCAATACCGAAACGCTGCTGAAGGCATTTCCCGATGCGAAGGTCGAAGTGCTCGACATGTTCGCCGATGCCGACAAGGTCGCGGTGCGGCTGCGCATGACAGGCACGCATAGGGGGGCTTTCCTGGGGCTCGAACCGAGCGACAAGGCGATCAACTATGACAGCAACGAACTCTACCAGATCACCGACGGCAAGATTGCCGCCGAGTGGATCTGTTCGGACATGCTGACGCTGATGAGCCAGATCGGCGGATACCCCGCTGGGCACCTGGCCGGGCTGTGGATTAGCAGCTTCAAGGTCTGGATCGCGGCAGGGCTTGGGCTCGTTCTGGGCGCAGGGATCATGGCGCTGCTCTAGCAGGTGCCGCCGGAGCGATCCGGCGGCCTTTATGTCAGCGCGGGAGACCAGTGGCTTCGTGCACCCTACCGCCATGGATGAAGATGGCGCGGCTGAAGAGGGCGAGGTCAAGCGGATTGGGCAGGCGGATGTCTGCCGGACCGGGGATTCCTGCGGCATCCGGATCGAAGCGACGGTCGATCTGGCAGACAAAGGCGATGATATGGCCGCGCTCACGGGCGAAGTCGCGCAGGGATTCGATCTGCTGCTGGAGGGGCGGATTGGTCCGCTTCTGGTCGAGCAGTTGCAGGTAGTCTACGGCCACGAAACTGCCACGCGGCGCACCGAAGAGGCGGGCTATGATGTGGTCGGCCGAGATGGCGTCGGAACAGTCGACATCGAGGCGGACCCCGTTGGGGTCGCTCAGGGTATCCAGACGCTCGGCGACGTCGCTCTCGGTGTAGTCGAGCGAGAAGAAATGCGCGGCTTTCCCTTCGCCAAGGGCCGATAGGGCCAGGCGCAGAGCGAACATGGTCTTGCCCTGCAGCGGGCGGGCGGCGACGAGGACGAGATCGCCCTGCGCGAAGGAGCGGTAGAGGCTGAGCGGATCGCTCGCCGCGTCGGCATGCTTCGATGCGAGCAGGCTCCAGCTCGCAAAACCCTCACCGGCAGCAACCTGGTCGAGGGCGGCATGGAGGGGAATGGCGCTGGCCCGGGCGTGATCGCGGGCAGTGCGTTTCAGGCGATGGATGGGCGCGGAAAGGCGCATGTCTTTAGCTCCAGTCGTTGCTGGCTCGGGCAATCCCTCCTTTTGCCGTCGCACGACGGGATGGCTGGCGTGTCGAATGATCCGGCAGGAAAGCTGCTGCCCCGATGGAGGGGGGAGGCGTGGATCGCGCCCGCCTGGATGGTAGCTGATTCCCGCCCTGGCGTACGAGCGGGTTGACGGTGGCCGTATATTGTAACTAATAGAGTTACAAATAGACCGGAGAGCGCCGTGGCCCTGCCCATAAATGCCATCAATTCCTATGCCGAGGGCGCGTTCAAGCAAGTGCCGGGACTGGCGGGCCTGCATCGGATGACCGAACTCTTGCTGGCAGAACATGTGCCCGAGACGGGGCGCGTGCTGGTGCTGGGCGCAGGCGGCGGCATCGAGCTTCGCAATCTTGCGGCAAGCCATGCCGGATGGCATCTCGACGGTGTGGATCCGTCCGAGAGCATGCTGGAGGTGGCACGCGTTGCAATGACTGAATTTGGAGACCGGGTGGCTCTCTATCGCGGCACGATCGGGGACGCGCCCGATGGTCCCTATGATGGCGCGACATCGCTGCTGGTCTTCCACTTCATTCCGCTGGCGGAGCGGCTGGAGACGCTGCGCGGGCTGCACCGGCGGTTGAAGCCGGGCGCGCCGCTGGTGCTGGCGCATATGAGTTTTGCGCAGGAAGAGGCCAGCCGCGAAATCTGGATGCGGCGGCATGCGGCTTTCGCCATGTCCAATGGTGTCGACCCTGCGCATGCTGAGAGTGGCCGGCAGGCCATGCTGGAGCGGCTGCATCTGCTCGCGCCCGAAGCCGAAGAGGCCATGCTGGTGGACGCGGGATTCAGCGATGTGAGTCTGTTTTTCGCCGGCTTCGATTTCCGAGGCTGGGTCGCCTATGCCTAAATTGGCTTGCCCTCGTCGTCGACAAGGCCATGCTGCCTGAAAAGGCCAAGTTCATCTCCAGCGATGAAGGCAAAAATCTTCGGGCCGGCATCGGTGCGCTGGGTGAGGTAAGTGACGTCGAAGTCGATGGTGATGTCCGAGCCGTCCTTGCGGCGATAGCCGGAGCTGTAGAATACGCGCACGCGGTCGTGGTTATCGGCAATCTCGGTCACCTCGACGCGCTGGACCTTCATGCTCCTCGTGCCGATGGCCTTGTAGAACTGGTAGCCCTGTTCGAGCGTCTCGGTGAAACTCTCGTCGTTCTTGCCAACATTGATGCCGCCGGCGGTCGCCAGTGCCATGAAGTCATCGGCGAAAAAGGACCGGATCAAGTCAGCTTCGACATGGTCCCCGAGCGACTGCTCATAGGCGTCGGCATAACGGCGGAAATGGGCGAGATAGTCGGATTGGGCTGGCATTGCGGGACCTTTCCTCTTTGATCGAAAAAGGAAGAAGCGCCACTTTCGTTCCGTCAGCTCTCGATCTCGGCGTCCTTGTGGGCGCCCCATTCGGCCCATGAGCCGTCATAGACGGCCACGTCTTTGGCGCCCGCCTGCTCGAGGGCGAGGGCCAGGGTGACCGCAGTGATGCCGGAGCCGCAGGAGGTGATGATGGGCTTGGCCAGGTCGATGCCGCGATCGGCGAAAATCTGCCGGAGCTCGTCGGGCGACTTCAGTTTGCCCCCCTCGCTCAGCAGGCCCACCGGCACGTTGAAGCTGTCGGGGATATGACCGGATTTGAGGCCTGGGCGCGGTTCGGGGACTTCGCCATGGAAGCGCGGCGCGGGCCGGGCGTCGACCACCTGAGCCGCATGGCTGCGCAGGTTGGCGAACACGGTGGCGAAGTCGACGGCGGCGGTGGGATCGAAACTGGTTTCAAAATGCACCCGGTCCCGGGTAACGAGGCCGGCTTCGACGGGGCGCTTTTCGGCCCGCCATTTCGGCCCGCCACCTTCGAGGATCACCACGCTTTCGGCCCCGAAGGTGCGAAAGGTCCACCAGGCGCGCGGCGCGCTGAAGAGGCCCACTTCGTCATAAACAACAATGGTCTTGTCCTCGGAAATGCCGAGGGCGCCGACCGCGCGGGCGAAGTCCGCCGGGCTCGGGAGCATGTGCGGCAGGTCGGTCGTCGTATCGGCGATGCCGTCGATGTCGAAGAAGACGGCGCCAGGAATGTGCCCCGCGAGGTATTCGGCCTGCGCATTGCGGGCGGCATTGGGCATGTGCCAACTGGCATCGACCACGACAACCTGCGGATCGCGGAGGTGAGCGGCCAGCCAGTCGGTGGAAACGAACGGATTTTCCATTGGCACGACTCCCAATTGACCGGCGCAGAATGATCGCGACGGGCGGCGGGGTCAAACGCCAAATGGTATTGGCCGATCCCGCCAATCAGGCGGCGCCAAGCACAAGCACATCGCGCGCGGCCAGATGCAGGGTCACCTGGTCTCCGCGCTGGGGTGGCGCTGCGTTGGCATTGAACGTGTCGATGCTGAGCGGGGTGCCCTCGACATCGACCTTGAGGCGCAGCACCGAGCCCATGAAGCCGATATCGGAAACGGTGCCGACGAGTGTGGTATCGGTATCGGGGCGAGGGCTCAGCGAAATGAGTTCGGGACGGATGGCGCGATCGGCGCCGAAGGTGGCGTGCGGCAGGGCGTTGAGATGGCCCACGAAGGTGGCGGCGAAGCGGGTCGCGGGGCGGTTGTAGATGTCGTGCGGCGTGCCGAGCTGCTCGATATTGCCGGCATTCATCACCACGACGCGGTCGGAGATGGACAGTGCCTCTTCCTGGTCGTGGGTGACGAAGACGGTGGTGATGCCCAATTCGCGCTGGATGGCGCGGATCTGTTCGCGGAGGGATACGCGGATCTTGGCGTCGAGGGCCGAAAGCGGTTCGTCGAGCAGGAGGAGACGCGGGCGCGGGGCGATGGCGCGAGCAAGGGCCACGCGCTGCTGCTGACCACCGGACATTTCGTAGGGGTAGCGCTTGTCGTAGCCGGGCAGGCCGATGAGCTTCAGCATCTCGTCCACCCGGGCGCGGCGCTGTTCGCGCGGCACGCCGGCAACCTTGAGGCCGAAGGCGATGTTGTCGCCGACGGTGAGGTTCGGGAAGAGCGCATAGGCCTGGAACACCATGCCGAGCTTGCGCTCATTGGGCCTCAGGCCAGTGATGTCCTTGCCATCGACATGGATCGCGCCACCGTTCGGGGTCTCGAAGCCGGCGATCATCCTGAGGATGGTGGTCTTGCCGCAGCCCGAGGGCCCGAGCAGGGAGATGAACTCGCCCTTGTCGAAGCCGAAGCTGACGCCTTTGACCACCTGGTTGGCGCCATAGGACTTGCTGAGATTGTCGACGCGGAGGAAGTGCTGGTCGCTCATAGGGATCAGTCCGTGCGGGCGGAGGTGCGCGGCGCGAAGCGCGCCAGGAGCTGGATCATGCCCATGGCCCCCCAGGTGATGATGAAGGAAAGGATGGCGAGGGCCGAGGGTTCGTAGGCGCGGTTGGCGCCCACGATCTGCAGATAGGGGCCAAAGCCCGGGCGGTTGAGGAGGCTGGTGATGGTGAACTCGCCAATGACGATGGCGAAGGTCAGGAAGGCGCCCGACAGCACGGCGACCAGGATATTGGGCAGGATGACCGTGGCGATGATGCGCGGCGTATCGGCGCCCATGATCTGCGCGGCCTCGGTCAGGGTCTTGATGTCGATGGCGCGCATCCCGGTATCGACGGCGCGATACATGTAAGGCAGGGCGAGGGTCACATAGGCGCAGGTTAGCAGGATATCGGTGCCAAGGGCCGAGCCGGTGAAGGGAATGACCGAGGATGAATTGTAGAGCCGGATGTATCCATAGACGAGCACGATGGCCGGGATGATGAGCGGCAGGAGGGTGATGAATTCCATGAGCGGCCGCAGATGGGGCAGGCGCAGGCGGACGAAATAGACCGCCGGGACCACGACCAGAACGCCCACCACGATGGCGAGCAAGCCGACCAGCGAAGAATAAAGGAAGGTCGCCTGGAAATCGGGGTCGGCAAAGACCGAAGCATAGGCGTCGAAGCTATAATAGCCGCGCCGCATCTTGAGCGAGAATTCGAACGTGGCGATCAGCGGCACGAGGAAATAGGCGGCGCCGAGACCAAAGACCAGCCAGGACCAGAACTTGTCGGCTTTCATCGCATCCACCTTTCGGCGCGGGCCGAGATGACGAGGTAGAGGATGTTGGCCGCGGCGGTGATGATGATCATGCCCAGGGCGAGGGCCGCGCCGAGGCCGGGATTTTGCAAGGCATCGCCGCGGATCTGCGCATAGAGCAGGATGGGCACGATGTTGAGCGAGGACCCGGTCAGCGCATAGGCTGTAGCGATGGCGCCGAAGGCATTGGCGAACAGGAGGCTGAGGGTGCCGAGGAAACTTGGCCAGAGGATGGGGAAGCCGACATAGAGCCAGAACTGCAGCGGCGTCGCGCCCAGCGTTTGCGAGGCCTCGCTCCACTCCCTTTTCAACCCATCGATGGCCGGGGCGATCATCAGGATCATCAGCGGAATCTGGAAATAGAGATAGGTGAGGGTCAGGCCCCAGAAGCTGAGGATGTTGAAGCCGGCGCGATAGATGTCGATGTCGAAGACGGTCTTCAGGATGATGGTGACGAGGCCCAGGCGGCCCAGCGTCGAGATGAAGGCGAAGGCGAGCGGCACGCCGGCAAAATTCGAGGCGACGCCGGAAAAGGTCATGACGGCGGAGCGCAGGCCATCGGGCAGGCGGCCGCGGATGATGGCGAGCGCGATGGCGAGGCCGGCCAAGGCGCCGAGAATGGCGGAGGCGCCGGAAATGCGGATGGAAATCCAGTAGGCGGCGAGGATCTGCTCGGTGAAGAGGCCGGCAATGTTGTCGAGGGTCAGTTGCCCATCGCGGCCAACAAAGGCGGCTCCCACGAGATAGAGCGTGGGCAGAATGAGGAACATCACCGCAAAGAGAATGAATGGCGCGACGCCCAGCCATTCGAAAGACAGGCGGCGGGGACGCGCGGTGGTGGCAGTCGGGATGACGGTGTCGGTCATGAGCGACTCGGGATGGACGAGGTATCTTCACCCACCGGCTGTCATCCCGGCCTTGTGCCGGGATCCATCCTGAGATCTCAAGATGGGCCCCGGCTTTCGCCGGGGTGACAATCGAGTTTTTTTAGGGTGAGACGCGCCCGAGGGCGCGTCTCAGGGTGCATCACTCAGAAACGTTGGCGCCGACGGTGGAGTCCCAGCCTGATGTGATCACTTCCTTGGCGGCGTTCTGCTGCTCGATGGTCGGGAACACGGCCTTGGCATAGGCTTCGGCAGGCGGCAGGGCGTCGAGCATGTCCTGCGGGATCTTGCCGGCCTCGGCCAGGGCGTTGAAGCGGATCGGGTGGCAGTAGCCCTCGAGCCAGCCGAGCTGACCTTCGTCGGAATAAAGGTATTCCATCCAGAGCTTGGCGGCGTTCGGATGCGGGGCGTGGGCCGAGATGGCCTGGACATAGACGCCGGCGACAACGCCGGTTTCCGGGACCACGATCTCGGCAGCCGGATTGCCTTCGAAGCTGTCGCGCCAAGCGAGCAGGTTATAGTCCCAGGCGATCAGGATCGGGGTCGTGCCCTGGGCAACCGAAGCGGCCTTGCCGATGACGGGCACGAAGTTGCCGGCGTCGTTCACGGCCTTGAAGAAGTCGACGCCGGCCTGGGCAGCGCCTTCGTCCGAACCGGTCTGGGCGAGGCCAGCGGCATAAACGGACTGAATGGCCTGGGCCGAAGCGCGCGGATCGCCGGCTAGGGCGACGGCATTGGCATATTCGGGATTGGTCAGGTCGGACCAGTCGGTGGGCAGGGTGGTGACCAGATCGGTGTTCACCAGCATGGCCATGGCGCCGTAGTAGTCGCCGTACCAATAGCCTTCCGCATCCTTGGCATCGTCAGGGATCTCGTCCCAGGTCGAAACCTTGTACGGCTGCAGCAGGCCTTCGTCCTTGGCCTGCGGGCCGAAGGCGAGGCCGATATCGAGCACGTCGGGCGCCTGCGGGCCGGTATTGCCGATATTGGCGCGGACGGCTTCGAGCTCGTCGGCAGAACCGGCATCCGGGTTCAGCTCGTTGACGGTGATGCCGGGATACTTGGCCTTGAAGCCTTCGATGACCTTGCCATAGCCGCACCAGTTGTGGGGGAGGGCGATGGTGGTCAGCGTGCCCTCGGCCTTGGCGGCTTCATAAAGGGCATCGAGATCGGTCTGGGCGAAGACCGGAGCGGCCAGGCTCAGCACGGTCAGCAGCGAAACCGAGGTGGTCAGTGCGGACTTGAAGGTCGTCATGTGGGAAATCCCTCTGATGTCGTTCGGGCGCCGGGAAAGCGCCAGACGGCAGCGGATTAGAGGGCGGTCATGTCACTCCGATAACGGAATCATGACACCGGGACGACAGTGCAGGGGAGCCGGTTCAGGCGCGTGGGGCGGGGCCGGAACTTTCGCGCAGCACAAGCTCGACGGGCCAGAGTTCGTGCACGTCAGCCTGCGGCTTGCCGGCGAGAATCTGGGTGATGAGTTCGGCGATACGGGTGCCGGCCTGGCGGATCGACGAGCGGGTCGTCGACATGGAGGGGTACATGTTATCGGCGTTGAGATAGGGGAAAACGTCATCATGAGCGATCATGGAGACATCGGTGCCCAGTTGCAGACCGGCCTGGCGGATGGCGCGGAAGACGCCAAGAGCGGTCATCATCGAGCCGGCGAGAAAGGCGGTGGGACGCGGCTTGAGCTCCAGCATGGCCTGGGCCAGGCGGAAGGCAATTTCATCGGTGAAGGCGGAATTGCTCAGCAGCGCCGGATCGACAGCCACGCCACGGGTGGTCAGCGCGGCGCGGTAGCCGATTTCGCGATGCTCGGCAAAGGTGCGGCCCTTGACGCCATTGAGCAGCGCGATGCGGCGATGGCCGAGATCGAGCAGGTGGCTGGTGGCGCGTTCGAGGGCGCTGGTATTGTCGATGTCGAGCCAGGCGACGGGCTGGCCGATATTGGTGCGGCCATGCAGCACGAAGGGGATCTTGAGCTCGGTCAGCAATTCGGCGCGCTCGTCGCTGACGGTTGGGGAGTGGAGGATGACGGCGTCGACCTTCTGGCTGGCGGCGAGACGGCGATAGGCGGCCAGTTCCTCCTGGTGGCTGCCGACGGTGGAAACCAGCATGTCGATCTCCTGCCCGGCCATGTAACTGCCCACGCCGGAAAGAAATTCGGACATGTGGGGGCCCAGTTCGTCGGCGCCGCGCAGCACGAGACCAATGGCACCGGCACGGCCGGTGGCGAGCCGCAGGGCGCTGGCATTGGGCCGGTAGCCAAGCTGGTCGGCGGCGTCGGCGACCCGGCGGCGCGTGGCCTCATTGACTTCCGGATAGCCGTTGAGCGCACGGCTGACCGTGGTTTGCGACAGGCCGAGATGCTCGGCGAGGTCTTTCAATCTCATAGCGGCGATGCGGCCCGGATGGTGTGAAGTGCCGGCGCGCCGCAGTCTCGAGGGCGCCAAAAACCGGTCGTATCAGCCATTAGGGCAGGCGGCGTCCTTTGAACAGGGCTTGCCGCCATTCTCCTCCCAAACGCATTCAAAGCGATTTCAAATTTTGATGCAAGAGGCTGAAATCGTTTGAAGGCGTTGAGGTGCGTACATCAGTCAGGTCAGCTTCAATTTTAACGATTCCGGATGCGGGTTCGTATTAAGTCACTGAAATATATTCTGAAAAATCCGACGAAGCGCGAAAGTCGTAAGAATCCTGCAGGCCGCCGCTTGACAGTTTTTCGGGCGTCTGGTTCCTTATCATCCAAAGCGCTTTAAAACGAAACTGAATACCGGTTCGCCAGAGCGCTTTTGAAGGGGGAGGAAAATCGGGTCCGGCGCTGCGGCGCGGAACCCCTTTTGCACGCCTCTCCCGCAACAGTTTCTTTCGGGAGGAATTTCCAATGAAGTTGAAGACGCTGCTCGTTTCGATGATGGCGAGCGTGACGCTGGTGGCCGGCGTGGCCCAGGCGGCCGAACTGTCCATCGTTTCCGGCGATACCGGTACGGGCCTCGAATTCCTGCGCGGCCAGCTCGACAAGTTCGAAGCCGATACCGGCCATACCGTGACCATCGTGCCGATGCCCTCGTCCACGACCGACCAGTTCGGCCAGTACAAGCTGTGGCTGGCTGCCGGCAATACCGACATCGACGTGTACCAGACCGACGTGATCTGGGCTCCGCAGCTCGCCGACCAGTTCCTCGACCTCACCGAAGCCGCTGCCGACATCGTGGGCGACCACTTCCCCTCGATCATCGAGTCGCAGACCGTGAACGGCAAGCTCGTCGCCCTGCCGGCCTTTACCGACGCTCCGGCGCTCTACTATCGCAAGGACCTGCTGGAAAAGCACGGCAAGGAAGTGCCGACCACCTGGGCCGAGCTTGAAGCGACCGCCAAGGAAATCATGGACGCCGAGCGCGCCGAAGGCAATGCCGAGATGTGGGGCTTCCTGTTCCAGGGCAATGCCTATGAAGGCCTGACCTGTAACGCCCTTGAATGGGTGAAGTCCTTCGGCGGCGGCCAGATCGTCGAGCCCGATGGGACGATCTCGATCAACAACGAACAGGCCGCTGCGGCCATCGACATGGTCGCCGGCTGGGTCGGCAATATCTCTCCGGAAGGCAACCTGGCCTATATGGAAGAAGAAAGCCGTGGCGTCTGGCAGCTCGGCAATGCCGTGTTCCACCGCAACTGGCCCTATGCCTACTCGCTCGGCAATGGCGCGGATTCGCCGATTGCCGGCAAGTTCGACGTCGCTCCGCTCCCGGCCGGCGACGGCCCGGATGCTCGTTCGGCTGCCACACTTGGCGGCTGGAACGTCGCCGTTTCCAAGTACTCGCCCGATCCGGAAGCCGCCACTGAACTGGCGCTCTACCTGGCTTCGGCTGAAGTGCAGAAGGAACGTGCACTGATGCAGTCCAACCTGCCCACGATCGAAGCGCTCTATGACGACGCCGACATCGCAGCCGGCCAGCCGATCATCCCGGCCTGGAAGGAAATCTTCCAGAACGCTGTGCCGCGTCCGTCCGCCCCGACCCAGGCCAAGTACAACGAGGTCTCCTCGCTGTTCTGGAGCGCCGTGCACGACACGCTGTCGGGCAACGGCTCGGCTGCCGAGAACCTCGAAGTGCTCGAAGCCGACCTGACCGATCTCAAGGGCGAAGCCTGGTAAGTCCTCCCAGGTAGCCCGAATACGAGGCGGACGGTGGGGTTCTCCCGCCGCCCGCCTCGCGCAATACTGGACCTAGCCGCGTCGGGGAGGAAACCGGATGGCGACGGAGACACTGGGTGCGACAGCCGTCGTGCCAAAACGCAAGATCGTATCGGAGCTGACGCAGCAACGCGCGCGGGCGGCCCGGTTGTTCCTCATCCCCATGCTGATTGCCCTGGCCATCGTGGCCGGCTGGCCGCTGCTGCGCTCGATCTACTTTTCCTTCACCGATGCCTCGCTGACCAACCTGGCGGGCGCCGAATGGATCGGCTTCGGCAATTACCTCAGGTGGCAGGTGCTCGACAGCGGCGCGGTGCGGTATCGCGGCCTGCTGGTCGACCCCAACTGGTGGAATGCCGTGTGGAACACGGTGCGCTTCGCCTTCACCTCGGTGGCCTTCGAAGCCGTGCTCGGCATGATCGTGGCGCTGGTGCTCAATGCCGAATTCAAGGGTCGCGGCATCGTCCGCGCCGCCATCCTCATCCCCTGGGCCATCCCGACCATCGTGTCGGCCCGCATGTGGAGCTGGATGCTGAACGACCAGTTCGGCATTCTCAATGACCTGGGCATGCGCCTGGGGCTCCTCAGCCAGAAAGTGGCCTGGACCGCCTCGGCCGACACG
This sequence comes from Devosia sediminis, assembly GCF_016411825.1. Taxonomy (GTDB): domain Bacteria; phylum Pseudomonadota; class Alphaproteobacteria; order Rhizobiales; family Devosiaceae; genus Devosia; species Devosia sediminis. The sequence goes on from NZ_JAEKMH010000001.1 coordinate 213,527, forward strand.
GCGATGACCGCGGTGCTGATCGTCGACATCTGGAAGACCACGCCCTTCATGGCGCTGCTGATCCTGGCAGGTCTGCAGATGATCCCCAAGGACATCTATGAAGCGGCCGAAATCGACGGCGTGCATCCAGTCAAGCAATTCTTCAAGATCACCCTGCCGCTGGTGCGGCCGGCGCTGATGGTGGCGATCATCTTCCGCCTGCTCGACGCCCTGCGCATCTTCGACCTCATCTATGTGCTGACGCCCAACAGCGCCGCGACCAAGACCATGAGCGTCTTGGCGCGCGAAAACCTCTTCGACTTCGACAAGTTCGCCTATGGCTCGGCCATGTCGACCTTGCTGTTCCTGATCATCGCGCTCCTGACCATTCTCTATATCTGGCTCGGGCGTGTCCGGTTCGACGGGGGAGACCGCTGATGACCGCTTCGTTCGATCTCTGGAAATTCACCAAGTGGGTGCTGTTCTACCTGCTGGTGGCGTTCATCGTCGTGGTCAGCGTCTTCCCGTTCTACTACGCGGTGCTGACCAGCTTCAAATCCGGTACGGCGCTGTTCCAGATCAATTACTGGCCGACCTCGTTCTCGCTCAACAACTACTGGAACGTTCTCAATACCGGCAGCTTCCCGCGCAACCTCCTGAACTCGATCTTCGTCTCGTCGGTCACGGTGTTGCTGGCGCTGTTCATCGCCATCACCGCAAGCTTTGCCCTCAGCCGCGTGCGGTTCCGTGGCAGGGGCCTCTTGCTGATGACGATCCTCGGGATTTCGATGTTCCCGCAGATGGCGGTGCTGGCGGGCCTGTTCGAGCTCATCCGCTTCATGGGCATCTACAACACGCCCTGGGCGCTGATCTTCTCCTACACGATCTTCACTCTGCCCTTCACCGTATGGGTGCTGACCACGTTCATGCGTGACCTGCCGGTGGAAATCGAGGAAGCGGCCATCGTCGACGGGGCGACGCCCTGGGTGATCATCACCCGCGTGTTCATGCCGCTTATGTGGCCGGCGCTGGTGACGACGGGGCTCCTCGCGTTTATCGGCGCCTGGAACGAGTTCCTTTTCGCGCTGACATTCACGTCGAGCAACGATACACGCACCGTGCCGGTGGCCATCGCGCTGCTCTCGGGCAGCACGCAATATGAAATCCCCTGGGGGAACATCATGGCCGCGTCGGTGATCGTCACCGTGCCGCTGGTGATCCTCGTGCTCGTTTTCCAACGCAAGATTGTATCTGGTCTGACCGCCGGCGGCGTCAAAGGCTAAGGAGAAACAAAATGGCTGCGATTGAACTTCGCAACGTCCGCAAGGCCTTCGGCATGGTCGAGGTCATCAAGGGTGTCGACCTCGAGGTCCGCAAGGGCGAATTCATGGTCTTCGTCGGCCCCTCGGGCTGCGGCAAGTCCACCCTGCTGCGGCTGATTTCCGGCCTCGAGGACATTACCTCGGGCGAGATGCTGTTCGACGGCAAGGTGGTCAATGCGCTGGCGCCCTCCAAGCGCGGCATCGCCATGGTGTTCCAGTCCTATGCGCTCTACCCGCATATGACGGTCTACGAGAACATGGCCTTCGGCCTCACCCTCGAAAAGGGCAAGGACAAGGAAGAGATCCGCCGCCGCGTCGAGAAGGCAGCCGACATGCTGCAGATCCGGCAGTATCTCGACCGCCTGCCCAAGCAGCTTTCGGGCGGCCAGCGGCAGCGCGTCGCCATCGGCCGGGCCATTACCCGCGACCCAAAGGTGTTCCTGTTCGACGAGCCGCTGTCGAACCTGGACGCGGCGCTGCGCGTCGCCACCCGCATCGAGATCGCCAAGCTCCATGAGGGCATGCACGACACGACCATGATCTATGTGACGCATGACCAGGTGGAGGCCATGACCCTGGCCGACCGCATCTGCGTGCTGCGCGATGGCCTGGTGGAGCAGGTGGGCACGCCCATGGAGCTCTATGAAAAGCCCGACAGCCTGTTCGTGGCCGGTTTCATCGGCTCACCGAAGATGAACTTCATTGCCGGCGACAAGGCCGCGGCCTTTTCCTGCGCCACGCTGGGCGTGCGCGGCGAGCATATGGAGATCAGGCCAGATGGCATCTGGGAGGGGACGGTGATCCACACCGAAAACCTCGGTGCCGACACCTATGTCTATCTCGAGATGGGCCAGGAAGAGCCAGTGGTGGTGCGCATCGAGGGTGCCGCGGAATATGCCAGCGGCACAGTGCTGCGCGTGTCCCCGATCGAGGCGAAGGTCCACCGCTTCAACGAGGCGGGCAAGCCGGTCCGCTAACGCATCACAACAAGGGCGGCGGCCATCGGGCTGCCCCTTTTCCATTCACTCTTGTGCTCCCAGCGGAACCTGTCGCGACGGCATGGGTTCGCGCTTTCGTGGGGCCGACGTGCAGTATAAACAGCGGCATCCTCCCCCTTGCCGCTCAAGCAGGAGACTACATATGCCTATCCGTACCCTGGTCTGGGGCGAGAACGTCCACGAACAGAAGAACAAGGTGGTTGCCGAAAACTACCCGAACGGGATGCACAATCAGATCGCCAAGCTGCTGTCGCAGGACAGCAATATCTCGGTGAAGACCACGACGCTGCAGGAGCCCGAGCACGGCTGCACCGAGGAAGCGCTGAGCCAGACAGACGTCCTGGTGTGGTGGGGCCATGCGGCACATGACAAGGTCGATGACGCAGTGGTCAAGCGCGTCATGGAGCATGTGTGGCAGGGCATGGGCCTGATCGTGCTGCATTCGGGCCACCATTCCAAGGTGTTCAAGGGCCTGATGGGCTCGCCGGCCAACCTGCACTGGCGCGAAGCCGGTGAACGCGAGCGCCTTTGGGTCGTCAATCCGGGCCATCCGATCGCGAGGGGTCTGCCGCCCTATTTCGAACTCGAATACGAAGAGATGTACGGCGAGCCCTTCACCGTGCCGGAGCCGCTCGAGACCGTGTTTGTCTCCTGGTTCCAGGGCGGCGAAGTGTTCCGCTCGGGCCTGACCTATCGTCGCGGCGCGGGCAATATCTTCTACTTCCGCCCCGGCCACGAAACCTATCCGACCTATCACGACGCCAATGTCGGCCAGGTCCTGCGCAATGCGATCAACTGGGCTTTCGACGGCACGCGCCATGCGCATCTGATGAAGGCGCCGAATACGCCCGTCGCAGAGGCGATCGAGAAGATCGAGGAGCGCGGCGCCAAGCTCAGCTCGTCCGAACATGCCGGGCAGGTGAAGAAGTAGAGGCGGCTTTAGCCCCGGAGTCATTCCCGCGAAAGCGGGAACCTCCGTCGTAATGAAAACAGGGGTTCCCGCTTTCGCGGGAATGACCCTGTATCTTGAAGCGGGCACTGGCCCAAGGAAATAGACAATGCGGATCCTCATTCTGGGAACCGGTGGCATGGCCAATACTCATGCCAAGCATTTTGCGGCCATCGATGGCGTGACCCTAGTGGGCGGCGTCGACGTCGATCCGGCGCGGGTCGAGGCGTTCTGCTCGGCGCACAATATCGAGCGTGGCTTCGGTTCGCTTGACGCGGCGCTGGCCTGGGGCGAATTCGACGCCGTGGCCAATGTGACGCCCGACAGCGTGCACTATCCCACGACCATGGCGGCCCTGGCTGCAGGCAAGCATGTTTTCTGCGAAAAGCCGCTGGCCACCGATCATGCGCGCGCCATGGAAATGACCGAGGCGGCCGAGCGGCTGGGCCTCGTCAACATGGTCAACCTCACCTATCGCAACGTCTCGCAGCTCCAGAAGGCACGGGAAATCGTGCAGTCGGGGCAGGTGGGCACGGTCAAGCATTTCGAGGCGAGCTATCTCCAGAGCTGGCTTGTGTCCAAGGCCTGGGGCGATTGGCGCACCGAGAGCCAGTGGCTGTGGCGCCTCAGCAAGAAGCATGGCTCGAACGGCGTGCTCGGCGATATCGGCGTGCATATCCTCGATTTCGCAGCCTACGGCGCTGGCAGCGATTTTTCGGACGTGTTCTGCCGCCTCCATACCTTCGACAAGGCCGAGAACAACAAAATCGGCGAATATGACCTGGATGCCAATGACAGCTTTGCCATGACGGCGCAGCTCGAGAACGGTGCGCTGGGCGTGATCCACGCGACGCGCTGGGCCACGGGACACTTCAACGAATTGCGCCTCAGGATCTATGGTGAAAAGGGCTCGGTGGAAGTGCAGCATCGGCACGACTGGTCGAAGCTCTTCACCTGCCTCGGCGACGATATCGAAACTGGCACATGGACCGAAGTGCCGGTGGATGCGGTGCCGACCAACTATCAGCGCTTCGTCGATGCCTGCCGCACCGGTCAGAATCTCGAACCGAGCTTCCGCCACGCGACCAATATCCAGAAGGTGCTGGACCTCGCCACCGTAACCGACCGGGAACGGGCAGAGCACCGGGTCTAGACCAAAAAAAGGCCCCGGCATTGCCGGGGCCCTTTACGCAGACAGGCGGTTAGTCCTGGCTGTTGGTATAGATGACCAGCGAACCGTCCTGGTCGTTGCTGAGAGCAACCACGTCCGAGACGTCGATGGCATTGCCGCTCAGGAAACCGGTCAAGGCCTCGTTGCCGTTGATGGCATCCTGAAGAGCGGTGATGTTGCTGGCATTGCCGTTCAGCGCGTCGTTGAGGGCATTGGCGTCGAAGTTGGCGACATCGGCTACGTCGACCACGCTCACATCGCTCACATCGGTGATATCGGAGACGTTAGCATTGCCGGCTTCGATCATCGAGAGAATCTCGGAGAGATCGGCCACGTCGCTGACATTGCCGGCTTCGCCAACCGAATTGCTCACGCCGCCGACGTCATTGGTGACATCGCCAACCGAGCCGGAGGCATCACCGCCGACATCGCCGGAATTGGTCACGCCGTCCACCGCGGCGTCAACGCCATCGACAGTCGAGTCGACAGTATCGTTGAGGCTGTCGACAGTGCTGTCGAGCGTATCGGTGACACCATTCACAGTATCATTGAGGATGTTGCTATCTTCACTGTCCTGAGCGAAGGCAACAGCCGAAGTCAAAGAAAGAGCAGCAACGGAAGTCAGAAGAATTTTATGGATGGAGCTCATCGTCTCATCCTCCAAGTTGATTATTATTATGTTAAACCTTGCGAGGTTCGATGGGATAATCCCCGAATTACTCGATCGTTCCCGCACATATAAAAGCGTGGTCGACCGCAATATTCGGAGGATTTTCCGGAAATCTTTGGGACTGACAGTGTTTTAGTCACGTAGGGCGAGATCGACGATCACGCTACCGTCATCCAATGTGATCGCAACCACCTGGTCCGGGGTCCGTCCGGCACGGGCCAGTTCGTTGACCAGGCGCGGCTCGGATGCAGCCAGCATGGCCGCACCGGAGCCGTCCGTGCCGCAGGTGGCTTCCCGCCAGACCAGCGTGGCGGCGTGATCGAACGCATTGGCGAGTTCTTCGGCACTTACCAAACCCAGCACGCAAACATCGGAGTTCGCGATGGTGCGACTCACGACAGGCTGGCCGGAGGTGGCGGGTGCTGTTGCCGACGGGACGGGCGATGCGGCCACGGTATCCCCGGTGGCCGTGCGGGCGCCCGAGGAGTTGTCCGGATTGCCTGCATCATCGGTGCCGCCCGTACCAAGCGTCACGTCATTGATGGTGATGCCGAGATCGCCGTCGATATGGTCATCACCTCGACCCAACGACATGGAGCCGGAGGACTCGACGCTGACAGAAACGGCGCCGTCGAGCAGTTCGACGCTTTGAACCTGCGAGCCTTCGCCTTCGAGGGCAGGAAGCCCCTGGGCAATGGCAGGTGTGGCGAGCGCCATCAGCGTCAGCGCAATCGGGGTGCATTTCATGGCGGGCTCTCCGGTTGAGCCAGCCCAACGGCTCCCCGGCAACCCCAGTTGCAGAGTGTTACCGAGTTGAACGCACATATTTGTGTGGGACGCTGCAACCGGCAGGGCCCCAGCGAACTTGTTCAGCGACAACAAAGGAGCGTCGGAATGAGCATTCTCTGGGCCATCATTATCGGTTTTCTTGCAGGCGTCGTCGCCAAGTGGATCACCCCGGGCGACAACAAGCCCTCGGGCTTTATCCTCACCACCGTGCTCGGCATCGTCGGCTCGGTGCTGGCGACCTGGTTGGGTCAGGCCATTGGCTGGTATGGGCCGGGCGACGGCGCCGGCTTTATCGCGTCGATCGTCGGCGCGGTGATCATCCTCTTGATCTGGGGCCAGTTGGCCCGGCGCCGCTAGGCCACCACAGGCTGACTGGAATGGGGCGTCCTGCGGGGCGCCCTTTTTATTTCGCGAGGGTGCGGCAAGGGCAGGAACCGAGCCGGGCCGTCATCTGTTTGTCAGACTATGGATACCTCTCGTCACGCCGCTCCACAGTCCTTCCTCGTCGTCGATGACGAAGCGTTCGTCCGGGCCGATCTCGCGGAGCTGATCCGCGATCTGGGTCACGAGGCCTGGGAGGCCGCCAGCACCGCAGAAGCGCTCGCCATGCTGAACCAGTCGGCGCATGCCTTCACGGGGCTGGTGACCGACGTCAACATGCCCGGAAGCCGCAACGGTATCGTCCTCGCCCATCACGTACGGTTCGTCTGGCCGCATATCCGCGTCATCGTGGTTTCGGCCGGTCGAAAGCCGCTTGCCGGCGCATTGCCCGCCGACACGCCCTTCTTCGCCAAGCCCTGGGACCCTGAGCGGCTGGCTTCGGCGCTGTCCGCCACGCACTGACGAAAAGGGCGCCCGGTGGGCGCCCTTCGTGTCTCAAGTGATCGGCCGACCTATTCGACGATGGTGATGCGACCATCGGTATAGGGCGTGTATTCGCCGCCCTGGGCAGCGATGTAGTCCGCCAGGACCTGCTCCAGCGGCGGGCCGAAGTCGTAGGGGTTGTCGCCCTCGGCAAAGGTGCCGTAGCCGTCGCCGCCGCCACGCATGTAATTATTGGTGACGACCTTGTAGGTGGCTTCCTCGTCGATCGGGGCCCAGGCATCGCCGCCGACCAGGACCTGGACGTCGCTGATGCGTTCGCCGGCCGGGTTGGCGAGAGTGTAGCTGTATTTCAGGCCCGAAACCTGCGGGAAGCGACCGGCACCATTTTCGATGTCCGACACGCCGTTTTCAAGCGCGTCGATGACATCGGCACCGGAGATTTCGACGGTGGCAAGAGTGTTGGAGAAGGGCAGGACGGTCAGCACTTCACCCATGGTGATTTCGCCGGCGTCGATGGAGGCACGCAGGCCGCCGCCGTTCTGGATGGCGATGGTCGCGCCCTGGTCGGCCACGCGGTCGAGCATGGCATCGGCCACAAGATTGCCCATGGAGCATTCCTCGACGCGGCAGACTTCGCGGCTGCCTTCGATGGCATCGGTGGAGGTGCCGATGACTTCGGCCATCAGTTCCTGCAGCGGGGCTTCGCGCTCGGCCAGAAGCGCAGCGAATTCCTCATTGGGCTCGACCGAAGCGTCGATCAGGATCGGCGCACCTTCCGCGGAGATGACATTGCCTTCGTCGTCCCAGGTGACGGTGAGGTCGCCCAGGTACTTGGCATAGGCGCTGGCGGTGACGACCGGGACTTCCTTGCCATCGGGATTGTTGACCATGGTCGGGTAAGGGCCGGCCGCGGCTTCGTCGGTGCTGGACAGCAGCGTATGCGAGTGGCCGCCCACGATGACGTCGATGCCCGGAACGTTGGCAGCAATCTCGAGGTCGACCGTATAGCCCACATGGGTGAGGGCAATGATCTTGTTGACGCCGGCGGCGGTCAGCGCATCGACCTGGGTGCGAAGACTGGTGATGGTGTCTTCGAACTCGACATTGTCGCCGGGCGAGGAGGTCTCGTCGGTATCTTCGGCGAGGGCCGAGACGAAGCCGATCTTTTCGCCGCCGATTTCGAGCACGTGGGTGCCTTCGAACTTGCCAGCGAGAAGCGGCTCGTTTTCGACATTGGTGTTGCCCGAGATGATCGGGAATTCGATGGCGTCGATGAACTTGGCCAGCTCTTCTGGGCCATCGTCGAATTCGTGGTTGCCGACGGCCATCAGCTCGATGCCGAGCTTGTTGGCAAACTCGGAAATGATCTCGCTGCGGTATTCGGTGTAGAACAGGGAGCCCTGGAACTGGTCGCCGGCATCCACGAGCACCACATTGCCGTCGCCGGCAGCGGCGCGGGCAGCGTCGATCGCGGTCTTGAGGCGGGCGATGCCGCCAAAGCACTCACCGGCAGCGTCGGTTTCCGCATCGCAATTGGAGTCGGAGCTGGTGATCGGTCCGAAGCGGGAATGGAAGTCGTTGATGTGCAGGATGTTCAGCGTGTAGTCGGCCTGGGCCGCAGTCGAAAATCCGGCGCAGAGCGTGAGCGCGGTGGCGCCCAGAAGAAGTTTCTTCATCCCTGTTGTCCCTTTTCAAGTTTGCCTTCGACGTTCTCTCCATCGCGCCGGCGCACGCGTCTCGTGGCCAGCCGACAGCGTCAACGGTCAGTTAAGCAGGGAATTGTGACAGTGAAAAGTGGACCGGTTGGTCAAATATGACAGTTCGGTGATGTTCAATCGTCGCTTCATCCGGGCACGTAAACAGGACTGCAACAGTTGCGTGCTAGAGAGGGGGCAGTGTGTTGTCCGGATTGTGCCGATGAGTACCGCCCTTGAGAGCCTGATGCGCGATCCGCCCCCCTCCGATGCCGGGAGGCGGCAGGGCGGCGGCATTGCGTCCTTCGTGTTGATCGGCGGTGGCGCTGCGGTCGGCTTCGTCGTGCTTTCCAGCGTCCTGATCGGCATGCTTTCGGACACGGAAGCCTGGATCGTGAGCGCCATCTGCTATGCGAGCTTTATCCTGCCCGTCTACCTGCTGCACCGGCGCTTCACCTTTGCCTCCGAGGCAGCCCATTGGCAGGCGCTGCCGCGCTATGTTGTGGTGCAGGTGATGGCGCTGCTGCTGGCCTCGATCTTCGGCTTTGTCTTCCACGGCACGCTGGCGCTGCCCAGCCTGCCGGCCGCGGTGCTTGTGACGGCCCTGACGTCGGGCGTCAATTTCCTCGTGCTCAAGAGCTGGGCCTTTGCCTTCGAGCGCCCATACGAGGCTGCCACCGCATGAGCATTGCCAGTCCGGCCAAGCAGGCCCTCAATGCCATGCATGGCGCGCTGATCTTCGGGCGGCGCGTCGAAGCCCTGGCCGATGCGCTGGCTGCCTCTATTCTCCCCGGCCCCGGGCGGGTACTGGACCTTGGCTGCGGCGACGGGCAGGTGGCGGTGGCGCTGATGGCGCGACGCCCGGAACTCCGGATCGAAGGCGTGGACGTTTTGGTGCGGCCGGTGAGGCATATTCCGGTAACGCCATATGACGGCGCGACGCTGCCGTTTGCAGATGGCAGTTTCGACCATGTGACCATCGTCGACGTGCTCCACCATACCGACGACCCGGCTGCGGTGTTGCGAGAGGCCGCGCGGGTGGCGGGCCAGAGCGTCGTCGTCAAGGACCACCTGCGCGAAGGCATGCTGGCGGGACCGGCGTTGCGGGTGATGGACTGGGTGGGCAATCGGGGCCACGACGTGCGCCTGCCCTATAATTATCTCGATGCGGGGCAATGGCGGGATGCCTTTGCCGCGGCCGGCGTCAGGGAAGAGGCGCGCGACGAAAAGCTGGGGCTTTATCCCGCGCCGCTGAGCTGGCTGTTCGAGCGGCGGCTGCACTTTGTGAGCAGATTGCGACCCACCGCGCGCATGTGACGGCTTTCAATACCGGCTCACTCCGGTATTCTCCGCGCCGTTTGATTTGCGGGGTAACGCTTATGCGCAGTGCTTTGATCGTCTATGGCGGCTGGGAAGGTCACGACCCGGAGGAATGCGCCACCATCTATCGCCGGTGGCTGCATGAGGATGGCTATTCGGTCCGCACCGCTACCGAGACCAGCGCCTTTGCCGACCCTTCTATCGCCGACCTGTCGCTGATCGTGCCGATCTTCACGATGAGCAAGATCGCCAAGGAAGAGGTGGAAAACCTGACCAAGGCGGTCCAGAGCGGCGTGGGCCTGGCAGGCCATCACGGCGGCATGAGCGACGCGTTCCGCGACGCCGTGGATTACCAGTTCATGGTGGGCGGGCAGTGGGTGGCCCATCCGGGCAATATCATCGACTATACGGTGGATATCACAAAGCCGGATGACCCGATCATGGCGGGCTTGCCGGCCAATTTTCCCTATAAGTCCGAGCAGTATTATATGCATGTCGACCCCTCCAACGAGGTGCTGGCGACGACAACCTTTACCGGCGAGCATGCCTCTTGGATCGACGGCGTGGTGATGCCAGTGGTGTGGAAGCGCCGCCACGGCCAGGGCAAGGTGTTCCACATGACGCTGGGCCACCAGGCCAAGGAATTCGAGAATTCCAACATGGCGACGATCATGCGCCGGGGCATGGACTGGGCGGCGCGGGACGAGTAGGTCGGCCCGTCGCTGTCGACTACCCAACCACCGCGCCGCCCTCGGGCTCGACCCGAGGACCAGCTGAGGCAATCGCGATGTGGCGAGTGGCCCTCGGGTCAAGCCCGAGGGCGGTACCGCGGGTGTGACGGATATAGGGTCACCACCTGAGCAGCACCCGCCCCAGTACTGCGCCAAGCGCTGCTGTCAGAGCAATGCCCAGTGAATACCAGACGGCCATGAACATCATGCCGTCTTCCCCGCAGAAGAAGGCATAGGTCCAAGCGCCGAAGCCGCCGGCAAGGAGACCCGCAGCAAGGCCGGCCATGGTGGCTGAACGCGGCGCCAGCGGGCGCATGGCCCAGAGAAGCGCCGCGAGCACGGGCAGGCCTGTAAGCGGGATCAACCAGGGGCAGACCATGGCAGTCTGGCCCATCAGTTCGGGCATGATCCAGTCGCTCTCCATCCATCGCATGGTCCCAAAGCCGAGAGCGACAAGCAGGCCCAGGCCGGACAGGATGAACGGCCAGCGGATGCGGCCATCGGGGCGGCTCAGTGCCGGGACGGCGGCGAAGCCGATCAGGGCGAAGGCCAGCGTATAGACGAACTTGACCCAGAACATGCGCTCACCCATGAGGGGCACGAAGGGGCGGCCGAGCCAGAGATCGAGCACGATATAGGCATAGGGCAGCGTCACCAGTGCGCCGAGGGCCAGCGCCGTCCAGATGCGCCTTTCGAGGGCACGCGGAGGCACGGGCTCAAGATCGGCACTGAGGCGATTGATGAGCTCGTCGGTCATTTTCCGCCTCCGGCAAAGCGGCCCATCAGCGACTTGAGGCCGCGATGGATGGAGACCTTTGCGGCAGTCTCGGTCATGCCGTGCCGCGCGGCCGCCTCGGCAACGGAGGCGCCCTCGAGCTTGGTCTGGCGGATGAGATCGGCAGTGCGGTCGGGGACGGTGGCGAGAACGGCCTCGACATCGCGGCGGTCGGCGGCATGGGCGCTGTCGTCGCTGGCAAAGATCGGGGCGTCATCGTCGAGCGGCACAGTGGGACGAATGGCATGGCGGCGGACGTGGTCCACGAATTTGTGGTGGGCAATGGCGTGCAGCCAGGCCGTGAAGGGTCGGGAGCGATCATAGGTCATGCGCCGCGAATGCACGGCGAGCAGCGTTTCCTGCACGAGGTCCTCCGCGTGCGAGACATGGGCGGCGCTGAGACGCCGGGCAAACCAGGGGCGCAGATAGCGCGTGAGATCGGCTAGCAACACCCGATAGGCGGCAGCGTCGCCATCGAGCGATGCGAGCATCAGCCCGCGCAATCGCTGTTCGGTGCTGTCCGGCTTCATTGCCTCTCCATACGCGTCAGAGCAGAGCGACGTTACACGGCGGACACGAAAAAGCGAGCATCCGTAACCAGCGCCTCGGCTCAACGAATGAAGGTGTATGCCCAAGCATAACATCGACGTGATGGCGACGATCGGCGCGATGGGCTACCGTTGCTATCAGGCAGATGGTCAATCATCCGCCGAGGGGGAAAGCATGAGCGAACAACAGGGACTGCCACCGGTCAGGGGGCCGCTGGTCTATCGGCAGTCGATCTGGACGCGGCTGACGCACTGGACCTGGGCGATCTGCCTGTTTTTCCTGCTGCTGTCGGGCCTCCAGATCTTCAATGCACATCCAGCGCTCTATATCGGCCAGCAATCGGGCTTCGAATTCGAGAATGCGGTGCTCGAGATCGGCGCGATAAACACGCCGCAGGGGCCGCGCGGGCGGACGACGATCTTCGGCCAGCAGTTCGATACGACCGGGGTGCTGGGCATGAGCGGCAGCGCCGAGCAGCCCACTTTCACCGGCTTTCCGGGTGCCGTGACCATCCCATCCTATCGCGACCTGGCGACGGGACGCGTGGTGCACTTCTTCTTCGGCTGGATTTTCGTCGCGGCGCTGTTTGTGTGGTTTCTCGCCAGCTTCATCAACGGACATCTGCGCCGCGACATCGTGCCGAAAGGCGCCGACCTCGCGGGCCTGCCGCGGGATGCGCTTGACCATGCGCGCCTGCGCCTCCATCACGGGCGGCGCTATTCGCCGCTGCAGAAGCTGAGCTATTTCACCGTCTTCTTCATTCTCTTTCCGCTGATCATCCTCACCGGCCTCACCATGAGCCCGGGCATGGATGCGGCCTGGCCGTGGCTGCTCGACGTGTTCGGCGGACGGCAGACGGCGCGGACTATCCACTTCGTGGTCATGGTGCTGCTGGTGCTGTTTTTTATCGTCCACATCATCATGGTACTGCTGGCGGGACCGCTCAACGAGCTGCGGTCGATGATAACGGGATGGTACCGCACCAGCCCCGGCACGCCGGGTGAGCAGGGAGATCGATCATGACCCGCTTGATCGTCAATCGCCGCAAGTTTCTCATCGGCTCGGCGGCCGTGGGCTCATCGCTGGCGCTGTCGGGCTGCAACCAGTTCGACTTTCTGGGTCAACGCGGCAATCCCGTGCGGCAGGCGATGGAAAGCGCCAATGTCCTGACCTATCAGGCGCAACGGGCGCTGATCGGCGACCAGGTGCTGGCGCGCGAATATTCGCAGAGCGAAATCCGCCAGGGCATGAAGCCCAATGGGTCGACCGAACCGACGACGCCGGAATACATGTTCCTGCGCGGCATGAATTTCGAGCCCTATCGGCTGACCATCAAGGGCATGGTCGATCGCGAGGTCAGCTTTTCGCTGGCCGAACTGCGCAACATGCCGGCGCGCACGCAGATCACCCGGCATGACTGCGTCGAAGGCTGGAGCTGCATCGCGAAATGGACCGGCACGCCGCTCGGGCCGGTGCTCGACCAGGCCGGGGTGAAGCCGGGGGCGCGCTATTGCGTCTACCACTGCTACGACAATATCCAGCGCACGCTGAGCGGGGACATCCTCTACTATACCAGTTCTGACCTGGTGGACGCCTACCATCCGCAGTCCATCCTGTCCTACGGCCTCAATGATCAGGTGCTGCCGGTCAGCAATGGCGCGCCCCTGCGTCTGAGGATCGAGCGGGCGCTGGGCTACAAGCAGCCCAAATATCTGCACACGATCGAACTGGTGGATGACCTCAAGCCGTTCGGCATGGGCAAGGGCGGCTATTGGGAGGACAATGGATACGACTGGTACGGTGGGATCTGACGCGGTGGGCGCTTGTGTCCAAGGGTGAGGGTGTCCTGGGGCCGTCGCGGGCATCAGCCATGCGCGGGACAAACTTGCCTTTTCCAGCAACTTCCCCCATATGTGCGAAGCGTCGCGGCCAGAGGGCCGACGATGGACTTCCCTTCTTACTCAAGCGGTGAGCGGCGAAGTCAGCCCGGATACCAGAATTGCCAGAGAGGCGATCGGTCCGGGTTTGAGCCAGCACCCGCGCGATAAATCCCTATCGCCCGATTGCATTTATTGACACGCGCCACCCGCGTTCGGGCCGGCGCCTGCGCGGTTTCGCGCAACAGGAAAGACAACAGTTTGTCCGATTTCATTTCGCTCGGCCTGCCGACCACCATCACCGACAGCCTGACCGCCGGCGGCTTTACCGAGCCCACCAAGATCCAGACCCAGGCGATCCCGAAGCTCCTCGAGGGCCGGGACATGCTGGGCATTGCCCAGACCGGCTCTGGCAAGACGGCGGCCTTCGGCCTGCCGATCCTGGCTGGCCTGCTTACCCTGACCGGGCGTCCGCGTCCGATGACGACGCGCGCGCTGATCCTGGCACCGACGCGTGAACTGGCCGTGCAGATCGAAGAGAACCTGCGCAAGTTCGCCGGCTCCAAGATGAGGCTCGATACCGTTCTCGTATTGGGGGGCGTGTCGCGCTACCACCAGGTGCAGAAGATCGCCAAGGGCGTCGATGTTGTCGTCGCCACCCCCGGCCGCCTCAAGGACCTGCTCGACGACAACAAGATCCGCCTCAATGAAACCCGCTGGCTGGTGCTGGACGAGGCCGACCGCATGCTCGACATGGGCTTCATCGCCCCGGTGCGCGCCATCGCCAAGGCGATCGGCTTGAAGCGCCAGACCATGCTGTTCTCGGCCACCATGGCCGCGGAAGTGGAAGACCTCGCCAAGACGCTGCTCAAGGAGCCGATCAAGGTCGAGGCGGCTCCGCAGGGCTCCACCGTGGTCAAGATCGACCAGCGCGTGATCATGTCGGGCTCGAAGGCCAAGCGTGGCGTGCTCAACGACCTGCTGGCCGACGAGAAGGAAGGCATGGAGCGCGTGATCATTTTCTCGCGCACCAAGCATGGCGCCGATCGCGTGGCCAAGAACCTCGCCATCGACGGGCACGAGGCTGCGGCGATCCATGGCAACAAGAGCCAGAATGCCCGGCAGGCGGCGCTCAAGGGCTTTGCCAATGGCTCGGTGCGCATTCTCGTCGCCACCGACATCGCGGCGCGCGGCATCGACGTGCAGGGCATCACCCACGTGGTGAACTATGAACTGCCCGACGACCCGGAAAACTATGTGCACCGCATCGGCCGCACCGGCCGCAACGGCGCCTCGGGCATTGCCATCACGCTGTGTGACGGCACGGAAAAGAGCAAGCTGCGCGACGTGGAACGGCTGATCCGCCGCACGCTGCCGGTTTCGGGTGACGTCAACCTTGTCGAGGAAGCACCCGCCCCGCGCCAGCCGCGCAACAATGCCGGTGCCCCGGCGGGTGCGCGCACGGCCCGCAATCCCAAGGCCAACAGCCAGCGCAAGTTCAACACGCCCCGCCCCGGCGGCGAGCGGACGCGTGGTGGCGCGCCGCACCAGCCTGCCGACGGCGAACGCCACGGCAATGCCGGTGGCAATGGCCAGGTCAAGCATGTGCGGCGCGACCCAGAGACCGGCAAGGTCATCGGCGCCAAGCCGGCCAAGTCGGGCAAGCCGCGCTGGAACAAGGGCCAGCGCGACGCCGGCCGCGCCAAACGCGCATCGGCCAACGCGTGAGGCTTTTGCCACACGCGGACTGCGCAAATCAGGTTAGAAGATGGGCGGCCTTCGGGTCGCCCATTTGCGTTCGAGGAGATTTCGCGTGACCAGCATTGCCATTGTCGGACCCGGAGCCATCGGGGGAACCGTTGCTGCCTGGCTGGCGCAGAACCCGGATTTCGACGTGTCGGTCTGCGTGCGCACGCCCATCGCCGATCTCGTGGTGGAGACGCCGGAAGGAACGATCCGGGCGACGCCGAAGGTGCTGACCGACCCCAGTGAGGCAAGCCCGGTCGACTGGGTGCTGGTGGCGACCAAGACCTACAGCACCGACAGCACGCGTCCCTGGATCGAGGCGCTCTGCGCCCAGGGCACGCGCGTTGCGATCATCCAGAACGGGGTCGAGCATGTGCGGCTGTTCGAGCATATCGTTCCGGCCGAGCGGCTGGTGCCCGTGATGATCAACCTGCCGGCGACCCGCCATGCGCCGGGACGGATCGAGCAGAGCCGGCATGGCGTCATCGCGGTGCCGGCCGGGCAGAATGGCGAGGATTTCGCGGCTCTGTTCGCGCATACCGAAATCGAGGCCGCCGCGCATGCGGATTTCGTATCGCAGCTCTGGATCAAGCTCTGCGGCAATTGCGCCGCCATTGTACCGGCGCTGACTCTGCGCGCCATGGGGCCGGTCTGGAGTCCGGATTTCGAGGCGATCGTCAGGGGCCTCAACGAGGAATGCGCCGCTGTGGGGCGGGCTGAGGGTGCCGAAATTCCGCAAAGTGTGGTTGACGACTTTGTCGAGCGCTCGCGCACCATGCCGGAAGGCGCGATCGCCGGGTCGCTTCACGCCGACCGGCTGGCCGGCAATCCCATGGAGATCGATGCCCGCAATGGTGTCATCGTGCGGCTGGGCGAAAAGCACGGCATTCCGACCCCGATGAACCATATGCTGGTGACCCTGTTGGGCGCTTCGGGGAGCCCCTGGGTCAAGCGCGACTAGCCGTCACGCGACAGAGGCGAGATAAAGAATGTCGCGGGTGCTGCCGGCTTTGCGGGCGGTGCCCGGGGCGAGGCGCTCGATGAAATTTATGGCCCAGTCGTCGACATTGTGTTCCTCGGCGGCGTCCATCAGCGAACGCCAGCGTTGCTTGCGCTCCTCGAGCGGCATGTCGAGGGCGATGCGCAGCGCTTCGGCGGTCTCGTCGGTGTCAAATGGGTTGACCAGCAGTGCATCGTGGAAAATCTCGGCGGCCCCGGCGAAGCGGGACAGAACCAGCACGCCGGGATTGGCCGGATCCTGTGCGCCGATGAATTCGTGCGCGACCAGGTTCATGCCATCGCGCAGGGGGGTCACCAGCGCCACGCGCGCCAACCGGTAGAGTCCCGCCAGGCTCGGCTGCCCATAGGCGCGCTTCACATAGGTCAGGGGCTGCCAGTCGGGCTCGGCAAATCGGCCCATGACATGGCCGCACATGGCGTCCAGCGTGTCGCTGGTTTCCTGATATTCCTTGATGGTGTCGCGCGAAGGCGGCGCGACCTGCAGCAGGTGCACGTTGCGGCGGAGGCGCGCATTGTTAGCCAGAAGCTTCTCATAGGCTTCGACGCGCTGGGGCAGGCCCTTGGAATAATCCAGGCGATCGACGCCCAGGATCAGGCACTGATCCCCCAGGGCGCGTTTCATGCGATGCACCATCTTGGTGGCGGCGGGGCTGGCGGCGAGCCTGGCGAAGGCGGCCGGATCCGAACCGATGGGGAAGGCATCGATCTCGGTGCGGCTGAAGTCGATTGGCTGGGCTTGATGGCCGCCAAAGGTGGAAGGCGCCTGATGCTCGGCGAATTCGGTAAAGGCGGCGACGTCGCGCTTGGCCTGCATGCCGACAAGGTCGTAGCGGGCGAGGTCGCGCATCAGCTCCTCGTGGTGGGGGATGGCATAGAGCGCGTCGGCGGTGGGGAAGGGGATGTGGAGGTAGAACCCGATCCGGTTGCGGGCGCCGAGCTGCCGCAGTTCGGAGGCCAGGGGGATCAGATGATAATCGTGCACCCAGACGATATCGTCTGGCTTGAGCAGGGGCATCAGCGCCCGCGCGAACTGCTGGTTGACCCGGCGATAGCCCTCGTACCAGTGGCTTTCGATGGTCGCGAGGTCGAGCCGCAGATGGAAGCTTGGCCAGAGGATGGAATTGGAGAAGCCGGCATAATAGGCATGGTGATCTTCGCGGGCGAGGTCGAGCTGGGCGACCTGCAGGCCGTCGATGTCCTCCATGCGCGCTTCGTTACCGGGCTGGTCCACCAGCTTGCCCGACCAGCCGAACCAGAAGCCATCGCGCTCGCTCAGTACCTTGCGCAGGGCCACGGCAAGTCCGCCAGCGGCGGGGCCCTTGCCAGGAGTGCGGTTCGATACGATGACGATTCGGCTCATGAGGCTGTGGTCTTTCTTTGTGGATTGGACATGGAAGGGGCCGCAGAGCGGCCCCGGATCGGTCAGTGTGCGGTGGCGTCGCGCAGCAGAGGCGCTTCGTCGTTCTCGTCCTCCGGCGCGGCCGGCAGCTCGTGACGCCGGGCGATTTCGGCCAGGCCCCGCAGGAGGGCATGGACGGAAGCTACGTCAGCAATGCGCATCCGGGCCACGGTTTCGCCAGGCCCGAGCTTGATGCCGATGCCACCCATTTCCTGGGCGACGCGGAAGGCGTCCTCGTCGGTGCGGTCATCGCCAATGAAGATCGGGGTGCGCCCGAGGAACGGTTCTTCCTGCATGAAGGCGCGCAGGGCGCTGCCCTTGTCGTAGCCGGCAGGACGGGCCTCGATGACCATCTTGCCCGGCACGAGCACGAAATCGAGGTGCTCGGCGACGGCCTCGCGCATGATCAGGAGGCATTCCTGCTCCAGCTCTGGCGCCTGGCGGTAATGCAGGGCGACGGCGCCGTCCTTGGGTTCGAGGATGAGCTCGGGGTGGCGCTCGAGCAGCGGCGCGACGGCAGCAGCAATGTCGTCTGCAGCGGCGCTGATCTCGGCATCCACTTCGAGCATGGTGCCATCGGCACGGCGACGCTGGGCCCCGTGGGCACCGGCCACCGGCAGGTGCAGCGGCGAGAGGAACCGGTCGATATCAGCGACTTCGCGGCCGGTAATCACGGCAAAGGCATTGTCGAAGTCGCGGGCCGCTTGGTCGAGGCCATCGGCAAGTTCGGAAGGAACCTCGACGGCGTCGGGGGTTTCGGCGATCTCGACCAGCGTTCCGTCGAAGTCGGTGAAGACGGCGAGCAATGGCGCGACGGTGCCGCGCGCTTCTGTCAGTTCGGACATGGTGTCCCCCGGTTCCAGTATTGGCCACATGGGGAACGCGACCGGACGCGAAAGGTTCGCGCGGCATGGCAGCGATGCATCGGCCTGAATGTGAACGGGGAGTTAACGGGCCATTCGAGGGCGGTTCAAGACGACGTGACTACAACGGGAACCAGACCGGCGGGGCGGGCCCGCATCGGCCTTGCGTTAAACGAGGGTTCTCCGATCATGTCACAGCTTCTTCTGACTCTGCTGTTCGCCCTGTCGATCAGCTTCCTGACCTTTGCGGCTTCCTTTGCGGAAGTACCGGGCAGCGACTTCATGGTCGGCGTGGCCGAAGTGCAGCGTTGAGCATGCCGCTCAGGCGAGCGGAATGCCCTTGTTGCCCTTGTCCTTCTGGTAGCGATCCGAGAGATCGCCATAGAGGGCGTTGATATCGTCGATGCGCGCCAACAGCACTTCGCGATTGCCGCGATCGAGCCCCGCGATCATCTCCTGCAGCCCGTGGCTGGTCCAGAAGGCATTGCGCCGATTGTAGAGATCGCGCCCGGGCGACACTGTCCCGGTCTCGGGTTCGGGCACGGCATAGACGGCCTTAAGGATCTGGATGTCGTAGGGGATTGCAAAGCTGTCCCGGCTGTCCTCGTGGCTGAACAGGTAATAGAAATTGTCGAAGCCCGACCAGGTAATGCCCGAGAGGCAGAGCGAGCAGGGCTCGTGGGTGGCCAGAAACACGCAGTCCTTCGTGGCCGGGCGCTGGTCCTCCGGCAGTTCGAAGAAGCGCTTGATGGCGTGCATTTCGCCATGCCAAAGCGGATTTTCCACTTCGTTGTTCGTTTCCGCGACGACCACCGACAGGTCGGACTTGCGCAGAATGGCCGCTCCAAAAAGCTTGTTGCCGCGCGCCACGCCCTTGGACGTAACCGGGGCGACATCCTTCTCGATGACGTCGAGAAGGCGTGAAATCAGAGCGGCAGTTTCCAAAACCCAGTTACTCCGTGGCGCTGACAAGACCGATCAGCGGAATGCCAGCAGCGTCGAGCAGGCGCAAGCCCTGTGCGTCGAGATGGTATGAAGCGACCGCTTCGAGCGCCAGGAAATAGGCATGCTCCTGGTCCATGATCTCCTGACCGCAAGCCATCATGGTGGCGGCGGCGGGGCCGAAGCTGATGCTGTCACCGGAAACCGTGGCTTCGGTGAAGAAGTTGTTGCAACCGCCAGTGCCGCCGGCGCGATGGTCAGCGGCAATGGAGAGGGTTGGCTTGCTGTCAGCAATCGCCGGCTTGCCGCCGATGCTGGTCACGGTCCAGACCGTATCGAGCAGGCCCGGCTGCGGTGGCAGGAGCGGGTCGGGAAGCATGGGCTCGTCTGGTTCCTCGGGCGGCTTGGGATCGACAATCGGCCCCGGCGCATAATTGGCGACGATATGGGTGAGGTTGCCGGGTGCGGCCACCGGGACGGGCACGGGGTTGCGGAACAGCACGCGGCCGCCACTGCTGATTTCAGCGACAAGGCCGTGGGTGCCATCATGGGCATCGACATCGCTACGCACATTGAGGACGAAGGCGATGGGGACTTCGCCCTTCGCGGGAATGCCGGCCGTGGCGCCGACGATGGGCCTTCCGTCGGTCAGTTCGACCAGCATGACCCGCAGCCAGGCGTCCGGGGGCAGGGCAATGCGCTCTCGATAGGTCACGGTGCCGTCGAGGATGACGGGTTGGGCCAGGGCGGGTGTGGTGAGGATCAGGAGAAGCGCCAACAGGGCGCTGACGAGTTTCGACATGGACATGTTCGTCTCCATCCAAATGCCGGGCAGCCGCATGGAGACAAGACTACTCCAACCCGCGTTTGGTTGCGAGCGATGATCGGTTTTAGGGTTAGGGGCGCCCGTCGATGATCCAGGGCGTCTCGAAGTGATGCTCTTCGAGATTGTTGCCCTCGCCCCCACGATCGACCACGAGATAGTCGCTGTCCCGCTCCAGTGGGGTCAGTACCCCATGCCAGGTGTTCATGGCGATGTTGACCCCCTGTCCGGGCGCCGGACGAAAGGCCCTGAGGCGCACGGGCGTGCCGTGTTCGTCCTCGGCGACAATGACCAGCCATGGGCTCTCTGAGAGCGGAAAGAAGGCCTGACTGCCCAAAGGGTGGCGTTCGACCAGAGTGAGCGCCAGCGGAAGCGCATAGGGTTGGCCGTGGAACAGCGAGATCAAGGGGCGCGGATGGACACCCCCGAGCTCGATGCGCGCCAGGTCATGATAGCGCTCGGTCATCCCGGCATTGATCGGGTAGTGATGCGCGCCCTCCCGCTCGATGACCTGGCCGAAGGGGGCGAAGGCGGTCGCGGTGAGGGGCTCGATGAAAATGGTGCGGGGATCGGCCATGGTTCAGAACGGCAGCTTGGCGTGGCGGTTGACGTCCTTGTAGAGCAGATAGCGGAAGCGCTTAGGCCCCGCATAGCAGGCCTGGGGACAGAAGGCCCGCAGCCACATGAAATCGCCTTGCTCGACCTCGACCCAGTCGCGGTTGAGCCGATAGACCGCTTTGCCCTCGAGCACATAGAGGCCGTGCTCCATGACATGGGTTTCCTCGAAGGGGATGACGGCCCCGGGTTCGAGCGTGACGATGTTGACATGCATGTCGTGCCGGAGGTCGGTCGGCTCGACAAATCGCGTCGTGCCCCAGGTGTCCCGGGTGCCCGGCATCCAGCGGATGGGCTCGGACTGCTCATTGGTGACGAAGGCAGGCGGGATATCGATACCGTCAATGGCTTCATAGCGCTTGCGCACCCAGTGGAAGCGGGCGACCTCCGTCGAGCGATTGGAAAGCGTCCAGGTGCTGCCCGGTGGCAGGAAGGCGTAGCCGCCCTCGGTGAGAGTATGGGACTGACCCTCGATGGTCACCACGACCTGGCCGGCGACCACGAACAGCACGCCCTCGGCTTCGGGGTTGAGTTCGGGGCGCTCGCTGCCGCCGCCGGGCGCCACTTCCACCACATATTGGGAGAAGGTCTCGGCAAAGCCGGAGAGAGGACGGGCGATGATCCAGACGCGGCTCTCCCGCCAATGGGGCAGGTAGGAGGTGACGATGTCGCGCATGACCTCGCGCGGTATGACCGCATAGGCTTCGGTGAACACGGCGCGGCCGGTGTGGAGGGTCATCTGGTCGGGCAGGCCGGCGGAAGGGGAAGCGTAGGGCATGAGGCACCGTGATTTCTTTGGCGCCAGAGTAGAGTGCGCCGCTGCCGCTTGTCACGGGGTGTTCAGGAGACTCCCTCTTCGGTCCGCTGCTTGAGCCTGTTGAGCATGGATGTCGCATAGGCGGCATAGGGCCCGATCCAGCGCTCGTGAATGGCATGGACAGGCAGCGCGTCGAGATGGTTCCAGCGCTCGCGGCCGCGCTTCTCCGCAACCACGAGACCTGCCTCTTCGAGCACGCGCAGATGCTGCATGACGGTGCAGCGATCGATGTCGGGAAAGAGGTCGCAGAGCATGCCGGTGGTTCGGGACTCGGTCTTCAGGCAATCGAGAATACGGCGCCGCACGCGGTGGCCGAGGGCCTTGAAAACAGCGTCGTCTGCATCGTCATTTGACATGTTATAAAACTATAACATATTGTCGGTCCGGTCAAGCAGAGGAGACGGACTATGGGTTATGAATTCACGGTGCGCGGCCGCATCGCCAAGCCGGTGCACGAGGTGTTCGAGGCCGTCGCCGACCCCAAGGAATTGTCAGCCTATTTCACCACTGGCGGTGCCCAGGGGAGGCTCGAAAAAGGCGCGACCGTGACCTGGGACTTTCATGATTTCCCGGGCGCCTTCCCGGTCAATGTCGTCGACGTGGTGCCGGACGAAAAGATCGTGCTGCGCTGGGACGCCGCGCCCGACGAGGATGCGGCGGGGCTCTACCAGACCACCGTGACGATGAGTTTTGAAGCGCTGGAAGACGGTCGAACGCTGGTCTCCATCCACGAGGAAGGGTTTCGCGAGAACGATGCAGGTCGCAAGGGTGCTTTCGGGAACTGCGAAGGCTGGACCGGCATGCTCTGCGCCATGCGCGTCTGGAAGGAGCACGGTATCCGCTTCCGCGAGGGGTTCTACAAATGAGTGGCTGGATCGACGGTGGTATCAACATCGCCATGAAAGTGCCGACGCACCAGCACGCGGCAACCATGGCCTTCTATCGTGACACGCTTGGTCTTGAGACGATTACCGGTCCGGGTGGAGTGGTCGGGTACAAGTTTGGCCCCAACCAGCTGTGGATCGACGAGGTGGCCGGTTTTTCGCAGGCCGAAGTCTGGCTCGAACTCTTCACACCAAGCTTCGGCGATGCGGCGCGGAAACTCGAGGACGCCGGAATTACCCGCAACGACGCCATCGAAACACTTGGGCCTGATTTCCGGGGCGGCTGGTTTTTCAATCCGGCCGGCATCGTCCATCTGGTGCGGGAGCCGGACGCCTGGTGAGGGCGCGTTAAGGTTACGCAATCTTCAACACTTGGCGCGATGATCGACCCATCATGCGTCAAGTGTTGTTGAGTATCGGCGTTCCCCCGCACCATTGGGTGCAGCACAACCTGCCCTGGCTGGCGGTGCTGGCCATGGTGTTCGGCTTCGATCGCGATGACGTTGCTCCCTATGAGCAGCGCCGCGACGACTAGGGCAGGATCGCCTTCAATCGCAGATAGGCGATGCGCTCGACCTGGGCGCAGGCGGTGGCGAATTCCTGATCGGCCAGATTGGCAATGCGCGTCTCGAAATTCTCGAGGATCGACTGCTTGGTGTGATCGCGCACGGCAATGATGAAGGGAAAGCCGAACTTGGCCACATAGGCAGTGTTGAGCAGAGTGAACTGTTCACGCTCGGCGTCGGTCAGCGCATCGAGGCCGGCTGACGACTGTTCGGCCGTCGACTCGGCAGTGAGGCGTTTGGCGGCGGCGAGCTTGCCGGCGAGATCGGGGTGAGCGCGCAGCACGGCCAGGCGCTCTTCCCGGGTGGCCAGCCGAAACTGGGTGCGCAGCGAAAAGTGGAGGCCGATGGCCGTGTCGTTGGCCGGACCCATCTCCGCTTCCCAGGCACGTTCCGCGATCCAGGGAGAGTGCTCGAAAATCGAGCCATAGCGGGCAACGAAATCGGCCTTGTCGAGGGTAGAGGGCAGGACTTCCGGCGCCAGATAGGGGTGCTCGCTGGCCCAGTGCCGCGCGATATCGAGGCGGGTGGCCACCCAGACCTTGTCAAAACCCCTGATGTAATCGACGAACTTCTTGAGGCCATGATAGCGGCCCGGTTGCCCCACGAGCCGGCAATGAAGGCCGATCGACATCATCTTGGGCGCCCCGGCCTGGCCCTCGGCATAAAGGCAGTCGAAACTGTCCTTGAGGGCGGTGAAGAACTCCTCGCCCGTGTCGAAGCCGGGCGCGGTGACGAAGCGCATGTCGTTGGTCGAAAGCGTATAGGGAATGATGAGCTGCGGCTTGCCCGCGATCAGCTTCCAATGGGGCAGGTCGTCGTCATAGGTGTCCGAGATATAGGCAAAGCCTCCGGCTTCGGCGACGAGATCGACGGTGTTGAGGCTGGAGCGGCCGGTATACCAGCCCTGTGGACGGCTGCCGGTGGCGATGGTGTGGAGGCGAATGGCCTCGGCAATCTGCAGCCGCTCCTCGCTGGCCGGCATGTCCTTGTGCTGCACCCATTTGTAGCCGTGCGAGGCGATTTCCCAGCCGGCTTCCTGCATGGCGGCGAGCTGCGCGGGAGCGCGCATCAGTGCGGTTGCAACGCCATAGACGGTGACGGGGAGATTGGCCTCGGTGAAGAGGCGATGGAGCCGCCAGAAGCCGGCGCGGGCGCCGTATTCATACATGCTCTCGACATTGGCGTGGCGCTGGCCCGGCCAGGGTGCGGCGCCCAACACATCGACGAGAAAGGCCTCCGAGGCAGCGTCGCCATGAAGGACATTGTTCTCGCCGCCTTCCTCGTAATTGAGCACGAACTGCACCGCCACATGCGCGCCCCCGGGCCAATTGGCATGGGGCGGAGTCTGGCCGTAGCCGTGCATGTCGCGGGGGTAGCGGTTCATCTTGCGGTCTCACGATTCAGGCGGGAGACCGGATGGTAAGCAGAAGCCGGGGAGGGCGCTAGGGGCCGTGTATCCAGTTTGCCCGCGTCACCCCACCCTCATTCCCTCCCCATCAAGGGGAGGGAGGCGCAGGTTCGGAGGCCCGTGTTCATCGTCTCCCTCCCCCTTGTGGGGAGGGACCAAGGGTGGGGGTGCCGGTAGGCCCTATGCCTGCTTGCCCGCCACCTCTTCGAGCTTGGCCAAAAAGCCCTTCCAGCCGGCATGGGCGCCGCCATAGGCCTGCTTCTGGTTGGGGTGGAAGCCGGATTGCTCGACGCGCAGATGCGTACCCGCGGCGGTGGGCGTCAGCGTATAGGTGACGGTGCTCTGGAGGGCGTAGAGCGGATCATCATTGGCGAAGTTCCAGGTGTAGGACAGCGACCGTTCCGGTTCGATGGCCAGCACTTCGCAATCCATGACCCCGCCCCAGTCGCCGCGCAGCTTGAACTTGTGGCCGACCTCGGGGCGGAAGTCGTTGTTCATCAGCCATTCGGACATCAGGTGCGAGGTGGTCAGCGCCTTCCAGATCTTGGCGGCGGGCTGGGCGATTTCGCGCTCAACGGTGACCGTGCGGGTTTCGGTGGCTGATGTCATTTCTTCTTGCCCTTGCTGGTGGCTGCTTGTCCGTTGGCGGCTGCGCCGGCCTTGATGAGGTCCTTGAAGGCCGGCCCGTCTATGGCTTCGCCCTCGAAAAAGTCGATGGCGCGGCGGACCCCGCCTTCGAGGCTGGAATTGAACAGATGGTCCGGATCGTCCAGCGAGGCGCCCTTGGGGAAGGTGGTCTTCACTGCGGCCTTGTAGACCTCGCCGGTACAGAGAATGCCGTTATGGGACCAGACCGGCTTGCCCCATTTCCACTCTTCCTCGACATCGGGCAGGGCCTCGTGAATGAGCTTGCGGAGTTCGGCGAGCTTTTTGCCGCGCCAGTCGGGCAGGTCGGCGATGCGCTGGTCGATGAGCTGGGTCGGCGTGGCGCCGGTGGCAAGATCGGCGGCGCTGTTCTTGGAAAAGGTCATGGTATGTCCTTTCAGAGTTTCTCGCCGGGCAGCTTGCTGGCCTGCCTGACCCAGTCGGCGAACTGGGCCTCGTCGATGGCGTCATTCTCGTAGATATCGAGATAGCGGACATCGGCCTGTTTAGAGGTGCCAGGCGGCTTGGGATCGAGCTGGCTGCCCTTGTGGAACGCGACTTTCACGTATTTCGTCAGGCAATGGTAGCTGACGAAATAGTGGTCCGGCTCCACCCCATAGAAGGGGGTGTTCCATTTGACCGCCTTCTTCACGTCGGGGACGGTCTTTTCGATAATGGCATCGAGCCTTTTGCCGACGGCGCTCTGCCAGCCTGGCATGGCGGCGATGTAGCGCTGCACCACCTCGTCGCCATAGCCCTTCTCGATCTGGGGGTTGCCGCCGGAGAGGCGGACAATGCCGTCAGGGCCGGGCTTGAGCGGAGCGCGCTTGGATTTTCCCTCTGCCATGGGTCAGCTCGCAGCGGCTGGTGCGCGGCGGCGGCCGAAATAGTGCTGGAAGGCCATGAACAGGCCGGAGCCGAGCAGCAGGAAGAGTGGCGGCAGCGGCGAATAGGTGACGAGAGCCGGCACGCTTTCATAGCCCATGAAGCCGATAGCGACAAAATTGGCGATGACCGTCAGGGTGAAGACCATGGAGGTCCAGCGATGGAAGCTGCGATTGAAGCGCGAATAGGTCATTGGTCTATCCTTGTGAGCAAATTTTCGAGGGCATCGAGCCGCGCCTCCCAGAAGCCGGTCATCTCCCGGGACCAGTCCATGAGAGGCGTAAGGGCCTCGACGCGGGCGGAGTAGTGGGTCTGGCGGCCGGCGTGACGATCGATCACGAGGCCCGCCTGCTTGAGCACGGCGAGATGTTTTGAGACGGTCGGCTGGGCGACACCGGCGCTGCTGGTCAGCGTGCCGACGGTCTGCTCGCCCTGGCGGCAGAGCTGTTCGAAGATGGCGCGCCGCGTTGGGTCGGCGAGCGAGCGGAACAGTGCGTCCTGATGCGTGGTCATGCTAATTCATTCACTAATGGCTATGGGTTCAATCAATAGCCGAACGTGAATGAATGTCAAGCGCGGCGTTCTAGATCGCGCCGGGCAGGGACAGGCCCTCGAAATAGGCCTTGGCGTGTTCGAAGAATATAGCGGGCGCCAAATGCAGCGCGCCGCCGGAGCGCACGAGGATGCCGAAGCGGTTGGTGGGCAGGCCGCCATCGTGGAGCGGACGGAAGACCAGCCGCCCGGCGGCGATCTCATGCTGGGCACCGATGGGCGTCATGATCGAGGCATAGTGGCCGCCCAGCGCCAGTTCGACGAGAAGCCGGATGGAGTTCACCTCGACCAGGGGCGGCGTGATGCTGGCGGAAGCGCGCAGGAAGGGCTCGATCACTTCGCGGATGGAGATTTCCGGCTTGCCTACCGCCAGCGGGTGGGC
The DNA here is from genome assembly GCF_016411825.1 of Devosia sediminis. Lineage (GTDB taxonomy): Bacteria > Pseudomonadota > Alphaproteobacteria > Rhizobiales > Devosiaceae > Devosia > Devosia sediminis. The sequence goes on from NZ_JAEKMH010000001.1 coordinate 240,723, forward strand.
GAGGCATTGCGCCATGGTGAGATTTTCCACCTGTGCCAGCGGATGATCAGGCGCCATGACCGCGCCGATACGGACGTCGCGGCGAAAGGCGATGTCGACCTGGCGCGGCGGCTTGGAGATAAAGCCGAAGCCGACATCGACGCGCTCGTCGACCAGCCGCTCGACCACTTCGGACGACGGGATGATGGCAATGTCGAGTGTGAGGCGCGGATAGCGCTTGCCGAAATCCGTGATCAGCGGCGGCAGGAAGGACAGGCCGACGCTTTCGGCGGTGGCGATGCGCACAGCGCCGGCCCGCACGCCCCGGAGCAGTTCGATTTCCGAGACCGCCGCCTCCATGGGCGCGACCAGCCGCCGCGAATGGCGGAAGAGGATTTCGCCCGCCGGCGACAGCCGCATGCGCTTTCGCTCCCGCAGGAAGAGGGCAATGCCGAGCGCATCCTCGAGCTGGGCCACCTGCCTCGTGACGGCCGAGGAGGCGACGTCGAGCCGCCGCGCGGCTTCGCGGATCGAAAGGTGGGTGGCCACCGCGTTGAAATAGAGCAGCGAGGGCTGGTGGAAGACGCGGGCGAGGAGGCTGGCGGAAAGCGCATGCTCGCGCGGTCTATCGGGACTGTTGCGCAGGTCCATGCCGGCATTCTCCTGTTGCCTTTTCGGCAGCATAGTGCTCCCAACTTGAGAGTATCAAGAGCACCTTTGCGTGCTATGGTGCCCTTGGGGAACGATATCGAGCATGCCGCTGGACCCGTATCCGGGCCCGTTGAGAAGGCAGCATGTGGAAGGAGCAGCAGAATGGCGGGCGGAGCCCTCACCACCCACGTCCTTGACACCATGCATGGCAAGCCGGCGCGCGGCATGCGGCTGGAACTGCACTATGTGCATGGGGACCACACCCATCACCTGGTCGACAGCTACACCAATGCCGATGGGCGCGTGGACCAGCCGCTGCTGAGCGACCAGTTCCAGCATGGCGAATATGAAATCCGCTTCCATGTGGGCCAATATTTCGAGCGGCTCGGCGTCGAAAACGACACGCCGTTCCTCGACGTGGTGCCCGTTCGCTTCACCATTTCAGAAGACAAGCACTATCACGTGCCGCTCCTGGTCAGCCCCTTCGCCTATTCGACCTACCGGGGGAGCTGAGCCATGGTCGAAGTCGCCAACGCCATCCGCTTCCTGCTCAACGGCGACGAGGTGATGCTGACCGATGTGTCGCCCGATCTGACCCTGCTCGATTGGCTGCGCCTCAACCGTCGCCTGCGCGGCTCCAAGGAAGGCTGCGCCGAGGGCGATTGCGGCGCCTGCACCGTTCTGGTGGGCCGGCTGATGGGCGACGAGATCATCTATGACTCGGTGACCGCCTGCATCCGTTTCGTGGGGAGCCTTCATGGCACCCATGTGGTGACCGTCGAACATCTGCGCGGCGAGAATGGCGCGCTCCATCCGGTCCAGCAGGCCGTGGTGGACCATCACGGCTCGCAATGCGGCTTCTGCACGCCGGGCTTCGTCATGAGCCTCTATGGCCTCTGGATGCGCGATCCCGATCCGTCGCGCACCGCTATCGAGAAAGCGCTGCAGGGCAATCTCTGCCGCTGCACCGGCTATGCGCCGATCATCCGCGCCGGGCAGGCGATTTCCGGCTATGGACGCCCCGAGGCCGATCTGCTGCGGGCCGAGCGCATTGCTGTCAAGGACAGGATCAAGGCGATCAATGACGGGCGCCGGATCGAAGTGGGCGCTGGCGAGCAACGCATCATCATCCCGGCCTCGCTCGATGATTTCGCATCCGTCTACGAGGCTAACCCTGAGGCGCGGATCGTGGCCGGTTCGACCGATGTGGGGCTCTGGGTAACCAAGTTCATGCGCCAGATCGGACCGGTGATCTTCATCGGCCATCTGCAGGAATTGAAGCGCATCGCCGAGAATGACAGCGAAGTGCGCTTCTATGCCGGCGTCTCCTATTCGGAGGCGCTGCCGGTCATCGAAGCCAATTTCCCGCAGCTTGGAGAGCTCTGGAACCGCATTGCCGGCGAGCAGATTCGCAATATGGGGACCATCGGCGGCAATATCGCCAATGGCTCACCCATCGGTGATACGCCGCCGCCCTTTATCGCGCTGGGTGCCAAGCTGCATCTGCGGCGGGGTGAGCATCGCCGCGAGATCAAGCTCGAGGATTATTTCCTCGCCTATGGCAAGCAGGATCGGCAGCCGGGTGAGTTCGTCGAAAGCGTGACGCTGCCGCTGCTGCCGGCGGGGGAGACGTTCGCGACCTACAAGATTTCCAAGCGTCGCGAGGAAGACATTTCGGCGCTGTGCGGGGCGTTCCGCGTGTTCGTCAATGATGCCGGCACGGTAGGCATGGCCCGCATTGCCTTTGGCGGCATGGCGGCGACGCCAAAGCGCGCCAGGGCGGTCGAGGCGGCGCTGATCGGCAAGAACTGGAGCATGGACACGGTGGAGGCAGTGCTCGGCCATTTCGCCGAGGATTTTCAGCCCATCACCGACATGCGCGCCTCCGCCGAATATCGGCTGCTGGCGGCGCAGAACCTGCTCAAGCGCTTCTACCTCGAAACGCAGGGTGCAGGCGTGCGGCTCAAGCGGGAGGTGGCGTGATGGCGTCATTGCAGGTAGTCAACCTCATCCGCCCTTCGGGCACCTTCTCCCACGAGGGGAGAAGGGAGACACGGTGGTTGGTCGGGCTCGGTGCCACCCTTCTCCCCTCGTGGGAGAAGGTGGATCGCGCGCAGCGCGAGACGGATGAGGGGGTACTTGCCTTATGAACAAGCAATCCCCCATCACCCTGACCACCCTGCACACCAATACCCGCCATGACAGCGGGCCCAAGCATGTCACCGGTACGGCCGAATATATCGACGACATGATCGAGCCCGTAGGCACGATGCATGCCTATCTCGGGCTCTCGACCCGCGCCCATGCTGAGATCGTCTCCATCGACTTTTCCGCGGTGAAGGCGGCGCCGGGGGTGATCGGCGTGCTGACGGCCGAGGATATTCCGGGCGAAAACGACGTCTCCCCCAGCCACAAGCATGACGAGCCGATCTTTGCCGAGGGCAAGGTGCAGTTCTGGGGCCAGCCGCTGTTTGCGGTGATTGCCGAGACGCGCGATGCGGCGCGGCGGGCGGCGCATCTTGCGGCGGTGGACTACCGGGATCTCGATTGGCTGCCCGATGTGCGCTCGGCCCAGGCGGCCGGCGGCAAGCTGGTGACCGAACCGTTGAAGCTCGAACGCGGCGATGTGGCTGCGGGCATGGCCTCGGCGCCGCGCCGGGCCCAGGGGGCCATCACCATTGGTGGGCAGGATCACTTCTATCTCGAAGGGCATATCGCCTTTGCCATTCCCGGCGAGGACGAGGACGTGGTGATCCACTCCTCGACGCAGCATCCGAGCGAAGTGCAGCTCATGGTCGCGCAGGTGCTGGCTATCCGGCACAATGCCGTGACGATCAATGTGCGCCGCATGGGCGGGGGTTTCGGCGGCAAGGAAACGCAGGGCAACCTGTTTGCGGCCGTGGCGGCGCTTGCGGCCAAGAAGTGGAACCGTGCCTGCAAGATCCGTCCCGACCGCGATGACGACATGCAGGCCACCGGCAAGCGGCACGACTTCGTGGTCGAATACGATGTCGGCTATGACGACACCGGCAGGATCCTGGCCGTCGACGCCGTCTATGGCGCACGAGCGGGCTTCTCCTCCGATCTGTCGGGGCCGGTGACGGACCGGGCACTGTTCCATGCCGACAATGCCTACTGGTATCCGGCTGTGCGGGTGCGCTCGGAGCCGCTCTATACCAATACGGTCTCCAACACCGCCTTTCGGGGGTTCGGCGGTCCTCAGGGTATGATGGCGGCGGAGCGGTGGATCGAGGATATCGCCTATGCGCTGGGCAAGGATCCGCTGGAGATCCGCAAGGCCAATTTCTACGGCACCGACATCGACAATGTGACGCCCTACCACCAGACGGTGAGCGACAATGTCATTCATCGCGTGGTGGATGAACTCGAAGCCTCGTCGGACTACCAGGCACGCCGCCGGGCCGTGCTGGATTTCAATGCGACCAATGCAGTGCTCAAGAAGGGCATCGCGCTGACGCCGGTCAAATTCGGCATTTCCTTCACCGCCACCTGGTACAACCAGGCCGGCGCGCTGGTGCATGTCTACAAGGACGGTTCGATCCATCTCAGCCACGGCGGCACCGAGATGGGGCAGGGGCTCTATATCAAGGTCGCGCAGGTGGTTGCCGACGCCTTTGGCGTCAATCTGGACACGGTCAAGATCATGGCCACCTCGACCGGCAAGGTGCCCAATACTTCGGCCACTGCAGCTTCTTCCGGCTCCGATCTCAACGGCATGGCCGCCTGGGATGCCTGCGAGCAGATCAAGGCGCGGCTCGTCGCCCATGCGGCAAAGCTCTACGACGTCGACGCGGTAGATTGCCGTTGGGTGACGGGCGGACTCGATATCGGCAAGAAGCACGTGCCCTTCGCCGAACTGGCAGCATCCGCCTATCTCAACCGCGTGCAGCTTTCGGCGGCGGGTTTCTACAAGACGCCGAACATTCATTGGGACCGCGCCACCGGCAAGGGGCATCCGTTCTACTATTTTGCCTATGGTGCGTCGGTCAGCGAGGTCACCATCGACACTCTGAGTGGCGAATACACGGTCGACCGCGTCGATATCCTCCACGATGTCGGCAAGTCGCTGAATCCCGCCATCGATATCGGCCAGGTAGAGGGTGGCTTCATTCAGGGCATGGGCTGGCTCACCACGGAAGAGCTGGTGTGGGACGGCAAGGGGCAGCTTCGGACGCATGCGCCCTCGACTTACAAGATCCCGCTGGCGAGCGACGTGCCGCCGGTCTTCAACGTCCGGCTGGCCGAGTGGTCGGTGAACAAGGAGCCGACCATAGGCCGCTCCAAGGCAGTTGGCGAACCACCGCTGATGCTGGCGATGAGCGTCGTCGAGGCGTTGGGCATGGCGGTGGCGAGCGTCGCGGATTACCGGCATGCCCCGCAACTCGATACGCCGGTCACGCCCGAGCGGGTGCTGATGGGCGTGGAGCGGATGAAGGGAGCCAGCACCTGACATGACCGGTTCCGCCGCGCTAGAAGCCTTTTTCGCTGCCAATCCCGACGCGATTGCGTGCGAACTGACTTCGGTGCGAGGGTCTTCGCCGCGGGAGCAGGGCACCTTCATGCTGGTGGGGTTGGGCGCGATCTTCGGCACGATCGGGGGTGGCGCCTTGGAATATATGGTCATCGACCATGCGCGGCGGTTGATTGCCGAGGGGCGGGCCGAGGAGGCGATGGACGTGCCGCTGGGTCCGGAGATCGGCCAGTGCTGCGGCGGCCGGGTGAGCGTCGGATTGCGCCATGCCGATGCGGCCTTGCGCACCCAGTTGCTGGCGCGGATGGTCGCCGATGAAGCCTCGGAAGCCCATGTCTATATCTTCGGGGCCGGGCATGTGGGGCGGGTGCTGGCGCAGATCCTGTCGCTGTTGCCGGTGAAACTCGAAGTCATCGACACGCGGCAGGAGGAGTTGGACCTCCTGGCGCCCGGCATTGCCCATCGGCGCGTCGCCATGCCCGAAGCGGTGGTGCGCTCGGCGCCGCAGGGTAGTGCCTTCGTCATCCTCACGCATGACCATGCGCTGGATTTTCTCATTGCCCAGGAAGCGCTTGCCCGGACGGACAGCCCTTATGTCGGCATGGTTGGATCGAAAACCAAGCGGGCGAAATTTGCCAGTTGGTACCTCGAACAGGGTGGCGACAGGGCAGCGCTGGAGCGATTGATTTTACCGATTGGCGCGCAAGGGCTTGGGGATAAACGGCCATCTGTTATTGCAGCACTGGCGGCGGCTGAAGTTATGGTCCAGATTGGGGGACGGGAAGCTTCAGTCGGGCACGGGTCCATCCCCTCCATAAAGGGGACGGCTAGTGGATTCTGATATGCCCAATCGGCTCGAATTGAGCGGCATCACCAAGCAGTTTCCGGGCGTTCTGGCCAATGACCACGTATCTTTCGCGGTCAAGCCGGGCGAAATCCATGCGCTTCTCGGGGAAAACGGCGCCGGCAAGTCGACGCTGGTGAAGATGATCTACGGGATCATGCAGCCCGATGCCGGGGAAATCCGCTGGAATGGCGAGCCGGTCGTGGTGCCCAATCCGAAGGCCGCGCGCAAGCTGGGTATCGGCATGGTTTTCCAGCATTTTTCGCTGTTCGAAGCGCTGACTGTGCTGGAAAATATCGCGCTCGGCATGGATGCCAAGATCCCGTCGCGGGAGCTCGAAGCGCGGATCCGCGAGGTCATGACTGCCTATGGCCTGCTGCTTGATCCGCACCGCACGGTGGCGACCCTGTCGGTGGGTGAACGGCAACGCATTGAAATCGTTCGGGCTTTGCTGCTGAACCCGCAATTGCTGATCATGGACGAGCCGACCTCGGTACTGACGCCGCAGGAGGTGGAGCAGCTCTTCACCGTCTTGCGCAAGCTTGCCGCAGAGGGGTGCTCGATCCTCTACATTTCGCACAAGCTCCACGAAATCAAAGCCTTGTGCGACACGGCGACGATCCTGCGCGGTGGCAAGCTGGTCGATACCTGCGACCCGAAGCTCGAAACCAGCCGCTCGATGGCCGAGAAGATGATCGGCACGGGGCTCAAGGATATCGTCAAGGCCGAGGGGCGGGGCTTCGGTCCGCCCAAGCTATTGGTTAACAGACTGTCAACATCAAGGACGGGTCATTTTGACGTTCCGGTTGATGATGTGAGTTTCACCGTGCGAACCGGGGAGATTTTCGGAATTGCCGGTGTTGCCGGCAATGGCCAGAACGCCCTGCTCGATGCCCTTAGCGGCGAAATTCGCAGCGAGGATCGTGATGCCATCACCATCGATGGCAAGGGCATCGGCATGATGGGGACGACCGAGCGCCGGCGGCATGGGCTCTGCGCCGTGCCCGAGGAGCGCAATGGCCATGCAGCGGTGGGCGACTTCACGCTCAGCGACAATTCCGTGCTGACGGCGCGCGATCGGCTGGGCATGGTGGTCATGGGGCTGATCAATTCGGGCGCCGCCAAGACCTACACCGGCAAGGTCATTGCCGATTTCGCGGTCAAGGCGCTGGGGCCGGCCTCCACCGCCGGGTCGCTCTCGGGCGGGAACCTCCAGAAATACATCATGGGTCGGGAAATCCTGCAGAAGCCCAGCGTGCTGGTGGTGAGCCAGCCGACCTGGGGCGTCGATGCCGGGGCGGCTGCTGCCATTCACCAGGCGCTGGTGGATCTGGCCGCCGCTGGCTCGGCCATCGTGGTCATCAGCCAGGATCTCGACGAATTGCGGACGCTGAGCGACACGCTGGCGGTGATCAATATGGGGCGCCTGAGCCCGGCCCGGCCGGTGCGGGATTTCAGCGTCGACGAAATCGGGCTGCTGATGGGCGGCGTCCACGGCACGGTGGAGGCCGCGTGATGCAGTTCCGTCTCGAAAAACGCCGCGAGCCGTCCAAGGTCATGCTCTACGCCACGCCGGTGGCGGCGGTGCTGCTGACCATGATCGTCGGCGCCATCATCTTCTCGGCCATCGGCTATGACGGCGTGGGCGCGGTGCGGGAGATTTTTCTCACGCCGCTGACCAATTCCTTCAAGTGGCAGGACCTGGGCGTCAAGGCGGCACCCTTGATCATCATCGGCGTGGGCCTCTCCATCGCCTATCGCGCCAATGTCTGGAATATCGGCGCCGAGGGCCAGTATATCATGGGCGGCCTTGCGGCGACCTGGGTGGCGCTGTCGACGCACGGCATGGGCGGCTGGTGGACGCTGCCGCTGATGATGCTTGCCGGCGTGCTTGGTGGCGCCGCCTATGCGGCCATTCCGGCGCTGCTGCGCACCCGCCTCAACGTCAACGAAATCCTGACCTCGCTGATGCTGACCTATGCCTCGGTGCAGCTCATCTATTATCTCGTGCGCGCGCCCTGGAAGGATCCGATGGGCATGGGCTTTCCGCAGACCAAGCGCTTCGCGGCCGAGGCACTGCTGCCCAATATTTTCCCCGGCACCATCGTCCATGCCGGCGTGCCCATTGCCATCATCGTGGCGCTGGTCGCCTGGTTCATCATGTCCCGGTCGGTCTTCGGCTACCAGATGCGCGTCGTCGGCGCGGCGCCCCATGCGGCCCGCTATGGCGGCTTTTCGGAGAACAAGACCATCTGGCTGGCGCTGCTGGTCAGCGGCGGGCTGGCCGGCATGGCCGGGATGCTGGAGGTCGCCGGTCCGTTCCAGCGCATGGTGCCTGGCTTTCCCACCAATTACGGCTTTACCGCCATCATCGTGGCCTTCCTCGGCCGGCTCAATCCGCTCGGCGTGATCTTTGCGGGCATCGTCATGGCCATCACCTTTGTCGGCGGCGAGGTGGCGCAGACCACGATCGGGCTTTCGAGTTCGGCCACGGGCGTGTTCCAGGCGATGATGCTGTTCTTCCTCCTGGCCGGAGATATCCTGGTGCGCTACCGCCTCAAGCGCGTCGCCCCGCAGGAGGCGCGCGCATGACCAGCGAGCTGATCATCGCCATCATCGTCACCGTGGTCGGCGCCTCGACGCCGATCCTGATCGCCGCGCTGGGCGAACTGGTGGTGGAAAAATCCGGCGTCCTCAATCTGGGCGTCGAAGGCATGATGCTGGTGGGGGCGATCACTGCCTTCGTGGTGCTGTTCACCACCGGCAATCACTACCTCGCCATTCTCTGCGCGGCGGGAGCGGGTGTCGCCACCTCGCTGATCTTCGGCTTCCTGACGCTCAGCCTTTCGGCCAATCAGACGGCAACGGGCCTGGCGCTGACCATTTTCGGTACCGGCTTTTCGGCCCTGGCGGGGCAGGGCTATTCCGCTCGCCCGGTGACGTTGATGGGGCCGCTGTTTCCGGCGGACCTGGCAGCGCACCCCATCTGGCGCGTGCTGTTCGGCTATTCGGCGCTAGTCTACTTCTCCTTCGCCATGGTCATCGGCGTCTGGTGGTTCCTCAAGAAGACGCGGGCGGGCCTCATTCTCCGTGCCGTGGGCGAGAACGACCTGTCGGCCCATTCCATCGGCTACTCGGTGGTCGGGGTGCGCTATGCCGCCGTGGCCTTCGGCGGCGCCATGGCCGGTATCGCCGGCGCCTGTTTCCCGCTGCTCCTGACCCCGCAATGGGCCGAGCGGATGACGGCGGGCCGCGGCTGGATCGCGGTGGCCCTCGTGGTGTTCGCGAGCTGGCGGCCGTTCCGCCTGCTGGCCGGCGCCTATCTCTTCGGCCTCGTCATGACCATGGAGCTCTATGCCAAGGCCAGTGGCGGACCGCTGTCGGTCATTCCGGCCGAGCTCTGGGCGGCCATGCCCTACCTTGCCACCGTCGTGGTGCTGGTGCTGATATCGCTGCGCCGCGACGCCTCGTCCAATGCCCCGGCCTGTCTCGGCAGGCCGTTCTTGCCCACCAATTGACCCGGCGCCAAAGACCGGGCCGATAGACCAATGTCGTCATTCAGGAGAGAACAGATGACCCTCACTCGCCGCTCAATGCTCAAGGCCGGCGTCGCTGCCGCGGCTCTGCCGCTGCTCGGCTCCAAGGCCTTCGCCCAGTCCGAACCGCTCAAGGTCGGCTTCGTGCTCATCGGCACCGTCAACGACAATGGCTGGAATTTCGGCCATTCCGAAGGCGCCAAGTACATGAAGGCCGAGCTGGGTGACCTCGTCGCCGAACCGACCATCGTCGAGAACGTGCCGGAAGGCCCGGACTGCGAGCGCGTGCTGCGCGAACTGGCTCAGTCGGGCCACAAGCTGATCTTCGCCACCAGCTTCGGCTATGGCGACTACGTCATCAAGGTGGCCCAGCAGTTCCCGGACGTGAAGTTCGAGCACGCCACCGGCTATCAGCGCTCCGACAACGTGGCCACCTACAATGCGCGCTTCTACGAAGGCCGCGCCGTCTGCGGCACCGTGGCGGGCCACATGTCCAAGACCGGCAAGGCGGGCTATATCGGCTCGTTCCCGATCCCGGAAGTGGTGATGGGCATCAACGCCTTCGTGCTCGCTGCGCGCAAGATCAATCCCGAATTCACCATCACCCCGGTCTATATCTCGACCTGGAACGACCCGGCCAAGGAAGCTGACGCTGCCCGCGCCATGATCGACCAGGGCATTGATATCGTCGCACAGCACACCGACGGTCCGGCCGCCTTGCAGGTGGTCGAAGAGCGCGGCGCTGTGGGTGGCTTCGGCCAGGGCGCCGACATGTCGGCCTTCGCGCCGAACGCGCAGCTCACCTCGATCATCGACCATTGGGGCCCGACCTATGTCGAAAGCGCCCAGGCCGTGATCGACGGCACCTGGGCCAGCGCCGACCGCTGGCCGGGCCTCAAGGAAGGCGAAGTGCAGATCGGGCCCTATGGTCCGACTGTGCCGGAAGATGTCGCCGCTGCCGCCGAAGCCGTCAAAAATGGCCAGATCGATGGCTCGCTGCATATCTTCACCGGCCCGATCAACGACCATACCGGCGTCGAACGCGTAGCCGCCGGCGTGACCCTGACCGACGCCGAACTGCTCAGCATGGACTGGTATGTCGAAGGCGTCATTCCGCCGGCTTGATTGGCGGATCGATCACGGGGGAGGCGAGATGTCGCCTCCCCTTCTCCCCCTGCGGGAGAAGGTGCCCCGAAGGGGCGGATGAGGGGTTCCGAGCTATCCCGCGACGCGGAGCACATGGATAGCTCCGAACCCCTCACCCTGATTTTCTGCTGAACGCAGAAAATCTGTCCCTCTCCCGCAAGGGGCGAGTGGGGTATCGAGTACGAGGCGAGAATGGGCGAACTGGCAATCCTCTACGAATGGGCGATGTTTGCGGCGCGGTGGCTGCATGTCGTGACGGCCATTGCCTGGATCGGGTCGTCCTTTTACTTCATCGCGCTCGATCTTGGTCTCAGGAAAACCCCGAGCCTGCCGCCGCTCGCCCATGGCGAGGAATGGCAGGTGCATGGCGGCGGCTTTTATCACATCCAGAAATACCTGGTGGCGCCCGAATTCCTGCCCGAGCACCTGACCTGGTTCAAATGGGAAAGCTACGCGACCTGGCTATCGGGCGCGATGCTGCTGGCGCTGCTCTACTATGTCGGCGCCGACATCTACCTGGTCGACCGCAATGTGCTCGACGTGCCGAGCTGGGTGGCCATCGGGCTTTCCATGGGCTCCATCGTGCTCGGCTGGCTGCTTTACGACACGCTCTGCAAGTCGCCCATCGGACAGTCCACCACGGGGCTGATGCTGGTGCTGTTCGCCATCCTCGTGGCCATGAGCTGGGGCTATACGCAGCTTTTCACCGGCCGGGCGGCCATGCTGCATATGGGCGCCTTCACCGCCACGATCATGACGGCCAATGTGGCCATGATCATCATTCCCAACCAGAAGATCGTGGTGGGCGACCTCAAGGCCGGGCGGGTGCCCGATGCGAAATACGGCAAGATCGCCAAGCAGCGCAGCCTCCACAACAACTATCTGACGCTGCCCGTCATCTTTTTCATGCTCTCGAGCCACTATCCGCTGGCCTTCGCCACGCAGTGGAACTGGATCATCGCCTCGCTGATCTTCCTCGTCGGCGTGGTTGTCCGGCACTATTTCAACACGCGCCACGCGCGGAAGGGCAATCCGCACTGGACCTGGGGCGTGGCCGTGATCCTGATGCTGGTGATCGCCTGGCTGTCCACCAGCCCGAAACTACCCAATGCGGATAGCGAGACACTGGTGACGGCAACGGGCGAGCGCTTCATGGCGACCGAGCATTTTGCCTCGGCGAGCCTTGCCGTGCAGACGCGCTGCGCCATGTGCCATACGGCCGAGCCGGTCTGGGAGGGCATCTACGAGGCGCCCAAGAATGTCATTCTCGACAATGACGTGGCCATTGCCAACAATGCCCATCTGATTGCCATCCAGGCCGGCTGGAGCCATGCCATGCCGCCGGGCAATGTCACCGACATGACCGATGCGGAGCGGGCGCTGCTGGTGGAATGGTATCGCGAAGGGTCGGGCTCGTGAGCCGGACGATCCTGCGCGGGCGGGTGCTGAGTTTTCATCGCGCGCCGCAGGCCATAGACGACGCCGAGAGCTATCTCTATCTCGAGGATGGCGCCGTCAGCATCGAAGACGGGATCGTCACCGCCCTTGGGGATTTCGGCAGTGCCGATGTCTCTGGCGCCATGGTCATCGACCACCGGCCCAACCTCATCATGCCCGGCTTCATCGACCTGCACCTGCACTATGTGCAATCGCAGATGATGGCAGCCTATGCCGGCTCGCTGCTCGAATGGCTCAACACCTATACCTTTATCGAGGAGCAGAAGTTCGCCCAGCAGGGGCATGCCGACGCGGTGGCGGTGGACTTTTATGACGCGCTGATCCGGCATGGCACGACCACGGCCGTTGCCTATTGCTCGAGCCATCCGCGCTCGGTCGACGCCTTCTTTGCCGAGGCGCAGCGCCGCAACATGCTGATGGTCGGCGGCAAGGTGATGATGGATCGCAATGCGCCGGAGGAGCTCTGCGACACGCCGCAATCGGGCTATGACGACACCAAGGCGCTGATCGCCCGCTGGCATGGCCGCGGCCGCTCGCTCTATGCCATTTCGCCGCGTTTCGCCCTGACCTCGACGCCTGCGCAGATGGAAATGGTGCGGGCCCTCGTGGCGGAACATCCCGATTGCTACGTGCAGACGCATGTGAGCGAGAACCAGGCCGAAATCAGTTACGCCATGGAGCTCTATCCGGGCGCCAAGGACTATACTGGCATCTACGAGGACTACGGTATCCTCGGCCGCAAGACGCTGCTCGGGCATGCCATCCACCTCAATCATCGCGAGACGGCGGTGCTGGCGGAAGCCGGCTCGGTGGCGGTGTTCTGCCCGACTTCGAACCTGTTCCTCGGCTCGGGCTTGTTTGACCGCGAGCGGCTGGTGAGCAATGGCGTGCGGGTGGGCATCGCCACCGATATCGGCGGCGGCACCAGCGTTTCCATGCTCCGCACGCTGGACGAGGGCTACAAGGTGCTGCAATTGCGCGGGCAGCGGCTCAATCCGTTCGCGAGCTTCCACATGGCGACGCGCGGCAATGCAGAGGCGCTGGGACTGGAACACACGATCGGCTCAATCGCCCCGGGACGAGCGGCAGACCTGATCGTGCTCGATTCTGCGGCGACGCCGACCATGCGCATGCGCCACGCGACGATGACGACGCTGGCCGAGGAACTGTTCCTGCTCCAGACGCTGGGCGACGACCGCGCCATTGCCGAGGTCTATGTGGCGGGCGCAAGGGCGAAGTCCACTTTGGTCGGGTTGTGAGGACCCGCGGGCTGCTCTAACTTCGTTTCGACTTTCATTCGGGGCATGATCTCCCAGTTGCCGTCATTGCCCGGCTTGTCCGGGCAATCCAGCGATGTTCAGGCATCCTGTGGACCACCCGGTCAAGCCGGGTGGTGACGGTGTGGAGGGATCGCGCCAGGCTCATTCCTAGAAGGCTTCCCATGACCGACTATCTGACCAGATCCGGCCTTTCCGTGCACAAGCTGCTCGTCGACTTCGTCGAGACCGAGGCGCTGCCGGGGCTTTCGGTATCGGCCGAGCAATTCTGGGATGGACTGGCTGGTCTCGTGCGGGAGCGCATGCCCACCAATGTGAAACTGCTGGCGCGGCGCGACGATATCCAGTCGAGGATCGACGAGTGGCACCACAAATATGGGCCGGTGGCCAACAACCCGCAGGGCTATGAATTCCTGCTCAAGGAAATCGGCTACCTGGTGCCCGAGCCGGGTGATTTCACGATTGAGACCGAGGGGCTGGATCCGGAAATTTCCAGCATTTGCGGGCCGCAACTGGTGGTGCCGGTTTCCAATGCCCGCTATGCGCTCAACGCCGCCAATGCGCGCTGGGGCAGCCTCTACGATGCGCTCTATGGCACCGATGCGATCAGCCGCGACGGCGAGTTGGCACCGAGCCAGGGATACAATGCGGCGCGGGGTGCGGCTGTCGTCCGGCGGGCAGCAGAGTTTCTCGATGCGGCATTCCCGCTGACGTCAGGCAGCCATGCCGATGTCACGGCCTATGTGGTGGCCGAGCAGGGCGGCGTGGCCAGTTTCATCATCGACACCAAGGCCGGGCCGGCGACGCTCAAGGACCGGGACGCCTTTGTCGGCTATGCCGGCCAGGGCGACAAGGCCGAGATCGTGCTTCGGCACAATGGCCTTCACGCCGTGCTTGTCATCGACAAGGCCAGCACGATCGGCGCGACGCATGCAGCCGGGCTCAGCGATGTCATCGTGGAAGCGGCGCTGACCACGATCCAGGACTGCGAGGATTCGGTGGCCGCCGTCGATGCCGAGGACAAGGTCGGCGTTTATCGCAATTGGCTGGGGCTGATGCAGGGCAATCTCGAAGACACGTTCGAGAAGGGCGGCAAGACGGTCACCCGCAGGCTCAAGGCGGATCGCGTCTACAAGGGTGTCAACGGTGGCGACCTGGTGCTCAAGGGGCGCTCGCTGCTGCTGGTCCGCAATGTCGGGCACCTGATGACCACGGACGCCGTGCTGCTCGATGGCAAGCCGATCGGCGAAGGGCTGATGGATGCCGCGCTCACCGCGCTTTGCGCGCTGCACGACACGGGCGGCAATGCCCGCCACGGCGCCATCTATGTGGTGAAGCCCAAGATGCACGGCCCCGAGGAAGTGGCCTTTGCCTGTGCCATCTTCGCCTCGGTGGAAGCGTTTCTGGGATTGAAGCGCAATACGATCAAGATCGGCATCATGGACGAGGAGCGGCGCACCTCGGCCAACCTCAAGGCGGCGATCTACGAGGCGCGGCAAAGGGTGTTCTTCATCAACACCGGTTTCCTCGACCGGACCGGCGACGAAATCCATACCTCGATGGAAGCGGGCGCGGTGCTGCGCAAGGACGAGATCAAGTCCGAACGCTGGATCAGTTCCTACGAGGACCGCAACGTGCTGATCGGGCTGAGCTGCGGCTTTTCGGGCCGGGCGCAGATCGGCAAGGGCATGTGGGCGCGGCCGGACGACATGGCGGCGATGCTGGAGGCCAAGATCGGTCATCCCAATTCCGGCGCCAACACGGCCTGGGTGCCGTCACCGACGGCGGCGGTGCTGCATGCGCTGCACTATCACCAGGTCGACGTGTTCGAGGCGCAGAAGCGCCGCCACAACCAGGCGCTGCCGGGACTTTCCGAACTCTTCTCCATGCCGGTGCAGGTGCCCTATTCGCTGAGCCGCGAGGAGATCACCCGCGAGCTCGAAAACAATGCTCAGGGGATCCTGGGCTATGTGGTGCGCTGGGTGCAGCAGGGCGTGGGCTGTTCAAAGGTGCCGGACATCGACAATGTCGGGCTGATGGAAGACCGCGCCACCTGCCGGATTTCGTCGCAGGCGGTAGCCAACTGGCTGCGCCACGGCCTTGTCAGCCGCGACGAGGTGACATCGGTATTCGAGCGCATGGCGGCGGTGGTCGACGAGCAGAATGCGGGCGACCCGCTCTACCGGCCCATGGCGGAGAATTTCCAGTCCGTGGCCTTCCAGGCGGCACTCGACCTGGCGCTTCACGGCGCCGACCAGCCCAGCGGCTATACCGAGCCGCTGCTGCATGCGGCGCGGCGGAAGGTGAAGGCGCGGGAAGCTGGAAAGCTTTGAGCGCCTGTTGATCGCCTCCCTCCCCTTGAGGGGGAGGGATTGAGGGTGGGGTGGAAGAGCGCTCCCTCTCTGGGTGGGTCTTCACCCCACCCCAGCTTTGCTACGGTCCTTCGGACCGAGCGTCGCTACCCTCCCCCTCAAGGGGAGGGAGCGAAAAGCGCTAATCCACCACATAAGTCGGTAGCGTCACGCTCGTGCCCGCGTGAAAAATCTCGATGTCGTTGGCGCTCATGGTGCTGGCGGTGCCGATGGGCTCGTTGGTTCCCAAGTTGCGGGCATAGCGCGGGTGGGCTCCGGAGGCGACGAGCAGGCGTAGCCGGTGACCGGGTAGGAAAGTGTGTGCCGTGGCGTGCAGCGGGATGGTCAGGCGCCAGCGTCCATCGGCGTCGCGCGGCGTTTCCGGCGTGACGCGCACAAAGCCATCGCAGATGTTGCGCGACACGCCATCCGGGGCGACATCGTTGAGCCGCACGAAAAAATCGGCATGGGACAGGGTGGCGCCGGCCACCAGCGAGACCTGACACTGGCCGATGACGGTGAGCTCGCTGGTGAGTACGCGGCCGGTATAGGTCAGCACGTCGCCACGCGCTTCCAGTGATGCATTGTCGACCGCGCCGGCGCCGGTAAAGGCAAAGATGGCGCCACCCAGATTGGGCGTGGGGCTGGCGGGATCGTAGCGATAGGTGTCGCTGCCGCTTTCGCCGGACCCCGTATCGAATAGCGCGCCGCTGCCGCCCACATGCCAGGTCTGCGGCGCCGGCGGCCCGGGCGGGTAGGTGTCGAATTCGTGCCATTCATTGCGGCCTGAAATGTGGAGGCGCACCGGCCGGTTGCGCAGCCCGGAGCGATCGCCCATCAGCCAGGCGCGCATCCAGGCCAAGGTCTCGCGGAGGTTGTCGCGCTGCAACTCCTCGGCAACGTGGAACCACGTGCCGATGGTGAGATAGGGCCGGTGGCCGAGCTCGACGAGGCGCTGATAGTCGACGAGGAGCGGATCGAGCATGAAGTCGTACCAGCCTGAAATGAAATGCACCGGCGGGGTGTTGGTCGTGAGGCGGTGGCGGTGGTCCAGTTCGGTCCAGAAATCGTCATTGTCGATGGCGTTGTCGAACCAGTGACGCCAGAAGCCGATGGGATGGCCCACCGCCTTCCTGTCGGCATCGAGCAGCGGCAGCACGGCAGCGGCCTTTTCGGTACGCCTCTCGATATCGCCCGAGAACATGCGGGCGGCGGTCGAGAGCGGACGTCTGCGCAGGCCTTCGATCACCTGGACCCAGCTCAGCCAGAGATTGAGGTGAAAGGCACCGGAAGGGAAGACAACCGGACGGAAATCGGCGGTGGTCACCTTGATGGCCAGCGCCGCCGTTTCGGGCAGGGCATCGCTGATCGCCCATTGCGCATAGCCCAGATAGGAGGGGCCGGTGAGGCCGATGCGGCCGTCGTACCAGGGCTGGGCTTTGATCCAGTCGAGCGTGGCGAGGCCATCGGCGCGCTCATTGGCGAAGGGATCGAATTCGCCGTCGGAACGCTCGGTCCCGCGACAGGCCTGGATAACCACATGGAAGCCTCGCTCGGCATAGGCCTCGGCAATGCCGGCAAAGCCGCGCCGTCCATAGGGCAGCCGCATCAGGATGGTCGGGTGCAGCCCGATGCTGTCGGGAGCGTAGTGATCGGTCTTGAGGATGACGCCATCGGGCATGGGCACACCAATGCCGCGCTTGCGGCGCACGCCATTGAGGCGGGGCGGCAAATCCTCCACCCAAGCGAGGTATAGCGATGGCAGGCTCATCGGATCACCCCACGAAATCGAAGGCGTCGACGTCGAACAGGCCGCGGTCGGTCATCTTGAGATGTGGAATCACCGGGAGGGCCAGGAAGGCCACCTGCAGGAAGGGCTCGGGCAGGACGCAGTCGAGCGCCCGGGCGGCGTCGCGCAGGTGATGGAGGTCTCCGGCAACCTCCTCGAAGCTTTTCGGGCTCATGAGGCCGGCAATGGGCAGGGCGAGTTCGGCCGTAACCTTGCCGCCATCGGCCACGGCGAAGCCGCCGCCCAGTTCGATCAGCCGATTGACGGCTGCGGCCATGTCGGCGTCATTGGCACCCACGACGGTGATGTTGTGGCTGTCATGGCCGACCGAGGAGGCGATGGCACCGCGCTTGAGACCGAAGCCGGTGACGAAGGCGCGGCCGATATTGCCGTTCTTGCCGTGACGCTCGATGACCGCGACTTTGATCACGTCGGCGGCAAGGTCGGGTTGCAGGCCCTGGTCAGTGGTGGCGAGGCTCGCCTCCTCGCGGAAGGTGAGGATGAGGCCCGGCCTGACGCCGATGACCGGCACACGGTTCTGGCCCGGTTTGGGCTCGGTGATGAAGGCGTCCGCCGTGACGGGCTTTGCTTTCATCGAGGTGAGTCCAACGAGCGCTACGGCGCCACGCTTTTCGAAAAGATCAGGTGTCACGAGGCGCCCGGCGGCGATGACGTCGGAAACGCGGCACTCTTCGAGACTATCGAGAATGGCAATGTCGGCGCGCCAGCCGGGACCGATGAGGCCGCGGTCGCGGAGGCCGAAAATGCGGGCGGCCGAGTGGCTGGCGGCGCGATAAACGTGGTGCAGCGGTCGGCCCATGGCAATGAGCCGGCGAATGGAAGAATCGAGATGTCCTTCTTCCTCGATATCGAGCGGATTGCGATCGTCGGTGCAAAGGGCGACGAAGCTCGATGTGTTTTCGTCGAGGACTTCGGCCAGGGCCTCGAGATCCTTGGATACCGAGCCTTCGCGGATGAGGATGGCCATGCCCTTGGCGAGCTTTTCGCGGGCCTCGGCGGCCGATGTGGCCTCGTGGTCGGTGCGGATGCCTGCTGCCAGGTAGCCATTGAGCGCCATGTCACCCAGCAGCGGCGCATGGCCATCGATGTGCCCCTCCTGGAAGGCTACAAGCTTGGCGACAATGCCTGGATCGGCGTTGAGCACGCCCGGAAAGTTCATCATTTCCGCGAGGCCCACGACCTTGGGGTGGCTGCGGAAGGGCAGCAGGTCCTCGATTTCGAGCCGCGCGCCCGAGGTTTCAAACGGCGTTGCCGGCACGCAGGAGGACAGGTTGACCCTGATATCCATGATGGTGCGTTCGGCGCTGTCGAGAAAGTATTTGAGGCCCTCGGCGCCCAGCACATTGGCGATTTCGTGGGGGTCGCAAAGCACCGTGGTGACGCCATAGGGCAGCACGCAGCGGTCGAATTCGAGCGGAGTGACCAGCGAGGATTCGATATGCAGATGCGTATCGATGAAGCCCGGAACGGCGAAGCGGCCGGTGCCATCGACGACATGCTGGCCGTCATACCGGCTATGCGTTCCCACGATGCGATCGCCGACAATGGCGATGTCGGTGATGGTGACAGCGCCCGTGATGACATCGAGCAGGCCGATATTCTTGATGACGAGGTCAGCCGGTTCCTTGCCCTGTCCAGCCATGATCATGCGGGTGAGCAAGGCGGGGCTGGTCATGGTCTTGGTCTCTAAACTGTTCATGCCGAAGGGTCGGTCCGGGCGCTCGTCGCGTCAAGCCCCCGTGGGCGCAGCCAAGGAACTCGCGTGGTGCAACCGCCGTTGGTTGAGCACTGCAAAAACAAGGAGCGTCACATGGAAACCTATGACCCGAACAAGAACACGACCGAAGTGCGCCAGGCCAGCCCGCGCAAGATGAACCTGCGGGTGCTGGTGTTCTCGCTGGTGATCATCGTCCTGGTGTTTGCCGTGCTCTATTTCGTCTTCGGCATGATGGCGCCCGAACAGGCGTAACCCTCCCGAGCCGGCGCGCCGGACTGCGTCAATCCGCCCCTCCCGGCGGGGAACTTGCCACTCCCGTTCGGTGTTGTCGCAAAAGCGTCACAACATCGAGCGGCACATCCATGGACATCGGCAACGAGTTTGGCTGGGTAGACACTTACCTTCCCGCACATATCATCGGTGTCAGGCTCGCCATCGCGGCGGCTCTGGGAGCGGTGATCGGCTTCGAGCGCGAAATGAATACGGCGGGCGCCGGGCTGCGCACGCATATCCTGATTTCCGTCGCAGCAGCGCTTTTTACCATCCTGGCCTTCGAGATCTTCCACACCATCGAATTCGGCGCGCAGGGCCCGCAGGCCGATCCGATCCGTGCGGTCGAGGCGGTAACGGCCGGCATCGCCTTTTTGGGCGCCGGCGCGATCTTCCGCAGCGGCGCAGGCGTGCAGGGGCTCACGACTGGCGCGGGCATGTGGCTGGCGGGCGCGGTTGGCCTCGCCACGTCAATGGGCTTTTATCTCGTGGCGGTGGGCGTTGCGCTCCTCGCCGTCATCGTCATGGCGGCGCTGCGCTTCGTCGCACATCATGTCATTCGCGGCAGCGAGGGGGAACTTGTCGACGGGGACGGGCCGCGGGGAGAAACAAACAGGCGTGCCGAAGAGCGCTGAGGGACATGCGCTGACGGCGATTTGCTTCTCCCCCCGTACGGGACACGACCGGGAGGTGTCGTGCCCGCGCCCGTGCGCCAGGCCTGATAGTCGGCCGGCGCTATAGGACCGGTGGTGGTGCAGACCACCGATCTTTTCCAAAAGGCGGAGAGCGATACTTGGGAATGCAGATGGGCCCGAGAACCCGCTGCAGCATCACTCTCCGCCACGGCATGTAACCTGTGGACGCAGGAGTCACATGCCAACCGCATCAAGGCGCTGATATCGCGCCCAGAAACTCACCATGGCGGCCGCCTCGTGCCTGTAGGCATCGAGATCGGCCTGCCGAAAGAACACCACCGAGGCGCCGGCTTCCTGCAGCGCCTCGCGTCCGGCCCGATCCATCGGCTGCGTCATGACGGCAAGGGGAATGCCCTTTTGCCGGAGCAGCGCCTGGTTGCGGATGACGAATTCGAGATTCGCGCCGCTATGGGCCTTGAGGTCGACGATAACCAGTCCCGGCCATTCACGATTGGCATCGGCCAGCGTGGCCGTAAGGAACGCCTCGCCTGCCGTCGGCAGATTGAAATGGCGCACGTCCGGCGCACCATGAGCCAGCAGCATGCGGGTCAGGAGGTGCGCGGAATGGCCGTCATCATCAATCAACGCGATGAAGGGCTGGTCGCCGGATACTAAGTACAAAAGTCACCCCATCCCTGTGACGCACAGGGGTTCGAACAGAACAAAACGCCATCGCTGTCCAAGACCTTCTGGCTCGGGCAGGGTGGTTTATACGATTTGTAGAACACGCCCGGCGGGGCCTGACCGCTCGGGAAACATGTCGCGTTCGTGACGGCGACGGGACGGCGTATGATTGATCCGCGGCAGCGCGGGGAGGCAAATTCGGGTAAAACCGACGTAACCTGCCTTGTGTTTTACATGTAAAGCGGCGCAGACTCCCCCCCAGAGCCCCGGGGGTATTGCGTGGCGGATGCGGAAGCGGACAATGCGGAAGTAAAACAGGCGCTGGAGCGCCTGTTGGCATGGCCGGAGATCGCGCGTTCCCCGCAACTGGCCAATTTTCTCAGCTACATCGTCGAGCGTCGGCTGAGCGGCGACGCGCAATCGATCAAGGCCTATTCGATCGCTGTGGACGTCTTTGGCCGGGCGCCAGATTTCGACCCACAGGCCGATCCGATCGTGCGCGTACAGGCCCGGCGGCTGCGTGGCCTGCTCGAACAATACTATCTCGGACCTGGCGCTGGCGAGCCGCTGCGCATCCTCTTGCCCATCGGCCGCTATGTGCCCGAATTCGCCGCGGCGACGACCGAACCGCCCGCGGTAACGAGCGAGGCAGTTCCACCGGGAGCAGCTTCGCCTCCACCGCGACCTCTGCCAAGGCCCCGCGGGCATGTCACGCTGTCGTGGTTTGTGCTTCTGGTCCTGACGCTGGGAGCCGTGGCCGCCACCTATTCGCTGACCACCTGGGGACCGCGGCGCGAGCAGCAGGTGGTGGCGGCAAGCGCGATGGACAAGCCACGGCTGCGGATCGTGGACTTTCAGAACCTGACCGGAGAAACCCGGATCACGCCCTCGATTGCGGCGCTGACCGTGGAACTGGTGACCGACTTCGAGCCGCTGCTCATTGTCGACGTGGCCTTCGGTGCGCGGAGCGAGACGGCGCCGCCCGATGACTTCCTGCTCAGTGGGGTGGTGCGCAAAGAGGCGACCGCGGCGGGCGACTATTATTTCAATGCCATCCTGACCGACGCGGCCACCAATACGGTGGTGTGGAACTGGGCGGGCGTCCTTCCGGAGGATCGGATCGGCGAGCGGGCCGGCATCGACTTCGTGTCGCAGGAACTGATCCTGCGCCTCGGGGGACCACGCGGGCCACTGCATGACAGGGCGCGCGAAATGCTGGCGCGGAATGACATTGCCGGCCAGGAGAATTTCTACGTCTGCGGCATGCTCTTTGTGATGTACCGCACCACCCCGACCGCCGGGACCAGCGCCCGCGCCAAGGCCTGTTTCGATGCCTTGGCGGCCAAGAATGGTGATGGCAGCGGCAATTCTCTGGCGGCCCAGGCCAGCCTCCTGGCGGAAACCGGCATCGGCAGCGCCTCCGACGACGAGCAGGCGGAGCGGTTCGCAAAAGCGCAGGATATGCTCTCGGAGGCGCTGGCTCTGTCCCAGACCAGCAGCTTCATCTGGGAACAGCAAGCGCGACTACACGAGGCGCGGGGCAATCGCGACATGGCACTGGCTGCCTATGGAACGGCACTGCAGCTCAATGTCGCCAATATCGATGCGACGGCGGCCTATGCGCGGCACCTGGCCCTGAACGGACGGCTGGACCTGGCGGTGCCGCTGGCCCGGCGCGCCATCAACTCGGTACCGCCGCTCGAAGTGCCGGACTGGTTCCAGTGCGTGCCGGCGCTGGCGGCCTTGCGGGCTGGAAATACGCTTCAGGCGCAAAATCTGGCGCTCGAATGCGGGCGGGTCGATACCGAGCTCGGGCCCGTTCTGAGCCTGCTCGCGTTTCACAATGGCAGGGATAGCGCGGGGATAGGGCAGGTGCTGCCGCGCATCCTCGATACGACATCGTTCCGCGCGCATGGGGTGATGAGCCGGCTGGACGACCGCATCAGCGACGAGCGCCTCCTGGCCGATATCAGGGAGACCCTGATTGAGGCAGCCGTCCCCCAATGGAACCTCGACAACCCCTATTGACGCGCTTCAGGGCTGGAAGCGGGTGCGGCAGAGCTCCACAAAGCGGGCGCCGCGTTCCTCGAAATTCTTGAACTGGTTATAGGACGGAGCACCCGGCGAGAGGATGATGGTGTCGAATTTTTCGCGCACGTCGAGCAAGGCGTCCAGAGCGGCCTCGAGATGCGGAACCTCGAAAACGTCGATGCCGGGTGCGCGTTTTCGCGCGGCCGCTGCGAGCCGTTCGCCGGTAACGGGCAGGGTGGCGACGACGGTGACGCCACGCTGCGCCAGGAGACCCGCCAGTTCGGCATAGTCCTGTTCGCGCTCGTGTCCACCGGCGATGAGCGCGATGCGCCGTCCGGGATAGGCAGCGAGGGCCGCCTTGGTCGCTTCGGGCGTGGTCGAGATGGAATCGTTGACCACGGTGACGCCGCCGAAGACATGCTCCTCGAGCCGATGCGGCAGGGGGCGGAAGGCCGCTATGCCCTGGACGATACCCTCGAGCGTGCCGCCGGTGCCGAGCGCGATCTGGGCGGCGAGCAGGGCATTGTCGAGATTGTGGGCGCCGCGCAGGCGCGAATGGGACACGGCATTCTCGATGACGCGGTTCTGCTCGGGCGTCAGGTCGGGCAAGAGCCGCCGATGATCTCGCACAGCCTTGGCCACCAGCGCATTGCCGCGCGCTGCAGCGCCGAGAGCCACGGCAAAATTGCCGTCGCGATCCACGAGGTGCAGCTTGTCGGCATAGTAGCGCTCCACCGAGCCGTGCCAGTCGACATGCTCGGGATAGAGATTGGTCAGCGCCGCGACATCGGCCAGAAAATTCATGTCCGAGGTCTGGTAGCTCGAAAGCTCGAACACCACGATGGCGTGCTTGTCGCCGATTTCGAGCGGCGCGACGCCCACATTGCCCGCAAGACCCGCATCCAGGCCCGAGCGTGTCAGCATGAGGTGGACAAGGGTCGCAGTGGTGGACTTACCCTTGGTGCCCGTGATGGCGATGACGGTGCGGTCGTGCCGATAGGCCGCGCCCCAGAGATTGAGATTGGAGGTGACCGGAATCCCAGCCTCGCGAGCCGCCTCGAAGACCGGCTTGTAGCGCGATACGCCCGGGCTCTTGACTATAAGGCCGAACCGTTTCGCGGCAATGGCCGCCGGCAAGTCGCTAATGTCGATCTGCTCGGTGTCGGGAATGTCGGCCGTACCGCTGTCGACGGTGACGAAGACCTTCAGATCGGGCTGTTGCGCCGCAAGGAAGGCGCGGGTGGAAAGGGCTTCGCGCCCGGCGCCATAGAGCAGGACCGGCGTATCAAACCGCATAGGCGGCCACCTTGGCGGCCAGGGCCGGGGGAATATGGTGGTCGTGGCTGTCGGTCAGGCATTCGGCCATGGCGCGCTGCAGTTTTTCCTCTCCATACTGGGCGAAGAGATCGGCCTTGACGGCGCGGACCACGGCAGCCTCGTGCCAGTCGGCATGGCGGGTGAGGGTATAAAAGCAGGCGGCGGCCTCTAGGATTTCGCCGACGCATTCCCACGGCTTCTGGCCGGTGAGGCCGGCAAGCTCGCGGAAACTCTGTTCGTTGGCGAGGTCATCCAGCAGGTTCTTGCCGAAGATGCGCAGCATCCGGTCCTTGGCCATAAAGGGCGCGAAGATCAGAAAGACGAAGTGACACTTCGGGCATTCGCCGCACCAGAGCGGGCCGTCATTGCCGTTGAGGCGAAAATTGCGGTTGCAACTGGAAAAGACGCTGTCGAACTTGGTTTCCTTGGTGAAGAGCGAGGCGATGCGCGCTTCCGAATAGGGGCGGAGCAGCGAGAAGTATTTCAGTGCGCCGCCGGTGGCATTGCTCAGCGTATCGGCTATCAGCAGTTCGAAGCCGAGGGACTTGGAATATTGGTGATTGGTCTCGCGGCCGTCGAAGACCACATTGCCCTCGCTGGCCGAGCGCTCGTTGGAAAGGGCGATCTGGTTGTAGCCGAAGAGCACGGCGCAGAGCGATGCGATCATGGAATTGATCGCCGTCGAGGGGACGTGGCCATTGTAATAGCCCTCGGTCTGGCCGAGGCGGATCATTTCGGCGTCGAGCTTGCGCGTCACATAGACCGGGCTCGCGCCGATGGCATCCACCGAGGTGACGATCGGCCCCTTGGGATTGACCGCGAAGGGCGTGAACTGCTGGCCGGTATGGGTCAGGAGATCGACGCTGACGAGCGAGTCCTTGCCCCCGCCGATGGGCAATAGCGTCCGCTCCGGCAGGGTCATGGCGGGCTGGCGCTCATTGGTGTCATCAGGCGCAGTCAGGACCAGCTTGCCGAAGCGGGACAGCGCGTTGCGGGCGTAGAATTCGCCAAGGCCGTTTTCATAGACGTCGATGACGAAGGCGCGCTCGGCCGCGGTGAGCGGAATAGTCGGCGCCTCGATGACCAGGGGCGCACGCAGCTTGTAATAGGAGACGCCGAGCACCAGCGCCGTCAGTCCCAGAAGCTTGGCGAAATTCGGCGATGCCGCTGCGGCCGCATCCGCGCCCTGGGGCAGGGTCAGTATCTCGGTGAAACTGAGATCGTTGAGCGTAAAGGGAAAGCGCGCCTCGCCACTGGCGGGATCGAAGGATGGGCTCTCGATGCGGAAGAATTCGGTCACGGGCAACTCGCTGGCTTCAATCCCCATATAGGTGATTTGCGAGCGTGGCGGGAGTGGGTCAGGCCCTGAGGATTTTCTCCATCGCGCGACCCTTGGCCAGTTCGTCGACCAGCTTGTCGAGATAGCGCAGGTCGCGCATCAGCGGGTGGTCGATTTCCTCGAGGCGCACGCCGCAGATCACGCCCTTGATGAGGAAACGATTGGGGTTGAGGTTCGGGGCCCGGTCGAAAAAGTCCTGGAAGGTGGTCTTGTCTTCCAGGGCCTTGTCCAATTGCTCCTGGGTGTAGCCAGTCAGCCAGCGCGTAACTTCGTCCACCTCATCACGTGTCCGGCCCTTGCGCTCCGCCTTGGTCACGTAGTGCACATAGACGCTGGCGACGCTCATGCCATAAATGCGATGGTTTTCGTAGTTCATGCGGGCAGTTTAGCCCCTGGGGGACAGGCGTGTCGATGGCCAGGCCCGCCATTCGTCGCTTGGGTGAGAGCAATTGCGGAGGCAAGCCATGACGCCGATCCTGACAGTCTTCAAATGGTCGCCCGATGGCGGCTCGGGCCTCGCCCGGGACATGCGGGTACGCTGGGCGCTGGAGGAGGTGGGGCAGGACTACGAGGTCCGCTTCGTCACCTTCAAGCAGATGAAGGAGCCCGAACACCGCGCCCGCCAGCCCTTCGGGCAAATCCCGGCCTATGAGGAGGATGGGCTCCGGCTCTTCGAGTCTGGCGCCATCATTCATCACCTGGCCCAGACCCATCCCGGCCTCCTGCCCGCGGACAAGGCGGCGCGAGCAAGGGCGGTGACCTGGATGTTCGCGGCGGTCAGCACGGTGGAGCCGCCGATCGTCGAGCGCGAGCAGGCCGATTTCACCGACGCGGATCAACCCTGGAAACATCCTGCGCGCTTCGCTTTTCTCGACGACCGCATCCGGGCGCGGCTGGCCGATCTCTCCGCTTATCTGGGCGATCGCGACTGGCTCGACGGGGACTTCAGCGCCGGCGACCTAATGATGGTTCTGGTGCTGCGGCGCGCCGATCCGGCGCTTGTCGCGGAATTTCCCAACCTCGCGGCCTATGTCGCACGGGCGGAGGCACGACCGGCCTATCAGCGCGCCTATGCTGCCCAGCACGCGCTTTACGGTGGGAAAGCGCCGCCGATGTCGGAGTGGTGAGGGCCACGTCACCTCGCCGGGATGACTATCGTGGGCGTGGAGGCATTATGCCTTCGCGCTAGACGATCCGTTCGAGCAGCCCGCGACGCTTCATGATGTTCTTGTAGTCCCACTGCACGGTGCGGGATTCTTCGAGCCAATTCACCAGTTCGTCGGCGTCGATCTGGGTGACCGAGGTATAGCGCTTTTCGGCGGCCTTGAAGGTGCCTTCCTTGTCGAGGCCCGGCGTCGCAAAACTCTGGCCGCTCCAGAACAGCAGCCGCACCGGCCCCTTGAGCTTGGAATAGCCCACGATCGGGTTGCCATCGAGAAACCATACCGGATGGGCATGCCAGATCTTGCTCTCGGCCTCGGTCAGCACCCGGTCGATGATGGCCCGGAGCTCATCGCAGATGAGGCGGAATTCGTCGTACTGCGCGGCGTTGTATTGGTCGATGGTGGTGGGTTTGATGACGGTCATGCTTGGCTCCCTCATGCGATTGTATACGCATGACGAGAGAGAGGGGAGGACTTCGACGCGGGGTGCAGGCACCCACAGTTGTCATCCCGGCGAAGGCCGGAATCCATCTTGAGATCTCAGGATGGGCCCCGGCTCAAGGCCGGGGTGACATCGAGGGTGTAGGGAGATCGCAGTTTTGCCCGTTGGGCCGGCTAGTAGATTCTCATCTGCATGCGCATGACGATGTCGGCGCCCAGGCGCTGGAAGCCGTATTCGCGCATGGTGCAGCGCCATTCGCCGCCGGTTTTTTCGACGCGGAAGAGGTTGTACCGCGCCGGGTCGTCCAGAGTGCCGCCCTGGGCGGCGCTGGCGGCTGCAACGCCGATGACCGGCACTTCGTGGGTCTTGCCCGGCACGTGGTGGATCGACGAGCGGTGCGTGTGGCCGTGGAGGATCAGTTCGGCACCGGACTCGGCAATGACCTGGCGGAAGAGGCGATGGCCCTTGAGGCCAAAGGAAGGGTGCTGCAGTTCCGCATTGGGCGGATGGTGGATCAGCACGACGCGGAAATAGTCGGCATCGCCGAGAAGCTTGAGGATGCGGCCGAGGCGAGCGGCCTGCTTTTCCTCGAAGCGCCCAATGGCCATGAAGGGCGGGGTGGGGACGGCGCTGGAGCAGGAAATGATCGCCATTTCCCCTACGCGCCGGACGAATGGAAAGGCCTCGCCCTCGATGGTTTCGCCTCGGAGATAGTCGCCCCATTGGTCGCGGGCATAGTCGAGCGCGCCGGGCACATAGGCGTCATGATTGCCGGGGCAGACCACCGTCTTTTCCGGCCCGCCCAGTTCGCGCAGCCAGCGGCCGGCGCGTTCGACCTCGCTGTCGAGGGCCAGGTTGGTCAGGTCGCCGGTGACGGCGGTGAAGTCGGCATTCTGCTCCTGCATATGAGCGACCAGCCGCGACAGCGTCTCGGTGTTCATCTCGCCGTGGCGCTTGAGCTTCCAGTTGAGGAAGCCGGTCAGCCGCTTGCCCAGCAGGTCGCGCATGCCGACTGCGGGCATGGGCGAGAGATGGATGTCGGAGATGTGCGCCAGGGTTATCATCGCGGGGGGTTTTGCCAGAACGCCGCTTCCAAGAAAACGTTCAATCGACACAACACACGATTTTGTCGCGGGCCAAGCTCTGCTACCGAGAGGTCAAACGGAGAGCATGCCGATGATGAATCGCTTCCAGCGCGTTCGCGCCAAGGTGTTTTTGACCCTCAAGGGGCTCTATCATCGCATGACCATGGGCGCTCGTGTCATGGTGGTGGATGGCGATAAGGTCCTGCTCATCCGCCACACCTATGTGCCCGGCTGGCAATTTCCAGGCGGCGGCGTGGGCCCAGGCGAAACGTTCGAGGAAGCCGGCGCGCGCGAGACGCTGGAAGAGACCGGCTACAAGGTCATCGGGGCGATGGAGCTGTTCGGGCTTTATCACAATACCAGCCCGGTGACGGACCGGGACCACGTTGCTTTCTTCGTCGCCAAGGCGTTCAGCCACGAATTCGACCGCAAGCCCGATCACGAGATCGCCGAGATCGGCTGGTTCGACCGCCACGCCCTGCCGGACAAGGTGACCCCAGCCACCAGCCAGCGCATAGACGAATATTTTGATGGCGTCGAGAAGCGGACGGTGTGGGGGTATTAGTGCAAGCGCATTGTACCCGTGTAAGCCGTCATTGCCCGGCTTGACCGGGCAATCCACCTCGCTGAGGCATGGACCACCCGGTCAAGCCGGGTGGTGACGATGAACAAGAGACACACTGCGCTTTGCGCATGGTCCTCAGGTCTGGCTCGAGGTCGGCGCGGTGGTCGAGGCCGGAGCCTAGTTAATCAATCCAAAAACGGCAGTTCCGGGCCCACCGGGATGATGCGGTGCGGATTGATGGTGGTGTGGCTCCAGTAGTAGTGGGTGCGGATATGGTCGAGATCGACCGTTTCCTTGACGCACGGCACTTCGTAGAGCGCTTTCAGGTAGTGGCTGAGATTGGGGTAGTCGGCGATCCGCTTGCGGTTGCATTTGAAGTGGCCGACATAGACCGCGTCGAAGCGCACCAGTGTCGTGAACAGCCGCCAGTCCGCCTCGGTGATGCTGTCGCCGGTCAGATAGGCATTCTCTCCCAGGAGGCCCTCGACCCAGTCCAGCGCGTCGAACAGCTTTGAGACGGCCTCGTCATAGGCTTCCTGCGTCGTCGCAAAGCCAGCCTTGTAGACGCCATTGTTGATGTCGTCGTAGACGCGGACATTGATCGTATCGATCTTGTTGCGCAGCCCTTCGGGATAATAATCGTCGGTATTGCCGGTCAGCTCGTTGAAGGCCGAGTTGAACATGCGGATGATTTCAGAGCTCTCGTTCGAGACGATGGTGTTGGTGTTCTTGTCCCACAGCACCGGCACAGTCACGCGGCCGGTATAGTCTTTCTGGGCTTCGGTATAGACCTGCCAGAGGTAGTCCTTGCCGAGGAGCGCATCGCCGGTCGAGCCGGTGGCCTGATCGAAGCTCCAGCCGGTCTCGTCGGGCATTTTGGGCGATACCACCGAGACCGAGATCAGGCTTTCCAGGTCCTTGAGCTTGCGGAACACCAGGGTGCGGTGGGCCCAGGGACAGGCCAGGGACACGTAAAGGTGGTAGCGGCCGGCCTCGGCGGGAAAGCCCCCCGTGCCGGAGGGACCGGGGGCGCCATCCGGGGTGATCCAGTTGCGGAACCCGGCCTGCGAGCGGACGAACTTGCCGCCGGTCTTTTTGGTGTCATACCACTGGGTGGACCACTTTCCGTCGATCAACTGTCCCATTGAAATACCCTTTCGGTCATCTTGCTGACGGCTTTGCCTCATCAAAATCGGCAAAGGAGCCAGAGGTTGCGGCTTCTGACACTGAGCTAATGGCCACTGGTCCCGAGGATAAGACCCTATCGGCGTAACAATCCGTTATGCATCCGGGACACAGAGGCGTAGCGGACGAGGAAAATCGGGTTCATGGAACCAATATTCCCATTTACGGGCACCCATGCTGGTGCTAATTCCGATTCAGACGTGGAGGCGTCCAGGATGGTGAAGGTTTTGCAGACGAACCGACGACCCTAGCCGGTCGTTATAGCGGTAGCCGAATGGCTGACCGCGCCTTGTCCTGCATTGTCCTATCCTGGATCTGACCCATGACCACGCTCGTTGCGGCCGAGGCCGCTGCCACCCCCGTTGCCGGCCAGCCTGTTGTTCGTCCCGCTACCGCGGCTGACGATGCCTTTGTCGAGGACTTGCAGGCCATTGCCTTTGGTCCGGGGCGCTTTGCACGCACCGCCTTCCGGGTGCGCGAGCGCTTTCCCATTGATCCGAGCCTCAGCCTCATCTCCGAGGTCGAGGGCACGCCTTCAGGCTCGGTGTGGATGACCCCGATCAGCGTCGGCGGCATGAAGGGTTACCTCCTCGGGCCGCTCGCGACGCATCCCAATTTCCGCAAGCGCGGCGCCGGCAAGCTGCTGGCGCGCGAGGTCAGCAAGCGTGCCCTGGCGCGCGGCGAGGGCCATTTCGTGCTCCTGGTGGGCGACCAGGATTACTATTGCCCGCTCGGCTGGGTGCCGACCACGCCGGGCAATATCCAGTTCCCCGGTCCCGTCGATACCAGCCGCGTGCTGCTGCTGGCCGACGACCCGAACCTCGCCAAGACGCTCAAGGGCAGCATCGCGGCTTTCGACGAGGGCGAGTGATAGCCTGACGCGGTGAGTGTTCGAAAAAGGGTGCCAGAGGCGTCTGCCTTGCCTACACTCTGCGTATCGACATCTTCGCCGAGCCCAACTTGATCCTCCAAGCCGACATCGTCGCTCAGCTCAGTGCCCATCTCCTGTCCGAGCCGCCACCCCTGGAGCCGGCGCAGGACCTGGTGCCCGACTGGCAGCCGCTCACGCCCTTCGAGCGGCCGCCGGTGCCGGCAGCGGTGCTGATTGCACTGGTGCGGCGGCCGGAGGGACACACCGTGCTCTATACCGAGCGCTCGCCGGACCTCAGGGCGCATTCGGGGCAGGTGGCCTTTCCCGGCGGCAAGATCGACCGGACCGATGCCGGACCGGCCGCGGCGGCCCTGCGCGAGGCGCATGAGGAAGTGGGCATGGAGCCCGGGGACGCCACCGTATTGGGCTATATGCCGAGCTATTATACCGGCACCAATTATCTCATCACGCCCGTGGTCGCCGAGGTGACGCCGAGCGGCCCCTTCGTGCCCAATCCGGGCGAGGTGCATTCGGTGTTCGAAGTGCCGCTGAGCCGTATCCTCGCCGTCGATACCTACGGGCGGTTCCGCATCAGCCGGGGCGGCAAGGAGCATTCGACCTGGCAGATCGACCATGACGGTCATGTCATCTGGGGTATCACCGCCAACCTGACCCGGCAGTTCCGCGACCGCATCATGGGCGAGGTGGCGGCATGATCCCTGATCGGATCGAGGACGCGGAATGGCTGCAACGACCGGCGGTGCAGGCCATTTTCGCGGCACTGGATGGCGCCGGGGGCCGCACGCGGGCCGTGGGTGGCGTGGTGCGCGACAGCCTGATCGGGCGGATGCGTGAGCATGCCGATATCGACATGGCGACCGAGCTTCTGCCGGTATCCGTGCTGCAGAAGGCCAAGGCTGCAGGCATTGCGACCTATCCCACCGGCATCGACCACGGCACGGTGACGCTGCGCCTCGACGAGACCACGGTCGAAGTAACGACGCTGCGGCAGGACGTGGAGACCGACGGGCGGCATGCGCAGGTCAGCTTCGGCACCGATTGGGTCGCCGATGCCGAGCGGCGGGATTTTACTATCAACGCGCTTTACTGCCATGCCGATGGAAGGCTGTTCGACCCGCTGGGCGGAGCAGGGGACCTGATCAATGGTCGGGTGCGGTTCATCGGCGATGCGGCCACGCGGATCGCCGAAGACGGCTTGCGCGTCTACCGCTTCTTCCGCTTCTCGGCCAGTCACGGCGCAGAACAGTTCGACCCCGATGGTCTTGAGGCCTGCCGCAATGCGGCCGAGGACCTCGACCACATTTCCCGCGAGCGGGTCGGCGCGGAAATGATGCGGATGCTGGCGCTGCCGCAGGTGGCCAAGACCATCGGGTTGATGGACCATCTCGGCCTCGTAAGGATCGAACCAGGCGCCGCCCAGGCCCTCCTTCGCTACGAATCCCTCGGGGGTCGGGCGGCGACGGCGCGCATGGCGCTGCTGGGGCGCGATGGGCTCGATCTGCGGCAGGCTGACTGGCGGCTGAGCAAGGCTGTCATCACGCATGCGGAGCGCATCGGCGAAGCGGCGTCCCTGTTGCGGCGCGGCGATGTCGCCTGGGCCGCCTATCGCTTTGGCGAGGATGCGGTGGAGGGGCTGGCGGTGGCCGCTTCCGAAGACGGCTGGCCACGCGAGCGTCTGGCCGAATTGGCGCGGGAACTCGGGCGCCTGCCGGTGGCGCCGCTGCCGGTCGGCGGCGCCGATCTCGAAGCTCGCGGCATGCGGCCTGGCCCCGACATGGGCGCTGCGCTGGGCCGCATCGAGCGGGCCTGGGTGGAAAGCGAGTTTTCGCTGACCAAGGACGAGCTGCTGGAGCGAATTTTCCACTAGGCACACGCCTTGGGCCATTTCTCCATCATCGCCACCGGGCTCGTCGCGGTGGTCCATACCGCTGCAAGATGGATTGCCCGGTCAAGCCGGGCAATGACGAAGGGGGGAAACCCCACCGGCTGTCATCCCGGCCTTAGCGGGGTGACAATCGAGTATGGGGGATCATTGCAAAAAAAGAGCCCCGGCGAACCGGGGCCCTTTGGCATCAATGCTTGGTCTGGTTTCCCAGATCGTCCACATCGACGATGCGTTCCTTGATGCGCTCGACCATTTCGGGGCGCACTTCGGTTTCGCCATTGAAATTTCGCATGTTTTCCACGGCGCGGCGGACCACTTCGGCCTCGCTTTCGGCTTCGGCGCGCCAGGTGGAGCCGGGGATGAGCGTACCGGAATCAAAGCGTTTCATCGCGAAACCTCCTTTGTCTCTCGCAATGCACTGTCTGACCGAACGCAGCCCATATGGGGATCGTTCCGATCATTCTTCGGGAAAGATGCCGATGTCGGACAGGCCTTCGATCCAGGTTGCGCCGTCGCGACGGATGACCTTGCGCGGCACGATGCCGGTTTCCTCGGCGATGGCCTCGGCCAGCGGAACCGAGTGGGTGACAACCCAGACCTGGCTGCGGGTGGCGGCGCGGGCAATGGCCCGGGCGAGGGCCGGCAGCAGGTCCGGATGCAGCGAGGTTTCCGGCTCGTTGAGGGCGATGAAGGGCGGCAGCCGATAGGCTAGGAGGGCGCCGAGCAGCGCCAGGAATTGCAGCGTCCCGTCCGAAAGTTCGGCAGCGCCGAAGGCGCGCTGCGGCACTTCCGGAAAAATCATCGAAAAGCTGGCATCGCGGCCTGGCGGAGGAATTTGCAGCCGGGCGCCAGGAAAAGCCTGGTCGACGGCCGCGTCGAGGTCGCCCGTGTCACCGCGGATGTGCTTGAGCGTCGCCAGCACGGCGCCGAGATTGCCGCCATCGGCATCGAGCGTCGGCGCCGTCACCGCCAGCGACGGCCGGCGCAGGGGAGAACCGGCATCGGTGCGAAAGCCATGATAGAAACGCCAGCTCGACAGCAGGTGCCTGACGGCATCGAGCTCGGGCAGGGTGCCGCGCAGGGCCGAGAGGGCGGTTTCGCTGGCCAGCAACGGCTGATCGAGCTGCCGCAGGCGGCCGCTTTCATCGCGATACCAGGCGGCCGGACCCTTGCGCTCGAGCAGGGTGACGCTGCGGCGCCCCGGCAGCACGAGGCTTTCCGACTTTATCTGCGGTTCTTCTGAAAAGACGGCCTGGTAGCGGCTGTCGCCGAAGCCGACCTCGACTGCGTAGCGCGGGACAAAAGCCGCCTCGTCGTCCCCGGGCAGAATGGTGTCGAGCCCGACTTCGAAATTGAGGCGCGGCTGCTCATGGCTCTTGCGCGGCCCGGCCCACATGGCCGAGGCGAGGCCGCCTTCGCGCGCCAGGTTCAGCGCCAGTTCGCCCGTGGCGGCGGCATGGACCATTTCCAAGGCCCGATAGAGATTGGTCTTGCCCACGCCATTGCCGCCGACCAGCACGGTAAGGCGCCTGAGCGGAAAGCGGATCGACCGGATCGAGCGGTAGAAGGAGATGTCGAGATCGGTGAGGGACATGCGGGGAGTGTAAGCGGCTCAGGAATGCCGCGCTAGCTCCGGCCTACCCCCACCCGACCTCCCCCTGAAGGAGGGGGAGGGGTGACACCGAGAATGCGCCAATGTTCCGGCGAACGCAGAGAGGTTCCTCCCCCTACTCAGGGGGAGGCTAGGTGGGGGTACCCGATGCCTTCACGGCCACTTCACCGCAGGAGGCATCGACGAAAGGATCGAGTTGACGTTGCCGCCGGTCTTCAAGCCGAAGGTCGTGCCTCGGTCATAGAGCAGGTTGAATTCGACATAGCGGCCGCGGCGGACCAGTTGCTCGTCGCGTTCGGCTTCGGTCCACGGCTTCTCGAAATTGCGACGCACCAGTGCCGGATAGATGCCGAGGAAAGCCTCGCCAACCGCCTTCGTGAAGGCAAAGTCGGCGTCCCAGTCGCCGGAATTGAAGTGGTCGTAGAAAATGCCGCCAATGCCCCGCGGCTCGTTGCGATGGGGCAGGAAGAAATACTCGTCGCACCAGGCCTTGAGCCGCGCATAGTCGACGCCAGGGCGTCCGTCGCAGGCCGCCTCCATGGCGGCGTGGAAATCCACCGTGTCGGGATCGGCCTGGGTGCGGCGGGCATCAAGCACCGGGGTCAGGTCGGCGCCGCCGCCCCACCACTGCTTGCCGGTGACGATCATCCGGGTGTTCATGTGCACGGCCGGGACGTGCGGGTTCCAGGGGTGGATGATGAGCGAGATGCCCGAGCTCCAGAATGCGGTGCCCGCTTCGGTGCCCGGCATCTGCCGCGCGAACTCTTCGGAGAAATTGCCGTGCACGGTCGAAATATGGACGCCGGCCTTCTCGAAGACGCGGCCATGCAGCATCGACATTTCGCCGCCGCCTCCGGCCGCCCGATCCCACGGGGTGCGCTCGAACCGGCCCGGCGCCATCCCGGCATTGGGACCGCTCACCTCCCCCTCGATGGCCTCGAGTTCGGCGCAGATGCGGTCGCGCAGGGCGCGGAACCAGGCGCTGGCGGTGGACTTCTTGGTGTCGATGTCGGCGGGAAGGGTCATGGTGGGGGAAATGGACCTTCAGGTCAGATCTGTAAAGTGGTGCGTCTGTCGCAAGGCCTCTCCCAATACCATGCCGGCAGCGAGGGCCACATTGATCGAGCGCAAGCCTTCGCGCATGGGGATGCGCAGCCGGAGGTCGCAGATGTCCGCCACAGTATCCGGCACGCCGGCGCTTTCGCGACCCAGAAGCAGGATGTCGTTCGCGCCAAAGGCCGCGCCGTAAGCCGACTCGCTGGCCTTGGTGGTGAGGAGGGCGAGACGCCGTCCTTCCGCGCGGCGCCAGGCGTCGAAGGCGGCAAAGCTCGCATGTTCGACCAGCGCCGCCTTGTCGATATAGTCCATGCCTGATCGAGCCAGGTTGCGGTCGGTGAGGGCAAAGCCGGCCGGATGGATCACGTGGACGGCGACTCCGAGGCAGGCGCCGAGCCGCAACAGGGTGCCGGTATTGGCCGCGATATCGGGCTGGTAGAGCGCGAGGGCGATGGTCAAGGCTGTTTGCTCCAGCACACATAAAATCCCGGAAATCGGGGATTGAGCGGGTATAGTGTCGCAGTTTGGCGCTGTCACGGTTCGCGCACTGGACAAGTTCCTGTGACAGTGCAAAAAGGACCTTACCTGACGGGCCGCTTGAGGGCGCACGGCGGTCGATTCTGCTTATGTGGACGACCGGGCCGGTGCCGGTTCCGTCAAATATGCATGTTACGGGGATACGGACCTTGGCCACGCAAGCAGAACATTCATCCACCAACCGGCGCGACTTTCTTTATGTCGCTACCGGCGCCGTCGGCGCGGTCGGCGCTGCCGCCGTGGTCTGGCCGCTGATCAATCAGCTCAACCCCGACGCTTCGACCCTGGCGCTGGCCAGCATCGAATTCGACGTCAGTGCGATCCCGGAAGGGCAGTCGGTCACCATCATGTGGCGCGGCCTGCCGGTCTTCGTGCGCCACCGCACGACCGCGGAAATTGAGGAAGCAAGAGCGGTTCCGCTCAGCGACCTCAAGGATCCCGAGACCGATGCGCAGCGTATCAAGGAAGGCCACGACCAGTGGCTGGTGATGATCGCCAACTGCACCCATCTGGGCTGCATCCCTGTCGGCGAGGCGGGCGATTTCGATGGCTGGTTCTGCCCCTGCCACGGCTCGCACTACGACTCTGCCGGCCGTATCCGTCGCGGTCCCGCGCCCAAGAACCTGGTCGTGCCGCCTTATGAATTCGTCAGCGATACGCTGATCCAGATCGGTTAGTGGGGGCTTTTCCGATGTCCGAACATTCTACCTACACTCCCGGAACTGCCGTCGAGAAGTGGCTCGATGACCGCCTGCCGGTCATCCGTTTCGCCAAAGAACACTTGATGGACTTCCCCACGCCGAAGAACCTCAACTACTGGTGGACCTTCGGCGCCATCCTCGTGATGTGCCTCGGCGTGCAGATCGTCACCGGCGTCATCCTCGCCATGCACTACACCCCGCATGTCGACCTGGCCTTCAACGCAGTGGAGCACATCCGCCGCGACGTGAACGGCGGCCGCATCATCCAGGCCACCCACGCCGTGGGCGCCTCGATGTTCTTCGTGGCTCTCTACATCCACATGTTCCGTGGCCTCTTCTACGGCTCTTACAAGGCGCCGCGCGAGATCATCTGGATCCTGGGCGTCCTGATCTTCATCCTGACCGTCGCCACCGCTTTCATGGGCTACATCCTGCCCTGGGGCCAGATGTCCTTCTGGGGTGCCACGGTTATCTCGAACATCTTCTCGGCCATTCCGGTGGTAGGCGAGAACATCAAGCAGCTCGTGCTCGGCGGCTTTGCCGTCGGCAACCCGACGCTCAACCGCTTCTTCTCGCTGCACTACCTGCTGCCCTTCGTGATCGCCGCCATTGTCGGCCTCCACATCTGGGCCCTGCACGTCCCGGGCAACAACAACCCGATCGGCGTCGAAGTGAAGGAAAGCCGCGACACCGTTCCCTTCCATCCGTACTATACGATGAAGGACCTGTTCGCGATGGTGCTGTTCATGATCCCGTTCGCGTGGTTCGTGTTCTTCGCCCCCGACATCCTGGGCCACCCCGACAACTACATCATGGCCAACAGCCAGGTGACGCCGGCCCACATCGTGCCGGAATGGTACCTCTTGCCGTTCTACACGATCCTGCGCGCCATCGACTTCAACGTGCTGTTCATCGACTCCAAGCTCGGCGGCGTCATCGCCATGGGCGGCGCGCTGGTCATGCTGCTGATCGTGCCGTGGCTCGATACGTCCAAGGTCCGCTCGGGCACGTTCCGCCCGCTGTTCAAGTGGTTCTTCGCGCTGTTCGCGATCAACTTCGTGGCCCTGACCTATCTGGGTGCGCAGCCGGCCGAGGGCATCTACACCGTGCTCGCCAAGGTCTGCACCGCCTACTACTTCCTCTACTTCCTGGTCATCCTGCCGGTCCTGTCGCGTATCGAAACGCCCAAGCCGCTGCCGACCAGCATTTCCGAGAGCGTTCTCGGCAAGGCACACGCGTGACCGGGGCGAAAACCATGTTCAAGACCAAGATCATCATCGCCGCCGTCGCTGCCATGGTTGGCCTTGCCAGCCTCCCCGCACAGGGCGCCGAAGGCGGCGCCCATGTCGAACGGCAGAACTGGAGCTTCGCGGGTATCTTCGGAACCTACGACCAGAACCAGCTGCAGCGCGGCTTCCAGGTTTTCCGTGAGGTCTGCGCCAGTTGCCATGGCGCCAACCTGATGGCGTTCCGCAATCTCAGCGAGCCGGGTGGCCCGAGCTTCTCGGAAGAGCAGGTCAAGGCGCTGGCCGCCGAGTTCGAAATCGCCGACGCGACCGCCGAAGGCGGGGTGCGTGCCGGTGTGGCTGCCGACCGCTGGCCGTCGCCCTTCGCCAATGACCAGGAAGCCCGCGACGCCAATGGCGGTTCGCTGCCGCCGGACTTTTCGGTGCTGGCCAAGGCCCGCGGTGTGACTGATCCGTTCCCGACCTGGGTGTTCAACTACTTCACCGGCTACCAGGAAGGCGGCGCGGACTATATCCACGCCCTGCTCAACGGCTACCACGAGGAAGTGCCGGAGACCGCTCCGGAAGGCTTCGAGCTGGCCGAAGGCAAATATTACAACGACTACTTCCCCGGTCACGCCATCGGCATGGCTCCGCCGCTGGCTGATGGTTCCGTGACCTATACGCCGGGCGAAGACGGCGTCACCGTTCCGGAAACGCTGGAACAGTATTCGACTGACGTCGCGGCTTTCATGATGTGGATGGCCGAGCCGCATCTGGTGGCGCGCAAGCAGACCGGCTTCGTCGTCCTCTTGTTCCTCGTGCTGTTCGCCGGCCTGATGTACGCCACCAAGCGCAAGCTTTGGGCTGGCATCGAGCACTGACTTCAGTCCCGAAGGGCAAATCTCTCCGGTGGAGAGATTTGATGAAGTCAGGCCCGGAGAGCTACGCTCGCAGGGCATGCACCGACCAAGACTTTGAAGGGGCCCAATCGGGCCCCTTTACCTTGTCGCTATCGCAATCAATTGCGCCGCCGCGACGCTCCGCCCTCTTGCCTTTGCCCGGACCAATCGCGATATTGCGCACAGTCCGGATCGTTGAAAGAAACCGCGATGTCCGCCGTTCGCCTTGCCGTTACCATGGTCAGCACCGCCATCGCCGTGAGCCGCCATCCGGTGGTGCGCGCCGGCGTGCAGGCCGTCGTCAACAATCCCAAGGCGCGCGAGACGGCGATCATCACGACGCGCAACGTCGCCTATAATGCCGGCGTCATCGCCCGGCATGTGCTGGGCCGGAACAAGCCCTGATCTCTTCCTGAACTGACAAGGCCATCGATGTCGCTCGACCTGAAGTCGCTCGTCCGTACGATCCCGGATTATCCCAAGAAGGGCATCCTGTTCCGGGACATCACCACGCTGATCGAGCATCCCGAGGGCTTTCGCGAGAGCGTCGAGCGCATTGCGGCTGCCTATCGGGGGCAGGGTGTGACCCATGTGGCGGGCATCGAGGCGCGCGGTTTCATCTTCGGAGCCGGTGTCGCCATTGCGCTGGGCGCGGGCTTCGTGCCGGTTCGCAAGAAGGGCAAGCTGCCGGGCGAAACCATCGGGCAGAATTATGCCCTCGAATATGGCGTCGATACGATCGAGATCCATGCCGATGTGGTGGGCGCCGGAGACCGTGTGCTGCTGGTCGATGACCTGATCGCCACCGGTGGCACCGCCATCGCCGCCGCCGGCCTGCTGCGCCGCACGGGCGCCGTCTGCGATGACGCTGCCTTCGTCATCGACCTGCCCGACATCGGCGGCGCCGCCAAGCTCAAGGCCGAGGGCGTGAAAGTCACCTCGCTGATGGCTTTCGAGGGTCACTGAGGGTCCAAACCCACCGGAGCGGCGGGGTGGCAGCATTCGCCCAATTCAACTGAGCGTCATTCCCACGCAAGCGGGAACCCCTGTTCTCGAATTGCCTACCATCCATTCCGGCCGTCGAGCGGCTCGATCTCGATCAATGACCAGTCCAGGTCGTCCACCAGGTTGAGGTTGACCTGGCAGGAGGTCATCTCCGGGATCGGCGCATCCTCACCGCCCCTGGGCGTGCCGTCGTCATTGTAAATGGCCGACCAGTCGATGCTCTCGCCCCAGGTATGCATGCCGCAGGTGCCGCAGAAGTGGTGCGAGCCGACCTTCGGGTCGGTGGAATAGTTGCGCTGATCGGCCGCCTGCAACACCTTGATATCGCGGATGGCGTAATAGGCCCAGACGGCGCCAGTGCGCTGGCAGAAAGTGCAGTTGCAGCGCGTGGCCTTGCGCGGGTGCTCGGGCAAGGCGATGCGGGTATTGCCACAATGGCAGGAGGCTATGACGGTCATCTTCCCGCTCCCTACCAGTTGCTGCGGCCGTCCATCTTCTCGACGGTCACGGCGCTCCAGTCGAGATCGTCCACGAGGTTGAGATTGACGCCATAGATACGCGCGGTCGGCATGGCATTGGCGTCGCCATTCTTCGGCGTGCCATCGGCATTGTACATCGATGCCCAGTCAGGACTGTCGCCCCAGGTGTGCATGCCGCAGGTGCCGCAGAAGTGGTGGATGTTGAGCCCGCTTTGCGAATAGGTCACGTCACGCTCCTTGGACAGGAACGTCAGTTCATCGGGCTTATAATAGGCCCAGACGGCGCCGGTGCGCTGGCAGAAACTGCAATTGCAGCTCTTGGCATGCGTCGGCTGCGCGGGCAGGGCGATCTTGGTCGCCCCACAATGGCAGGACAGGGTGACGGTCATGTCGGAACTCCTTCTGGCGATTGAACTCAGAATGAGCCGGTGAGCTGACAGCCTATGTCAGCACCATTCAGGCGGCCTG
Organism: Devosia sediminis; assembly: GCF_016411825.1. Lineage (GTDB taxonomy): Bacteria > Pseudomonadota > Alphaproteobacteria > Rhizobiales > Devosiaceae > Devosia > Devosia sediminis. Next base: position 281,463 of record NZ_JAEKMH010000001.1, read on the forward strand.
TACGACGTTTTGCGCGAGCGTGTCCTGGCTCTTGTCGACCAGGCAGAACTGGTTGCCCTCGGGGTCGCGCATCAGCGTATAGGTGGGCAGGACCCGATCGACGCTGGCGCCGGCATCCTTGAGACGGGAGACTTCGCTGGCACGGTCGGCCACTTCGACGTCGAAATGCACACGGTTGTTGTCGGGCCGCTGGCCATCGACATTCTGGAAGCAGATGGAAGGGCCGGGGCCATCGATCATGACCGTGGTCGGCCCTTCGGGCTCCAGCCCCAATGCCGCGCTGATGGCGTCGGTGACGCCGGTTTCGCGCACTGCATAGCCCTCGAGCAGTTCCGCCCAGAAGGGGGCGAGGACAGCCGGCTCGGCACAGTCAAAGACGATTTCGTGGATGGCTCCCATTTGGCCTGTCTCCTTGTCGTTTGCCAATTCGTTAACTGGCAATTGCGGCAAGAAAGGTGCGGGCCCGGCACCATGGCCGGACCCGCTGGAACAAGCGCTTCACTCGGCAGGCTGGGGCTGCAATCCAACCGGTCGACGCGCGTCGCCTGCCAGGGTGCGCTGGCCCAGAAGCACGGTCAGCAGGGCCAGGAAGGCGGCCGCCACGGAGACCCAGAAGCTGTTGAAGGGGCCAAAGCTGTCCACGACCCAGCCGGCGACGAAGGCGCCCAGCGCCATGCCGATGCCCATGCCCGTCATCACCCAGGTGACCCCCTCGGTCAGCATGGCTTCCGGCACACGCCGCTCGATGAGGCCGAAAGCCGTGATGAAGGTCGGGGAGATGGCGACGCCGCTGGCAAAAACCGCAAGGGCGAGCGCCGGTACAGTGGATACGAAGGGCAGGGGCAGGGCCGTCACGGCGAGAATAGCGACGGCAATGGCAAGCTGCCGCTGCAGGGGCAGGCGGATATTGAGCGCACCGACCACCAACCCGACGACAAAGGAGCCGACCGCATAAACGCCGATGACGAGACTGGCAGCGCCCGGTTCACCCAGCGCTTCCGTGATGGCGACGGCGCCGACCTCGGCGGTGGCGAAAATTGCGCCGACAAAGATCAGTGCCAGAGCAACGATCTGCACCGGACGCTGGCGGATGGCAGAGCCGGCGCTGGTCCTGGCAGTGGCTTTCGGCACCGGTTCAGTTTGCCGCTGGGCGATGAAGGCGAGGCCGCCGATCAGCAGCGCAAGCGTACTTGCCAGCATGCCGGCTTCGGGAAAGACGGCAATGCTGAGGCCGACCGAAAGGGAGGCGCCAGTGATATAGACGAGTTCATCGGCAGCCGATTCAAAGGCGAAGGCGGTGTTGAGTTCGGGCCGATCGCGGAACAGGGCGCTCCACCGGGCCCGGATCATGGCCGGGTAGCTGGGCAGCACAGCCGCGGCCAAGGCGCTGGCATAGAGGGTCCAGATCGGCCAGTCCTGGTTGGCCGCCAGCATCAGAAGGCCGAAGGCAGCAGCGGCAATCAGCGTCGCCGGCAGCAGCACTGGCGTCTGGCCGACGCGATCGACGAGGCGGGAAATCTGCGGCGCCAATAGCGCGTTGGTCAGGGCGTAGGTCGCCGACACGGCGCCAGCGAGCCAGTATTCGCCATGGGACTGGGACAGCATGGCGACAATGCCGATGGGCGCCATTGCCATGGGCATGCGAGCCAGAAAGCCGGCGGCGGCAAAGCCCTTGGCGCCTCGCTCCGCAAAAATTCTTGCATAGGGGTTGGTCATGTCAATGTCCTCGACATCTGATGATGCGCCACCTACATTTGCATACGTGGCGTATGTGAAAGAGGTAATCACATACGGTGCGTATGTCAATTAGCATACGTGACGTATGTGAATGGAAATGCGATGGTGTCGAGAACGCGTGGCGAGATGATCGCCGAAACCCGGGGCAAGTTGCTGGCTGCAGGCCGAAAAGCCTTCGCCGAAATCGGCTATGCAGAGGCGTCGATGGACGACTTTACCGCCAAGGCGGGCCTGACGCGCGGCGCCCTTTATCACCACTTCGGTGACAAGAAGGGCTTGTTCGAAGCCGTGGTGGCCCAGATCGACAGCGAGATGACCGCCCGGCTGAAGCAACGCGCAGCCAAGGTTCCGACGCCTTGGGAAGGCTTTGTCGAGGAGGGTATCGGCTACATCGAAATGGCGCTGGAGCCGGAAATCCGGCGGGTGATTCTACGTGACGGGCCGGCCGTACTTGGCGATCCGGCGAGCTGGCCGACCGCCAATGGCTGCGTGACGGCGATGAAAGAGTCCCTGGAACGCCTCAAGTCCCTGGGCGTGGTTGACGATATCGATATCGAGGCGACGGCGCGGATGATCGTCGGCGCGTCCTGCTATGCCGCAACCTGGATCGCCAATGCCGACGAACCGGCGGAAACCGCGAAACGCGCCACTGCCGGCTATCGCCGGTTGGTCGAAGGTCTTCTTTGCAAGGATTGAACTCCATCTGTTGACGGCGGGGCGAGGGCCCCGGCCGAAGCCGGGGCCATGCCGGTCATGGGCTGCTGGTGGTGCGTCCCAGGAGCGCGTGCAGCGACGGCAGTGGGGCGCCATCCCGTTCGGTCGCCACTTTGCTTCTGGCTTCCACCTTGCGCTGCGGCAGGGGCTTGCCGTGGCGTGGGACCTGGTTGGTGTGCTTGACCGGTGCCGGACGCTGGAATTGATTTTTGGGCATGATTGTCCTTTCCCGCCCGGCATGCTGTTGCGCGGGCTGGCGAATGCAAAACGGTGCGCGACAGTAGCCGCGCGATGATGCGGTTTTGGATTGGACGCCGGGGCTGGGGGGAAAGCCGGAGAGGCCGATGGGGCCGTTCAGTGCACCTGTCTGCCAAACTCGTCGAACCCTGCAGCCAGCACAACCCGGTCACACGCGTGGCGTGGAACAAGTGTGGGGCGAGCGTCCGGTGCGAGTTTTCAGATCATTTGGGTGCGAGACCTCCGAAACAATGCGCGGATCATAGGCAATGAAAAAGGCCGGCGTCAACCGCCGGCCTTTCCATTTCGTTTGTTGCGCCGGATTTACGGCTCGAGCTTGCCGGTCTCGGGATGGTCTTCGGCGCTGATATTGGGCTCGTTGCGGGTCTTCCACAGCGAGTAGCCGACGCCCGCAGCCAGGATGCCGATGGTCAAGCCCAGCGAGATGGCGGTGGGGACGTGATAGCCGAAGGGCACCAGACAGATCTTGATACCGATCAGCACCAGGATGATCGCCAGCGACACCTGCAGGTAGCGGAAACGGTTCATTGCCGCCGCCAGAGCGAAGTAGAGCGCACGCAGGCCCAGGATGGCGAAGATGTTCGACGTGTAGACGATGAACGTGTCCTGGGTGACCGCGAAGACGGCCGGAACCGAGTCGACGGCAAAGATCAGGTCGACGATTTCGACCATGATCAGGGCCACGGCGAGCGGCGTCAGCCACACGACCATCTGGCCGGTGGTCGGATGCGGCTGGCGCACCGTGAAGCGGCGGCCATGCAGCTCCTTGGTGATGCGGAAGCGCTTGTTGAGGAACTGGAAGATCTTGTTGTCTTCGAGGCTGGGCTCCTCGTCATCCGTATGGCGGAACATGCGGATGCCGGTGAAGATCAGGAAGGCGCCGAAGAAGACGAGGATCCAGTTGAACTGGTAGACCAGCGCCGCGCCGACGCCGATCAGGATCGCGCGGAAGGCGATGACACCCAGAATGCCCCAGAACAGCACGCGGTGCTGGTAAAGGCGGGGAATGCCCAGGAAGCCGAATATGGTGGCTATGACGAACATGTTGTCCATGGCGAGGGACTGTTCGATCAGGTAGCCGGTGAAGAATTCGAGGCCTGACTGGGCGCCGCGGCTGAACCAGACCCAGGCGCCGAAGGCCATCGCAATACAGACATAGAAGCCGTAGAGCAGCAGGCTTTCCTTGGCTTCGATCTCGTGCTCATCCCGGTGGAGGATGCCGAGGTCGAAAACAAGCAAAGCGATCACGATCGTAATGAACGCGACCCAGAAATAGACGGGAGTACCGAGAAAATCGCCCGAAAGGGCGGCAAAAAGCGATTCCATCGCCGGACCTTCTCCATGTGATAGGTGGAGTAACTCCGACATCGCCATGGAGAGTCCATGACCAGAGGGGCCCGGCGTTACCCGCCTTAAATGCGCGAAATCGGGAAAAAGTTCAAGCCCGGCAGCGTACCCTTCCGTTCGCCTCACCCGGCCTGGCAGCAAGCCGTTGCCGGACATCGGAATTTGCGGGTAGCATCGGGCATAATGCGAAACCTGTTCATTCTACTGATGCTTGGCGCCACCTCCCCAGTCCTCGCCTGCAACCCCGCTCTGGTTGAACGACTGGACGCCCCGGTGCGGGACGATGCCGACACGGTGCTCGATGTTGCCGAAATTCAGTCGGTCGAAGGCGGCGAATGGAAGGTCTGGATGGGCGACGACGGGACGGCCGAAGAGATCGTCCGCATCGACTATGGCGAGATGGGGCGGCTCGAGACGCGCATGGTGCTCGACGGAGCGGCCGCCTATGGGGTGACGCAGACGCGGTATCACTACGCCGCGCCCATCTATGCCGAAGGCGCCGCGACCGTGCGGATCGAAACCGATATCTACGTTTTCTGCGACGCGGCGCTTGAGCTGCCGCCCGAGGATTTTGGCCTCAACGAGGACTATGCGGCGGCGGCGAAGTCGGCGGTTGCTGCCTTCGATGCGGCGGAAATCGCAGCCTATCTGCCGCCCGGCCTTTAGCGCGGATTGCAGAGCATGACGATGGCGTCAGCGGTCTCGAGCTGCAGGGCGGTGCCATAATTGACATCGTCGATGAGGCGGGCAGCCTGGATCGAAAGATTGGCGCGCAGGTTGCCGTCATTGAAGCCGACGCCATCCTGGTACGGGGTCACCGTGCCGGTGCCGGAGGCCGTGTCGCCCATGGTGCGTGAGGCCCAGCCATAGACATTGCCATAAAGGGTCAGAATGCCGACCCGGTTGGTGCTGGCGTCGCGGCAGCTCCAGTTGCCCTGATAGGCCTGGGCGAAAGCCGGCGTGGCGGACAGGGCGGTGAGGGCGAGGCAAAGGGCGAATCGGCGCATGGCAAGAGAGTGCCGACGCGCCGGGGCCGTTTCAAGAGCCGCGGCGGATCAGCTTTCCGAGAACAGGCACTCTGGTGAGTGCGAGCAACACTTTGAGCTTCAGCGGCATCCGATAGTCGCGCAGCTTGGAAAAGCCCACCAGCTCGGCGCGGTAGACCAGTTCACCGTGCTGGTTGACCGCCTCGAGGTGGTTGAACAGCAGACCCCAGCCGGGAATGGAATTGGATACACGCTTGCCGGTGACGACGAGCGTGTAGGAGACCGTGTCGCCGGGGCGCACCGGCGCCTTGAAATCCATGGAATTGACGCCGGGGGAGGGGCCCGAAACGCCGGGCTCCTTGCCTTCGCCGCGCAGGCGCTCCTCCTCGGCAAAGAGCGTGTCCACCATCTTGCGATGGCCGATGCTGACCGTGTGCCAACCCGAGGCGATGAGCCCGCCGAAATGGCTCTGTTTGGCCAGTTCGGGATCGGTGTGAAAATATTGCGGATCGTAGAGGCTGGCGAAGCGGATGATCTCCTCGGCCTCGAAGGTGTGCGAGCCGAGCGGAAAGGCTTCGTCCAGGGTGATGTCCTCGAACCAGCGGGTCATGCGGAGGCCTCCGGATGACGGCATTCCACCAGGTTTGCTAGCCGCATGGTCATCACCGGCTTCTGCTTCTGGTTGCGGATGTCGAAATCGAGCGTGACGATGCCCCATTGCGGATGGCTGCCGGAGCGGCGGAGGTCGGCAATGGTGACGGTGCCGCCGATCGTGTCGCCGACCATGACCGGCGCTTTCCACTTGAGGTCCCTGAAGCCGAGCCCGCCCGCCGAGGCCACCCTGGAAAGGAAGCTGTCCACCAGCATCTTCAGGCTCAACCCGCCCGTCTGCCAGCCGCTGGAGGCAAGGCCGCCCAGCAGGCTCGCCTTGGCGGCAGCCTCGTCGAGGTGAAACGGAAAGGGGTCGAACTCACGGGCAAAGGTGATGATCATCTCCTTCGATACCGTGGTCCGACCCAGGTGGATGACTTCGCCGATGGCGAGATCCTCGAAATGACGCCGATCTTGAGTGACAGGATTGGTCATTTACTTGCCCTATACGTCAACCGGTGTTTTGCCACGATATTGCTTCTGGAGCAAGCACGGGGGCAAGTCGCTTCACCCCACCCTCATTCCCGCCCCATCAAAGGGAGGGGACGTGGGCGGGGAGGGATAAAAGGGTGGGGGGCCAGCCGCCACTCAAGCGTAGCTTTCGTGGCCTCCTTCCCTTCAATCGCGCCACCGGCGCGATTGACCCTTCGGGACGGCTCGGAGATTGACATCTCCCCCAATCCGACCCAATTGGAGCCCAACAGTTTCCCGGAGATACCCATGGGCTTCAAGATGGGCATTGTCGGCCTGCCGAATGTCGGCAAGTCGACGCTTTTCAATGCGCTGACCCGCACCGCCGCCGCGCAGGCGGCGAACTTTCCCTTCTGCACCATCGAGCCCAATGTGGGCGAGGTGTCGGTGCCCGATGCGCGGCTGGAAAAGCTGGCCGCGATCGGCAAGTCCGCCCAGATCCTGCCGGCGCGCATGAGCTTCGTGGATATTGCGGGCCTCGTGAAGGGCGCCTCGCAGGGTGAAGGTCTGGGCAACCAGTTCCTCGCCAATATCCGCGAGACCGACGCCATCGCCTATGTGCTGCGCTGCTTCGAAGATCCCAACGTCATCCACGTCTCCAACCGCGTGGATCCCCTGGCCGATGCCGAAGTGGTCGAGACCGAGCTGATGCTGGCCGACCTCGAAAGCCTCGAAAAGCGCCGTGCCGGCGTCGAGAAGAAGGCCAAGGGCAATGACAAGGACGCCAAGCTCACGCTCGAGCTGATCGACCGCGCGCTGGTGCTGCTGCGCGACGGCAAGTCCGCCCGCTTCGTCAAGCGCGATCCGGAAGAAGAAAAAGCCTTCAACGAGCTGCAACTGCTGACCAGCAAGCCCGTGCTGTATGTCTGCAATGTCGACGAAGGCTCGGCTGCCACCGGCAACGCCCTGTCGGACAAGGTCGCCGACTATGCCAAGGCCCACGATGCCGGCATGGTCATCATCTCGGCCGAGATCGAAAGCCAGTTGGCACAGCTCTCGGACGAGGAGCAGGCCGAGTATCTGAGCTCGCTCGGCCTCGACCAGCCCGGCCTCAACCGGCTGATCCGCGCCGCCTATGACCTGCTGCACCTCCAGACCTACTTCACCGTGGGTCCCAAGGAAACCCGCGCCTGGACCATCCATCGCGGCGACCGGGCCCCGCAGGCCGCCGGCGTCATCCATACCGATTTCGAGCGTGGCTTCATCCGCGCCCAGACCATCGGCTACGACGATTTCGTCACCCTGGGTGGCGAAGTCGCGGCCAAGGAAGCGGGCAAGGCGCGCGACGAAGGCAAGGACTATGTCGTCAAGGACGGCGACGTCATGCTGTTCAAGTTCAACGTTTAGTCCCAGGCTTCCGCCAGGATATCAGAGAGCCGGTGCCTCCTCGGGCGCCGGCTCTTGCATTCCCGGTCAGTGCGGCCCGGCCGGCAACTCCTGGACCGTGCCGCAGGGACCGCCATCCATGTTGACCGCGATGTCCTGCTTCTCGCCGGCGAAACTGATCGCCTCGTACCAGTGGCTCATCTCCACCGTGCTGGCAGGCACGTAGTGGAAGATCAGCGAGCGGCGGAAACGGTCGGCGCTGGTATTGGGCGTCGAGCCGTGGATGACGCTGCCGTTGAAGAACAGGACGTCTCCCGCCTTGAGTTCCATCATCTGCGGTTCGAGGCCCGGCGGCGGTTCGACATGTTCGCTGGTGAAGAACAGCGCCGGGTCCGATGGCTCCGGGCAGGCAATGTCGAGACCTGACGTCTGGGGCACGCACATCATGCCGCCATTGCCGGCATCGGCATCGTCCACGGCAATCCAGGCGGCCATGCAGGTGCCCGGCTTCACGCGGAGATAGAAATTGTCCTGGTGCAGGTCCTGCCCGCGGGCGCCCGGCGGCTTGAAATAGAACATGGACTGGCAGGCATAGGGCTCTTCGCCCAGCAGGTCGGCAAGCACGGGTTCGAGCCGCGCGTCCAGCATGTATTGCCGCGACAGCCGGCCGACCGCCTTATCCTCGTGCTTGTGCGGGTGCATCATGCGCGGATAGCGCGCCAGCGGGTCATTGCCCGTGGGGCTGCCGCTGCGGATGTCGGACAGGCCGGGCACCGGGCCATTGCTGGCCTCGGCCATGAAGGCCTCGCGAATGGTTTCGATTTCAGCGGGCGATACGAGGCCCCGGATGGCGATGAAGCCATCGCGTTCAAATTGGCGCCGCTGCTCATTAGACAATGTGGTCATGGTGCTCCTCCTGGACGATGAGGCTAGCGGCGGAGCTGGCCCGGCACCATGGATTGGCCTGCCAATCGCATGTACTATCCGGCTATGCGCGATCCTGTCGAAACGCCCTACTCATCCACGGCGCCCTTGCTCACCGGACACTTCCGCGAGGCCCAGGGCTATCGGGCCTATCGTCCGAACGGTGTGGACGACTGGCTGCTGGTTCTGACGCTGTCCGGCGGCGGCCGCTTCGGCCATGAAGGCGGCGAGGTGACGACTGTGGCCGGGGTCTGGATGCTGTTGCCACCGGGCACGGCCCATGATTATCGGGTGGCAGACGGCGCTCCAGGCTGGGAGCTGCTCTGGGCGCACTTCCAGCCACGCGCCGATTGGCATGCACTTCTCGACTGGCCCATTCTGGGCGGAGCGCTGCGCGGCATGACGGGCAATGCGGATCTGTCCGACCAGTTCTTGCGGGTCCACCAGCACCTCATCAGCGGACGGCGACGGGCCGAGGCCCTGGCGATGAATGCCATGGAGACGCTGTTTCTGGCCTGTGACGAGCATCTGGCATCGGTCGCGGACACTATCGACCGGCGCGTCGAGCGTGCCATGCGGTTTGTGGAGACACACCTGGCCGAGCCGCTGAGCGTCGCCACGATCGCGGCGGAAGCCGGCCTTTCGCCGTCGCGCCTTGCGCATCTCTTCCGCGACGTCACCGGGCAAAGCCTGCAGGCCTTTGTGGAACAGCGGCGGATGGTCCGCGCGGCCGATCTCCTGCGCCGCACCAGTTTTCCGGTCAAGCGGGTTGCTGCCGAGGTCGGCTTTGAAAGCCCGTTCTACTTCTCGCGGCGGTTTGCCCGCTGGTCCGGCAAGAGCCCGGTGGCGTTCAGGCAAGGGGGCTAGTCTACGTGGTCAGCGAAGGAGACGTCATGCTGTTGAGGTTCAGCGTAAAGTCCCAGGCGTCCTCCGTTCTGCCCATACCTCCATCTGGCCTCCCTCCAAGAAAAGCCGAGGAGTAGACAGTGTTCACGAACGGTTCAAGAGACGCAGCCCGTCCATTCTCCTCTTCAAGGGAGGGGTTAGGTAGGGGCGGATCGTTTGGCGCCGGCTTTTGCCATTTCAGGCTGCCTTGGTAGTCCACGAGGTCGCCCCACCCGATCTGCCAGAGGTCGCGGTCCTCGATCATGACAAAGGTACCGATCAGGTTCTGCCGCAAGCGTTCCAGCGCGGCGCGGAAGAGGATCAGGTCGGGTTGCGCCTCGTCCTCCTCGTCGTCGCCGTCCAGCCGGGCCAGCACCTGCCCCAGGCGCCGGTAGACATGCACGAGCACCGCCTTTTGCGGCGCTTCGGACGGCGCCGTGACCCGATAATACCTCTCGCCCATGGCTCACCTCCTCCAAGGGAAGCTGCGCCAGCGTGGTTAAGCGGGTGATAGGGCAGGGATGGGGGAAAGTGCGGATCCGTGTCGGCCGGTAACGGCTGCACTGATATCGGTGAGCCCACTGCCCAGCGGTTTGCGAGGCTCGGGAGACATCGAAACGCTGCAACAGCCGCATGCCAAAGCTCCAGGTGCAAGCACCGGTCGCCACTACTTATCCCCGCCCCCGAAATCCTTCTGTATTCTTCGCCCATCCCCGTCATACACGCGGCCCCGACGCAGGGTCGGGCGGGGAGGATCGGATGGAGAGGGCGCTCTCCTGTAATGCGTCATTTCAAATGGCACGCGCCGGGCTTTAGTGGGATTAGGTGGGATTGGCCGAGCACAAGCGGTCAGAACGGCCCAAAACCGGGATTTTGCGGCCAAAGCCAACCGCGAAACAGAACACGGCGCCCGAGAGCGCCGCGCAAGTTCAAATGGCATTGGGCCTTCGTCAGCCGAACGCTCGCCTAGAGCTTCTGGCCGGCCCACACAACCCGGCCAGGAATGGTAAGCTTATCGAGCCTCTGGCTGTCGATCGTCTCCTTGGGATAGGCGGGATTGTGCGAGATCAGCTCAATAGTGCCGTCTGTTTTTCGGTTGACGAGCTTCACCAGGACGTCCCCATCTAGAACGATGACGTAGAAGCAGCCCGATCGGATGACCTGGTCGGGGCGCATGTCGACGAGCATGAGCGCCCCATCCTTGATGACCGGGTCCTGGCTGTCGCCGCGGCAGGTCACAAGCCCCACAAATTGCGGCGACAGGCCCATGTCGCGTAGCCACTCGGTTTTGAAGGCAAGGCGCTCTGTGACCTCCTCCGCCAGCGCTACGAGGCCGTGGCCAGCCGAAGCCTGAACACCGAGGCGCGGCACCAAGGTAAAGTCACGAGCCAGCTCGCCGACTTCCAGCGCGTCCCCAATCTGGGGGACGTCATCCGAGGTTCCATTGAGGAGCCAGTCCAGGGACACACCCGCGCCAGAACAAAGGCTAGCCATTCCGAAGAAGGAAGGGCGCGCCTTGCCATCACGCCACCGCGCCATCTGCTCATCGGAGACTCCAGCGACTTCGCCCGCGCGCAGCAAGGTGCCGTACGATTCGATAACCGATTTTAGGCGATCTCCGAATTCCGGCGTCCAGCCAAACTCGGTACTGGGAACCAACTTCCCACTTTCCATAGCCCTGCCAATCCCGACTTAAAGCTATGTTTTGCCAACTAAAATCGGCACGCACGCTTTCTGTCGACTTCTTCGTATCTGGGAACCACGTTTTAGCGTTGAATGACCACACAAAAGCGGTTACATTCGTGGCCACGTTCGTAATTCGCATTCGCAACAACCGGTCACTGCAAATGGCCGGCTGATACGGGGTTAGAGAATGACCAAGACGCCGCCGGTTGGTTGGAACCGGCACACCATCAAGGCCGCTATCGGCATTGCCGGGCTGACTATGGCAGCCATCGCGAAAGGCGCAGGGATAGAACCCTGGCAAGTGCGACATGGCCTAAGGGGCAATAACCGCACTGGGGCAGAAGCGATCGCGAAGGCACTTGGCCTCCCTTTCCGCACCCTCTTTCACGACAGCTACCTCAACGGCGGCGCTGACCTGGCGCAACCTATCCAGAAACAGGCTGGTCGCGCGAGTCAAAACGCGCGTGCTGCTGCTGACCGCGCGCAGAGGGCTAGCTGATGGTTAGGTCCATAGTTTCCTCGATCGCTGACAGAGCCACCCGCTGTCCCACATGGCTGGAGCGTGACGGCAACAGGCTTGTCGAGGTGCGCGGCTATTCCGTCGCAGCCAACCTGGCCTTTGGCATCCTTGCTGCCACCCTGATCCTCTCCCTCGCCGCCTTCATCCTGGTAAGCACCCCATGACCATCGAATTGACCACTGGCGCAGAGCGGCCGGGCGAAGACATTCGCGATATCGCTCTCAGCCTAATCGATGTGCCCGAGGGCCGGCGCGCACTTGACCCCGATTGGGTCGCCACGCTGGCAGCTGAGTTCAAGATTGCTCCCCAGCGAACGGCTATCGACCTCCTGCAGGTCGGAGAGCGCTATCAGCTTGTCACGGGCGGGCATCGTTTCGCCGCCAAAGTGCTCGCGGAGCATGTCAGCATACGCGCGGTCATCTGGCAGGCGCGAGACTTCGCACATCACGCCCAGATCAAGCTCGTCGAGATCGCCGAGAACTTCATGCGCCGCGAACTGTCGGTGCTTGACCGGGCCTTCGATGTCGCAGCCTGGCGCGATGTTTACGAGACCGTTCAAGGCGCGGTGAAGCGGGGCGGCGACCGCCGCAGCAAATCAAAGTTGCAACTTGCAACTTTGATCGACGACGACACGCTGCGTATGGTCAGCGAGCAGTTCGCAACCACCTTTACGGTCGAGGCCCAGCGCGCCCTCGGGCTTTCTCGGGACGCGGTCTTCCGCCTGCTCAAGATTGCCCGCATCGGCGAAGGCAACCGCCAGCGCATCAGCCTTCTGCCCATTGCCAACAACCAGTCTGAATTGCTGGCGCTGCAGGGCCACCCCGCTCCTCGGCAATCGGCGATTATCGATCGGCTGCTGGACGGCGCCGCGAGCGTTGCTGACGCCATCGCCATTATCGACGACAAGCCGCCAATGCCCGTCATGGCAAAGTGGGAAAAAGTCAGCGAGACATTTTCGCGGCTGCCCGCGTCCGACCAGGCGAACTTTTTCTCCCTCCACGAAGACGCGATCCTGCAATGGGTCGCGAGTCGGAAGGGCTGACGAAATGGCCCGCCGGGATGATCGCACCATGGACCTGCTTGCTTGGGAACCACCCCAGGTCGCGGCAGGCTATGCGCCGACCGTCGCGGGCCGGGGCTCGATCGACAGCCAGATCGCACGCCTCATCAGCCAAGCCCTGCGGGACGCAGCCGACGAGTGCGACGTGTCCCGCTCAGACGTGGCGGCGATGCTCTCGTACGACTTGGGGCGTCCCGTTTCCGAAGACATGCTCAACAAGTGGACCTCGGAGGCCGCGACCGGCCACCGCATTCCGCTCGATGCTTTTTGCTCCCTGGTGAAGGTCCTCAAGGCCAAGGAACTGCTGGGCTTCATCCCCAATTTGCTCGGCTATGTGGCCGTGCCGGAAAAGTACGCCGACATCATCGAAATGCACCTGATCGAAGAAAAGACGCGCGACCTCGACGCGCGCAAGCAAGCCCTTTCATCACGTTTAAAGGGGCGGTCATGAGCACCTGGATGACGGCCGCCGAGATTGCTGAAGCCAAGCTGCCCGGCATGCCGACAACGAAACGCGGTGTGGCAGTTAAGGCCCAGGCCGAAGGATGGGATCAGAACCCCGCATTGGCGCGCGCCCGCAAGGGTCGCGGTGGCGGATTCGAGTACGATGTCCGTATCCTGCCGACGCTGGCCCGGATGGCGCTCCTGCAACGTGAAATCACAGTTGGCGTGCCGGCTGTGACAGACCCCGCCGCGCCAGAGGGTGCGCCGGTCAACCTTTCCGACCGCGCCGCCAGGGAGCGCGACGCGCGGCTGGCCATCGTGGACCAGTTTGAGCGCTTCGCATCTGGCCTGCCGCGCCTTCGCCATATGGCTCATCTGCAGCTCTTCCAGGACAAGTACAATCTGCGCAGCCTGCGCGTCGAAAACTGGGTGCTGGAGCTGGTCCCAACCATTTCCAAACGGTCGCTGGACCGTTGGCGCCGTGAGGTCAAGGAAGGGACGATCAACAACCTGGCCGTCGATCGCTCCCTCGCCCGGAAGGGGACGGGTGTGCTGGACCAGGCCAATGACGGCAAGGTCCGCACCGCCATCCTCGCGCTCTTGGCGCAGAACGCTCACTATTCGGCGGGCCATATCCGAACTCAGCTCGAAAGCATGTTCGGCGCCACGGTCTGGGTTCCGTATACAGGCGCCCAGCCGGGCATGACCAAGGGCGTTCCGCTGCCACCGGTCCGGACCATCCAGAACTTCGTCAAAGCCCTCAAGGCCGACAACCAGGTAGTCCTGACCAAGCTCACCGATCCGGACCGCTATCGCAGCACAATGTTGCCCTCAGGCGTCGGTTCGCTGCGCCATATCTCGCAGCCCAATCAGCTTTGGCAGATCGATGCCTCGCCGATCGACGCGCTTTGCACCGATGGCCGGCACTCGATCTACGCTTGCATCGACATCTTTTCCCGCCGCGCCATTGTCCTCGTCTCGAAAACCCCGCGAGCTGCCGCTGTCGCGCTGCTGTTGCGCAAAGCGATCATGGCGTGGGGTGTGCCCGTCACGATCAAGACCGACAATGGCTCGGACTTTGTGGCGCGCGATACGCAGCGCCTGCTGCTGTCCCTCGGCATTGAGCAGGACGTCTCCGATGCCTACTCGCCTCAGCAGAAGGGCCACATCGAGCGTTTTATCCGCACCTTCCAGCACGATTTCGCGACCCTGCTGCCTGGATTCGTCGGCCACTCGGTGACCGACCGAAAAGCGATCGAGAACCGCAAGTCATTCTCCGCCCGGCTCGGCCAGACCGAGGCCGAAACTTTTGACGTGAAGTTCTCCGGCGCCCAAGTGCAGGGATACGCCGACAAGTGGGTCGCGACCATGTACGACCAGCGCGAGCACTATGGTCTTCAGGGCTTGTCGCCTGTCGAAAAGTGGAACACCGCAAACTACCAGCCGCGCATGGTTGACGTGCGCGCCCTGGACCTCCTGTTGATGCCGATCGCCGGCGGCAGCGGCGATGGCATCCGCACCACCACCAAGTTCGGCATCCGCGTCGGCAACAGGCACTATGCAACACCGCATATCCTGCCCGGTACAATGGTGTTGGTGCGGCAGGACCCCGAGGACCTCGGTCATGTCTTTGCCTTCGAGCCAGATGGCGGCCGCTACCTGGGCGAAGGCACTTGCCCCGAGGTGGCTGGGGTCAATCCTGCCGCATTTATGAAGGCCGTCCGCGCGGTCCAGGGCGAAACCCTTGCCGAGATTGCGAAGCCGCTCAAGCGCATGATGCGCGAGCTGGCCAAGGGGCCGACCCCCATCGAGCGCGCCCTGCAGATTTCGGCCCAGCAGGACCAGACCAATGTGGTTTCCCTTCCCCAGGCGGTCGAGGCGCAGACCACCCGTCAGATCGACGCGGCAATCGCGGCCATGGACACGCTTTCGGGGAACCGCCCGACCATCGCTCTGGATGATGCAACGCAGGCCGAGCATCGCCGCCTGATCGCCGCCTACGAGGCCGAGGAGGCGGCGCAAGAGGCGGAAGCATTCGAGGCGGTCCAAGCCCAGCAGGCTGCCTTCGAGGCCGACCGCGCGGCCGAGCTGGCAGCATCTCTGCCCGCGAATGTCGAGGCCATCGAGACAGAGAAGTCCCGATACCTGCGGGCCGTCCGGATCGACCGCGCCATCCATGCTGGCGAGGACGTCTCACCCTTCGATGCCATGTGGTTTGGCCAGTACCAGACCACTGCCGAATACCGCGGCCAGAAGGCCGTCCATGACGATTTCGGGGACATTTACCTGTCCTAAAAAGCGAAAGGCCCGGCTGGAACCCGGACCTTTCGGACTAACCGGCCGCGAGCGGCCACTGACAAGAGGCTAGAATATGTTGAACTTAAACCAAGTCAATCGCCCAGCACCGTTGAAGAACGTCGCGGCGTTTTCGACGCTGATGACCAAGGTGGTTGAGCGGCAGCGCCACCTGCCAGGCATGGCTTGCTTCTCGGGCTATTCCGGGTACGGCAAGAGCCGCTCTGCCGTGTATGGCGCCGGGAAGTACCGCGCCGCCTATGTCGAGCTTGAGCAGTACACTACGGCCAAGTCGATGATGCAGATGATCCTGGCAGAGCTAGGGATCAATCGGCCGAAAGGCTCGGTGCCCGAGCTGATCTCCCAAGCGATCGAGATCATGGCCGGGGACGTCTACCGGCCCCTCATTGTCGACGAGGCGCATTACATCGCCTCCAAGAAGTTCGTCGACGTGCTGCGGACCCTACACGACAAGTCGGGGGCGCCGGTCATCCTGATCGGTGAAGAGACGCTCCCCAAGCAGCTCGAGGCGTTCGAACGCGTCCACAATCGCATGCTGACCTGGGTGCAGGCGGTGCCGCTGGACGCCGAGGATTTTGCCATCCTGGCACGCACCGTCTGCCCGAGCATCAAAATCGCATCAGACTTGGCTGCCGCCATCCTGCAGGAGACCAGCGGCAATACCAGGCGGATCATCGTCAATTTTGACGAGGCCGAACAACGCGCCAAGCGCCTGGGCACCGAGTCGCTCGACCTCAAGGCATTCATGACGTTCGGTCCGATTATTGGCAACAAAGCGCCGTTGCCGAGGGCTTACTGATGAAACGCGGCGTTATCGAAATGGTCCAGGCGAGCCTCAAGGTACCCCGCGGCTTTGCGGGCTACTGGAAGATCATCCGCGAACTGGACGCTGTTGGTGCCTGGACCCTCACCATGGTGGAGGGCAAAAGCAATGTCGGCAGGGAAAGCATCCGCGACTTCGTCCGACGCCTGGTCAAAGGCAACTTCGCCGCGGCGGTAGGAACGCTACCCAACGCCTCCGGCAATGGCTCTCCGTCGACCGCATACCGCCTGGTCAAGCGACCGTTGTTGTGGCCTCGGCTGGACCGTAACGGCAAGGAATTGCCGGAGCCGCAATATGAGACGCTCTGGCGGGCCATGAAGATGCTGGGCACCTTCGACGCGGCCGAACTCTCCCGCCTGACTGAAACCGTTACCCAGCAGCGGGCCTACATCTACCTGCAGGCGCTGTTGGGCGCCGGCGTCATCGCCCAGATCAATCCGGGCAAGACGCGGCCTGCGAGCCGTTTCCGCCTGGTGAACAATGTTGGCTCCCTCGCTCCGATGGTGACGAAGGCTCAGATTGTCTTTGATCCCAATTCGGGAACGGTCCTGGGCGAACCTCAGATGGTCGAGGTGTCGCAATGAAACCCGGCCCTAAGAGCGGCACCGGTGCCGCGAGCAATGGTGACAACCGTACCTTTATCGACAAGGCGACGGCCGCGTGGGGTGAATTGCCCGACTGGGTTGCCGAGCTTGCCCAGGCGACCGACCAGTTTGGCCAGAAGAAGGTGGCCGAGCTGCTGGGGTATTCCAGCACCCTGGTCTCCCAAGTGCTTAACGCCAAGTATGGCGGGGACATGCTGGGGGTCGAGCAACGCGTCCGCGGCGCCCTGATGGGCCTCATGGTCGAGTGCCCAGTTCTAGGAGACATCGACCGCAACCGCTGCCTGCAGGAACAGCAGGAGCCCTTTCGCGCCACTTCGGCCTTCCGCGCCCAGATCTATCACGCCTGCCGGAACGGCTGCCCCAACGCTCGCCCCAAAGGAGGCAATTAGTATGTTGAACGAAGAACCCGTCTCCCGCCGCCTCAAGGTCGTCGAAGGCTGGGTGCGCGGCATGATGGCTGGGACGTATCCGGCCACCGACCGCACCTTCAAGACCATGGCATCGGTCTTGGGCGAGTGTTCCGCCGATGTCGAACAGCTCGAGATCGAGACCGGCACTGCCGAGGTCACCACCCAGCTCAAAAAGGCCGGCGGCAATGTCGTCATGCTCAAGGCAGTGCTCGACGGCGTCAACGCCAGGAAGAAGCAGTCCGCTTCGACGCCAGCTGCAACCACGATTTAATGGAGATTTAGATGACCCATCAGTCCACCTTTACCCCCGCGCCGGTCCCCACCGGCATCATCGACCATGCTGGCCAGCAGTTCATGGCCGATCCGCGCGGCGCCCTCGTGCCGGTGACCATCATCAAGCCGGCCGACAAGCTGCAGGATGAGAAGGTCCGCGAAATCATGGGCTGGGCCATCGGGCTTTCTGAGCAGGTTTCCCGGTTCAAGGTCCACACCATGGAGGATTTGGCCAAACTCGACGGTCTGCTGGAGCAGGAATACGGCCTCGTCAAGCGCGGCAACAAGGGCAAAGGCAACCGGACCTATATGACCGTCGACGGCCTGTTCAAGGTCAGCGTGTCCGTTGCCGACAGCATCGACTTCGGTCCCGAGCTGCAGGTGGCCAAAGCGCTGCTCGACGAGTGCATGAATGAGTGGGCGGCAGACGCCCGCCCGGAAATCCAGGCGATCATCACCCGCGCCTTCAACACCGACAAAGAAGGCAAGATCAACCGCTCGGAGATCTTCACTCTGCTGCGCCTCGCCATCGAGGACGAGCGCTGGCAGCGGGCCATGACGGCCATCCGCGATGCCATGCGCGTTGTCGGAAGGAAAGAATATGTCCGCTTCGGCATGCGCTCGTCGCCGGAGGCCGAATGGTCATCGATCAGCATCGATCTGGCCCAGGCGTAGGGTCATGGCCAGCGCATTGGGTGCGACTAGCGAGCGGCAGCCCGCCTGGAGCGGAAACTTTTTCGTCGTCGATCAACTGCTCGAGGCCGAGAACAATGCCGTACGGGCTGGCCTGCTCCTCCGGCTGCCAGACGCCGTTGTCGCGAGCAAGGTCGTGCAAATGCAGGCCGCCTGCCGCGAGGTTGGGTTTGAGTTAGGCAGCGACTTTCTCGACGTCCGGCTCGCTCACCAGAGCGCCATGAGGGACCGGCAGGGAAACCTGCCGAGCCCCATCGTCGAGCAGCTCGAATACTGGCGCCGCGGCATGGTCGCGATTGCTGAGGCCCGACCATGAGCGAGCGCATCGTCGTCACGATCCGTGCCGAGCTGCAGTACGGCTCATCCCGCGTCCAGGAAGTGAACCGGCAGATTACCGCCACGACTGACGAGGCGGCGGAGGAAATTCGCGCTGTCGTCACCGAGGGCCTGCGACAAATCAACGTCAAATTGAAGGAACTGATCCGATGACCATCATCGCAGCCATCAATGTCGCCAAGCGAGGTCTCGCTATGGAAGAGCAGGACTATCGGTCGCTGCTCGAGCGCGTGACCGGGAAAACCTCCCTCCGCGAGATGAACGGGCCGGAGCATGTCCGCGTCCTAGACGAGCTGCGCGCGAAGGGTGCCCCCAAGCTCATAGTCAAGGGCAAGGAACTCGCCGGTCCATACGCCAAGAAACTCCAGGCTCTTTGGATCGCCGGCTGGAACCTTGGCGTGATCCACAATCGCACTGACGCTGCCATGCTGGCCTTCATCAAGGGGCAGACCGGCATCGATCACACCCGGTTCCTTCGTGATGCCGCCGATGCTCGAAAGGCCGTCGAGGCGCTCAAGAGCTGGGTCGCCCGCGAAGGTGGCGTCGTCTGGGGCACGTCGCGCGGCTACGACTGGCTCACCAATGACGCGGGCAAGGTCGCTTGGGCGCAGTGGATTAAGCTGGAGCCAGGGGCAGAGCTTCATCCCGACGACAAGGGTTTCCGGCGCGAAGTGATCCGACTGGTCGATGGCTATCCGGGTCAGCCACTTGAGACATTGAAGCCGGCCGAGTGGCGTTTGGTCATGAACGCCCTGGGTGAGCGCATCCGCGCCAGGGCCGGTGCGTGATGGCCGCTCGCTCTCGACAGTGGGACGACGCGCCTGGCTACCCTGACCGGCGCCCGATCCTTGACACTGACGGCAGCCGCGAGCACCGCGGCCGTCAAGCTCCCGTTGCCGGCTGTGGTTGTGACGCCTGTCAGTCGGCCGGCCTCGTCTTTTTTTCGGCAGCCTCCCGACGCGTCGAGGAGTCTTCCCGATGACCGAGGCAACCGCCATAGAGTGGTGCGACAGCACATTCAATCCCTGGGTGGGCTGCACCAAGATCAGCCCGGCCTGCGATCATTGCTATGCCGAGGGCTGGGCAAAGCGTTCCGGCCAGGTGCAGTGGGGCAATCAGCCCAGGAAGCGCACCAGCCCGCAGACCTGGAACGAGCCCCTCCGCTGGCAGCGCCAGGCTGCCCAGTTCTTTGTTGAGCACGGCCGTCGCCGGCGGGTGTTCTGTGCCTCGCTCGCCGATGTGTTCGACAACCAGGTGCCGACCGAGTGGCGCGATGATCTATGGGCGCTGATCTATGAAACGCCCGATATTGACTGGCTGCTGTTGACCAAGCGTCCGCAAAACATCAGCAAGATGCTGCCGACGGCATGGGATGGTGTGAAATCCCACGTCTGGCTGGGTACCACCGTCGAGGACCAGGAGCGCGCCGAGCAGAATATTCCGCACCTACTCAAGCACGACGCCGCCGTGCGCTTCCTTTCGTGCGAGCCGCTGCTTAGCGCGATCGACCTGCGCCCGTTTGGCCTGGACGTCCGTCACCACCCAGCCAACCAGGACAGTCCCGGCCTTCGCTCGCTCGTTCGGGAAGTGCGTGTCCAGATGCAGGATGGCTTGGCGATCGACTGGGTCATCGCCGGCGGCGAGTCCGGCCCCGGCGCGCGGCCAGCCCACCCGGATTGGGCACGGTCCCTCCGCAATCAGTGCTCCGCTGCCGGCGTGCCGTTTCTGTTCAAGCAATGGGGCGCCTATCAGCCCCAGTTCCCCCAGTATGCCGATGAATACGGCATGGCAGATGGCGACATGGTCTGCAGCGGTCGGGACTTTCCGGCCGAGGGCGTCCTCTATCGCGACGGCTACTTCTACGATGGCATGACGCATCAACCTCACCTGCGCGCCGGCGCCTATTGGGTGGATAATGTCGGCAAGAAGGCGGCCGGGCGTCTGCTCGACGGCGTCGAGCACAACGGCTTCCCGGAGCTGTCCTTATGACCAACCGGGCGGCTACAGCATCGGCGGTAATGGCCTCGCGCAGGAGCGTGGGATCGTCGCTCGACTTCTTCCCGACGCCGCCCTGGGCCACCAGGGCGCTGCTCGAGGAGGTGCTGAAGCCGCTCGGCTTGTTCAACCTGTCCCGCGCCGGATCGCAGTCTGCCTGGGAGCCGGCTTGCGGTGCTGGCCATATGGCGCTGCCGCTGCAGGGCTATTTCCGCGAGGTGCTCGCCACTGATGTCCACGACTGGGGCTTTGGCAGCATTCACGGCCTCGACTTCACCATGGCCGGCCGTGCCTCGGCGCCGATCGTGCCGGACTGGGTCATTACCAACCCGCCCTTTGTCCTGGCAGAGCGGTTCGTCGATCGAGCACTCACCATCGCCACGCGTGGGGTGGCGATGCTTCTCCGTCTCCAGTGGCTCGAGGGCGGCGATCGGTACCACCTAATCTTTTCCGGTGACCGGAAGCCTCGTTTCATCTGCCCGTTCGCCGAGCGGGTGCCTATGATCGAGGGCGTCTGGGACCCGGAGGCGAGCAGCGCGACCGCCTATGCCTGGTTCGTCTGGGACCTTGAGCAACCCACAACCGGCCGCACCGAGGTGATCCACATTCCACCAGGAATGGCCGAGCGCCACACCCGCCCGCATGACATGGGCCTGGCATCGCCAGGAGAAGCCGAGTTTCGTCGCAAGCTCAAGGCCAAGGCGGCCGAGGTGGCATGATGGCCGGGCTTCCCGACTTCCGCGCTCGACAACTGGATCTGCAGAAGCGCCTCGACCGGCAACGGCCGCGCACGATGCTGCGCCGCCGGCTGGAGCGAGAATTGCGGGGGCTGATCGCTGCCGAGCTTCAGCTCGAGATCAAGGCCGCGGCCGCGCCGGAGGGGCATGCACCGGCCCAGATAGTCGAACCGCGCGCAACCCAAGCCACCCACTGGTTGCGACGCTGGGAAAACCAACAGGATAACGACCGATGACCGCCCGCACCGGAAAGCTCCCGAAATCCCTAGCGGAAATAGAGGCACTGGCAGCTCGCGTGTTGCCCGGCTCACCGCTCCGGCACCTGGTGCCCGGCGGATATGTTCTCGCGGCGGGAAGCCGATGCTTTGCCAGTCGGCGGGGCATGACGGCACGCCTGGTCTACCGGCAAAGAGATATGGGCCTGTCAGGAATCCATACGGTCACGCTGATCGTTAAAGGCATCCCCCTGGTGAGCGATGACTGACACGATCGAGATACCCGCCCATATCCAGCCCTATGTCGACGTGCTCGGCCTGGACCTGACCATCGACTTCCTCCTCGCTTTCGGCGGGGCGCCTCTGTACCTGCCGAGCGAGCGCACTCAGACCGATTCACGCCTGGCGGAAGTGGTCGGAGCGGATAAGGCGGTTGCATTGGGGAAGCAGCTCGGCCGCGGCACCGTGAGGGTGCCCATACAGAAGCGCTTTATCGCGGCGTGCTTGTTGGCTAAGAATGTGCCGATCGTGGAAATCGCTCGGAAACTCCACGTCAGCGATGTCTCAATTCGTCGCTGGTTGCCCGACCGACCAAACAGCCAACTCGGGCTCTTCGACTAGATCATACACTGTGTGGGTCATCCGGTGATGCCGCGTAGCGGGCATTTTGCGGAGACATTCCCTCGCACACAGGTGTGTCTCCTATGGTCGCCAATGGCGCCGCCACCCTTACGATTGTCGACCAGCTCGCCGCGACCAACGGCAAGAAGGGCAAGATCCCCGAGCTACTCGAGACAGCGGCCGCCCGCCTCAAGGTGCGGGTCGCTCTGCTGCAGGCCATCGTCAACGTCGAGAGCGCCGGCCAAGCCTTCGATGACAAGGGCCGGCTGATCATCCTCCCGGAAAAGCACGTCTTCTGGCGCGAGCTTCCCAAGGCCCTCCGCGAAAAGGCCCAGGCGCTCGGCCTCGCCACGCCCCGGTGGAACAAGCGGAAGAACTACATCGGTCTCGGCCAGCCGGGTTCGGATGCCCGCTGGGTCCGCCTAGCCGACATGGTCCGCCTGGACGAGACGGCCGGCCTCCGCTCCGCATCGTACGGCGCCCCTCAGATTATGGGGTTCAATCATTCCCAGGCCGGCTATCCGACTGTCACGGACTTCGTGCTGGCGTTCGCTGCGAGCGAGGAAGCGCAGATTTCGGCCATGGTGAAGCTCCTCGAGAGTTTCGGATTGGTCGCCGCGCTGCAGGCCGAAGACATTATGGCCATCACCCGCCGCTACAACGGCTCCGGGCAGGCCGAATACTATGCCGGCCTCATCATTGCCGAGCTGGCCCGTCTGACCGGTGGCGACGTGCCGAAGATCAATGCCAAGGTGGATGCCATGCTCCGCCTCGGCTCCAAGAGTTATCGCGTCGAAGCGCTGCAAAAACGCCTTGTCGAGCTGCAGTACCACGTGAAGGTGGACGGCGATTTCGGACCTGCCACCGAGCGCGCCGTTGTTGCGTTTCAGAAGGCCAATGGTCTGGACCCGGACGGTCGCGTCGGCCCTCTGACCGAAGCTGCCCTGGACGCGGCCGTGCCCATATCCCAGGAGCCGGGTAACAGCCGCGAAAACCTCACTGTTAAGGATCTCCGCGACCAGGGCTCGCAGACCGTGCAGAGCGCCGACTGGCTCACGAAGCTTGGCGTCCTGATTTTCGGCGGTGGCGTCGTCGGGGAAGCTGGCAAGGGCACCGAAGGCTTTGCCGGCATTGAGTGGTTGAACGGGTTTTCAAACCTCATTCAAGCGGTGAAAAAGCCGGTCGAGCCCATCATCGCCATCTTCACTCAAAACCCCATGCTTGGCCTTGGCCTCGTTGCCCTGGTCATCGTTGTCATCGCGCAGCGCATCAAGGCGCGGCGGCTCGAAGACGCCAAGAACTGGAAGAATGTCGGTTGATGCGCACGCTGGTTCGTTCCGCCCTTAATTGGCTCGGCCTCGGCTGGGTCGCAGACGCCGCAATTGGCGCCATCAACTTCGTCCAGCGCGGCCTCACCGGCGAGCGCTCGATCGACCAGGCACGTATCGAGGCCGATGTCGAAAATCGCCGCACCGAGACCGACCGGCAGAAAGCCCAGTTCCAGCCGCTGTTCTGGGTGATCGCCATCGTCTTCCTCGGGCCGTTGGCCCTCAAATGGGGCATGATCAACCTCTATGACGTCTTCTGGTGCCGGGGGTGCATGTTCCCCCAAACCTGGACAATCGCTGCCTACCAGGCGCCGTTCGACGGCTGGGCACAGAGCGCTTTTCAATGGGTATTCGGGCCGGTCGGCGCAATCGGGCTGGCCGGTGGCGTGGGTGTTGGTCTTGTGACGCGAGGCCGCCGCTGATGGAATTTCTGAAAGACTGGCTCGGCCTAGGGGTATCCCTGCTGGCCTTCGGCACCGCGGCGTGGGGCGTGTTGCAGGGGCCTGCGCGCAAGAATGAGAAGGCTCTTGAGGACTTCAAGGCGGGGATGACCGCGGCCCTAGAGACGTTCAAGACGGCAACGGCCGACCAGATCAAAGCGCTCGATGACCGTCTCGACAGTGCCGAGACGAGGATTACGCAACTCGATACCGTCATCGACAACCTGCCCGACAAGGACGCCTTTCACCAGCTCGACAAGGGCCTCACCGAGGTTCGGGGCAAGATCGACACCATCAGCGTCGTGGTGGATTCGGCGGACGAGGCGCTCAAGCGCATCGAGGGTTTTTTGATCAACGCGGCGCAGAGCGCATCGAGGGGGCACTAATGGACCCGAATTTCACCGCCGCGCTCGCGGCCGAGATGAATGCCAATGCCAAGCTCGTCATTCTTCGCGAGCTGTCGAAAATGACGGATGGACGTCTCAACGATGCCATCCTCGAAGGCGTGCTTGACAAGTTCGGCCACCGGCGCAGTCGCGACTGGGTCCGCACCCAGTTGCGCGCCCTGGCCGATATCGGCGCCCTGACCACCACCGAGGTTGGCTCGGTTATGGTGGCCGAGATCACGCGCGCCGGCATTGACCACGTCGATCGTCGCGTGGTGCTCGAGGGCGTCGCCCGCCCGTCGCCCGGGGGCTGACATGACCGATCGTGGCCGCGGGCGCCTCTCTGGTCTCGACCTCCTTCCCGAGGAGGCAGGCCCCATCATCGCGTGGGCAGCCGAGCAGCTGCAGAACCGGGACCGTACCCAGCAGGACATCTATGACGAGTTTTTCGCCAAGCTGCAGCGACTGCAGGCCGAGCATCGGGGCGAACTGGAATTTGCCATACCCAGCAGGTCGGCATTCAACCGCTACTCCATCAAACTGGCGACCCTTACCCGCCGCCTCGAGGAGACGCGTGAGATTGCGGGTGCTCTCGCCGGCCGGTTCGACGCCAAGGCATCCGACGATCTGACATTGATCGCGGCCGAGGCCATCAAGACGCTGATTTTTGAGACGGTGACAGCGGCCGGCGAGCACGGCATTGATCCCAAGGGTACGATGTCGCTGGCCAGCGCCCTGCACAAGGCCGCGCAGGCCCAGGGCGTCTCCACGGAGCGCCGTAAAACCGTGGAAGCGGACTTCAAGGGCAAGGTCGACAAGGCTTTGTCGGCCGTTGAGAACACCGTGGGCAAGGATGGCAAGGAAGTCCTGCGCCGCATCCGCGAGGACGTTTACGGCATCTTCGACAAGTCGGAGGGCTAAGTGCTAGGCCCGGCCGTCCCGCTCTACCCCTACCAGCGCCGCTGGTTTCTTGACCGCTCGCGCTTCAAGATTGGCAAATTCGCTCGCCAGACCGGCAAAACCTTCACGACCACGCTCGAGATTGTCGATGACTGTTTCGAACATGCGGTTGAGGGCCGGCGAGCCCGCTGGGTGATCCTGTCGCGTGGCGAGCGCCAGGCGGCGGAGGCGATGAACGAGGGCATCAAGCCGCATGCCAAGGCTTACGGCATGGCCTTCGAGGCCGAGGAGTTCGACTGGGAGGGAGAGACTGGCACCTTCAAGGCGCTCGAAGTCACCCTGCCGAACGGCAGCAAGATTACCGCCCTGCCGGCCAATCCCGACACGGCTCGCGGCTTTTCCGCTGGTGTGTTCCTGGACGAGTTCGCTTTCCATAAGGACAGTAACGCCATCTGGAAGGCATTGTTTCCGGTCATCTCTGCCGGGCACAAGCTGCGTATCACTTCGACGCCCAATGGCAAGAGCGGAAAGTTCTATGACCTGGACACCGGCAAGGATGCCGCCTGGTCTCGCCATGTGGTCGACATCGAGCAGGCCGTGGCCGATGGATTGCCGCGCAATATCGAAGAGCTTCGGGCTGGTATTGCCGATGACGATGCATGGGCGCAGGAGTTCATGCTCCAGTACCTGGACGAGGCAAGCGCCTGGCTTTCCTATGAGCTGATCTCTTCGGTCGAAGACGACGAAGCGGGTCTCGGGCGGGAAAGCTACCAGGGCGGTCCTTGCTACATCGGCCGCGATATTGGCCGGCGGAACGACCTCCATGTCATCACCGTCCTTGAGTTGATCGGCGACGTGTTGTGGGAGCGCGAGCGCATCGAGCAGAAGCGCGCCACCTTCGCCCAGATGGATGAGGCGTTCGATGACGCGATGGAGCACTACCGCGTTGCCCGCGCATGCATTGACCAGACCGGCATGGGTGAGAAGGTGGTCGAGGATGCCCAACGCCGCTATGGCAGCCGCATTGAAGGCGTCCTTTTCACCGCCTCGAGCAAGCTCATCATGGCCACGGCCGGCAAGGAGCGCTTCGAGGACCGAACGGTTCGCATTCCGATGGGTGACCAGCCGTACCGCACTGACCTGCACAAGCTCCGCAAGATCGCAGGCCCAACCGGCATTCCCCGCTTCGTCGCCGAGCGGGACGACGACCATGCCGACCGCACCTGGGCGTTGTTCCTCGGCATCAACGCCGCCGGCGGCCCGGCGCATGAGTACGGCTATCGCCCCGTGCCGACCAAGCCCAGCCGGTTTCAGGAGCGGCCCGACAGCGACCTGCGCATGACCGACCTTCCCGATGAGGAGGTCCGGTTCCGGGTCGGACGTGCGCTTCGACAGAGAGGACTTTACTGATGGCTATCCAGCTGCTCGACAAGCATGGTCGCCCGATCGTGAAACAGCAACTCGTCACCGAGCAGGCCTCGCCGACAACGCGCGGTGTGCGCCAGCCCTATGGCGCCCATCCTGCGGCTGGCCTCACGCCCCAGCGCCTCGCGCGCCTCTTGCGTGACAGCATCGAGGGCGCACCGGAGCGCTACCTCGAGCTTGCCGAGGACATGGAGGAGCGCGACCTCCACTACAGCGGGGTGTTGTCGATCCGGAAGCGTCAGGTCGCGAACCTCGAAATCACCGTCGAGGCCGCCGGCGACGACGCCGAAAGCAATGCCGATGCCGACCTGGTCCGCGAGGTCATCGCCCGAGACCAGTTTCAGGACGAGCTGGTCGATATCCTCGACGCTGTCGGCAAGGGCTACTCCGCCACCGAAATCATCTGGGACACCTCCGAGGGGCAATGGATGCCGCGCGAGTTGAGCTTCCGAGATCCGCGCTTCTTCGAGTTTGATCGCACGGACCCGGAAGTTCTCATGCTGCGTGGCGACAGCGGCCACGAGCCGCTCAAGCCCTATGGCTGGATCGTCCATCGGGCCAAGGTAAAATCCGGTCTCACCATCCGTGGCGGCATCGCCAGGGCCGTAGCCTGGACGTTCCTGTTCAAGAGTTTCACCATCAAAGATTGGGCGATCTTTGCCGAGGCTTATGGCCAGCCACTGCGCGTCGGCAAGTTCGATCCCGGTGCCTCCGAAAGGGACAAGGAAATCCTCCTCGAGGCGGTCAGCAACATCGGCACCGACTATGCGGCCATCATCCCGCAGGCCATGGCAATCGAGTTCGTCGAGGCGAACATTTCGGGCAGTCATGACCTATACGAGCGCCGCGCAGACTTCCTCGATCGTCAGGTGTCCAAGGTGGTGCTCGGCGCCACCGGTGCCGTCGATGCGCCCACGGGTGGCGGCTATGCCTCGAGCAAGGTCCATGACGGTCTGCGGGAAGACATCGAGACGGCCGACGCCCGCCAACTCGCTGCCACCCTCAATCGCGACCTGGTACGGCCACTGATCGACCTCAACCGGGGGCCGCGGAAGAAGTACCCAAAGCTCAAGATCGGCCGTCCCGACGAGGAAGATGTCGCCGCCCTGGTCAAGAACGTCGAGGTGCTGGTGCCGCTCGGGCTCGAGGTCGGCATGTCCACCATGCAGAAGAAGATCGGCATCCCGGCACCCGCTGCGGGTGAGAAGCTGCTGGTGTCCAGCAGATCGACGGCGCCAGCGCCGGTGCCAGGCGTTGACGGTGAGTTCGTGGACCCTGACCAGCAGCGGGCACTCCCGGCTCCGCCCAAGGCCACGCTCAACAGCGCCCAGCTCATCGGCGTTGACCTTGCAGATGGTGTTGATCTTGCAGTGCTCGGCATCATGGCCGATGGCGGTTGGATACCTCTGGTTGGCCCGATTGTAGCAGGCCTCGCCGATGAGCTGGCGGCCGCACAGACCCTTGAAGAGGCCCGAACCATTCTCCAGCGCCGCGCCGAGACCATGGGTGTGGCTGCTTTTACCAGCATGCTGGCCAACGCGGCCTTCGGAGCGCGGCTTGCGGGCGAGGCTGAGGAACCTCTGACCGATGCCGATTGATCTCAAGCCCGTCCAGCCGCGAGATGCCATCGCGGCGCTGGTTGCGCGCGGCCACGAGCTGTATCCCAGTTTCGCCTGGCAGGAGGTTTATGCCGAGCTGCATGGTCGCATGTTCACAGTGGCGAAGTCGGCCGGCTTCGACATCCTCGAGGAAATCTACAACGCGCTTTTAGAGGCGCTTGAGGAGGGGCAGACCTATCAGGATTTCGCTCAGACCCTGACACCACTTCTGCAGGCGAAGGGATGGTGGGGCCGTGGCCTTGCCGTCAACCCCCAGACCGGCTTGCCGGAAATGGTGCAGCTCGGCTCACCGCGACGCCTCGAGCTTATCTTCGACGTCAACATGCGGGTGTCATATGCGACTGGAAACTGGACGAGCTTCGAGCGCAACAAGCCGTCCCGGCCGTTCCTCCGCTATGTCGCGATCCTGGACGAACGCACCAGGCCGGAGCATGCGGCACGGAACAATCTGTGCTTGCCGGTCGATCATCCATACTGGGACACATGGGCACCGCCTTGTGGCTGGCACTGTCGCTGTCATCTTCAGAGCCTTTCCCAGCGCGACGTCGACCGCATGCGCGACCAGCTCAAGTTTGAGCCGCCGGCACTGGATCTTCGCCCATGGGAAAACCCGGCCAGCGGCGAAGTTCGCTGGATTGATGCCGGTATAGATCCCGGCTGGGACCACAACCCTGGCAAGTCAGGATGGCAGGCGCTTGAACAGCGTCTGGCCGGTAAACCCGACCCGTTGGGCATCCGGTCTCCGTAATCCGGGTCACCACCAGCGAACAGATTTCCCGCCGAAGTAGATCGCGGCGAACAGCGCCGCGAGGTTGATGCAAGTGTCGATAGTCATTCCAAACCTTTCAGGACCCTATTGTCCTAAGAGGCGGGAATAAGCCCCAGACAGTTGTTGCCACCACTACGGGGGACCAAGTCCGGCCAGCGTATGAGCGACGGGCGGCCGAGGCACTGCAATGCCTCGAACTGGGGCAACGGATTGGCGTCCAACCCCAAAGCAGAAATGACACCGCTTCACCCGCCACCCTCTCACGAGGGCCATGGCAGTGAACCAGTCCCAGGGAAAAAGGACGTGGAGAATTTCAGTCAAATGCGACCGGTTGATCCGACCAGGACACCGGCCGGCTATATCGGAGGCAAGCGCAATCTCGCCAAGCGTATCACGACGCTCATCGAGACCGTCCCTCACATAACCTATGCGGAAGCCTTCGTTGGCATGGGCGGCATCTTCTTCCGCCGGCGCCAGGCGCCGCGGGCCGAGGTCATCAATGACTACTCTGGCGAAGTCGCGAACCTGTTCCGCATCCTGCAGCGGCACTATCCGCAGTTTATGGACACGCTGCGCTTTCAGCTTTCAGGGCGACGGGAATTCGAACGCCTCAAAAGCACCGACCCATCGACCCTAACCGACCTCGAGCGGGCGGGGCGCTTCCTCTACCTCCAGCGTCTAGCCTTTGGCGGGAAAGTCGCGGGCCGCAATTTCGGGGTGAGTTTGCGGGAATCGTCGGGGTTCAATCTCACGACCCTGGCGCCACTGCTCGATGACATTCACCATCGGCTCACCGGGGTCACCATCGAGAACCTGCCCTGGCAGGCGTTCCTGCAACGCTATGATCGCCCTGAAACGCTGTTTTACCTAGACCCGCCATATTGGGGCAGCGAGGCTGACTACGGAGCTGGCATGTTTGGCCGCGAGGAGTTCAAACAAATGGCCAAAGCACTCGCCGAGCTGCGCGGTCGCTTCATCCTGTCGATCAACGACCGGCCTGAGATCCGTGCACTGTTCTCTGACTTTAATTTGGAGCCCGTCGAATTGACCTACACCATCGCGGGTGGACCTAACGCGAAATCGGCGAAGGAGTTGATCATCACTGGCAATCTGGGGTGATTTGCAAGTAGCCGCCGGGAGCCGCTAGGGGCGCTCCTGGCGGCATTTCCCTTAGCCAAGCTCATGGCTTGGCCTCAACCCCGTTTAAAACCCGTTTAATGGGGTCTGGTGGGCAAATGGAACGGTGAGGTCCGCCTTCCGTTTCCACATCGCCGAGAAATCGGCGGGACATATCCGTCCATCACACACTGTGTGAGAATTCTTCGGATCGGGGCGGTCATGAACTATCCCGCTCATGAACCAGCCAGTCAATCCACTCTCCCACACTCTGCTGACCGCCCAGGTCACGACCCTTGCTGCCGTCACGCATGCATCGGTTGAGGTCGCGGCTTTGCCGTACGGCGAAGACAAGGCCGTTTGGAACAAGCTTGTGCCTGCGGGGACCTTCAAGGCCCGCGACGGGCGCGGCCCGTTCCATGCCGGCGGCAAGTCCGAGATGGAGGCGATCCTCGCGCGCACCATGGAATACGCCGGCGGCACCGAGCTGATGATCGATTACGACCATCAGAGCTTCCTGTCGGCTGTGAAGGGTGTCGGTGGTACCGCCAAGGCCGCGGGCTGGATCAAAAAGCTCGAGGTCCGTGAAGACGGCATCTGGGGCCTGATCGAATGGACTGCCCTGGCAGCTCGCTCCATCAAGCGGAACGAGTACCGCTACCTGTCGCCGAGCTTCTCCAATGACAAGGCCGGCAACATCCACACGATCTTCAATGCGGGACTTCTCAATATGCCCGCCATGGACCTGGTCGCAGTCGCGGCTGGGGCCGATCTTTCAACCCCCACGGAACCTGACATGAAGACCATTGCAAAGGCCCTCGGCCTTGAAGAAACCGCCTCCGAAGATGCGATCCTGGCTGCCATCAATGCCCAGGCAGCCGACCGCACCCGCGTCCTCACCACTGCCGGCCTGAAGCCCGAGGCGACCACGGACGAGCTGGTAACCACTCTGTCCGTCCTCAAGACCGCCAGCGCCGGAAAGACCGAGGTCGACCCGACCAAGTTCGTGCCGATCGACCAGGTCACCGCGCTGCAGGACGAAGTCACCACGCTCAAGGCGGACATCCTGGGCGGCAAGGCTGAAGCCGCTGTCGACGATGCCATCGAGAAGGGCAAGCTTCTGCCGGCGCTCCGCGATTGGGGTCTGCAGCTGTTCAAATCCAGCCAGGAGCAGTTCACCGCCTTCATCGACAAGGCGCCGTCGCTGACCACCACGCAGCTCGGCAGCAAGAAGGTCGATACCACCACCAACAGCGACGGCCTCACCGAAGCTGACGAGCTGGCCATCACCATGATGGGCCTCGACCGCGCCGAGTTCATCAAGACCCGCAAGGCCGAGCTGGCCGAAGCCGCGTAACCGAATACCCAGGGCGCTCACCGACAGGCGCGGAAGACCGTGAGGTCAAAGGGAAGCTGCAGCGGTGAGGCGGCTTCCCACCATCCCCCCAACGGCGGCCAGGCCGCACCGGAGAACCAAAAGATGACGGCTCTGACCGCCGACCGTAATACCCCCCGCGCCCAGGGCGACATCCTCGTCCTGGACCTGGCCGCCGCGATCAAGGTGTTCGCGGGCGGTATTGTCATGCGCAACGCCGCCGGCAACGGCACCAAGGGCGCCACTGCTACCGGCAGCGTTGGTGTCGGTGTTGCGATCGAACAGGTGGACAATTCCGCCGGCGCCGCCGGGGACAAGACCGCTCAGGTCCGCGTTGGCACGTTCCGCTTTGCCAATTCGGCCGCAGGTGACCTCATCACCAAGGCCGACATCAACAAGCCCGCCTACATCGTGGATGACCAGACCGTCGCCAAGACCAACGGCACGAACACCCGTTCGATCGCCGGGATGATCGCCGGCGTCGACGCCCTGGGCGTCTGGGTGCGGTTCGACGAAGCCCTGGCCTCTGCGTACCTGACCTGATCCGGACACTCCCCAACAGCACTCAGCAAGGACCAATTTTCGATGCTCGTAAACGCCGCCAACCTCAACGGCCTCCGGACTGGCTTCAACACCAGTTTCCAGCGGGGCCTGGGGATGACTACCTCCCTCCACGCTCGCGTGGCCACCATCGTCCCGGCCTCGACCAAGGAACAGAAGTACGGTTGGCTCGGCAAGGTGCCGAACGTCCGTGAATGGGTCGGGCCGCGCATGGTGCAGAACCTCGCCCAGCACGACTACTCCATCAAGGAGAAGCCGTACGAACTGACCATCGGCGTCGACCGCGACGACATCGAGACCGACAACCTCGGCATCTATGCACCGATGTTCGAGGAGATGGGCGCCTCGACCGGCTCGCACTGGGACATGCTCGTTTTCTCCCAGCTCAAGGCCGGTTTCGCCGCCAACTGCTATGACGGCCAGTTCTTCTTCGACACGGACCACCCGGTGATCCTCGAGGACGGCTCCCAGGGCACGGTTGCCAACACCGATGGCGGCAACGGCACGCCGTGGTTCCTCCTCTGCACCAACCGGCCGCTCAAGCCGATCATCCTGCAGAAGCGCCGTGATTTTGAGTTTGTCGCCAAGGACCAGCTTACCGACACCAACGTCTTCAATAACAAGGAATTCCAGTACGGCGCCGACGCTCGTGGCAACGTGGGCTTTGGCTTCTGGCAGTTCGCCTGGGGTTCGAAGCAGACGCTCAGCGCCGCCAACTATGGCACTGCGCGCGCCGCGCTCTCCGGCATGAAGGGCGACCATGGGCGGCCGCTCGGCCTGGTTCCGAACCTCCTGGTCGTGCCGCCTGCACTGGAAGGCACCGCGCGCAAACTCCTCACCTCCGAACTGGGGGCCGGCGGCGAGACCAACGAATGGAAGGGCACGGCCGAGCTGCTCGTCGTTCCCTGGCTCGCCTAGTCGCGCCCGCCCACTCGCCGGCGCCGGTTGCGCCGGCGGGCTTTAGAGAAGCGACCATCCCGGCCGCTTCTGTAAGACCCGAAACCAAGGACACTTGCATGAAGCTCATGAGTTTGCTCGGCGCATCGATCGCCGCTGCTCTCTTCTTCGCCCTCCCGGCCGCTGCTGCCGTAGGGCCTGCCTTCGACGCCGGTCCCACCGTCCAGGTGGTGACCCATGACTGCCTGGTTCTTCCCATGGCCGCGGACGCCAAGTTCTTCGCCGAGGCCGATCGCGGCTGCGAACCGACGATTTCCGACCTGGCTGACGTCTGTATGACCGAGACCACCTCGGCGCCGCCGGCACGCATCGCCGTCATTTTCCTGCCCAATGAGCCGCTCGGCTGCCCGACCATCCGCCCGAGCCCCCCTGGCTAACCCTCGTTCCTGACGCGGCATCCTCCTCCCGCCGCGCACTACCGCCGCTCCTTCCTCCCTGGGAGCGGCGGGTCTTTCGAGAGGGCCGCCCGCCGACCCTGCCGCAAGCCCCGAAAAGGAACCTGCAATGGACGAACTGACAAAGATCAAGGGCATCGGCAATGCCACGGCGGCAAAGCTTGCCGCTGGCGGCGTCGATACCTTCGCCAAGCTTGCCGCGTCGAACCACGAGCAGCTCGAGCTGCTCAAGATCCCCGGCGATGCCGAGGACCATGGCAAGTTTATCGCCGCCGCGGCCGAGCTGGTACCGAAGACCATCGACCTCAATAATGCGACGGCTGAGGAGGTCGCCGCCCAGGCTGCCAAGATCGAAACCGCTCGACTGCAGCTTGCGCAGCTCGCCGACGCTGTGGTTTTGGCACATGGTCATCTGCAGGGCCTTCCGGCAGACGCTGCGCCCGAACTGGTTGCCGATGCTCAGACCAGTCTCCACAACGCCCGTTCACTGATCACTGCGGCGACTAAGGAGGCCTGCGCTTTATTGGGGGTCCCCTTGGGCGCCCCGCTGCCGGCCGCGCTCCTCGAGGAGCTGGCGCCGCTCGCGGAGTTGCCCGCCATCGAGCGCCCGGCTGTCGCCAAAACGGCCCCGCCTGCCGCCGCAGAGGCGCAGGCATCGGCGGCCCCCGAGGTAGCTGACGCCGAGGAGAGGGACCGCGACATCTTCGCTGACGTCCCGGCGCTCGAGCAGGATCAGGCGCATGCTTTCCTCGCCGATGTGGTCGACCACGCTCGTGCCGCAGCTGCTTCGGGTGAGGTGCCGGAGGCCATCGCCTATCTGCAGCAGCACCGCAGCGAGCTTCTCGTTGGCCAGGCACTGCTGGGCGAATTGCTCGAGGGCATCAATTCCGAGATCTCGGCCCTGGAAGAAATCCAGACCACGGCTCCAGTGGAACGGCCTGTCGAAGTTACTGCGACCGTGGACAGCCGGTGGCGCAGCGGCCGGCAGTTCACCAAGGCTCCGACCCGCTTCGAGGCTGGCGAGCTTGGTAGCGACGAGCTCGAAGCGCTGCGGGGCGACCCGCTGCTCATCGTGGAGCTGCTCTAGACATGCATCGCCCGTCCATTCAGCACCTCCTATGGGCAGTCAGGCGGCTGCTCCGCCTGCGCCCACCCGGCTACGCCCTGCACCTGGCCGGACCCGGCGTGAACGGTGCCATTCGTGGTGACCTGGTTCCCATCGACGCCACGGTCATCATCGACCGTGGTCGCATTTTCGTCCGCACCGGACAGGTCGATTTCAACGGGTTCGAGATCTACGCCGAAGGTCACCGGACCTTCGCCTATCAGTCAGAATAGCTGAGGTGGGCAGTGACCTATTGCACTCAACAGGATCTCGTCGATCGATATGGGCAGACCAAACTGGTCCAGCTCACCGACAAGACCAACCGGCCTCAGACGACGATCGACGCCACAGTGGTGAGCAAGGCGGTGGCTGACGCCAGTTCGCTGATCAATTCCTATCTGGGCAAGAAGTATCAGCTACCGCTGACCGCTGCGGCTCCGGAAGTGCTCGTCACCTATGCCTGTCAGATCGCCTGGTTCCTTTTGCATGGCGACACCGCCGGCAAGGATCACGCCGCCCGCATGGCCTATGAAGACGCGCGCAAATGGCTGGACCGTGTCGCGGCCGGCGCTGTCATCATCGAGGGCGCTGGTGAGATTATCGCTCCCGCTGGTGGCGGTCAGATCAAGACCAAAGGACCGGAACGCATCTTCACCCGCGATCGGCTGGGTAGCTTCTGATGGCGGGCGTCTCCTTCTCCCTCGACGACAAGGAAGCCCAGGAAGCCCTCGCGCAGCTGGAGCGGGCCGCAGCCAACCCGGAAGGCGCGTACCACGCGATCGGCGCGCATTTCGTGTTTTCGACCCAGCGCAATATCGAGCAGGAGACGGCGCCGGATGGCCAGAAGTGGCGCCCGCTTTCGCCGCGCACGGCTGCCAAGCGCATTGGCCGCGGCCGGGCTGCGCGCCGCCGCGGCTACAACCACATCTTGCGGGTCACCGCGCGCCTCTACCAGTCGATCAGTTATGGCGTTGTGCCTAGCGGGGTCGAATGGGGCAGCAACCTGGTTTACGCCCGCATTCATCAGCTTGGCGGCACGATCGATATGAAGCCGCGCACCGGCACGGTTTCGATGCGCAATATCCGGAAGCGGGGCAATCGCTTCGTCCGCGCAGGCTCCAAGGGTGCCGAAAGCCGCGTGGTGCAGATCCGTGGCCACCAGGTGCGCATCCCGGCGCGTCCATTCCTGGGCATATCGGCCTATGACCGCCAGGCAATCCCCGAAATCGTCGCTGACCACCTTCGCCAGGAGGCGGGCCTATGAGCGACCTGCATGAGATCAAGGGTCGGCTGCTGAGTGTCGGCACGCCATTTTACAGTGTGCGCGGCGCCAGCACGCTCTCGCAGGTCAAGGATAGGCCGGACGGCCCTTTGCCTCAGGCTTTCGTCATCGTGGCCGAGGATATGGCCCAGGACAATTCCCGAGCCACCGGTGGGGTCTTCCAGCGCCTAGAACGCGACATCGCCATCGTCATCGTGGCCGAGCACCTTGGTGATGCCGATGGCGCGGATGTCCAGGACCCGCTCGAAGCCCTCAAGGACTACGTCCGGCGCCAGCTGCTCGGCTGGCAGACCAGCGAGATGGTGGACGTCATCACCTATGTCCGCGGCGAAACCATGGAGGCCGTCGATGGCTGTGTCTGGTTCGCGGCTTACTACTCCGCACCCCAGTACATCGAGGAGGCCAGCTGATGGCTCGATACGAAGTGGACCCGGCCACTGGCGAGAAGACCCTCGTCGACCGGACGAAGACCCGTGAGGAAGCCGCGGCCGCGGCCGAGGCCGCTAATGCGGGCCGCAAGCCCGCGAGCAAGCCGAAGGACGACGACAAATGACCCGCTTCATCAACCGCCTGGCCTTCATGGCCAAGATCGAAACGACCTATGGTACGGACGCGGTGCCCACCGGCGCGGCGAACGCCATGCAGGGCACCAATGTCGAAATCACCCCGCTCGCCGGCGGTGAAGTTTCGCGCGAGCTGCTCTTCCCCTATTTCGGCCACCAGGGCGTGTTCCTGGTGCAGAGCCACGCCATCATCGCCTTCGACGTCGAACTGGCTGGCGCCGGCGCGGCCGGGACGGCACCCGCCTGGGGCGTTGCCTTGCGTGCCTGCGGGTTCGATGAGGTCGTCACTGCCGCTACGCGGGTGGAATACACCCCCGATGCCACGCCGGCCGCCCCTGACGCTGTGAGCCTTTACTACAACCTCGACGGCACCCGCCATGTTCTCCTCGGCGCCCGTGGCACAATGACGATGTCGCTGGTGCCGGCGCAGATCCCGCGCATGCGTTTCACCCTCACGGGGCTTCTCGGCACCATCACCGACCAGGCGCTGCCGGCGACGACTACGACTGCCTTCAAGAAGCCGGTGCCGGTCAACAAGGCCAACACGACGCTGAGCCTGCACGGTTCGTCTCTCATCGCTGAAAGCCTCTCGATCGACGTGGCGAACCAGGTGGAACCGCGCTTCCTCATCGGCGATGAGAGCATCCGCATCACGGGCCGCCAGCCGACCGGCACCGTTGTCGCCGAAGCCAAGAGCATGGCCACCAAGAACTGGTTCCAGATCGCCCAGGATCACACGACCGGCGTGCTGGCCGCGCAGCACGGCACGGTGGCGGGCAATATCATCCAGCTGGACGCTCCAGCCGTGCAGATCGGCCGGCCGACGCAAGGCCAGACGCAGGGCATCGCGAACTACTCGCTTCCGCTCATGCTCACGCCCGTCATCGGCAATGACGAGCTGAAAATCACCGTCCGCTAATCCGTTCAAGGCCGCTTAAAGGAGCTTTCATGGTCAAGTTCGTCGTCACCACTGAGCGCCGGTATTGGTGGACCGTGAAGGTCCGTGTTCCCAATGCCGACGAGCGCCGGGCCAACCAGTTCGAAGAATTCAGCTTCAAGGTGCAGTTCGAAGACATCGGAACCGAGGAAGCTGATCAGATCCTTTCCGAGGTCAATGCCCTGCCGGTGGAACAGCGGGTAACTCGCCAGCATGACCTCCTGCTGCGCGTGGTCACTAATTGGGACCAGGACATCGTCGATGAGGAGGGAAACGCCATCCCCTTCGACACCCCCAAACTTCGCGCACTGCTCGACGATGGCCGGTTTGCCACCGGCCTTTGGAGGGCCTGGGGTGACTCTCAGCGCGACGAGGGCGGCCGCCGAAAAAACTAGCTGAAGCGGCGCGGGCAAGGGTCTTCGCGCTGCTGAACGCAAATGACCCGACCAGGCCGCTGCGGATGGACGAAGCCGCAGCGGCAGAGTTCGCCGAGCTGGGCGTGACGGTCGAGCCGGACGAAGTCGACGAGGAAGACGTGTTCGAGATCTGGGACATCAATGTAGGTGCCTTTGAGGTGTTCCGTGCCCTGGACAGCCAGTGGCACTGCATTGCCGTTGGTGGCCTTTCCAGCGCCAAGATCATCCGGACCGGCCTCGACTACCCCGGCGTGGACATCGTGATGCGCAATCACGGTCTACCTCCTGAGCAGTTCTCGTTGATCCAAGCGATGGAGATGGCCGCGCTTAGCGCCTTCGCGGAGGCCGATCGGTGAGCCAGTTCGTCGTCGCCCTTAAGTTGACCGGGGATGGTCGCAGCGCTGTCAGCGCAGTGTCATCCACGCGCCAGGCGCTGGACCAGCTCAACGCCGGCGCTGATGCCACCAGCGCCAAGGCCGCGGTCACCAGGGCAAGGCTGGAGGCGCTGGAAGCTGCCTTCGGCCGCGGCGGTGCCTCGTCGCGGGACCGTGCTGCAGACATTGCCGCCTATGGTCAGGAGATGGACCGGCTGCGCGCCCGCATCGTTCCAGGTGTTGCGGCTATCCAGGCGTTCCAGCGTGAGCAGGACGAAATAAATCACGCTCATCGGGTCGGTGCGATTTCGGCCCAGGAACAATCAGCGGCTCTGGCTGAGCTTGAAGCACGTTATCGCTCGGCCGGCGCGTCGGCACAGTCCTTTGCTGCCGCTGCCAACGACAACCGCCGCGCAGGCAATGTGGGGGCAGCTCACACCACCAACCTGCTGTTCCAGGCGCAAGACATCGCGATGATGACGGCCATGGGCCAGGCGCCGATGATGCTGGCGATGCAGCAGGGTATGCAGGTTGGCGGCATTTTTCATCAGATCGGCAGTGGTCGACAGATCGTCCAGGCATTGGGCGGCGCCCTAGTGGGACTGTTGAACCCGCTCAACCTCGCCACCATCGCGACCATTGGTCTGGGCGCGGCTGGCGTGCAGTGGTTCATGAGCACACTCAACAGCGCCGAAGATGCGACCGATGCCTTGGAAGAGCACCGCAAGATGCTCGACAGTATCCTCGAAGGTTACGACGCGGCCAAGGGTGCTGCCGACCAGGCGCTGGCCTCGGCGCTGAAGCTGCCGCAAGGTGTTGTCGCCTCTGACCTGCGCGCCACTCTGCGCGATCAGGCTAACTCGCAGGACGAAATACAGTCCCGCATCGAGGCGAACCGCGAGGCTCTCGCCGAGACGGTGACCTTCCTTCGCGAGATCCAGAACATCGGGGCGCTTGGCGCTGGCCCAGGCGCCGACAGCGAGGGCATCCGCCAGGTTGAGCTGCTGGGCCGACTGGCGATCGGCGCGGCGTCTAGCAGGGAAGAGTTGCACGGGGCGATGGTGGCGGCCCGCGAGCTGTTCAACACCGCCGAGGACCCGGCCATCGCAGAACTGGCGGACCAGGCCTACCAACTGGCGCTCCGACTGCTGGAAGTTCAGGCACGGGCCGATAGCGCCGGCGCCGCCCTGCGAAGCCTCCCGCGCGAGATCCAGGTCCGTATTGCCATGTCCGAGTCGTTCGGTCAGGCAATGGGCGAAATCAGCAGCCTTTACATGGACCCGCGTTCGCAGTTCGACCAGGCACGCGAGCAGCTCGACGCCTGGGCTCTGCAGGCAGAGGGGTCGGTTCGGTCGATGAGCGAAGCCACGGCATTCGCCACCGAATACCAGCGCGTCCTCGACAGCATCAACGTGGCCGAGGCCGAGGCGAACGAGAAGGCGAACGCGCGGGGAGCCAAGGCGGCCCAGAAGCCGTTCGATCAATGGCAGTCGGCCAATGACAATTTCCAGCAACGCATCGACCAGCAGCGGCTGGAAATCGAGCTGCTGGGCAAGTCGACCTATGAAGTCGAGCGGCAGAAAGCGGCCTTTGATCTACGCAATCAGGCTCGGGCCGCCGGCATCCCAATCGATGAGACAGTCAATGCCCAGATCGAGCGCATGGCGCAGCACTACGCCGGCGCAACGGTCGAGCTGGAACGCCTGCAGGAGCGGGAGCGATTGGCCAACGAGCAAATGCAGTTCTACCGCAGCACTTGGTCGGGCTTCTTCACCGACATCAAGGCAGGCGTCCGTGCCGGCATGGACGCCATTTCGAAGCTTCCTGATGATCTGAAGTCAAAGCTGTCTGGCAAGGGCGGCGACGCCTTTGAGGACATTGTTTCCGAGTTCAGTGCCAGCGTTGAAAGTGGGGCTCCCGCCTTCGATCGCTTCCAGGAACAGATCGACGCCATCGTCTCGACTGACCGCGCCAACCTGGCCGGCCTGGGCGACGAGCTGACGCGGATGGCCAATGCGGCGCGTAAGGCAAGCGACGGCTGGTCCATCCTTGGCAACGCCGGCGCCACCGCTCTCGACAAGATCGCCGATCGCGCAATCGGCATGGCCGCCAATGGCCTCTTCGATCTGATCTTTGGGAGTCTCATGGGGGGCATTGGCGGGAACAGCCTGGGTCGCGGCTGGGGCGTTCCCGGCGGCTTCGGCCGTCCCGGCATCTTTGGCATTCCTGGCTTTGCGTCAGGGACCGACAATGCGCCGGCCGGGCTTGCCTGGGTCGGTGAGGAAGGGCCGGAGCTGGTCAGGTTTCGCGGCGGTGAGCAGGTCTACAATCACACCCGTTCAATGGGAATGGTTGCGTCCAACCAGAACCAGATCCCTGACAGCCGGTCGGTGTCGGTGCAGATCATCGACCAGCGTGGCCGCGGTGCACCGATCGAGCAGCAGCGCACGACCGGGCCGAGTGGCGAGGAGATGATCCGGCTGATCGTGCGGGATGAAGTGACGGATGCGCGCCGGCGCGGCGCGACGGGGTTTTGATGCCGGTCAATTTCCCCATCAATGCCTATTCCTCGATCGACCTGGCGCCCGACCTCGGCGTCGTGACTGCCCGCACCGAGGGCGGTTTGTTCATCACGTCCCGCAAGGCGGACCCTTTCTGGCACGGCACCTACACGACCGGTCCGCTAGACCCCCGCGGCGCGAACGATCGGGCAGAGTTTCTCGCCTGGCTGACCTGGGCGGCCGACAACAACATGCGGGTGGACTTCCTCCACCCACGGCACCGCCTGCCACGCGCCTATACGGCGGCGAACTGGCCGATGATTGGTGATGCATCGCTGTCCGACATAGTCGACCAGCGCACCATCAGCGTGTTCGGCCTCACGGCCGGGCTAGACCTGCGCCGGGGGGACCGACTGTCCATCCTTCAGGGCGACCAGGTCATTCACCGCTGGATTGCGGCGCCGGTCATCGTCGCCAGCGCCATTTCTCAGGACATTGCCGTCACTCCGCGCCTGCCATTGGGCGTCCTGGCGCCGGCGGCCGTGGTCAGGCTCGAAAACCCGCCGCTGCGCGCCATCCTGCAGCCCGGGAGCTGGGCGGACAGTCAGCGCGAGGAATATGGGCCAAGCCCCGTCACCTTCGGGCTCATGGAGGCTGTGTGATGAAGCCTCATTCCCCAGAGTTGCTGGAAGAGCTGGAAGCCGGCCGCGTCGACGTGCGAGACGCGATCGAGCTTTATTTCGACAGTGGCGTGGTGCGCCTGGTCCTCGGGGTCAAGGGCCTGTTTGGCTGGGATGACGTCGCCGGCGTGCTGCCGCCCTGGCGGGTGGGCGGCCCGGCCGACGAGGATCTGTGGAGCGATGCCGGCTGGTGGCGCAACGACCGGGTCGATGGTCAGCCGCTGGGCGATGACGTGTTCTATGGCGGCGGCAACCTGGTCGGGCTGGACGTGCCGGAGAATGCGCTCGGACCGGAAAGCCGGGCGATCACTGCGCGGGTGTTTGAGACCTACCTGTCCGAAGGGTCGGACATTCCCGCCAACACTTTCGACGATGGCGTGCGCGCGACAATCGACGAGGAAGAATGGGAGGGCCGGCCGGCCGTGCTCTCGACATTCTGGCTCGACCACACCGGCACGCCGATCCTGCGCGAGCAGGTGGCGGTGCGGACCATGGACCAGATGGTGCTCGACACCGACGCCCAGGGCGTGCCGGTGCGGTCGCTGATCCTTGAAGAGCCCGACATCATGCAGCGCGACATCGAGGGCAAGACGGCCAATGCGGCCTTCCAGGCGCTCATCGACCCCGACGACAAGGCTTTCGAGCATGTTGCCTCAGCGCAGCGCCAGAAGATCAGCTTCGGCCGGGCGCCGGAAGGGACGGTCGCATGACGCTGGAGCTGCTGGTCCCCAATGAGAGCTGGAAAGACCGCATCCAGGCGGCGGTCGATAGTTGGTTTGGCCCGGATGTCTATCCCGGCCTCGACACAGACGGAGAACGCTGCATGCGCATGAACCAGATAGCCACCG
Organism: Devosia sediminis; assembly: GCF_016411825.1. Taxonomy (GTDB): domain Bacteria; phylum Pseudomonadota; class Alphaproteobacteria; order Rhizobiales; family Devosiaceae; genus Devosia; species Devosia sediminis. The sequence goes on from NZ_JAEKMH010000001.1 coordinate 323,473, forward strand.
AACTGGGTCTGCCGCTGGTGGCCGATCATGAAAGCCTCGTCCTGGCCCGGGCTAAGTTCAACGCGGTGATTGAAGCACTCGGCGGGACCTTCTCCCTCGATGCCTTTATGGCGGCCCAGAGCGACGGGTTCTATTTCGACTTCACAAAGACCGATCGGCACTATCAAGAAGCTTACGGACCCACACTCGCCGGCCTAAGCAACCAGGTGGCCTTTGCCGCAGATCAGCGATCCTGGAACGGACAGACGATGGATCAGGCTCTGGCGGCATCGCCGGAATTGATCGCCGATCCACTGCTGAACTCCTCCGCAGGCTGGTTGTTTACCCAGGCGTCAATTGCCGGTGGTCAGCTTCTCATCAATTCCCCAGACGGCAGTTACGCAGCGGGAAGCGTTGTGTTCAACGGTCTCTCTGTCGGTGACACGTACGTTGTGGAATGCGATGTGGCATCCGTGTCAGCCGGTAGCATCGCTGCCGCCATGACCGCCACTCAGAGCAACGGTTTGTTCGCCGGAACCAATCGCCGTGCGCTCTTGGTTCCGAACGCCACCACGGCCGGTATAGAAATCAAGCGCGGAGCATCGGTGCCGACCAATGCCGCGGTGGACCGCGTGTCCATGAAGCGTCTGCGAGGCAGGCATGGCCGGCAGACCACCGCGCAGCAGAGACCTTTCCTGCTGTCGTCGGGCGCGAAGTTCGATGGCAACGACGACAATCTTCTGACCAACTACGCGGCCGGCGCGAACGAGAACTTCGTCGTCGCCCTGGTCACCATGCCGACCACTTTGGGGGCCTCCCAGTGGATTGCCGGCGCGACAGGTGCGGCCAATGACCGGGCCTACTTCGCGGTCACCGTCGATGGGCAACTAGCCGCTGGCACCGGCACCACCGCCGTCATCCAAGGTCCCGACTTTCGGGGTCAGCGTGTTGTGGTGGGCATGTCCTTCAACAGCACCACCCGCCGCCTGTTCGGGGGAACGTCCTTGATCGTTGAAGGTGCCTATGCGGGCGGCCTTCCCACCACGACGCCGTGGCGTCTGGGCTCCAACAACAGCAACGGCTCTGCCGCGGGCTTCTTTGCTGGCTCGGTGGAAAAGATCTTGGGCGGCCGCCAGTTTCTCGACCTGCCAACCTTCATCAAAATCCGCAATTCCCTGCTCACTTCATAGGAGAGATCGACGTGGCCCTTGGCATTATCTGCATCGTCACCGACGCCCAAAGAAACAACATCAACCTCGTCTTCGCCGCTCGCGGCATGGGGCCGGAGGCATTCAGCCGCAAACTCTGCGCAATCGATCCGGGTGCAACCTCCTTCACCCCGGCGACCCACTGGCTGTCCAGCGACGCGATGGGCAATCAGGGCGAACTCAACATCCTCACGGCCATGACCGAGGGCGATCTGCCACCCGTGCCGGAGGGTGTCATCTGGGGCGAGGAAGGCGTCATTGCCGCTGCCCATGCGATGGCGGCGACCAATGGTGCCGTGTTCCAGGTCTATTCGGCCGCCGGCGACGTCGAGCCGGTGAATCACGCCGCGGCCGTGCTCGCTAGCCGCGGCCTGCAGTTCGTGCCGGACCCGGAGCTTTGATCCCCAGCCAGTCTAACGTCCTTTCCCACCACAGGAGGCCACCTTGGCCGTAACAGAAACCGAAATCCTCGCCACCGGCACCAACAAGACGGAATCCGGCGCCGTGCTGATTGAGCTGGGTACGATGGTGACCGTATGTCTCAAGGATGCGGTCAACACGGCCCGGGCGACCGTCGAGCTGCAGGACGATGCCGACAACTGGCAGCCGACCGGCATGGAGATGACAGCCGCCAAGCCCAGCCTGTCTCTCATCAGCCCCGGCAACTACCGTGTGGTCCGCCAAGCAGATGGCGCCTGCGGCGTCTTCAAGGTCATCTAATGCCCTGGCCGCCCGCCATCCCCGCACGAGTGCCCGGCTGGGAGCGGGCCTTCGTGGCCGTTATGACCGAGCAGCTGGCGCTACCCTTCGGCTGGTCGCCGGACGCTCATTGCCTCGGGACGCCAGCACTGCTCTGCGTCGGCATGACCGGCGTGGACCCGATGCACGGGTTCAAACGCCACTCGACCGAGGCCGCTGCCTGGAAACAGCTCTTCAAGCTGGGTTTTAGCGACGTTGAAGGCGCGCTGCAGGCGGTCTTCCCCGAGATATCGCCGCTGCTCGCTCGTCGTGGGGACTGCGGCATTCTTGACCAGGAGGTCGAGGGGCGGCCATCGATCGCCACCTTCGTGATCATGGGCAGCCAGGCAGTCGGCCGGAGCCCACGTGGGCCGGTCTATGTGCCCGTCGGCGCCCTCCGGCGCTGCTTTGCCATCGGGGCGCCCTGATGCCGCAAGTCGCGCCCATCATCGGCAATATCGCGCTCAACCTGGCCATCGGTGTAGGCGCTTCGCTGCTGGCCAGCGTGTTCGCGCCGCAACAACAGCCGGTGACCCAAAGGGTCCACACCCAACGCGGCCTCAGCTTCGAGCTCGAGGTCGGCGAGAGCGCTGCCGTGCGCGCGGTGGTCGGCCTCGGCCGCGCCACCGGCCGGCTGGCCTATGTCAATGAGTTCGGGGCAGACAACGAATATGTCCAGATGGTCATCGATGTCGGTCACGGTTGGCACGATGGCATGGAGCACTTCCTGGTCGACGAGAAGCCCGAAACGCTGGCGGGCTCCAACGCCGACCCTTTCGGCCGCTCGGTCGCCTCCTACACGGTATCCGGAACGCCCTATCTCTGGGTGAAAACCTATACCGGCGCGCCGGGCCAGGCCGCCGATCCGCAACTGGTGGCCAACGCCAATCCCGCCGGCCGCTGGACCGCGAACCACAAGTTCACCGGCGTCGCCTACATGATCATCACCGTTCGCTTCAATGCCGACCTCTACGGCTCGGCCGTGCCGCGCTTCGGTTCTGTCTGGCGTGGGTTGAAGCTCCACGACTGGCGCCGGCCGGGTGCCGTCTGGGGCGACCAGTCGACCTATGTGTTCACCAGGAACCCGGCCGTCATCCGGCTCAATTTCCGCCGCGGCATCTACGTCAATGGCGTCAAGGTGCTCGGCCAGGGCTTCCCGGCCTTTTCTTGCGACATGGCCGGCTACACGGCTGCCGCCAATCGCTGCGACGAAACCTTCTATGACCCGGTTTCCGGCAAGACCTTCCCGATCTTCGAATACGGCCGACAGATCTCGGACGATGAGGAAAAGCTGTCGGTGCTGCGCGAAATCGACCAGTCCTATTGCGGCTCGAGCTTCAAGCGCGGCGGTGCTGACGTGCCGCTGCCGGCGCAGCAGCTCGTGCCCGTCATGACCCTGCGGGATATCGACCGGCTGGCCGGCGAGCCGATCCGGGTGGACCGCAAAGGCGTGGTCAGCACCAAGAAGACCATGTGGCACGGCCAATTCGTCAGCCACGATTCCGGCTGGGCGGAAGCTCCCTTCACGCCGCGGATCAATGCCGAACTGGAAAGCAGGCTGGGCGGCCGGCGCGCCGAGGCCATGAACCAGCCCTATGAGAGCCTGCAGGAGCGCGCCCAGTTGCGCGCCGAGATCGCCCTCCGGCGCCAGTTCTACGCGGCGACCCGCGAAGAGAGCTTCACCCCCAAGGCGCTGCTGCTGGAGCCTGGCGACCCAATCACGCGCCAGACTGCCGATGGCCCCATGCTCATGGTGGTCGAGCGCATCGAGCCTGTTATGAAGGATGGTGCCCGAATCGGCGCACGAGTCACCTTGAGCCAGTGGAGCAATGCCATTGTCCCGGCCTCGGGCGACACATTCGTTGAGCTACCCAGCGGCCCGGGCGTCGGCCAGGCCAATCCGAACCGCACCATTGCCGTTTCGGGGTTCACGGTCGTCCAATACCAGCGCGCCGGCGGCGGGGCCATTCACCCATACGGCAAATCCACCTGGACGCCGATCACCGACCCCAATGTCGACCAGGTCATGGTCCGCATCTGGCCTTCGGCCGGGACCGAAGCGAATGACAAGCAGGACTTCTTTGCCTCGGCGCGCCTTCAGAACGCGCTGGTCTATGGGCCGCTGCAGCCGCTGACCGCCTATAAGGCCAAGGCCATCCCAGTGCGCGCCGATGGTCGCGCCTGCGTCTGGACCAATGTGGTGGAGTTCACCACCGGCGCCGAGGAAGTGCCCGCCGAAGTGGCCGATGGTAGCGTCACGCCGGCCAAGCTGGCGCTAGAGCTGCAGAACGAACGAGGCTTTCTAGTGGGGCCGGGTGTCGGCTCGTTGGCCGATGCCATTTCCCAGCTCGAAATTCGCATGACCAGAGCCGAGGAGGCGGCGCTAACCGACCAAACTAACTTGCGTGAGGCATTTACCCTGCTCAAGGCGCAGAACGGCCGCGCCCTTGCCGCCGTTGTGGTGTCGCAGCGGGCCATTGCGGAACTCAACGCGGCGTTCGGCGAATACAAAGTGGAGGTGGCCGCCCAGCTCGACCTGGTCACGGCTGGTGGCTTGTTCAAGGTCGAAGCCCAGGTTGATCCCGAGACGGCGACCGCAACCATCATGTTCAAGGTGCGTGCCCAGGTCGGCGACACGTTTGGCGAATCCGTGCTGCAGCTTGGCGCCGAGGCCGATCTTCTCGGCGGCACCTCGGATAGCTGGATCGGCGCCATGGCCGACCGGCTCTATTTCCTCGCCACCAATGGCGCGATCGTCACCCAGCCCTTCGCGGTGCAGGCCGACTTCGTCAAGATCACCGACCTGCGCTTCGAGCGCATTCGGTCGATCGACGGCACGTCCATCGAGATCAACGGCACCGATCCGGCATCCTTCCTGGTGGGGAGTTGATCGTGGCTTACACCTTCATGGAAAGCGACACGCACTGCCTCCTCATCGCCGAGGTCACCATGATCTGGCGCAAGCCAGACAGCGGCGACAAGTTCGCGCCATACAAGAACCCGCTGACGTACCTGCACCTCATCGAGTTCTGCTCGCATTGGGACTACTACACCGTCCGCAACCGGGCGACCGTTTCGATGACCCATCAGTCGGTGCCCGGCCGGACGATCACCGATGCCCGAGGCTTCGGTACTGCCTCGGTGATCTACAGGGGGCAGACCTATGCCCAGGAACAGGTCCTGCTTTACCATGGGGCCGGTTATCCGCCGCGGTTCGTCGTCTCGCAGGGGGGGCGGGTGCTACCGCAGGGGATGAATGTGCAGAACCTGGGGGACCGCGCCCGGTTCGTTTCCTTCAATGCCACGGCGACAGACATCATCTGCTACAATGTCGGCACCTCATCCGATGCCGATTTGCCCGCCCTCACGGTCAGCTATGACGTGCTGGTCTTCAAAGACGCGAGCGAAGTCCCGGTAGGGCCGCAGTTGCCGATGTTCTGGGCCACTGACACACGGGCAATCATGGGGCGCGGCCGCTTCGACACCAACACCACAACCATGCGACGCGGCACCGGCGCCGATAGCCCATTCTTCCTGGCTCTGGCCGCTTCCTTCGATTTCGACGTGGGCCGGATGCGCGTCGTCCTGCCCAACGGCAGCATCATCACAGAGCCGGGCTATGCCGGCGGTTTCACCGGCGCGCCGTTCCAGAGGATCTTTGCATGAGCCGTAGCTTTGCAATGACGCCGGAACGCATGTGGCTGCGCAACGCCGCCGGCATCGACGTGTTCGATACCGACCGCAAAGCCTTCAACCTCATCCCCGAAGCGGCGCTGACAGGGACCGTGTCGCTGGTCTTTCCCAGCTTCATGACCTCAGGCGCCCAGTACTTCTATTCCTCTGGTTCGCTCTATGGGGATGGTGGCGCGCCTTTCGCCGAGAGCTGCTCGACGGTCGGGACGATCGCCGACCAGAACTGGGGGCCAGGCAAGGCCATCAACATTGCGCCAATCTATCTGGGCGCGGTGCCCGCGGGCACAGACTACCTTGACGTTCAGGCGACGTTCGTCCGGACCGCTGCTCCCGACCTGCTCCTGGGCTCAATCCCGGTGCTGTCGTCCATCCAGGAGAACCGCTGGATGAGCCTTTTCGACAATGCCGTGGTGCTGGAGAACCTCGCCGCCTGGAAGCGCGGCGTGCATTTTCTGCTCAATGGCGGGGGCGTCTATGCGGCGCTCTACCAGTCGGCCGGGGCGCAATACGTCAAGTTCATCGACAGCCGGACCGACCTTTTCGTCACCTACACCCCGGCGACCCCGCCTTTCCCGGCGACCATTCATTGGCGCTACCGCTCGCACCAGCCCGACGCGTGCTCGGTCGCCTACAGCATCAATCTATCCAGCACCTGGTCGGTGACCTTCAAAATCACCCCCGGTCGCTTCACCTAAGGCAGGCTCCCCATGACACGCATTTCTACCGGCACCGCCTCGATCGATACTGGCGAGACCATCCTGACCCTTTGGGTGGGCGATGATGGTGTTGTCCTCTCCGAGATTACCGCACCGGCTGGAAGCCAGGTCGTCATCGAGGGCGTGGCCAACTTCATCAAGACCAGGCTCTCCACGACCTCGGCCGAGCTGGTACTGCCGCATGCCGGCGCCGGAGGGGCCAACCTCCCGTTGGCCATCTCGGCCATGACGCCGGCCGAAACGCAGGTGGGGACCCTCAACGGACGCGTCGCCAAGGTCGTCCAGGACCTCTCGGTGGTGCAGGCGAACGGCTTGGGCCTGGGATACCGCTTCAGCACGGCCACCGCCGATGGCGATCCGGGGCCGGGCTATGTCCGCCTAAACCATGTCGATCCGGCGCTGGCCACCATGTTGTATATCGACGACCTCAGCGGCAGCGGCTTTGAAGTAGGGGCTATGCTGAGCCGCTGGGGCATCGGCACCTCGCTGATCAAGGGCGCCGTGCAGATCAGCAGTGCCAGCAATGACGGCATGTTTGCAGGCTTCGAGGTGACCGGTCCGGTTGTCGATGGCGGCAGCTATCGAAAGGTGCCGATCGGCATTGTGGGTGATCCTTCCGCCTGGACGGACGATGCCGAGCTGATGGTGGCCTTCGCCGCAAAGGGGGACGCCGGAGACGGCTTCGCCTATGACGATCGGGCGCTCACCACGGCCGAGCTGACGACCTTCGAAGGCAATGACCCCGGCCACCTGGTCTTTGTCAGGGATCTCGGAACTGACTTCGGTGCCCTCACTGGCATTTCCGGCGTGGTGGAATTGATCGCCGGGCCGGACTGGCGGTTGGTGGCGCGCTATACTGGCGACAAGGGCGATAAGGGCGATCGTGGCTACCAGGGCTGGGCGCAGAATATCGTCACGGTGGTGGATGGTCTGCGTCGGGTAGAGATGTTGGCTAGCTATGTCGGTGGGCAGGGCGCTCCGCCGACAGACTTTGTGGGCCAGTACCGCAAAGGCGATGGCACCTGGACGGCCAACGTCGCCGAGGCGGCAGATAAACGCGGGCCTGGTGGCACAGGCACGGTGGGCGAAATCGTCGCCGGCGTAGGGATGTCAGTCGACAACGCTGATCCGACCGCGCCAGAGATTAGCCTTAAGTCGCCAACGTCTCAGGCGGGCATCGACCCGGTCTATATCGAACAACTCCTAACCGGTTTCCATGGCCGGGGTATGCTCACGGCCGAGGCCGTTGACCTGGTGACCGAGCAGGCGATCACCGGCACTGCCGCGGCCGGGGCGTCGTCGATCGTGATCACAAATGGAGCGCTGTTTGATGCGGGCGGAAACGTCACCGTCAAGCACGACAATGGCCGCTACTGGACATACTTTATCACCGCCATATCGTCCAACACGCTGACCACCCTTCCGCGTCTCAAATGGCCCGTGTCCGCTGCCGGCGGCGCCCGCGCGGAGCGGACCTGGTACAATAAGGCACACCCCGGCAAATTCTACATGCGCCAACTCGGGCAGCGGCTGGCTCGGGAGAAGGAGTGGCAGAACTGCCTACCCACCAAGGGCAGGCTGTTCTTCTCGCAGTTCGTTAATTCGGGCAGTCTGGCGAACGACCAGCTCGTCGCGATAGCGGGCGGCGTCATCAACTACTACGACGAGAGCTCGAGCAATGTCGCGTCGGCCAATGCGCCTGTTCGGTTTGCCATCGGCAAGGCCGCGTATATCGACGTGGCGGCGGCTGGGGACGGTGGGCGCACGGCCATTTTTCCCGTTGCCGGCGTCACCGGTGCGATTTTGCGGGTGGTCGTGCATTGCAGCCGAAGCGATACGGTTTGCACCATTCGGGTAGTGGACGATGACGCCCGGGTGAACGCCGAATTCGTGGTCCCTGCCGCCAGCAGCAATATTCCCACCGTCTACACCTTGCCGGTCCGCGTTCACGGCGATGCCAAGAACCTCTCGGTGCATTTCGTCGGCACGACAGTCCCTGTTGCTGGCGCGATCATCGCTGATCAGATCGAAGTCTTCGCGGCCTCGCCATCTGGTGAAGCTGCGATCCCTGAGACGGCAGTCGTCGTGGGCTATGGCGATAGCTGGGTCGCGGGGGACATTGGCAGCTCGACAGAGCGAGAGAGCTTCCTGACCCAATTGCAGGCCGAACTGCCGGATGCATTGGTCATCAATGAGGGTATCCCCGGCGGCGACGTGTTCGATCTCCTCGCGAATTTCGACACCGCTGTCGTCCCCCATAGTCCGACGCATGTGATTGTCTGTGCCGGCACTAATGACGCCTACAGCCCGAGCTCCGCCACCTTCGACCCCACCGCGATCGAAGGCTTTACGTTGGCAATGCTGCAACTGATCAGCCGCATCACTGGCATCGGTGCGAGACCGATCATCCTCGGTGTGCCCGCACTTGCCGAGGCCGATGGAGCCTTCGCTTCCTGGGACCTGAATGCCAGAGCGATGAAGTACAGCCGAAATCTCTATTCGATGTTGTCGTCGACCGGCGATCCCAGGGGCGGGTGGAGCAGTAATTCGGTCCTGTCCCAGTACATTATCGGTCGCCCGGCGTCCTCTGTTGGGGCGGTGAACGGCAAGACGTTGGGGGAGGATGCCTTTGAGTCCTCCCGATCGACAACGGGCGCTGCAGGGCACGCTTACTTCTACAATCCGAACGGCACCGTTGGGATGATTTCCACCAGTGGATCGGCAACCAGCTATCTCACCTCTTCAGACGAGAGCCTGAAGGATTTCGCCGGGCTCTACGACCCGCTGGCAGCAATCGAAATCATCCGGGCAGATCCAGTTCGCTCCTTCACCTGGAAGGTCGACGGTGCTGGCGCGGTGGGTTGGGGCGCCCAGACCTCGTATTCGGTCTCCACTGACCTGGCAGTTCCGGGGGAAGGGGCGATCGGGGACAAGGATTTTCGGCCTTGGGGCGTAGACCAAGGAAAGCGCACGCCCTATCTATGGGCGGCCCTGAGTTGGGCACTCGACCAGATCGAGAGTTTGGAACAGCGCGTGGCTGCACTCGAAAGCGAAAATCAAGGTTGAAGGCTTTCCTCCTACCCCGTCAGAAAAGGTCCGGGCTCCGTGCAGTGCTTGCATGGGCAATCGGCATTGTCGTCGTCGCCCTCGGGATCGGCGCAGCGTATGGCGTATTGCGGCTTGTCGAAGTCCTGGATCTCAACTCTTTGCGGGTGGCGACCCTGGAGCAACGCCTGTCCGATACCGAGACCCGTCTCCTCGGGGCAGAGGCAAGCCTCCTCGAAGCAGCAGCAAGCCTCGCCGAATTGGAGGCCAGGCCCATGCACCTCGTGGCAATTCTTCGTCCCGATGAAGATGGACAGTGGTTCATCCAAAACGATGTCGACCATCGCCCCTTTGGCATCGACACCTATATCGAGCAGACGCCCGACAGCATCAAGATTTTCACATGCTGCGGCGCTCCGCGAGACTTCGCCGGCTCCATCCAGATAAACGGCGATGATCAGTTCGGCACGACCATAACCGGCCATGCCAATCTCGGTACCGGCGGGGCCACCATCGAAGTTCGCGCTAATGGCGTTAAAATCGACCCCGCGGACATCTGGTCATACCTGCCGCCTGGCGGCGGCAACTTCTGGATCGACATGTCGATGATGTCGGCAGTGGCCAATTAACCCGCCGCCCTAAGCTCAGCGAGAAGGCCGCGCTTGCCTGGTGGTCTGGAGGAGTCGAAGCCGAAGTTGAGACGGGACGCATAGGCATCAGCGAGCCGTTGGCGAATGGCGCGGTCCTGCGGAGTGCAGCGGCCCATGTGGCGCAAGACTTCTTCGATCGTGGCCCGATTCCAGAGCCAGTCTTCGAAGCGGCGCCAGAAGTGCCACTCCACATAGTCGAATGCGGGAGGGCGGGGTGGCGGAGGCTTCACCCAACCCTCCGTCTCTTCGATGTGGTTCCAGTAAGCGACAGTCGCCGCGTCGGCCGCGGCCTGCTTGGCGAGGTCCGAGGTTGCGGCACATACAAATCCGTGCTCGGAAAAGCGACCTTCCCAAACGGCCACCCAGACCCACCAAGTGCCGACATAGATTTGGTCGCGGTCATAGTAGACCCTCGCATGGCCGGCGCCGGGGCCGTGCGGCTCGGCTATGAAGCCTCCATGCACCGGCTCTGGATTGGGCCGCCACGGCAGTCGGGGATACTGGTTGGAGCCGATAGTGGTCATGGAAGAATCGAGGGCAATAAAGCGCGCTTCAACGGACCCTAAATGACGGCTGTTCTGCTGCCAAATGAACTTGCGCGCGATGCCATTCGATTTTGCGCGCTACATCTCCTGCGTGGGTAGAAAACTTCGGTGCCGCCTGGCGCCAGCCCGAGGGACGCCCTTAAACAAGGCCTCCTGACGATTGGCGTCATTTACAGGGCTGCATCGATGCGCCGGCAGCCGGACCCCAAAGGTACCGCCTGAGGACCGGGCCCCCTAAGCAAGCCGATGTCGTGACGAACGGCCAGTGGCTCAGTTCTTGAACGTTCGTTTTTGGGCCGCTGGCCGTTCGTCGCCGTGTCACCGATAGCCGAAAGGCGAGGCGGCGTTTTCGTGCGTCCGCTACTCGCCCTTGCCGAAGAGCTTGTTCAGCATATCTGCCATGGGGCCGGTCTTGGGCAGGTCCGCCTGCGGCTTTGCGGGGCGCGCCTGGCGGATGTGGCTCTGGCCGGCGGCAGCCGGCTTCTCAGCCTTGGCGGGGGCAGGCTCGTCGCCCTTCACTGCAAGGGCCAGCTTGTTCATGAAGCCCGAGTCGTCGCCCTTCAGAAGCAGCGGCGCCTGGCGGGCGATCTCGTCCAGCAGGGGGGCCAGCCAGATCTTGTCGGCCTTGGCGAAATCGCCCAGCACATGGTGGGTGACATTCTCCTTGCCCGGATGGCCGATACCGAGGCGGACGCGCTTGTAGTCGAGGCCGATCTGCGGATCGATCGAGCGCAAGCCATTGTGGCCGCCATTGCCACCGCCGACCTTGACCCGCACCTTGCCGGGGGCAAGGTCGAGTTCGTCGTAGAAGACGATCGTGTCGGATGGCGCGAGCTTGTAGAAGCGGGCGACCTGCTGAACGCTGTCGCCGGACTTGTTCATGAAGGTCTGCGGTTTCAGGAGCAGGACGCGCTCATTGCCGATACTGCCTTCGGCCAGGAGCCCGCCATGCTTGGTCTTCCAGGCGGAAATGCCATTGGCGGCGGCAATCGCGTCCACGGCCATGAAGCCGATATTGTGGCGGTTACCGGCATATTGGGCGCCGGGATTGCCGAGGCCGACCAGCAGTTTCATGAGGCTACTCCGGAAACGAAAGAGGCGACCCGGAGGCCGCCTCAGTCATATAGCAGAAATGAGGCGAACCGATTACTCGGAGGCTTCGTCTTCTTCGGCGGTCTCGGCATCGGCAGCGCCGCCCGACTTCAGGGCCGACGGGGCAACGATCGTCGCGATCGTCACGTCGTCTTCGTGGCTGTGGTCAGCCGAGCCCTTGGGCAGCTTGATGTTCGAGATGTGGACGGTGTCGCCGATATCGAGGCCGGTCAGGTCGACGGACACGAATTCCGGGATGCTGTCCGCGGAAACGGTGAGGTCCAGCGTGTGGTGCACGATGTTGAGGGTGCCGCCACGCTTGAGGCCGGGGCTCGCTTCTTCGTTTTCGAAGTGAACCGGAACCTGGACGTTGATCTTGGCGCCCTTGGTGACGCGCAGGAAGTCGATGTGGATCGGCTGATCCATGACGACGTCGAGCTGGTAGTCACGCGGGATGACCTTGTGGATCGTGCCGTCGACGTCGAGGTCGAGCACGTGCGACTTGAAGCCACCGGCATAGATGAACTTCAGCGCGTCCTTGTAGGCCACGGAGACGGTGACGGGGGGCTTCTTGTCACCATAGATAACTGCGGGAACGAGTCCCTGACGACGAGCTTCGCGAGCGGCCCCCTTGCCCACTCCGTCACGCGCCTGTGCCTTGAGCACCTTATTCTGAGCCATGGAAAGCATCCATTGGGTTGGTGTATGCGTCATCACAACAACATACGCGCCCGTCCTCCAGGGGTGACGAGCGCTTCATGCGCCGGGCTATAGAGGAAAGGGGCGGTGAGGGCAAGGGATTCCACCGCCCTCACCCGCGGTTGCTGCAGGCAGCACTCCGGACATAGGGCGGCGTCAGTTCTTGCCGTCGTTCGGGCGAGCCTTGTCGCCACCCTTGCGGCTGTCCTTAGTCTTGGCGTCGCCGGGTGCCTGACCAAAATGCGTGCCACCGAGGTGGCCGCCGGTATCCGTCTTGTCGAGCTGTTCCTTCTGTCGGTCCTGTTTTGTCATGGTCCTCTCCTTTGAGCTGGACCGGGCCAACGGCAGGAGAAAGCCCCGGTTCCGCCCTTGCTTCAGTTCAAGGAAACAAGGCGGCTCCGCTGTGCCCCGAGCCAGTCACGTATCGCTGGATCCATGGACAGGCCCATGGCCAGGGTCAGTGCGTCGTGGGCACCGGCCGTGTCACCAATTTGGGCAAGAAGATGTCCCCGTAGTGCCCAATAGGGCTGATACTCGGCCATCCGTTTATCGGTGGCCAGGTTTTCCATACTGGCGAGCGCGACGACTGGGTCTTTCGCTTGCGCCAGTGCGGCAGCGCGGTTGAGCTGCACGACCGGAGAGCCGGTCATGGCGAGAAGGATGTCGTAGAGTTGGACGATGACGGGCCAGTTGTCCTGCCCCGAAAGGCGCCGCGCGACATGAGCGGACTGGATTGCCGCCTCGATCTGGCAGCGGCCGGTCGGCCCGGCTGTGCTGGCGTCGCGCAGCAGGGCCTCGGCCATGGCGATGGCGTCCTGGTCCCAGAGCGCGGTGTCCTGCGCTTCGAGTGGTACATAGGCGCCCGCACTGTCGCGGCGCGCGGCGCGGCGGGCATGGGAATAGTACATCAGCGCCAGCATGCCCTTTGGCTCGGGTGCGTCGGGCGCGAGCGCGACCACCAGGCGGCCGAGCCAGATGGCTTCGGTGGCAAGCGCGCTGCCTTCGTCGGCCAGGTCGGACCAACCCTTGGCATAGGCGGCATAGATGGCTTCGAGCACCCCATCGAGGCGCTCGGGCAGGGCCAAAATGTCGGGAATCTCGAAGCCGATGCCCAATTCGCCGATACGCGTCTTGGCCCTTACCAGGCGCTGGCCCATGGTGGCCGGCGGCACGAGAAAGGCGGCGCCGATATCGGCTGCGGTGAGGCCGAGGATGGTCTGCAGGATCAGCGGGGCGCGCATGGCGGGGTCGATCTGCGGGTGGGCGCAGGCGAACATCAGCGCCAGGCGACGGTCGGGAATGGCATCGTGAGACATGGCCAGGTCATCCAGTTCGTCCTGGATCAGGGACAGGTGGGCTTCGCCGTGCCGGCGCGTCGTGCTCCGCCTGATGGCATCGGTCTGGCGCCGGCGGGCGACCGTCAGCAGCCAGGCCTCGGGATTGTCGGGGACACCCTCGCGCGGCCAGGTTTCGAGGGCGGTCGCGAAGGCTTCAGCCAGCGCATCCTCGCCGCCGGCCACGTCCCGGGTGCGGGCGGCGAGATAGGCGAGGAGGCGGCCATAGCTTTCCCGCGCCACCCGCTCGGCGGCGCGGTCAGGGCTCGCATCCGTCACGGCTCGGGCTGCTGGCCGGCGTCCGGCGCAAAGCCGCCGTCGGCGCACCAGGCCGGTTCATTGGCCGACATGGTGTTGACGATGGGACGGATTTCGATCGGCCCCCATTGCGCGGCGGGGCAACGGGCGGCCCACTTGACCGCCTCGTCCATGTCGGCGACGTCGATGACGAAGAGCCCACCGAACTGCTCGCGCGTTTCGGCATAGGGGCCCTCCTGGACATTGAGCGTGCCGCCCTGATTGACGAAGGCACCGTCGACCAGGTGGATATCACCTCCCTGCATGCGCAAGGTCCGGGCATCGGTAGTGGCGCCCAGGGCAGACGTGGACACGAAGGCACCCGCCTTGGTCAGCGCCTGCTGGTAGGCGAACATGCCATCCATGGCCTTTGCCATGTCCTCGGGCGGAATGGTGGCGCCGGCCTGTTCCTCGGCATAGAGCATCAGGAGAAAACGCATCGCTCTGGTCCTTTCAGTGTTGGCCGCCTGCTAGTGCGGCACAACAATGTCGGGGAGGCAATGCGCGTTTCGACAGCGAGGATGATTATTTCGGAGCCATCATCAGGCGGCTCGATGTCACCCTGGCCTGGTCAGCTAAAATTGCTCCATCGGAGCGATTTTGCCTTCGGCCGCTGCTTAGTCGAAGAGGCTCGATACGCTCTGCTCGCTGGCGGTGCGCGCGATGGCCTCGCCGATCAGTGGGGCGATCGACATGCGGCGGATATTGGCGGCCGCCTTGGTGGCCTCGGTCTCGAGGATGGAATCGGTGACCACAAGCTCCTTGAGCTTGGACGCCGCGATGCGCTCGGCCGCGCCTTCGGACAGCACGCCATGGGTGATATAGGCCGAAACCGCCTTGGCGCCGGCCTTGAGCAGGGCCTCGGCGGCGTTGACCAGGGTGCCGCCACTGTCGACGATGTCGTCGATGAGAATGCAGGTCTGGCCCTGAACGTCGCCGATGATGTTCATGACCTCGGACACACCGGCGCGCGGACGGCGCTTGTCGACGATGGCCAGGTTGGCGCCGATGCGGCTGGCCACATTGCGGGCGCGGACCACGCCGCCGACGTCCGGCGAGACGATCATGACATTCTGGACATCGTAATTGTCCTTGATGTCGCGCACCATGACCGGCGCGGCGGTCAGATTGTCGGTCGGGATATCGAAGAAGCCCTGGATCTGGGCGGCATGAAGGTCGAGGGTGAGCACGCGATTGGCGCCGGCCTCGGTGATCAGGTTGGAGACCAGCTTGGCGGAAATTGGGGTGCGGGGCGCCGATTTCCGGTCCTGCCGCGCATAGCCGAAATAGGGCAGCACGGCAGTGATGCGCCGGGCCGAGGAGCGGCGCAGCGCATCGGCGATGATCAGCAGCTCCATCAGGTTGTCATTGGCCGGATAGCTGGTCGACTGAAGGATGAAAACGTCCTCGCCGCGCACGTTTTCGTGCACCTCGACATAGACTTCCTTGTCGGCGAAGCGCTTGACCGTGCAGTCGGTCAGCGGCATTTCGAGATAGCTGGCGACGGCCTGAGCCAGAGGGCGATTGGAGTTGCCGGTCACCAGCTTCATGCGCGCGATCCTGATCTCAACCGGTCCCCGGGGCGGGACCTTCCAGTTTCGCGGGCAGCCTTAGCGAGTCTCTTTCGGACTCGCAACGCCACTTTGGGTGAACGCGGTAAATTAAACCTGTGTCAGTCCGATGACGGCAATCTGCCTGCCGGTGCGCGTTCCCTGATGGGTGGCATAGCGGTGGGAAAAGTAGCGGTCGGGATGGGCATAAGTGCAGAAGCCGACCTGCTCGATGTTGCCAATACCGGCGGCAAGGAGCTGTTCAGCGACAAAGCCCGGCAGGTCGAAATGCGGCTGGCCACCGGTCGGGATATGGAAATGGTGGGCCCCGCCGGGATGCAGCGCCAGGAAATCGGCCTCGAACTTTGCGCCGACCTCATAGTTTTCGCCGTGGATCGTCGGGCCATAGACCGCAACGATACGAGCGGGATCGGCGCCAAGAGCGACCATGGCGGCAACGGTATTGCCGATAATGCCGTCCACGGCGCCGCGCCAGCCGGCATGAGCCGCGCCGATGACCCGCGCTTCGGGATCGGCAAACAGGATCGGCGTACAGTCGGCGGTGAGAATGCCGAGCGCAAGGCCGGGGGTAGACGCGACCAGGGCATCGGCGTCGACGGAACCAGGTGCGAACGGCGCACTAACCGTATGGGCACGGTTGGAATGCGTCTGCTTGAGGATGACCAGGGGACCAAGGCCCATCGCATCGGCGACGGTGGAGCGATTGACGGTCACATGCTCCGGATCGTCCCCCACCGAGGTCGACACATTGAGCCCGGCAAATTCGCCGGTGGAGACACCGCCGACGCGACCGAAAAAGCCGTGGCGGATGCCCGATATGGCGCTGAGCGATACGGCGGTCTCGGGGGCGGTCATGGCATAAATCCGGGCGGCATCAGGCCTGGGCTGTGGGCACAGAAGACCTTGAACAGATTGCCCATCTGGTCGGCGCCGACGAGGCGATCCTGGGCCGAGCGGATGTCCGCCGCCGATCCGGGGTTGGCGCGGGAGAGAGCCGCGGCACGTTCGCCGAGGCCAAGGCGGTTGAGGAACTGGCCCTGGCTTGCGAGGGGCTGGGTGGCAAGACCGGCCTGCCGCGCAACGACGCCCAGGGCGCCGAAATCGACATGGGCGGATAGATCTGTCTCGCCCGGCGCGTCGAGCACGTCGGCATAGGCATGGCGGCGCACGCCCTGCAAGGTGTCGCCGGTCTGTGTCGTGGCATAGCCATAGTCGATGGCGAGGATGCTGCCACCCTGTTTGGCCACGACCTTGGCCAGTTGGCGCATGACCTCGGCGCCGCCAAACGAAACCTCGAACATGGTATCGGGCTCGGCATGGGCGACGGCTTCGGGCATGGCGCTTGCCGGGATGGGCGTCGGCGAAAGGCCGAAAGCGCGCTTGCCCTCGACAAGGCCGATCTGCCGCTCGTGCCACCCATCCTCCTTGCGGATGAACTGGCGAATAGGCAGGGCGTCGAAGAACTCGTTGGCGACGACGAGGATCGGGCCATCCTCGAATGTCTCGAAATTCTGCAGCCATTGCGGCTCGTAGACTTCCAGCCTGGCTTGCTGTTCGCCCATCAGCGGCGGGCTGGTTTCGAAGAGACGCAGACGGAGCGCGTCGCGGAAACCGGGAGCGCGGCAAGCGACGCGCAGCATGTCGGCCATCAGCGTGCCGCGGCCGGGGCCGAGCTCGAGCAGGGTGAATGTTTTTGACTCGCCCATCTGCTGCCAGAGATTGACCAGCCAGAAGCCGATCAGCTCCCCGAACATCTGCGAGATTTCCGGCGCGGTGATGAAGTCGCCGGCCGTGCCGATGGGTTCCCCTGCGCGGTAATAACCCTTTGACGGATGGGTCAGGCAGAGGCCCATATAGGTAGCCACCGACATCGGGCCGGAGGTGCGGATCTGCAGGTCGATCTGCTGTTCGAGGGTGAGCGTGTCGGTCATGTCAGTTCACGGTCGCAGCGGATTTTCGCGGCGGGACGCGGCGTAAATGATCAGTACGATGCCCCCCAGGAGGATCGGCACACTCAGGAGCTGACCCTGGGTAAGCCAGCCGCCATAAAGGTAGCCGATATGGGCGTCGGGCAGCCGGACGAATTCGACGGCGATGCGCGACAAGGAGTAGCCCACGGCGAATATCCCAGCGACGAGGCCCGGCTTGCGCAGGGCATACAAGACATGCGTGGCGACCCGGATGACGAGGAAAAGCAGGAGCCCTTCGAGCGCAGCCTCGTAAAGCTGGCTCGGATGCCGGGCGACCTGCAGCGGATCGGTGGGGAAGATCACGCCCCAGGGCGCGGTGGTGGGCGCCCCATAGAGTTCGGAATTGATGAAGTTGGCGATGCGCCCGAGGAAAATGCCGATCGTGGCGACGGCGGCGATGAGGTCGAGCGAGGACAGCCAATTGCCGCCTTTGCTCCTCGTGAAGAGGATGGCCGCCAGCATCAGGCCGAGCATGCCGCCATGGTAGGACATACCCCCGTCGAGCGTGTTGATGATCTGGCCGGGGTTCGCCAGGTAATAGGGCAGATTATAGAAGAGGACGTAGCCGGCGCGGCCGCCGATGACGATGGACAGCATGGCCCAGAAGGCGAAATCCCAGATGTCCTTGGCCGGGAAGGGTGGGGTGCCCTTGTGCCAGAGCCGCTGGTTGGCCAGCAGAAGGTAACCGTAGGCTGCGCCCAGCAAGACGCCAAACAGGTAGGCCAAGGCGTACCAGCGCACGGCAAATGGCCCGATGGCGAAGGCAATGGGGTCGATATCGGGGAAGGGCAAGCGGGTCACTCCTGGCGTCGACCGGATGTGCCGGCCAAGCGCGGCGGCAATGTGACTGCCGTAACAAGAGGGCGCCGCAGGTTCAAGGGATTCCCCCCAGGCTTGGGCAGGCTCGACTTCGCGGTGTCTAGTTTTCGGCGCGGTGTAGCGCGATATCGAAGGCGCGGTAGGCATCGAGGTCGGCGTCGTGTTCCACGACGAGGTGGTCGATGCGCGCAACCTCGGCCAGCTTGAAGGGGGCGATGGTGCCCAGCTTGTCCGAGGTGGCCGCGATGGTGAGAAGGCTGCTCTGCGCGATCATGACCCGTTTGACCTCGGCCTCTGCGGCGTCGAGCGCCGTCACGCCCAGCGCCGTGTCGATGGCGCAGGCGCCCAGGATGAACATGTCGGCAAAGATGTTTCCAGCCTCGCGGATAGTCTGCGGGCCGAGGCAGGCACCCTTCGACTGATCGTAATGCCCGCCTAGGACGACGATGGTATGCTTGGGATTGTCGGACATGGCCGTAGCGATGGCGGGGGCATTGGTGACAATAGTGAGCCGCAGGTCTTTTGGCAGCGCCTTTGCAATGGCGAGGTTGGTCGAGCCGGCGTCGATGTAGAGCGTCTGTCCGTCGCGCACCAGGGCGGCCGTAGCAGAAGCGAGCCTCGCCTTGACGTCCGCCTGGTCAGAGGTTCGCACGGCGAGCGTGCCCGTATCGGGGGCTGGTAAGAGGGCGCCGCCATAAACGCGCCGGCAATGCCCGAGCCGCGCCAGCTCGCGCAGGTCGCGTCGGATTGTGTCGTCGGAGACGCCGAACTGCGCTGCCAAGTCGTTGGCCAGCACTTTGCCATGCTCGCTCAGCAATTGACGGATGGCGTCCAGCCGCTCCTCGGTCAGCATGAATATCCTCGTTTATGCATGTTCTTGCATGTTTCTGCGTTATTTGTCATAGCGTGTCCGCCGTATGGAGAACAAGCATGAGTGTCGCGATTGAGTCAGGAAGCAATGAGCGGGTCGCCACGCGTCTGATATTTTTGCTTGGCGGAATCGTGCTCGGCGCCTGGGCACCGCTGGTTCCGCTCGCAAAAGAGCGCCTGGGGGTTGGTGAAGGCGCGCTCGGCCTCCTGCTGTTGTGCATGGGCGTCGGCTCGATCCTTGCCATGCCGATGACCGCCTTTCTCACATCGCGCTTTGGCTGTCGGCAGGTCATCACGGTCTCGGCCACTGGTCTCTGCCTGGTGCTGCCGCTGCTGGCAACGGTGGGCGACGTGGCGCTGATGGCGGTAACGCTGGTTGGCTTTGGCATCGTCATGGGCTGCACCTCGGTGTCGATGAACCTCCAGGCGGTCCTGGTCGAGCGCCAGGCCGGAGGGTCATTGATGTCGGGTTTCCATGCCATGTTCAGCCTCGGCGGCATTATCGGATCGGGTAGCATGGCGCTGATGCTGACTCTGGGTGTGCCGGCGCTGCCCGCGGCGCTCGCGGTCTCACTGGTCATGCTTGGCCTGCTGCTCGCTGCCCGGCCCGGGCTCCTGCCTTATAGCGATGCGGGCGAGGCCAAGCCGCCGGCCTTCGTCGTGCCGCAGGGCATCGTGCTGGCCATCGGTGCGCTCAGTCTCCTCGCCATGCTGGCCGAGGGCGGCGTGCTCGACTGGGGCGCGCTGTTCATGGTGGAAGCCCATGGCGCCGACCTGGGGCTGGCGGGCTTCGCCTATACGGCCTTTGCCATCACCATGACGGCCGGCAGGCTGTTCGGTGACCGGCTGCGCACGGCTTTTGGCGACCTTACGGTGCTTGTCGCCAGCGCACTCCTTGCAACTGCGGGGTTCCTGGCCAGCCTTTTTCTGCCATCGGCCGCGGCGGCCCTGGCCGGGTTCCTGCTGGTGGGCGCAGGCGTTTCCAATATCGCGCCGATCCTGTTCACGCTGACCGGAAGAACTCGGCGCATGCCGGCCAACCTCGCCGTCGCCTCGGTCCTGACCGTTGGCTATGTCGGCATCATTGCGGGACCCGCGGCCATCGGCCTCATCGCCCATGCGACGGGCCTCAAGACGGCATTCTTCCTCCTTTGCGCCGCTATGCTGGTCATCGCGGTGTCCGCCAGAACCATTTTCCACCGCGTCTGAAGACGCCCGCGATCGCAAGCTGAGCCACTATAATGTCCGTACATACCGCGCCAACCTTCGACCATCACGCCCTTTCCGGCGCCAAGGAGCAGTGGGCCACGCGCGCTGTCTTCCTTGTCGCGGGCCTTGCCATGGCGGCCTGGGCACCGCTCGTGCCGTTTGCCAAGGCCAGGGTCGGCGTCGAAGATGGTGCACTGGGCCTCTTGTTGCTCTGCCTGGGGTCGGCTCCATCGTGGCCATGCCGATCACCGGTGTGCTAGCGAGCCGCTTCGGGTGCCGCGCCATCATCGTGTCGGCCTCGGTCGCCGTGGCGATCGTCCTGCCGTTCCTCGCCATCGCCGACAGTGTCCCGGCACTGGCGATCGCGCTGGCCCTGTTCGGCGCCAGCGTCGGCACGGTGGACGTGGCGATAAACATCCAGGCGGTGATGGTCGAAAAGGACAGCGGCCGCAACATGATGTCCGGCTTTCACGGGCTTTTCAGCCTGGGCGGCATCGCCGGTGCAGGTGGGGTGAGCCTGCTCTTGGGCCTCGGTGTCAGCCCGCTCGTGGCGACGCTGGCGGTCAGCGCCGCGCTCTTGGCGCTTTTGGCCTATTCCTTTGGTGGTCTGCTCCCCTATGGCAATCGCGAAACCGGCGACACGCCGCTCTTCGTCGTGCCCAAGGGCATCGTCATCTTCATCGGGCTTCTGTGCTTCCTGGTGTTTCTGGGCGAGGGCGCCATTCTCGACTGGAGCGCACTGTTCCTGATCGATACCCACGCGGTCGATCCCGCCCAGGCGGGCTTCGGCTACACCATGTTCGCCATTGCCATGACGGCGGGACGGCTCCTCGGCGACCGCATCGTCAAGGCGCTGGGCGGCATGAGGGTCGTGATCATGGGCGGGCTGGTGGCCGCGGCCGGCTTCCTGCTGACGGTCTTTGCGCCGGCCCAGCCGCTCGCCTTTATCGGCTTCCTCCTGGTCGGCGTCGGGGCGTCCAACATCGTGCCGGTGCTGTTTACTGCCACCGGCAATCAGACCCGCATGCCGGCCAGTCTCGCCATCGCGGCCATCACCACGCTTGGCTATGCCGGCATTCTCGTTGGGCCTGCTGCCATAGGTTTCGTGGCACAGCAATGGTCGCTCAGTGCAGCCTTCGTGCTGGTGGCTCTGGGGCTGATCTTCGTGGCGGTGAGCTGGCCGATCACGGTACGGAAACGTTAGGCGGGGAAGGCCGGTATCGCGGTAGCACAAGAGCGCGGCTGGTGGCCTGGGACTGCATTGCCCATTCCCGACCGGGGCTTGCCCAAACGAAAGTACTTTATTTGTGCATTTGAGATAGGTTGCGCGCCGGCCCTGGTTGGCGACGGCAGGATTTTGTGACGTCTGGCCGACTGGCACGACTTATCCGTGGCGCCCGTGCGAGTGGCGCCCGCAATTTGATGTTGAGAAAACGATGACCCTCTACTCCGATTACCTGGCTGAAATCGAAAGCAGAAAAGAGCAGGGGCTGGCGCCCAAGCCGATCGACGGCGGCGGTCTGACCGGGGAGATCATCGCCATCATCCGCGACGGCGCGAACCCACAGCGCCAAGATGCGCTGAAATTCTTCATCTACAACACGCTGCCTGGCACGACCCCTGCCGCGAGCGTCAAGGCAGCCTTTCTCAAGCATATCATCCTGGGTGAAGCCGTGGTGCCGGAAATCACCCCGAGCTTCGCGCTCGAGCTGCTTTCGCACATGAAGGGCGGGCCCTCGATCGAGGTGCTGCTCGATATTGCGCTGGGTGGCGGCGCGCATGCCCAGGAAGCCGGCGAGGTCCTCAAGACCCAGGTCTTCCTCTACGACGCCGACATGTTCCGCCTGCGCGATGCCCACAAGTCCGGCAATGCCATCGCTACCGGCGTGCTGGAGAGCTATGCCAAGGCCGAATTCTTCACCAAGCTTCCGGACGTCGAAGACGAGATCAAGGTCGTGACCTATGTCGCGGCTGAAGGCGATATCTCGACGGATCTTCTGTCGCCCGGCAATCAGGCCCATTCGCGCGCCGACCGCGAACTGCACGGCAAGTGCATGATCTCGCCCGAGGGCCAGGCTCAGATCGTTGCCCTGCAGCAGCAGCATCCCGACAAGCGCGTGATGATGATCGCCGAAAAGGGCACGATGGGCGTGGGCTCGTCGCGCATGTCGGGGGTCAACAACGTGGCGCTGTGGACCGGCAAGCAGGCCAGCCCCTATGTGCCCTTCGTCAATGTGGCCCCGATCGTGGCCGGCACAAATGGCATTTCGCCGATCTTCGCCACCACGGTCGATGTGACCGGCGGCATCGGCCTCAATCTCAAGAACTGGGTCAAGAAGCTGGGCGAGGACGGCAAGCCGATCCTCAACAACGAGGGCAATCCGATCCTCGAGCAGAAATACTCGGTCGAGACCGGCACGGTTCTCAAGATCGACACCAAGACCAAGAAGCTGCGTGACGAAGCCGGCAACGAGCTGGTGGATATTGCCTCGGCCTTCACCCCCCAGAAGGTGGAGTTCATGAAGGCCGGCTCGTCCTACGCCGTCGTCTTCGGCAAGAAGCTGCAGACCTTTGCCGCCCAGACCCTGGGCGTCGAGGCGCCGCAGGTGTTCGCGCCGAACAAGGAGATCACCGTCGAGGGCGTCGGCCTCACCGCCGTCGAGAAGATCTTCAACCGCAATGCTGTCGGCGTGACGCCGGGCAAGGTGCTCCATGCCGGCTCGGACGTGCGTGTGAAGGTCAACATCGTCGGTTCGCAGGACACGACGGGCCTGATGACGGCCCAGGAACTGGAAGCCATGGCCGCCACGGTGATCTCGCCGCTGGTCGATGGTGCCTACCAGTCCGGCTGTCACACCGCTTCGGTATGGGACAAGAAGGCCCAGGCCAATATTCCCAAGCTCATGGCCTTCATGAACAATTTCGGTGTGATCACCGCCCGCGATCCGGTCGGCCACTACCACTCGATGACCGACGTGATCCACAAGGTGCTCAACGACATCACCGTTGACGACTGGGACATCATCATTGGCGGCGACAGCCATACCCGCATGTCCAAGGGCGTCGCCTTTGGCGCCGACTCGGGCACCGTCGCGCTGGCGCTTGCCACCGGTGAAGCCACCATGCCGATCCCGCAGTCTGTCAAGGTGACCTTCAAGGGCCAGATGAAGCCCTGGATGGATTTCCGCGATGTGGTTCACGCCACTCAGGCGCAGATGCTGCAGCAGCATGGCGACAACGTCTTCCAGGGCCGCATCATCGAAGTGCATATCGGCACGCTCCTGGCCGACCAGGCCTTCACCTTCACCGACTGGACGGCCGAGATGAAGGCCAAGGCCTCTATCTGTATCTCGCAGGACGAGACGCTGATCGAGTCGCTGGAGATCGCCAAGTCGCGCATGCAGATCATGATCGACAAGGGCATGGATAATGCCGCCCAGACCCTCAAGGGCCTGATCGCCAAGGCCGATCGCCGCATTGCCGAAATCCGCTCCGGCGCCAAGCCGGCGCTGACACCGGATGCCAATGCGAAGTATTTCGCCGAGGTGGTGGTCGATCTCGATGTCATCGACGAGCCGATGATCGCCGACCCGGACGTCAACAATTCCGATGTCTCGCGCCGCTATACCCACGACACCATCCGCCCGGTTTCCTACTATGGCGGCACCAAGAAGGTGGACCTGGGCTTTGTCGGTTCGTGCATGGTGCACAAGGGCGACATGAAGATCGTTGCCCAGATGCTCAAGAACCTCGAGAAGGACACGGGCAAGGTCGAGTTCAAGGCACCGCTGGTGGTGGCCGCGCCGACCTACAACATCATCGACGAGCTCAAGGAAGAAGGCGACTGGGAGATTCTCCAGAAGTATTCCGGCTTCGAGTTCAACGACGCGGCGCCCAAGACGGCCAACCGTACCGAATACGAGAATATCCTCTATCTCGAACGCCCGGGCTGCAACCTCTGTATGGGCAACCAGGAGAAGGCCGAGAAGGGCGACACCGTGCTGGCGACCTCGACCCGCCTGTTCCAGGGGCGCGTCGTGGAAGATTCCGCAGAAAAGAAGGGCGAGTCGCTGCTGGCTTCGACCCCGGTCGTGGTGCTCTCGGCCATTCTCGGGCGCACGCCGAGCACCGAGGAATACAAGTCGGCCGTCGAAGGCATCGATCTCACCAAGTTCGCGCCGCCGACCTCGACCAATCCGATGGACAGCAAGTCCGTCCATTACTGAGCGGCATCTGCCGATGCATTGGAACGGCCCGGCCCTTGCCGGGCCGTTTCCATTCGCCGCACTGGTCATTCCGTGCCCCGTGCCTTACATATCGGCAGCAACAGACACCAGCGACGGAAGCGTGCCATGAACCAGAACAATCGCATCTTCGACGGGTTGGGCCGGGTGATGAACGAGGCCGCGGGCGTGGCTGATGGCGTCCGCCGCGAGGTCGAGACCGTGGTGAAGAGCCAGGCGCAGCGCATCGTCAACGACATGGACCTGGTCAAGCGCGAGGATTTCGACGCGTTGCGCGAACTGGTCCAGGTACAGGGCGAAGAGATCGAGGCGCTGCGCAAGGAACTGGCGGCATTGCGCGGCACCAAGTCCTGATCCGGCGCTGAGGCTCGGCCTTTGCGCATCGCTGTAATTTCCGACGTTCACGGCAATGTGCCGGCGCTCGACGCCGTGCTCGCCGATATGGCGCGGCAACAATTCGACGCTGTTCTGTGCTTGGGCGATCATGTCAGCGGTCCCATGGATCCGGCCGGTGCGGCCGAACGGATCATGGCTTCGGGTGCTGTTTCGATCCGTGGCAATCACGACCGCTGGGTGGTGGACACCAGTCTGCGAGGCGCCGGCGCGGTGGATCGGCTGGCGCGCGAGACCTTGAACGAAGCGCAACTGGCATGGCTGTCCGGACTGCTGCCGACCACCACCCTCGGCGATGAGTTATTCGCCTGTCACGGCACGCCGACCGATGATGAGACGCCTTGGCTCGACAACTTCTACAACGGCCGCAGCAGTGTCCTGCCGGGTGAAGCCGAAGTCGCGATTCACGCTGCAGGGATTGGCGCCGAGGTGATTCTTTGCGGTCATACACATATTGCGCGCACGTTGCGGCTCTCGGACGGGCGGCTGCTGGTCAATCCGGGCTCGGTGGGCATGCAATTGGTGCGTGGAACACCCGACGCGCATTATGCCGTGATCGAGAAACGGCAGGCGGGCTGGCAGACAGCGCTGATCGGCGTGCCCTATGATACCGAAGCTGCGGCGCGTATGGCCGAAGCCAATGGCTTTCCTGGCTGGGGCGAGGCAATCCGCTATGGCTGGGCCGGACCCGATGCGCTGGGCTGATTTTCCACAGCCTGAATAGGCGTTGAAAAGACCCAGTTCGGCACAGGTTTGATCAGAGTCGTTAACGCTCGGTTAACCATAAGTTCGCGATCATCATCCACAAGAGAATGACGTTCCTCCTTCCCGTCGCGTCCCCTGAATCAGAGACGCAGTGTAGGGTTCTGTTCGGAGGACGATTCTGAAAGTCGCGTAAGCGGCGGTGTTCCTCCTGCGTACTCCGAGAGTGGTGGCCGAATGGCCGCGTGGACCAAAACGCCTTTAGGACGGACTCTTCGCATGTCCCTGATTGAATTCGAGCCCGACCGCGTCTCCCATCCGGTGGACCTTGTCGAGCATATCGCATCGATCAATGACTGGACCTTCGAGCGGCAGGATGCCGACGAGATTTCCATTTCCGTGCGCGGCGGGTGGAGCGACTATCATGTGTCGTTCAACTGGATGGAGGATCTCGAGAGCCTCCACATCGCCTGCGCCTTCGACCTCAAGGTACCCGATGGCCGTCGCGCCGAGATCAAGCAGTTGATCAGCCTCATCAACGAGCAGCTCTGGATCGGCCACTTCGACATCTGGCACAAGGAAGGCGTGGTGCTGTTCCGCAATTCGCACCTGCTGACGGGTGGCGCGGATGTGTCGCCGCAGCAATGCGAGGCGCTGCTGCGTTCGGCCAGTGATAGCTGCGACCTTTACTATCAAGCGTTCCAGTTTGTTGTGTGGGCCGGCAAGTCGGCCGCCGATGCGCTGAGCCATGTGATGTTCGAGACTATCGGCGAAGCATAGAGACGCTCGATCATTGCTTTCCGACCCTCTCCTGGGGCATGTCTGAGGCTCTTACCTCATCCTATTCCGGGAGCCCCTCACCATGACCAACCTTCGCTCAATCGGCCCCGTAATGCTGGTCGGCGCCGGGAAGATGGGCATGGCACTGGCGCGCGGCTGGATCGATGCGGGGCTGCCCTCCAATAATCTGGTGCTGGTCGACCCGTCGCCGGGTGAAGCGGCGCGGGACATGGCGGCGGATTATGATCTCGTCATCCATTCCGAGCCGGCAGGCCTCGTCCCCAATGTGCTGGTGCTGGCGGTGAAGCCGCAGATCATCGGTACTGTCATGGAAGGGTTGAAGCCGGTGGTCGGTCCGCAGACGCTGGTCCTCTCGATCGCGGCGGGTATCTCGATCTCCACCCTGTCAAATGGGCTCGCAACCGGGCGAGTGGTGCGCACCATGCCCAATACGCCGGCGCAGATCGGCAAGGGCATGACCGGCGCAGTGGCGGGCCCCGAGACCTCTTCGCAGGACCGTGCTACCGTCGATGCGCTGCTGTCGGCAGCAGGGCAGGTGGCCTGGTTCGACGCCGAGGGCGACCTCGACGCAGTGACGGCGGTGTCGGGCTCGGGCCCGGCCTATGTGTTCAACCTGGTCGAGGCGCTGGCAGCCGCGGGCGTGGCCGAGGGCCTCGACGAAGCCGTGGCCATGCAATTGGCACGGCAGACGGTGATCGGCTCGGCGGCCCTGCTGGACGCCGATCCGGCTCCGGCCAGTGTGCTGCGGCAGGACGTGACCTCGCCCAATGGCACCACTGCCGCGGCGCTTGCCGTCCTGATGTCCGAGGATGGCCTCACCCCACTGATGGGGCGAGCGGTGGATGCGGCGCGCAAGCGCAGCGAGGAGCTGGGTGGGGCGTAACGCCGGTCGGCGCCATTCACCGAAGCATTCGGTCTTTGGCGTGGCTCGAAGTCAGCGCGGATTGCGGCGGCGGTCGGCCTGGTCGACAAGTAGGTCACGGATCGACCTGACCCAGTCATGCAGGTCGCGGTCATCGGCGGGGATGACGGCCTCGGCGCCATCGAGCGCGAGATGCGCCGACATGAGGTCGGCGTGGTTGCCGGTTGCGACATGGCGCTGGAAATAGGCCAAGGCCAGATTGGTATCGGAGATGACGCTGTTGCGGTTGAACTCGTCGCGCCGGCGGCCAGCACGCGCCCGCGTAAGCATGTCGATGGCCTGGTCGAGCGTCCTGCGCAGTTCCGCCTCGTCCTCGGTCAGGCGAGCCTCGTGCAGCAGGAGTGCACCGTAATTGGCGAAAACCTCGATACGGGCAGCCGGAAGCTGGTCGAGCGCCGACTCTTCCAAGAGGAGCCGATACTGGGCTGACGCTTCGTCCAGCCGATCGGCCCGGATATGGGCCTCGGCGCTTGCCAGCAACGCGAGTACCGCTTCGGCATCTGCGTTTGGGCGTGGGTTCAGGGCGTTCGCTGTCACTGCTTCTGCTTTCCGGGTAGCGCGGCTACCGCAGGCGACTCAATCGGGCGCGGGACGATACCAGAGCTAGAGCTTGGCCGTCAGGTTCAGCCTGTCCAGCACCGGCCTGTCGGCAGGGTCTACCATGCCCACCAGGAACTGGCGGACGACACGGGCCGCTTCCGGATGCATTGCCGCGATGGACGAGTCAATACGGCTCGCCTGGCTGGCCGAGAGTTGCGCGAAGAATTCCCGACCCTTGTCGGTTGCGTGCAACAGTCGCTGCCGGCGGTCGGCATGGCCCGTGCGCTGCTCGATATAGCCATTGTCGATGAGCTGGCGAAGCACGCGCGCGAGGCTCTGCTTGGTGATCTTGAGCACGTCAAGCAGGTCGGCGACCGGCATGCCGGGACGGAGGTTGACGAAATAGAGCACCCGGTGATGGGCGCGTCCAAAGCCCTGCCGTTCGAGCAAGGCATCGGCGTCGCCGGTGAAGTCGCGGTAGGCGAAAAAGAACAGGCCCATGATGTCGAGCGGCAGGTGAGCGTGCACAGCCAGAGAATTTATGTCAGCGTTGTTGACATTTTTTCGGTCCGCTGGCATGGTTCCTCCGTCAGCGTCGTCTCGTGGTCTTATCCCAAAGCCATTCCGGTTTGCCAAGGGTATCACCCCTGATGCATGATCAAGCAAATGGCCGTTCAACAGCAACGGCACATATATGATTTCGGAGAGGAACAATGGCAGGCCTGCCTATGGACCAGCGCGAAGGCTGGATCTGGTTTGATGGTGAACTCAAACCCTGGAAGGACGCGAAGGTGCATGTGCTGACGCACGGCCTGCACTATGCCAGCTCCGTATTCGAGGGCGAGCGCGCTTATGGCGGGGAAATCTTCAAGTCCCGCGAACACACCGAACGGCTGATCCGCTCAGCCGCAACGCTGGACATGCCTTTCCCCTACAGCGTCGACGAGATCGAAGCGGCCAAGCAGCTCGTGCTGGAAAAGAACGGCCTTGTCGACGCCTATGTGCGTCCGGTTGCCTGGCGCGGCTCGGAAGAGCTCAGCGTGCCGGCCCGCAACAACAAGGTGCACGTGGCCATCGCCGCATGGGTTTGGCCGAGCTACTTCTCGGTCGAGGAAAAGCTCAAGGGCATCCGCCTCGAATGGAGCAAGTGGAAGCGCCCGAGCCCGGAGACGATCCCGTCTTCTGCCAAGGCGGCAGGCCTCTACATGATCTGCACGCTGAGCAAGGACCACGCCATGGCGAACGGCTTTGCCGATGCGCTGATGCTGGACTACCGCGGCTATGTGGCAGAAGCGACCGGGGCCAATGTGTTCTTCGTCAAGGGCAAGGACATCACCACGCCGACGCCGGACTGCTTCCTCAACGGCATCACCCGCCAGACGCTGATCGCACTGGCCAGGGAGAACGGCTATACGGTCACCGAGCGCCATATCAAGCCCGAGGAACTGGGCCAGTTCGACGAGTGCTTCCTGACCGGTACGGCTGCGGAAGTGACGCCGGTGTCGCTGATCGGCGAGAACACCTTCACTCCGGGCGAAGCCTGCCGCACGCTGATCGACGCCTATGCCCGCGCCGTGACGCCGAGGAAGGCTGCTGCCGAGTAAGCGAACACAATTGCCGAAATCATGGAAAGGCCGGACCCAGTCCGGCCTTTTTCATTCAGTTCGCCGGCACGGACGCGGTACCAAACAGCGTTTCACGCACCAGCCCGGTGGTGTAGCCGCGGGTGTTATGTGCGCGAGCGGCGTAGAGTGGATTGGCCATCAGAGCGCTGTGCAGTTGCGGCAGGTTGTAGAAGGGCACGCTGGGATAAAGGTGGTGCTCGAGGTGGTAGTTGACATTGTGCGGTGCGAAGAAGGCACGCTCCCACCAGTATGGCAGAACCGAGCGGGTGCCACCCAACTCGTGGGAATAGTCCATGGAGCCGAAATGCTCGGCCACGCTGCGGATATGCATGAGCAGGAAGAAGGTCGTGAGATAGGGCACGAACCAGTAGAGCAGCACATCCATCCAGATGCCGAGGGCCGTGAAGAGCACCGCCACGAGGATGTAGAAGCCCAACCGCGCGAGACGGTAGGCGAGGGGCGGTTTCTCAGCGGCCTTGAGGCGATGGAGCATGCCGAAAATATCGAGGATCGAGCCCAGGACGATGAAGTAGCTCAAGAGATCCAGCGCGCCTTCCTGCCAGGCCTTGGGGAAGGTGAATTTGCGATGCCCGAGCTTGAACACCCAGTCGGGGTCCTTGTCGGTATTGGTGTAGCGATGGTGGGCCAGGTGATTGGCGCGATAGCTGGCGACCGTAGTGAGGATGGGCCAGGCCAGGAACAAGTCGCAGACCCAGTCGCTCAAGGCCTTATTGCCGTTGAGGAAGCGGTAGTGCGCGAAATCATGCAGCAGCACACCGAAGCCGTGCATGCGGCCGCCGATCACTGCGACGGCGAGCAGATACACGACGGGGTGCTGCGCCCATTGCGAAAGGGTGATCGCGGCGGCAATCACAGCCCAGTCAAAGCCCAGAGCGACAGCGGTGCGCCAGGGCTGCAGGGTTGACAGGCGTTTGACTGTGGCGGCGTCGACGTAGGGTTCGGACGACAAGATGCCCCTCCTGGTCGTCAAGGTTAACAAGATGTTAACACAGGTCCGTGGCGATGCCGGAGAGGGTTTGTGAAACGCGGTTAACGCTGCCAGCGGGCGCGGGCGTCGTCGTCTTCCGACTTTGCTTCCACCCAGCGCAAGCCGGAGCGGGTTTCCTCTTGTTTCCAGAAGGGCGCGTCGGTCTTGAGGTAGTCCATGAGGAACTGCGCACCATCAAAGGCAGCCTGGCGGTGCGCGGCGAGCGTAACGACCATCATGATGGTTTCGCCCGGTACGAGACGACCGTAGCGATGGATGATGGCGGCATCGACGAGGTCGAAACGTGCAACGGCTGCAGTGCGGATGGCGGCCAGCTCGTTTTCAGCCAGGGCCGGATAGCACTCAAGAATGAGGGCGCTGATCGGGTCGTCGGGGCGGGAGCGCACGAGGCCGGTGAAGGTGACCATGGCGCCAGCTTCGGTGGAGGCGGCCTGGAATATATTGGCTTCGGCGCCGGGGTCGAAAGCATCGGGCGTGACGCGGATCATGTCAGCCGCCGGTCATGGGCGGCAGGATGGCCACTTCGCTTGCCCCGTCAATGGGCGTGTCCCACGACACGATGCGGGCATCGCGCGAGAGCTTGAATATGGCCGGATTGGCCATGGCCAGGTCGAGCGCCTCGTCCCTCGCCCGCAACCAGGCGACCAGATCGGCCAGGGTGACGACTTCGGGCGGGGGGCTGACTTCGTCGCTGGCGCGGTTGAGCCGCTCGCGCAGCCAGGCGAAGTAGAGGACCTTCATTTGCCTATGCCCGACAGGTGGGGCCAGGAGGCGCGCAGATATTGCCAGCCGGTCCAGAGCGTAATGATGCCGGCGGCCCATAGCACGATGTCGGAGACCAGCGTCAGGCCGGGAATGATCGCTTCGGCCAGCACCAGCGCTAGCGCCACCAATTGGATCGTGGTCTTCCATTTGGCCAGTTGCGTCACCGGGAGGACCACGGTCTTGTTGCCGAGGAATTCGCGCAGACCGGGGATGAACGTTTCGCGGAAGAGGATGGCGACGGCCGGAATCAGGTCGAGCGCCGAGAGGCTGTGATCCCAGGCGAGAATGGTGATGAGGATAATCACCAGGATCTTGTCGGCGATCGGGTCGAGCATGCGGCCGAGATCGGAATATTGGTTCCAGGCGCGAGCAAGGTAGCCGTCGAGATAATCGCTGACCGCGGCCAGGACGTAGAGCGAAAGCGCCACGGCGCGGAGGATGGGGTCACCGGCGAGAATAAAGGCCGAGATCGGCACGATCGCCAGGATGCGCGCGATGGTGATGATGTTGGGGACGAGGGTCAGCGGGTTCCGGGTCATGGGTGGACAGAACAGGATGGTGGGCAGGGGGTCAAGGGTTGACGCAGAGGTACCCCCACCTGGCCTCCCCCTGTTCAGGGGAGGTTGGGTGGGGGGGTGCTACGCCACGGCCTGATTGTTCACCGCGCGGCGCTGCTTGACCGATGTGGCCAGATCGCGCAGTGCCGCAACCGTCGTGTCCCAGTCGATGCAGCCATCGGTGATCGACTGGCCATAGGTGAGTTCCTTGCCCTCGACCAGGTCCTGGCGACCGGCGACGAGGTTGGATTCGACCATGACGCCGATGATGCGTTTGTCGCCGGCCGCGAGCTGGCTGCCGATGTCGGCCAGGACCAGCGGCTGGTTCTCAGGGTTCTTGGACGAATTGGCGTGGCTGGCGTCGATCATGATTGCCGGATTGAGGCCGGCCTTGAGCGCGGCCTTGGCGGCGGCATCGACCGAGGCGGCGTCAAAGTTCGCGGTTTTTCCGCCTCGCAGGATGATGTGGCAATCGTCGTTGCCTGACGTGGCGGCAATCCCGGAGCGTCCATCCTTGGTAACGGCCATGAAGTGGTGCGGCTGGGACGCTGACAGGACGGCGTCCAGAGCGATCTTTACATTGCCGTCGGTCCCGTTCTTGAAGCCGACCGGGCAGGAAAGGCCCGAGGCCAGCTCGCGGTGGATCTGGCTCTCGGTGGTGCGGGCGCCGATGGCAGCCCAGGCGACGAGGTCTGCCAGGTATTGCGGGGTGGTCATGTCGAGGAATTCGCAGGCGGCGGGCAGGCCGAGATTGGCGATGTCCAGCAGGAGGGTGCGCGCGGTGTGCAGGCCCTGCGTGATGTTGAAGCTGCCGTCCAGATCGGGATCGTTGATGAGCCCCTTCCAGCCGACCGTCGTGCGCGGCTTTTCGAAGTAGACGCGCATGATGATCTCGAGCTCGCCGCGCAGCTCTTTGCGCAAGGCGACGAGGCGGCGGGCATAGTCCATGGCGGCTGCGGGATCGTGGATGGAGCAGGGGCCGACGATGACGGCGAGACGGTCATCCTGACCGACCAGAATATTGTGGAAGTCATGCCGGGAGGCGATGACGGCACGGGTCGCCGCATCGGTGCGCGGATGAGTGCGCATCACTTCGATGGGCGTCGGCAGCGGCTGAATTTCGGTGATGCGAAGGTCGTCGGTCGATTTAAGCACTTGGTGGTCCTCGGAGTTGTAGTGCGAGGGGCCAACAAAAAAGCCGCCTCGGAAGTCGGGCGGCTGGCTTGCGATTTGGTGGTGTCTTTTGGGGTCAGATCACACGCGCGCAATAGCCTCCGCCGGGAGCGGATAGCTAAAATACCAATAAAAGGTGGCGGCGTTGATCATGGCTGGGAAGCTAGCCGAGGAAATCGGGACTGTCGAGTCCCGACTTTGGTAGGGCTCGGCACGCGACCTCGGTTGCCCCCGGGTCAAGCCCGGGGGCAGAGTCGTGCCTGTTGCTAGAGCCGGGCCTTGCCGGTGTCGCCCATGTCGGTCTTGGCGCCGGTAACTGCGGCGACAAGCATCTTGGCGCCGGTGACGATCATGTTGGGGCTGTCCCAGACTTCACCGTCCTCGGGCACGACGCGGAGTAGCCGGATCTGCGGATCGTTGGCGTCGTCCCACCAGGCCTTGTCGAAATCGCTCCAGAGGTCTGCAATCTTGGCGCGGTCGTTGGACACTTCGGCTTCGCCTGCGATGACCACATATTTATGACCGCCATTGTCTGCCCAGGCGAGCGACACATGCGGATAGTTGTCGATTTCCGTAAGCTTGTGGCCTTCGAGATCGGTGAGGAAGTAGATGGCATGCTCCTCGCGCCGGACGCGGGCCGACATCGGCCGGCTGCGCTGCTGCTCGCCGTCCCAGGTGGTCAGCATGCAGATGTCGATCTTTTTGGCCAGATCCCAGATGCGGTCGATGGCTTCCTCCGTGGAGAGGATATTGTTGTTCTGTTCGGTCATGGGCTTTTCTCCGAATGGACTGACAACCGAACGGATGGCGGCTCGGAGAGTTGCTGCGCCGCGGCCTGGTGTCGATCACTTCTCGGAAAAGGCGTCAGCCGCCTGCACCCTGATAGTTGCGCAGGCAGTAATGCCAGTGGGCCATGGCGATGAGCACCCAGAGCGGGCCGATGGCGAGGGCGGCCAAGGGTGCGGCGGAGCCGAGCAGGGCCACGGGCTTGCCCAAGGCCACCGCGACGGGAACATAGGCGAGGAAGCCGAGTGGGACGAAGGTCAGCATGAGGATCTGCAGCGGGAAGGGGAAAATCTGCAGGGGATAGCGGGCCAGCTCCCAGAAGCCGAAGAATATCGAATAGAGGTGGCTCGACTTGACCCAGACCAGGGCCGTGGCGCCGATCATGGTCATGGTGGCGCAGACCATGGCCGCCGAACTGACCAGGGTGGCGAGGAAGAACAGCACGGTGAGCGGCGTCCAGTCGGCCCCGACCTGGGGCAGCGACCATGCCATGAGGCCGAGGGCGAGCAGAACGTGGCCGGCATAGCCGATATTGATGCCGGAGAAGACCAGATAGGTCCAGGCGCCGATAGGCTTGACCAGCACGGCATCGAAGGTGCCGAGGCGGACTTTTTCCTCGATGTCGCGAAACTGCGTGAAGCTGAACGATGCTCCGAGCGAATAGGCGAGGAGATGAAAGGACAGCAACAGGGCCATTTCTGGCCATATCCAGCCGCCCAGATTGCCGAAGCGGGTGACGATCAGGGCGATGGCTGTGTATATCCCGCCATAGGCGACGATCTGGGACAGCCATCCGAGCATGGTGGCGCCGGGGTATTCGAAGCGGGTGCGCACATACATGCGGACCAGATGCGGGATGACGACGAGGGGGCGCTGCATGATCAGCCTCCCTGCACGATGATGCGGTGGCGGGCGCGCGACCAGAGCCATGCGACAGCCGCAGCGAGAAGAGCAAGCCAGCCGAGACCCATGCCCAGATGCAGCCAGGTCGAAGTGGGGTCCAGCTTACCGAGATAGACCGCCGCCGGATAGTAGTGGACCCAGGCAAAGGGCAGATAGCTGAAGAGAGTGGCCAGCGCCGGGGGCAGGAACCACATGGGCACGACAGCGCCTGAGAACAGCAGCATGATGCCCATCAGGAACCATTCCAGCGAGAAGGCGGTGAGCAGCCAGAAGGCAAGCAGGCCGCATAGCGTCGCGATGCAGAACATGACGAGCCACGACAGCAGCCAGAACACCGGAAACAGGGCGGCGTGAAAAAGACTGGCCGGGGGCATCAGCCCGGCCGTGAAACCGACGATCAGCACGACTGGAATGGTCACCGTGACAAAGCTGAAGGCGTAGTGGCCGACATGGCTGGCGAGGATGGCAAAGGGGTAGTGCAGGGGCTTGAGAAGATAGACGGCGACGTCGCCGGTGCGGACGGCGTCGCCAACCTCATGGAGCAGACGGGCATGGTCCCAGCGCAGCACCGTGCCCACCAGCACGGCATAGGTCACCATTTCCGGCAGCGTGACGCCGTCGACCACGGTCATGCCGGCATAGGCGGCGGACCAGATGGCAATGCGGGCAAAGACGTTCACTAGATCGCCGAAGGCATTGGCCCAGACCTGATTGCGATAGGCGAGGCGGGACTGGAAGGCGGAATGGGTGAAGGCGGGGTAGGCGCTCAGTTTCATGGCGCTGACCCGGCGAGCTTGGGCTTGTTGAGGTAGAAGGTGCGGATCACCTCCTCGATGTCGGGCTCTTCGAGCTTGATGTCCTTGAGGCCATGGGCGGGGCCGACCTCGTTGAGCACGTCGATGAGGGAGACGGCTTCGTTCTCGAGCAGATAGTGCTTGGCCGCGCCTTCGTCGGCAGCGAGCGTCGCCGTCTTGAGGGTCAGCGGGCCCGGATCGGTGGCGAATTCGAGCGTCAGCCGGCGGCGCGACCCAAGAGTGGCGCGCAGGTGCCTCAGTTCTCCGTCAAACAGCAGCTTGCCGTCATCGACCATGATGAGGCGCGGACAAATCTGCTCGATATCGACGAGATCGTGGGTGGTGAGGATGATGGTGGTGCCGCGCTCGCGGTTGATTTCGGCGAGGAATCTGCGCACCGCATCCTTGGCGACGACATCGAGGCCGATCGTGGGTTCGTCGAGGAACAGGATCTTCGGATCATGCAGCAGCGCCATGGCGATCTCGGCGCGCATGCGCTGGCCGAGCGAGAGCTGACGGACGGGCCGGCCGATATAGGAGCCCATATCCAGCATTTGCGTAAGATAGGCGAGGTTGTCCGCGAAGCGGCTATCGGGAATATCGTAGATGTGGCGGTTGAGCTCGAAACTGTCGCGCACCGGCAGATCCCACCAGAGCTGGCTGCGCTGGCCGAAGACAACGCCGATGTCGCGGGCATTGAGGATTCGGTTCGAATGCGGTTCTCGCCCAAGCACCGACAGCGTCCCGGCGCTGGGCGTCAGGATGCCCGTCATCATCTTGATCATGGTCGACTTGCCGGCGCCGTTGGGACCTAGATAGCCGACCGCTTCACCGGGCTCGATGGAAAAGGCGATGCCTTCGACGGCGCGGATTTCGGTGTAGTCACGCGACACGAGACCGCGAAGGGCGCCGCCGAAACCGGCCTGACGCTTGAGCTGGCGAAAGGTCTTGCCCACGCCAACTGCGGAAATAATCGGTGCCATCAGAATTCTCCCCGGCGAGAAGCTAGCCGATTCTTGCCGGGGTGAAAGGGATTTGCCTCAGCCGGCCATGCTGAACTGCTGGAGCTGGAGCACGGTGACCTCCCCGTCCCATTCAGGCCAGTGCTGGCGATGCAGTTCGACAAAGCGCGTGGTCCAGGCCACCACCTCGGCGTCGGTCTCGAGTTCGTAGATGGCGTAGCCGCCGACCATTTCCTTGGCCTCGGCGAAGGGGCCGTCGGTGATCATCTGACCCTTGCGGGTGGTGACAGTGCCGGCCAGGGCCA
The DNA here is from genome assembly GCF_016411825.1 of Devosia sediminis. Classification (GTDB taxonomy): domain Bacteria; phylum Pseudomonadota; class Alphaproteobacteria; order Rhizobiales; family Devosiaceae; genus Devosia; species Devosia sediminis. The sequence continues at coordinate 360,389 of NZ_JAEKMH010000001.1, forward strand.
TGCCGCCGGTCTCGGTCATCCTGGCGCCGGCTTCCATGCCGAGTTGAACGATGGCCGCCATGAGCGCCGCTGGCGGCTGGCTGGCGACCTCAGGATTGAGCGTCTTGACCATGGTAAGGAATTTCATTCTTGGGCTCCCTAAGTGGTGTGTCGAGGCGACGGATGAGGGCGGGAATTTCGACAGTTTTGTTTTTGTCCAAACACCGGCTGTCATCCCGGCGAAGGCTGGGATCCATCTTGAGATCTCAGGATGGGCCCCGGCTTCGCCGGGGTGACAATCGTGGTCGGTCGCAGGTGGAGTGAAATCACGTCCGATTGAAATGGTCGTAGACCAGTTGTGCCATGGCTTTCGAGATGGTGGGCACCGATTCCAGGTCGGCCAGGGAGGCGCGGGCGACAGCCTTGGCGGAGCCGAAATGGTGGAGCAGGGCGCGCTTGCGCGTCGGGCCGATGCCTTCGATTTCGTCCAATGGGTTTTTCACCACGTCCTTCTTGCGTTTGGCGCGATGGGTGCCGATGGCGAAACGGTGAGCTTCGTCGCGCAGGCGCTGGACGTAGTAGAGGACGGGATCGCGGTGCGGCAGCATGAAGGCGTCCTTGCCTTCCATGAAGAATTTTTCGCGCCCGGCATCACGTTCCTCACCCTTGGCGATGCCGATGAAGGTCACTTCCTTGGGCAGGTTCAGCCCGGCAATGACACCGCGTACGGCGCTCATCTGCCCGGCGCCGCCGTCGATGAAGACCACGTCGGGCCAATCGGGCATGCCGGTCTGTTCATCCTCGGCGTCGGTCTCGCTTTCCGACGCCAGACGGGCAAAACGGCGGGTGAGCACTTCGCGCATCATGCCGAAGTCGTCACCGGCCGAAATGTCGGATTTGATGTTGAAGGTGCGGTAGTGCTTCTTGGAAAAGCCTTCCTCGCCGGCCACCACCATGGCGCCGACCATGTTGGTGCCCGAAATGTGGGAGTTGTCGTAGACCTCGATGCGGCGCGGCACCTCTTCGAGCCCGAAAATGTCGGCAACACCTTCGAGCAGGGTGCGGTTGGATGCGCCTTCGGCGAGCTGGCGACCAAGCGCTTCGCGGGCATTGTTGAGGGCATGGTTGACGAGGTCGCGCTTTTCGCCGCGCTGGGGCACTTCGAGGCGGACCTTGCGGCCGGCGCGGGTGGAAAGCGCTTCCTCGATCAGCTCGGGTTCCGACATGTCGTGACTGAGCAGGACCAGCTTGGGTGGGGTGCGATCTTCGTAGAACTGCACAATGAAGGCTTCGAGCACTTCGGCATCCGTGAGGCTGTCATCCGCCTTGGGGCGGAAGGCATGGTTGCCCCAGTTCTGGAAGGCGCGGAAAAAGAAAACCTGCACGCAGAACTGACCGCCTTCGTGGTGGATAGCAAAGACGTCGGCTTCCTCGACCGAGCGCGCCGTGGCGTCGCCTTGCGACTGCACCAGAGCAAGGGCGGAGAGGCGGTCACGGATCAGGGCGGCACGCTCGAAGTCGAGGTCTTCGGCGGCCTTGTGCATATCGGCCTGGAGGTGGCCGCGCACCGCATCGGACTTGCCGGACAGGAACTGGCGGGCATCCTCGACCAGTTCGGCATAGCCTTCGAGGCTAATCTCGCGGGTGCAGGGGCCGGCGCAGCGCTTGATCTGGTATTGCAGGCAAGGCCGGGTACGGGCCGCGTAGAAACTGTCCGAGCAGTTGCGCAGCAGGAAGGCCTTTTGCAGGCTGGCAATGGTGCGGCTGACGGCGACGGCCGAGGCGAAGGGGCCGAAATAGTGACCCTTGCGACGGCGCGAGCCGCGATGCTTGGTCAGCTCGGGCGCCTCGTGGTCGGTGGCGATGAGGATATAGGGAAAACTCTTGTCGTCGCGCAGCAGCACGTTGAAGCGGGGCTTCAGGCGCTTGATGAGATTGGCTTCGAGCAGCAGCGCTTCGGACTCAGTCTCGGTGCGCACGAACTCCATCGAGACCGTGGCCGCGATCATGCGCTGGATGCGCACCGGCAGGCCTTCGGGCCGGGTGTAGTTGGTGACGCGGGACTTGAGCGAGCGAGCCTTGCCCACATAGATGACGCCGCCTTCGGCATCGAGCATCCGGTAGACACCCGGGGCGGAGGGCAGGGTCCGCACGAAAGCGCGGATGACCTCCGGACCGGAGGGGGGCGGGGGCGTAACGGGCAGGTCAGTCATGATCGTGGGGTCGGGGCGCGACGGCTCGGCCAGGCGAGATGCTGACCGCCATCGAGCGCCAGCATCTGGCCGGTGAAGGCGGGCATGGCGAGGATATTGAGGACGCCCTGGGCAATCGCCTCGGGACCGGCATTGCGCTTGAGCGGCAGGCTGTCCACCGAGCGATCAAACTCTTCCTGGGTCTGGCGGGCATTGGGCAGGACCGGACCGGGGCCGATGGCGTTGACGCGAATCTGCGGCGCGAGCGACTGCGCCAGCGTCTGGGTGGCGGTCCAGAGCACGGACTTGGACAGGAAATAGCTGAAATAGGCCGGGCTGGGGGTAAGCACGCGTTCATCGACTATGTTGATGATGTTGCCCTCGGCGCTGGCCGGTAGCTGCGCGGCAAAGTCGCGAGCAAGGAAGATCGGCGCTTCGGCATGTACCGAGAAATGGGCATCCCAGAGCTTTTCGTCAACATCGCGGGCGCTGTCGGGCTCGAAGGTTGACGCATTGTTGACGAGAAGGGTCAGCGGACCAAATGGAGCGGCGGCGCGGGCGACAACGCTGGCACGCTGGCTGCGGTCGGCTAGGTCTGCTTTGAGGATTTCGCTGCGGCCACCGGCGCTCGTTATGCGGTCCCTGGTTGCCGCGGCAGCCGTTTCGTCGGAGCGGAAATGGATCACCACGGCATAGCCCTGAGCGGACAGGGCCAGCGCAATGGCGGCGCCGATGCGGTCGCCGGCACCGGTGACGAGAGCAACCGGGGCGGCTTGATTCGGAACGGGAGCGTGCGTGTCAGACATCGGCGGGACCATAGGCCGGAACGGGGCCGAGCTTCAATCGGCCTCCGGGGGCAAAGCGAAGATAGCCTCGCGTACTGCCACCGCATGACAGCAGGGGTTTATGCTTTGCCGGAACTGCAAAGAGACGTAGCGTTCATAGGCGGGGCGGGAGGCCCGGCAAAGAGAGGGGGACTGGCATGGACGTGATCGTACCCATCCTGGTGCAATTGCTGGCAGGCGGCGCCGGCGGCAATGTCGTGGGTCAACTGGCAAAGCGCCTCAATCTCGGCACTGCAGGCAACTCAATCGTCGGCGCCATCGGCGGCCTGGGCGGCACCTGGCTGGCGGGAATGATTCCCGGTCTTGATACACTGGTGGGTGCAGCCGCCGGTGCAGCGGGAACCGCGGGGTCGCTCGACTTCGGGGCGCTGGCTGGGCAGACCGTGACCAGCCTGCTTGGCGGTGGCCTGCTGACCGTCGTCGCCGGTCTCATCAAGTCATCCATGGCGAAGAGCTGAGCCCTGCAGTAAGTTCGCAGTGCCTCGCGGCCGGTGCGTTGCGGGTCGTATTTGATTCGAGTTCCTTCATGACGCCCCATATCGAGCGCACCGACCAGATCGGGCGCGGCATTGCCCTCACCCTCGTCACCATCGGCGTTTTCGGCATCCAGGACGCGATCGCCAAGATCCTGGTGCAGGACTATTCGCCCTTCCAGATCACCATGATGCGCTATTGGGGCTTTGCCATCTTCGCGCTGGTGCTGGTGGCGCGGCAGGCGCCGTTGCGCCAGGCGTTGCGGTCGCGGGCGCCCAAGACGCAGATCCTGCGGGGCGTGCTGTTGATGGCTGATATCTGGTTCTTCGCGCTGGCGCTGCAAACGGTGCCACTGGGCGAGCTGCAGGCCATCGTCATCGTTTATCCGCTGCTGGTGACGCTGTTCGCCATTCCGGTACTGGGCGAAAAGGTCGGGGTGTTCCGTTTTGCGGCGGTGGGCGCGGGCTTTGTCGGCGCGCTGATCATCATGCGGCCCGGCGGCGTGCCGCTCGACTTGGGCGCCGGGTTCGCTTTGGCCTCGGCGGCGCTCTATGCGCTTTATATCGTCATTACCCGCAAGGTGACAGCCATCGACAGTGCGGCCACAAGCATGACCTATGCGGCGCTGGTCGGCCTGGTGCTATCGGGCGGCGTAGGCATCTTCTTCTGGCAGCCCATGGCATGGACGGATTTTGCCCTGGTGGTGGTGGTGATGATCACCACCTGCGCCGGCCACGGTCTCATGACCGTCGCCCTGACGATGGCGCCGGCCAGTGTATTGCAGCCCTTCAACTATTTCTCGCTGCCGTGGGCGATCGTGCTTTCGATCCTGGTGTTCGGGCAGTGGATCGACGCGATTTCCCTAGTTGGCGCGACAGTCATTGTCGGGGCGGGGCTCGTGGTGATGGCGCGCGAGCGGGCCAGGCGCGTGCCCAAGGCCCCCGAGGAGGCCGTGCCGGTCGAATAGCCAAGGTCTTGAACCGAGGCCCTGCAAAGGGCATGTGTGCACTGGACTCTGGTCCTTGAAGGGAGAAGCGCGCAATGATCTGGCTCATTGAAATCGCCGTGGTGCTGCTGCTGCTCGGAGGCGGCTGGACCATGCTGACGCACAAGAAACAGTCGAGCCAGCGCGAGGCGCTGACCATGCGGCGCGTCGACGCCTATATCGAGACGATACGGCGCGAGCGCCGCAGCCCGGATCTCGCCGCCATGAGCGATAGCGAGTTGCGCGACCTGCTGCATTCGGGCGCCCGCAACCTCAAAGTGGCTGAACAGCGCAAGGGCTGGATCGTGCTCGGCTGCGGCGCCGCCAGCGTCATCGCCGCGGCAGTAGCGGGCGGCCAAGATGGCTGGATCACTTTTGGCATCGTCGCCGCCATCGGTGCCATCGTGACCTATGGGACCAATGAATTCCTGTCGCGCCGCATGCGTGCGCCGCTGGAAAAGCGCGGGATCGACATCGACCGGCTGATGGTCGAGTAGATGCTGAAGTTTCAGCGCGTTCTGGCGGACAGGCAGCCGCCAGGCAGCGCCCTCTCACAAGCCGATATCGCTGCTGCTGTCGGGCTTCTCGGGGCTGACGATGTGGCGGCTATCGTCCGCTGGATGGATCGGCTGGCAGGGGAACGCGATGAGCTGCCCGACTGGGACGGCGACGCCGCCGACGACATCTGGCGGGCTCAGCGGGACCTTGCGATGCTGCTGACCGGGCTTGGCAAGCGGTTCGCTGGCGAGGTCGAGGCGGCCCTTGCCGGTGCCAGTCCAGAGACCCTCGCCATGGTCGAGGCCGTCACGCGCGCCGGCAAATGAAACGCCGCCCCGAAGGGCGGCGCTCGGATTTTCCAATCTGCAGATCAGGTGCCGACGCAGAAGTAGCCGTTGGGGCCGTTAAAGCACATGCTGGCGCCCGGATTGCTCGGGTAGATCGGCTGCGGACGCGGCGGGCGCGGATTCCAGTGCGGCGGGCGCGGCGGGTAGGGGTCCCAGACCGGGGGCTGCGGACGGGGTGGACGCGGGCGCCAATCATTGTCCCAGTCGTCATCCCAGCCACCATGATGGCCCATGCTGAGATAATTGGCCGAGACCCAGCCGTCAGGACCGCGCTTTTCCACGAAACACCAACTGCCGCGGCAGTGCTGCACCTCGACCTGCTGGCCGCGGCGCAGCGTATCGACAACGGCATAGCCGGTGCCGGGCCCGGTGCGTACGTTGACGCTGCCGGTCGCGGTGGCGGGTGCGGCGAAGGCGGCTGCGGTCGTGGCGAGGACGGCCAAAGCGGCGAGGCCTGAAGTTGCGAGTTTTTTCCTGAGGGCCATGGTCGAATTCCTTTCCCTGTGGCTGGCATTGCTGCCTTGCACACAAGAAACACCTTTCTGGATGAACCCAGGCTGAACGGGGTGTTAAGCCATCTGTTCCAGCCCCGAAGGACTAGAGGCGTAGCAGCTCCACGAAGCGCCCCAGCGCCTCACCGAACTTCTTGCGGCTCTTGGGCTTGAGTTCGCCCATCAGCGCTTCTTCGAGCTGGGCCCAATGATCGGCGAGGGCATTGCGGATGCGCAGTCCCCGCTCGGTCAGCGCAATGCCCGGCTCAAGCTCTGGACCGACGGCCTGGCGCGCAATGAAGTCCCGCGCGGCCAGCCGTTCGAGACGGACAGTGAGCATGTCCCGCGAAAGACCAAGTTCGTCAGCCAGTTCGGCTTCCGTGGTGCCGGAGCGGCCGAGCACGAACAGCACCGCATCATCACCGGGTTCGAGGCCCTTCTCTACCACGGGAACCAGCAGCGCCTTGTGGGCGAGCTGGCCGGCTTCGATGAGCCGGTAGAGCGCGGAGCGGGAGGAAGGTCTGGACATAGGCACGAAAATAGTCCGAACTCCATGTGGGCGTCGATTGAGCTTGTATCCTATCGTTAATCGCTCAACGACCAAGCGGCGTTATTGTTCACCCAGCGCAGATGAGTTATGCGTCCATTGCTCTTCCGGGGATGAACGGACCGCCATGACACAGGATCTTTCCCGCATCCGTGCCTTTGTGCAGGTTTTCGATGCCGGCGGCTTTTCCGCCGCGGCCCGCCAGCATGGACGGTCCAAGGCGCTGCTCAGCAAATATGTGACGGATCTCGAGGACTATCTGGGCGTCCGGCTGATGAATCGCACGACGCGCCGGTTGAGCCTCACCGAAGCCGGCGAGGCCTATTACCGGGAAGCCTCGAGCCTCTTGCAACAGCTCGATGACCTCGACGCGACCATTGCCGACCAGACGGCGGAGCCGCGCGGCATGTTGCGGATTTCGGCACCTCGCAATTTTGGCGAAAGCACGCTCGCGCCGGCCATTTTTTCCTATCTCGCGCAATATCCCAAGGTGACGCTCGATCTGCGGCTCGAAGATCGCTATGTCGACCTCGTCGATGAGGGCGTCGATGTCGCGCTGCGGATTTCGACGCTGGCCGATTCCTCGCTGATCGCCCGCAAGATCGCGGACATGCATGTGGTCATGGGTGCCTCGCCGGACCTGATCAAGCGCGTCGGCACGCCGAAGCATCCTGAGGACCTTCGGCACATGCCCTGCATCGTCGATGTGAACCTTCAGGGGCAATCGAACTGGCGCTTTACCGAGGACGGCAAGACGATTTCCGTGCCGGTGACCGGGCCGGTGCGGGTCAACTCGCCGCTGGCGGCACGCACCGCGGCCATTGCGGGTCTCGGTTTCGTCGTATTGCCCTCCTATCTGGCGGAGCCATCCGTGAAAACGGGCGAGCTGGTGCCGGTTCTGGTGGACTTCCTGCCCACTGGCCAAACCTTGCAGGCCGTTTATCCGCATCGCCGGCACCTGGCCGGTAAGGTGCGGGCACTGATCGATCACCTGGTGGAGTGGTTTGGCATCCATCCCGTGCATTAGGGGCATTTCTTGGCTGCAATTGCGAGACTGTTGATCGGTGCGGTGCTGGTGGCGCTGGGGCTGGCGCAGCCCGTGTCGGCGCACCCGCACATCATGATCGACGCAAAGACCACGATCGGTCTCGACGAGGCCGGCCGGGTCGCGCGCCTCCACTTTGACTGGACGTTCGACACTGCCTTTTCCGTGTGGATGGTGCAGGGGCTGGACACCAATGGCGATGGCAGCGTCACGCCCGACGAAATGCAGGCGCTGGCTGACGAGAACATGCTCGGCCTCAGCGATTTCGGCTTCTACACCTTTGCCGGTGACGGCATGAGGTTCACCGCAGCCGGCGACCAGGGCATGGTCTACCAGGACAACCGAGTGACCCTGAGCTTTTCCATCGACGCGGTGGAGCCGCAGCCCCTGGGCGAGCGGTTCGAGCTGGGCGTTTATGATCCCGAGTACTACGTGGCGATTACCACCCATTCCGCTGCCGACGTGGTGCTTGAGAATGCGCCGGAGGGGTGTTCCGTGGAACTGGTGCCGCCAGTGCCGATGTCGGCCGAGGTGGAAGAGCGGCTCTATGCCCTCGGACCGGAAGTGCTGGAACTGCCGCCCGACCTTGCCGCCGCCATGCGGGGCACGCAGGGCCTGATCGTCGCGGCCTGCGGCGCGACCGCGCCAATTGCCACCACGGCTCTCGAGGCCGTCAACGATGTCGGCGCCGCCCGGCCGGCAACGCCCTTTGGCGGCCCACCTGCGGAGGTCGGCCTCGCGCTGCCGCGCACCGGTTTCTTCGGCTGGCTGCAGCAACAGCAGACCGACTTTTACGCGGCCATGACCAGCTCGCTCAATGCCCTGCGCACGGACTGGACGGCATTCTGGGTGCTCGGTGGCCTCAGCCTCCTCTATGGCGTCTTCCACGCTGCCGGACCGGGACACGGCAAGGTGGTGATTTCCTCCTATGTGCTGGCCAATGAAAGCCAGTTGCGCCGGGGCATCGTCCTCAGCGGGCTGTCGGCGCTGATGCAGTCGCTGGTGGCCATCGGCTTTGTGCTGATCCTGGCCGGCGTGCTTCGGCTCGGCAGTGTCGCACTCGGCGACGCGGCGCACTGGGTCGGCGTCGTCTCCTACGCCATGGTGGCCCTGCTTGGCCTTTGGCTGGTGCTGCGCAAGGTGTTCGGCTGGGGTGGGCATAACCACCGCCACGACCATGATCATCACCATCATGACCACGAGCACGATCATGATCATGATCATGATCACCACCACCACGACCATATGCATCACGCTGTCGCTCCTCGGGACCTGAAGGGTAACTGGCGCGAGCAACTGGGCGTGGTCCTCGCCGTTGGCCTGCGCCCCTGTTCAGGCGCTTTGGTGGTCCTGGTCTTTGCATTATCGCAGGGTCTGCTGGCAGCGGGGATAGTTGCCGTGCTGCTGATGGGCCTGGGCACCGCGATCACCGTGGCGGCCCTGGCGACCGTGGCGGTGAGTGCGAAGGGCCTCGCCGGACGGATCGGTGGAACCGACAGCGCGCTGGCGGGAACCATCGTCTGGTGGGCCGAACTGCTAGGTGCCGTCTGCGTGCTGGCCTTTGGTGTCCTCCTGCTGGTCGCGAGCCTCTAGCGGCCCCGTCCTTGATCTCGCGCAAAAGCCGGCGCGACCCATCGCCGCCTTGCGATCGGGGCGCAAACCGCTATGGTGCCGCCCACACTGGAACTCTTCCAAACTGGCCCCGATGTCCAATCTTCTCCCGCCCAATCATCCCCCCGTGCCCAAGCAGAAGATCGGCGTCGTGCTGCTCAATCTGGGCACGCCGGATGGGACGGACTACTGGAGCGTGCGGCGCTATCTCAAGGAGTTCCTCTCCGATCCGCGCGTCATCGAGACGCCCAAGTGGCTCTGGTGGCCGATCCTCAATTTCTTCATCCTCAGTGTTCGGCCACAAAAGGCAGGGCACGCCTATGCCCAGATCTGGGACCGGGAGAAGAACGAAAGCCCCCTGAGGGTGATCACCCGCGAGCAGACTGAAAATCTAGCACGGCGCCTCGAGGGCGAGGATATCGTGGTCGATTTCGCCATGCGTTACGGCAATCCCTCGACCCAGAGCGTCTTGGAGAAAATGCAGACGGCCGGATGCCAGCGCATTCTCCTGGTGCCGCTTTATCCGCAATATTCGGCGACCACGACGGCGACGGCCAATGACAAGGCTTTCGACGCCCTGAGGGCCATGCGCTGGCAACCGGCCGTGCGCACCGCGCCGGCCTATTTCGACGACCCGGCCTATATCGCCACGCTGGGCAATTCGATCCGCGATGGCGTTGCCAAACTGGATTTCGAGCCCGACCTTGTGATCACCTCCTACCACGGCATGCCGGTCGACTACCTCAAGAAGGGCGACCCCTACCATTGCCAGTGCCACAAGACGACGCGCCTCCTGCGCGAGTATCTGGGCTGGGACAAGGAAAGGCTGATGGTCACCTTCCAGAGCCGTTTCGGGCCGACCGAATGGCTGCAGCCCTATACCGACAAGACCCTCGGCGAATTGCCCAAAAAGGGCATCAAGAAGGTCGCCATCCTGGCTCCGGCTTTTTCGGCCGACTGTATCGAGACGCTGGAAGAAATCGCCATGGGCGGCAAGGATACGTTCCTGGAAGCCGGCGGGGAGAACTATGCCTATATTCCCTGCCTCAACGCTTCCCAAGGTGGCATGGACTATATCGAGACCATGGTGCGCCGGGAATTGCAGGGCTGGGTTTAGGCATCCCGTCAACCCTCGACTGTCACCCCGGGCTTGACCCGGGGTCCAGCCTGAGATCTCAAAATGGGCCCCGGCCTTCGCCGGGGTGACAGCTGGGTTGGTGGAAACGCTTCACCCCAAATCCCTACCACCCCGGCCCGAGGAAGTCGGGCGGGGTGACGTTGATGAGGCCGCGGCCGACAATGTAGGAGCGGGCCACCCAGCCATAGTCGGGAATGCGGCAATAGGTGGTGGCATTGGCCGGCCAGAGCGTGTGTCCGGCATCGCCGATCCAGGAACCGCGATCACTGTCGCTATCGGTCTGGGTGCACTGGTCGACGGGGATTTCCTGCCCCTGGGCCAGGTAGCCGACGATTTCGAAGCGATCGTCGGGCCCGGCATAAACCGGGATATTGCCGCCCGAGACGCGGGCGGTGACGGTGAGGGCCAGAGCCGGCGTCGCGAGGGCGACAAGGGCGGTGGCGGCGATGGAGAATTTTACGAGGGCGCGCATGAGGGCCTCCTCTTACTGTCTCGTCACTCAATGATCCAGAGCCATATCGGGTTCAACGCCGCCGGCTGCGGTCTTCCATCTCCTCGATCGCCGCGGCGCCCACCTTGAGATGGGCATAGCGGTCCTCGAAATGAAGGCTCGCCGCGGTGAGGCGCGCGACGGTGATGACCAGATCGGCCTGGGTCATCGGGCCCTGCGTGTCCACTTGGTAAAAGCGCGGCAGGTCGGGATGGCGCCGGAACAGCCGCCGCGCCACCATGATCAACCCGTTGAGGGTGAACAGCGTGTGGCTGTCGACCGGCCCGGACGGTTTGGCGAAGCGCAGCGCATAGTTGAAGGCGGCGAGCTCCTTGGCGAAGCGGTTATAGGCGTCGATGGCTTTCGGGCCGAGATTTGGTGTGGTCATGGCATCCTCGCAAGTTTCGGGCAGTGTGCGCCCGGTGGAGAGGGGCGGGGATAAGCCGGCGTCTGCCGGACGTCCGGACGTGTTGAAATCGCGCCCGGCCAGACGGCTTGCGCTTTCGCCGAACCCTAACCGGGGTTCACGGGTAACGGGCGGCCTTTGACTCGAGCCTGGTAGTCAGATGGGGAGCCAAGGGCCGCCCGTCACGGATATCGGCTTGCTTAGGGGGCCCGGTCCTCAGGCGGTACCTTTGGGGTCCGGCTGCCGGCGCATCCGCGCTGCCCTGAATGTGGTTTCCATCGTCCGGGCTCCGCTTTCGGGGGAACCGTTCTGCTGGACGCCAGGCAGCGCCGAAGTTTTCTACCCACGCAGAGGGACGCCTCCCTCATCCGATCCTCCCCGCCCGACCCTGCGTCGGGACCGCGTAACTGGCGGGGATGGGGGAAGGATAAGGGAGGGTTTTGGAGCGGGGATAAGTTTTCTTGTTCTCCCCGCCCTACCGTTTCGCGCCTTGTTCGCTCAAATCTCTCCACTGGAGAGATTTGCCCTTCGGATCGCTCCAAGCGCTCAAGGCCTTCGGGCCTCCAGCCGCGCCACTGGCGCGTCTGGCCCTGCGGGACGTCCCGAAGTGCGTCGGGACCGCGTAACTGGCGGGGATGGAGGAGAATAGGGGAGGGTGCTTACAGCGGGGATATCTTTTTTGGCGCGTTCGTTCCGCACCCACCGGCTCGTCACCCTCGGGCTTGACCCGAGGGCGTTCCACTTGAAGATATCGGCATGCGCGCCTTCGTCTACATCCTTGCTGATATGCGCCATGGCCAGACCTGTATCGGTGTGACCAATGATCTGGTGCGCCGTGTCTACGAACACCGCGAAGGGCTTGTGGCCGGCTACACCAAGGCCAAGGGAATCAAGCGCCTCGTCTGGTTCGAGGAACATCAATTGATCGGCTCGGCCATTCAGCGCGAAACATCGCTCAAGCGCTGGTACCGGACGTGGAAAATTGCGCTGATCGAAGAGAACAACCCGGAATGGCGGGACCTGTGGGACGAAATCGCGGTGTAGCGCTATTGGTGCCCGGAATCGTCGTGAAAGTTCCAAACACATGGATCGTCACCCTCGGGCTTGACCCGAGGGCGTTCCACTTTCTTCTGCGCCACCGACTATGCCGGCAAGTGCAGAGCCCTCGGGTCCAGCCCGAGGGTGACGACCGGTGGGGTGGAGTCGGAGTGCCTCAATACCTCACCCCGCGCCTGGCCACGATCTGCGCGATCCGCTCGCCATCGCTGGCCCCGAGATACCGCCCGCGTTCGAGGATCTCCAACGCATATTCCTCATAGGTCAGCCCGATCAGCGCGGCGCGCTGGGTGCGGAGCCTTGCGATATCGAAGGGCGCGTCGAAGGCCTTCTTCTTCGCCGCAGCCCATTCGAAATAGCGACCAATGCCATTCCTGCCCCAGGGCGGGGTGTGGCTGTCATCATCATCAAGCGGCGGGCCGCCATTGGAGAGAAGCGCTGATGTCATGAGAGGAGTGTGGCGCTGGACGGGTGTTGCGTCCAACGAAGGATTTTTATTGGGGGGATAGGATGGGGTTATCGGGAGTTCCCTTACTCAACCTAGTGAGAAGGCCGCGCGAGGATTGTAGGCAGAGCTAGAAGTCAGCCCACAAGGCCAAAGTCTACGTTGCCGTTAATTCGTATGCCTGTCTTGAGTGGGGCCTTGTCGAAAGGTAGTGGAACGACATTCTTTGCCCAGCTCTCAACATCACCTAAAGTCTCTTTGCCGCCAGTGAGTGTTTTCAAGAAGACGGGTGAAGACGAAATCCCATTTGTAATCTTGTCTTCGTCCAGAGCCAGATAACAAGTAATTGAAAAGAAATTGCTATATCCTAACAGATGTGATATCGCAGACGCTACAAAATACATTCCACAAAATTGTTCTATGGCCTGAAGCCATTTTCCAATTGTGAGGCTGCTTTTGAGTTCCACAAGATGCAGGTGGGCGCCGTTTTCATCGAATGTAATAAACGCTCCATCAGCGCACCGGCCAGAACGCAATGCGTGGAGCATGGATTTCTGTCTTATTCCCTTTAGGCTAACCGCTTCCCCTAGAACTGCGAACTTTGCAGTTCCTGCTCCGTCAGCCTCCATTTCGACGACTTCTACAACGTGCGAAACTTTCTTAACATGCTGCTCACGAAAATACTTCAGGCGGCCGTCGACTAGTATATCCATTTTAGTCCTGCAGGCGCAGTGTTTCGCTAGATAAGTCGATGAGCACATCATTGAGCGTTGCAACTGCAAAGCCATTCGTCGTCAATGGAGCTGAAGCAACCAAAGTTTCATGATTAGAGCTAGTGAATTCATAGGCTTTAGCGAACTCCGGATTGATTAAATCCTCGGGGGAATATCCATTTTCCTGCATCATGTTTTCCTTATTCGGATGATTATGCATCTGAATAAGATTGTTTAGCTGTTGCAAGAACGTGTCGCTATGAGTGGTAACGGTGACCTGGACCCCGGAATTCACCAATCGCGCGACGGCACGTGCCATAGTGCGCTGAGCGGACAAATGCAGATGTGCTTCAGGCTCCTCAAAAACCAGTCGATCAAATAGGCGGTCAGCCTTAAGCATCATTATGAATGGTGCTAACTCTGTTATCATCGACGAGGTTGCGTGCAACGGAACAACTTCCCCGTTATTGGCTTTGTAATGCAACTCGGCAGTTACGGGATTTGCGACGACCTCCCCTTCAAAAATTTGGTCTTGTACCCAATCAGCGATATTGTGCTGGTCTTGGCCCGAGTAAGAGCGTGCAAAATTTTCTACGAAACTGGCCAGGGGCCGGCTTAGCTTTGGAGTGTTTTCTTGAGGAAGGAGCCCGGACGCGCCGCGGGTAGTTAGGGCCCTATGGGCAAGAACGAGCCCTGTTCGCGCTGCGGGAAGATACACGCCATCAAAAGTGGCGTACCGGCCGCCAAATAACGTGAACTCCAAGATTGCGCTAAAAACATAGCGCCTCCAGAAATCAACATTAGTGTTGCTGGACATGATGATTTCGTAGAGCGGAAATCCGTTTGCCGCCACTAACGAAAATCTTCTGGTATCTGTTGAACTATTGCCGCGTGCCTGTACGGTCGATATCGATGCAACATGTCCGACAGAAAGCGCTTCTGGCTCGATCGACAGTTCAGTCTTTTCGAACCCTCGGAATGCGAAAAGCCTTTCGCAGAATTTTCCTGCGTCTTTTTTGAGTATTTTGTTCACATACGACAGAGCGAATTGCTATGTCGCTGGTTTATAGTGATCGATCCTCCAACTTCCCAGGCATCATTGTAAAAATCTATCCACCACTTTGGGAGCGGTGAAGCCGAGCTGAGGAGTATTTCCCAAACACTTGTCAGTGCCCAAATCGTGGAGGCGACATAACTTTTGCCCGTGTTATTTTTCCCGAGAAGCAGAAGCAGCGGTGCTACCTCAATTTCAGCTTGAGAGACTTTGCCTAGGCTGTTGACGTGCGCCTTCCAGCGCCGACTTTTATACGCCTCTGTCGTTGATGTTTTGGGCGATGCCACTGAACTGTCCGGATGATTTGTGACTGTACGGGTACCACAAGCTATGCTGAATCAGTATTAGAACCGTGAAGATGCGTCCAAGGATAAGTTGCTCGGGCACTGCGGAGGTGCGAGACGTGGCACCGGCTACGATATCAGCGTATGCCACTCCATCTACCAAGTGAGTTTGCTCACCTCGCCCTCCAGCGTATCCAACTCCATCTCCCGCAACCGCTTGACCTCGTCGCGCAGCCTTGCTTGCCATTCAAGCATAGCTCTCATGGCCTCCTCCCTTGAAATCGCTCCGATTTCGCCGTAGCGGCCGGGTCGAAGTCCCGAAAATTCGAGGAAGCGGCTTCGAAATCTCTCCCGCCAAGGTATCGAGTTCCATTTCGCCCAGGCGTTAGACTTCGTCGCGTAGCCGCGCCGCCTTCTCCGCCGTTCGAGCGTAGCTCTCACGGTCTTCTCGCCTAAAATCGCTCCACCGGAGCGGTTTTGCCCCTGCGCGGCAGGGTCGAAGTCCACAAGTTGCGAAAGCTGCTACGACACCTCGCCCTCTAAAGTATCGAGCTCCATCTCTCTAAGGCGTTTTACCTCGTCTCTCAGGCGGGCAGCCTTCTCGAACTCCAGGTTCGTCGCGGCTTCACGCATCTCCCGTTCCAAGTCCTTGATGACCGTGGCGAGGTTGTCGCCGGTAACCGTCTTCTCTTTGCCGTCCTTGCCCTTGCCGATGCTGACGGTGACGTGGTCGCGTTCGGCGGTGCTGTCGATGATGTCGCTGATGCGGGCTTTCACACTCTGGGGCGTGATGCCGTTGGCTTCGTTATAGGCGATCTGCTTTTCGCGGCGGCGGTTGGTTTCGGCCAGGGCGCGTTCCATGGAGCCGGTCATGTTGTCGGCATAGAGGATCACCTTGCCATCGACGTTGCGCGCGGCGCGGCCGATGGTCTGGATCAGCGAGGTTTCGGACCGGAGGAAGCCTTCCTTGTCGGCGTCGAGAATGGCGACGAGGCCGCATTCGGGGATGTCGAGGCCTTCGCGGAGGAGGTTGATCCCCACCAGCACGTCGAAAGCGCCGAGGCGGAGATCGCGGATGATCTCGATACGCTCGATGGTGTCGACATCGGAATGCATGTAGCGCACGCGGATGCCCTGTTCGTGCATGTATTCGGTGAGGTCCTCAGCCATTTTCTTGGTGAGGACGGTGCAGAGGGTCCGGTAGCCGGCGCGAATGGTCTGGCGGATCTCGTCGATGACGTCGTCGACCTGATGGGTGGCCGGGCGGATTTCCACGGGGGGATCGATGAGGCCGGTGGGGCGGATGACCTGTTCGGCGAAGACGCCGCCGGTCTGTTCCATTTCCCACGAGCCGGGGGTGGCCGAGACATAGACCGATTGCGGGCGCATGGCGTTCCACTCCTCGAAGCGGAGGGGGCGATTGTCCATGCAGCTCGGGAGGCGGAAGCCGTATTCGGCCAGGGTCGCCTTGCGGCGAAGGTCGCCGCGATACATGGCGCCGAGCTGGCCGATGGTGACGTGCGACTCGTCGACGAAGACCAGCGCATTGTCGGGCAGGTATTCGAACAGGGTCGGGGGCGGCTCGCCGGGCTTGCGGCCCGAGAAGTAGCGCGAATAGTTCTCGATGCCGGCGCAGGAGCCGGTGGCTTCCATCATTTCCAAATCGAAGAGGGTGCGCTGTTCGAGGCGCTGGGCTTCGAGGAAACGGCCGGCGCCGTTGAGTTCCTGGAGGCGCGCCGCGAGCTCGGATTTGATGAGCTTCAGCGCCTGGTTCATCGTGGTGCGCGGCGTCACGTGGTGTGAATTGGCATAGACGCGGATGAAGGTGAGGTCGGCGGACTTCTTGCCGGTGAGCGGATCGAATTCGGTGATCGACTCGATCTCGTTGCCGAACAGCGAAACGCGCCAGGCGGCGGCCTCGTAGTGGGCCGGGAAGATTTCCACCGTATCGCCGCGCACGCGGAACGTGCCGCGGACGAAGCCGGTATCGCCGCGCTTGTATTGCAGGGCGACCAGCTTGGCGAGGAGCTGGCGCTGGTCGATCTGCTGGCCCTTCTGCACGTCGATGGTCATGGCGGTGTAGTCTTCCACCGAGCCGATGCCGTAGATGCAGGAGACCGAGGCGACGATGATGACGTCGTCGCGTTCGAGGATCGCGCGCGTGGCCGAGTGGCGCATGCGGTCGATCTGCTCGTTGATGGTCGATTCCTTCTCGATATAGGTATCGGTGCGCGGGACGTAGGCCTCGGGCTGGTAGTAGTCGTAGTAAGAGACGAAATACTCGACCGCGTTGTCGGGGAAGAAGCCCTTGAACTCGCTGTAGAGCTGGGCGGCGAGGGTCTTGTTGGGCGCGAGGATCAGCGCCGGACGCTGGGTGCGGGCGATGACCTGGGCGGCGGTGAAGGTTTTACCACTGCCGGTGACGCCGAGGAGGACCTGGTCGGTTTCGCCATTCTCGACGCCTTCCACGAGTTCCGCAATGGCGGTGGGCTGGTCGCCGGCGGGGACATAGTCGGTGGCGAGGCGGAAGGGGCGCGACTCGCCGCGCTTGGCCGGACGCTCGGGCCGATGCGGCACCCAGGGGGCGGAGCCTTCCACTTCCTTGCGGCCATGGAGGATGATCTGCTCGAGCGCCTTCACCGTGGCGGTGACGCCGACGGTCTGGGCGTTGGAGACATCCTCGCCCTTTTTCGCCTTGTTCTTTTTCACCGAGGCGTCGAGCGCTTCGCGCAGCTTGGCCTGGGTTTCAGGATCAGCGGCGGCGACGCGCGAAATCTCGCGGGCGGTGAGGGGCTTGCTCGGAACGTGGCCAAAACCGGCCTGCGGGGCTTCGCCAAGGCCGGAGAAGTCGACGCGGTCGACAGAGTTGATTTTGGTCTTGCCGGTCTTTTTCGCCATGCCGGTGGCGGTGTCGTTGTTGGACTTGGTGGTGCGGCGCTTTTCGAGCGCGGTCTTGGGCTCGGAGGCCGCCAGCTTTTCGGCGGCATCGGCGCGATCGAGGGCGCGCTTGTTCTTCATGCGCTCGGCATAAAGCGGCTTGGACGCAGCGATGTCCTCGGCCTTCTCGATCTCGCCGAGGAAGTCGTCGATGGAGAATTCGGCCTTGCCGGGGCGGGTCGATTTGGGGGCCATGGCGCGCTCGCGAGGTCAGCAGGAGGGGCGGTACAGATGAACCCATAGATGGGGACTCTGTCACGCGATGTCAGCAGGGGAATGGATCACGGTTGTTAGCACGATGCGAACGGAATGGGAACGGGGCGGATCGGGTTCCGCTTAGGGTTCGACCCTCGTTACGCCACTTCAGAACAAGCTGCTGCCGCGACGCGCGGCGGCTAGCCCATTTTGCTCCATTGCAGGCCAAATTTGAAATCCTGGAGCTAGCCGCACTCTAATTTGTCTATAGGCTTTATAGACTAATTGGAGGTAGGCATGACGCAGCGCATCGTTGGTTTTTCGGGCAGCCTTGGCGTGCCCTCGAAGACAAGGGCCCTGGTGGACCTGGCACTGTCACAGGCATCGGCGCGGTTCGGCGCCGTCGCCGAGAGCTACGACATGACGGAGCTGCTTCCGTCGTTGATTACCGAGGCGGGCGGGCAGGGCGGTCTCGACGCCGCAGGCCAGTCTGTCCTCGACAAGATCATCTCGGCTGACGCGCTGGTGGTCGGCAGCCCGGTCTACAAAGGCAGCTATACCGGCCTTTTCAAGCATGTATTCGATCTGATCGACCCCCGGGACCTGGCCGGCAAGCCGGTGCTGCTGACGGCGACCGGCGGTGGCGACAAGCACGCGCTGGTGATCGAGCATCACCTGCGGCCGCTGTTCGGCTTCTTCGAAGCGGCAACGCTCGCCGGCATCTATGCCGGCGGCGCCGACTTCGCCGATGGCAAACCGTCCTCGCCAGCCCTGTTGTCGCGGCTCGATCGCGCCATCGACCAGTTCTCGCCCTGGCTCGGATGGCAGAACGCCCGAGCCGTCACCGTCGCGGCCGAATAGCCGCGCCACCCAATCCCCGATTTCAGGAGATCCCCATGACCCGTAAAATTCGTCTTGGCGCCTTTCTGCCCGGTGGCGGCCAGCACATTGCCGCCTGGCGGCACCCCGACCAGCCCGTCGACGGCGCAACCAGCTTCGAGTTCCACAAGGAGCTGGCGCAGACGGCCGAACGCGGCCTGTTCGATGCATATTTCCTCGCCGACGGTCTCGCCATCGCCTTTGGCGGCGGCATCGAGGGTGGCAATGCCAAAGTTGCCGGTTTCGAGCCCGTGACGTTGTTCTCGGCGCTGGCGCCGCTGACCAAGAATCTCGGCTTCATCGCCACGGCCTCCACCACCTATGAGGAGCCGTACAATCTGGCGCGCAAGTTCGCCTCGCTGGACCTGATCTCCAAGGGCCGGGCCGGCTGGAATGTCGTCACCACGGCGACCGAGTCGGCGGCGCATAATTTCAACCTCGACCAGCAGCATCCGCACGCGTTCCGCTACAAGCGGGCTGCCGAGCATGTCGAAGTGGTCAAGAAGCTCTGGGAGAGTTTCGAGGACGACGCCTTCATCCGCGACCGCGAGAGCGGCAGGTTCTTCGATCCGGAAAAGGTGCACTATACTGACCACAAGGGCGAGCACTTCAAGGTGCGCGGGCCGCTCAACGTCTCTCGCTCGCCACAGGGCCATCCGGTGATCGTGCAGGCGGGACAGTCGGACGATGGACGCGGGCTTGCCGCCGCAACCGCCGAGGTAATCTTCACGGCCCACCAGCACCTGGCCACGGCGCAGGAATTCTATCGGGACATCAAGGCCCGCGCCCGCGGCGTCGGCCGGGATCCCAGCCATGTCCTCGTCATGCCGGGCGTCGCGCCCTTCATCGGCCGCACGCTTGAAGAGGCGCAGGAGAAATATGATCGCCTGACCAACCTCATCATCGAGGAAGACGGCGTCGCCCTGCTGAACGGGCTGACCGGCGGAACGCTCGACATTTCGGGCTACGATCTCGATGGGCCCCTGCCGCCCGCTCCGCCGACCGAAGGCATGAAGTCGCGCCAGGCGCTGATCCGCCAGATTGCCGACGAAAACAATTTCACCATCCGCCAGCTCTACCAGTGGATTGCCACGGCACGCGGCCACTTCACCATCGTCGGCACGCCGGAAACCATTGTCGATACGCTCCAGGAATGGTTCGAAAACGAGGCGGCAGACGGCTTCAATATCCTGCCGCCGTGGCTGCCGACCGGCCTCAATGACTTCGTCGACCTGATCGTCCCCGAACTGCAGCGCCGCGGCCTTTACCGGACCGAATACGAGGCCAGCACCCTGCGGGGCAATCTCGGGCTTCCCTATCCGACCAATAGCTGGACCGTCTCGCGACAGTCCGCCCACGCCGCGGAGTAGACCCATGACCATCCAGTCCATCGACCGTTCCGTTCATGTTTCCCGCGGCCGCGCGCCGTCTCCGGCCATTCTCGGGCAAGCAAGCCGCGCGCTGCAATCGACGTGGTCGCGCTATGGCCTGCTGATCGCTTTCCTGATCCTGTGGCAGGTGTCCTCGACGGTGGGTTGGGTCAATCCGTCGATCTTCCCGCCGCTCCATGTGATTGCCGGCGCCTTGTTCAACGGCATTGCCACCGGTGCGCTGGTCGACGACATCGCCATCAGCCTGCAGCGCTCCGGCATCGCCTTTGTAGCGGCCGTGGCCGTGGGCATTCCGCTGGGGCTGTTCATGGGGCAAATCCGGGCGGTGGAACGGGCACTCGATCCGATCCTCCAGCTGTTCCGCCAGACCTCGGCGCTGGCGCTCTATCCGGTCTTCATCCTGCTGCTCGGCCTCGGCGAGACGTCGAAGGTCTTCGTGATCTTCTGGGCGACCCTGTTCCCGATCCTGCTCTCGACCATCGGCGGCGTGAAGGAAGTGGACGCCAAGCTGATCGAAATGGCCCGTACCTATGGGGCGTCGCGGCTGACGGTGTTCCGTCGCGTCGTATTGCCGGCTTCGGCCCCGGCCATTTTCGTCGGCCTTCGCCTCTCCGCCACCACGGCGCTGCTGCTGCTGATCGCCGCCGAAATGATCGGCGCCAACAAGGGCATCGGCTTCCAGGTGATGAATGCCCAGTACAACTTCCAGATCCCGCTGATGTTTGCCGCGATCTTCCTGCTCGCCCTGCTGGGCCTGGCCGCCAATGCCGGCCTGATCCTCCTGCAGAGCCGGCTATGCCGCTGGGCCGAAATCGCACGCTAACCCCAACTCGCTTCAATCCGTTCAAGGACAATCAGAATGACTTTCTCCTTCCGTAGTTTTGCCCTGGCCACCACGCTGGTGGCGAGCCTGACCGGCGCCGCCGCCGCCGAAGACGTCACCATCCGCTATCTGGGTGGTTCGGGTAACCTGTCCGCCCATGAACTGGCGGCCGAGCTCGGCTATTTCGAGGGCACCGGAATTACCCTCGAAAATGTCGGCAATGCCACGGGCGGCCCGGAATCGCTGATTGCCCTGGCCGGCGGCAGCGTCGACCTGGGCAGTGCCGCGACCGCTGCCGTCCTCAACTCCATTGCCGCAGGCAATGATTTCGTTGCCGCCTATCCGTCCAACGGCATTACCGAGCAGGCGCAGTCGATCTTCTACGTGCTCGAAGACAGCCCGATCAAAGAGATCAAGGACATTGTCGGCAAGACCATCGCCGTGAACACCTTGGGCGCCCATCTGGAATATGCCGTGCGCGAAGCGCTGCACCAGGCGGGCCTGCCGCCCGATTCTGCCAACCTCATCGTGGTGCCGGGTCCCCAGCTCGAACAGGTCCTGCGCTCGGGCCAGGTCGATATCGCCGCCTTCGGCTACTGGCAGACGACCTTCGAAGGCGCCGCTCGGGAGAATGGCGGGATCAGGAAAGTGTTCGGCGACACCGAAGTGCTGGGTGAGATCGCCGGGGGCTTCGTGACCCTGCGCCGCGACTGGGTCGAGGCACATCCCGAAGCCGCCCGCATCTTCGTCGAGCAATCGGCCCGTGCGCTCGACTATGCCCGCGAGTTCCCCGAGGAAACCAAGGTGGTGCTGCGCGACGCCCTCAATGCGCGCGGCGAGAATGGCGAGCTGGCCCAGTATTTCCAGGGCTATGGCGTGCGTGAAGGCGGCCTCGCCGTCGAACGCGACATCCAGTTCTGGATCGATGTGCTCGAACGCGAAGGCAAGGTAGCGGCCGGTGTCTTGTCGCCCGACGAAATCCTCTTCGTCTCCAACGAAGCTGTTGCATCCAACTGAGGCAATGATGAGCTTGGCAGAAACCCAAAGCCGCGGCGAGGTCACCATTCGTGACCTTGCCAAATCCTTCGCGCTGGACGGCCAGCGCCTCCAGGTCCTGCGTGACCTCAACCTCGATATCGAAGCAGGCGAAAGCCTCGCCATTGTCGGCGCGAGCGGTTCGGGCAAGACCACGCTGCTGCGCGTGCTGGCCGGGCTCGAGACCGCCGATGGCGGGCAGGTGCTGATCGACGGCGAACCGATCCAGGGCGTCGGCACCGAGCGCGCGGTGATCTTCCAGGAACCGCGCCTGCTGCCCTGGCTTACGGTGCTCGGCAATGTCGCCTTCGGCCTCGAAAGCCGCGGCGTCGCCAAGGCGGAGGCGCAGAGCCGCGCCCGGCACTACATCCGCCTGGTGGGGCTTCAGGAATTCGAGAATGCCTATCCCCGCCAATTGTCGGGTGGCATGGCGCAGCGCGTCGGCATTGCGCGCGCCCTGACCGTGCAGCCGGAAATCCTGCTGCTGGACGAGCCGCTGGGGGCGCTGGACGCCATGACCAAGATCACCATGCAGGAAGAACTGGCCCGCATCTGGCACGACGAGAAGGTGACGATGGTGCTGGTGACCCATGACCTCGAGGAAGCGATTTTCCTCGCCGACCGCGTGCTGGTGCTGCCCAAGCAGCGCGGCGCGGCTCCGCGGCTGATCGATGTCGACCTGCCACGTCCGCGCGACCGCAACGAGCCGGGCTTCGTGGCGATGCGGCGGCGCCTGATGGCCGAGTTCGGCCTGCACTGAAGGGCAGGACAACTGCGTGAAGGCGGCCACCGTACCCGATCGTCTCCCGCCACTGCCCATTTTCCGGCAATCACCGGCTCAGGAAGCCGACGACTTGAGCACGCTCGCGTCGGCTGCCGCACCGAAACAGAAACATTCATCCAAGGCATTGAACCCGCACCGCTGCGGGCTCAGATTTCGGACCAGATTGCCCCGGCCGGACGGACCGGCGGGGCCATGCAAGGACAGACAAATGAAGTTCCCGAAAGTTCTCCTCGCGCTCGGCGTGCTTGGTCTCGCCACCCCGGCTTTCGCGCAGACGGCGCTGGACCAGGTCAAGACCGCGGGCGTCCTCAAGATCGGTACCGAGGGCACCTATGCGCCCTTCACTTTCCATGACGATACCGGCGCGCTGGTCGGCTTCGACGTGGAAATCGGCCGCGCCATTGCCGAGCATATCGGGGTGGAAGCCGAATTCGTCGAAGGACCGTGGGACGGGCTGATCGCCGGTATCGACGCCAACCGCTATGACGTCGTCATCAACCAGGTGGGCATCAATGAAGAGCGCCAGGCCAAGTATGACTTCTCCGAGCCCTATATCGCCTCCAAGGCGGCGCTGATCGTAGCGGAAGCCAATGCCGACATTACCAGCTTCGAAGGTCTCGCCGGCAAGAAGTCGGCGCAGACGCTGACGTCCAATTTCGGCAAGCTGGCCGAGGAATATGGCGCCGAGCTGGTCGGCACCGACGGCTTCGACCAGTCGATCGCGCTGGTCATCCAGGGCCGCGCCGACGCCACCATCAATGACAGCCTGTCGTTCTTCGACTTCAAGACCCAGCAGCCGGACGCGCCGGTCAAGGTCGTCGCCACGGCCGAAGACGCCGATTTTTCGGGCGTGATCCTGGCCAAGGGCAAGCCGGAACTGCTGGCCGCCATCAACGAGGCGCTGGAAGCCATCAAGGCCGACGGCACCTATGCGGCGATTTCCGAAAAGTACTTCGGCGAAGACGTCTCGCAGTAGGCGCTTCCAACCCTTAATATGACGGGGGATCGGCCGATATCCGGCCGGTCCCTTTTTCGTGGAGGTGGCATGCCGCATTGGCTCAACCTGATGATCGAGTCGCTGCCTTCGCTGCTGTGGGCCTGCCTCGTCTTTACCGTGCCGCTGACGCTGCTGAGTTTCGTGCTGGGTCTCGCAGTGGGGCTGGTGGCGGCGCTGGCGCGGCTGTTCGCGCCCTGGCCGATCGCGGCGGTGGTGCGCTTCTATGTGTGGATCATCCGCGGCACGCCGCTGCTGGTGCAGCTCTTCCTGATCTTTTACGGGCTGCCCAGCGTCGGCATCGTGCTCGATGCCTTTCCGGCGGCGCTGATCGGCTTCACCCTCAATGTCGGCGCCTATACGTCGGAGATCGTACGGGCGGTGCTCCTGGCTGTGCCCAAAGGGCAGTGGGAGGCGGCCTATTCTGTCGGCATGACCTGGGGCCAGGCCATGCGCCGGACCATCCTGCCGCAGGCGACGCGCATTGCCGTGCCGCCGCTTTCGAACACGTTTATTTCGCTGGTGAAGGACACGTCGCTGGCAGCAGCCATCACCGTGCCGGAGCTGTTCCGGGCGGGGCAGCGGATCGTTGCTACCACCTATGAGCCGCTGATCCTCTATATCGAGGTAGCCTTGATCTATCTCGCTGTGAGCTCGGTGCTGTCCTGGCTGCAGGGGCATGTCGAGAAGCGGTTCTCGCGCTATGGCGGCTACCTTGAGGCGGCGTCATGATTGCGCTGGAGGGGATCGAGAAGAGTTTTGGCGACAACCTTGTCCTCAAGGGTGTCAGCGTGGTGGTGCCCGAGGGGCATGTGACGGCGCTGATCGGGGCGTCGGGCAGCGGCAAGAGCACGCTGCTGCGCTGCGTCAACCTGCTGGAAATTCCGCAGGCGGGGCGGGTGTGCATCGATGATGCCGAAATCCGCTTCGTGCCCGGCGGCAAGGTGGATCGCGGGGCGATGCTGGCGCTGCGGCGCAAGACCGGCATGGTGTTCCAGAATTTCCAGCTGTTCCCGCATCGCACCGTGGTCGAGAATGTCATGGAGGCGCTGGTGACGGTGCTGAAATGGCCTCGGGACAGAGCGCGCGCGCGGGCAATGGAGCTGCTCGACAAGGTGGGCATGCGCTTCAAGGCCGATGAGTGGCCATCGAGCCTTTCGGGCGGGCAGCAGCAGCGCGTGGCGATTGCCCGGGCGCTGGCGCCATCGCCGAAGGTCCTGCTCTGCGACGAGCCGACCTCGGCGCTCGATCCGCAATTGGCGGCCGAGGTGATCGAGGTTTTGGCGCAATTGGCGCGCGAGGGCACGACCATGCTGATGGCGACCCATGACCTGCGGCTGGCGGCGAGCATTGCCAGCAATGTGGTCTATCTCGATGCCGGGGAAGTCGTCGAGGCAGGCCCGGCCGGAGAGGTGTTCGGTGCGCCGCGCGAGCCGCGCACCAAGGTGTTCATCTCGACGCTGACGGGGCAGGCGGGGTGAGCCCCGCTCCCTGACTTTGTGCATGCCTTGAGAGGCCCTCGGGTCAAGCCCGAGGGCGGCGCTGTGGGTGTCACTAGATCAAGGTCAAGGCACCCAAACCAAACTCCGCTATTCCGCTGGAGTGGGCGGAGTCTTGGGCTCGGCCTCGTGATGCACGTCGTCCGGCGATTTGGGCAGGAAGCGGCGGGTGAAGCGGCTGAAGCTGTCGATATAGGTCAGCAGCACCGGTACGACGACGAGGGTCAGGGCGGTGGAGCTGATGAGGCCGCCGATGACGGCGTGGGCCATGGGTGCGTTTTCGCCGCTCCCCGCATGGAGATTGAGCGCCAGGGGCAGCATGCCGAAGATCATGGCCAGGGTGGTCATGATGATCGGGCGGAAGCGGGTGGAGCCGGCTTCGACGAGAGCTTCGTAGAGGTTCCAGCCTTCCTTGACGTGTTGGTTGGCATTGTCGACCAGGAGGATGGCGTTCTTCACCACAAGACCCATGAGCATGATGAAGCCGATGGCCGAGAACATGTTGAGCGTCGAGCCGCCCACAAGCAGGCCCACCATCACGCCGATCAGCGCCAGGGGCAGCGAGCCCATGATGGCGATGGGCTGGAGGAAGCTGCCGAACTGCGAGGCCAGTACCAGGTAGATGAAGATCACCGCCAGGAGGAGGGCCGAGCCGACGGCTCCGAAGGTTTCGGCGATCTGCTCGACATCGCCGCCCAGCGAAGTGCGATAGCCGGTGGGTAGGTCTAGATTGTCGACGGCCTGCTGCAGTTGCGGCGACACGGTGCCGAGTTCGACGCCTTCGAGCAGGGCCTCGATGGTGACGCCGCGCTGCAGGTCCTGCCGGTTGATGGTGGCAGGGCCGGTGCTTTCCACGACTTCGGCGACCTGGCTCAAGGTGATCATTTCGCTCGAGCCGGTGGCGCCGGACTGGGCGATGGGCAGGTTGCCGATGCCGTCGATATCGTCGCGCAGGCTTTCAGGCAGGCGGACGACCACGGAATAGACCTGGCCATTCTGAGCGGTCCAGCTCGCTACTTCCTGGCCGCTGATCAGTGGGCTGAGGGTGGCGGCGATCTGGGCCATGGAGACGCCGAGATTGTCGGCAAGGTCGCTGTTGATGCGGATGCCGACCACCGACTGGGCCTCGTCGAGGCTGGAGGTCACGTTGATGAGGCCGGGGATCTGCTCGAGCTCGGCGACGAGCTGGTCGGAGAGACGCTCGAGGGTGGCGAAACTGTCGCCATAGAGGGTCACGGAGACCGGCGCCGCGGAGCCGCCGAGGCCCGAGGCCGAGGATACCTGGAACTGGGCGCCGGGAATGGCTTCGAGGTCGCGGCGCACCTGGGGCATGAACTCCTCAGGCGTGA
The DNA here is from genome assembly GCF_016411825.1 of Devosia sediminis. Classification (GTDB taxonomy): domain Bacteria; phylum Pseudomonadota; class Alphaproteobacteria; order Rhizobiales; family Devosiaceae; genus Devosia; species Devosia sediminis. The sequence goes on from NZ_JAEKMH010000001.1 coordinate 386,875, forward strand.
CGCTGCGCTGGGTCTTGTCGACCATGGTGACGGTCATGGTGCCGGCATTGGCGCCAGACGCTGCAAGGCCGCCGGCAATGGTGGAATAGGTGCGATCCACCTCGGGATAGGCGCGGATGATGTCTTCGGCCTGCCGGAGCTTGGCGGCGGTGGCTTCCATGCTGGAGCCGGCAGGGGTCTCGATGGAGACGGTGAAGATGCCGTTGTCGGTGACCGGGATGAACTCGACCCCCACGCGCGGGAACAGCGCCATGGCGCCGACAAAGGACAGAAAGGCGATGAACAGCACCGTCTTGCGGAATTTTAGGCTCCAGCGGATGAGGCCGCGATAACCGCGGGTGATCCACTCGAAGAAGCGGTCGAACTGGCCGACGAGACGGCCGATGGGGCCGCGCTTGACGTTGGGGTTGGCGGCCGGATCGTACCAGACGCTCGACATCATCGGGTCGAGAGTGAAGGCGACGAAGAGCGAAATCAGCACGGCGACCGAGACGGTGACGCCGAACTGCAGGAAGAAGCGCCCCATGATGCCGTCCATGAAGGCCACCGGCAGGAAGACGGCGACGATGGAAAGCGTGGTGGCCATGACGGCGAGGCCGATTTCATTGGTGCCGTCGAGGGCCGCCTGGCGGTGAGACTTGCCCATGTGGAGATGGCGCGTGATGTTCTCGCGCACCACGATGGCGTCGTCGATGAGGATGCCCACGGCCAGCGACAGGGCCAGCAGCGTCATCATGTTGAGGGTGAAGCCGAGGAAATTGAGCGCAATCATGGTGCCGATGATGGAAATCGGCAGGGTCAGGCCCGTGATGACAGTGGAGCGCCAGGAATTGAGGAACAGGTAGACGATGACGACGGCGAGAATGGCACCCTCGATCAGCATGTTCTGCACGGCGTGGAAGGAATTCTCCACCGGCTCGGCATTGTCGACGACCACTTCGACGTCGACACCCTCGGGCAGCTCATTGGCGAGGAGATCGGCAATGGTGGCGCGGATGTCCTCCGCAACGCCAACGGTATTGGCGCCCTGGGTCTTGAGCACGTCGATGGCCAGCGCCGGCTCGCCATTGAGAATGGCGAGGCTCGAGGCTTCGCCGGTGCCGTCGACCAGGGTGGCGACGTCGCCCAGCGTGACGGGCTGGCCGCCCTGATTACCCACGGTGACGTCGAGGAAATCCTCGGCGTTCTCGAGGCGGCCGAGCACCTGGATAGACTGGACGATGCTGTCCTGGGTGATGGAGCCGGCGGCGAGGTCGCGATTGGCACCCTGCAGCGCCTGCACCACGGCATTGGGGCTGATGTTGAAGGCGGCGAGGCGATCGGGGTCGATCTCGATATTGAGCTGGCGCGGCACACCGCCGACCACCGAAGCGCTGCCGACGCCATCGATGTTGGAAATGCGCGCGGCGATGACATCTTCGGTGAGGGCCGTGAGGTCACGGGCCGACAGGCTGCTGGAGCTGACCGCGAGCGACAGCAGCGGCAGATCGCCGGGATCGAAGCGCAGGATCTGCGGATCGCCGGCGGCGTCGGGCAGTTCGGCGCGAAGCGGATCGATCTTGTCGCGCACTTCCTGGAGCTTTTCCTGGGAGCTGGCTTCGAGATCGAAAATCATCAGCACCAGGGCCTGGCCCGACTGGGCCGTGGACTGGATCGTGTCCAGCCCGGCAATGGTGTTCACGGCGTTTTCGATGGGCTCGATAATGTCGGCCTCGACGGCCTCGGGTGAGGCGCCGGGATAGCTGGCGACCACGGCGACGACGGGAAAGTCGACATCGGGCAACTGCTCGATGGGCAGGCGCTGATAGGAGTAGATGCCGAAGACCATGATCGCCACCATGACCATGGTGGCAAAGACCGGATGATTGACGCTGATGCGGGTCAGAAACATGGATCAGCCCTCGACAAGCGTGATGGTTTCGCCCGGCTCCAGTTCGCTCAACGCGGCGGCGACGATGACGTCGCCTTCGACAAGGCCGGTGACCTCGAGCTGGCTGCCACGGTTCCATTCCTGCACGACTTCGACCGGTTTGCGCACCAGCGTTTCGCCGTCGATGGTGAGGACATAGGTGCCCTCGGCATCTTCGCGCAGCGCCGAGACCGGCACGGCGAGCGCGCCCTGTTCCTCACGCACGGCGATCTGGCCGGTGGCGAACATGCCGCCGCGCAGATTGCCCTCTTCGTTGTCGAGGTCGATATAGATCGGCACGGTGCGCGTGCCGGTCAGGGCCACCGGATTGACGCGGGAAACCTGGCCGGTGAACTGCTGCCCATCAAGACCGGTGACGGTTACGACGGCGGTCTGCCCGGCAGCGACGCGGGCGCTGGAATTCACCGAGGCGGCGGCGTCGAACTCCATCTTGTCGAGATTGACGACGGTGAAAAGCGGCGTGCCGGCCTGGATGGTCTGGCCCGGTTCGACCGAACGGGCCGAAACGATGCCCGAGAGCGGCGACTTCACGGTTGCATTGTCGAGCGCGAGCTGGGCGGTTTCGACGCCGCTTTCGAGAGCTTCGAGCTGGGCCTCGAGCGCAGCAGTGGCGGAGCGGGCCTGTTCGAGTGCCGAGGGGGTGGCGAGGCCCTGGCCGGCAAGCTGTTCGGTACGCTCGAGCTGCTGCTGGGACGACTGGAGCTGGGCGCGGGTGGCGCCGGCGGTGGCCTGCTGCTGGGTGAGCTGCAATTCGAGGCTGGCGCGGTCGATCTGCGCCAGGACATCGCCCTCGTTGACCGTATCGCCCGGTCGGACCATGACCGCCATGACACGGCCGGATGCCTGTGAGGCGATCTCGGAGCGCTGTGCCGGCACCAGCGTGCCGGTGACCTTCACGGTTTCGGTGAGCGTCGCGGGAGCAAGGGTCAGGGTTTCGGACTGGCGCACCTGCCGGGCGACGGGCGCCTGTTCGGCAGTGGTGGTGTCGTCGACGGCCGGAGGCGGCGGGCTGAGGAAAATAAAGGCGACCACGGCCGCGACGATCAGGGCGAGGAGGATCCAGGGCCAGATGCGGCGCTTGGGCTTGAGGCCCTGGGCGACACGCTCGGCATTGAGCTTTTCACGCTTGCTCTGCGCCCATTCGGGCTTGTCGTTGGCGCTGGTCATCTCAATCCCCCTTCGCGTCGATCCGGTCCATATGGGCATTCGCTCGGCAATTGCCCACCAGTACGCGCTTTTTTTCCATCAAGGCAACAAGAGCAAGACAGTATGGCGGCGGCGCGACAACATGACCACGCGGGTGTTGGCAGCCCGTTTAAGAGGCGACAGACCGATGGCGCGGATATTCCAACAGTGCGGTGGAAGTTCTCTAGCCGCCGGCCTTCGTCGCGAACCAGAGCGTGTGGCGGTCGCCCTTGCCATTGTCGCGTGCGCGGACCGTGACTTCGTCGACCGCCATGCCGGTCTGCCTGAGGCGCTTGGTGAAGCGAATGTCTGGGTGGGAAGACCACACCGCCAGGTGACCGCCCGGGGTCAGGGCGGCGCGACCCGCCGCGAGGCCAGCCGCGTTGTAGAGCCGGTCATTGGCGGGGCGGAACAGGCCGTCGGGGCCGTTGTCGACATCGAGCAGGATGGCGTCGAAGGGTTTCGTGCCGCTGATAGCGGTAGCGACGTCGCCCAGGTGAATACGGACTCGCGGGTCGTCGAGGCTGTCGCCATGGAGCGGCAGCAGCGGCCCGCGCGCCCATTCGACGATCTCCGGCACCAGTTCAGCCACAACGATCTCGCTATCGGTGGCAAAGCATTTGAGGGCTTCGCGCAGGGTGAAGCCGAGGCCGAGGCCGCCGATGAGAATGCGTGGCTGTGGCCGCGCACCGAGGCGGGCGGCAGACATTTTGGCGAGCTGCTCTTCCGAATTGCTCATGCGGCTATTCATCAGGGTGATGGTGCCCGACATGACCGAATATTCGGTGCCGCGCTGCATCAGCGTCATCGGACCGCCGCCGGGCATGGTGGTCTCGCCGAGTTTCTGCCAGGGCAGCATGGGGGGCCTCGTGGGGTTGTCGGGCTGGCGTAACAGGCGTGGGCGCGAGGGGCAAGGAAAGAGCACCCCCAACCCGACCTCCCCCTGAAACAGGGGGGAGGAGAAGAGAGGGGAGGTTTGGCGACCTGATGCTCGCAAGGGGTCACCCTGACGTTTATGCTCACCGTCATTGCCCGGCTTGACCGGGCAATTCACCTCTCCACGACGCAGTGATCGTTGCTGCATGGACCACCCGGTCAAGCCGGGTGGTGACGAACGAACATAGAGCACGAAGGGAGGGAGGCACTGATGCGTTAGCGTTCGCCCCGATAGCGCAGGGCATCGACGATGACCTGGAAGGCGGGCGAGGTCTGGCGGCGGCTGGGATAATAGAGGTGGAAACCGGAAAAGCTCTGCACCCAGTCGGGGAGCAGCTTGATCAGCGTGCCCTTGCGGAAATCCTCCTCAACCACATCCTCGGGGACGAAGCCGATGCCGAAACCGGCGCGGGCAGCGCGGGCGATGGGTTCGGTATGGCCGAAGGTCAATTGGCCATCGACGCGGACGCGCAACTGCTGGCCCTCTTTTTCGAACTCCCAGGCATAGAGGTTGCCATAGGTCGACAGGCGCATGTTGATGCAATTGTGGGCGGTAAGGTCCTGCGGGACTTTCGGGGGATTGCGGCCGACGAGATAGGACGGGGCCGCGACGGCGACGAGCCGCATGTCGGGGGCGATGCGAACGGCGATCATGTCCTTCGCCACGTCTTCCCCCAAGCGCACGCCGGCATCGAACTGGTTGCCTGATATGTCGACAAAGCCATGGTCGATGCTGAGTTCGAGCTTGATATCGGGATAGAGCGGCAGGACCTTCGACAATTTCGGCCAGAGGATGGTGTCGGCAGCGTGGGTGCTGCAGGTGATGCGAATGGTGCCGGCGGGGCGATCCTTGTTGTCGACCAGATCGGCAAGGCTAGCCTCGATCTCCTCGAAGCGCGGGGCGATGGCGTCCAGCAGGGTCTGGCCGGCGGCGGTGGGGGAGACACTGCGCGTGGTGCGGTTGAGGAGACGAACCCCGAGCCGGGTCTCGAGCTTGCGCAGAGTGTGGCTCAGGGCCGACTGCGACACGCTGAGCCGGGCGGCGGCGCGAGTGAAGCTACCCTCGCGTGCGACGGCCACGAAAGCCCGCAGATCGCTGATGTTGTCGATGGGCATTCATGATCTCCGCTCATAGACCCATGCGACGGCTAGCAGCTAATCAATAGGTGCGGCAAGGCGTAGAAAGGAGGTCAGCACGAGGAGATCGACATGAAGAAGCGCATTCTGGGCCAGGGGCTCGAAGTGTCTGCAATCGGCTTTGGCTGCATGGGGATCAGCCAGTCCTATGGAACGCCGCTGCCCGAGGCCGATGGCATCAGGATCATCCGCGATGCCTTCGAGCGGGGCGTGACGTTCTTCGATACGGCCGAGGTCTATGGGCCCTATACCAACGAGACGGTGGTGGGGGAGGCGCTGGCGCCGATCCGCGACCAGGTGGTGATTGCCACCAAATTCGGCTTCGACATCGACGGCAGCGGCGTGCCCGACAGCCGGCCGGCGCGCATTCGCAAGGCGATCGAGGGCTCGCTGAAGCGGCTGCGGACCGACCATATCGACCTCTACTACCAGCACCGAGTGGACCGGGACACGCCGATCGAAGACGTCGCGGGGACGGTCAAGGACCTGATCGCCGAGGGGAAGGTCAAGTATTTCGGCATGTCGGAGGCGGGCGTCGCCAATATCCGCAAGGCCCATGCCGTGCTGCCGGTCACGGCGCTGCAGAGCGAATATTCGCTGATGTGGCGCGAGCCGGAGGAACAGATCCTGCCGGTGCTCGAAGAACTCGGCATCGGCTTCGTGCCGTTCAGCCCCCTAGGCAAGGGGTTTCTGACCGGCACGATCGACGCCACTACGCAGTTCACGGAAAAGGATTTCCGCAACACCTTGCCGCGCTTCGACAAGGAAAACCGGGTGGCCAATGCTGCGCTGGTGGAAACGGTGCAGCAGTTGGCGCGTGACAAAGGCGTCACGCCGGCGCAACTGGCTTTGGCCTGGGTGCTGGCGCAGAAGCCCTGGATCGCGCCCATACCCGGCACCACCAAGCTGCACCGGCTGGAGGAAAATATCGGGGCCGCATCGGTCGCGCTGAGCGCTGACGACCTCGCGCAGATCGGGGCGGCAACCGGGAGCATTGCCCTTAAGGGCGACCGCTATTCGCCACTCAACATGGCGCGCATCGACCGCTGACTTTTTCAGGGAGGAGACAGAAACGGAGACGACAATGTACGGAACCATTATGCATGCGCCGGGCGATGTCCGGTACGAAGAGCTGGCCATGCCCACGATCCAGCAGCCGACGGATGCGATCATCAAGCTGTCGGCGACCTGCATCTGCGGATCGGACCTTTGGCCCTATCGCGGCGCCAACGCGATCACCGCGCCCATGGCCATGGGCCACGAATATTGCGGCATCGTGGTCGAGGTCGGCAGCGACGTGAAGACGGTCAAGCCCGGGCAGTTCGTGGTCGGCTCCTTCGTGCTCTCGGACAATACTTGCCCGCATTGCGCCCATGGCTTTCAGTCATCCTGCGAGCAGCGAGAATTCATGACTGGGGCGCAGGCCGAATATGCCCGCATCCCGCTGGCCGACGGCACGCTGGTGAGCACCGACAGCCAACCGGACGAAGACCTGATCCCGAGCCTGCTAGCCGTTTCGGACGTCTTGGGCACGGGCTGGTACGCAGCCGATGCGGCGCGGGTGCAGGCTGGCATGAGTGTGGTCGTGGTCGGTGACGGCGCGGTGGGCCTCATGGGCGTGCTGGCGGCCAAGCAGATGGGCGCCGAGCGCATCATCGCCATGAGCCGCCACAAGAGCCGGCAGGACCTGGCGCTGGAATATGGCGCGACCGACATCGTGGCCGAGCGCGGGGAGGAAGGGATCGCCAAGATCAAGGCAATGACCAACCGGATCGGCGCCGATGCCGTGCTCGAATGCGTCGGCACGCAGGAATCCATGACGCAGGCCTTGCAGGTGGCGCGGCCCGGCTCGATGGTGGGCTTTGTCGGCGTGCCGCATGGCGTGCAGTTCGACGGCCAGAAACTGTTCTTCACCCAGGTCGGCATGCTGGGCGGTCCGGCGCCGGTGCGCCGCTTCCTGCCGCACCTCATGGACCTGGTGCTGAGCCGCAAGATCAATCCGGGCAAGGTGTTCGACCAGCAGATCCCGCTGGCCGACGTAGCGGAGGGCTATCGCGCCATGGACGAACGCCGGGCCATCAAGACGCTGCTGCGGGTTTAGGACAAGAACATGACGCAAAGCTACACGCTCAATACGGGTGCCGAGATACCTGCTGTGGGTCTCGGGGTCTACCGGTCTTCCCCCGAGGAAACGACGGAATCCGTCGAGACGGCACTGCGGCTGGGCTATCGGCTGATCGACACAGCGGCAGCCTATCGCAACGAAGAGCAGGTGGGGCAGGGGCTCCTGGCCAGCGGCGTGCCGCGCGACGAGGTGTTCATCGAGTCCAAGCTCTGGATTTCGGACTACACCTATGACGGGGCCGTGCGTGGCGTCGAGCGCTCGCTGCGCAAGCTCGGTCTTGACCATGTCGATCTCTACCTGCTGCACCAGCCGACGCCGGACGAGTTCGAGCGCACGCTGGGCGCCTGGAAAGCGCTGACCGAACTGGCCAAGGGCGGCCAGTTGCGTGCGATCGGCGTCTCCAATTTCAACGAGGCGCAGTTGCAGAAGGTCATGGACGAGACCGGCGTCGTTCCGGCGGTCAACCAGATCGAGCTGCACCCCTTCTACCAGCGCAAAGGGCTGACGGAGTTCCATCGCCAGCACGGGATCGTCACTCAGGCCTGGTCGCCGATCGGCGGCGTGGCCCGATACTATACGGACAAGCCCAATCCCGAGCATGATCCGTTGACCCATCCTGTCGTCGTGGCGATCGCTGATCGCCATCACAAGACGGCGGCGCAGGTCATCCTGCGCTGGCACCTGCAACTGAGCCACCAGGTTATCCCGAAATCTGTGAAGGCGGCACGCATCGCCGAGAACTTCGACGTCTTCGACTTTACCCTGGCGGTGGACGAGATGGCGCAGATCGATGCGCTGGACCAGGACCGCCGCGGCGGGCCCGATCCGCAATCGATCAGCACCAAGACCTATCCTTTCGTCATTCCCGATTGAGATGGTCTGACTGATGCAGTGAAACCGCCCGGTTTGCGCCGGGTGGTTTTTGTTTGGCGATTTGTCGAATCCCGGCTTGGCTCGCCGTCGCATGGGCAGAGGGCAGCGTGGTGCGCCCAAACGGGGGAAGACAAATGAAGATTGCAGGCTGGATATTGAGTGGGCTGATCGGGCTGTTTCTGGCGATAGCGTCGGCGGCGCCGAAGCTCTTGGGCCTTGAAGCGGCTATCGAGCCGATGGACGTGGTGGGCTGGCCGGTGAAATACCTGCTGCTGATTGCGGCGATCGAGATCGGCTGCGTGGTGCTGTTTCTCATTCCGCGCACGGCGCTGCTCGGTGCGGTGCTGACCACGGGTCTGCTTGGCGCATCCCTGGCGGCCAATCTCCGGGTCGACAATCCGCTGTTCAGCCACACCCTGTTCTCGATCTACCTCGGGATCGCGGTGTGGGTGGCGCTGTGGCTGCGCGAGGAGAAAGTCAGGGCCGTGTTTCCGCTGGTGCGCCCGTAGGAAGCTACTGACTGGTCACAGTTTTTACGGCCGGCTTAAGGGACTATCAGCAGTTTTCCGATAAGCAGTGGCCATCATGGCGCTCAAGTTCGTGGAAGACTCGGTCAATCTGTCGGAGGTCGGCTTCCTCGTCGCCGACCCCAGTGACCTCTATCGCGAACTGTTCCGGCGACTGCTCTACGGCTTTGGGGCCAAGACCGTGCATGAGGCCGCCGATGCCCATAATGCGGCACGCCTGCTGGTTGACCGGGACGTGGATTTCCTGATCGTGGCGGCCGACCTGCCCGGGCCCGGCAAGGAGCGCCAGGCCGGCAGCGGCATAGAATTCGTCCGCGCCATCCGCCTCGACACAAGGCACGTGCGGCGTTCGATCCCCATGGTCATCACCATGGGCACGGCGCGGCGCATCAGCGTGCACCAGGCGCGCGATTGTGGCGCCAATTTCGTGCTCTCCAAGCCGGTGGCGCCCGTGGTCCTGTATGACCGGATCAACTGGATCGCCCGGAGGCCGAGACCCTTCTGGGAAAGCCCGACCTATTACGGCCCCGATCGCCGCTTCCGCGAGGAAGAGCATGACGGCGTGCCAAAGCGCCGGCAGGGCGACGCCGAAGCCGACACCATTGCGCTGGAGGAAACCGATGCCTGATGCCGCCGCCGGACGCCTGGTCAATGTGCAAACCAAGTTTCATCGCGAAGCGCTGAAGCCGGGCGGCATCAATCGCAGCGGCGCCAACATGGCGTCGGACCGCTCGGTTTCGGCAATGAAGGGGCAGGTGGAAGGGCAGATCGAAAAGGCAATCGTGCCGCTCATAGCGCTATTGCGCGCCTGGCCCGATGCCGATGTGGCCAAGGGCTGCCAATGGGCGGCGCAAACGCGCGACCTGGCGGGCCTGGCGGGCATGCACCTGCTTACCGAAGTGGCCATGCACACCTACGACTGCCTCGACGTCGTGCTGATCGACCGCGTGGAAATCCGGCCCGAAGAGGCGGCCTGCTATGCCGATGCGCTGGCTTTCGCGCAGCAGGGGCTGTGCCGGGGCGACGATCTCGAACCTTTCATGCCGCTGATCCGAGACCTCGAAACGCTGACCAACCGCGTGGCGGCACGGGCGCAGGTCGAAGCGGCGCGCTGACCGGGGCCAACGCGCCGCAAGGGTCAGGTGCGAGCCGGCATGAAGATGATGACGGCAAAGAGCAGCACGCCGGCAAAGGCGACGAGCGAGGCGGCGGCAACCACGGGCACGAGGGCGGTATTGCCGTCGAGCATCAGATAGAGCGACGTGCCCATGGCGATGACGCCAATCACGTAGACGAAGTACTGCAGGCGCGGCAGCAGGCCGCTAGCCTTGGCCGGATTGAGCGCCAGATAGGTGCCGAACAGGGCACTGGTCACCCAGCCGAGCAGATTGATGTGGGCATGGGCGCCGGTGACGGCATGGTTGCCGCTCATGGACATGTAGATACCCACGCAGATGCCGGCGATCAGGAACAGGATGGCCGTGCGGAAGTAGAGATGTGCCAGATCTGGCATGCTGGAAGTCCCCCCAAGTTGCGCCGGCCGCCGGGATGGCGACTCTGGCGCGTGGGCGACGATATCATGCCTGTGTTATTATCAGCGGCACGGGTTATGCGATCCGGACAACAATCAAGCAAACAATTGACACCTATCGGATTTGCCCTAGCTTCTGCCGCCTCGTGGATGGGCTGACATATGGAAGAATGGTTGTTTTCGAGCGGCGGCTGTTCGCGGCCGCACCATTTCGAGAATTCGGAACGCCTGCGCTTCCGGCATGGCGCGACGCGCGCCTATCTCGAGGAAGTACAGGTTCTTCCCGGCATCTGGCTCTATCGCGGGGAAGCCTCGGCCCATTGCCGCTTCCAGATCGACGTGGCGGGGGGCGACCGACAGGGCAGGGTGGTGCTGGGCGGGGTGCTGTCCAGCCGCGGCCTGCTCAAGCTCGAGGGCTGCGACGACATGGTGTGGCGCGACGATGGGCGCTTCTATGCCCTGTCGCCGATCGAGCGGCATTGCCGCTACGAGATCGATGCCGAGCGGGGGTGGCGATCGGTGGCGGTGCGGATCGAGGCCGAAGCCATGGACTTTCTCGGCGCTGACGACACCCTGCCCGATATCGTGAGCGATGTGCTGCTGGCGCGGCGCGACGACCTGGCCGACATGGGAACCCTGCCGGGCGGCATCCGCCGGCTGAGCCAGTCGCTGCTGCGCTCGCCCTTCGAGGGGCCGATCGGGCGGCTCTTCTTGCAGGCGAGGGTTCTCGAACTGCTGGGACACCAGTTTCAGCATCTGGGCGGCGGTAGCCAGAGCCGCACCCTGACCTCGCGCGAGCAATCGCGGATCCGCATGGCCCGCGACATGCTGATGGCCGATCTGCGCGATCCGCCCGATCTCGAAGCCCTAGCCAGCATGGCCGGGCTGTCGTCCAAGAAGCTCAATCGCGGCTTCCGTGATCTCTATGGCACCACGGTGTTTTCCTATCTCCAGGATGCGCGGCTCGACGTCGCGCGGGCGGCGCTGGAGGCCGGCACGCCGATGCCGCTCAAGCAACTGGCCTGGGACCTCGGCTATGGCCAGGTGAGCAATTTCGTCACCGCCTTCCGCCGCCGCTTCGGAGTGACACCGGGCAGCCTCCGGCAGGGCCGGCCGCCAGCCTGATGGTCCGGACGCTATGCGTGCCGGAATTGTTTATGCCGGATGGTCCGGCGCATTGAATTCGGGCCGTTGAATGGCGAGGGGGAGACCCCCTCCCCAATTCGCCCCGGAGACAGACCCATAGCCAGGAATTCGGTAAGCTGGCGTGCCGCAAGCCCGATGTCGCGCGGTACGCGGGGAAGCTGGGCCTTTGCCAGCAACAAGGCCGGTGCCACCGAGGTTTTCGACCAGGACGGCCGCATCGCGGTGGAAAAGGCGGGCCTTTCGGTGCGCATGGATCATGCGGTGATCCGCGAAGGGGTGTCGCTGTTCAGCGGCGGCGGAATTTCGCCGCACGGCTATTCCGTCTCGCCACTGGGAGACATGCCGTCGAGCAACCTGGTGCTGGGCTGCATGGTGGGCGGCTCGGGCGTGATCCATGCCGAGGGCAATGACAGCCAGCGGTGGCGGCTGCCCGGGCAGATGTATGCCGTGAGTCTGTCGGAGCGAAAGCTCAGCTACGATATCGACGGCAATGCCGATTATCAGTCGGTGGCGCTGATGCTGACGCCGGATGCGCTCGAGGCCATGGGCTCGCAGGACGGACTGCCGCGCGTGGTTGACGCCGTGCTCAACGGGCGGGCCGATCCGATGTTGCTGATGCGGGCCATGGCGCCGGGCGCCGTCCGCGTGGCGCAGGAGCTGATGACGCCGATTTATCAGGGGGCGATGCTGCATCTCTACCAGGAGGGCAAGGCGCTCGAGCTTCTGGCCATGCAACTGGACATGCTGGCCGGCGAGATGCCGGATGCCGACCAGTTGAGCGCGCGTGAGCTGATGCGGGTGCGCGAGGCACGCGAGCGGCTCCTGGCCAACCTCCGGGAACCGGAGAGCCTGACCGCGCTGGCGGGGGCGGTGGGCCTCTCGACACGGCGGCTCAACCTGGGCTTCCGGCTGCTGTTCGGCACGACGGTGTTCGACTATCTGCTCGAAGCACGCATGGCGGCGGCGCGGCGGATGCTCGACGAGGGCGCCGAGATGTCGCTCAAGCAACTGGCCTGGACGGTCGGCTATAACCAGGTGTCCAATTTCAGCACCGCCTTCCGGCGGCGGTTCGGCGTGTCGCCGGGCGTTTATCGGCGCGAGCATGTGGAGGACTGACACCAGTCTTCTGCCATCGTGTATTTCCTTATGCGCAGCGCGCGCGGGCGTTGAGTGCGTGCAGCGGCTCTCCTAGTTCGCAAAGCCGGTCCACTGGGCCGGCTTTTGCTTTCGGGAGACTTTTTCATGACCATTGGGACGATCACCACGCGCAGGCAGCGGAACGAGGGGCGGTGGCTGCTGGCAGGCCTGTTGATGGCGACAACGGCCATGGTGGCGGTCCCAGAAGCGAAGGCGCAGGACGCCGGTATGACGGCTTGGCCCATGGGCATTGTTTCCGTCAATGGCGAGGGCACCATGTTTGCCGCCAATCACGACTTTATGGCCTATATCGGTAGCGCGGATGGGTCGCAACGACGCCTCCCCACTCTGGGCGGTACCGAAATGGTCGCCTATGGCATCAATCGTGCCGGCAATGTCGTCGTGGGGCAGGGGCAAAACGCTGATAACAGGGCGCGCGCCTTCCGCTATGTCGGCGATACTGTTTCAGGAACAACCACAGATCTCGGCACCCTGGCGCCGACCATAGCCAACTCGTACAGCTATGGCCGCGGCGTCTCCGATGACGGGACGCGGGTCGTCGGGCATTCCACTTGGCAAGGCAACCGGCAGTCTTTTGTCTGGATCGAGGGAGCGACGGGTGGCGTCACCGGCAACGAGCAGATGTATGGTCTCGACGGATTGGCAGGCGGCTATGATCATACCTATGCCTGGGCCATATCCGGCGATGGGCGCTATGCCGTGGGCAAGAGCGATGGCGACGGCTTCACCGACATTGCGACCCGTTGGGACCTGGGCGGGCTCACCACCACAGGTACGGCGACGGTGGAGAATCTCGGCTCCTTGACCGGGATGAGCGGCAATTCATTTGCCAGGGCTGTCTCTGGAGACGGCCGGGTGGTAGTGGGAACTTCGGACGATGCCGATGGGCGCATCCGCGCCTTCCGCTGGCGCGAGGGTGCGACCGACGGCGTGGCGAGCAACGTGCAGATGCTCGACCTTGGGACATTGGGCGGCCAGTATGCCAGCGCCGAGGCGGTCTCCCGCGATGGGCGATGGGTCGTCGGAATCACGCAGGATGAGGCCGATATCGACCTCGGCTTCCGCTGGTCTGAAGAGACCGGCATGGAGTCGATCACGGCCTGGCTTAGCCGCTATGGGGTGAATACGACAGGCTACAGGCTGGAGCAGGCCAATGGCATATCCGATGACGGGACCGTGGTCGTCGGACAGATGCAGGACGAGAATGGGGACTGGTTCGGCTATCTGGCGCGCGGCAAATATGAAGGTCCGACAGGCGGCGGCGAAAATCCGGAAGAGCCGACCGGCGGCGGCTCAGGCCTGATGAATATCGCCGAGTACCAGCAGACGCTCTATGCCGGTGCCGGTGGCATTGCCAGTGCGGGGGAATTCCTTTCCTGGCTGCCGATGAATGGCGCGCATCACCGGCCGCTGATGCTGACGCCGGAGCTTGATGGCGACATGTGCGCTTGGGCGACGGGTGACTTTGCCTATCATGGCGGCAATTCGACGGGGCTGGGCCTGGCGGAAGTCGGCGCCTGCACCGACCTGGCCGGTGGCGCGGTGCGGATCGGCGGGGCGGTGGGCACGACGCGGTCGTGGCAGGATCTGGCGCTGGGTGGTTCGAGCCGCATGGCGGGTCAGTATGTGCTCGGCGAGGTGGACTGGCAGCCCGACGGCACGCCGCTGCTCCTTTCAGTCACCGGCATGCTGGGCGGCTGGCAGGCCAATGTCGACCGCGCTTATTCGAACGGTGCCGATACGGCGATTTCGAGCGGGCAGACCAATGCCATGGGTGGCGTGGTGCGGCTGCGCGCGGACTGGCTGGACGCGGCGACGCTGGGCAATACGACGATCAACCCGTGGACCTCGGTGAGTGTCGGGGCGCTGCATGTCGACGGCTATACGGAAAGCGGTGGACCGTTCCCGGCACGGTTCAATGCGCAGGACTTGAGCCACGTGGACGTGCGTCTCGGCCTCACCGCCATTACGGAAATCACGACCCAGACCAAGCTCTCCACCACGTTCGAAGTCGCGCATCGTACTGGCTCGGCGCCCACGGCCAGCGGTCAGGTCGATGGGCTCTTTGCCTTCTCGCTCGGCGGCGGGCAGCAGTCCAATACCTGGCTGCGCGTCGGGGCCGAGCTCGACCACAAGATCAACGAGTCCCTGTCGCTGTCGGGCTCGGTGCACTTCGCCACAGCAGGCCGCGACCCGAGCGTTGCTGGCTCGATCGGCCTCAAGGGAGCTTTCTGACGGAAGCGTCCACGCGCGTTTATGCGGGACGGCAAGATTTATGCCGTCCCTGACGGCGCGTTGAGCAGAATGCCCGAACCCCATAGTTGCCAAAGCCGGTTCCATTCGTGGAGCCGGCTTTTGCTTTCGGGAGAGATATCATGACGAGGCGGACTTTCAGCAGGACCAAACGGCGGAACGAGGGGCGTTGGCTGCTGGCCGGACTGCTGATGGCGACTACGGCTCTGGTGATGATCCCGGAAGCAGAAGCGCAGGCCCGGATTGACCGGATCATCGGCAATGTCGGATGGACGAATTCGATCGGTGTCGAAACCATGAGCGGCAATGGCGCTTACATTGGCGGGGTCCTCCAAAATGTAAATTCCGGCCAGATGCGGGCGACGCGCTGGGGCATGGACGGCGCGGCGCTGGAACTGGATGCGAGCATCGGCGCAAGTTCCTACCTCACCGGCCTTTCCTGGGACGGGTCGGTCGCGGCCGGCTTCTCGAACTTTATTAACTCCCCGGGCGCCTTCCGGTGGACCGAGGCCGGCGGCGTCGAATATATCGGCTCACTCGGCGGCAATCGCAGCGTTGCCTATGACATATCGAATGACGGCGAAGTCATCGTCGGTTTCGCGCGTCGAACAGATGGATTGGACAAGCGCTTCGTGTGGATCAAGGATGCGACCACGGGTGTCGTCACCAATCCGCAAATGTATGAGCTGATCTCCGCTACCTCCGCATTCAATGTCGAGATCGGCGGGATATCCGGGAACGGACGCTATGTAGCGGGCGCGGAGGATAGTCTCCCCGGCTACGTCGCCTATCGCTATGACATCAGCGACATAGAGAGCGGCGTGGTAACTCATCTAGCTCTCGGGCACCTAGGTGGGGATTGGGCTGTGACCCGCGACCTTTCCACCGATGGCCGTGTGATCGTGGGCTACTCCGAGCAAGACGTCGCACAAGGCGGCAATTATCGCGCGTTCCGATGGGTTGAAGGCGCAACGGGCGGATACAATGGCGGGGCGATGTATGACCTCGGCACGTTGGGTGGCGACAGGAGTTATGCCTTTGCCGTCTCCGGGGATGGCAATGTCGCGGTCGGCCAGGCCGAGACGGCAGGCGCGGAATATATCGCCTTCCGCTGGGCCGAGGAGACCGGCATGCTGGCCGTTGCCGACTGGTTGCGCGCGGCGGGCGTCAACGTCGACAATACGCTGGTAAACGCCTCCGCCACGAACGACGATGGCAGTATCGTGAGCGGTATCCTCAACAACGATGACGGCGAGCAGGAAATCTATATCGCCCGTGTCGCGCCTCCGCCGGCACCTGGCCCCAACCCCAACCCCAATCCCGGCCCGCAGCCGGGTACGGGGTTGATGAATGTCTCGGAATATCAGCAGACGCTCTATGCCGGCGCCGGCGGCATTGCCAGCGCGGGCGAGTTCCTCTCCTGGCTGCCGATGAATGGTGCGCATCACCGGCCGCTGATGCTGACGCCGGAGCTTGATGGCGACATGTGCGCCTGGGCGACGGGTGACTTTGCCCATCACGGTGGTACCTCCATGGGTATTGGCCTTGCCGAAGTCGGCGCCTGCACGGACCTGGCCGGGGGCGCGGTGCGGATCGGCGGCGCGGTGGGCACGACGCGGTCCTGGCAGGACCTGGCGCTGGGCGGGTCGAGCCGCATGGCGGGTCAGTATGTGCTGGGGGAGGTAGACTGGCAGCCCGACGGCACGCCGCTGCTCCTTTCGGTCACCGGCATGCTGGGCGGCTGGCAGGCCAATGTGGATCGCGCCTATTCGAATGGTGCCGATACGGCCATTTCGAGCGGACAGACCAATGCCATGGGTGGCGTGGTGCGGCTGCGCGCGGACTGGCTGGAAGCGGCGACACTGGGCAATACCACGATCAATCCGTGGACCTCGGTGAGCGTCGGGGCGCTGCATGTGGATGGCTATGCGGAAAGCGGCGGGCCGTTCCCGGCACGGTTCAATGCGCAGGACCTGAGCCATGTGGACGTGCGTCTCGGCCTCACCGCCATTACAGAGATCTCGACCCAGACCAAGCTCTCCACCACGTTCGAAGTGGCGCATCGTACCGGCTCGGCGCCCACGGCGAGCGGTCAGGTCGATGGTCTCTTCGCCTTCTCGCTCGGTGGCGGACAGCAGTCCAACACCTGGCTGCGCGTCGGGGCCGAGCTTGACCACAAGATCAACGAGTCCCTGTCGCTTTCGGGCTCGGTGCACTTCGCCACGGCAGGCCGCGACCCGAGCGTTGCGGGCTCCATCGGCCTCAAGGGAGCTTTCTGATGACGTCTCGTCTTCTCAATGCCGCCGCACTGGCGCTGGCCGTCGGCGCCGTGTCGTCGGTGCTGGCCTTCGTGATCACGCCGCAATCGGTATTGGCCCTCGACGCCGGCGAAGCGGAAGGCGTGATCTCGGTGATGGAAGTGCTGACCGAGGAATTCGGGGAGAGCATGACCACCGATGCGGCCGAAAGCTTCTATGACTATGACTCCCTCGACAGCACCATGCTCATCGAGGAGGCCGGCTTCGACCGCGATAGCTGGATTGCTGCCTATGAGGCGGTTTCGGCGGGCTACATGGCGATCATTCCGCAGGACCAGATCGATGCCATGTTCGCCGAGCCGCTGGCCCTGCTCGATGCCTCCGAGCTGCCGGAGGACCAGAAGGCGGAGATGCGCCGGCACGTCGAAGGTCTGATGGTCGAGATGCAGGCTCTGCGCGAGCGCGGCCAGGCCCATGCCGATGTGGTCCGCCCCTTTGAAAGCCGGCTTGCAGCGCTGTTCGCCGGCTCTTTCGGCGAGTGACATGACCCTGGGCGGCGCGCTTCTCCGGCGCGTCGCCCGCCAGCCCGCGCGGCTTATCCGCAGCCTTTGCGCATAACTCTTGCCGTCTTGCCACAATAGGGTCAGCCGCTAGTTTGTGCGCTTTGTGCATGGACGGACATAGGCTTACTTGAAGCATACTTGGCGTTTTTCATCGAAGCAGGAAAGCGTGGCGGGTGATTTCGACCCGTCCGGCCGGATCACACTCGAGGATGGGCCCTATCGGGGCTTTCTCGAGCATGTCCCGATCCGCGGCGGGCTGAGTCTTTTTCGCACCGAGGGCCAGTCGGACACGCCCTATGTGGTTTCGGCGCCGGGGGGCGGAGACGCCGACAACCTCGTTCTGGGCTGCATCGTCAGCGGCATCGGCGTGCTCGAAGCGCAAGGCAGTCCCGACCAGCTCTGGCGCGACAGCGGCCAGATCTATGCGGTGAGCATTGCCGACCGCATTATCCGCTATCACTTGCAACCCGAAGAGACCTTTCGCTCGGTGGCCCTGATGCTGACGCCAGAAGGGTTGGACGAACTGGCGCGGGACCACGACCTGCCCGAGCTGGCACGGCGGCGCTGCGGGCCGATCTCGGCCATGCGCGCAGCGGCTCCGCTGGCCCGGAAAGTGGCGAACGACCTGCTCAATCCGACCTATGCGGGCCCGATGCAGCGGCTCTATCGCGAAGGCAAGTCGGTCGAACTGCTGGCCCTGCAACTGGGCCTCCTGGCGACGGGCCGGGAAAGCGAACTTACCAGCCAGGAATTGCGGCGGGTGCGCGAGGCGCGGGAGCTGTTGGCGTCCAACCTGCAGGAGCCGCCCGACCTGCATACCCTCGCGGCGGCGGTGGGTCTGCGGACCAAGCGGCTCAACCAGGGATTTCGCGAACTCTACGGTACGACGGTGTTCGACCTGCTGCTCGACATGCGCATGAGCGCGGCGCGCGACATGCTCGACCAGGGGCTCGATATGCCGCTCAAGCAACTCGCGTGGGCCCTGGGCTATCGGCAATCGAGCAATTTCATCTCGGCCTTCCGCCGCCGCTTCGGCGTGTCGCCGGGCGCCTATCGCAGCCGGCCGCGCGACTAAGCCTGCGCACTTATGTGGCTGGCATTGCACGGCTTCCTCGCGGTTATGCAATCCGGCAATCACATTGGCCTGAGGGCACATTCGTTGTCCCGCTGACCCGATGACAGCAGTTTCCCGGCAATGAGCCCGCTCCCCCGAACGGAGCGGCTTTGCCTATCGGGAGCTGACCTATGACCTTTCTACGTACCCTTTCCGTCGCCGCGCTGGCCACGACCGCGTTGAGCGCGCCCGTTTGGGCTGCGGGCTCGATATTCACGCCTGGAGAAATCGTGCCGGGGTATTACTGGCTCGGTGCCGAAGGGGTCAGCGGCAACGGGCAGTACGTCACCGGGCGCGGCTACGATGGGTCGCATCATGTGTCGTTCTTGCTGGGGCCGGATGGCGTCGTGGTGCCCATTACCGATCCCGGTGGCTGGGCCGTGCTGACCACCGACGTCTCGAATACCGGCGCAGTCGTCGGGCAGATGACGTCCATCCTGACCGATTCCTTCCGCTGGACCGAGGCGGGAGGCTACGAGAATCTGGGGCGGCTTGAAATGCTCAATGGCGGATCGAGCTTTGCCAATGCCATTTCAAATGATGGTTCGCGCATCGTCGGTCACAGCTTCAAGCCATCCAACGGCTTTTACGAGGCCTATGTTTTCGTCGATGGCGCAACCACTGGCGTCTTTGGCAACGAGCAGATGTATGGGCTGGGCACACTGGCGGGTGGGTTCGAAACCACCGGTGCAGATATTTCCGGCAATGGCTTGTGGGCCACGGGCACAGGCTCGATTTCGTCCGGCGATGCGCGCGCCGTCCGCTGGTCGCTGGCCGATATCGAGACGGCCTGGACCACCATCGAGGACCTGGGCACGCTCGGCGGCTTTTATTCGGTCGGCCAGGGCGTCAGCAACGATGGCAGGGTGGTCGTCGGTAATTCCGGCAATGCAGCCGGCCATGACCGCGCTTTCCGCTGGGTCGAGGGTGCGACGGGCGGCGTCGGAGGCAATGTGCAGATGTACGACCTCGGCACGCTGGGCGGCGACCATTCCTACGCCACTGCGGTGTCGGCCGATGGCTCGGTCGTGGTCGGCGGCGCCGACGACGCCGGTAACCATACGACGGCCTATCGCTGGTCCACTGCAACCGGCATGGTTTCCGTTGCGGACTGGCTGACGGCCAATGGCGTTGCCGTCAACTCGACGATCGACAATGCCATGGGTGTCTCGGACGACGGCAATGTCATCGTCGGCCAGCATACGGTTGGCGGGATCGGTCGGTCCTATATCGCCCGCGTGGTTCCCGATCCGGTGCCGCCTCCGGGGCAGGAGCCTGGTGGCCAGCCCGGTGGCGGGTCGGGCCTGATGGACGTGGCGGAGTATACGCACACACTGCTGGCCAATGCGCGGGCGGCGCAGATGGGCGTGGACCTGACCTGGATGCCGCTTAACGGCGCGCATCACCGGCCGCTGATGACGCAGGACCGGATGGAAGACGAAGCCTGCCTGTGGAGCGTCAGCGACCTGGCCTACAAGGCCAATACCGATAGCGGCATTGCGCTGAGTGAAGTGGGTGCCTGCGGCGCGCTGGGCAATGGCGTGGTGGCGGGGCTCGGCGTCGGCGCCAGCACGTCGTGGCAGGGCCTGTCGATGGGGGGCACTGCCCAGCTCTCCGGCGCCTATGTGATGGGCGAGGTTGACTGGAACCCCGACGGGACGCCGCTGCTGCTGTCGCTGACCGGCGTGGTTGGCGGGTGGCAGGCCAGCATCAACCGCGCCTATAGCAATGGCGCGAATACCGACATGTCGCAGGGATCGACCGGCGTGACGGCGGGCGTCATCCGCGCGCGGATCGACTGGCTCGATGCGGCGCAGTTCGGCAATGTCAGCATCAATCCGTGGATTTCGGGCGCGCTGGGCCGCACCGATATGGGCGGCTATACCGAGAGCGGCGGGGCGTTTCCGGCCCGGTTCGACGGGCAGAGCCAGGTGCAGGGCGAGGTGCGGCTGGGCGTGACGGCGGAAGCTGAACTTTCGCCGCAGACGACGCTGAGCGGCACGCTGGAAGTGGCGCATAGGAGCGGCGGCGCGCCGGGTGCCAGCGGCCAGGTGCTGGGTCTCTTCGATTTCAGCCAGGGCGGCGGCAGCCATGGCGCGACCTGGGCCCGGGCAGGCCTCGACCTGGACCACGCGATCAGCGAAGACCTGTCGTTGTCGGGCTCGGTGCATGTGGCCAGCCAGGGCCAGGATGCCACGATTTCAGGATCGCTCGGCCTGCGCGCAACCTTCTGACCTTCCCGGCTGGAGCGCGAGGCAAGCGAGAGGCGCCGTCCCGGTAGACGGCGCCTCTGACTTTTCCGGGCAGCAGACGGCGTCGGTGTCAGTAGACGCGGATGGAGGAGAGCTGGCTGGCGAGCAGCGGATCGAGATGCGGTTCGCTCTCGAGGATGCGCTCGCAATAGGACTGGAAGAAGCGGTCGCGGCAGATGGCGGCGCTGGTCGGCGTGGTGACCGCGATCGAGCGGATGCGGTTGTCCCAGCCCCAGGTGGCAAGATCCTGGAAGACTTCGCCGGTATTGGCGCAGAAGGAGCGGCCGGTGAAATTGGTGCCTTCGTAGAAGCACATGCTGCCGCCCGCGACGTCGGGCCAGTCGTTGTCCGAGTCGAGAATGGGCCAGTGCGGATCCTTGCCGAAATCGACCGAGTAGGCGTTGGTCCAGCCGCGGCCGCCGGGACCATCGACATTGCACCAGAGCTTCTGGCAGCGGAGAATCTTGATGGCCACCTCGCCGGGGATTTCGCCGGTGATGTCGTAATTGGTGCCCGGACCGGTGCGCAGGACCAGCGTCTCTCGGCTCCAGCCGTGGCTGCCGGCCTCGGTCTCGGACATAGCCGGCGCGGCGGGAAGCAGGAGGGCAAGGGCCAGTCCAAAGGCAGCAAGCAGACGCATGACAAATCACCTCGGTCGATAGGCTTCAAGGTTAGCGGGAGCCGAAGCAAAAGCAAAGCGCCGCCCATTGCGGGGCGGCGCTTTCGATGCGGGTCAGGCCGAAACCATCAGCGGGTGCGGATGGAGGCGATGTAGTTGTCGAAGTCGCCCAGCGACGAGGCGCTGGTGGTGTAGGTGCGGCACGACACGTAGTTCGGCTCCGAGCAGACCTGGACTTCGTAGCCATTCGGGTTCTGGACGGACGAGATGCGGTCGGTCCAGCTCCGCAGGTCGCGGGTCGACTGGCCGGGCTGCATGCAGAAGCTGTCGCCGCGGAAGTTGGTACGATCGAAGAAGCAGATTTCGTCGTAAACCGGCTGAATGACCGGCGGCTGCGGACGCGGCGGCTGGGGCTGCGGCTGGTTGCCGACACCGATGCTGATCTGCGGGCCATTGGGACCGCCGACGGTGAAACCGAAGCTGAGGCCCGGATTGGACGGGTTCACCGGGGCGCCACCGCCGCCGGTCAGGTAGGTGGCCGAAACCCAGCCATCGGGGCCAGGCTTGACGACATAGCACCAGGAGCCCTGGCAGCGCTGCACATCGACCTGCTGGCCGGCGCGGGCGACGTCCACGACGCCATAATTGGTGCCCGGGCCGGAGCGAACGTTGACATTGCCGGTCACCGTGCCAGGCGCAGCATAGGCGGCGGGCAGGAAGACGACCACGGCGGCGGCCGCGACGGCGACGCCGGTGGCCAGGTTGAGCAGGTTCTTGCGGGTCTGACGGTGCATGACTTTTTCCCTCTGGTCTGGCCATCCGGTCCCGGACATCCGGAACGACGCTTGCGGTGGCCGCGCCCAATTGTTTTCTGACTCCAGAAACGGAGCGCTGCTGAAAAGAGTTCCGGCAGGGATGTGGTGGAAGATGAATTCTGCCCCGCACCCGCCGGTCGCGTTGGCCGACAAAAAGCAGGTTCTGCCTGAATGCAGGCTGAACGGAAATCGGTCTTTGTGTTAATGGTTTAGAGCGGCGGGATGGCGCGCTTGTTGCCATTCTCGTCGAGGGCGACATAGACGAAACGCCCCTCGGTGACCTTGACCCGGTCGGCCTGGCGATTGCGGCGCGCCCAGGCTTCCATGCCGACAGTGATGGAGGTCGTGCCGACCCGTTCCACCGTCGTATAAACACAGAGCACATCGCCGACCTTGACCGGGGCGATGAAGGTCATGGCCTCGACCGCAACGGTGACGGTGCGGCCCCGGACCCGCTCATGCGCGGCGATGGAGCCGGCAATGTCCATCTGGCCCAGCACCCAGCCGCCGAAGATGTCGCCGGCAGGGTTGGTGTCGGCGGGCATGGCCAGCGTGCGGATGGTGAGGGCGCCCCGCGGCTCGGTGGAATCGGTCTGCATCGCTCACGGTCCTTTCACTGGCCAGCGGCCGAAGGCTTCTTCCCAATGCTTGCGGCAGAGGGAGACGTAGTCGGCCTTTTCCGGCGCCACGGTATTGCCATCGGTCTGCACCCGGCCGGATTCATCGCGGCGGACGACCATGGTAGCCTTGCCGCCGCACCAGCAGATGGTGCGGATTTCGCGCAGGGTATCGGCCAGGGCCAGGAGTTCGACCGCGCCGGGGAAGGGGCGGCCGAGAAAGTCGGTGCGCAGACCATAGCACATGACCGGGATGTTCAGGCGATCGGCGACGCGGGCCAACTGCCAGACATGCTCGCGGGTGAGGCACTGGACCTCGTCGAGAAAGACGCAGTCGATCTTGGATTCGAGGGCGTAGTCGTGGATGCGGACATAGAGGTCGTCGTCGTCATCGTAGAGTTCGGCGGCCTCGGAAATGCCGAGGCGCGAGCTGATGACGCCGGGCTGGCCACCGGCATAGGCGGCGCAGGTGAACAGCAGCACGCGCATGCCGCGTTCGCGATAGTTGTAGGCGGCCTGCAGCAGCAAGGTGGACTTGCCGGCATTCATCGCCGCATAGGAGAAATAGAGCTTGGCCATGGTCGCGCCTGAGGGATCGAGGTCTTTGTGGCGCAGGGCGGGCGCCGGTGCGAGGCACAATCGGTGGCGCTCCACAAAAAAAGAGGCCGCCCGCAGGCGGCCAGGACCGATTGGGGTCGGTCGGGAAGGCCGGGGGTTGGCGGTCCGGGCCTTCCGATGCCGGCGCGGCGTGGGGACGCGGGGCGGGCAATCCTGGCCAATGGGGGGAGCCGGGATGGCTGGACCCTAGGGGCGGCAGATGACGGCGACATGACGGCGCTGTTGAAATCGTGGTTTTATTGTCGACGCGTTCGGTGTTCAGCTTGGGTTCAGGTCGAGAACGCGAATTTTGATGCACCACGGACCCGGAGGACGGCCAATGCCCAGACTAAAATCCCTCGTTGCCGCACTGGCCCTCTGCGCAGCCGCGGCCCTGCCGGCGTTGGCCTCGCCGGCGGGCGTGTGGGAACTCGAGACGCGCGACACGCGCTTTGCGCTCGAACTCTGCGGGGATGGCACGCAGCTTTGCGGATCGCTGGTCTGGCTGTCGGACACCGACTACAACGAAGAATACAAGCCCTACCTCAACCAGCCGATGGCGCGGGCGCTGCGGCAGTCCCGTCCGGGGCAATGGAAGGGAGAG
This sequence comes from Devosia sediminis, assembly GCF_016411825.1. Lineage (GTDB taxonomy): Bacteria > Pseudomonadota > Alphaproteobacteria > Rhizobiales > Devosiaceae > Devosia > Devosia sediminis. Next base: position 411,115 of record NZ_JAEKMH010000001.1, read on the forward strand.
ATGAACTTCATGGGCTATCGGCTCAATGGCACGATCACCCAGAACAGCGCCGACCACATGACCATGTCGGGTTGCGCCTTTCTCGTGATCTGCAAGACCTATCAGATGTATCGGCACGCTCCATGATCCGTACCGCGCTCGCTCTGATCCTCGGGCTCGCCACCGCGCTGCCCGCTTCGGCCTCGCCCGTGGGCATGTGGGAAATCGAGATGCGCGACTCGCGCTATGACGTGACCCTGTGCGGTGACGGCACACAGCTCTGCGCCGAGCTGGTATGGCTGGGCAATGGCGCCGACAACGCGGAAAACCTGCCCTATCTCAACACGCTGCTCATCGACCACGCAGTGCAGACCAAGCCCAACCAGTGGAAGGGCGATCTCCACATCTATGGGCAGACGGCGTCGGGCACTATTACCCAGGTCAGCGCCGACCAGATCACTCTGACCGGGTGTTTCGCCTTCGTGATCTGCCGGAGTTACCAGATGTATCGGTTCGCCGAGTAGCAACCGGGCCTCGGCTAGTTGACGATGCGTGGCTCGTGCGTCTTGCGGCGGGCCCAGAGCGGCGGAATGGCCTCGACGAGGATGATGGCGCCGAAGATCAGGGCCGCGCCGGCATAGCCGATGGCCGGCAGACGCTCGCCCAGGAGCAGCGCGCCGCCCAGCGCGGCGAAGAGGCTCTCGGCCGAGAGAATGATGGCGGCATTGGCCGGCGGCACATGCTGCTGGCCGATGGCCTGGAGCGTGAACGCCACGGCCGTCGAGAAGATCGCCGCATAGGCCAGTTCCAGCCAGCCGTTGGAGATCGCCTCCACAGTGGGTGCTTCCAGCGCCAGGGCGAGCACGCTGGCAACGGCGCCGGCGGCGAGGAAGCTGATGGCCGACACATAGATGGGCAGGCCGGTCAGCCGCGAAATATGGCCGAGCAGGATGACGTGGAGCGCCCAGAACACGGCGCCGGCAGTGATCAGCCAGTCGCCGGAGTTGAAACTGTCGAGGCCGCCGCCATTGAGATAATAGGTGCCGACCAGCGCCAGTGGCACGCCGATATAGATGATCGGATGCGGCCGGTTGCGGAACAGCACATAGCCCAGCACCGGCACGAAGAACACGTAGAGCGCGGTGAGGAAGCCCCCATTGGTGGCCGTGGTAGTGGCCAGCCCCGCCTGTTGCAGCCAGATGCCGCAGAAAAAGACGGTGCTGAGCGCGGCGATGATCAGCCAGTGCTGGCGCGTCAGCGCCACTGGCCGGCGGCGGCGTTCGTGCAGCGCCAGCGGCAGGATCAGGAGGCCGCCGATGATGAAGCGCACGCCGGCAAAAGTCAGCGGGCCCATCGAGTCCATTGCGGACTTCTGCGCGATGAAGGCAAAGCCCCAGAACATGGTGCAGATGACGAGCAGCAGCGAGGCGACGGGTCGGGACATGGGTTGACCTTGAGATCCGGTAGGGTGGTCTGGTCGACGCGGCTACAATTCGGCATCCAGCGCGCGGATGAGCTGCTGGATTTCCTGGGGCGTGGTGTAGTGGACGAAGGAGAGGCGGAGAACGCCGTGATTGACCGGATCGATGCCCAGGGCTTCCAGCAGACGCACGGCGTAGAAATTGCCGCCCGAGGCCATGACGCCATGTTTTGCCAACCGGCGGGCGATGTCGATGCCCGGCTCGTTGGCGAGGACAGAAATGGTGGGCGCGCGGCTCTGCGGATCGGACGGGCCGATAAGGCGGATGTCGTTGCGGGTGCGCAGATAATCGAGCAGCGGTGCGGCCAGCGCAATTTCCTGAGCGCGCATGGCGGCATGGGCGCGACGGCAGGGGTCGATGCCTTCAATGGACACGTGTGCGAGCGCAGCGACCTGTTCGAGATAGTCGACGATGCCCGCGGTGGCGGCAATCTGGGCATGGTCGGGACCGGCCGGGGTCAGGCGGTAGCGCAGCTTGGTGTCGTTGAAATAGTGCCCCTGATTGGGCAGGGCGCGGGCGAGGTCAGGGCGGATGGCCATGACGCCCTGATGCGGCCCGTAGGTCTTGTACGCGGAAAAGAAGTAGATGTCGGCTCCAAGCGCCGTGAGGTCGGGCAGGCCATGCGGGGCATAACTGACGCCGTCGACGGCGAGCACCGCACCCACGGCATGGGCGCGCGTGGCGATGTCGGCAATCGGGTTGATGTCGCCGACGATATTGGAGCAATGCGGCGCAGCGACCAGTTTTACCCGCTCGTCGAGCAATCCATCGAGAGCTTCGAGCGACAGCCGGGCAGTTTCGGTATCCACCTGCCATTCGCGCACCTCGATGCCGCGCGCGGCAAGGCGTCGCCAGTTCCCGGTATTGGCTTCGTGGTCCTGGTTGGTGACGACGATGGCGTCGCCGGGCTTGAGCCAGGCCGCGAAGGCATTGCCCAGCACATAGGTATTGGCGGAGCTGGAGGGGCCGATGTGGATCCAGTCGGTCGAGACATTGAGCGCGCGGGCGAGCCGCTCATAGGCATGATCCATGGCCCTGCCGGCGGCTTCGGAGGCAGCATAAACGCCATAGGGCTGCACCTTGGTGGTACGATAGTAGCGATCGAGAATGTCGAGTGTCGCCTGGGCGGTGTAGGAGCCGCCGGCGTTCTCGAAGAATGCCTGGCTGGAAAGACTCGGTTCGGCGAAGGCCGGGAACAGGGCGCGGATGGAGGACGGATCGAGGGGGAGGCTGGTCATGGAGGGCCCGGAAGAAGGAGTGCTCCAGTGGTATGCGAGGCGCAGTAAAAAGCAAACCCCGGCTGTTGAGAGCCGGGGTCGGGCGATATCCGTGGGGAAGGGGGGCGGAGACGCATAGTCGCGCCCCGGAGACATCGCCCCGGCCGACTGCGAAGGACAGCGGGCCGGTTGAGGTCAGCGGTTGCCCGGACCCATGGGGCGCTGGCCGAAGCCGCCGCCATAATGGCCGGCAGGGCCCGGACGGTCGCCGCGCTCGGGCTGCAGGGCAGCCTGCTGGTCGTCCGTCAGGCTGTCGAAGAAGGCGGTGAAGGACGGCTGGACGGCTTCAAGCGCCGCCAGTTGAGCGGCCTGAAGCGCGATGCGATTGTCGAAGCGCTCGGAAATGCTCGGCCGGGCGGCGGCGGTATCGCCTTCGGCCGGTGCGGAAGGGCGAAGGCCCTGGGTCGCGGTTTCGAAGGCCGCGGCGGCGGCCAGGGCATCGGTCTTGAGGTCTTCGAGCAGTACGGTTTGCTCCTCGGTCAGGTCGATGGCGTGGCTGAGGCGGACAATGGCGATCTCGACGGCTTCGGCGCCACGGGCCATATCGAAGAAGCCGAGACCGCCGCCACGGCGCATGATCTGGGCGGGGGGCTTTGCAGTGTCGGTGGCCGGAGCTTCAGCGGCGGGCGGCGGTGGAGCATCCTGGGCCAGGGCCGGCGCGACGGCGCTGAGGCCGATGGAGGCGGTCATCAGGGCAACGATGGCGGAGGTGGAAATCGTCTTCATGGTCGTTCATCCTTTGCATGGGACGCCGGGAACCGGCACAAGGAGAACCTAGCCAAGGCGATGTCTTCACGACCTTGCGAGCGGATGAAGCTTTGTTGAGTTTGGTAATGTGGGAGCCAGATGCGGATCGTCGTCGACCCCTATCCTGAGGCGGCAGTGCTCGACGCCTTCTGGCGCCGGGCCTGGGGTGGCGCGCCGCCGCACAACTATGCCGCTGTGCTGCAACGGAGCCTGACGCATTTGGGCGCATTCGTGGGCGCGCGGCTGGTGGGCTTCGTCAATGTCGCGTGGGACGGTGGCGTGCACGCCTTCATCCTCGACACGGCGGTGGACCCGGACTACCGGCGGCAGGGGATCGCGACGCGCCTCGTCGCGGCCGCGACCGAGGCTGCCCGAACACGGGGCGCGGACTGGCTGCATGTCGACTTCGAGCCGCATCTCACCGGCTTCTACCGTGAATGCGGCTTCCGCCATACCGAAGCCGGGCTGATCCGGCTGCGCTAGGGGCGCAGGTCGCGCAGGCCCGAGCCAACCAGCACGAGACCGAAGGCCCCAAAGGCAGCGCCGAACACGGCCTCGATCCAGCGCCAATAGCGGGCATAGCCGCTGGTCGCGGTACGGGTGGAGAAAAGCCAGGCGTAAAAGCCGTAGATGAGGATGGCGCTGGTGGCGACAATCGGCCCGAACAGCAGGACCTGGGCGCCGCCGAGGCCGGCGCCATAAAGGAAGGTGGTGATGGCCAGCCACATCAGCACGGCTTTTGGATTGGTCATGACGACGAGAAGGCCGCGACGCCAGGCGGCCAGAGCCGAAGCGCTGGGGCGGGTGGCCCGGATATTGGCATCCACGCCGCGGGCGGCGGTGCGCAGGGCCTTCCAGCCCATATAGAGAAGATAGAAGCCGCCGACGAATTTCAGCAGGGTCAGCAGCGCGGGCACGGCCGTGAACAGTGCCCCCATGCCCAGCGCACAGAATAGCGACCAGAGCAGCGAGCCGGTGGCAATGCCCATGACGACCATGAGGGCGTCGCGGCGGCCGGTGGACAGCGCCACCCCGGCAACGGCGAACATGTTGGGGCCGGGCGAAGCCTGCGCCGCGGCAACGCCCAGCCAGACGATGAGAAAGGTTTGCAGCATGTTTGTCCCGTCAGCTCGCTATATACTCGCGCAAGGCCTCGGCCTCGTGCTCGACTTCGGCGATCTTGAGCTTGACCACGTCGCCGATGGAAATGATGCCGAGCAGTTCGCCCGCCTCGGCGACCGGCATGTGGCGGATGCGGCGTCGGGTCATGCGCTCCATAATCTCGTCGATGCTGGTCGTGCGTTCGGCAGTAACCACGGTCGCGGTCATGCAATCGGCAATGCGCAAGTTCAATGCGCCGCCCGGATTTTTGCCGAGCTGGCGGACAATGTCGCGCTCGGACAGGATGCCGGCGATCTTGCCGGCATTGTCGACGATGACGACGGCGCCGATATTGTGGGTGTTGAGCAGGGCAACCGCATCGGCAAGGGTGCCGGTCGGCTCGAGGGTATGCACCTTGCTGCCCTTGGTCTGCAGGATGGTGTCGACATGCATGGTCAGTCCTCCTGATATGATCGTGGAGTTTGAACCTCACCCTCGCGCCCGGCAATAGGGCGAAAGTCAAAAAAAAGGCCGGCGCAAAGGCCGGCCAAGTTGCTCGTCAGGGAAACATGTGTGCGCTCAGGCGGCGTCACGGGCCTCGGCCCAATCGGTGGGGCGAGGCGCGCGTGGCGCCTGGACAGGCAGGGCGCCGCGCAGGCACACCCGGGCTACTTCGAAAATCATCAACAGAACCAGCAGGGTCAGCGGCACCATGAAGACCGCAACCTGCATGTCGGGTTGCTGAACGAAGCTGGCAGCTTCGGCCGGGGTGACCGTGTCAACAAAAGTGCTGGCAGCAGCAACGGCGACACCAAGCGCGCCGAAAACGGCGAGCAGCCTGAAACCTTTGCGCCTAGCAGACGTAGATATTTGCATGGGATCGACGTCGCATCCTCGTTTCCGATCCAGGCAGAACAGCATCCAATAGCGGTTCGACTGTGAAACGACGGGGGATATGCCGAGACCATTTGAGGGCAGAACTGTGGCGGCGTGATCCGCCCCTAGCCGCGGAGGCGGATGATGCGCTTGTTGCTGAAGATGGTTTTTGCCTTGGCTTTGCTGTCGCCTGCCACGGGGCAGGAGCTGGACACAGAGCGGCCATGGGAGGTCTCGGTCACCGGACAGATCGAGGCGCTCCGCGATGGTGACGGGGCAGCGGCCCTTGCCCTGGCCGGAGCCGGCTTCCGCGCCGCTTATATGGACCCGCAGGACTTCATCGCGGACATCGAGCGCTCCGGATACAAGCCCATCGGTGCGTCGCGGACGCATACATTTGGCACTTATCGGGAACTGGCGTCCGGCATGGTCGTGGTGTCTGTCGAACTCATCGGCACCGATGGACAGGTGTGGGAAGCCATCTATCAGGTGGCCGACGAGCCCGAGGGTTGGCGGGTACAGGGTGTGGTGCTGCGTAGTACGCCGGGCATCGCCATATAGTCTCAGAGGTGACCGAAAACTTCGGGCAGGCGCTCGTCGCGACGGGCTGCCGCCTTGCCCTTCAGGGCTTGCAGCCAGCGCGTGAGGATCGGCCGGCCAGGCTGTGTCTGGCGCTGACGCTCCGCCGCTGCGGCGATATCGGGGTTTTCATAGAAGGACTGCTGGAATGCATCCTTGAACATATAGCTGGCGGGGATCATGTTTGCCTCCTTTGATTGAATCGGTTCAATACATAAACGCATGAGTGCTTGAACCGGTTCAAAAATGGCTGCTCGATGCGTTCAAGTCAAGCTGAATTGAACCGATACAAAAAATTTGTTACACACAGGGGAGTGTGGAGAAAGCCATGGCGCAGCAGGACGAGCCGGTGAGATTGCGTGACGTCGCCCAGGCGGCCGGCGTTTCCCAAGGGACAGCGTCCAACGTGTTCAACCGGCCCGATGTGGTGCGACCCGAAGTGCGGGAACGGGTGCTCGAAGCCGCCCAGAAACTCGGATATGCCGGGCCCAGCGTGGCCGGACGATTGCTGCGGGCAGGGCGGGTGAATGCGGTGGGCGTCGCGGCGATCGAGCCGCTGAGTTATTTTTTCGAGGACCTGTGGGCCCGCCAGTTGCTGGCCGAGATTTCCGAAATCTGCGACAGCCAGGGCGCTGGCGTGGCGCTGGTCTCGGCCATCAGCGACGAGCGGCTGGATTGGAACATCCAGTCGGCGGTGGTGGATGGATTCATCCTGCTCTGCGTCGAAGGTGGGGAGCGGCTGGTGGACATTACCCGCGCCCGCAAGCTGCCGTACGTGGCGCTGGCGATCGGCGCGGAGGATTCCAGTATTCCCGCCATCGGCGTCGACAACGTCGCTGGGGCCAGGCTGGCCGGAGAGCACCTGCTGAGTCTCGGGCACAGGAGGCTGGCCATCATTTCGACCCAGCTCGACGACGACTTCGTCGGCCGGACCGACGAAAAGCGGGTGCGGGCGGCGAAATATTCGACGTCACGCGACCGGGCGCTGGGCTACTGGCAGGCTTTCGAGGCTGCGGGTATCGCCATTGGCGACGTGCCGGTCATGGTCACGCAGGAAGATCGCCGCAGCACCGAGACGGCGATGGCGGAACTGTTCGGCGGGCCGGAGCGGCCGACAGGCCTCCTCGTCATGTCGGACAAGATCGCCATGTGGGCCGTGGACTGGCTGTTCCGGCAGGGCCTTTCCGTCCCGGAGGATGTTTCCGTGGTGGGCTTCGATGGCGTGCCGGAATCGGCGGTGTCGACGCCGAAACTGACCACGGTGCAGCAGCCGATGGCGGAGATCGCCCGGCTAGCCGTGGAGGCGGCTTTGGGCGGCGAACAGGTCGAAGGCCGGCGGATTCTTCAGGCAGAGCTCGTGGTGCGCGAAACCACGGCGCCGCCCCGCAAATAGCGCTTTCGGCTTTTCGCGCCGTGCATTAAACCCCGACTGCACATTTCTGGAGGCGGGTTATGGCTTTTCTGTCGGATGCATTGGGGCGCGTGGCACCGTCCGCGACCGTGGCGATCAGCCAGAAGGCGCGCGTGATGGCTGCCGAGGGCAAGGACATCATCGCGCTCTCGGCCGGCGAGCCGGATTTCAACACCCCCGAGAACGTCCGTGACGCCGCCAAGCGCGCCATGGACGAGGGCAAGACGCGCTATACCAATGTGGATGGCATTGCCGAACTCAAGGAAGCGGTGGCGGCAAAATTCCGCCGTGACAATGGACTCGATGTCACCGCCGCCGACTGTTTCGTCAGTTCGGGCGGCAAGCAGATCATTTTCAATGCGCTGATGGCGACGCTCAATCCCGGCGACGAGGTGGTTGTCCCCGTGCCCTATTGGGTGAGCTATCCTGAAATCGTGCGGCTGTGTGGTGCCGAGCCGGTGTTTGCGGTGGCGGATGCCTCGACCGGGTTCAAGCTGGCGCCGGAGACGCTGGAAGCGGCGATTACCCCGCGGACCAAGTGGCTGATCCTCAATACGCCGTCCAACCCGACCGGCGCGGCCTATACGGCCAGTGAACTCAAGGGTTTGGCCGAGGTGCTGATGCGGCATCCGCATGTGCACATCCTCACCGACGACATCTATGAAGTGCTGGTCTATGACGGCAAGGAGTTCGCCACCATCGCGCAGGTCGAACCCCGGCTGCAGGCCAGGACCCTGACGATGAACGGCGTTTCCAAGTCGCATGCCATGACCGGCTGGCGCATCGGCTACTGCACCGGACCCAGGCCGCTGCTGGCGGCAATGGTGAAGCTACAGGGGCAGTCGACGTCGAATCCAACGTCGATATCGCAATGGGCTGCGGTGGAAGCGCTGAACGGTCCGCAAGACTTCCTGGCCGAGTGGCGCGAGGTGTTCCAGGCGCGGCGCGACATGGTCGTGGCGGGCCTCAATGCCAATACCGGGCTCGACTGCCTGACGCCGGAAGGCGCCTTCTACGTATTCCCCTCGTGCCAGCGGCTCCTGGGCAAGACGAGCGCCGGCGGCACGAAACTCGTTACCGACGAGGATTTCGTGCTGGCGCTGCTCGAAGAGACCGGGGTGGCGCTGGTGCATGGCACCGCCTTCGGGCTGCCGGGCCATTTCCGCCTGAGCTATGCGGCCAGCAATGCCGAGCTGGAAGAAGCAGTCCGGCGCATCCAGGGGTTCTGCGCGGGGATTGCGTGAGGCAACGGCGTGACCCCCTCCCCAGCTTTCCTAGGGCCCTTTCGGGCCCAGCGACGCTACCCTCCCCTCAAGGGGGAGGGTGGGCAGGCCGACAGGCCTTAGCCGCCCAGCAGCGTGGCAAGACCACCCGGGCCCGTATTGCCCGTGGTCGCGGCGCCGAACATTTCCATGAGCTTGGACGTGCTGGCATAGGACTGCATGGCGGCCTGATAGAGCTGGTCGGACCAGCCGACGGCGCGGCGCTCCTCGTCGCTGAGCGAGGTGAACGCGGCGATGATGTTCTGGCTGAAAGCGGTCGGGTCGCCGGATTTGCTGGCTGACTGGAAGCCCGCGAGCAGCGTGGTGCCGCTCTTGGCCTGGAGGGCCGAGCGGGCGGCATTGACCTCGGTCTGGGTGAAGGCCCCCTGGCTGTCGAGCACGATAGAGGTGAGGGCGCGGCTCGACAGCTTTGACATGTCGACATAGGTGCCGGTCGTGGTGCTGCGATTGAAGGTGGCCAGCTTTCCATTGGCCTTGGCTTCGGCATAGATCTTGTCCAGCGCTGAGCGGGTATTGGCGGCGAGGTCGTCCATGGAAACCGGTTCAGCGATCTCGCCTGTTTCCACCAGCGCCAGATAGAGCGCCACCGGGTCGCTGTCGCCGGCATCGGGGAGGGTGCCCGGCTTGGACTGCAATTGCTTGAGCCCCTCGGTGACGGCATCGCGACCGGCCTTCCAATCGGCACTGGCGCGCTCCTCGGCTCCAAGGCTGTCGAGATAGGCGCCGGCGGCCTTGTAGAGATTGGTGTAGTTGCCGGTGACCTTGGCGACGGCGGCGGGACCGGCAAGCGCTGCCTCGAAGCGGCGCTGCATTTCGAGGCCGGCAGCCTCGCGTTCGTCCGGGGTGAAGCTGGCATCGCTCGACATGGCGTAGAGCTCGCGGTGGTCGAGGCTCGAAAGGTCGAGCGCCAGCTTGCCCTTTTGCAGGGGCGAGGTGCGGCCGGCCTCCTTGAGCAGTTCGCTCAGCTTGCTGCGGGCATCGGCGAGGACGGTGGCAAAGTCCCGCTCCGCCAATGCGGCCTTGGCCTCGTCGGAAAGCACGACCTCGGTGGCGCTGGTCGCCGACGTTTGCTGGTCCTGTGCCGTCGTGGTGGCGGCCGTGTTCGCGCGGCTGGCGGCGGCGCTGGTCGCATAGGCCGAGCTGTAGCTCTGATAGGCTGAATAGGCGGACGAGGAATTGACGGCGACCATGGCAATGCTCCGGCTTTGCCGGAAACCTTGCAAGGCGCGTGCCGCCAAAAAAATCCAACAGAAACAACGGGGGTGGCGGCCCATATAAGGCCGGGCGGAAAAATATGCCGGGCAATATCGGATGCGTCGGCCAAAAAAGAAGGCCCCGCCCGAGGGGATGGGCGGGGCCGTTCGGTCTACGGCCGAAGCCGCTGACCTTGGAGGGACGGGTCACCACGAACTCCGTCTTCGCCAGCACTATCGGACGGCGCGCGCCGCGACACAAACGCACATTGGGAAATGCTGCCATGCAGATTCGCTGGGCGCGACGCAAAAAAAGAGGCTCCAACCGAAGTTGGAGCCTGATGATAGGGCCGAAGCCAAATCGCAAGTTTTGGCCCTGCGCATGGGAGGAGGATATGCGCCAGACCGGTGGATCGTCGCCGAGGGAGGAGGATTCGGCTTCAATCCGGTGTCGCAAGAAGCGGGTCCGAGGGAGGAGGATACGGAGCGGCTTCACCAGCGACACAAGCAATATAGATTTTGACCGTTTGGTCAGCAATGCATCGGATGTCATGACTGCTATGCAATGAGCACAGCGACAATCTGTCCAACAAATAGGCAAACCGACAGGTTGGCGACAGGTTGCATGACCGCAGACAAAAAAGAGGCCCCATCCGGAGATGGGGCCCGATGATCGGCCTGAGGCCAAATCGAAAGTGGGGCAGAGAGCAAGGGAGGAGGAGTATGCCGCTCTGCCATGGACCTTGGATCAAGGGAGGAGGAGATGATCCTTAGTCCGGTGTTGCGATGCGGGGTCCGAAGGGAGGAGGAGATCGGAGCGCGCCTCAGCAACACCGCCTATATGAACTCTACCGGTTTGATAGACAATCCCGAAACTGACATGTCAGCCATGCGTTTTTGCAAGGGTGGTTCAGAACTGCGGGCAAAAAGAAAGGCCCCGCTCGAGGGGAGAGCGGAGCCCAAGGGATGACTGGTCAGGGACCGGTCAGGAGGGAACGCAGCGGGCGCAAGGGAGGGAGGAGAAAACACCCGCTGTGATGACTGGGCATATAGAGGCGGTTGACGCTTGCGCCAACCCGGCAGGGGTTATGCCAGCCATGCACGGCGCGCATGCTGGCGGAGAAAGCTCAGTAAAAACAGGGACGCCTTCCCGAGGTGCGACGGGCTGCCACAGGTGTTCAGGGCTCGAACGCTGTTCCGATGATGAAGCGCATGTTGAGGCCATTGCTCAGTTCGATGTCGTCGATGCGCCAGATCAAGGGGTCGCCCTCCACCTCGTAATAGGCAGGCAGGAGGATCAGGTGATCGGTGTAGTTTCCGGCCGGATAATCCGAGAAGCTGTAATGGATCGGCACGCGAGCGACGAAGTCCTTCACCGTGACTTCACCCACTTCGCATCCATCCGCATAATCGGGGGAAGTGCGCCACGGCAAGCCGTCGCCCAGTGGAGTCTTTTCGCCCGGGTTGTCGATTTCGAATTGCAGGTTGCGCTCGCTCGCCCTGGCGATCTCGGATTCCAGCCCTTCGGAGAGCATGGAATAGGCCGGGGTGATGTCGTTGCCGAGGCTGCTGATGCAGAAGATCTGGCCGACCTGCTCGGGCGTGATGGTGACCATCTGCGCCTGGGCAGGAATGGCAGTCAGCAGTATGAGCGGCAGGAGAGCGGTGGGGTGACGCATGGCTTTGGCCCGGTTGAGGATGCGAAAGCTCTAGGTGGATGGCACTGAACTGGCGATGAACGAGCCTAGTCGTCGGCGATCACGTCCGTCAGTGCCTCTCGCAAGGTCGTGCCCTCGACGAACAGCACGTCGTCGACGAACCAGCCCAGGGGCAAGGGTTTGAGGACAAGGGTGTCGGTAAAGCCTGCGTCCGGCCAATCGTTGAAACCGTAGGTCACCGCGAGCCGCGCCTCGACCTCGGTGACGGATGTTTCCTCGACGTCGCACTTGTCCGGACGATCAGGAAAGCTGGTCCAGGGAATGCCGTCGCCAAGGGGCGGCTTCTCATCGGGGGCTGCTGCCTGGATTTCGGCATTGCGCGCCATTGCGTCACCGATGACAAAGATCAGTTCAGGGGTCAGCAGTCCCATCGGCTCGGTGTCTTCGATCACGTATTTGCAGAAGATACGGCCGACTTCTATCGCGTCCTCGGGCTGGGCCAGCGCGGAACTCGTGGTGGTCAACAGGGCGGACAGGGCAAGAGCGATGAGAGCGGGGAAGCGGTGCATCTGGACCTCCGGAAGCCGGACCAGATTACTCTGCAGCCTCAAATGCGTCGATGGCCGCCTGCAATTGGCCCAGATGCTCGATCCGGGCATAGCGCGGCTCGCCCTGCGGCTCCTCGGCATGTTCGTAGGACCAGGTGAGATCGTGCGGCACATAGGCCGCATATGATCCCGCAGCGAGCGCCGGCAGGATGTCCGATTTGAGGGAATTGCCGGCCATGATCGTATGTTCGGCGCCTTCGGTGTGGCGGGCGAAGATGCGGCGATAGACCGGCTCAGTCTTGTCGGAGACGACTTCCACGGCGGCGAAATATTCGGCAAGGCCCGAGGCAGCGAGCTTGCGCTCCTGATCGAAGAGATCGCCCTTGGTGATGAGGATCAGCCGATAGCGCTGCTGCAATTCGCCCAGCGCCTGATCGACATAGGGCAGGGTTTCGAGCGGGAAATCGAGCAGTTCGCGGCCCGAGGCAAGGAGTTCGGCAATGACGCGGCCGGGCACCTTGTGGTCGGTGAGTTCGAGCGCCGTCTCGATCATGGAGAGGGTAAAACTCTTGGCGCCAAAGCCGTAGAAGCGGAGATTATGGGCGGTCGAGGCGATCAGGCGCTCATTGAGATCGGGCACATCAGTATGGTCGCGCAGCAGCGCCGCAAAGCGCTCCTGGCTCAGGCGGAAGAACTGCTCGTTCTGCCAGAGCGTGTCATCGGCATCGAGGGCGACAGTGGTGATGCGGGGCATGGGATGGTCCTGCAGTCGGTCGCGGCTAAAGGCCCCCTCACCCGGCCCTGCGGGCCGACCTCTCCCCCAGAGGAAAAGGTGTCGCTCCGCGACCTTGACGCACGCCACCTCTCCCTATGGGGGAGAGGTCGACGGCGAAGCCGGCGGGTGAGGGGGCCTTTACAGCCCGATCAGAACGCCCACTCGCGGGCCTTGGAGACGAGGAAGTCGCGGAAGACGCCGACGCGCTTTGAATTTTTCAGCGCCGGCGGATAGACGAAATAGGCTTCGTAGGCGGGCAGTTCGACTTCGGGCAGAATCTGGACGAGGCCATCTTCCTTTTCCGTCACATAATCGGGCAGCATGGCGATGCCGATGCCGGCGCGGCAGGCCTGGAGCATGCCGTAGATGGCGTTGACGCGGAGCGCGGCGCGGCGCTGGCTGGCGTCGCTGCGACCCATGCGTTCGAGGAAGTTGATGTCGCCCAGATAGGAGGGCACCGGCTCGCCGAAGCTGATGATGCGGTGGTCGTCGAGATCTTCGGCGGTGGCGGGCATGCCGTGCTCGTCGACATAGGTGTTCGACGCATAGAAGTGGTTGTGCACGGTGAACAGCTTGCGCTGGATCATCTCGGACTGGTTGGGGCGATGCAGGCGAATGGCGACGTCGGCCTCACGCATGGCGAGGTCGAGCTCGGCGTCGTTGAGGCGGATTTCGAGCTGGATCAGCGGATAGAGTTTCAAAAACTCGTCGAGCCGGGACGAAAGCCAGGTCGAGCCGATGCCCACTGTGGTGGTGACGATCAGCGGCCCGGTGGGGACGTCCTGGCTTTCGGACATCTGGGTCTCCACCTGCTGGAGTTCCCAGTGCATGCGGTGGGCGGTGCGGAAGAGCTGTTCGCCGACTTCGGTGAGCACGAGGCCGCGGGCATGACGAATGAAGAGCTTGAGGCCCAGGTCGTCCTCGAGCGCGGAAATCTGGCGGGAAACGGCCGACTGGCTCATTCCGAGCTTTTCGGCTGCGTGCGTGAAGGAGCCCGACTCGGCGGCGGTGTGGAAGATCCGTAGCTTGTCCCAGTCGAGCATGTTGGCGGCGCTTTCCTTAGTGTTTTTCAGCCAGGTCGGACGAAAACCCCCGCCCGCGGCGAGGGAGGCCAAATCATTGTGACGTTAGCGTGACTTAGCGCCGGCATTTCCAGACTATTCCGCTGCTTCGGCGAGTTCATGCTCGGCGAGGAACCGCTCGGCATCGAGCGCGGCCATGCAGCCCATGCCGGCGGCGGTGACTGCCTGGCGGTAGATGTCGTCGGTGACGTCGCCGGCCGCGAAGACGCCGGGAATATTGGTCTCGGTGGTGCCGGGTTTTACCTGCAGGTAGCCGCCGGGCTTCATGTCGAGCTTGCCGGCAAAGATGGACGTTGCGGGGGCATGGCCGATGGCGACGAAGACACCGTCGATCGGCTGGTCATAGGTACGGCCCGAGGTGCGATCCTTGAGCGTGACCGAGTTGACCGAGGGGGGCGTGGGCGAACCGCCGACTTCTACAACTTCGGTATTCCAGCGCACCTCGATCTTGGGATGCTTGAACAGGCGCTGCTGCAGGATGCGTTCGGCGCGGAATTCGTCGCGGCGATGCACGACGATGACCTTTTCGGCGAAATTGGTGAGGAAGAGGGCTTCCTCGACCGCCGTATTGCCGCCGCCGACCACGAGGACCTGCTTGCCGCGATAAAAGAAGCCATCGCAGGTGGCGCAGGCGGAAACGCCAAAGCCCTGGAATTTCTGTTCCGAGGGCAGGCCCAGCCACTTGGCCTGGGCGCCGGTGGCGATGATGAGGCTATCGGCGGTGTAGGTGTCGCCGCTGTCGCCCGTCAGCACGAAGGGGCGGCGATCGAAATCGACATGGGTAATGATGTCGTTGACGATCCTGGTGCCGACATGCTCGGCCTGCGCCTTCATCTGGTCCATGAGCCACGGGCCCTGGATGACGTCGGCAAAGCCGGGATAGTTCTCGACATCGGTGGTGATGGTGAGCTGCCCGCCGGGCTGCAGCCCCTGGATCATGACCGGTTCGAGCATGGCGCGCGCCGCGTAGATGGCAGCCGTATAGCCAGCCGGACCCGAGCCAATGATGATGACTTTCGCGTGCATCGCGAACCTTCTCCGATAATCCAGGAATGCTCCCTCGTTGCTTAGTTAAGGTCCAGAGGGGGCATGTTTCAAGGCAAACTCACTCCCGCGGAGCATAAGCTCGCGGGAGTGCACATGAAAGATACAGGAAATCGGGCAAATGCCTCAAATTGGGGCGTGGCGCGGCAAGAAATGCTCGCGCGGAGCGAGCGGACGCACGCGGCGTCCGCCCTGATTCTCAGATGTAGCGAATCTTGAGGATTTCGTAGCTGCGGGCGCCACCGGGGGCGGCGACCTCGAAGGTGTCGCCCTCTTCCTTGCCGATCATGGCGCGGGAAATGGGGGAGGAAATGGAAATGCGGCCAGCCGAGGCATCGGCTTCCGGATCGCCGACGACCTGGTAGGTCTTTTCTTCCTCGGTATCCTCGTCGATGAAGGTGACGGTAGCGCCGAACTTGACGGTGTCGCCGCTCAGCTTGCTCACGTCGATGATGTCGGCCAGCGCCAGCATCGTTTCGAGCTCCTTGATGCGGCCTTCATTGAGGCTCTGCTGCTCCTTGGCCGCCGAGTATTCGGCGTTTTCGGAGAGGTCGCCGTGGGCGCGGGCTTCGGCAATGGCGTCGATGATGCGACGGCGCTCGTTGCTGGTGCGATGTTCGAACTCAGCGGCAAGGGCCTTGTGGCCCTCAATCGTCATCGGAACCTTGTCCATATTCGTGCTGCCTCCAATGGGCTCGGCAATAACAAATCCCGCCGCAGGGCCGGTTCATCGGGCCGCGACAGGCTTGGATTGATGTTGAACCAGGCCGCAGCGCTGGGCGCCCGGCAAGGTGTCTCCCTGCCAAAACATGGTTCGGCCACCGCTTCATGACAAGTCTTTGCGGGAGATGCCAACAGCTTGCCCGCACCGGGCCTCGCGGTCAAGCCGGACGACGCGCCCAGAGCCGGTTCAGCACAGGCAGCAAAAACAAAGGGCGCGCCCCAGGCCGGGACGCGCCCTTCGGAAAATCAATACCGGTGGATCAGGAGGCCGTGAGGTTGTCAGCGGCGGACTTGCCGGTCCGCTTGTCCTTGACGATCTCGTAGCTCACCTTCTGTCCCTCATCCAGGCCATTGAGGCCCGAACGCTGGACTGCGGAGATGTGGACGAACACGTCGGCCCCACCTTCGTCCGGCTGAATGAAGCCATAGCCTTTTTGGCCGTTGAACCACTTAACGGTACCAGTTGCCATGATGCGCGTTCCCTCGTGCAGTCGCTGCTGGAGCGGTCCCGGCCATGCACCTGCCAGAACCTAGTTGATATCGAAATATCGGAAGATGACGTCAGCAGGTGCGAATGGAATTCGCGTCTTCAGATCAGTCGGCCGCAATATTCGATGGGGCGAAGCGTAACCTGAAATTCACGAGGCTTCAATATGTCGCGTGGACATGACAAAACGCACGGAAAAATCTGGGATTTTTCCGAGCAGACAGAGCTTTAGGCCTAAATCCATCCAACTCCGCCGCGGCCTGGATGGATCGTCTGGTGGTGCGTGGTCGCCATTCTCAGCCGGGCGTCAGGGGCTGCCCGAGATATGGACAATTGCCACTGTAGCTGAGTCAGCGCCGATGGAAAGTGAACAATTGGTCACAGAGGCGTGTGATGCAATTTGCTTGCACTCCGGGGCGCTTTGCGGCAAATCCCGCGCGCCGTGCCAGATGGGCCGGTTCTCTCGAAAGCAAATCGTCTTGAGCAAGGCGTTCTATTCTTCCGGCGACGTGATTGCCGACCGGCGCGCGGACTATGCCCGCATGCTGGCCGAACAGGGCGACCATGCGGCAGCGGCCGAACTCATGGAGCAGGCGCTGGACATGGCGCCCGACTGGGCGGCGGGCTGGGACCTTTGCGGCAGCTACCACGAAAAAGCCGGGCAGATCGCAGCAGCCATCGCCGCCTGGCGACGGCTGGAAGCCTTGGACGATGATGGCGTCTTCGGCGCCCGGCTGAAGCTGGCCGCCCACAAGGCGGGACCGGCCGGCGAGGGTACGGCGGTGGGCTATGTCGAGGCACTGTTCGACCAGTATGCGGCCAAGTTCGAGGAGTCGCTGGTCGGCAAGCTCGGTTACCGGGTGCCGGACCTGCTCGACGACCTGGTCAATGCGGAGATGGCGCGGCTGGGCATCGGCGCCTTCGAGCGCGCGCTGGATCTCGGCTGCGGCACCGGCCTCATGGGCGAAAAGCTGCGCGCCAAGGTGGCGCACCTCGAAGGCGTCGATATTTCGGCGGCGATGATCGCCGAGACGGCCCGCAAGGGCATTTATGACAGCCTCTCCAAGGCCGAGCTGGTGGCGACACTCAATGCCCGCCGCGCCGATGCGGACCTGGTGACCGCGGCGGATGTCCTCATCTATTGCGGCGCGCTGCAGCCGATCCTTGGCGCACTGCTGCCGGCGATGCGGCCGGGTGGCCTCGTGGCCTTTTCGCTCGAAGCGCATGACGGCGAGGAAGAAATCTTCCTGCGTCCAAGTCTTCGCTACGCCCACGGCGTCGAGGCGACACGCAACGCGCTTGTCGTGGCGGGGCTGGACCTGCTGCGCTTCGAGACCGCCGTGCTGCGCTTCGATCGCGGCGCACCGATCACAGGCATTCTCGTGGTGGCGCGCAAGCCGGCGGTGGAGCTGACGGCTGCAAATGACGAAGCCGAAGGCGGCGACGTCGCGGCCTAGGCGGTAGACACCTCTTGGTCTTTCGTAGCCTGACGGCGGTTCCGACCGGGAACTCACCCCCCTTTCGTCATTGCTCGGCTTGACCGGGCAATCCACCTCGCCGCCAGATCGCATGGACCACCCGGTCAAGCCGGGTGGTGACGATGGGGAGGGGCGATCGGTTGGCGCGTGAAGTATTGGGTCTGGGGCTCTAGCTAAGTTTCGACCTGCTTGCGACAAGGGGACTTTAGGAGACCCCGCCATGAATGCCATCCGCCACGATTTTCGTTCCGACACCGTCACCAAGCCCAGCGCCGGGATGCGCGCGGCGATGGCGGCGGCCGAGGTGGGCGATGACGTGTTCGGCGACGATCCGACCGTCAACCGGCTCGAGCAGCGCATAGCCGGGATGCTGGGCAAGGATGCAGCGCTGTTCGTGCCTTCCGGGACCATGTCGAACCTCCTGGCCTTGATGAGCCATTGCGGCCGGGGCGACGAATATATCGCCGGGCAGAAGGCGCATCTCTATGTCAACGAGGCGGGTGGCGCGGCGGTGCTGGGCTCGATCCAGCCGCAGCCGATCGGGCATCAGGCCGATGGCACGATGGCGCTGGCGGATATCGAGGCGGCCATCAAGCCCGACGACGCCCACTATGCCCGCACGCGGGTGATCTGCCTCGAAAACACCTTTGGCGGCCGCGTCATACCGATGGACTACATGCGCGCCGTGGCGGACATAGCCCGGCGCCATGATCTTGGCCTGCACCTCGACGGCGCCAGGGCCTTCAATGCCACCACGGTGCTCGGCATGGACATTGCCGCCTTCACCGCGCCGTTCGATTCCGTGTCGATCTGCCTTTCGAAGGGGCTCGGCGCGCCGGTCGGGTCGGTGCTGATCGGGCGGCGGAACCTGATCGACACGGCGCGGCGCCACCGCAAGATGCTGGGCGGTGGGCTACGGCAATCGGGCCTCCTGGCGGCGGCCGGGCTTTATGCGCTCGACAACAATGTCGCGCGGTTGGCCGACGATCACCGCCGGGCCAGGCAATTGGCAGAGGGCCTGTCGCGGCACGCTGCGCTCACGGTCACGGCGCCGGATACCAATATCCTCTGGGTCGATGCGCATGCCGATATTGCCGAAGCCTTCGACACCTACCTTGCCGAGCAGGGCATTGCGGTGATCGGCCGCTACGGGCAGCAGCGCTGGGTGACGCATATCGACATCACGGACGATGATGTGTCCGGGGCGCTGGCGCTGGTCGACCGGTTCTTCGAGCGCCGATAATTCTTTGCGCGGTGGCAAGACTTTGTTTGCCCTATCCGGCAACGTCATCTTCAGGCGCCGGTGCTTAAGTCCCTGTCGAACAGAAGGAGACAGCGGCGATGCCCGGAGGGGGGAGCCTCACCAGCCGCGTGCTTGGCACGCTGGGAGAGATTGACGCCATCGCCCACGCGTGGCGGGCACTCGAGGCCGACTGCGCCGATCCGCTGACCTATTTCCAGAGCTTTGACTGGTGCCGCAACTGGGTGGCGCAATTCTGCGCGGATGGCAGCCATATCCCCTATGTGGTGACCGTCTGGCAGGGCGACACGCTCCTGGCGCTATGGCCGCGGATGATCGTCGAAAGCGCGGGTATCAGGCGTCTTGAAACATTGGGCGTGCCGCATAGCCAATATTGCGGCATCCTGATGCGTCAGGACGCGGGGCCATTCGGCGAGATCGCGGCGCTGCTGCGGCGCCAGGTGCGCCAGTCGGGCTGCGATGTGATCCTGTCGCGCGCCGTCCTGGCGGGCAGCGTGCTGGAACGGGTTCTGGGCGACAAGCCCCGCGTCGAGGGAGCGGACAATGCCGCCTCGATGCTCGATCTCTCTGGCTTTGCCTCGGCCGACGACTATGTGGCGCGGCTGGGCAAACTGCAGAAGCGCAATCGCAACCGGCGGCGCAATCACCTGGCGCGGCTGGGTGCGCTCGATTTCGAAGTAATCTGGCCGGAGCACCGGAATTTCGCTGCGCTGGTGACGCTCTGCATCGCCATGAAGCGCCAGTGGCTGGCCGAAACGGGACGGCTGGGCACCGGCTTTGCCATGCGCGGCCTCGAGGATTTTCTCGCCTCGCTGGAAGGCAACCCGGCCGCGCTCGAGGGCGCCTGCCTCTCGGTGCTGCGCGCGGGCGACCGGGTCGTGGCCCTGGAGCTGGGCTTCATCCGTAGCGGGCATTACTACGCCTTTGTCGGCGGGTTCGACTGGGACCTGCAGGCGCTCTCGCCGGGCAAGGTGCAGATGGAATTCACGGTGGCCTGGCTGATCGGTCAGGGCGTCACCGGCTATGACCTCTTGATCAATCCGGCCGAATACAAGGCGAGCTGGACCAACCGGAGCATTGCCGTTTCGAGCCGCGCCGAGGCGCTCAACTGGCGTGGGCGGTTCTATGCCGGCGCGTGGCTGCCGCGGATCCGGCCGGCGCTGAAGCGCCTGCATGCCGACATCCCGATCCTGGTCGAACGGGTGATGGCGGTGTTGCGGCCGGCGGCCTGCATGATTCTTTATGTCTAGCTCGCCGGAGGGGCCGGTTCAGGCGGCGACCGCACTGGCCATCAGGGTCGCGGGCGCCGCCTTGGTGTTCGGCCTCCAGGTGCTGCTGGCCAGACTGCTGCCCGAAGACGGCTATGGCGGCTTCGTCACGCTCTGGACCTGGATGCTGGCGCTGGGCAGTTTCGCCGCGCTCGGCTTTGCCGAATCCAGCGTGCGCTTCGTGCCGCGCTACCACGAGCGGGGGCGGGGTGCGGCGCTGCGCAGCTATTGGCGCTTCGGCCTCCTCGTCGTGATGGGCACGGGCGGCGCACTGGCGGCCATCGCCGCCATGCTGGCGCTGGGCATCGGCCTCGATGGGCCCGGGATGACCGTGCTGCTGGTGGCGCTCGGCCTGCCGGTGCTGGGGCTCGAATATTATCTCGAAGGAGTGGCGCGCAGCCTCGGCTGGTTCCGGCTGGCGGCGGTGCCGGTCTATATTCTGCGGCCGGTGCTGATCGGAACAACCTGTATCTTGCTCTCGGCCGGTGGGGTGGCGCTGACCTTGCCCGTTATCGGCGCGGTGCTGATCGGCAGCATGGGCCTTGTGGCGCTGCTGATGCTGCTGATGCTGGCGCGGCAACTGCGCGGAGCCGCTGCGGGAAGCACCGTCACCACGGTGCAGCAGCGCCGGCTGTGGCTGCGCGTCTCATTGCCGCTGCTGCTGCTTTCGGGACTCGACGACCTGGCCAGCTATGCGGACGTGCTGGTGCTGAGCCTCCTGGTGGAGCCGGACGTCGTCGGGGTTTATTTCGCCGCGGTGCGGGCGCTCGCCCTCGCGGGGTTCGTTGCCTATGCCATGGCGCTGGTCTCTGGCCGGCGCTTCGCACTCGACCTGGCAGTGGCGGACCGACGGGCGCTGCAATCGAACATGCTGCAATCGACCCGGCTCACCCTGTGGGCCACCATCGTGGCCGTCGGGTTGGCGCTGCTGGCCGGGCCGCTGCTGCTCGGCGCCTTTGGCGAGGCCTTTGTCGCGGGGCAGGGGGTGATGGCCATCATGGGGGCAGGCCTGGTCCTGCGGGCCATGTCGGGGCAGGCGGGCGAGGCGCTGATCGTGCTCGGCCGCCAGCGCGAGGGGCTGCTGGTGAGCTTCGGCGTGCTGGTGGTGACTCTGGCGCTGAGTTTTGTCCTGGTGCCCGAGCTGGGGGCCGAGGGCGCAGCCATCGCCAGCGCCACGGCCATGGCCTGCCGCACTGCGGCCCTTGCCATGCTGCTGTGGCGGAGCGACCGGCTGCGCGTCCTCAGCTTCGGCCTGCCATCCTTGTCGCGCGCCTAGCGGGGCGCGCTGGCGCGCATCAGGCTGACGTCCCCGCCGATTTCGGCACGCCGGAAGGTGATGGACGCGAGGGCGTGGTCGTTGAGCGCGGTTTCGAGCCAGATGGCGTCGATGGACGCTTCCTGCCCGAGCTGCCGATCGATCTGGATGAAGCGGAACGGCGTGGCATCGCGAACGGATTCGGGGTGCTCGCCGCCGGTCCACTGATAGGCGCCGCCCTCGGCATTGGCCCAGAAGCCTGCAACGGCGAGTTGGGCCACGGCATGGGCGGGCGTCGCGGCGCCCTCGGCTTCGGTGGCGTAGAGCGCCGGCCATTCAGGCAGGGCGGCATCCATGCCTTCCCACTCGGCGGCTGTGTCCAGCGTGCTCAGCGGGTCGAGGCAGGGGCCGGTGGCGCAATCGTGCTTGGCGGCGGACTTTTCGGGAATGACCTTGCTGCTGACATCGATCAGCGCGGCGCTGTTGCCCATGAGGGGTTGGAAGACGAAGCGCCAGGCCATGTGGTCGCCGAGGCCAAAGGCATCCTCGTCGGCGACATCGCCTTCGCCATAGGCAGCGATGGTTTCGGCGCGGACGGCCGGCCCCAGATTGTAGTGGCGCACTTCGATGAAACTGACCGGCCCGTCTTCCTCGCTGAGGATCTGGCCATAGTCCACAGCGGTGCGCGTGCGGATGGAGGGGATTTCCGCCGTGGCGATCAGCAGTGCCTTTTCCAGCGGCCCGACCGAGCCGCCGGGGGCGATGTCGCCGACGTCGATGAATTCGTCGAGCAGGACCTTTTCGAGCAGGTCGACATCGAGCCGCTCGAAGCCGTCGGCTCCGATGAAGCTGTCGAGCTCGGTTTGGAGATCCTGGGCGATGGTCAATGCGGTGCCGGAGAGAAGGACGGCGAGGGTTGCGGCGGTACGGATCATGTCATGCTCCCGGAATGACGGATGCGCCTCGATAGCGGAGCCAGCATGAACCCAGGATGAGCGGAAGGGAATGGCGGATGCGCCTGGCACCCGCCATTTGGTGATCACTGCGCCCGCCAGAAGGCGTGGAGGCCGGCAATGTCGGCGGACGTCAGCAAGGGCATGGCTTCAGAGAGGGTTTCGACCGGCCAGTCCCACCATGCCATGTCGAGCAGCATCGCGATGTGCTCGTCGGCAAAGCGCCTGCGGATGGGCTTGGCCGGATTGCCGCCGACAATGGTGTAGGGCTCGACATCCTTGGTCACCAGGGCACGGGTGCCGATGACGGCGCCGTGGCCGATCTTTACACCCGGCATGACGATGGCCTCGGAGCCGATCCAGACATCGTTGCCGATGACCGTATCCCCCGCGGGCTGGAAGGCATTGACGGCCGTGGCGAATTCCGGCGCATCGGGCACGAAGGCGAAGGGAAAGGTCGAGACCCAGTCGTTCCGGTGGCCCTGGTTGCCGGCCATGATGAAGGCGGCGCCCGAACCGATCGAGCAGAAGGCGCCGATGACCAGCCGATCGACGCCCGGCGTCGTCATCAGGTAGCGGGCGCAGTCATCGAAGCCGTGGCCGTGATAATAGCCGGAATAGTAGCTGTAGCGGCCGACCAGGATATTGGGGTTGGTGACCTGGCGGTCGAGCGGAATGCCCAGGAACGGGCTTTCAAAGAAGTTGGACATGTTTGTTCCATGAAGCGGTGCAGCCGCAGAGGCGGCGCAAGAATGCAGAGTGTGGGGAAGACCGGCGGGCGCGCAGCATCATGCGCCGGCGCGCCGGGCCGGTCGGAGGGCGTTCCTTGCGCGGGTCAGGCGCGGGGGAACGCTATGGAGCTGGTTCGGTCTGCAAGCTTCATGGTGTCGCCTCGGTAGCGCAAAGCGTGGCCGGCGTCGAGGGGTTCAGTCCTCGGCCATGATGTCTTCGGGCGTCGCGCCATCGGTGACGAAGCTCAGCGTGTAGCTGGCGCCGGACTTGGCGCGCGCCTCGCAGGTGAAGCGGGCCGGCGCGCCTTCATAGGGGTTTTCGTAGATGCAGGTGCCGCGAGCCGGGACCGAGCGCGGATCGCTGCCGGTGACACCGAGCACGACCTGATCGAGCTGGTGGTGGATTTCGTTGTCGATCACCTCGTCGGAGGTGCCCGAAAAGGTGACGATCTGCTCGCCCGCAAAGGCATAGAGCCCGACGCGGCCAATGTCGTAGATCACCTGCATGACGCTGTCCTTGCAGTCGGCGGAGAGATCGTCGCCATCGACCACGAGGCTTTCGCAGGTGCCGTCCATGGTGATCATGTTGGTGGGCTCGGCCGCCTGCGCCGGCAAGGCGAGGACGAGGACGGGCAGGGCAAGGGCGAGGTTTTTCATTGGGTCCACCACGGTTTGGCCGGGTGGACACGATGGGCGAGGCAGGTAGCGCCGTCAATGGGGAGGGGCGAACCCCTCCCGTTCCTGATGATCAGGCCGCAAAATATTCCTGCAGGGCGCGGACCTGCAGGCTACCCTGCTTGAGGGCGACGATCCCCTCCACCGCGGCGAGGGCGCCGTCGATGGTGGTGTAGTAGGGGATCTTGGCCAGGAGGGCGGTGCGGCGGATATCGCGGCTGTCGCTGATCGACTTGAGGCCATCGGTGGTGTTGATCACCAGCTGCACGCCGCCATTCTTCATCGAGTCGACGATATGCGGGCGGCCCTCGAGCACCTTGTTGATCTTGGTGGCCGGGACATTGTTGTCGACGAGATAGCGCTGGGTGCCGCCGGTGGCGAGGATTTCGAAACCGGCTTCGACCAGGTGTCGAGCCATGTCGACAATGTACTGCTTGTCATCGTCGCGCACCGAGATGAAGGCCTTGCCCGCGGTCGGCACCTTCTGGCCGGCGCCCATCTGCGACTTGGCGAAGGCGATGGCGAAATCGCGATCGAGGCCGATGACTTCGCCGGTCGATTTCATTTCCGGGCCGAGCACCGTATCGACGCCGGGGAAGCGGTTGAAGGGGAACACGGCTTCCTTGACGGCGATGTGCTTGAGGGTCTTCTCGGTGAGATTGAAGCTCGCAAGGCTTTCGCCGGCCATGACGCGCGAGGCGATCTTGGCGATGGGCTCGCCGATGACCTTGGCGACGAAGGGCACGGTGCGCGAGGCGCGCGGGTTCACTTCGATCAGGTAGATCGTGTCGTCCTTATAGGCGAACTGCACGTTCATCAGGCCACCGACCTTGAGCGCGAAGGCGAGTTCGCGGGTCTGGCGCTTGAGCTCCTCGATGACTTCGGGGGGCAGCGAGCGCGGCGGCAGGGAGCAGGCCGAGTCGCCCGAATGGATGCCGGCCTCTTCGATATGCTCCATGATGCCGGCGACGAACACGTCCTTGCCATCGCAGAGGGCATCGACGTCGATTTCGATGGCGCCCGAGAGGTAGGCGTCGAACAGCAGCGGGTTGTCGGACAGCACCGAATTGATCTGGCCGGTCTTGTCGTTGGGGTAGCGCTGGAGAATATCGGGCGGGACGAGGCCGGTCAGCGTGTCCTGGACATAACGCTCGAATTCATTGGCCGAGTGGACGATGGCCATGGCGCGGCCGCCCAGCACATAGGACGGGCGGATGACCAGCGGGTAACCGAGGCGCTCGGCGACGAGGCGGGCCTGCTCCAGCGAATAGGCGATGCCGTTCTTGGGCTGGGTCAGCTCGAGCTTGTTGAGAAGCTTGGAGAAGAGGTCACGATCTTCGGCGAGGTCGATGGCGTCGGGCTGGGTGCCGAGGATCGGCACACCGGCCTTCTGCACGGCTTCGGCGAGGTTGAGCGGGGTCTGGCCGCCGAACTGCACGATGACGCCGTGGAGCGTGCCGTTCTGCTTTTCGGTCAGCAGGATCTCGATGACGTCTTCCTCGGTCAGCGGCTCGAAATAGAGGCGGTCGGAAGTGTCGTAATCGGTCGAGACGGTTTCCGGATTGCAGTTGACCATGATGGTCTCGTAGCCGGCATCGGCCAGCGCGAAGGCCGCATGGCAGCAGCAATAGTCGAACTCGATGCCCTGGCCGATACGGTTGGGGCCACCGCCGAGAATGACGACCTTCTTGCGGTCGGACGGGCGCGCCTCGTCGTCGACCTTGCCGGCAAACGGGGCTTCATAGGTCGAATACATATAGGCGGTCGGCGAAGCGAATTCGGCCGCCGAGGTGTCGATGCGCTTGTAGGCGGGGCGGACTTCGAGGCTGTGGCGCAGCTTGCGGACATCGGAGGGCTTGAGGCCGGCGAGCTGGGCGAGGCGGGCGTCGGAAAAGCCCATGGACTTGAGCTTGCGCAGCGTTGCGGCGTCCTGCGGCAGGCCGAACTCCTTGACCTTGGCTTCGGTGTCGACGATGCCGCGCATCTGCTCGAGGAACCAGGGGTCGATCTTGCAGGCTTCAAAAATGTCTTCGTTGGAGACGCCGAGGCGCATGGCTTCGGCGACGTGCAGTAGACGCGACGGGGTCGGGGTGCCGAGGGCCTGCTTGATGGCGGCCAGGTCCTCGCCCTCGCCGATGCCGGGAATGCCGACTTCGTTGAGGCCGGTGAGCCCGGTTTCGAGCGAGCGCAGGGCCTTTTGCAGCGATTCCTGGAAGGTGCGGCCGATGGCCATGGCTTCGCCGACCGACTTCATCGAGGTGGTCAGGCGATTGTCGGCGCCGGGGAACTTTTCGAAGGCGAAGCGCGGGATCTTGGTGACCACATAGTCGATGGTCGGCTCGAACGAGGCCGGGGTGGCGCCGCCGGTAATGTCGTTTTCGAGTTCATCCAGCGTGTAGCCGACGGCAAGGCGCGCCGCGACCTTGGCGATGGGGAAACCAGTTGCCTTGGAGGCCAGAGCCGAGGAGCGCGACACGCGCGGGTTCATCTCGATGACGACCATGCGGCCATCGGCCGGATTGATGCCGAATTGGACGTTGGAGCCGCCGGTTTCGACGCCGATCTCGCGCAAGACAGCCAGCGAGGCGTCGCGCATGATCTGGTATTCCTTGTCGGTCAGCGTCAAAGCCGGGGCGACGGTGATCGAGTCGCCGGTATGCACGCCCATCGGATCGATATTTTCGATCGAGCAGATGATGATGCAGTTGTCCTTTTTGTCGCGGACAACTTCCATTTCGTACTCTTTCCAGCCAAGGACGCTCTCTTCGACGAGCACTTCATTGGTGGGCGAGGCGTCGATGCCGCTCTCACAGATGGCGAGATATTCCTCGCGGTTATAGGCAATGCCGCCGCCGGTGCCGCCAAGGGTGAAGCTGGGGCGGATGATGGCCGGCAGGCCGATGACCTCAAGCGCCTGGAGGGCTTCGATGGTGTTGTGGGCGAGCATGGAGCGCGGGGTTTCGAGCCCGATCTTCTTCATGGCGTCGCGGAACAGCTCGCGATCCTCGGCCTTGTCGATGGCTTCGGCGGTGGCGCCGATCATCTCGACGTTGAACTTGTCGAGCACACCCATCTTGCGCAGCGACAGCGCGCAGTTGAGCGCCGTCTGGCCGCCCATGGTGGGGAGCAGCGCGTCGGGGCGCTCCTTCTCGATGATCTTGGCGACCACTTCGGGGGTGATCGGCTCCATATAAGTGGCGTCGGCCAGGTCCGGATCGGTCATGATCGTCGCCGGATTGGAGTTCACCAGGATGATCCGGTAGCCCTCTTCCTTGAGCGCCTTGCAGGCCTGGGTGCCGGAATAGTCGAACTCGCAAGCCTGCCCGATGATGATCGGACCCGCACCGATGATGAGGATCGACTTGATATCGGTACGTTTTGGCATGGCGCTCGCTCTGGCTCTGTCAGGTCTCGACGTGGTCGCGCGGCCGAACCGAAAAAGTGGGAGCCACTTTCTCTGGCAACGCTCCGGTAAGCAGGCGATGAGAATCGCCCGGACGCACCCGTCCGCGCGAAACCCGCGCTGCAGCTGAGCACTGCGGCACGGGGGAAAAGACCGAACATGGTGGTTAGGTGGGCGGTGTAGCGGAAGAGTCGGCGGAAGGGAAGGGGGCGACGGTCGATGAAGTCGAGCTTTCACGCGAGGCCCACAAGGTTGCCTACAACTCGCCTTGCGCAGGCGGGCAGCGGAACGGCAAGAAGGTGCTGGCCGCCCCTTCGTTCATCATGACGATTGTCAGCAGTTCCGAGATTTCCCGCTCTTTATCCGATTGAGGGCAGGCCGCTATGGTCTCGGTGCAACCCGAGGCGATGAAGTTCTCGTTGGTGGCGAGGAAATTGTAGTTGATGTCGTCCGAGCCGATGCTGTCGAGAGCCCTGGTCCAGGCATCCTCGTACAGCGCGCATTTCTGCTTCTGCCAGTCGGTCGATTCCTGGGCGACGACAGGGAAGGACAGCACGAGGAGGCTGAGTGCTACGGCACGCATCATTGGTTTTCCCAGGTCGCAGTGCACAGCGACCGATCCCCGTTGTCCGGAAGATTTTCAAGACAGTCGCACTGTTTCTCAAAGCGGGCCCGTTCTTCCGCAGTCAGCTTGTCTCGCGAGACCAGCGCTTCGACCTGCCAACGGCAAAGCTGCGCTTCCACGGCGGAACTGGGCGATTGAGCTGCGCTCGCGGCGGAGGCTGCGAGCAGGGCGAAGAGAAGTGTAATTGTGGCGCGCATGTGAATCCGGTCGACGCTGGATGCGCGTTGATGCGGACAGATTGCGGTGCCGAGATGGCGGTGGCGTATTTAGACGCAAGGCATAGTGGTTTGGCGGGCGGTGTCACCGAAGATCGCATCAACATCAGGCCCACAGTGAGTGGCGATCAAGACTCGCGAATCTTCCTTGCCTATTAGACAGTAACGGACGGATTGGAACTTGCTACAGGTCTTATCATGAAAGTTTATCCTACCAATTTAGATATTGGCGATGGCGACGGGTTCGATCCCAGCAAGGACCTGTTCGGTAGCATGAAGTTGGGCGAAGGTTTAACCAACCTTGTCAGTCGTGTTGAAGCTCCTATGGTCGTTGCGCTCGACGGTGTTTGGGGTTCCGGCAAATCAACGTTCCTAAGAATGTGGGCGGGGGAGCTAAGGAAAGCGGAATTCCCCGTAATCGTCTTCGATGCCTTTGAAAATGACTATGTAGACGAAGCTTTTGGAGCGCTTGCGAGGGAGCTGGTCGCGCTATCCGAGAAGATGACGTCGCTGCCAACGAAAGCTACCGAGTCGCTTAAGGACCGATCGATCGAGCTTGGTGGGTTGCTTCTACGCGGCGCGGGTCGGATTGCCATCAATGTCGGTGTCCGGGCGGCAACTGCAGGTCTATTGGCGTCCTCCGATCTAGAAATAGCTCAGAAGGATGTTGAGGAGGAGCTTTCCTCTGTTGCGGAAAAGTACATGGAAAGCCTTTTGGCTAAACCAAACGAGCAAAAAAACACAGTCGAAGCGTTTCGTGGCGAGCTTTCTGAACTTCCGGTAAAATTTGCAAAGGCAAAAGGCTTCGACAAGGTAAATCCTTTGGTTTTCATTATTGATGAATTGGATCGGTGCAGGCCGATATTTGCTTTATCTGTTCTGGAAAGGATAAAGCACTTTATGTCGGTGCCTAATGTCCACTTTGTTTTAGGTGTGCACATGGGGCAATTGGAGGCCTCGGTCCGTGCGGTCTATGGTTCGGATATTGACGCGCAAGCCTATCTCCAGAAATTTGTAAACTTGGGTGTTGCCTTTGTTGATACAACATCAAGACCTGAGTCCCGCAGACTTGCTAGGTATGCTGAGTACCTGAAGAAATCTCTTGCCATCCCCCAAGACAACGACAGTCCGCTTGGAGCAGCAAGCCAAGCAATAGTCCGTGTATTAGAGCGCCGAAACGGTAGTTTGAGGGCGCTGGAGCGAGCGTTTACGGTGCTCTCGGTGGCGATCGCATTCACCCCGAAAAATCAATTGAGACTTGGTCCGATAATTGGTGGTCTTATTGTACTAAAAATCTTGGAGCCTAGATTATTTCTAAAAGCGAAGTTTGGAACTTTAGAGTTGGATGAAGTATTGACAGCATTAGAGTTAGCGCCCTTGGGCAAAAATGCTGATCGTAGTGCAGAGTGGCAGGTTGAATGGTGGACTTATTGCCTATCCAAGGAGCTTCCGGAAGAACTCAAAGGTCACGGTCAAAACCTCTACCAGTACCACATTGATGATGATCGTGCCGGTGTGATAGCCTATACGGCCAATGAGATAGTTGATCGCCTGAGTTAGCGCAGGAAGGCGTTGACACAGTCCCAGCGATGCCTACACGTCACCGGCGGGTCGTCATTTCCGATCTCTCACCCAATCCCCACAATCTCCACCTCTGCCTCACCCAGCATCGCCACATCCCCCACACCCTTGCCCATCAGCGCCCGCGCCAGGGGTGAGGCGAACGAGATTGTGCCCGCCTTCGGATCGGCTTCGTCTTCTCCGACAATGGTGAAAGTCTGGGTGCGCCCGTCGTCGCGCTCAAACGTGACGCGGGAGCCGAAGGCGACGGTGTCGGTGGTTTCGGGCGGCGGGACGAGCTGGGCGGTGCGGAGGCGTTCGGTGAGGTAGCGCAGGTCGCGATATGGGTTGGCGGCCTGGCGGCGGCGTTCGTTGATGTCTTCCACGGTGAGGGCGGTTTCGTAGGCTGCTTTGGCTTCGGCCAGTTGGCGTTCGAGCAGTGCGAGGCCGTTTGATGTGACGAGGTTCGGACCCTCGGGAACGGGCTTTTCCGGCAGCATGGTTTCGGCGGCCGTCTCGGCACTGTCTTCCTTGGTAAAGGCTACGCTCACTGAAAAAAATCCTGGTCAGCAATCCATTGTGCGGTCGGGCCCCCCACCCGGCCTCCCCCTGAAGAAGGGGGAGGAGCAGATTTGGGTGTTCGCGGAGATCGAAGCAAGCCCGATCCGTCCCTCCCCCTGTTTCAGGGGGAGGCTGGGTGGGGGTTCTTGTACAGAGGAACGATGGACCACCGGTCGAGCCGGGTGGTGACGGCCGTCATGATACCGGATGCTCCCACCACCGTCATTGCCCGGCTTGACCGGGCAATCCATCTCTCAACCCACACGATGTTATCACCGCCTCCAAAACAGCCCCCATACTCACCGCATCAACCGCCCAAAGATGGAGTTGCAACGATCAACTGCCCGGTGACAGTCGGGTGGGCTCTGAATCGTTACGGAGCCTGGGTCGGGGGACGGGTTGGGGCAGCAATGTCCTCCCTGGTGAAACCCTTCGCCCTGTCCCGCAGGGCCGATCGCTCCAGTGGAGCGATTGGAAGGAAGAAGGCCAATGCGAGCTGCGCTCGATTGGCTCATCGGCCGGAAATCCCGATGCCTCGAGGCGCCCCGCGTCTCACTACTTAATTACTCGGAGGCGAAGAGCGTCTCGAGGCACCGTCAGTTCCCCTCACTCGACCGAATTTGCACGCCTTGACATGCAAGTATTTGCTTGCCTATAAACATGCAAGAAAACACTTGCCTGTTGGAGCGATGACCTCGGACGATCTCGACGCGATCTTTAAGGCCCTGGCCGATCCGACGCGGCGGCGGATCGTGGATCGGCTCGCCGCGCGGCCAAGGCAGTCGCTGTTCGAGCTGTGCGCGGGGGCGGTGGCCGAGGGGCAGCCAGCGATGTCGCGACAGGCGGTGAGCCAGCATCTGGATGTGCTCGAGCGGGCAGGACTTGTGCGGGTGGAATGGTCGGGGCGGACCAAGCTGCATGCGCTGGAACTGGGGCCGCTCAAGGCAGCGCAGGCGGCGTGGCTTGGGCGGTATCTTGCCGAGGAGGCAGGGTAGTCACCCCCACCCTAGCTTCGCTATGGCCTCCGGCCAGCTCCGCTACCCTCCCCACAGGGGGAGGGAGACGATGAACACTGGCGCCTGAACCTGCGCCTCCCTCCCCTTGATGGGGAGGGACTGAGGGTGGGGTGACTTCGGAATTGGTGATGCGCGTAAAAGCCCTTCGGATAGGCCCAAGGGCGGTGCGTTGGTTGAAATCAAAAAGGGACGAAAAACATGAAAATCTATGTGACGAGCGTGCCGGTGGACGATCAGGTCAAGGCGCTGGAGTTTTATCGGGATGTGCTCGGCTTCGTGGTCAAGCACGATATCGACATGGGCGAGGGCAATCGCTGGCTGACGCTGACCTCGCCGGGTGAGCCCGAGGGGACCGAGCTGCTGCTGGAGCCCAGCGGGCATCCGGCGACAAAGCCGTTCAAGGATGCGCTGGTGGCCGACGGCATTCCCTATACCTCGTTCATGGTCGAGGACATGGCGGCCGAAGTGGCACGGCTCAGGGAAAAGGGCGTGCGCTTCACGGTGGAGCCGATGGATGCGGGCACGGTGCTGATGGCGGTGTTCGACGATACCTGCGGCAACCTGATCCAGATCGTGCAGATGAAGTGAACGCCTCGCACCAACCGGGCTAACATGTGACTGAGGAACCCACATTTAAGTGACCGGGCGGCAGGCAACCATGGCGGCCCGGGAAGCCTTACGCAGTGTTGCCGCCAGCTTGGCGGCTTTCATTCTGCAAGGAGATTTCCCCCCGTGAAGCTTTCCGCAAGCCTGCTTGTTGGCACCATGCTGACCACCCTTGTCGCCCTGCCCGCTCTGGGCCAGACCGATATCAATGCCGCTCCGGCCAATGCGCCCGACCAGCAGCCGGCCTTCGAGGGACAGACGCGTGCGGCGCAGCCGGCCGAAGCGACTGCAGTCGAGACGGAGGTGATCGCCGAAGGCCTGCCGCAGCTCTGGGCGATGGAATTCCTGCCCGACGGGCGCATGCTGGTGACCGCCAAGGAAGGCAAGCTGCATATCGTGACGCCCGAGGGCCAGGCCACGGAAGTGACGGGCGAATTGCCGAAAGTGGCGGCGCAGCGCCAGGGCGGGCTGCTCGACGTGGCGCTGGCGCCCGATTTCGAAACCAGCGGCCGGATCTATTTCTCCTTTGCCGAACCGCGCGAGGGCGGCAATGGCACGGCGCTCGCGTCCGCCACGCTGACGCTCGACGATGCCGGCGGCGGCGAAGTCAGCGATGTGGCGGTGATCTTCCAGCAGGAGCCGACCTATGACGGCGGGCTGCATTTCGGCTCGCGAATCGTCCCGACCGAGGATGGCAACCTCTACCTCACCGTGGGCGAGCGCTCGGACGAGCCGATCCGCGATCAGGCGCAGGAACTGGCCAGCGGCCTTGGCAAGATTTTCCGCATCACGCCGGAGGGCGAACCGGTCGAGGGCAATCCGTTTGCCGACACCGCCGATGCACTGCCGGAAATCTGGAGCCTGGGGCATCGCAACGTGCAGTCGGCAACGCTCGACGGCGAAGGCCGGCTGTGGACGGTGGAGCATGGCGCCCAGGGTGGCGACGAGCTCAACCTGCCCGAAGCGGGGCTCAACTACGGTTGGCCGGAAGTGACCTATGGCGTGGCCTATGGCGGCGCCGCGATCGGCGAGGGCATTACCCAGAGCGAAGAAACCGAACAGCCGGTCTATTACTGGGATCCGGTGATCGCGCCGTCGGGCATGGCCTATTACGAGGGCGAGGAATTTCCCGCCTGGGACGGCGCCTTCCTCGTGGGCGGGCTCGTGGCGCAGGGCGTGGTCGTGCTGACCATGGACGGCGACCGGGTGGCGACGGAAGAGCGGATCGATCTCGGCGCGCGGGTGCGTGACGTCAAGGTCGGGCAGGATGGCGCGGTCTATGCCGTGACCGAAGACCGCGATGCGGGCACCTCGACCATCGTGCGCATCGGCAGCGCCTCGTAAACAGGATGGCCCGGCAGCGATGCCGGGCTTTCTCGCTCGCCAAATATGGGCAACAAAAAACCCGGCTTGCGCCGGGTTCTTTGCGTGGAGGCTGGCTCAGTTCAGCCGGCCATGCCAGTCGTCGACTTCCTTGCGGACTTCGTCCTTGGCCTTGCCATAGCGTTCCTGAAGCTTGCCTTCGAGCTGCTCGCGGTTGCCGTTGATCTGGGCAATGTCGTCGTCAGTGAGCTTGCCCCACTGTTCCTTGGCCTTGCCCGAGAACTGCTTCCAGCTGCCTTCGATACGGTTCCAATCCATTGGATCTCTCCTCTGTCAGGTTCATGTAAGTAGAACGCCCGAGAAGAGTCAGCGTTCCAACTTTTTGAAGCCACACGTCTTTGGAAGATCAGGCGGCGTGGGCGACGCGCTGGCGGTCAAGCGCGGCGAGGACGTCGTCGACGTTATAGGGCTTGGGGATGAAGACCGCGCCGTCCGGCAACTGGCTGGCGGTCGGCGTGACGCCGCCCGAGACGACCACGATGGGCAGACCGGGATGCTGCTTGGCGGCGAGGCGGGCGAGGTGCAGCCCGTCATAGGCGCCGGGCAATTCGATGTCAGTGATGAGGGCGTCCACCGAGGCGAGCAGGCTGGCGGCGCCTTTCGCGGTGGTGACCGGCACGGCTTCGAGCTGGCGATCCGCCAGATCGTCGACCAGGGCCAGCAATGTAATGATCTCGTCCTCGACCACGAGAACACGCGAGAGAGTGGTCATGGGACTTTCCCCCTTTGCACTGAAGACAGGAGGATAAGCCCGCTACACACCCACAGTTGCATGAGGTGAATGCATGGCTGCCAGTATGGTTAGCAATTGGTTCAAATTGTATCGACTGGCCTCTAGAGGCTGGCCCGGTAGAGTCCGACACGGATGCCGCCATGCAGAACTGGCGGCAGGGGTGGCTCGAAGCGGAGGCCGGTGGCCTGGGCGAGTTGCTTGTCGGCGGTGATGACGCCGACCCGCCAGCCGGCAAAGCGCGACTTCAGCACGGTGCCGAGGGTGCGGTGGACACCGATCAGCGGGCCCTTTTCGCCAATACGGGTGCCATAGGGCGGGTTGACGATGACGAGGCCCGTTGGGCCTTCGGGAGGCGTCAGATCCTCGATGGATTGCTGGGTGAAGGTCGTGAGATCGGCAACCCCGGCGCGGGTGGCATTTTCATTGGCCATGCGTATGGCGCCGGCATCACGGTCGGAGCCATGGAAGCGCTGTGCGGTCGAATTCGCGGTATTGGCGCCGCGGAGTTTTGACCAGGTGCCGGCGTCGAAGCCAGGCAATTGCTCGAAGGCGAAACTGCGCTCGCGGCCGGGAGCGAGGCCGCGGGCGATCTCGGCGGCCTCGATGACGAAGGTGCCGGAGCCACACATGGGATCGAGCACCGGTTCGGTGCCGGTATACCCGCATTGGCGGAGAAACATGGCCGCCATGGTTTCGCGCATCGGGGCCTTGGCTACGCCTTCCTTGAAGCCGCGCTTGTGGAGGCTCTCCCCGGTCGTGTCGATGCTGACGGTGACCAGATCGTCCTCGATCCGCACCATGATGCGCAGGGCAGCGTCTTCGGCGACGGGGGCGCCCAGCTCCTCGCGGATGGCCGTGGCGACGCGCTGTGCGGCGGCACCGTCATGATAGATGCGCGAGCGCTTGCAGCTCGCCTCCACATGGACCGGAATATCGGGGCGCAGAATCTCGGACCAAGGCAGCTTGCGGGCGCGCTTGTCGAGCTGGGCGAGGTGCATGGCCCGGAAGGATGCCACACGGGCGAGGACACGCGTGGCGCCGCGCAAAACCAGGTTGGCGCGCCAGACATCGGACCAGGTGCCGGCAAAGGTGACGCCACCATCGGAAACCGCGGCCTCGGCAAAACCTGCGGCGCGGGCCTCCTCGGCAAGAGGCGCTTCGAGGCCGGGCGTGGCAACGAGGAAGATGTCGAAGGCGGCGGGTGTGGTCATGGCGGAGGCTTAGCCCTGGCCAGCCGGGCTGGCAACGAAGAATCCGCCTGCAGAGGGTTACGCTCGCCGTCAACTGTGATTATATCGGCAAAAGGCGATGAAGTGTCGCCGCGCAAAATCCACATCAAGAGAGCTTCGCGATGACCGAATACGTGCCGCCCAAAGTCTGGACCTGGGACAAGGAAAACGGGGGCGCCTTCGCCAGCACCAACCGACCGATTGCCGGGGCCACGCACGAAAAGGCACTGCCGCGCGGCGAGCACAAGCTGCAACTGCACTCGCTGGCGACCCCCAACGGGCAGAAGGGCACCATTATGCTCGAAGAGCTGCTGGCGGCCGGACATGATGCGGAATACGACGCGTATCTGATCAATATCGGCAAGGGCGACCAGTTCGGTTCGGGCTTTGTCGAGATCAATCCCAATTCGAAAATTCCGGCCATGATCGACTTCGGGCCGGACAAGCCAATCCGGCTGTTCGAAAGCGGTTCTATCCTCGTCTATCTCGCCGACAAGTTCGACGCTTTCCTGTCGAAGGACTTGGCCAAGCGCGCCGAGACGATGAACTGGCTGTTCTGGCAGATGGGCAGCGCGCCCTTCGTCGGTGGCGGGTTCGGACACTTCTACGCTTACGCGCCCACAAAGATCGAATATGCGATCAACCGATATGCGATGGAATCCAAGCGCCAGCTCGACGTGCTGGACAGGCAGCTCGCCGAGCACGAGTACGTGTCGGGTAGCGACTACACCATTGCCGATATGGCGATCTTCCCCTGGTATGGCGGGCTGGTGCTGGGCCGCGCCTACAATGCTGCCGAGTTCCTCGATGTCGGCAGCTACAAGAATGTGATGCGCTGGGCCCAGCAGGTGGACGCACGCGAGCCGGTCAAGCGCGGCCGCTGTGTCAACGCCGCGAGTGGCCCGGAGGATGAGCATCTCTACGAGCGTCACTCTGCAGCCGATGTGGACAAGGTGCTGGCCGTGCGCAAAGAACGCGGCACGGTTTGACCCCACGAAATCCCCGCGAAAGCGGGGATTTTTGCTTCGGCCGGTCGAAATTGATCATGTTCGTTCGTCGTCTGAGCAGAACCCGATTGGAGGAACGGCTATGCGCTTCATGGCCCTGGTCTATTTCGAACCCGGCTCGATGGATCACCTGTCGGCGGAAGATTTCCGCCAACTCGACGACGCCACGATCGAGCACGACCGGATGCTGCGCCAGAGTGGACACCTGATCTTCGCCTCGCCGCTGGCCGGTATCGAAACAGCGCGCTCGCTGCGCGACGTCGATGGCGACCTCATTTCGGTCGATGGACCCTATGCCGAGAGCAAGGAAGTGGTTGGCGGCTTCCTGTTGCTCGAAGCACCAAGCCTCGATGCACTGACGCCGCTGTTCCGGAATGACCCCATCCTCAAGTATGGCCGGATGGAAATACGAGGACTGGTGGAGCATACGCATAGCGAAACGGGCGAGGGGCGGCCGGAATTATTACTTTGACGAAATAGACTGACGCGGCGCTACAGGCCAGATAAAGTCACTGCATGACCGCGTCTGCCAATTACTTTGTCTGGATTCTTATTGCCGTTGTCGCGGTAGCCGTGGCTGCGGCATTGCTCTGGTCGTTGGGGCGCCGCGCCAAGACGTTGATCGCACCGGTGGCTGGTCAGGCCACGCTGACTGATCGGCTGCAGCAAGCGAACGAGCAGCTTGCCGCGGTGATCTCGGCGGAAAATCAGGCTCTGCTTTCGGTGACGACGCTGCCGGACGATGTCGGCCCCCTGGAGGCCGAAGCCGCCTTGCGCGCGGCGACGCCGGACTGGTCGATGCATGATCGCCAGGTATTGATGCTGCAGGCCTGGGAAGTGCAGAGGCGCCCGCAGGCGCTTGCCGCCCTTGCGGGGCTTCCCCTGGCCAATCCCGAGAAAAGCTTTGGCTTGCTCACCGGCACCATCCTGCGCGCGCTGCGCGATGGCGGGCCCAGTTTGCTTGCGCAGATCGATGAGGCGATCAATGCGCATTTCATCGCCCTGGATACGATGATGAACGGGGGTGGTGTCGCCGTGGGTTTGGAACGGGCTGCAGAGCGGGTTCGGGCGGAAGCGCCCGATGTCGCGGCCGCGCTCGAGACGACTGTGCGGCGCATATGGCCGCGGTTGCGTGGCCGCCTGCTCGCTGTGCTGCGGATCAAGATAGAGGAATGGGAGGACCGGGAGCCGCTGGAACCGCGCGAGATGGCCGGGGCACTGGCGCAGTATTCCTGGCCGCGCATGCCCGAGCTGATGGCCGAAGTGCACATGGCGCTCGACCGGCACGACGGGCCGGAATGGGACCGCGCGCACCTCTGGTACGACAAGGCGGTGCTGCACCGCTACCATGACGTGGAAGGCGCGCTGGCCGGATTCAACAAAGATGCGGCCGTGGAGAGATTGGCCAGCGGCATCATGTCCGCCGACGCCGAGACGTCGCGCTTTGCGGCGGAAACCGCGGCGGACCTCCTCGGCGACTACTTCTTCGACGATCCACGGCAATTCGCCGCGCTGCAAGGCGCGCTGGATTGGGCGAGGGGTGTGCATGAGGTGACGCCCGACCATAAATGGCTGGCTGAACAGCTCGACCCGACCGAGGTCTCGGAGGCAAAGCTCAACGAGGCCGCGGCCGACCTGGCGCTCCATCAGACGGTTCGCGAGAGCGTGGCAGCCTTTGGCGCGACAACGGCAACGACCGATCCGGAGATCGCACTGGCGGAATTGCGCCAGCTTCTGCCTGATGCGCCCCGTGAGATGATCCGCGTAGCGCTGGTCGAAAGGTGGAAGGACAGCCGCTCGCCAGTCCATCTCACGGCGCTGGCGGGGCTGGCGCTGGAGGCCCTGGACGAGACGCGTGGCGGCAGCTCGGCCGCGCTTTGCCTTCATTGGCCGCTGCGGAATGGCTCGCCCGAACAGGTGTTGGCCATTATCGATGCGCTGGACAAGCGCTCGGAGCATCTGGAGGGCTCGGAGCATCTGGAGGACTGGATGCGCACACAGGACGGCGTGCGTGAACTTCGCCGGGCTTTCGCGCGAATATCGGACAGCGCAGGTGTCGGCACATCCGTGAAGGAATTCATGGAGTGGGTGGAAGCCCGCCACGTGCTGCTGCTGGGGGAAGCGATCGAGGCGCGCCTGGCCATGGAGGCCGACAAATCCGACGATGAAAGGGCCTTCCAGCTCGCTCTCGACCTCTACCGGCTTGCTTTGCCCAACGAGCCGGCACTGCTCTGGCCGGTACAGAAATTCATGCGCGACCGTGAGGCTTCAGCCGCGTGGCGGGAAGCCTTGCTGCATTTCGAGGCAATGCGGGCCAACTACTTTGCGGCGCATGGAGAGGCCGACCCCTACGAGCTCGATGACCTGGTCACCCTCTGGTGCGAAGCGCTGCGCGACGAGTCGGCAGACGTGGCGCGCCTGGCTGCCGCGCAGGCCGCGAAACTTGTGGGCAATGGCGTGGTCGAGAAGCCGGTCGACCTTGCTCGTCTGGACGAGAGGCTGACCTGGGCCGGGAACCTGCATCCCCTGCTGCCTGACAGTTTCCTTACCCTGCGAACGGCACTGGCCAAGGCAATGGGGAAGTCCTGATCAGGGATTGACGGAAATAATGCCCCATTGCGTCTCCTCGCAGGCGTCGTCGAGGCAGACATTGGTGATCCAGATGGCGCCATCGCCGATGCCCACCCCTTCACTGGTGACGATCAGGTCGGCGACATCCTGTTCCATCAGAGCCTGCTGTACCCCTGCGGTGAAGATGTTGTCGAAATCGTAGGCCAGGTCATCGGGCTGGGCGACTTCATAGGTCTCGCCATCGATGTTCACCGTGAGCGGGAAAAAGGCATATTGGCCGAATGTGACGGGGTCGCCGAACATGACGGCGTCCTGGAGGATCGAGAAGAGTTCGAAGAAGCCGTCAGCATTGCCATGGATGGATTCGATGCTGGCGTAGACGTCCTCTTCCGACTGGGCGAGGGCAGGCAGGGGTGTCGCGGCGAGCACGGTGCCGGACAACAGGACAAGCGCAAGGCGGGTGAACATCTGATCTCTCGCTGGGCCGCGGAAAGCGGTTCGCCATCAATGCCGGAATTTGCCCGACGGGCAAGGTGGCATGCGTCGAATACACCCGCTGTTAAGCCTAACCGGACCATTATGCCGCCTGGCGGAGCCGCGTTCCTGGCCCGCAAGCGTCATTTGTGTCCGAGTTCGAGTAAGCCCTATGCGTCTGATTATCGGTATTATCACCGTGTTCGCCTGTGTTTTCGGCGGTTATGCGGCGATGGGCGGGCATGTCGAAGTGCTCTGGCAACCCTTCGAATTCGTGATCATCCTCGGCGCGGCGATCGGCGCCTTCATCATCGCCAATGGTGGGCCGGTGCTCAAGGCCGTGCCATCCATGTTCGGCACGATGTTCAAGGGTCCGAAATACAACAAGACGGCCTACCTCGAACTGCTGGGCATGCAGTTCTCGATGTACAAGCTGATCCAGCAGAAGGGCATTCTGGGGATCGAGCCGCATATCGAAGACCCGCACAACTCTACCCTGTTCAATGCCTTCCCGACCTTCGCCAAGAACCACCACGCGGTCGAATTCGTGTGTGATTACATGCGCATGGTTACGATGGGGTCCAACAATGTGCATGAGATGGATGCACTGATGGACGAGGAACTGGAAACTCATCACCAGGAGCAGGAACGTCTGGTCTCGGCCATGCAGGCCATTGCCGACGGTACGCCGGCGCTGGGCATCGTGGCCGCCGTGCTCGGCGTGATCAAGACCATGGGCGCCATTTCCGAGCCACCGGAAGTGCTCGGCCACCTGATCGGCGGCGCGCTCGTCGGTACGTTCTTCGGCGTGTTCGTGGCCTATGGCTTCTTCGGTCCGATGGCCCAGTCGCTCAAGAGCACCTATGAGGCCGAGTCCAAGTATTTCCTGTCGCTCAAGGTCGGCCTGCTCGCCCATATCGGCGGGCAGCCGCCGGTGATGGCGATCGAATTTGCCCGCAAGGCGCTGATGAGCGAAGTGCGGCCGACTTTCGCCGAAGTGGAAGCCAGCACGGCCGCGCTGCCGGCCACGACCTGATCCCCGCCCTCAGACCAGACCGGTAAGCCAGAATGGCGAATTACGACCAGCCGATCATCATCAAGAAGGTCAAGAAGGCCGCCCATGGCCACCATGGTGGCGCCTGGAAAATCGCTTACGCCGACTTCGTGACGGCGATGATGGCCTTCTTCCTGCTCATGTGGCTGATCAGCATGACCACGCCCGAGCAGAAAGAGGGCCTCGCCAACTATTTTGCGCCGGCTGCGCTCAGCATGACGACCAGCGGCGCCGGCGGGGTCATGGGCGGCAATGCCATGGACAATTCGGGCAACCAGATGTCCGGCTCGTCGGCCGATATCGTCGAGGACAAGCCGGCATCGCCGCAGAGTTCGGACGAGGGCACGGTGGAGACCCATATCGGCGGCCCGGCGCGTGAGCAGGGCAGCGAGATGCAGGCCAGCAGCGACAGCGAATTCAACCTCAAGTCGATCGACGCCGAGGCCTTCCACAGCGCTGCAGCCAGCATCAAGCAGGCCTGGCAGTCGCTGCCGGAAGTCACGCCGTTCATGGACAATCTGCTGGTCGAGGAAACCGAAGAGGGCCTCGACATTCAGATCGTCGATCAGCAGGGACGGCCGATGTTCCCGGAAGGATCGAAATACCCGCTCGAGCATACGCGCGCAGCCATT
Organism: Devosia sediminis; assembly: GCF_016411825.1. Taxonomy (GTDB): domain Bacteria; phylum Pseudomonadota; class Alphaproteobacteria; order Rhizobiales; family Devosiaceae; genus Devosia; species Devosia sediminis. The sequence goes on from NZ_JAEKMH010000001.1 coordinate 452,049, forward strand.
GCGGCTATCGGACCGATCCTGCAGCAGCTCAATGCGCAGGTGACGATTTCGGGGCATACGGCGGCCGGCGGTCGCTACGACAATCCGCGCTATGGCCCGTGGGAGCTTTCGGCCGACCGCGCCAATGTGGTGCGCTCGATCCTCGGGGAATTCGGCATGAGCGACGACCGTTTCAAGGCCGTGGCCGGCCGGGCGACGGACGAGCCGTTCTTCCCCAACGACCCTTACATGTCGGCCAATGAGCGGGTCCGCATCACCGTGCTGCAGGCACCGCCGCCGGTGCCAGTCGGGCTGAAACCCTAGAGTTTGCCGGCGCCGCACAGGACGGCATTAACCCTGGCATCCGATGTGACCCCAAGGCCTCAGCGTTGGCGGGTTGCGGTAAGACCAGGTTAACCGCTGGCGGCGCGAAGTTATCCCAAGCGGGGCAGAAGCCTCCTGGGGGAAAAGCATGCGACTTGGCAATCTGGTTCTGGCCGCCCTGATGCTGGCGGCATCGAGCACGTCTGCGCTTGCCGAAGACTGGATCGCGGAACGCCTGCGCGGCAGTGTCATGCAGTTCGAAAATGGAAGCTGGGTGGCGCTCGAGCGCGGGGACGTCGTTCCGGACGGCCGCAAGATCCGCACCGCTGGCGATGGACGCCTGGAACTGGTGCGCGGCGCGGAACGCATCTCGCTCGACAGCAATACCGAAATCGCCGTTCGCGACGCGGGCGTCCAGAAGATGACAAGCGTGATCCAGACGTTGGGCAGCGTGACCATCGAGGCCGAGAGGCGCAACATCCAGCATTTTTCGGTGCAAACGCCGGTCCTGGCGGCGGTCGTCAAGGGCACACAGTTCACGGTGACCTATCGCAACGGGGTGGCACGGGTGGATGTCGATCGCGGCGTGGTACAGGTGCAGGATGGCGGCCACGACATGGTGGTGGACATCACCGCCGGCCAGTCGGCCGCGGCGAGCCAGTCGGCGCCGCTCGATGTCAGCGGTCCTGGGTCCGAGCGCGCGGTGTTCCTGATCGATGGCGAAGTGGTTCCTGCCCCGGCGCGCGAGGCGGTGCTGAGTGGCGCGCTTGATGCTGCAGATGCCCTGGAGGCGACGAAAAACAGAACTGTGCCTCGCGACACCGCCGAGACACGAGACACCAGCCCGGCCAATGACAGCGGCAGTAGCGGTGACACCGGCAGCAGCACGTCTACCGGGGGTGGCATGACCAATTCCGGGAGTGGCAACGGGAATGCCGGTGGGAATGGCAACGGTCACGCCGGCGACAATGGGAATGGCAATTCTGGTGGAAGCGGCAACTCGGAGACCGGACACAGCAATGGCGGTGGAAACGGAAACTCAGGTGGCAACGGCAATTCCGGCAACGGAAATGGCAATGCAAATTCTGGTCCGGGCAACAACAATGCCGGCGGGAACGGAAATGGGAATTCCGGCGGCAACGGCCATCGCAACAGCAATGCTGTGGGCAATGGCAATTCAGGCAATGGCAATGGGGTGAATGTCGGTGTGGACCTGGGTGTCGTCGCGGTCGACGTCGGCATAGGTGGCGGCAACGGTTTGAGGCTGGGCCTAGGCCTCGGCTACTAACCCCACTTGCGATGCGGATCCTCGAGCAGGCGGGCCGACAGCTCCTCGCTCGAGATCGGTGGGCTGAAATAATAGCCCTGGCCATAGGTGCAGCCCATGGCCTCGAGGCGGGCAGCGCAGGCCGCGTCCTCGACGCCCTCGGCGATCGTCAGCTTTTCCAGCGAGGTCGACAGCCGGATCATGGCGGCGAGGAGATCAAGGTCCGCCTGCGTAGTGCGACCGCGCACGAAGCTCTGGTCGATCTTGACGGTCTCGAAGGGCAGCTCCCTGAAGTAGCTGAGCGACGCATAGCCGGTACCAAAGTCATCGATGGAGACGCGTAGGCCGAGCGTCTGCAAATGCCGGATATCGGCGCGGACTTGCGCCGGATCGGCGACGCGCTCGCTCTCGGTGATTTCGAGCTCGAGTCGATGGGCGGGAAGTCCGGACCGGCGCAAGGCGGCCTCTATGGTGGCGACAAAGCCATCGTGCTGGAACTGGATCGGCGAAATATTGACTGCGACCGTGATGGGGGAAGGCCAGAGCGTGGCGAGGCGGCAGGCCTCCCACAGGATCCAGCGGCCAAGATCGACGATGAGGCCGGTTTCTTCCGCCAGGGAAATGAATTCAACTGGAGAGATGGGACCCAGTTCGGGGTGGTTCCAGCGCACCAGGGTTTCCGCGCCGACGATCTCCCGGGACTTCAGATCGACCTGCGGCTGAAAAACCAGGTGCAACTGGTTGCGGTTCAGCGCCTGTCGCAGGTCGCGGTCGAGCCGTCGATGCCGGTCCATGACTGCTTGGTCGCCCGGATCGAAGCCGCGAACCGCCACGCGCTCGGCGCGGGCCTGGATCACCGCGGTTTCAGCGCGATTGAGCAAGTCGCCGCGACTGGTCTCCCCGGCGGCATAGCCGGCAATGATGTCGACATGCAGCCTGTTGCCATCGACGGAGTAACTGCCTGAGAGCGTGCGGATGAGCTGGCGGGCGGCGGCAGCCAGCCGGCTGCTGTCGCCGTGGTCGCGGTCGGCGAGGGCAAAGCCGGCCGGCGCCGTGCGGGCGACTTCGGGGAAGCCTGAATGGAGCAGACGATGCGCGATCTGTGCGAGAAGGCGCTCGACGAGTTCGTGCCCAAGGGTAGCGCGCATCTCGTCCATGGCCTGGACGTACAGCACGATCATCATGCGCGGTGCAGCCTCGGCAGGCAGGTCGACGAGCCCCTGCCGGGAAAGAAGGCCGGTGGCGGGATCGTGCGTCGCCAGATAGCGGAGGCGCTCCTGAGCAGCGCGGCGGGCGAGCAGATGATGGTAGCCATTGTCGGCCAGAGCCAGGCCGAGCAGGACGAGCAGCCCGGCATGCAGGCTTGCCGTCGAGACGATGAGATGCGCGGCGCCATAGGCAAACAGCGCCAGCGCCTCCCCGACGATCGACACGCCGACGAGGAGGACGACGACCACCGGCATTTTCAGGCGGTGGCGGTAGATCAAGAGGGCCGCGGCCAGTGCCAGCGTGACGAGAAAGCCCGGCAGAAGACCCAAGTTGGTAAGAATTCGCCCGGACTTGAGTGTTTCAAGCGCCATGGCCTGGAGCACCGGGCCTGGCACCACGCCGTAGCGCGGCACGGTGAAAAAGTCGCGCAGCTCGATGGCGCTGGCCCCGACGATAACCTGGCGCCCAGATAGCAGCGCGGGATCGACCCGCCCATAGAGCACGTCGGTGAAGCCGAAGCGCGGAATGCCGGCCATCTCGATGCTGAAATCGACCTCCAGCACGTCGGGGAGATCGCGATCGAGCCGTGCGAGCGCGACGGCAAGGGCGGGGATGGCAGTTTCTCCATCCATGGCGGCGATCGGCAGGCCGTGGGCACGGCCGGTCAGAGGATCGAGCAGGACGTTGACGAGGACAGGATCGGCAGCAGCGGCGAATTGGGGCAGCGGCCGGGAAAACGCCACATCGCCATCGGCCTGGAGCTGCGCGAAGGAGGCCAGCCAAGCATAGCCGCCGGCCTGTTCGAGGGCGGCGGTGAAGAGGGCGTCTCCGAACGGCTCGCTGGCACTGGAAAAGTCGATGTCGAAGGCGACGTCATCGACGCCTGCATCCATCAGCTTGTCCAGCAGGCTCGCGTAAAGCGATCTCGGCCAGGGCCAGACACCGATTTCGCCGAGGCTCTTGCTGTCGATCTGGATGACGACTGTGTCACCGCTGGCCGGAACGGTGTTGAGGCCAAGCCGCCAGTCGAGAATGCGGTTGTCGAGGGAGGCGAGCACACCGGCGAGAGCGAGCGCCAGCAACAGCAGCATTGCCGCCGCCGTCGTGCTCCACCGGATCAGTTGCCGCACCTGCGTTTTTCCCACCTCTGCAGGGTAGGGCAGAGAGGCTGATACGGCGTTAAGACGCTGATTAAAGGTGGAGCTTGAAGCCCTCGTGGGTCATTTCGAAGCCGAGCTTGCGGTAGAAGCGATGTGCGTCGAGACGGATCTTGTTGGAGGTCAGTTGCACCATGCCGCAGCCGGCGACGCGGGCCTGCTCGATGGCCCAGAGCACCATTTCACTGCCCAGACCATTGCCGCGCTGGTCGGCGCGGATATGCACGTTTTCGAGGATGGCGCGCTTCATGCCGAAGCGGGAAAGGCCAGGGACTGTGCTGATCTGCAGCGTGCCGACGACTTCGCCATTCCGCTCGGCGACGATCAACCGTTCGCGCGGATCGGCGGTGATCTCGTCGAAGGCGGCGCGATAGCGGGGATCGCTCAGCGTGGCGCGGTCGAGCGGTGGCGTGTCGGCGCCACGGGCGTCACCGGAATGGCCGAGTTCGAGGATGGTGGCGATATCGTCGGGCGTGGCATCCCGGAAGGACAGGGCGGACATTCAGGGTTTTCTCGGTGCGATGAGTCGCGCCAAGCCTAGCACGCCGAGCGCCAGCACGGCCGGGCCAATGGCCAGGATAGAGCCCGCGGCCCAGAGAGCGCCGGTGGCCGCCCAGAGAATGGAGGAGAAAGCCTCGCTAAGGGTCGCGGCGCGCGACGCGACCTGGCGTCGACGGAACATGGAGCGCTTGGCAGTGACGCGGAACCAGAGCTGAATGGCGGTGGAGGCCGAGGCGGCGACAAAGGCGCAGACCGCGGTGATGGCAGCCATGGGCGACGAGGCAATGGCCAGCAGCAGAAGCAGCGGGGCCAGCACGGCGGCGATGACCGAGAGAACGGCCTCGATCTTGGCGCGCAGGATGGTGGATGGTGTGAGGGGCGCGGTGGCGACCAGATCATGCGCATCCTCGCCGGAGATGGCGAGCCAGGCGAGACCACCTGCCAATTGCCCGCAGGCCATGACGAGTACGGGAACGATGACGATGAACATACCGTCGCCCGCGCCGGAGCCGTAATTTATCCAGAGCAGGAGGGCCGGCGGCACCAGGTAAAGAAGCTGCATCAGCGTCTGCGAGACCAGCCAGGGATCGCGCATGAGCAGTTTCCACTCCTTGCGGCGGAGGGCTTGGCGCTGGGTGGTCGGTGAGAAGGTGCGGGTCGAGGCGCGGCGCCGGCTGCCGACGCGGTCGAGTCCGGCGGTGGAAATTGCCAGGCTGCCATAACTGGGCGCGATCAGGGCGACCGTGGCAGCGAAAATGCTGAGGGCGAGGACCACCATGACGAGGGCCGGAACGGGGTCGCCAAGGGCGGCACGCGCCGGCAGCCATAGGAGGCTGGTGACGTCGGGAGCACCGGCAATCACCGCATCGGACTGGAGAATGTCCATGCGGGAGAAGCCGCCATGAGTGAGGATGGCTGCGGCCTGGATGCCGATGACGAAGCCTGCGCCGACAATGCCGGCGATGATCTGGGCAATGAGGCGGGTGCGTCGGGGACCAACGACGCGGAAGAGAAGGCGGGTGATCGCCATGGCAATGGCAACGGAAAGCGCAGCCAGCGCCGCCAGCACCAGGAAGGCGGAAAGCCAGCGCGGCCCATCCTGGATGGCGAGGGCAAGGACGAGGGGCGAGATCAGCAGCGCGCCGAGGGCCGCGGTGCTGACGAAAACGGCGCCGGCGCGGACGGCAAAGAGGCGATCGCTGGAGGTCGGCGAGGAGAGAATGAGATCAAGATCGGAACGGCCGTAATAGACGCGAGTCACGGCCTCGAGTGCCTGGGACAGGGTGACCGTCCAGAACAGGAGACCGGTGCCCGATATGAGCACCAGCGTTTCCTTGTCGAGCACCACGCCGGCTTCGACCCAGGGCCGAATGGCGAACCAGGCGATCACCGCCATCAAGCCATAGACGAGAGCGCCGCCAACGACCCAACCAACAAGGCGCACACGGCGACCGCCGGTCATCATGGCGAGGGTGTCGCGCCAAGCGAGGCGGAATTCGTGCGCCGCGAGCCAGGGCAGGGAAGCGGGCGCGAAACTCACGCCGCGTCCTCGGCAGAGGACTGGCCCTGGGCGACGAGATCGAGGAAGATTTCCTCTAGAGTGGTTTCGCGGCCGATGCGGGCGCGCAGTTGCGCGAGCGTCCCTTCGGCGATTAGGCGGCCGTCAGCGATGACGCCGATGCGCTCGGCCATGCGTTCGGCAACTTCGAGGATATGCGTGGTCATGATGACGGTGACGCCCGATGCGGTGCGCTGGCGCAGCACGTCCTTGACTTGGCGCGCCGAGCCGGCGTCGAGGCCTGTCAGCGGTTCGTCGAGGATGATGAGATCGGGATCGTGGACCAGGGCGCCAGCGAGCGCCACCTTTTGCAGCATACCCTTGGAAAAGCCGCCGCAGAGTTCGTTGGCATGGGGTGCGAGGTCAAGCCAGTCGATGAGCTCGTGGGCGGAGGCCTTGGCGCGGACGGGCTCGACCTGCCAGAGGCCGGCGACGAAATCGAGATATTCGAGCGGGGTCAGGCGGTCGTACACCATGGGCTCGTCGGAGACCCAGGCCATGCGACGTTTGGCCGCCACGGGATCGGCTAGGGCATCGACGCCCAGAACCGTGATCGAGCCGGCGTCAGGGCGCAAGAGGCCCGCAACCATGCGCAGAATGGTGGTCTTGCCCGCGCCATTCGGCCCCAACAGGGCGTAAAACTCACCCGGACGGATGGTGAGGTCGACGCCCCTGACGACCGGACGCTCGAAACTCTTGGTGAGGCCGGAGAGGGCGAGGGCGGAGGTGGGCATGGAAAATCCGGATCGGAGGACTGGCGAAACACTAGTGGGCAGGAGTTTCGCGGCGGTTTATCGGCAGTGTTAAGATTTGCTGCTGCCCGGCTGGCGCAGGGAAGGTGTGCGGGGGCCACGATTGCCGGACTCGAACTGACATTTTAGTTGTTCGCCAATGGCGTAGCACTGCCTTGTCGGAGATTTCATTGTCTATCCCTATCCAGCCGGCGGCGAGCCCGCTCGCGACCAAACTGGCCATCTTCGCCATGGCCATCGGCTCGTTTGCCATCGGTACGGGCGAATTCGCCATCATGGGCCTCCTGCCCAATCTCGCGGGTGACCTGCAAATCACCGAGCCGGAGGCGGGCCATGTGATCAGCGCCTATGCGCTGGGCGTGGTGGTGGGGGCTCCGGTCATTGCTGTCCTCTTCGCGCGCTTTGCCCGCAAGCCGATGGTCATATCGCTGATGGCGCTGTTTGCGCTGGGCAATTTTGGTAGTGCCATGGCGCCGGATTACTGGTCGCTGATGGCCCTGCGCTTCGTATCGGGCCTGCCGCATGGCGCCTATTTCGGCATTGCCGCGCTGATCGCTGCTTCCATGGTGGACCACGGCTACCGCGCTCGCGCGGTGGGTCGAGTAATGCTGGGCTTGACGCTGGCGACGCTGATCGGCATGCCGGTCGCTACTTGGATGGGGCAGGGCGTTGGCTGGCGGCCGACCTTTGCGGTGGTCGGCGGCATCGCCACGGTGGCTGCGGTCATGGTGCTGCGATTCGTTCCGCTCATTGCAGTCAGCGAAGGGGCGAGCCCCTTGCGAGAGCTGGGGGCGCTGAAGCGTCCACAGGTGTGGCTGACGCTTGGCATCTGCGCCATCGGCTGCGGCGGCATGTTCTCGGTCTTCACCTATGTGGTGCCGATGCTGACCGAGGTGACCGGCATTGCCACTGGCTGGGTGCCGGCGGTGCTGGCGCTGTTCGGCGTCGGCATGACGCTGGGCAATGTCATCGGTGCAAGGATGGCTGACCGGGCGCTGATGCCAACCATTGGCGGCATGCTGGTGTTCAATATCGTCAGCCTCGGGGCGGTGCCGTTCCTCGCCCTCTACTGGCCGACCGCGGCGCTCAGTGTGTTGATGGTCGGGTTCACCGTGGCCATCGGTACCGCATTGCAGACGCGGTTGATGGACGTGGCGGCCGACGGCCAGACGCTGGCCGCCTCGCTCAACCATGCGGCCTTCAACATCGCCAATGCGCTGGGTGCGCTGCTGGGCGGTGCGGCGATCGCCGCCGGCTATGGCTGGACGTCCACCGGGCCGGTCGGAGCGCTAATGGCGGTGGGTGGCGTGGTGCTGTTCGCTTGGTCGGTGTGGCTGGAGCGGCGGGATCGGGATGCGCCCAATGACGGCGTGCCAATGGCAGCCTGAGAAAACGAAACGGCCGCTCCTGGAGCGGCCGTCTTGCATTTGGCTCACGCCTCGATCAGGCGACGGTGAGCTTGACGTCGACATTGCCGCGGGTGGCGTTGGAATAGGGGCAGACCTGGTGGGCCTTGTGCACGAGGTCCTCGGCCTGAGCCTTGTCGAAGCCGGGCAAGGTCACCTTGAGTTCAACGGCGATGTTGAAGCCCTTGCCGCCCTCATTGGCGTTTTCGCCGAAGGACACCGACGCATCGATGGTAGCCTCATCGGGGATCTTCACCTTTTCGCCGCGCGCGACGGCCTTCAGCGCGCCGAGGAAGCAGGCGGAATAGCCGGCAGCGAAAAGCTGCTCGGGATTGGTGCCGGGGCCGTCATTGCCACCCATGGCTGCCGGGGTGTCCAGCGTGACCTCGAGACGACCGTCATCGGTCTTGCTGGTGCCGGTGCGGCCACCGGTGGTGTGGGCATGCGCGGTGTAAACGGCTGACTTGATGGTCATCTGTCGATGCTCCTTGCTTGGAATAGTCATTAGATAGTGCACAATTCAATTGTGTGCAATAGAATTTATGTGTTAGTTTCGAGTGGTGATCCGGAGGTATGCGATGGCCGAAAAGCCGATGCCGACAATCGACCAGATGCTGTGTTTCGCCGTTTACTCGGCGGGCCATGCCTTTACGCGGTTCTACAAGCCGCGGCTCGATGCGCTGGACCTGACCTACCCGCAATACCTGGTGTTCCTCGTCCTATGGGAACGGGATGATCTCACGGTCAAAGCGCTGGGGGATAGATTGTTCCTCGATTCCGGCACGATTACGCCGCTGGTCAAACGGCTGGAGGCACGAGGGCTGGTCGCCCGCAAGCGCGACGAGGACGATGAACGGCAGGTTCGCATCAGATTGACGGATGCGGGGCGGGCGCTCAAGGCCAAGGCCGAGGCCATCCCGCTGGCGGTGGCGAAAGGCACGGGCCTCTCCCTTGAAGGCGCCGAAGCCCTGCGTCTGGAGCTTCTGGCGCTGCGGGAGCGGCTGGATGGGGTGGAGCATGATCAGCGCAGGCCGACCGCATCGACCTGACCGGATGAGCAGTCGCTATCGGTCGGGTCGGCGGCAAGGAGCAGCCGGACGAAATCATCGGGACCGGTGATTTCGCCGGTGAGGTTGATCTGCAGTTCGCTGATGAGAATGCGGTTGCCGTCCTCCACACAGGACAGCGAAACGCGTTCCCCGGCACCCGCGCCGAAGCTGGCATCGAAGGCTGCGCGGACCTGGGCAAGGGTGATCCGCCTGCCGATATTGCCGGCGAAAAGCTCGGCCACCTCGGACGTGTTGAGCGCCAGCATCAGATCGAGGGAGTCGGCGATGTAGTCGCGCTGGTCCCCATTGTAGCAGGTGCCGTGCTTGATCCATTCGTGGCGGTCGAGGCCTGACCGGCTGCCGGGCATGACCTCGTCGAGGTCTCGACGCTGCGCGATGGTGAGGTCGAGCATGGGCAAATCTAGCCAGCGGCCGTCGCGGCTCGCCCAGATGTCGCGCTCCGAAACGCCGCAATATTCGGCGCTGCGCGGTTGCGGCCAGAGGCCGTGAAGGGTGAAATTGCTGGCCTCGAAACTGTCGGGCCGCTGGTTGCGGCACTCAGTCTTGCCGGGAGCCGTTTCGCAGAAGGCGGGCTGCCAGTTGACGGCGAAGACATATTGCGTGCCGCGATACGCCGGCGGGGCGGCTTTGGTATTGTCGGCCTGGTCGATGGGGCGATCGGTCGTGCCGCATTCGAGGGCAACCCAGCGCCGCTCCGGCTCGGCGCCCGGAATGACGAGCATTACATGGCTCGCCGGGGTCTTGTTGGCGGCGACCAAGTCATAAGTCGCACCCTGCTCGAGGGCGACATTGCCGGGATTGGTTTGCCGGCTGATGGACTGAAGCGCGGGACAGGCCGCGCTTGCCGTAAAGCTCCCGGAGAGCGGAACTTCGGCCAAAGCGGGCACACTGACGAGCCAGAGGGCGCCTGCAATAAACTTGATATTTCGCAAGGAATTAGCTCCTCCGGCTCGATCAACTCTCACGCGCCGGAGGAACCGGCGGCGTTTTGCTTCATTCATTTGGCACTAACACAGGAGGCAGAATTGGAACCAGATCGTGAAACCGTAATCGTCGACCGTGGTAGCGGCAGCGGTGTCGGCATGCTGGTCGGCATCGTGCTGATCGTGGCGCTGTTAGCCATCGGCTACCTCGTCTTCTTCAACAATGACGGCTCGACCGGCGGCACCGTGGATGTCGATGTCCCCGCCGTGAGCGTTGATGTCGTGCCCGACGGGCAGTGATCCAACGCTGAAATGAAAAGGGCGCCCTTGCGGGGCGCCCTTTCGTTTGCGCGGTTCAGAGCGCGATGCGGTAGATGCCGAAGCCTTCGGCATTAGTCTCGCCGGTCGCCTCGATGCTGACGGCCGTCACGTCAGCGACCTTGTCGGCAGCCTTGGGACCGGTGGCGAAAAGCACGGTGGTGTCGCCGATCGGGGCGAGGGACCAGTTGCTGTCGGCCTTGGGATCGATCGTGCCGTTCTCGATAATGTAGCGAACAATGATGTCGCGGTTGGTATCGGGACCGATGAAGACGATCTTTTCGGCATTGATGCCCGGGAAGGAGCCGCCGCCGCCGGCACGGTAATTGTTCGTTGCGACGATGAATTCCTGGGCGGGATCGATGGGCTCACCGTTGTACTGAAGATCGACGATGCGGCTGGCATCGGCGTTTTCCAGGGCGCCGCCATCGGCAGCGTATTTGGAGGGCTGGGTGAGGTCGATCTTATAGGTCACCCCGTCGATGACGTCGAAATTGTAGGACGGGAAGGCCGGATTGATGAGTTCGGCGTCGGTGGCGCCGGCCTCGACCTGGTTGAAGATGCCGGCCGACCGCTCCAGCCATTCCTTGACATCGGCGCCCGTGATTTTCACCGCCTGGATGGTGTTGGGATAGAGGTAGAGATCGGCGACATTCTTGATGGCGACCGGGCCGACGGGGACGTCGGTATAGTATTCCGGACCGCCGCGGCCGCCGGACTTGAAGGGGGCGCCGGCCGAGAGGATCGGCAGGCCTTCCCACTCGGTGCCCTTCATCATCTGCTCGATGTACCAGGACTGGGCCTGGGTCACGATCTGAATGGAGGGGTCATCGGCCACAAGGGCGAAGTAGGAGTGGAGCGGAGCAGAGGTCTCGCCGACCGGGCGACGGATATAGTCGAGCGTTTCCTTGTGTTCCGTTTCGACTGACGCTTCGACCTCGGGGACCGACTCGACGGTGGGGACGTTCTTGTTATCGACACGTTCGACGATGGGGCGGGCTTCCGAGGTATGGGAGACCACAGTCCAGTTGCCGTCCGCATCGACTTCGAGCAGCAGGTCGACGAGGCCCATATGCGAGCCCCAGAAGCCGGGCATGACGGCCGGCTTGCCATTGAGCGTGCCGGCGGCGATGTCGACGCCTTCGATGCCCTCATAGTTCGGGCCGGGAAAGACCAGGTGATGGTGGCCGGTGAGGACAACATCGATGCCTTCGACGGCTGCGAGCTGCAGCGAGGCGTTTTCCATGCCGGGGACGTGCTCGCCGCCCTCGATGCCGGAATGGGAGAGGGCGACGATGATCTGGGCGCCTTCTTCGCGCATTTTCGGCACATAGGCCTGGGCCGTTTCGACGATGTCGCGGACCACGACCTTGCCGGTCAGGTGGGTGGCGTCCCAGGTCAGGATCTGCGGCGGCAGGAAGCCGATAACGCCGATCTTGATGGTGTGGGTGGCGCCCGACCCGTCGGTCAGTTCCTTTTCGAAGATGCGGTAGGGCTCGATATAGGTCTCGTCGGACAGGGCATCGGCACCCAGTTCGGCACCGCGCACCAGATTGGCCGAGACGAAGGGGAAGTTGGCGCCTTCGAGCGCCCGGTCGAGGAATTCGAGACCGTAGTTGAATTCGTGATTGCCCAGGGTCGCGGCGTCGTAGCCCAACGTATTGAGGGCAGCGACGGCCGGGTGGATGTCACCCTGGTTGAGGCCCTTTTCATAGGCCATGTAGTCGCCCATGGGGTTGCCCTGAATCAGGTCGCCATTGTCGAACAGCACGGCATTGCCGGCTTCGGCGCGGATCTCCTCGATGATGGCGGCGGTGCGCGCCAGACCCATCGTGTCGTTGGGCGCGTCGGCATAATAGTCATAGGGAAGAATGGCGACGTGGATATCGGTCGTCTCGATGATGCGCAGATGGGCCTGGTTGGCTTGGGCCAGCACCGCGAATGGGTGCATGGCGACCATGGCGCCAACGCTGGCCGAACCGGCCAGGAAGCTGCGCCGGGAAATGCTCGGGAAGAAATTCATGATCGTCTCCAACTGAGTGCCTCAAGGCCGGGGGCGTGCTCCCGGACTGCCGGTTTTCGACCGGTTCTTGGCGCTCCCCGTGTCGATCGGGAGCAGAGCGTGCATGCCCGGTTCTGGTGACGGGCGCATGACGGCTGGAGGGGGACGCTAGGGAATTTTTACCGGCTGGTCAATTTATGACAGTTTGATGACACGGCATGGCGTTATGCCGGATGGCGGTGACGCCTCCGGGTCTGCGTGTTCGATGGAGCCCCGAGACAACTTCCGCCTCCTGAGGTTTGGATTGGTGAGATGCAAGAGGTCTCGGAGCGTCGGGATTTCCGGCCGATGAGCCAATCGAGCGCAGCTCGCATTGGCCTTCTTCCTTCCAATCGCTCCACTGGAGCGATTGGCCCCGCGGGACAGGGCGAAGGGTTTCACCAGGGAGGACATTGCTGCCCCAACCCATCCCCGGACCCAGGCTCCGTAACGATTCAGAGCCCACCCGACTGTCACCGGACGGTTGATCGTTGCAACTCCATCTTTGCCCGGTTGATGCGGGAGTATGAGGGAAGATGCAGGGGCGGGGATAAGTTTGTGGGGTCGGCTTAGAACCCGCTGCGTGGGCACCCCCACCTAGCTTCGCTATGGCCTGAAGGCCAAGCTGCGCTACCTCCCCCGTCAAGGGGGAGGTGACAGATCGAGTTTGTCGGAAGGCTTGTGCAAACACCGATTGGCTCCTCCCCCTACTCCAGGGGGAGGTTGGGTGGGGGTGTTTACCGGGGTCAGCCCTGCACCAGCTTCGGATCCACCAAGGCGCCCTTGTGGCCGATGACGATGCCGGCGGTGCGGTGGGCGGCTTCGGCGGCTTCGCGGAGGGATTTTCCGTTGAGGCGGGCAGAGAGGTAGGCGCCGTTGAAACTGTCGCCGGCGCCGGTGGCGTCGACAACCTTGGCGCCGGAGGGCGGGGCGACGCGGACGCGCTCGTGGGCGGTGGCGATCAGGGCTTCCTTGCTGCCGTCCTTGACCACGACTTCCTCGACGCCGAGTTCAAGGTAGCGGTCGGCGGTGTCGTCGACACTCTTGTCGCCGAAGAGCGGGGCTTCGTCGGTATGGGTCGGCAGGACGATGTCGCAAAGGCTGGCGGCGGCAGTGAGCACGCCGGCCATGACTCGGGGCGATGACCAAAGCGCGGGACGGAGGTTGGTGTCGAAGGCAATGCGGGCGCCATTGTCGCGCGCCTTGACGATGGCGCCGAGCAGGCGGCCGCGGGCGCGGGGTGCGAGAATGGCGAGGGTGATGCCGGAGAAATAGACAAGCTCGGCGCCTTCGACGGCCTTGGCGAGGGCCTGCTTGTCGTCGGCGAGCAACTTGGCAGCGGAGGTGTCGCGCCAATAGGTGAAATGACGGTCGCCCTTTTCCTGATGGATCATGTAGAGCCCGGGGCGACGATTGGGGATGGTCTGGATGTGGCCGGTGCCGATGCCGTTGTCGTCGAGGAAGGCGCGGATGTCGTTGGAGTAGCGGTCTGCGCCGAGGGCGGTGACATAGTCGACGGACCAATCCTGGCCGAGCAGGGCGCGCAGGTACCAGGCGGAATTGAGCGTGTCGCCGGCATAGCCGAGACGGTAGGAGCGATCCTCGCCACCGCTCATCTCGATCATGCATTCCCCGATGGACACGATGCGCTTGGTCACACTTTGCTCCTCTTCCCGATGGCTTCGTTTAGCACAGGGTTGCCGGCGCGAAAGGGCGAACCGCTATTTCCCTGCGAGGCGAAACGGAGATTCCTACTTTCGTGGGAATGACCCGATGGATAGGAGTGGGTTCAGAGCACTATTCGAACTTCCATACAAGATTGGAAATCACTATGGTGCCGCCAAATCACGCCGGAGCATTTGATGACGCGCCTCAACAAGAACAGCCTTGCCTCGCTTGCCAAGGGCACGGTCGTGCCAGGTTACGACCGGAGCAAGGTCACGCCGGGCATCGTGCATCTGGGCATTGGCGCCTTTCATCGCGCGCATATGGCTGTCTATGTGGACGACCTGCTGGCCAGGGACCCAAGCTGGGGCATTGTCGGGGCGAGCCTCCGGCGGCCGGACACCAAGGAGGCGCTGGAGCCGCAGGACGGGCTCTACACGATTGCCGTGCGCGATGCGGAGGGGACGCATCCGCGCGTGATCGGCTCGATCCTCTCGGTGATGGACGCCAATACCGAGCGCGAGGAATTGCTGGCGCTGATGGCCGACCCCGCTATCCGCATCGTCTCGCTGACGGTGACCGAGAAGGGCTATTGCTATGCGCCGGCGACGGGCGAGCTCGACCAGGGTCACGTCGATATCGTCCATGACCTTGCCCATCCGACGACGCCGAAATCGGCGCCGGGCATGCTGGTGGAGGCGCTGGCGCGGCGCAAGGCGGCCGGCGTGGCACCGTTCACCGTGATGAGCTGTGACAACCTTCCCAATAATGGCGAGACGGCCAAGCGCATCGTGACCAAGTTCGCGTCCCTGCGCGACGGTGCGCTGGGCGAGTGGGTGCAGCAGGTGGCTTTCCCCTCGACCATGGTGGACCGCATCGTGCCGTCCACGACTGATGCCGACCGGGCGGAAGTGGCGGGGCTGATCGGGGCGGAGGACGCCTGGCCGATCATGACCGAACCCTTCACCCAGTGGGTGATCGAGGACCAATTCCCGTCCGGTCGGCCGGCTTTCGAGACGGTCGGGGCGCAGTTGGTTAAGGATGTCGAGCCGTTCGAGCACATGAAGCTCCGCATGCTCAATGGCTCGCATTCGACCATGGCCTATACAGGGTATCTCGGGGGCTACGAGTACATTGCCGAAGTCATGGGCGACCCGGCCTATGTGAAGCTGGTGCATGGGCTGATGACCGAAGAGGCCATGCCGACGCTGGATATGCCCGGCACGGATCTGGGGGCCTATCGCGACCAGTTGCTGGACCGGTTCCGCAATCCGGCGCTCAAGCACCGGACCTGGCAGATCGCCATGGATGGATCGCAGAAGCTGCCGCAACGGCTGCTCGGCACGATCCGCGATCGTCTGAAGGCAGGGCAGGGTATCGAGCGCCTGGCGCTCGGGGTGGCAGCGTGGATGCGCTATGTCACCGGCGTGGCCGAAGATGGCAGCGAGATCGACGTGCGCGACCCGCATGCGCTGAGAATGATGGCGACTGCCGCCGATGCCGGGGACAACCCGGAGGCGCTGTTCGAGGGCCTCGTGTCGCTGACCGAAGTGTTCGGCACGGACCTTGCGGGGAATGCGGTGTTCCGGAAAGCTGTGGTGGGGCACCTGGAGAGCCTCTTCGACGAGGGCGCGCGGGCGACTGTCAAGAAGGTTGCGGGATAGGTTGCGGCCCCCCGCCTAGCCGCCCCTTACGGAAAGGGGAGGGACATATCGCGTGCTAGACGGCACCCGCGTGGAACCCGTTCCCGGTAAAGGCACTTACTGCTAACGTCTTCGTGACTTCGGAAAGGCGTCAGACATGAAGTGGCAGGGGCGTGAGCGCAGCTCAAATATCGAGGATCGTCGCGGGCAGCGTGGCGGCGGCCTGGGCGGGCTCGGAGGCCTCGGTGGCCTGGGGCGCGGCGGCGGTATCCGCATTCCCACAGGCGGCGGTTCGCGCGGCGGTATTTCGAGCCTTATTGGGATCGTCGTGGTGCTTGGCATCATCTGGTTCGCCACCGGGCAGAACCCGCTCGACATGCTGACCGGCGGCTCGAGCAGCGGCCCGAGCTCCAGCGCGACCTCGACCGAGCTTCCGGCTGAAGGGCAGGATGAGCTGGCCGATTTCGTCGGCGTGGTGGTCAAGGAAACCGAGGATCTCTGGAACGAGCAGTTCGCGGCCATTGGCGAGGACTATCCGGAGCCGACTGTGGTGCTGTTCAGCGGCCAGGTGAATTCCGCCTGCGGCGTGGCCGATGCTTCGGTGGGGCCGTTCTATTGCCCGGGCGACAGCAAGGTCTATATCGACCTCAGCTTCTACGACCAGTTGCACCGCGAGTTCGGCGCACCGGGCGATTTTGCCCAAGCCTATGTGCTGGCGCATGAGGTGGGTCACCACATCCAGAACCTCACCGGCGTGCTGCCCGAATTCAACCAGATGCGCCAGAGCATGAGCCAGGAAGAGGCCAATGCGTACTCGGTGCGGGTGGAACTGCAGGCCGATTGCTATGCCGGTGTCTGGGCCAGCTATGCGGGCCAGCAGAACCTGCTCGACAATGGCGATATCGAAGAAGCCCTGAACGCCGCCAACCAGATCGGCGACGATACGCTGCAGAAGCGCATGCAGGGCTTTGCCGTGCCCAAGACCTTCAACCACGGCACTTCGGCCCAGCGCAAAGCCTGGTTCGAGCGCGGCTATCGCTCGGGTAATCCTGGTGACTGCGACACGTTCTCGGGCAATGTGTGAACCCCTGCTGCCGCCGGCACGTTCCGCGACCAGCAGCAGGAGGATGGCATGCAGGGCAATCTGACGGGCGCGTCGTATGAATACTTCGCCGATGGCGGGACCATGCCGAACTCGACCCTGCCGGTGGTGATCTACCGGCAGGCCATCGCCCGGGAGGACGCTTCGCCCGAAGCGATGGAGAGGCTGTTCGACGGCAATGGCTGGCCCAGCCAGTGGCGCGCCGGGGTCTACGATTACCACCATTATCATTCGACGGCGCACGAATGCCTCGGGGTGGCGCGGGGCAGTGCGAGGCTGTTGCTGGGCGGGCCGGAAGGGCGCGAGTTCCTGGTCGAGGCTGGGGACGTGGTGGTGCTGCCGGCGGGGACGGGTCATTGCCGCCTGTCGCAGAACCCGGACTTCCTTGTGGTCGGCGCCTATCCGCCGGGGCAGGACTGGGACATCCTCAAGGGAGAGAAGGGGGAGCGGCCGGGGGCGGACCAGAGGATTGCCAAGGTGCCGCTGCCCAAGACCGATCCGGTTGGCGGGCAGGGCGGGCCGCTGTTGGAGAAATGGGCTTAGTCCAGGTGATGTGATGGACCTTACGGCTCCGCGGCACCGTTGGAGCTTTCCACACGGAGACCATCGTCATGGACAAGCATCAAAAGACGGGGCCGGCTCAGCCCGATGACATCGAACAGCCGGAGGAAGACCGCAGCCCGGCACGGGTGAGGGATCGCCAGCGCGAAGGCGGCCAGAAGGGCGAGGACCAGCCCGGCGCCGATGGCCAGCGCTCGGCCGGCGCCAGCGAGGATACCTACGACTAAAGCCCGAACAGGTGGCGGGCGGCCATGGCGGCGGCCCAGCCGGCGGCCAGCATGATGAGGCCCGGATAGCGCAGGCTGACAAGGGCGGCGACGATGAGCGCGAGGCGCACGTCCCAGCCGCTGTTGAAGAAGGCCGGGGCCCAGAGCGTGGTCAGCACGGCGGCAGGCACTGCATTGAGCGCCTGTTCCAGCCGCGGCGGCATGGTGCGCATCCGGGTGATGAGCGCATAACCGCCTATGCGGGTGAGATAGGTCGCAGCGGCGGCGGCGAGGATCAGCCACACGGTCGAGAGATCGTCCATCAGTGTGTGACCTCCGCCGACTGGTCCGGTTTTTGCGGCAGGGGCAGGAGGGCGGCGACGGCGACGCCGCAAATGGCGCCGATGCTCACATGCCAGGGCGAGCCCACGAGGTGGAAGCCGGCCATGGAGCCCACCATGCTGGCGGCAACGACCGGGTAGAAGCCGGGTTTGCGGCGGAAGCCGATGACGAGGCCGAGGAAGTAGATGGGCAGCAGCACATCGATGGCCCAGACCTTCGGGTCGCCGAGCATGGAGCCGAACCAGGCGCCCAGCACTGAGAACAGCAGCCACGAGACATAGATGATGAGGCCGAAGGCCATGTACCAGGCAAAGCTCACGGGCTTGCCGGTTTCGGCCCGGCGGATCGACTCGGCAAATTGCGGATCGATCAGGAAGAAGAAGGCCACGGCCTTCTGCCAGAAACTGTAGCCGCGGATGTGGCGGGCGATGGCGGCAGAATAGAGTACGTGCCGGAAATTGACGGCAAAGATGGAGAGAACGATCAGCCAGGGCGCGACCTGCTGGCCGAACAACTCGATGCCCACAAGCTGGCTGGCGCCGGCATAGATGGTGGCGCTCATGAGCCCGGCTTCGACGATGGAAAGGCCATTGTCCACCGCAACTGCACCGAACAGCACCGCGAAGGGGGTGGTGGACAGCGCGATGACCGCGCCGCCCTTGAGGCCGTCGATGATGTCACGCCTATTCATGGGTCGTTCGCTCAAGGTGCGCCTCACTCTTGCCAGTTCTCGATGCCGCCCTCGGGCTTGACCCGAGGGCCACCATCAGCGCGCAACTTTGGCATTGTGGTTCCCCGATAGGCCCTCGGATCGAGTCCGAGGGCGGCGCGGTGTCTTGGGAAGCCTCAAGCCCGTCGGCAGTGGATCAGGCGGCAGTGCCCGGCGCAACATATTCCGCCTTTTCGGGCAGACCCTTCTGCTTGCGGACCTGGTTGAGGAAGCGCGTGAAGAGGTAGTGGCTGTCCTTGGGCCCGGGGCTGGCCTCGGGGTGGTACTGCACCGAGAAGATCGGCTTGCCATCGACGGCGAGGCCGGCATTGGAGCCATCGAACAGCGACACGTGGGTCTGGGTGACGCCGGCGGGCAGACTTTCGGCGTCCACGGCAAAGCCATGGTTCATCGAGGTGATCTCGACCTTGCCGGTGGTCAGGTCCTTGACCGGATGGTTGGCGCCATGATGGCCCTGATGCATCTTGGACGTCGTGCCGCCCAGCGCCAGGCCGAGGAGCTGGTGGCCGAGGCAGATGCCGAACATCGGCTTGCCGGTTTCCATCAGCTTCTGGATGGTGGGGACGGCATACTTGCCGGTGGCAGCCGGATCGCCCGGGCCATTGGAGAGGAAGATGGCGTCGGGATTGTGCGACAGTACATCGGCGGCAGAGGCAGTGGCCGGCACGACGGTGACCTTGGCGCCCTGGTCCGCCAGGCAGCGCAGAATATTGCGCTTGGCGCCGTAGTCGATGGCGACGACGTGGAAGTCCGGATCTTCGAGTTTGCCGTAGCCCTTGTTCCACTGCCAGCCGGTCTGGTCCCAGTGATAGGTCTGGGCGGTCGTGACTTCCTTGGCGAGATCGAGGCCTTCGAGGCCCGGAAAGGCATTGAGCTCGGCCATGATCGAGCCTTCGTCGAAGACGCCGGTCGGTTCATGGGCGATGACGCCGTTGGGCATGCCATTTTCACGGATCAGCGCGGTCAGGGCGCGGGTGTCGATGCCGGCAATGCCGACGATGTTGCGCTTCTTGAGCCAGGCATCGAGCTTTTCGGCGGCGCGGTAGTTCGACGGGTTGGTGATGTCGGCCTTGAGCACGACGCCGCGCACGCCACTGAGCGCGGCCATGTTCACCGTCTCGATGTCTTCGTCGTTGGTGCCGACATTGCCGATATGGGGGAAGGTGAAGGTGATGATCTGCCCGGCATAGGAGGGGTCGGTGAGGACTTCTTGGTAGCCGGTCATGGCCGTGTTGAAGCAGACTTCGCCCGCGGCATGACCGACTGCGCCCAGTCCGTGGCCTTCGAGGCGCGTGCCATCTGCCAGGATCAGAACTGCGGTCGTGGGGGTCTGCTGCCAGCCGGTCACTTTGGGTCTCCAAGCTCGGTTTGTCGGGCGCGCGCAACGAGAGCGGTGGCTTTGGGCCTGCCCTGATGTGCGGCGATGATGTCGGTTGAGGGCTCCTCTTAGAAGCCCAAGGCGGGCAGCGCAAGTGGCGAAGCACGCGTTATTTGCCTATATGGGGGCGACAATTTGCATGACAAGGAGCCGAACGAGACATGCGTGAAGACATCAGCGAAGGGCTCAAACTGGCGCTCAAGGCCCGCGACCAGCGCCGCACCGCGACCCTCAGATCCATCAATTCCGCCATCAAGGACCGGGATATCGCCAATCGCGGCGAGGGCAAGGGACCGGCGACCAATGACGAAATCCTGGGCATCGTCCAGAAGATGGTGAAGCAGCGCGAAGAGAGCTTCGCCATCTATGCGCAGGCGGGCCGCGCCGATCTCGCCACCGTGGAAAAGGAAGAAATCGATATCCTCAACGAGTTCCTGCCCAAGGGGCTCAGCGAGGAGGAAGTGTCGGCGGCCATCACCGCGGCCATTGCCGCAGTGGGCGCCGAAGGCCCCAAGGACATGGGCAAGGTGATCGGCCAGCTCAAGGCGGATTATCCAGGCCGAATCGACTTCGGCAAGGTCAGCGGCCAGGTCCGCGCGGCGCTGAGCGCCTGACCCTCCAGCCGGGCGCCGCGGCGCCCGGCAATCAGGCCACGAGCCGGACGGGGGCAACGTGGACCTGGTTGCGGCCCGATTCCTTGGCCTTGTAGAGTGCGGCATCGGCACGGCTGAGCAGCGAGCCGAAATGTTCCTCGGCACCGCCCGTGGCCATGCCGGCACTGACCGTGGCAACCTCATCCTGATTGCCGATCGACAGGCGCAGGTCGGCCAGAGCCTTCCGCACGCGCTCTGCCAATTGCCGCGCGGCTTCCCAATCGCGACCCGGCAGCACGGCGCAAAATTCTTCGCCCCCCACCCGCGCAATCGTATCGGTGTGACCCAGTTCGCCGAGCAGGACATCGGCGAAGCGCTGCAGCACCATGTCGCCATAGGCGTGGCCCTTGCGATCGTTGATCTGCTTGAAGTGATCGAGATCGAACATGATGACGGCGAGGCCGGGCACGACGTCGTTATCGCGGAAGCGCTGGAACAGGGCGCGGCGATTGAGCACGCCGGTCAGCTCGTCGGTATTGGCCTCGAGGCGATGGCGGCGGGCAGCGCGGGCGTGGTGGAGGGTGAGGGTAATGGCGCCGATACCGGTGAGGCCCACGAGCGTCATGATGGAATTGAAATCTTCGGCCCAGTTATCCGCGGGTGAGGTCAGGACCCAATCCTGCTCGATCGTGAGCACCGCGGCGCAGGAGAAAAAGGAAATGGCGGTGAGCGTGTAGATGAAGGCGTTGGTCGACATGGCGACGACGCCTTCCTTGCGGCTGACCCAGTATTCGCGGGCGCAGAGCACCATGAAGAGGCCGGCAAAGACATTGAGCGCGATGGTGCCGAGGCCGGAGTAACCGAGCAGGAACGGCGCGGCCATTGCCGGCACGGAAACGGCGCCCACGACGATGGCCGGGGTCAGGATGGCCGAGGGATTGCGGAAAAGGCGCGACCCCGAATAGACCAGCGACAGGCCCGTCAGGATGAGCGTGAAGGGCAGGAGGGTGTGGACCAGCTCGTAGCGGCCGTTGCGGAAACCCATGATGGCCACGGCAACAACGATCAGCCCGATACCGGCGGCGCCGTGCACAAGATAGCGTTCATGGCGGGAATTGAGCCAGCCGATCAGCAGCGCGATCATCAGCGAGGCGCTGGAAAATGCGATGCCGATCAATAGCGTAGCATTGTCGATCATTGCACCACTCCAGTCTTCCGCGTCCTTGCTCCTCGTCTCATAGCCGCAAAACACCTAAGTGGATGTAACAAGAAAACACTTGTTTGCAGATGGTAAGCAATTGCTTACCGGGCGCGCTCTCTGGTGGTTTTCATGTGAGCATGGTGTTGGGTGCATTAGAAAATCCGACGTAAACATGCACTTGGACGATTCACGGGGCCGCGCTAGGCTCTACGGGTGAGTTGGGAGGCGGCGGGCCGCCAGGAGGGACTTTCCATGACTGTTTCGGCGACCACAAAAAGGCGTTTTGCCTTCATCACCGCGCTGCGCGGGCTGCTCATGCTGCTGGCGGGCCTCTATGCGATCCTGCTGCCCATTCAAGCTCTGGCCGTCCTGATGCTGTTCGGTGGCATCCTGCTCATCATCGACGGTGCGCTGGGGCTCTGGAGCCTAACCTTCGGCGGCGGGAAATCGGGCAATTACTGGTTCGACGTCATCGGCAATGCGGTCTCGCTGATCCTGGGGATCGTCATTCTGCTCAGCCCGATGCTGTCCACCTTGTTCACGGTGACCGTCATTTCCTACCTGGTTGGGCTTTGCGCCATCGTCGTGGGCCTCATGCAGGTCATCGTCGTGGTGCGGGAGCGCGACAGCTATGCCCGGATCTGGCCGGTGGTGGTTTCGGGCCTGTCCTATGTTCTGCTCGGCCTCATCCTGTTCCTCTTCCCCACGTTAGGCGCGGCTGTTGGCATGATCATCGGCGGCGTGCTGCTGGTGATCTTCTCCATCGGGCTCTTCGGCTGGGCCTGGCGGCTCTACCAGTCAAGCAAGGCCTAAGCGCCCTACAGAAAGTTGCAGATATGACTGAGATTTCGGCGCCCGGGCGCTGGTCGGTGGCGCGCGCAAATGCCTGGTATGCGAAACTGCCCTGGCTGGTGGGAGCGAATTTCGTGCCCTCGACGGCCTCGAACCAGCTCGAGATGTGGCAGGCGGACAGCTTTGCTCCGGATGTGATCGAGCGCGAGCTCGGCTGGGCGGCCGATATCGGCATGAACACGATGCGGGTCTTCCTTCATGACCTGCTCTGGGCGGCCGACCGCGATGGCTTCAGGGGGCGCATCGAGCGCTATCTCGACCTTGCCCACGGCAAGGGGATCAGCACCATGCTGGTGCTGTTCGACTCGGTGTGGAACCCCGACGTGGCGCTGGGGCCGCAGCCCGAGCCGCGGCCGGGCGTGCACAATTCGCAATGGGTGCAGGGTCCGGGCAGGGCGCTGGCGGACCGCGGACAGTGGGCGCGGCTGGAGGACTATGTCGGCGGGGTGGTTTCCGCCTTCGGCCGGGACGAGCGCGTGATCGTCTGGGACGTGTGGAACGAGCCGAGCAATCTCAACGGCGGGCGGTTCGCCGAACTGGAGAACAAACGCGAGCTGGTCTCCGAACTCTTGCCGCAGGTATTCCAGTGGACGCGCGCTGCCGATCCCATGCAGCCCCTCACCTCGGGCGTGTGGTCGGGCAAGACGCTTTACGACGACGCGCATGCGCGTATCCAGATCGAGAATTCCGACGTCATCAGTTTTCACGACTACCAGACGCCCGAGAAGTTCGAAGCCAAGCTGCTCGACCTGCCGCGCGATCGGCCGCTCTTCTTGACCGAATTCATGGCGCGCACTCCCGGAAGCACGTTCGAGGGCATATTGCCGATCGCCAAGCGCGAGCGGATCGCGAGCTATTGCTGGGGCCTCGTTGCAGGGCGGAGCCAGACGCTTTATCCGTGGGATAGCTGGGCCAATCCCTATATCGCAGCGATGCCCGATCCGTGGTTCCACGACGTGTTCCATGCCGACGGCACGCCATACAGGGCCGAGGAAGTGGCGCTGATCCGTCGGATCACAGCGTAAGCGAGGCACGTCGCTGTGCCTCGCGCTGCAATTCGCTGTTGAAGATGGCCCCGAGGACGACGAACAGCGCAGAATTATACATCCAGAGCAGCAGCACGATGGCCGTGGCCAGCGAGCCGAACGACGCTTCGAAATTGCCGATCTGTTCGACATAGAAGGAAAAGATGGCGCAGGCCGCCAGCCAGAGCGAGGTGGCGAGCAAGGCGCCTGGCCAGATCCAGCGGGCGCGCTTGAATTTGCGGTCGGGCGCGAAGCGATAAAAGGCGGCAATGCCGCCGACGCCGAGGACGAGCAGCAGCGGCCAGCGGGCTGCCAGCAGCAGGGACTGATCGGCGCGGACCCAGGGGAGCGCCGCAAAAAGCGCCGGCAGGCCAGCAACAAGGGCCAGAACGACCAGCATGGCCAGGCCCGCCAACAGCGTCACCAGCACGGACATGGCGATGGCCACGACGATGTTGCGCTTGTCCTCGGTGGCGTGGGTGCGCGAAATGGCGAACATCAGCGCCGCAATGCCGCGCGAACCGCTCCAGCAGGCAATAGCAAGCGAGAGGGCGAGGCCGATGCCGAGCCCGGTATTGGGCTGGGCCGAGAGTTGCACCAGTTGCTGGGCTATGACGCGCAGGGCGACGTCGGGCACGATGCCTTCGAGCCTTGTTACCATGTCGGCCATGGAGCCGACCGGCATCAGGAGGCCAACAAGGGTGATGACGGCGGCCGCTGCGGGAAACAGCGACAGGAAGCCGAAATAGGCTATGCCGGCGCAGTTCATCGCCGTTTCCATCCGCGTCATGGAAAGGATGGTGCGCCACACCACGCGGCGCAGCCGGAAGGTCGGCCTGGGCCGCGACAGGCTGTCGGAGGAAGCGGTTGAACTGATGTCGGCGGTCATGCCGGATCAACGGCATGACTGTGCGCCAAGTTGCGCCTAGCGATAGATCACCGAAATGCCAGCGACGGTTTCGTCCTGACGCAGCACCTCCGCCCCTTCGGGCAGCGTGATTTCGATATTGCCATAGGCATCCCAGCGCGGCTCCAGATCGACCCCGGCGGCGACCGAGACAAAGCTGGCGGCATCGAACGGCACCAGTTCGCCTGGCGGCACGAGGGCGGCCTGCATGTTCTCGGTGGTTTCCCCGCAGGTGCGCGAAAAGGTGACGAGGTCGAACTGGCTGTCGGGGGAGGTGTGACGCTGGATCTCGGTGACGGAGCACACCGGAACCATGTCGTTGACCACCCAGAGCGTCGTGCCGATGGCGATGACAGGGCCAAGGGTGAGCGCCAACAGAGCCGGTATCGGCATCCTCGACTTGGGCATGGCTGTGGAAAACTCTCTGGTCGTGACTCGGGCCTGATCAACGCCTAGATAACACACATGCGCTTTACCGATACGTTCCTGGACGAAATTCGCCAGCGCCTGCCGATCACGCAGGTGGTGGGCGAGCACGTGCTGTGGGACAAGCGCAAATCCCAGCCCGGCAAGGGCGACATGTGGGCGTGCTGCCCGTTCCATGCCGAAAAGAGTCCGAGCTTTCACGCCGACGACAGGCGCGGCATCTACCATTGCTTTGGTTGCGGCGCGAGCGGCGACCATTTCCGCTTTCTCACCGAAAAGGCCGGGATGAGCTTTCCCGAGGCGGTGGAAAAGCTCGCGGGCATGGCCGGCGTGCCGATGCCGGTCCGGGACGAGCGCACGGAAAAGCGCGAAGCGGCGCAGCGTACGCTGATCGACGTCATGGAGCTGGCGACGAAGTATTTCGAGGCGGCGCTGGCGCACAATATCGGGGCGCGGGCGCGCGGGTACCTGTTCGAGCGCGGCGTTTCGCCGGCGAGCCAGGCGCGGTTCCGGGTCGGCTTTGCGCCCGACAGCCGCAATGGGCTCAAGGAGCACCTGGCGGCCAATGGCGTCCCGGCGCAGGCCATGGTGGACACAGGTCTCGTCACCAGCCGCGACGACGATCCGCTGACCTATGACCGTTTCCGCAACCGCGTCATGTTTCCGATCACCGATTTCCGCGGGCGCGTGATTGCCTTTGGCGGGCGGGCGATGAGCCCCGACGTGCCGGCAAAGTATCTCAACTCGCCCGAGACCGAGCTCTTTTCCAAGCGGCAGACGCTCTACAATGGCTTTACCGCCAAGACGGCGGCCCGCGAGGGCGCCAGTGTCATCGTGGTGGAAGGGTATCTCGACGTGATCGCCGCCGTGTCGGCCGGGTTCGAGGGAACGGTGGCTCCGCTCGGCACGGCGCTGACCGAGGAGCATGTGCAACTGCTTTGGCGCATGAGCGACACGCCGATCCTCTGCTTTGACGGCGACAAGGCCGGCCTCAAGGCCGCCGAGCGGGCGGCCGAGCTGATCCTGCCCCATCTCAAACCCGGCAAGACGGTCAAGATCGCCACGCTGCCCGAGGGGCAGGACCCGGATGACCTGATCAAGGCGCAAGGCAGGGATGCCTTTGCCGAGGTGATCGAAAAGGCCCGCAGCCTTTCCGACATGGTCTGGAGCTTTGAAACCGGCGGTCTCGTGCCGGAGGCGCCGGAAGAACGCGCGGCGCTGCAGGCTCGGCTGCGCGAACGGGCCAACGGCATCCAGGATTCCACGGTCCGCTTTCACTATCAGCAGGCGTTCGACGAAAAATTGAAGGCCTTCTTCGCGCCGTTGCGGCAGGGCGGGCGGGACAACTGGCAGCGTGGCGGCAAGCCCGCTTATGGGCAGAGCGGCGCCTATGGCTACCCGTCGCGCGGCACGCCCCGGCTCGTCGTTTCCGACACGCTGCGCAATTCGCGGCTGCTGCGCTCTGGTGTCGTGGCCGAGGCCAGCCCGCGCGAGGCGACGATCATCCTGACGCTGGTCAATCACCCGGCGCTGGTGGAAGACCTGTTCGAGCCCCTGGCGGCACTCGATTGCGAGACGCCGGTGGCGCAGAAGGTGCTGGGCGATATCCTGGCGCTGGCAGTGCGGCACCACGATATTTCAGCGGATGACATGCGCTCGGCCCTGGGCGTGCGTGGGCATGGACCGGCCCTGGCGCGGATGACCGAGACGCTGACCCGGCAGGGCGTGTGGCAGGTGGCGCCGGAGACGGCCCGCATCGATGCCGAGACCGGATTGAGTCATGCGCTGGCCTTGCATAACAAGAAAGTTCAGCTAAATAGAGAGCTGAAAGCAGCCGAAGCCGCGCTGGGCGAAGACCCGAGCGAAGAAACCTTTGAAAGGCTGCGGGACATCAAGAACCAGATTACCACTGTCGATGGCACAGAGGCATTGATCGAAGGATTTGGTTCGCTATCCGGACGCGCAACTCGCAGTTTCTGAGAAAATTTTCTCGAGGCTAGCGACGATGCGCGATTTTGCGTTGTGGCGAATCAGCTACAGCGCGAAACAGGGAGCGAACCTTTCGTCCGGTGCGTTAACGCTCCGGTGAGCGCTCCTTTACCTTGTCTTGAGTTGTCACCACCTAAGACACAACCGGGATCACTCGCCCATGGGTCCCGAGGAGTACCAGATGGCCACCAAGGCAGCGAACAAAGCCTCCAAGGAAACGGAAAAGCCGGAAGCCGGCGCGCCCGAAGCTTCCAACGACAGTCCGTTGATCGACCAGAACGATGCAGCCGTAAAAAAGCTCATCAAGGTCGCCAAGAAGCGCGGCTATGTGACCTATGAAGAACTCAATGCCGTTCTGCCCTCCGATGAGGTGAGCTCGGAACAGATCGAAGACTTCATGTCCATGTTCTCGGAAATGGGCATCAACGTCGTCGATGAGGACGAGGTCGAAGAGACCGAAGTCGAAAAGGACGAGGACGAAACCGGTTCGGAAGTCGCCACTTCGACCGGTACGGCCGTCGCCAACACCTCCAATACCAAGTCCGGCTCCGACCGTACCGATGACCCGGTGCGTATGTATCTGCGCGAAATGGGCTCGGTGGAACTGCTCAGCCGCGAAGGCGAAATCGCCATCGCCAAGCGCATCGAGGCCGGCCGCGAGACCATGATCGAAGGCCTCTGCGAGTCGCCGCTGACTTTCCAGGCCATCATCATCTGGCGCGAACAGCTCGCCCAGGGCGAGATCCTGCTGCGCGACATTATCGATCTCGAAGCCACCTATGCCGGCCCTGACGCCAAGCAGGCGGCGCCGGAAATTCCGGTGGCCGCGCCCAAGCCCGAGCCGGAACCGGCCAAGGCGGCTGCAAAGCCGGCGCCCAAGCGCGCCAGCTCGGGCGACGACGAGGACGACTACGTCCCCGAAGAACCGGAAGCCCCGCAGGATCCGGTCGAGGAAGACGACGACGAATTCGACAACGCCCTGTCGCTCTCGGCCATGGAAGCCGAGCTCAAGCCGCAGGTGGTGGAAACGTTCGACCGCATCGCCGATGCCTATGGGCAGATGCGCGAAATGCAGGACCGCCACGCCGAGGATCGCACCGCGACTGTCTCGGACGCGGAGACCAGCAAGCTCAGCGCGCTGCGTGCCGACGTCATTGCCGACGTGAAGTCGCTGTCGCTCAATACGGGTCGTATCGAGAGCCTCGTCGAGCAGCTTTACGACATCAACAAGCGCCTGGTGCGCCTCGAGGGACGCCTGCTGCGCCTCGCCGAAAGCTATGGCGTCAAGCGCGAGTCGTTCCTCCAGAACTATTATGGCCGCGAGCTCGATCCTAGCTGGGAATGGTCGCTGGAAAGCTTCGAGGGCAAGGGCTGGTCGGAATTTGCGCGCCGCGAGACCGACACCATTGCCGAAATCCGCACGGATATTTCGACCATCGCGACCGAAGCCGGCCTCGATATCGGCGAGTATCGTCGCATCGTGCACAAGGTGCAGAAGGGCGAGCGCGAAGCCGCCATCGCCAAGAAGGAAATGGTGGAAGCCAACCTTCGCCTCGTGATCTCGATCGCCAAGAAGTACACCAACCGTGGCCTGCAGTTCCTCGACCTGATCCAGGAAGGCAATATCGGCCTGATGAAGGCCGTCGATAAGTTTGAATATCGCCGCGGCTACAAGTTCTCGACCTATGCGACCTGGTGGATCCGCCAGGCCATCACCCGCTCGATCGCCGACCAGGCGCGCACCATCCGTATTCCGGTGCACATGATCGAGACGATCAACAAGATCGTGCGTACTAGCCGCCAGATGCTCCATGAAATCGGCCGCGAGCCGACGCCGGAAGAGCTTTCTGAAAAGCTGCAGATGCCGCTCGACAAGGTGCGCAAGGTTCTCAAGATCGCCAAGGAGCCGATCTCGCTCGAAACGCCGATTGGCGACGAGGAAGATTCGAACCTCGGGGATTTCATCCAGGACGTGAACGCGATCCAGCCGATCGACGCGGCGATCCAGTCCAACCTGCGCGAGACCACCACCCGCGTGCTGGCGTCGCTGACGCCGCGCGAAGAACGCGTGCTGCGCATGCGCTTCGGTATCGGCATGAACACCGACCACACGCTCGAGGAAGTCGGCCAGCAGTTCTCGGTGACCCGCGAACGTATCCGCCAGATCGAAGCCAAGGCGCTGCGCAAGCTCAAGCATCCGAGCCGCAGCCGGAAGCTCAGGAGCTTCCTCGACAACTAGGAGGCGACGATGCAGGTCAAGATCATCGTCCATGAAGCGGAAGAGGGTGGGTATTGGGCCGAAGTGCCTGCCATTCCCGGTTGCGTCAGTCAGGGCGAAACCCTCGAAGAACTTGACGAGAATATCCGGGAGGCCATCGTCGGATGCCTTTCGGTCGACCTCGTCGATCCGGTGACGGAAGGTTTTGAACGGACGCTGGACATCGCTATATGAAGTCAATTTCCGGCCGCGAGTTCGCCCGTATGATCGAACGTCGCGGCTGGAACCTGCTTCGGATCAACGGCAGCCACCATCTATGGAAAGGCAGGAAACTCTGCTCGGATTTCGCTGCCAGTACACGGCAATACGCCGCTCAAAGCAGGGCTATTGAGGCATTTGGCAAAGCTGGCCGACATTCCCGAGGACGAGTTACGGTGAGCACTCTCAAACTCACCTCGCTGCGGACCGCCATTCCCTTCAAGCTGGTAGTGGCGTTTTCGGATGGCACCTGGGGGACGTTCAACGCGGCCCCCATGCTGGCCGAGCGCGGCGAGGGGACGGAGCCGCTGCGCGACCGGGCCTACTTCGCCAAGGTCGAGCTGGTCAACGGCAAGCCGATCTGGCCGAACTATTTTGACATCTCCCCGCTTTGGCTGCAGGAGGAGATGGACAGACGCGGCGAGCTGGAAAGACCCCGGCCGGCCAGGAACACGAGACGCTAGGGAGACCCACATGTCGTTCTTCAAGAAGCTCTTCGGGGGCGGGTCGGCCAGCGCCGAACCGGCCGGCGACAAGGTGCTGGGCGAGGAGACCTACAAGGGCTTCCTGATCAAGGCCATCGAGATGAAGGCGGGCAGTGAATTGCAGCTTGCCGGCCTTATCGAGAAGGAAGTCGGCGGCGAGCTCAAGACCTATCGCTATATCCGCGCCGAGCGGATGGCCTCGCGTGACGAGCTCGCGGCGCTGGCCCTGGTCAAAGGCCGCCAGATCATCGACGAGCAGGGCGAGCAGATTTTCCGCTAGCCGCTTTTCGCCATTCCACTGACGACCGCGAGCCATCGGCTCGCGGTTTCCTGTTTGAAAGGAGCCAGAAATGGCCAAGAAACCCACCGCGCGCACCGAATTCGTGATGTTCGACATCGTCTATGAAGACGGGTCGCAGCGCTCCAACCGCAAGGTCGATGCCAGCCTGCTGGGCGGCCTCGACGGCGATGAGCCGGCCCGCGCTGCCATCATGGAGCAGGATCGCGCCATTTCCGAAAAGTCCGGTCAGCCGCCGCTGGCCATCAAGTCGATCAAGCGCAGCGGCAAGTGAACTAGCTGAGCGGGCGGCGGATGGCGCGCAGCTTGCCACTGCTGCCACCGCCGCAGAAGAAGCGATCGCCGCCATCGCTTTCGAGGCCTGAAACACCCATGCCTTCGGGCATTTCGAGCACATCCAGGACGTCGCCCGTCGCTGGATCGATGTGGCGGATGTCGCTGCGGTCGTCCTGCCAAGTGCCGTGCCAGAGTTCACCATCGACCCAGGTGACGCCGGTAACGAAGCGCGTGGTTTCGATGGACCGGATGACCGCGCCGGTTTCCGGGTCGACCTGATGGATGCGGCGGGCGCGATAGTCGCCGACCCAAAGGGAGCCCTCCGCCCAGGCAAGGCCAGTTGCCCCTTCGCCTGGCACCGGGATGGAAGCAAGCACTTCGCCCGTGTCCGGATCCAGCCGGTTGATCCGGTCTTCCCCGATCTGGAACAGATGCTGGCCGTCAAAGGCGGTGCCGGCATAGGCGGGCGTATCGAAACTGCGCGTCGTCTGGCCAGTGGCCGGGTCCAAGGCATTGAGCCGATCTCCAGACGCAAACCAGACATTGCTGCCGTTAAAGGTCACGCCATGGATATTGTCGGCGCCCGGAAAGGGGCCGTATTCCGCGACGATTTCGGCGGTTGATCGTTTCATGACAGATCCTCCTTGATCCCTTCAGTCTAGCTGCCGGGCAGGGGGCCAGGGAGTAACAACAATGTCGGGAAGCCAGGCATGGGCGGGGTGATCCAGCGACGGGCCGGACCCTTGCCGAAGCTCTCGACCTTGCCGCGCGCCGAAAGGTCGTCGAGAGCCCGCTGCACGGTTCGGGCGCTGGTGTCCAGCACCAGGGCCAAAGCCGAACTCGACCAGGCTTCGCCGTCGGCCAGGAGAGCGAGGAGATCGGCGTGCCGGTCTTCCACCGGTGGAGAGAGGACGACGACATCAAGCTGATCGGCCACCAGCACGAAACCTTCGGGCGTAGCCTCGATCCCCGCCATGTCGCCCAGAAGGGCCCGCAGTCGGCCGATCTCGACCCTGAGGCGGGCCCGGTGGGATTCGTCCACGAAGCGGGCGCCGAAGGCGCGGGCCAACAGCGTGTCGCGCGTCTCGGGGGCGGGCCAGGCTTCGCCCAGGGCGCGCAGCAGTGCGAACAGCACCGGCCGGCTGGAGAAGGACACACTTGTTCCGGCATGCCGGACAAGATTGCGGCAGGCGTCGATGACCAGCGCGGGCGACGCCAACACCGCCTCGATGCCGTCGACATCGAGACGCTCAATGATGCCGTTGCGGCGCAGCAGGGCGGATTGTCCCTCCAGCCTCGCTGATGCCGCGTCGACCTCCGCGACCAGCCCGGCCAGCCCGGATGCCGTTGCCGCAATCCGTGCCTCGGCCAGGGCAGTGCGGGCCTCGCGCGGCCTTAGCCGGCGCATGGCGATGCCCGCACGGAGCAGGGCGCGCGCCGCGGTGAGCGCCGGACGAAGGGCGCGGTCGGGATGGCCATCGAGCAGTTCTTCGGCTGTGTCGGCATGGCCGAGGAGCAGCGCGCGGCGCGCATCGATGTGGAGGGCGTGGGCGGCATTGGTCGGATCGCCGCGACGCATCAGGGTTTCGCGGATGCCGCGCAGGCGGCCTTGGGGCCAATTGAGATCACGAGAGACGAGAGCGATCTC
The DNA here is from genome assembly GCF_016411825.1 of Devosia sediminis. GTDB lineage: Bacteria > Pseudomonadota > Alphaproteobacteria > Rhizobiales > Devosiaceae > Devosia > Devosia sediminis. The sequence continues at coordinate 484,357 of NZ_JAEKMH010000001.1, forward strand.
GATTTCGGCGAGCTGGCAGCGGGCACGGGAGAGGGCTTCACTGGGCGCGAACTGACGGGTGGCAGCCTTGAGCAGGGCCCGCGCCTTGGGCAGGTCGCCCAGTTGCGCCATGGCAATGCCGCGCAAAGCGAGCGCCGCGCCATCCTCGCGCAGCGCCACGCGCTTGAGGGCGCCCAACACGTCGCCCCGCGCCAGGGCGTGACCGGCGGCTGATATCACGGCGTCCATGTCAGTCCAGGCAATCGCGACACTCTTGTCACTCCCGGTCCCCGCGCCAACGGGCCTAGCGTTCTTACCAACCGCAGTTGCGGCCCATGGATACGAACGGACAACCAGGAGATATGCAATGCCCGATATCGTCCACAGAGTTGGAATCAAGACAGAGAGCCCGGTCACGACCTATGACGCGCTGGCCGGGTGGTGGACCGAGCAGGTCAGCGGGGATGGCAAGCACGAGACCTTCCCGCACGACGCCAAGATCGACAACTGGAACTGATGGAGGACGTCATGATCCCCACCAGTTACCTTACGCGAGACAGCTACAGGCGCGCCTTTGAGGACAGGGACGAGCTGCCGCCGCGCCGCAAAGCGCTCTGGCTCAGGGCGGTGTGGCGCGGCGGCATGTGCCTGCTAAAGCAGGCGTGCAGGTCGGTCTTCCGCTAGCCGAGTGCCTTGTCCACGGCTGGCTTGACGACGGTGCCATAGAGTTCGATGGCCTTCATGACCTTGTCGTGGGGCAGGGTGCCGACGCTCAGTTGCAGGCCGAAGCGGTCGTGGCCGAACCATTCGTGCTGCATCAGGATCTTGTCGATCACCTCCTGCGGTGAGCCCATATAGTAGGCCCCTTCGGACGTGGTGCCGGCCTCGAACTGCGCGCGCGTAGTGGGTGGCCAGCCACGCTCGGCCCCGATCTTGCTCATGACGGCGCTGTGGGCCGGGAAGGCGATGTCGCGGGCGGCCTGACTATCTTCGGCAATGAAGCCATGCCCGGAGACCCCCAGCTTGAGTTTGGATGCATCATGGCCGGCCTTGGCGCCGGTCTGGCGGTAGAGCTCAGTCAGCGGCTGGAACTGGCGCGGGCGGCCGCCGATGATGGCGATCATCAGGGGCAGGCCGTAATAGGCGGCGCGGGCCACCGAATTGGGGGTGCCGCCGACCGCGATCCAGAGCGGCAGTGGATCCTGGAGCGGCTTGGGAAAGATCTCGAGGCCCGGAATGGGTTTGGTGTGCGTGCTCCCTGGCCATGCGACTTTGCCGCCCTGCCGGATGTTGAGCAGCATTTCCAACTTTTCCTCGAACAGGTCGTCATAGTCGTCGAGGTCGAGGCCGAAGAGCGGGAAGCTTTCGATGAAGGAGCCACGACCGGCCATGATCTCGGCCCGGCCATTGCTGATGAGGTCCAGCGTCGCGAATTGCTGCCAGACGCGCACCGGGTCCTCGGAACTGAGCACGGTAACGGCGGTGGACAGGCGGATGGACTTGGTCCGCGCGGCGGCGGCGGCAAGAATAGTCACCGGGGCCGACGCGACGTAGTCGGCGCGGTGGTGCTCGCCCAGACCATAGAAGGCGAGGCCAAGCTGGTCGGCAAGCTCGATTTCCTCGATCAGGTCAGCAAGCCGTTCCGCCGGTAATTGGGTCCGGTTGCCGTTGAGCGGGTCGGGGGTGTTTTCCGCGAACGAATAGAGGCCAAGTTCCATGATGTCACTCCTTGCATCCCATTTGGCGGGGCAAGGCGGTGGGTTCAAGAACGCACATGGCTGTTCCTGTCATTCGAAGACCTCAGGCCAGCATGTCCGGGGGTGAGCGCGGGTCGTAACGGCCGGGTTCGTTGCGCTTGGAGGCGCGGTAGAAGGGCAATATCAGGCCCGCGCCGGCGACGCAGACCAGCAGGGCCTGGGCCTGCCCGGTCATCAGGAAGATGACGATGGGCGTGCCGATGAAGAAGATCGCGCCGATGGCGAGAGCGACCTTGAGAAAGGTGCCGCGGCCTGACGTGTATCCAGTGGTAAAGGCGATGTTGGCCGCGGCACCGCTCTCGATCAGGCGTTCATGCAGGTCGGCCTTGAAGCGGTAGTAATGCTGGGTCTGGTCGGCATCGACATTGCCCCAGGCCGTGGTGTTGAGGATCCGCATGGTGAGGCCATTGAAGAAGCGGATGGTCATCTGCGCCATTTCGGCAGATTTGTGCACCGGGTTCATGGCCAGGTTGATTTCAACGATATCGGTATAGGGGCGGAACGTGATCCGCCCGTCTCGCGTAAAGCGCAGGCCATTCGCCTCGGCCGTGATGCCTTGGTCCGACATGTGCAGCACGACCCGCCCCCAGGCGATATAGAGCGGGTGGCCGATCGCGGGTTGGTCGATGGCTGCGTCGTCCGGCATGGAAGATGCCCTCGGGTTCGAGGGCAATCCAAGCAGAAGGCGACGCCGCCGTCACGCGACTTGTTGAGCTCAGGCGGCCTGACGGCCGCGCGCTGCACCGGCAGGATCGAGACGAAAAACCCGGACGGCGGCGTCCAGCGTGGCGGCCTGTTCCTGCGCCTGCGCCACGGCGGCATTGGTCTCCTCGACCAGAGCTGCATTGTGCTGGGTGATCTCGTCGATCCGCCGCACTGCCCCCTCGACCTCTGCAATGGCCATGTTCTGGTCGGCCGCGGCCTCGGCAATGCCCTGCATCAGCTCATTGCTGGTCCGCGCGGCATCGGCGATCTGGATGAGGGTCGCAGCGGCGCGACCGACCAGCTGGTTGCCCTCGCTGACCTGGCTCGTCGCCTGCTCAATCAGGCCCTTGATCTCGGATGAGGCTTCCGCGGCCGATTGCGCGAGGCGACGCACTTCAACCGCGACCACGGCAAAACCCTTGCCCGCTTCGCCGGCGCGCGCGGCTTCCACCGAGGCATTGAGGGCAAGGAGGTTGGTCTGGAAGGCGATATCGTCGATGAGGGTGATGATGCCGGCGATCTGCTGGCTGGAGCGGCCAATGCGGTCCATGGCGCCGGTGGCCTCGGCCATGACGGCGCTGCCGGTCTCGGCGGTCGCCACGACATTGGCCGTGGCCGAACTGGCTTTGCCGGCGCGGTCGGCATTGGTACGCACGGTGCCCGCCAGCGCTTCGATGCTGTCGGTGGTGTGGCGCACGGTCGAGGCCTGACGGCTGGTGCGCTGCGACAAATCCTCGGCGCCGCTGAGAAGATCGGCGGTGGCTTGAGAGAGCGTGCCGGACGCTGTGCGGATGGTTTCGACCACCTCGGTGAGCCGATCGGCAACGGCATTGGTGTCCTCGCTCAGGCGGGCGAAGGCGCCGCGATAGGTGCCGTGCATCCGCCGGGTCAGATCCTGTGCCGATAGAGCCGACATGATTGCCGACGTATCGCGCACGCCGCCCTCGATGTTTTCCACCAGGGTGTTGATGGACCGGGCCAGTTCATTGAGGTCGCCTTCGGCGAAATCCACCGGCACGCGGCGGCTGAAATCGCCATCGAGCGCGGCAGTGACGACGGTGCCGAACTGTTCGCGCAGTTCGCTCAGCGTGCGGTGGCGTTCTTCGAGGCGGAGCACCTCGCTTTCCTCGACTTCGCGGGCAAGGCTCCGCGCCTGCTCGGCATGGGCCTCGGCCTCGGCGGCACTGTCGCGGGCGATATTGAGCAGGCGGAAGGTGTTGTGCATCAGCCAGATGAGGCCGCCCGCTTCGAGGAGCAGGATGACAGCATGCAGGGCGATGCGGATGAAGCCGCTGTCGCCGTAGAAGACGAGGCCCGGCACCAGCATGCCGAAGACCAGATGATGCACCGCCACGACCGCGGTGCCGATCAGGATGACGCGTACGTCGTAGAGCAGGGCGCTGAGGGCTAGGGCGGCGAAGAAGGCCATGTGCAGGTCGGTCTGCCAGGGCGTGCCATCGGCAGCGGCGATGACGGCGGCGATCTGGCCCATCAGCACGGTGATCGCGAGATAGCGGTAGGCCGGTGTGGCGCGCATGGTGAAGTAGCCGGCAACGAGGGCGGCGATGCCGGCCAGGGCGATGATGGCCGGGGTATCGATGGAGCCCTGGACTGCCCAGTCGACAGCGACAGCCGCGAGGCCGGCCACGACGGCAAGGGCGAAGACCACGTTGGTGGCCAGGGCGCGGATATGGGAGAGCGTCATAGTGGTCCTATGCTGTCAGGGGCGCGCAGAGGCCTTCTGCGGCAAGGAAGAACAGGCTGCCGAGCGCGCGCATGCGGGATTGGAATTCCGCGTCATGGCCGTAGGCGACAACGATGCTGGGAATGCGCGTTGGTCCGACGATCGAGCCACCGGCCTCACGCACCAGCGCCCAGGCGGTCTGCTCGGAGGTGAAGGGCGGAAAAACGACGGCCATCTCGCCTGTCACGGGCGCGCGCAGCGGCGCGGCCAGAGCGATGGCCGATACAAGCGCAAAGAGGATGGCTGGCAGGAACTGCAGCGGCGAGGTGTCGCCCTTATCGCGCGGTCGCGATTGCTGCACGGGGGTCATCGACTGGTCGTCCATAGGGAAAAGTCCCTAGGGGAAATCCGTAGCCGAATATGCTTAAGGAACTGCTAAGCCCGTCAGGAGCGAGGGGTTGCAGGCCGGCCGTGAGGCCGGCGCTGCTGTATTCACACGAAGGGTCAGACGTTGCCGCCGCCCGGCGTATAGGCGAAAGGCGAGACTGGGGTCGGCGCGGGCTGGGGCGCCTTTTCGCCGGCCTGGCGATGGATTTCGGTGACCAGCGCCGGATCGAGCTTGAGCTTGACGGCGAGGGCTTCGAGATAGGCCTGCTCGGCGGCCGTATCGGCGCTGATGGCGACTAGGGAGGCGGCGTAGATCTCGGCGGCGTGCTCGGGCGTGTCGGCTCGAGCAACTACGGCATTGATGTCGAGCGGGGTGGACAGTTCGTCGAAGACCCAGGCCTTTTCCTCGGCGGAGAGCGGCATGGTCTTGAGCTTTTCGAAGATCGCTTCCTTTTCATCCGCATCAATGCGGCCATCGGCCTTGGCGGCGGAGATCATGGCGCGCACCAGCGTCTTGCCCAGCTCTTCCTGCGCACGCTCGTCATTGGGCGCCGGAATGAAAGCTTCTTCGCGGGGGGCGGGCGTGGACGGGTTCTGGCTCTGCTGGTGGTTCTGCCAGGCCTTGTAGGCGAGGCCGCCCACGGCGGCCAGCGCACCCGCCTTGACGGCGCCTTCCAGAAGCTTGCCCGGTTTGCCGCCGGACAGCAGCATGCCCGCAGCCAGGCCAGCCGCTCCGGACATGGCGTTGCGCTGAAGGCCCTGATCGGTCTGCAGGGTCTTGAGGATCTGGTCGATATTGAACATTGCGGCTCCCTTGATGCTTGGCCTCAGATGGGGATTGGCGGCACGCTTGGCAACCGCCGGGGGCAATTTGTCACGCAAAAGAAAGGACCCCGGCTGGAGCCGGGGTCCTTGCAGGTCCTGGAGGGAGGGCCAGGGCCATGGAGGTCTTAGTTTGTAGCCGGAGCAGCAGGCTCAGCAGCCGGGGCGGCATCGGTAGCAGCCGGGGCATCAGCCGGAGCGGCCGGTTCAGCAGCCGGAGCAGCCTCGGTCATCGGGGCGGCGTCAACGGCGGGAGCCTCGGTGGCCGGAGCGGGAGCCGTTTCAACGGCCGGAGCTTCGGTCATGGGGGCCGGGGCGATTGCCGGATCGGTCGTCGTCGACTCGATAGCCGGGGCGCCGTTCACGTCAACCGTGGTCGACGGGCCGGAATTGGCCGAGAAAACCAGGTAGCCGATGGCCAACAGGGCCAAGGCGACGATAATACCGACAAACCAGCCGGTGCCGTTGCTTTCACGGGTATAGACGGTACGGTTGCCGTCATTGGTATAAACAGTATCGCGTTCGGGGTTGGTAGCCATCGTTTGCTCCTGTTGTATCAACGCTGGCAAATAAACGCGGCCTTTGCACAAGGAGTTCCCGCAAACGTGAAGGCGATTACGTTTGTCTGATTTGCGGCGATTTCCGATGGAGATTCAATCTGTTGCGAGACCGAACTAGAGATCGGGCTCCAGATTCTTTTGTGGCTTTTTTGAGATTTTGTCGATCAGCGCGAGGAAAAGCGCCGAGACAATGAAGGTGATGTGCAGCACCGTGAACCAGAAGATGTGCTCGTTGGAATAGCTGGGCACATTGAGGAAGATCTGCAGCAGGTGGATTGAGGAGATGGCGACGATGGTCGAGGCCACCTTGATCTTGAGCGAGCCGGCATCGATCTGGCCCAGCCAGTGCACATCGCCCTCGTCGTCGAAGCGGGAAACGAAGTTTTCGTAGCCGGAGATGATGACCATGACGACGAGGCTGGCGATCAGCGCCGCGTCGATGAGGCCCAGGACCTTGAGGATGGCTTCGGTCTCATCGATGGCGAAGAGCTTGATGCCGAAGTCGAACAGCTTGATGCCGAAGGTGACGGCATAAAAGATCAGCGCGATGCCGAGGCCGAAATAGAAGAGGACCAGAAGCCAGCGGGACGCCAGGATGATGCGTTCAACGAGGATTTCCAACTGCTTCATGGTGCGCTCCGGACGAATGGGGCAGAGATAGCAATTCCATTGCCGCTTGCAAGCGGCCACATGCCGCAGATCGCTTGGCCCATAAAGAAAAAGGCCGGGCGCTGGAGCCCGGCCTTTCTTGTGGTTGCGAGGTCGTCGCTTAGTTCGACGCGACAGTGATCAGCGGCGTGATGCGGCGGATGGTGGCGCGACGGTTTTCACGCTCGGCCGCTTCCGTACGGATCTTCAGGTAGCGCTCGCCATAACCCTGGGTGGCCAGGTTCTCCGGCGGCACGCCGTAGAAGTCGGTCAGGACGCGGGCCACGGTGGCGGCACGCATATCCGACAGACGCAGGTTGGACACATCCGAACCCACCGCATCGGTGTGGCCTTCGATGAGGAAAGTTTCGTTCGGATTGCGCTCGAGCAGCGTCAGCATGGCGTTAGCCACGGCCGAGAGGCTCTGGACCTGGTCACGGCCGATGGTGGCGGCACCGGTGTCGAAGGTGAGGTTACCCACTTCGAGACGACGTACGCTGTCACGCAGACGGGCCGAACGCTTCACTTCGTCGATGGAATAAAGGCGGGCGACATTCTCGACCGGCGGCTGAGCAAAGAACTCGGTGAGTTCGTTCTCGTCCGCATAACGGGAATCCAGCACATATTCCTGGACCGGGATGTTAAGACGAAGCGGCGGAAGGTCGGCAGCCGGATCGCGCCATTCGACGAGGTCGTCATAGTAACGGTCGTCAAAGTAGGCGAGCACGTATTCGCGGCCGTCGGGAGTGATGCGCGAGCGGCGCAGGATGTCGCCATTGCGGTTGCGCACGGTGACGATCTGGGTGCCGTCGGGACGGGTGATCACTTCGCGGGTGCGACCGTTGCTGAGATCTTCGTAATAGATCTCGTCGCCACGGCTCGGATCGTAAAAGCGATCGGTGTCCTGGCCGACCGAGTTGATGATCAGCTGAGTACCGACCTGCACGATCAACTGGGCAATGGCCGAGCCGGTATCGGTCTCGACGACCGGAGCCTCGACAACAGTCACCGGCGTCTGCTGCACACCCGTCTGGACGGTGTTGTTGTCGCCCGTGACGGTGGTGTTGATGTTGGTGATGTTGTTCGTGATGTTGTTGACCGTGTTGTTCACGATCGTCTGTTCGACGGTCGTGCCACCGGTCGCGGCGACGGCAGTGCCGGCCTCGGCGGTGACTGCCGGAGGCGGTGCGGCCTGCAGCGTCATGAGGACCTCGGCCTGAGCCTCGGCGTCGCTGGTCGGAGCGGGCGGAGCCGGCTCGGTCGGCGCAGCGGGCGCTGCCTGGGCTTCAGCGGGAGCGCTGGCGTCAGCCGGAGTGCCGGCTTCCGCCGTGGCGTTGGCGTCAGCGGGCGCAGAGGCATCCTTGGCGCTGTCGAAGACCGGAGCGATCTGCTCGGGGGTCACGCCGGGGGGCAGTTCCTCGACCATTTCGGCCGGCTGGCCATCGGACGTGGTTTCTTCGACCGGAGCGGGCTGCTCGTCGCCGGGGACCGGCGCGGCCGGATCGGCAGGCACCGCAGCCGGCTGCTGTTCGGCCGGTGCAGCTTCTGGCAGCGGCGACAGCGTGAGGCCAAAGTCGGCCGTGCAGGTGGCGTTGTCGGTATAGCCGAGCAGACCACAGATGGCAGTGATTTCCGCCAGGGCCGCGTCGATACGGGCCTGAGCATCCGGCACGCCGGCAGCGAGATCGGCCACGGCGGCGTTGTAGGCGTCGACGTGGGCGGCGAGCTGGGCCTCGATGTCGCCAGCAGCGGCGGCGGGAGCCGTCTCTTCGGCCGTCGGCGCGGGTTCTTCAACCACAGGCTGTTCAGCCGCAGGCTGTTCGGAGGTCGCTGCAGGCTCTTCGGTCACGACGGCCGGTTCTTCGGCAGCGGGTGCCTCGACGACGGGCTCTTCAGCGACCGGCTGTTCGGCGGCAGGAGCAGCCTCGGCAGGCGCTTCCTGGACGACGGGCGCTTCGGGGGCAGGCGCGGCTTCGGGCGCCGGCTCTTCCATTACGGGTTCTTCAACCGCCGGGGCTTCCTCGACGGGCGGAGCGGCTTCAGCCGGGGGCGCAGCTTCAACGGCGGGTTCCTCGACCACCGGTTCCTGGACGGGCGGCGGCTCTTCCGCTACAGGCTCTTCGGCGGGCGCGGGTTCTTCGACGGCCGGTTCGGCAGCCGGGGCAGCGCCGGACAGGGCCGCGATACACTCATCGATGCTCGCAAAGCCTTCGACGATGCAGAGCTCGGTCAGTGCCGTCTGGGCGGCTTCCAGCGCGGCAGCGTCACCCGATGCCTGGGCCTGCACATAGGCCGAGTAAGCCGACTGCAATTCGGCACTTTGGGCATTGGCGGCGACGGGCGCAAAGGCCAGCATGGTGATGCTGGTGCCAGTGAGCAGCCAGTTCTTGAGGCGCATTGTTCTTATCCTTTGTGCTTGAAACACGTCCTGACGAGCATCGTGGGCCGTTCCTGAACGCCGAATGAACGGCGGGCGGCCCCTTGTCCGGCAGCTTCCGAGGCCCAAAACGCAGGGGAATCCCGAGAGTTCCGCTGCGGGCCTTATTGCTAAACCAGCGTTGCAATAAGGCACCAATGCGGCGAGGTGGACGAATGCGCACAGCCTCGCCTTTCCGCCGGCCCCACCACCGTGCTAGGCCAGTTTGCATGCAGCAAGCTATCGACAGCATCATGGTCCCGACCCAGGGGCAGGGCCTCTACGAGGTCACCAGGAGCCTGCTTGTTTTCGTCGCCGGATCGCAGCTTTCGACCGGGCTGGTCACGGCCTATGTGCGGCACACAAGCTGTTCGCTGCTGATCCAGGAAAATGCCGATCCGGACGTGCGGACGGATCTCCGTGGTTTCTTCCGGCGGCTGGTTCCCGAGGGCATGGACTGGCTGACGCACACGACCGAGGGCCCAGACGACATGCCGGCCCATATCAAGGCAGCCTTGACCCAGACGTCGATCGGCATTCCCGTCAGCAGCGGACGGCCAGTGCTGGGCACCTGGCAGGGACTTTATCTCTTTGAACACCGCGCGCAGCCGCATCGGCGCGAGCTGGTGTTCCACATTATCGGGGAATGACCATGGATTGGGGCAATCTTGTCGGCTACTGGCCCTTCGTGCTGGGCCTGATGGCCACGGGTGTCGTTTCGGGGATCGCCGCCGGCCTCCTCGGCATCGGCGGCGGCGCGGTGATCGTGCCGGCGCTGAGCAATGCCCTGCTGCTGATGGGCTATGATGCCGACGTGGTCCAGCACGTCGCGGTGGGCACCTCGCTCGCCATCATCATTCCCACCGGCATCATGAGCGCGCGGGCCCATCACAAGCGCGGAGCACTGGACATCGCGGTGCTCAAGCTCTGGGCGCCGTTCATCGTCATCGGCACCTTTGTCGGCGGGCTGATGGCCGGGCTCTATTCGGGCGACGTGCTGCGCATCGTCTTTGCCGTCATGGCCTTCCTGATCGCGGCGAACATCGTCTTCGCCTGGCAGACCAAGCTGATGGGGCATCTGAAGGGGTCGAGCCTGACGCATCGCATTTCGGCGCTGGTGGTGGGCTATGTGTCGTCGCTGATGGGGATCGGTGGCGGGTCGCTGACCGTGCCGACCCTGGTGGCGTTCGGAGACACCATGCACAAGGCCGTGGGTACGTCGGCCGCCATTGGCGTCGCCATCGCCATTTCCGGCACGGCCGGTTTCCTGATTTCAGGGTGGGGTGCCGAAGGCCTGCCGCCGCTTAGCATAGGTTATGTCAACCTGCTGGCTTTCGCGCTGGTGGGCGTATTGGCCGCGCTCTGCGCGCCATTGGGCGCGGCACTGGCCCATAGGCTGAACCAGAAAACGCTGAAATATGTGTTTGCCATTTTCCTGGTGTGCATGGGGCTCAACATGTTGTGGAAGGTGGTCACGGGGTAGGCGGCAAACCTGCCTTCCGACCATGTCTTCAACCATAGGCCCCCAAACCTCGAATCGCTCCACCGGAGCGATTTGGCGGCGCAGCCGCGGTCATTGCGCCATTCGGGCGTAGCCCTCATGGCCTCCTAGTCTCGCCTGGCTCCACCGGAGCCAGTCGTCGGCTTTGCCGACCGACTGCGTAGGGTTGGTGGGGACGGAGTGACTACGGTGGAACCGCCCCCACCGCCCAAGCCCCCTCAATGAGGGGATCGGGTGTTTCAAAGGTGGGACGAAGACTCGCCCCACCCCTGAGAAGATACAACGCGCGATTGGCGGTCCGGGTTTGGCCAAAACATGGCAAGGCCGGACTTCTTCACGGATTAATCGGCGCTGTTGTTCAAATCCCACGAGACGTTGACGGAGATGGCGAATGTCATCTCGCCCGCTTCGACCGGCACTGGTGCCGCGGCCGACATCTCGGCACGGGCATACATGGGGTATGGCTGGGGCGAATTGAAGCTCTGTTGTTCGGTAATCGACTCAAGATCGCCCAGTGTTGCACCGGCGACACTTGCATAGAGCTCGGCCTTTTCGCGCGCATCGGCAAAAGCTGCCTTGCGGGCTTCGTTGAGGAGGTCCGACGGATCGGCGACCGAGAAGCTGACGCCGTTGACGGTGTTGGCGCCGACGGTGACCGAGGTGTCGAGAATGCTGCCCAGGTCTGCGAGATCGCGCACGACGACGGTGACGGTGTTCATCACCTGGTAGCCGTTGATCTTGGGCGGCAGCGAATAACCGTTGGCGTCGCGCTCGTCGGAATAGACGTAGTTGGGATTGACCGAGAAGCCCGAGGTCTGGATGTCGCGCGCCTCGATGCCGGCTTCCTTGAGGGCGGCAATGAGTTCGTTCATCGCGGTGGTATTGGCGTCAAGCGCCTCGCGGGCCGTCGCGCCCTGGGTGGTGACGCCGGAATTGATGGTGGCCATGTCGGGTGCAGCCCGCACTTCGCCGCGGCCTTCGATGGCAATCGTGCCCGCATAGGCGGGCAGGGCGGTGGCGAGGAGGGCGAAGGGAACGAGGACGCTGAGGGCACGCATGGCAAACTCCTTGAGTAAGTGCTCGGGCGAGGTGTCCGAGGGCAATGCGTCAGTATTGCGGCGCACATGAACCGGAGTTGAACGGCACGCTTCCGCACTGGATTTGACAATTAGTATGACTTATATGCAGGGACGTTGCGCTCGGCCCATCCCGTAGGCTAGTGACGTGCTAACATGTTAGGGGCGAGAAATGAGCGTCAGCGATATTCCCAATGGTCTTCTGATCGGCCGCGCCTGGGTACCTGGATTTGAACATCCGCGCGTCGTGACGGTGCGTGACGGCAAGCTGGTCGACATCACCGCCCAGGGCATGGCGACGGTGCGCGATATCGCCGAAAGCGGCCGCGCCGGCGAACATGTGCGCACGGCTCCGGGCCGGGCCGTCGGCGACATCGAGGCCGTCGTGTCCAATTCGCGCGCCGACAAGCCCAGCGACACCCTGCCGCGCCTGCTGGCGCCGATCGACTTGCAGGCGATCAAGGCTTCGGGCGTCACTTTCGTGGTTTCGCTGCTCGAGCGCGTCATCGAAGAGCAGGCGCGGGGCGACAAGTCGCGCGCCGATGCCCTGCGTGGCGAGATTCTCGACCTCATCGGCACCGACCTTTCGCAGCTTGTGCCGGGCTCGGACGGAGCCTTGAAGGTCAAGGCCGCCCTGATCGAAAAGGGCGTCTGGAGCCAGTATCTGGAAGTGGGCATCGGCCCGGACGCCGAAATCTTCACCAAGGGCCAGCCGATGAGCGCCGTGGGCCATGGCGCGCAGGTGGGCCTGCATCCGATTTCGAGCTGGAATAATCCCGAGCCGGAAGTTGCGCTGCTGGTCACCAGCAAGGGCGAGATCATCGGCGCGACGCTGGGCAATGACGTCAACCTGCGCGACGTCGAAGGCCGCTCGGCCCTGCTGCTGGGCAAGGCCAAGGACAATAATGCCTCGGCCGCCCTCGGACCGTTCGTGCGTCTCTTCGATGGGGAATTCAGCCTCGACACAATCAAGCAGGCGGAAATCGCGCTGCGCGTGGAAGGCACTGACGGCTTCGTGCTGGAGGGGCATTCCAACATGGCGCAGATCTCCCGCACCCCGGAATCGCTGGTGGCGGCGACGCTGGGCGAGCACCATCAATATCCCGATGGGCTGGTGCTGTACCTCGGCACCATGTTCGCGCCGGTGAAGGATCGCGACGGCGCCGGCAAGGGCTTTACCCACAAGTTGGGTGACGTTGTCTCCATTTCGACACCGAGCCTTGGCAGGCTCACCAATGTCGTCAATCTTTCCACCAAGTGTCCGCCCTGGACCTATGGCACCAGCCATCTGATGCGCGACCTGTCGCGCGCCAACCTGCTCTGATTTCTGCGCTTTCTCTTCTCCGGCGCTAACCCGAAAGGCTTCTCCATGACCGAATTGCACAAGAACCTGATCAACGGCGAATGGGTCGGCGCGGATGGGGTCGAGAACATCAACCCCTCCAATATCAACGAAGTGGTGGGCGTTTATGCGCGTGCCAGCGCCGAGGAAACCAAGCAGGCGATCGCCGCCGCCAAGGCCACGTTCCCGGCCTGGTCGCGCTCGGGCATTCTCGAGCGCCACGCCATCCTCTCCAAGACCTCGCAGGAAATCCTGGCCCGCAAGGCGGAATTGGGCGAGCTTTTGAGCCGCGAAGAGGGCAAGACCCTGCCCGAGGGCATTGGCGAAGTGACCCGTGCCGCCCAGATTTTCGACTTCTTTGCCGGGGAGGTTCTCCGCCTGTCTGGTGAAGTACTACCGTCGGTGCGTCCGGGTGTCGGCGTCGAAATCACCCGCGAGCCCATTGGCGTGGTCGGCATCATCACGCCGTGGAATTTCCCCATCGCCATCCCGGCCTGGAAGATCGCCCCGGCCCTGGCCTACGGCAATACCGTCGTGATCAAGCCGGCCGACCTCGTGCCAGGCTCGACCTGGGCAATCGTCGACATTCTCGTCCGCGCCGGCCTGCCCAAGGGCGTGCTCAACCTCGTCATGGGCAAGGGCTCGGTGGTCGGCCAGACCATGCTGGAAAGCAAGGACGTCAATGCCATCAGCTTCACCGGCTCGGTGGGCACCGGCAAGCGCGTGGCTGCCGCCTCGATCGAGGTGGGCCGCAAGTTCCAGCTCGAAATGGGCGGCAAGAACCCGACCGTGGTGCTCGACGATGCCGACCTCAAGGTGGCGGTGGAATCGGTGGCGCAGTCGGCCTTCTTCTCGACCGGCCAGCGCTGTACGGCGTCGAGCCGCGTGATCGTGACCGAAGGCATCCACGACAAGTTCGTGGAAGCACTCGCCGCCCGTACTGCGGGTCTGCGTGTCGGCCATGCGCTTGAAAAGGATACGGAAATCGGACCGGTCGTGGATCCGGGCCAGCTCAAGCAGGACACCGACTATATCGAGATCGGCAAGGGCGAAGGCGCCAAGCTGGTGGCCGGTGGCGAGCGCGTCAAGGTCGGTACCGAGGGCTATTTCCTGCAGCCGACGCTGTTCACCGAGGCAACCAACTCGATGCGTATTGCCCGCGAGGAAATCTTCGGGCCGGTGGCCGCGGTCATCAAGGTGAAGGATTACGAGGAAGCTCTGGCCACGGCGAACGATACGGAATTTGGGCTAAGTGCCGGTATCGTAACGACTTCTCTCAAGTATGCCACCCACTTCAAGCGTAATGCAGAGGCGGGCATGGTGATGGTCAACGTGCCGACCGCCGGCGTCGATTTCCACGTGCCGTTCGGCGGGCGCAAGGGCTCGTCCTATGGCCCGCGCGAGCAGGGCAAGTATGCGGCCGAGTTCTTCACCGTGGTGAAGACCGCCTATACCGCAGCCGGCTAATTCGTTGGCAGACTGTTAGCATTACGGGGCCTACGGGCCCCGTTTTCGTTACTTTGGTCGCTGCGTCAGCGCCATGCCGGCAAAGATCAGGATGATGCCGAGAAGGCTGACCCAGAGATTGATCGGAACGCCGCGCAGGTAATCGAGCAGGACGCCCGTCACCATCTGCCCGGAAATGACCAGCAGGGTGGAGTTGACGGCGCCGATGCGGGTGATCAGCCAGGAGCCGGAGGCGACGAAGACCACGCCGATGGCGCCGCCGGTGAAAACCCACCATGGAATGGTGGCGAGGTTGTCGGGGATCAGTCCGCCGATGACGAGACCGAGGGCGGTCAGGGCGACGAAGCCGACAAAGTGGTTCCAGAAGGACGAGATGAGCGCTGTCGAAGAGAGCGACAGGCGGCCATTGACCTGCCGGCTCAAAATGATGAGCAGGCCGACGGCGAAGGCGAAGAAGGCCGGGACGATCATGCCGCGCCTCCGAGACCGAAGAGGATGATCAGCAGGCTGCCGCTGGCGATGAGAATGACGGCGCCGGCGTCGCGCAGGTCGAGGCGGCGCTTGGGCAGGCCGAGCAGGCCCCAGAAATCGGCGGCAAGGCTGAGGGCGACCTGGCCGGCCAGGCCTAGAGCTAGGGTGCCGGCAAGGGCTAGCGGGGAATTGACCGAGACCGAGGTCAGCATGACGGTGACGGCGCCGAAGATGCCCCCGAGATAGGCCCATAGCGGGGCGGGGCCGACCGCGGCACGGGCAGTTGCGGCCTCGCGACGCTGGCTGCGCCAGAGCACGGCCAGGATGAGGACCGCGACCACCGTGCCGACGCCATGGGCGAGCCAGGACGAGAACAGCGGACCGCCATAGCGGCCGGCCTCGCCATTGACGAAGACAGCCATGGTGAGAAGACCGCCGCTGCCGAAGGCCGCAAGCAGATGCAGCGGGCTCGGCCGCTGGGCAATAGGCATGGTCATGAAATAGATCCGACTCAACAAGAAGCGGACGGACTTTAGCTCATCCGCGCGATGCTGCGGAGACGCCGGACGGCCCCAGGCAGGCGATCTGGCGCCGCGAACGAACTGCCCTTGTCATGGCCGCTGGTCTGGCCCATGACACGGGGAGGAGGCCAAATCCATGTCGAGCCAACGCAACTCCTTACTTGCCCCGCTCCAGCACCCGAATTTCCGCATGCTGTGGCTGGCGACCCTGGCTTCCAACCTGGGTGGCCTGGTGCAGGCGGTGGGCGCCGGCTGGATGATGACCACGCTCACCACCTCGCACAACATGGTTGCCCTGGTGCAGGCCACCAACACGCTGCCGATCATGGTGTTTTCCATCGCCGCCGGGGCGCTGGCCGATAATTTCGATCGCCGGTCAGTCATGCTCATCGCGCAATCGGGTATGGCGCTGGTATCGCTGGCCCTGGCGGTCACCGCCTGGTTCGGGTTGCTGACGCCCTGGCTGCTGCTGACGTTCACCTTTCTCATCGGGGCGGGGACCGCGCTGTTCAACCCATCCTGGCAGGCCTCGATGGGCGATGTGGTGCCGCGCGAAGATTTGCCGGGCGCCGTGACGCTCAATGCCATGGGCTTCAACATGATGCGCAGCGTCGGGCCCGCCGTGGGTGGCCTGATCGTGGCCTTTGCCGGCGCGGGCGCCGCCTTTGCCGTCAATGCCGTGTCCTATCTGCCGCTGATCGGCGCGCTTTATCGCTGGAAGCCGGAGCGGGCGCAGCCACGCCTGCCGCGCGAAAGCCTGGGCAGCGCCATGTGGGCCGGCGTGCGCTATGTGTCGATGTCGCCCAATCTGCTCACCGTACTGTTTCGCGGATGCCTGTTCGGCGGTGCGGCCATCGTGGTCATGGCGCTGCTGCCTTCGCTGGCCGAGGCCTATCTCGGTGGCGGCGCGCTGCTCTATGGCACGCTGCTGGGCTGTTTCGGGCTCGGCGCCATCCTGGGTGCGTTTCTCAATGGCCGGGTGCGGCAGCGTTTCAGCAACGAGCTCATCGTGCGCGCGGCGTGCCTGGGCTTTGCGGTGGCCTGCGCCGGGCTGGCTTTCAGCCGCGACCCTGTCCTGAGCCACCTGTTGCTGCTGCCGGCAGGGGCAAGCTGGGTCCTGGCCCTGTCGCTGTTCAACGTCTCGATCCAGCTTGCCTCGCCGCGTTGGGTGGTGGGGCGGGCGCTCTCGCTCTACCAGACGGCGACATTCGGCGGCATGGCGCTGGGCAGTTGGATCTGGGGCATGACCTCGGACGCGCTCGGCCTCGACTGGGCACTGCTGCTGGCGAGCGGCGTGCTCTGCCTCTGCGGGCTTGTCGGCTTGCGGCTGGCGCTGCCGCAATTCGACAAGCGCGATCTCAACCCGCTCGACACGTTCAACGAACCCATCCTCCGCCTGGACCTGCAGCCGCGCAGTGGGCCGATCATGGTCATGATCGACTACCAGATTGCGCAGGAAGACATTCCCACGTTCCTACGGCTGATGAGCGAGCGCCGGCGCATCCGCATCCGCGACGGGGCGCGGCAGTGGACGTTGCTGCGCGATCTCGAAAGGCCCGATATCTGGGTCGAGAACTACCATGTGCCGACCTGGATCGATTATGTGCGGCATAATCTGCGGCGGACCAAGGCCGATGCCGACAATATCGAGCAGCTCCGCGGCCTGCATCGGGGTGAGGGATTGCCGAGGGTACACCGGATGATCGAGCGGCAGACGGTGCCGCTCGATGACACCACGCCGCTGCGGGATTCGCCCGAGCTCTAGGCGTTCGGGGAAGCGCGAGCGTTCCTTGTCGAAAGTGCCGGTTGCCGCTCGTCGTCCAGTCAATAAGCGATCTGGAGGCCTGATATGTCTTTACCTGCTCCCACCCGGTCGGGCTACGCGCCCGTCAATGGCATTGAACTGGCCTATGCGGTGTTCGGCGAAGGCAAGCCGCTGGTGCTGCTGCATGGCGGCCTGCAGACCATGGATGATTTCGGGCCGGTGCTGAGCGAGCTGGCAAAGCGATATCAGGTGATTGGCGTCGATTTCCAGGCCCATGGGCGCACGCGGCCATGCGATCGGAAGATGAGCTTTGAGGCCTTCGCTGGCGACGTGGCCGGGCTGATCCGATGGCTGGGTCATGAACGGGCCGATGTCGCGGGCTATTCGATGGGTGGCATCACCGCCATTCGGCTCGGCATCGACCACCCGGAGGTGGTCAACCGGCTGGTGGTCGCCTCGGCGCCTTATGCCTATGCAGGATGGCACGACTACAACGCCGAGGGCATGCGGAGCATCGGCGTGCATATGGCCGACGAGATGATGCAGACGCCGCTCTATGAGGCGTACAAGGCGGTGGCGCCCGACCCGGAGAACTTTCCCAAGCTGTTCGAGCAGATGGGCAGCTTCATCGGCAATGACTATGACTGGTCAAGCGAGGTGGGCCAGATCAAGAGCCCGACATTGCTGGTGGTGGCTGACTATGACGCGGTGCGGATCAGCCATTCCACGCATTTCTTCGAACTGCTGGGCGGCGGGAAAATCGATGGCGGCTGGGCAGGCGAGGGCATGACGCCCAACCGCTTTGCGGTCATTCCGAGCGCCACGCACTATACCCTCAACACCGATCCGCGCTTTGCGCAGGCGATTGTCGACTTCCTGGCGATCGAGGGGTGACCGCTTTGCTCGCCGCGCCGGTCGCGGTGGCGGCGTATCGAGGGAAGTGCCGGCGCCCTGAGGCGCCGGCAGGCTGGCTCAATCCTTAAGGGTACGGGTGAAGAAGTCGATCAGGGCCTGATTGACTTCGGGCACGCTGGTCATCTGCTCGAAGTCGTGGCCAACGCCCTGCACGGTAACCAGCGTGGCATCGACGCCACCGGCCTCCAGAGCGGCATAGAGGCGCTCGCTGGAGGCGAGGGGGACCACCGGATCTTCCGTGCCGTGGATCAGCAGAACCGGCGGGCTGTCTTCACTGATATGGGTCTCGGGGAAGGCTTCCTTGACCGCCTCGGCATTGGCCTCGTCGTGGACCGACATGCCCATGTGCAGGCTCGCCAGGTCGTAGCCCGGCTCGCCAGTCTCGCCGAAATAGGCGGCGGGATAGAAGGTCGCGATGGCGGCGACTTCGGAAGAGACGTCGGGGAGACGGTCGTCCACATAGGCCTCGTCATTGCCGGTGAGCCCCGCCATGAGCGCAAGATGACCGCCGGCGGACGGGCCGAAGACGGCGATGTTGTCCGGGTCTAGGTTATAGAGGGCCGCATTTGCACGCAGATAGCGCACCGCGGCCTTCACGTCCTGCTGCGGCTCGGGGAACTTTGCTTCGCCAATGCCGCGATAGTCGATAGCGGCCACGGCAAAGCCGGCTTCGGCGAGGCGCACCAGTTGCGGGATCAGGCGTTCGCGCTCGACGGCGCGCCAGCCGCTCGCCGTCATGAAGACAATAACGGGAGCCGGGTCAGCACTCGTGGGTCGGATGAGGTCGAGGTAAAGCTCATTGCGGAAGAGCCCCAGGGCCTGGGTCGAGTACTGGATGTCGGAGTAGAGTTCTACCCCCTTGAACTCCACATCCGTGGCGTCAACCGTGATCGATTTCGCCTGCGACATCGAGGTCGCCATGACGGCCAGGGCCGCGCCTAAAAGCATGCGCTTCAACATTGATTTCTCCTCATCAAAACCAGGGGACCGGATATCGTCTCTGTGTCCCCTAAATCGCTGTTTCGGCCGAGGTCGGGTCAGCGGATGAGCTTATGCAATCAAGTCGACGATGTTGTTGTCAACAAAGAATGCTGCAAAATCTTTTGACAACTCAAGTCATACAATTATGAATAGGGCAGTGAATACATATGTTTGAAGCAAAATTGGTCGTGATAAATTTCTTGGGTTTGTCAGGCGATTTTACAACTTTGAAGTGGCTATGGTGTGTTGGGTCTGGCGAACGGAAAAGAAAAAGGGCCCGGTTAGATCGGGCCCCTTTGTGTTCTCAGGCGTTAGCGGCAAACCGTTCGTCGAAGGCGTAACCGGCGCCGCGGACGGTGCGGATCGGGTCGGTTTCGCGGCCCCGATTGATGGCGCGGCGGAGGCGGCCGATATGGACGTCGACGGTGCGCTCGTCGACATAGACATCGTTGCCCCAGACGCCATCGAGAAGCTGCTCGCGCGAATAGACGCGGCCGGGGTGACGCATGAGATATTCGAGCAGGCGGTACTCGGTGGGGCCGAGATGGACGTCGCGATTGGCGCGGCGGACGCGATGGGTGGTGCGGTCGAGCTCGAGGTCGCCGACCTTGAGGGCGGTGGTGACGAGATTTGGATTGGCGCGGCGCAGCAGGGCGTGGATACGCGCCACCAGTTCGGGCACCGAGAAGGGCTTGACCACATAGTCGTCCGCGCCGGTGGAGAGGCCGCGCACGCGCTCCTCTTCCTCGCCGCGGGCGGTGAGCATGATGATCGGGACGCGAGCGGTTTCGTCGCGGGCGCGAAGGCGCCGGCAGAGTTCAATGCCCGAGATTTCGGGCAGCATCCAATCGAGCAGGATCAGGTCCGGCAGCTTTTCGGCGATGGCATGCTGGGCCTCGTCGCCGCTCTCGGCGGTGACCACCCGGAAGCCCTCGGCCTCGAGATTGTAACGCAGCAGGATGGCGATATCGCCTTCGTCTTCGACAACAAGAATTGTCGCGGGCATGGATGTGCTCCGTCGTTCGGCGCCTGAGGAGCACCGGTGCTAATGTTGTGGCCTGCCTCCCCCTTGAGGGGAGGGCTGGGGAGGGGGTGGTTGAGTGGTCCACCGATGGACCCCCACCCTCGATCCCTCCCCTCAAGGGGGTGGGAGGCGCAGGCTGATGCGCCGGTTGACCCGCTAAGCCTTAATCTGCTGGCGCTGCAGTTCCTGAACGTCGCCGGTGAGCTGCTTGCCGGTGGCCAGGTAGTAGGCGCGTTCGGCGATGTTGGTGGCGTGGTCGCCCACGCGTTCGAGGCTCTTGGCGCAGAACAGGAGATGCGTGCACATGGTGATGTTGCGCGGATCTTCCATCATGTAGGTCAGGAGTTCGCGGAACAGCGAGGTGTGCATGGCGTCGACCTCGTCGTCGCGGTTGCACACTTCGACGGCCGCCGCCGCCTCGCGATTGCCATAGGCATCGAGCGCATCCTTGACCTGCTGGAGGACCAGCGCGGTCATGTTCTTGACGCCATTATAGAAGCTGGGCTGTAGGTTGAGGCCATCGAGCTTCAATGAGCGGCGGGCCAGTTGCTTGGCCATGTCGCCTATGCGTTCGAGATCGGAGGCGACGTGGATTGCGGTGATGATGGCGCGCAGGTCGCTGGCCATGGGCTGGCGGCGGGCGATCATCGACACGGCCATGTCGTCGATCTGGCGCTGCATGTCGTCGATGCGCTGGTCGGCGATGATAGTGAGGTCAGCCAGTTCGCGGTCGAGCTTGAGCAACGCGCGGGTGCCGTTCTCGATCGCGACTTCCACCTGGCCGCCCATTTCGGCAATGGCCTGGGCAAGGGCGGCAAGTTCCTCGTTATAGGAAGTGACGATGTGGTCGGTGCCGGTATTGGGCATTTTTCTATGTCCTTCTGGCTCGCCGATCAGCCGATGCGGCCCATGATGTAGTCCTGGGTCTGCTTGTTCACCGGATTGGTGAAGATGTCCTCGGTGTCGCCCTGCTCGATCAGGTTGCCCAGGTGGAAGAAGGCAGTCTTCTGCGAGACGCGGGCGGCCTGCTGCATCGAGTGGGTGACGATGACGATGGTGTAGTTCTCGCGCAGCTCGTCGATCAGCTCTTCGATAATGGCGGTGGCGATGGGGTCGAGGGCCGAGCAAGGCTCGTCCATGAGAATGACCTCCGGACCCACGGCAATGGCGCGGGCGATGCAGAGGCGCTGCTGCTGGCCGCCGGAGAGACCGGTGCCGGGCTCGCTGAGACGATCCTTGACCTCTTCGAAGAGGCCCGCCTTGCGCAGCGAGGAGACGACGATCTCGTCGAGATCCGCCTTGTTGCGGGCAAGGCCATGGATGCGCGGGCCATAGGCGACATTGTCGTAGATCGACTTGGGGAAGGGGTTCGGCTTCTGGAACACCATGCCGATGCGGGCGCGCAGTTCCACGACGTCGAGCTTGGGATCGTAGATATCCTGACCGTCGAGCTCGATGCGGCCGCCGACCTTGGCGCCCTCGATGGTGTCGTTCATGCGGTTGATGCAGCGCAGGAAT
The DNA here is from genome assembly GCF_016411825.1 of Devosia sediminis. Lineage (GTDB taxonomy): Bacteria > Pseudomonadota > Alphaproteobacteria > Rhizobiales > Devosiaceae > Devosia > Devosia sediminis. The sequence goes on from NZ_JAEKMH010000001.1 coordinate 505,896, forward strand.
GTCGACTTGCCGCAGCCCGAGGGCCCGATGAAGGCGGTGACGGCGCGATCGGGGATGTCGATGGAAATGCCATGCAGGGCCTGCTTGGCGCCGTAGTGAACGGTGACGTCACGGGCGGTCAGGCGAATGGGATGGTCCATCAGTTCGGCGGGATTCATGGTCTGATCCAGGGTCTTTTGGGTCACTTTAACCTTACCGGCGAGAACGTCCATTTCTGAAGTCTCCTTTTTGTTTTGCCGCGCTTCCGAACCGAGGGTGCTCTAGGCACGCTTTTCGAGGCGGGACCGAAGATAGATGGCAGCGCCGTTGAGGAAGATCATGACGGCAAGCAGGACCATGATGGCCGCCGCCGTGCGGGGTTCGAAGAAATTGCGGTTTTCGTTGCCCTGCCAGAGATAGATCTGGACGGGCAAGGCAGTGGCTTGGTCGAGCGGCGTCGCCGGGACGGAAGCCACGAAGGCCTTCATGCCGATCAGCAGCAGCGGCGCGGTTTCGCCCAGGGCATGGGCAATGCCCAGGATGGTTGCGGTGAGGATCGAGGGGAAGGTCACCGGCAGCACATGGTGGAACACCATCTGCGTCTTGCTGGCGCCCATGCCGAGCGCCGCCTGCCGAAGCGCGGGGGAAACGCCCATCAGCGCGCCACGGGTGGCGATGATGATGGTGGGAAGGGTCATGAGGGTAAGCACGAGGCCGCCCACCAGCGGCGCCGAAATCGGCAGGTGGAACCAGTTGATGAAGACCGCGGCGCCCAGGAGACCAAAGACGATGGAAGGCACAGCGGCGAGGTTGTTGATATTGACCTCGATGAGATCGGTGATCCGCGACTTGGGCGCGAATTCCTCGAGGTAGATGGCGGCGGCGACGCCGATCGGCACGGCGAGGACGACGACGATCAGCATCATCCACAAGGTGCCGACAAAGGCGCCGAGCAGGCCGGCCGAGGCCGGGGCCGAGCGGCTGTCGACATTGGTGAAGATGGCCCAGGCAAAGCCGGTGGAAATGGTGCCATCGGCTTCAAAGGTGTCGATCAGGGCGCGGGCTTCGGCCGAGAGCTGCTGCTGGGCGTCGCCCAGAGTGCGGTCGATATTGCCCTTGACCCAGTTGTCGGTATTGGCCGAGCCGAGCAGGTCGACCTCGACGGTCTGGCCGAGCAGGGACGGATCCTTGACATACATTTCGCGCAGGACGTGACGCGCATTGGTCTCGGGAATGGAGAGCAGGGCACGCGCATCGATCTCGGTGCCAGCGGGCGCCGCGGCGCGCAGGGCCTGTTCGACAATGGTGTTCCAGTTGAGCAGGGCAAGGTCGCGCTGCCACTTGAGGCTGGCGGCGTTGTATTCGGCCTCGGAGGTGAACTGGTCGCTGGTGGGTGCAGGGCCAACATCGATCACTTCGGGGTCGAAGGTCACGGCTACATGCAGGTTGGTCTGCGTGAAGGCGGGGATGCCCTTGCGGAACACGTCGGCGAACAGCAGCGTCACGAAGCCGAGCGCCACGCAGATGGCGAGGAGGCCCAGGGCTCGGAACAGCCGTTCGTTGAAGTGGCGGCGGCGAAGGCTGTCGCGGACCAGGTTGGTGCGGCTGGCGGCTTCGGGAGCGGCGGATTTCACGGTATCGGTAGCCATCTTATTCGTATTGCTCCCGGAAGCGGCGGACAATGAAGAGGGCGAAGATGTTGAGGCAGAGGGTGATGACGAAGAGGGTCAGGCCCAGTGCGAAGCCCACCAGCGACTGCGGGCCGGTGAAGTCGGTATCGCCGGTCAACTGATTGACGATGGAAACGGTGATGGTCGACACCGGCTCGAAGGGATTGCCGCGCAGCACCGGCGAATTGCCGGCGGCGAGCACCACGATCATGGTTTCGCCGATGGCGCGGCTGACCGCGAGGAGGAAGGCGCCGACGATGCCCGGCAGGGCCGCGGGCAGCAGCACGTTGCGAATGGTCTCTGACTGGGTGGCCCCGAGGCCATAGGCGCCGTCGCGCAGGGTCTTGGGCACCTGGTTGAGGATGTCGTCGGAGAGCGAGGAGACGAAGGGAATGATCATGATGCCCATGACCACGCCGGCCGTCAGCGCCGATGTCGCCTTGATGTCGAGGCCGATGGCAGCACCGGCATCGCGCAGAAACGGGCCGATGGTGACAAGGGCGAAGAAGCCGAAGACGATGGTGGGAATGCCCGCCAGAATTTCGATCAGCGGCTTGGCGACGCCGCGCACCCGGCGATCGGCATACTGGTTGAGATAGATGGCCGACATGAGCCCCACCGGCACGGCCACCAGCATGGCGATGGCAGTGATCATCAGCGTGCCGGCGAGCAGCGGCAGGAGGCCATACTGCCCGTAATGGCCGCCGGTGCCGGCATTGTTGGGCGCCCAGACGGTGCCGAAGAAGAAATCGAGCGGATTGATGAAGCTGAAGAAGCGAAGCGCTTCGGTCACCAGCGAGGCGACAATGCCGACAGTGGTGAGGATGGCCACGGCCGAGCAGATCAGCAGCACCACGCCGACGACGCGCTCGACCGCATTGCGGGAGCGCTGGCGGGCCGTGATGCGGCTGCGGGCATAAAAGAGGGCGCCGGCGCCGGACACCAGGGCCAGGATCAGCACGGCGGCGAATGTGAGGAACTGGAAAGACCGGAGGGCGTCGCCGGCGGCCTGTTCCCAGGGCTGGACTTCACCCACCACGCCATAGCCGGAGGCCAGGGCTTCGATGCGGCCAATGGTGAGGTTGAGGCCGGACTGGTCAAGCGCGGTCAGAATATCGACGGGGATCAGGGAGACGATGTAGTCGTGCCGGATGCCGCCGCCGAAGAGGCCCCAGAGGGCGAGGACGACGAGTGCCGGGATCATGGCCCAGAGCGCCACATAGGCGCCGTGGTACTGAGGCCGGGAATGAACGGTGACTCCGTTCGCGGCGACGAGGCTGCGGCCCTTGGACCAGCCACTCTGATAGGCCACGCCGAGCAGGATCAGCAATGCAGCGGCCAGGATGAGCGTATTCATCTGAAGTCCCCACGAAACCCGGGCGAAACGGGCCGCGCCGGAGCGCGACCCGCAAGAAGAGGCAGATTACTGAGCAGCGCCAGCTTCGAAGGCGGCCAGGACTTCAGCAGTCTTTTCGGCCGGCTGCGGGATCAGGCCAGCGGCTTCGAGAATGCCACCTTCGCCAGCAACTCCTTCCGAGAGGAAGAACTGGACGTATTCTTCGATGCCCGGGATCACGCCGATATGCTGACCCTTGACGTAGAAGAACAGCGGGCGGGAGACCGGGTATTCGCCAGCGGCAACGGTCTCTTTGGAGGGGACGACACCGTCAACCGAAGCGACCTTCAGGGTGTCGGTGTTCTGCTCGTAGAAGGACAGGCCGAACACGCCAACGGTGTTGGCATCCGAGTTCAGGCGAGCCAGGGTCTCGGTGTAGTCGCCCGAGATCTCGATGACCACGTCCTGGCGGTAGGTGGTTTCGGCGGCTTCGAGTTCTTCCTCGGAGAGGCCTTCGGGAGCACCGGCTTCTTCGAAGCCAGCCGAAACGACGCGCTCCTGGAAGACTTCACGGGTGCCGTGGTTGGAGGCCGGGATGGCCAGCATGATCGGCTGAGCCGGGAGCGACGCGTCGATCTGGTCCCAGGTGGTGTAGGGGTTGTCGACGAGTTCGCCGTCGACGACGACCTGGGCGGCGATGGCCTTGTAGACCTGCAGCGGGGTGAGGGCGAAATCCGGGCCCGAAGCGGCCGAGGCAAACACGATGCCGTCGAAGCCGAACTGGATTTCACGGATATCGGTCACGCCGGCGGCGGTGCACGCCTCGACTTCGCCTTCGCGGATCTGACGCGAAGCATTGGCGATGTCGATGGTGTTGTCACCAACGCCAGCGCAGAACTGGCTGAGACCGCCACCGGTGCCGCCCGAACCGACGACCGGGGTCTTGAACTCGGGGAAGACGGCCGAGAATTCTTCGGCAACGATCGAGGCGAAGGGGAGAACGGTCGAGGAGCCAGCGACCTGGATGGTGTCGCGCGACTGGGCGAAAGCGGCGGTGGTGCCGAACGCTGCGAGAGCGATCACGGCGGCACTGGCGTAGAGTGCGGTCTTCATGGAATGTCCCTTCCGGAATTCATTTTCAAGCTTGGCCCGCCATTCGTGGGCGGCCCTCAGACGCGGCAGACCATAGGAGCGCCTCGCAACGGTTTTATTGCAGTTGCGTGACCGGTTTGTGACAGGTCAGTCCGATGATTTGATTGAATAATTTCTGGAACAAGCGGGTCAATGGCCCGGCTTAATGACTGCCTAAACCACGTCCATACGGGCCAATATGACAGTCTGGTGAGGACTCCCCTACGGCGAGTCCATGCTGGTTCCGGGCGGCAAGGTAGCGAGCGCATGCGACAGTTTCCTGACGCCGGGCGCGGCTGTGGATACCGGCAGCCTAGCGCAGCAGTGGCCGGACTTCGGCCTGCACCTTGCGCATCAGCGGCAGGAAATGCGCGATCATCCGCGAGGTGGGCGCGCGAGCGGTCTGGGCGCCGATATTGAGCGCGGCCACGACGTCGCCACGGGCATTGTGGAGCGGCACAGCGATGGAGCAGAGGCCCAGCTCCAGCTCCTGGTCGATGACCGCAAAGCCCTGCGCCGCGACCACAGCCAGCTCGGTGGTGATGGAGGCCATGTCGGCCTTGGTGCGCTCGGTATAGGCGACGATGTCGGACCGATCGAGAATGGCCTGGGCTTCCTCGCGCGGCAATGCAGCGAGAAGGGTGCGGCCCATCGAGGTGCAATAGGCCGGGAGGCGTGCTCCAGCGCCCAGGTTGATCGACATCACCCGGCGGGTCGAGGCACGCGCCACATAGAGAATGTCGGACCCTTCGAGCACGGCGGCCGAGGTGCTTTCGCTGGTGGCGTGGGAGAGTTCTTCGAGGAAGGGCTGGATCAACCGGGGAAGGGGCGTGCCGGCGAGATAGGAATGCCCCAGATTGAGCACACGCGGGGTGAGCTGGAAGAATTTGCCGTCATAGGTGGCGTAGCCAAGATGGGCGAGGGTGAGCAGGCATCGCCGCGCCGTAGCGCGCTCCAGCCCGGTGCGCTGGGCCACGTCGGTGATCGACATGCGCGCATGCTCTTCGTCGAAACACTCGATGACGGAAAGACCGCGGACGAGGCCGTGGATGATATCGCCATCGCGCATTGTGCGGGCTCCGGACTTTGGGCGTCAGGCGCACAGGTTAGCGGCGGGAGGGGCGGAATGGAAGGGGGTGGGGCGGGAAGGGTGAGGGGGGAAGGGTGTGCGAGGAGGAAGGGGTGGGTGAGCAAGGAAGGGCCGGGGTGAGGAGGCATGGAGGCAAGGAGGCAAGTGGGCAAGTGGAGAGGAGCTGAGGAGCTGAGCAGGTGAGGAAGTGAGGAGGTGAGGAAGTGAGGAAGTGAGGAAGTGAGGAAGTGAGGAAGTGAGGAAGTGAGGAAGTGAGGAAGTAAGGAAGTAAGGAAGTGAGGAAGTAAGGAAGTAAGGAAGTGAGGAGGTGAGGAGGTGAGGAGGGGTGAGATGATCGTTCGGCACCATAGCCACCAAGCCCAGGTGCTTCGTGGACAGGTTCCGGCGCCTACTCTCCATTCGGCGATCGGCGGTCTTATCCATCCAGATAGTTGGTAACGCGGAAGCAGGTCCTTTGACCTTAGCCGACCATCCCTCGCGGCCTTCCCAATGACGTCTGGCAAAACCGGGTCGACCGAATACGGGTCGATGTTGAATTTATGGGCCGGCAGCCAATTTGCCGCAACCGCATTGCTCTGACTTGCGTCATCCCGGAGGCGAAGGTGAATCCTGATTCCGCATCACGATCGGCATTGCCTGCCGCCTGGCAGCTTTACACGGCGTTCTTCGCCTGTGCGGTGATGCTGGGCAGTTGGTATCCTCGCATTCCGGACGTGCAACGCTTCGCAGGGCTGGAAGGGTGGGAACTCGGCTTCGGACTGGCCGGCTATCCCACAGGGACGCTTCTGCTTTTCACATTCGGCACCCGCTGGGCAGCCAAGCTCAGTTTCAGCCAAAGCTTCCGGATCGTTGTGCCGACATTGGGGATAGCCCTTGTGGGTGCGACCTTGGCCGGGAACGTGGCAAGTTTGTTTGCCTGCATGGCTGCGGCTGGGGCGTTGCAGGGCGTACTGGCCGTTACCGGCAATGTGGTAGCCGATCAAATCGAGGCCGCGCTTGATCGACCAGTCCTGGTGCGCGCTCATGGGTTTTACAGCGTCGCGACGGTGGTTGCCGGCGCGGCCGGCATTGGTTTTCGGGCGCTCGATGTTGCGCCGTGGCTGCATCTGACCATCGCGCTGCCCGTCGCTACCATCCTTGTTGTCGTGGCAACGTTTCGTGTCGGCGGGCAGCGCTCGGTTCCGAGAACGGACGAGTACCATGCAACGATCGTTCTCCCGACCGGTCCCATTTTTATGCTGTTCCTGGCTGGAGGTGCTGCACTCTATCTCGACAATGCGGCCTCCGACTGGTCTGGCATTCTGCTGCGCGACGGCTATGCGGCCGATGCGACCACCGTAACGGCCGCTGTTACCGCCTGGGCCATCGGACAGGCAGCGGGCCGGCTCGGATTTCCAAACCTGTCGTCCCTGTTCGGAAAAGAAAGGCTGGCCTTGATTCTGGCCATGATCGCGGCGATGGGGCTGGCCTTAGTTGTTTTCTCACCCGCCATTTTTGTCGCGTTTGTTGGGCTGTTTCTGTTGGGAATTGGCACCAGCGCACTCTTCCCGATGGCAATTGCGGCCGCCGCCCGCATCGGAGACCGCCCCGCGGCGACAAACGTATCGTCGCTGTCGCAGTTGGCATTCGTCGCCGGCATTGCCACGCCGATTGTGCTGGGTGGGCTGGTTCAAATCGTCGGCGTGCGCTGGGCCTTTGCCTCCGGCGCCGTGATGCTCGCAGCAAGCCTCGCGGTTCAAATCCTGCTGCACCCCTTTGCCACACCAAGCAATGCCGACGAGAGAGAGGCTCGTAGCGACCGCACTCCCCAAAGTGCAGGGCAGTGACGACGGCATCTCGCGACAATCATTGGCTATGCTCGTTGGGGCTTTGAGGTCTCAAGGAACAGACTCTTCATGAAGCCAAGCCCATTGCCCGTCTCCAAAAATCGCAGCATGCTCGTCTGCCAATTTTGGACGGAGACACGTGATGGGCCTTTCAGACCGCGATCGCCAACTGGGCATGGATCGCCCGATTTCCCGGCGCGACTTTCTCAACGGCATCGCCATGGCGACCGCTGGCCTCGCGGCGACGGCTCTCCTGCCCAAGGGCGTTCTGGCGCAGGGTGTAGCGACGGCCGCCGGTGATCCGGCCAAGCTGACGGGCCTGCGCGGCCATAGCGAAACGGCGATGAACATCATGCACGCCGTGCGCGACGGCACGTTCTGGGATAGCGCGCCCGATGTGACGGAGACAGGTGAGCGCTATGACCTGGTGGTGGTCGGCGGCGGCATTTCCGGCCTGGCTGCGGCGCGGCTCTACCAGCGGCAGAAGCCGGATGCCACGATCCTGATCCTTGAAAACAACGACGACTTTGGCGGTCATGCCCGGCGCAATGAATTTGTCGCCAGCAATGGCGAGACGCTGATCGGCTATGGCGGTTCGCAGTCCTTGCAGAGCCCGACCTATTTCTCGCCGCTGGTGAAGGATCTGCTCGCCGATATCGGCGTCGAATACGAAAAGTTCGAGACTTTCTACGACAGCGAGTGGCACGAAGAGCGAGGCCTGGGCGACGCGATCCTGTTCCGCAAGGAGGACTGGGACACGCCGGAGGATGTGCTGGTGGTGACGGCGGAGACCGCGGCCGAGTGGGTGCCGAACACCCCGCTCAACGACCAGGCCAAGGCCGACCTGATCGAGCTCATCGATTCCCCGCCGGACTATCTCGCAGGCAAGAGCCGGGAGGAAAAGTTCGCGCAACTCGCCCAGACGACCTATGCGGACTTCCTGACCGAAATCTGCGGATACGATCCGCAACTGGTCCAATATTTCCAGCGCTCGACCGAAGCCTATTTCGGCATGGGCATTGACGGCACGACGGCACTCGACGCCTGGGGCAACTGGAACCCGGGTTTTGACGGCATGGATCTAGGCGATCGGCCCTACAAGACCATGAGCCCATCCGGACGCCTCGCGCTGACCGATCCGGACCCGTACATCTACCACTTCCCCGATGGCAATGCGGGCGTGGCCCGGTCTCTGGTGCGCAAGCTGGTGCCCGATGCCTTGCCGGGCACGACAATGGAAGATCTGGTGACGACATCGGTCGACTACGGCAAGCTCGATATCGAGGGCAAGCCGGTGCGGCTGCGGCTCAATGCGTCCGTGGTCCGCGTCAAGCATGATGGCGCGCCGGATAAAGCGCAGAGCGTCACGCTGACTTATCTCGAGGGGTTACGCTCAAGACCGTCGTTGCCGACCAGGTCGTGCTGGCCTGCTGGCACCGCGTCATTCCCTATCTCACCGACGAACTCGGCGACGAACAGGTCAAGGCACTCAATGACCAGCACAAGATCCCGCTGATCTACACCAATGTGCAGTTGCGCAACTGGGAGGCGCTGGGCACGGCGAAGATCGCCGGCTTCTCCGACCCGACCGGGTTCTGGAACGGCGCCGAGATCGATTTCCCCGTATCCATGGGCAGTTACCGCTTCGCCCAGGAGCCGTCGGACCCTATTATCCTGCACCTGAGCAAGATCCCGCTGACGGGCGATCCGTCGATGAGCTCGCGCGAGCAGGCCGCTGCTGGCCGGCAGGCGCTGACGCAGATTTCCTTCGAGGACATGGAGCGGGAAATCCGCGACATGCTGCAGCGCGCGCTCGGTCCTCATGGCTTCGACGCGGCCCGCGATATCGAGGGCATTACCTGCAATCGCTGGAGCCATGGCTATGCGCTGGAATATATGCGCCCCTGGGACCAGTTCTGGCCCGATGGTCCCCTGCCGATCGAAACGGCGCGCCAGCCTTGGGGGCGGGTGGCGATCGCCAATTCGGATTCCGGCGCCTATGCCTATGTTCACTCGGCTATCGACCAGGCGGCGCGCGCCGTCCATGACCTGCTCGGGGATGGGGCGACGCTGACCAATTACAGCCGTTTCCCCGGACCGCCGGTGGAGATGCTCGGCCTGGTGGAGTGAGGCCCCGCGCGCCTGATCGTCAATAATCGCGGACCTTTGGGGGGGCGTGTCTGAATGAAGCCCGCCCGTTCGTCGCTGCACGGATAGCGGCATGAACGGTAGCGGGGAGAATTTGGTGGCCAGGGACGTGAATATTCTGCGGCAGCTTCAACGCATGGTTGAGGGAGCGCTGCAGCCCGGCGCGGTGGTGGGTGTCCTGAGGGACGACACAGTCAGCTTGTTCGCCGCCGGATATATGGAAAGCGAAAGCGTCCGGGCGATGACGCCGGAGGCGATTTTCCGGATATCCTCGATGAGCAAGCCGATCGTCGCGCTGGCTCTGCTGCAGCAGATCGAGGACGGCCTCATTGGCCTCCATGACCCGGTGGCCGAGTGGCTGCCGGAACTTGCCCATCCGCGCGTCCTCAAGCGGATCGATGCCTCGCTGGACGACACGGTGGCGGCCGAAACGCCGATCACCGTCGAACACCTGCTGAGTTCCCGCCTTGGCTTGGGTATATTGCCCATGCAGCCGGGGGCGACGCCGATCCAGCGGGAGATCGACAGGCTTGGACTATTGGGGTTTGGTCCCGACGATCCGGCACATCCGATGAGCCAGGACGAGTGGATGGCGCATATCGGTGCCTTGCCGCTCCTTGCCCAGCCGGGAAGCCACTGGTTCTACAATACCGCTACCCTCGTCCAGGGGGTGCTGGTCTCTCGGATTGCGGGCAAGCCCCTGTCGGAGGTGATCGCCGAGCGGATCACGGCGCCACTTGGCATGGTCGATACCGGATTTGTCGTTCCGGACACGAAACGACACCGTCTGACGGCCGCATATGGCGGCGACATGACCGAGACGGATGCGGCCGGCTCCAGCCCGTGGTTGCGCCGGCAGCGGTTCGAGGTCAGCATGGTTTCAACGGCTGCCGACTACCTTGCCTTTGCGCGCATAATCGGCCGCGGCGGCGAGGGGCCTGCGGGCCGGCTGATCCGGCAGGAACAGCTTCGCTGGATGCTCTCTGACCACCTGACGCCGGGCCAACGCGACGCAGGAGCCGCATTCCTCGACGGTCGCGGCTGGGGCTACGGTCTGTCGGTCGATGCGGCACACCAGATCGGATCCGACTTTACCGGCGAAGTCGGCTGGGCGGGTGGCCTTGGAACGTCGTGGATACAGAACTTGGGATCCAAGGCGGCAGTCGTCATCCTTGGTTGCCGCGCCATCGACGGTCCCGACGTTTACGCCGCCCATGTCGACCTGACCCGGCAGGCCCTGGGGTAGACCGCCGACGCGGATCGGCTGAAATTGTGTCAGGACCTATAAATCCTGAGTCGAAAAAACCCTTTGGATTCAATGACGGCAGGAAAATTCTGAGTCAACGCCACAGGGAATTCTGAGTCGATCCCAAGTACGCGACCAGCAATCATGAGTCGATAATCGACGTTTCGACAGGCAAATACGAGTCGATGGCCTGCGGTGCCGCGCAGGCCAAGAAAAATGGCCGGGCGAAGGCCCGACCATAGAACAGAAACCGGCGATTTCGATCAATCGTTTAGGTGGCGGACGGCGCCCTGCTAGGCGGCGGTGCTTACCACGGTCTCGAGCACGCGCTCGACTTCTTCACGCGCGAAGACGAGCTGCTGCCGCTCACGAAGTTCGTGCTTCGGGTGGACTCCGAACTTGGCGAGGGTGGTGCGAACCAGGCGGTTCGGAACGCCGAGGCGCCGCGAGGCTTCATTCGTGAACATCCACTTTCGCGCCACGGCGAACACGTCGGCCCGGGCAATCGAAACCTGGCCTTTGGCCTTGACGGGAAGCAGCCGTCGAAGGACCAAGCGACCAACCATTGGCTCGGTGACGCCAAGTAGGACCGACGCCTCTATGTGGGTGAGCAGACCGTCACGGGCTTCATCAGAACCGGCATGCCGCCCGACTGCTGCTACGACGGTTTCGAAATCCGGCGCCGCCAACGATGTCATGGTGCCGGTCAGCCTGCCGTCGATACGGTGCACTGGGATGGTCCCGTCGATCACCCTGGAGATGATGCCCGCCCATGGTTTCGGCCCGGGCGGCAACCTGTAGACCGCCTTGGTCAAGCGGATATAGGTGCATGGCGGTACCGCGGGCAACACTTTCGATTCCAGGCGGTCCACCAGCCGGTTGACGCTAGAACGCGTGTAGTATTCCTTGCCCACCGCGAGCATCAGGACCGGACCTCCAACGGTATCCACTAGTCCGGCCTCCGCCAGCTCGGCCATCGCCCCGGTCGGTAGGCCGAGGCGGACGGCAGCCGAACTGGCGGCCTCCATGTCCGCGCGTTGTGCGGCGATCATCGCGATCTGTGCGCGTTCGAACAGCATAGGGGAGTTCTTCGATCCCGCATTGCGGATGACGCGCACCTCCGGATGCCCGGCCAGGATCTTGAACAGCTTCGGGCGGATGCCGAATTCCTTGGCGGCCTCGTAGGCCGTCAGGAGATCGGAGCGATTGCGATAGCTGCCCTTGCGCACGGTGGGCAGACTGACCGCGGTCATGGCCATGTCGTCTTCGACGGACTTCCGCACAGCGGCACGCAGTTCGGGAGGGAGCGCGCGGTCCGTGGTCAGGGCATAGAGCGATCCGATCTCCTTCTTCACGCCGTAATGGCCGCTGCGTTCGCTCGCGGAATCACGGGCTTGCGAGCAGAGGTCGTGAAACCCATCGGGCCAAGACAGGACCACGCGGCCCGCCTTGGCGAGGACATCGGGTTCGATGCGATCGAACATCTCGCGGCTCCCGGGCTTGGCCACCGACGTGACCGAGCGTTTCGGGTCCTGCGTCATGGCGCTCGCGATCGAGATCGCGAACTCGAACAGGGATCCGCGATCCGTTTCGATATCGGGATGCAGCGCCGGCGCGTAAGCTGCCCTGACGGCAGGATCGGGATCGACGAGCGAGGTCACGAAGCGCAAGGCCTCCATGTCCTCCACCTCCACCTTCTCCTGTGGCCAATCCCGCAGATCGACCTCGGAGCGAACGAACCCATGGTCGTCCACCCGATCGCAGCGGTCGCAGAACGCCAGATCGCGGACCCGCACCCAGCCCAACGTCGTCCCGCAGACTGGACACTCCGAGATCAGGCGCTCGCCCGTTGCCGGATCGAAGCCGAAGGCACGGATCTGCCAGGCGGCCTTGTGGTATCCGCATGTCGCGAGCGTCCCGGGCGCGATGCGGCGCACGGTCACCTCGCGGTGGATCGCGCGAATCTCGGCACCGAAGAACCGCAACCAGCCGGAACGCCCGGCCTGATCGAGGAAGAGCGGCGAAATATCCTCGACGCGGCATCCCAGATGATCCGCAAGGGGAAACTTCAAACCGGGCGCGGACGCGATGGATTCAGCGCGGGACTTGTATCCCAGAGGGATGAGGACATCGCTGGTGAGATCGTAGCCCATGAGATTGCCCGCGCGGACGACCAGGCCCGGGAGATGCTCGTCGCCATGCGGCAGGACGGAGACAGGAAGCGTCATGCGGCCACCAGTCGGGCGTCGCCGCCGCGCTTGAAGGGGTTGGTCTTCACGATGCCGCGCGGGATCGCGAAGGTATCGACCGCCTTGGACAGGTGCTCGCGCGTCACAGTATCCGCCTTGGCCTTGGCAGCATGCATGCAGGCCTTGGCGACGATGCGGCAGGCGATGCCCAGACGACCGAGCGAAGCCTCGTGCAAGGCCGCCGGGATATCCGCGTTCAGGAAATCTGCCCTTTGCGGGAACAACCCCTCCTTGGCCAGATGAATGCCGAGGCGTCCGACGAAATCCTGGAAGACCTGACGCTCCTGCGTATCCTCCCAGGACAATTCACCGAAGTCGATCTCCTCATGGCAGCGCAGCGCAAGCTGGATGTCGTCGAGAAGGTAGGGCCGTGCCTCCTCGATGCCGACGAACAGCATAGGCACCACCCCGCGGATGAGCATGGCCTTCAAAGTGTCAGTCACTTCGCTGGTCCTGGAGCGCTCGATCGAGCGCAGGGCCGCATCCTCAGACATGCGGTGCTTGGAGACCGCCAAGTGCTGGATCTCGTCGATAACAAGCAGTTCCACGCCGAGAGTGGACAGGAGGTCGTACACACGGCGGAGCATCAGGTTTTTCGATCCCCGGGCGGAGCGGGGATCGCCGAGGGCAGCCAGGATGTCGGCGCACAGGGAACGAGGCGTCGCGCCGCCTTCCAGCGTGACATGCACGACGAGCTTTTGGAGGCGGACCTGTTCATCGAGGGGCAGATCGGCTGGAACCAGCCCTCGGGAAATCGCTTCCGGCACTGCGACTTTTTCCTGGTAGTTCTTGACCGCGGTGGACTTACCGACGTGGCTGGGTGCGAACAGGGTGCCGAACTGCTTGGGTTCATCGTCGGTGATCGTGGCGCGAAGGTCGTCGCAAACCTCCGTGACGATGTCGAGACGGGGGTGCTTGACCCTGAGCTTGCGGAACACGGCGAGGATCTCGGAGTTGGTGAGCGTCTTGGTCATGGTTACCTCAAAGGTCGTCCGCGAGCGCATCTAGAGCAGCAGCGGAATTCAGGATGTGGTTGGATAGGTCGGCAGGGGCGGGATGCGTTTCGGGCGGCTTCGGCGGCGACGCGGACGGCGGAGCGGGTCGGCCCTTCGATCCCGAAGACCGGCTCTTCCGCCCCCGCGACGGCGCCTTGGGCGGTGCCCATTCGCCGGTTCGGTGTGCCGCCGAGAATTCACGCGGCGTCTCGGCGGCGGCACCCTTCGGCGTCGCCGGCACGGCATGCTGGATCACGGTGTCGCCATCGACCAGACTGGGGCTACGATCGATCTCGGCGGCGTAGTGCCGGGCGGCGTTGAACGGCATGGCCGCAACCTTCTCCGGCATTTCGTGGTAATAGGCGTGCCGGGCTGCGGCCTTTTCCTGGGGGCTGTGGAAAGCCATGTTGCGTTCGGCGGCGAACGCCTTGATCGCGTCCACCACAGCCCAGCTCAATCCCTGGGCCGGTGCTCCGTCGACACCGGGGATCCCGTGCACGTGCTTGTCGACGTTGGGCAGGCGCACCGACGTATTGTTGGAGAAATCCCAGACATGGACATGGCTGGCATCCACGCGATCCCAGTTGGCGATCACAGCCACCGTGCCGCTGGAGCCGAAGCCCTTGCGACGCGAACGCTTGGCGCCGTACTTCAGCAGGTTCTCCAGCAAGGCCGTCGTGGTCGCCGGCTCGTGGAAGCGCTGGCCATTCACGGAGACGCCCTCGGCGCTCAGGATGCAACGCGAGACATTGCCGAGCATCTTGTCCAAGGCACCCACATCGTCGATCGTAGGACGGGTCTTGGCCTGGACGCCCATTGACCAGCGTTCAGCGGGCGCCATGTTTAGGTCGGAATGAGGCTCGACGTGATAGATGTTGACGATGCCGTCCCACATCCTGGCGGTGAGGTAGTCGATCCGGAACAGCGCCTTCGCCCTGGGATCGAGGCCCAGTTCCTGCATGACCTGCGGCTTGAACGGGATGCCGCTGCCGAGGCGGTGCCACACCATTTCGTTGAGGGTGCGGAAGAAGCGCTCGACGATCGCCTTGAACGTCGGCGTGCCGACCGGCGCCCAGACGACGTGGATGCCCGCCGCCTCGCATACCGACTGCATGGAGATGCCGGAGAACTCCCAGGCATTGTCCATGACGATGGTCGTAGGTTTGCCCCAGCCGTCCGTCGCTCCCTTATGGTGGCCGTACTTCTCGATGAGGAAGTCCTTGGCTCGAACGATCTGCCGCAGGCAGAGCATGGCGCTGTAGACGCTCGGCGGCTCGAAGCTCAGGACCGCGCCGAGAATCATTCGGCTATAGACATCAATGGCCAGGGTGAGCCATGGACGTTCGGTCATGACGAGGCGACCGTATTGGTCCTCGACCACGGCCCACACGTCGAGACGGGTATGGTCAATGAGCACCAGCTCGAGGGGGCGGGACGCCTCCATCGGGACGCCCCGACCCTTGTAGCGGGCGTTGGCCGCCTTCTCGCCGTAGCGGGTCGACCAGGTCCACCATGACTCCACTTCGTCAACCCACTTGCGGAAGGTCTCGGGTGAAATTCGGGGCAATTTCTCGAGGCCCTGCTTGACGCGCTCCTCGTTCTCCTCGTCGATCTTCTTGTAGAAGCTCTCGCGCACGTCGCAGTAGCGCTCGGTGATCGATGCCCAGTAAGCGTCGATGCTTTCCTTGGCCCACGTCAGCAAAACGTCCGGATAGCGCTTGCTCCGGTCGTGCTTGCCCCGCTTGTCGAAGAACGCCGAGACGGGGCGCGACCCAGGCACGCCGCAGGCATCGATGGCGCGGAGGATCGTGGCCGCGTCGGGACGCCACACGAAGCCTAGCTCCCGGGCGCGTTTCTTGACGTCCTTGGATTTGAAGTGGTCGTCGATGCAGTTGTGCCCGCGGCCCAGGTGAGGAGTGGCGTCGTATTCCGATGCGCACCACGCCAGCGTCCGCGCGCGCTCGAACTTCTGCCACTGGGCCAGCCGTTCCTTGCGCTCCTTGTCGCCGATGCCGCGTTCCTCGGGATCGAGAAGGGTCGCGGGATGGACGTCGCCGAGCTCGAAGGCGGATTTTTTCCGGCTCGGGATGCTGCCCTTGGGAATGCGAACGGCGCGCCCGTCGCTCCGCATCTTCTCGAAGAGGTGCGGAGCGATATCGACGGGCATGTCCAGCTGCTCGTCCGAAAAGCGCAGTTGGTGCTGGAGCGTGACCTTCTCGAACGTGGCGAGGAACGTGCGGTCGGGCAGCGTGAGCCAATAGGTCTCGCCGGCCTCGACGTCGATGGTGATCCAGGACGGCCTCATGACGGCGCCCCCTGGATCTCGACGGCGGCATCCCGGTCGAACATGTCCTCGAGGGTTTCCTCGGACAGCACGATCTCGGAATCGATCTCGTCGATATGGAACGCGTAACCTTCCGCCGTCACGGCCACCAGCGTGCCCAGCCAAGGCAACCCATCATCGTCGACCAGCACGAAGCGCTGCACCGGAAAGGCGCGGGGGGATTGGAAGACCTGACTCATGCCGCGCCTCCGATCGAACCCATAGGGAACACCATGGACTCCGGCGCCAGCCGTCCGGCGATGTCGATGCAGAGCAGGCGGCGGACATGAAGCGCGCAGGCCTTCTGGATGGCCGCCGCGTTGCCGCCGAGAGCATCCAAGACCGCATCCAGCGTCACCGGGCCGTCGCTCAGCGCCTTCTGGGCGAGATGCACCTCATGGGGCGAGACGATGACGTCGTGGTCGAGCACGATCTCGCGCACCGCATGGGCGATGCGGGAGTAGCCGAGCCCGGTGGGATCGACGAATTGGAAGAACTGCCAACCAATCCTGCCGTAGACCTCCTCGGCCAAGGCGAGCTTTGACTGGTAGACCGGATCGGCGTTGCGCGGGTCGTTCGCGGTCTTCACCTCCACGATCAACTCGCGGGTGTCGCCCGCCGTGGACGCGTCGGGACGCCATTCGGCGCAGGCGAGCAGAAACGGTACGCCACCGGCCAGTGCGGACGCAAAGCGTGCGTCAACGGTCAGGCGCAGATCGGGGAAGAACACCAATGGCGCGGGAACACCCTCGATGATCATTTCAAGGCGGTGCGGTTGCGCCATCATCCTATGGACCGGAGGCGCCGCCTCCATCAGTTCGAGCGCGGGCAGTTCGCCGCGCAACGATTCCCAAGGCAACGCACGGTGCCCGGCCTTGACCGAGACGAAGCGTCCCGTGGCATGGTGCTCGCGCCCGGTGATCAGGGTGCGGATAGGACCGCCGTCCTCGGCGACGAAGATGCGGGCGAAGATCTGATGGTCTTCGAGCAGAAGCTGATCAGACAGCAGTTCGCCGCGCCGCGGCGGCTTGATACTCTTAGGCATGGTTTCTCCTTCCATGCCCGGAAAGTGCTTGACGCGAAAAGGCGCCCAGCGGATACTCGCCGTGCATGTGTGTGGTTCCTGTCTTTGTGGGACGGGCCTATGTGTGCGGGAACGGCCTTGGTCGTTCCGTTTGCTAGGATCGGCTGCCAGGCCTTTCCAAGCGATTTGTCGCCTTTCGGCGGTGAGGATTGACCTGGTGTTTTCCAAACACGTGCCGGGTCTCGGTATTCTAACGCCCTGGAGCAATCCGGGGCGTTTCCGTTTTTGCGTTCACCTTTCCTTCGCCAACGACCGGTATCTTGGAAGACGCCGGCAACGTTGAAGCCTCACGATGATGACTCAAATCGACCGGTGCGCAAGCCCCCTCCGTTTGATTCGGAGGCGGATTTCGGAGTCATGACTCGACTTGTGGGTGTTTCTTAATGTAATGGTTTAAGAGCCTCGGGTTTGCGTCACGGCTGTGTCAATAGGCGATCCCGGTCCGGAAATTACTGCCCGCGATCGCATGTCGTGACGCCGTTCACGACGGTCGCAGATGTCATTTTCCCCCTCGTTCTTCCAGGGAAAAAAGAATCAGCACTGCACCTCCTTCGGAAGGCCTCTGCGTGCTCGTCGCCACGAGAAACTTTCCCGATCGGGAATGAAAAGCGGCGAGATGGCACACGCCCAAAGGGCTGAGACGTCACGCCGATTCGGTCCAAGGCAGCGTCGATTCGTTCGATTCGAACCTTCGCGATACGAGGTTCGTGGACGCCGATTCGCCCTTGCGCACTATCGTCAGCACTTCCGCAGCCGACAACGTAGAGCGGGACAGGAGCTCGCCGGCCAAGGTCTCGATCTCGCTTCGGCGGGAGCGCACCAGGTCGATGGCAGACGCCGCCAGCTTCGCAAGCTCCGTTTCGACCTGGGACATTGTCCTAGGGTCCAGTCGCAGCATGTCCATCGCCCTTTCGGGCTCGCATCGCCAACGCGGGGCATCCGCAGTGCCGAACGACAGATGCGCCGCCGCGAGCATTCGCATGGCGAGCCCGAGATCACTGGTCTCCGAACCACCCGATCCCGATGATGCCTCGCCTAGAAAGGCGATCTCGGCCGCTCGGCCCGCGAGCAGCATCTCCACCCGCCGATCGAGGTCGGACTTCGTCTCGAGAAGGTCATCGGGGATTTCGACGCGCACGTGACCACCCGAGGCGATGCCGCCGCCAAAGGGGTCGATGCTGACGGACACCAGCCGATCGGGAAAATGCAGGGCCGCGATGGCCGCATGTCCTGCCTCGTGCAGAGCCACGCGACTTCGTTGGGCCTCGGTCAATTCGTACGGCGGCACGAGCCGCGCAGTCAGATCGGACAACGACATCTCGCGCTTCTCGCGCCTTGCCAGCCGCTTGGCCGATCTCACGAGGTCCATGATGTCGGCCCCTGTCATCCTGCGAGCCGAGCAGATGCTCGCCATGGGAGAGAGATCGGCATCGGCGAGAGAAGGCCCGAGGTGATGACGCAGGACCCTCGCTGCTCCTGTTTCGTCGGGCGGTCCCAGATAGATCGAGCGCTCCAGCCGCCCGGGACGCAGGCAAGCCGGTGCCAGGGCCTCGACGCGGTTCGTTGCGCCGATGACGATCAGACCATCCCTGTCGGACACGGCACTGTCGAGCAACTGCAGGAAGTCGGCGACCACCGGGCTCCACCAGTCCTTGCCGCGCTGGGAGATCTGGTCGAGATCCGGCATCTGGTCGATCTCATCGAGGAACAGGACGGCCGGCGCCTGCTGCATCGCACGCTCGAAAAGGGCTCGCTGGGCCTTGATCACCGAATCCAGATATCCCGCGCTGCACGCGAACAGCTCCGACACGCTCCCGATAACCACGGGAATGCCGAGATACTGGCCCAGCGCACGGGCATATGTGGTCTTGCCCGTCCCGGGCGGTCCATGGAGGACGCAGCCCTTGTCCACCTCCGACCAGCCGATGATCCCGGCTTTGATATCGGACAGATCCTGCTTGAGATCGATCGCCCACAGCCGCGCATCGCCGAATTCGACCGCCACCTCCAGATCCGGCAGGGTTTCGCCGACACGAGCCGTGCGCGTTTTCGCCGAGATGGCATTGGCGATGCGTTCCGCCGTCACCGCGGCGTCGGCGCCCTTCTCCACGAGCCCGCACAGCTCGTCGAAGTCGAGGACCGAGGTGTCGAGCCTCGAAAAAGAGGATGGCAAGCGACCCACCGAGAACCTGCGGACCAATTGGGCCACCAGAGCTGCGCTTGGCGGCGGGACCTCGATGGTCTCCGATGCGACCGTCTTGAAGATCGCCGGCAACGTCCGCACGGACGGCGTCACGGCCACGACCGTCCTGCCGGCAGCAAGGGCCTTGTTGATGGCACTGGCGTCCTCCGCTTCTTTCTTCCCCGAAGCCTTGCAGAACGCGTAGATGCGGTCGTGAATATCCTCCACCGCTCCTCCGGCCATGTTGGTCCATTCGGCGGACGGCACGACCAGCACGATCGAGCGCAGTTCCCCCTTGATCAAGGACTTGCGCAGATCCGTCGAGATCGCACCTTTCACCGCCAGTTCGGCCAGCGCCTGCCGGACCGTCAGTCCCTCATCCTTCCTGCCGATCGTCATCTCGTCGTCTCCGTGCTGAAAAGGGAAATCGTCTTCGTCGTGGTCGAACATGCCTGGCACCTCTGCTCACTCGTCCAGGCCGAAGACCTTCGGAGGACCCAATTGGTAGTAGCGCGATAGGGTCCTTGCCCAACTGCGGTCCCGGGCGATCGCGAAGAGCTCGGACGTCACGCATTCCCTGCCGTCGACGATCCGCGGATGGCCGTATGCCGTGCCGGCCAGGCAAAGCGCGCTCCTCGGCGCGAAGCCCCAGCGCCGGAGATGCGGTGCTTCCAGCAGGCGCCCGGGCGAGGGAGGAGAACCGGCGGCAAGGCCGCGAAGGTCGGCGGCCAGGTCCTCCAGCAGCTCGGCGATCGCCAAAGGGTCGGCCCCCAGGAAGTCGACGGGGTCGCTGTTGTCACCGATCATAGGCCCGGCTCCACCAGGTGGACCTGACTGGAAGGCATGAGCCTGGCGTCGAGGTCCATGTGCAGACCGCCCTCCACGACCAGTCCCAGCACTCCCGCCACCGGATCGCCGCTGTTGACCAACCCCGCCAGGTCGAGCAGGGGCGCGCTGCCGCCGTTCTCGATGAGATGAACAAGCATCCTCATACGATCGGTCGCGCCAACGGCAGTCTCCGCCGCCTCTGCAATGACGAAGGCGTTGGTCAAGCGGGGCTCGCGACGGACGAAGCTCTCCGGTACCAGGACCACGGTACGACCGATCGTCGCCGCCGAGGCTTTCAACTCGAAGAAGAGGGGCATTCCACCCCGACGCCTCGTCCTGGTGGGCACCACCACGAGGTCCACCGCGCGATGGCCGATAGCCACAGGCACCACCACGAGTTCGTGCGGTTCGAGTCCCAGTTCGGCTGCGGTTTCCTCGATGCCGTGATCATCCGGCAAGCGACGGATGCCGGGATACGCCATGACGAGTGCCTCGGCGGCACGGCGCAGGGATTTCCCCTCCCTTTCCTGTTGCGAACGCCATTTGCAGGGTTCCGATTGCATGCGAGCGGAATTGGCCTCCAGCATGGGGCATCTCCTTGGTTCGTCGGAATTGAAAACGTGATCGGACCGGCGATCCGCCGATCGAAGGTGGCGGAATTCGTTAGGCGTCAGGTGCTTGTGACCGAGGTCAGGCCAAAGCTCCGCCACCTCGCTGCCTATGGGTCAGCGAAAGGACATCGTGGCGTATGGGGTGATGAGGCTTGGTTTCAGCCCAGGCAGGGCGTGCCGGTCGCGAGTTCGACGGCGAGGCAGCCGACCGGGTCATGGCCTCGCCCGTACCGGCAGGCATCGATATCGCGCAGGAGCGGAGCTGTACGTATCGCCTGCAGGAGGATTTGCGGATCACGATCGGCGATCGGGCGGGAGTGCAGCCTCGCAATTCCTTCGAGCGCGCGCTGGGGCACGAGAATGCAAGACCTGCCGGAGGCCAACATGTTCCGCTTGACGCGATGGACGTCCCGCATGACGGCGCCGTACCAGATGCGATTGGGAACACCCACGACCGTGAGCGGAGATCCGTCGATCAGGATCTGGCAGGTCGCCAAAGATTCGGGATCGAGGCCCTCGGCCCGGCTGTAGTGGATGAGGAGCGGGTCGGGGCCGATCACCACGATCTCTTTCGATTCCCGGAGGATACCGAACAGCTGAGCGGAAATGCGCCGGCGCAATTGCCGTGACCGCGATCCGGCCCCATCGGTGTCGTCGCGAGAGATGCCGGCAACAGGATGATGCATTAACCTTCTCCTTGTCTTTCACGACAAGTCCCCTGACGCAGTAATTGGGAGGTCGTGCACGAGCCACGAGAGAGGGAAGGTATTGATCGGCGTTCACCTCCTGTGAACGCACGCGGCTTCCATAGCTCTAGTCACTATAGGAGATGGCCGGCTTTGTCAAGCCTCTTTGCACATTTTGTGCAACAAGAATCGTTTGGTGACGGTAGAATGCCGTTGAAATCGATTCGACGGACCTCGAGCTTGGCCCTTAGCCAACCCAATGCCGCGCAGATAAGAGCCGCCCGGGCTTTGCTGGACTGGTCCCAGCAGATACTGGCCGAACGAAGCGGCATCGCTCGACGCACAGTAGCGGCGATCGAAACCGGCGACGACCGCGTCACAGCCGAGAGCATCCGGGCCGTACAGGGCGCGCTCGAAGCGGAGGGTATCGTCTTCTTGGGTCTGGAAGGAGGCGCGCCCGGAGTGAAGCACTCTCGAGAGTGCGATCCCGACGAGCGCTAGCGCTCCGGCTTGAGCATTCGAACGAGGCTGTCGTTCCTGCAGACGAAGTGCTACCTAGATCCGTGTCCAGGAACCAGATGCCGGCAATGACCTGGTGCACTATATCGAGATGTGCCGCCGATCGAGGCTGGGGCTGCGGCTATCTCCCTCGCACCGAGGTATTTCGCAACCTATTCCGTCGCCACCGGTCGACGCGACGCATCACTCGGATGCGCTCGGTCGATTTCCAACCTTTTCGATCCGCGCTGCGTCGGGCATCTTGGCCAACGGGGGTGCCGATGGTCGACTACAACAGGCAGCGAGAAGAATGGCGCGGGAGCGAACTCGATGCCATCGTCGCCGACTACTTCACGATGCTCTCGGACGAACTGGTGCAGCGACCCTACGTGAAGGCGCACCATCGCGCAGTCCTGATGCAGCAGGTAGGCCGCTCCGCCGCTTCGATAGAGTTCAAGTACCGCAACATCTCCGCGGTGCTCCAGCACCTGGGCTTCCCCTGGATCTGGGGCTACAAGCCCGCGCTCAATTATCAAGACGCCCTGTTCGACGCCATAGATCGGTATCTCACCGGCAATCGCAACATCCTCGATCAGCAACCCACCGCCTCGCCGACGCCTATACTAGATCCCGTCAGCATCTTCGCACCGATGCCGGTGATGACCATCCCAGGCCCTCGCACCGTCGGCCTCGAGCGGCTGGTCCGCAAATTCGACCCCGTCGAACGGGACTTCAGAAATCGGCAGTTGGGTCGCGCCGGCGAGGCGTTCGTAGTCGATCTGGAGCGCAGGAGATTGTTGGCCGGCGATCGGGGCGATCTCGCCCGCAAGATCAGGTGGGTGGCAGAGGAGGACGGAGACGGCGCGGGTTTCGACATCCTCTCCTTCGACCCGGATGGGCGGGAGCGTCTCATCGAGGTCAAGACGACCAATGGTGCTGCCTCGACCCCGTTCTTCGTGACCCGCAACGAGATGGAGGTGTCCTCGGAAAGATCCGAGCACTGGCATCTCTACCGGCTTCACCAGTTCGCGCAGAAGCCGCGCATCTTCACGGTCAGGCCGCCGCTCGAAAGCGTCTTGAGGCTCGACACGGAAACCTGGCGGGCGACGCCGCATCCGAGTGCTTGAGAAGGGCGCATCGTCGGCACGGATCGTACGCACCCACGGACGGCAAGCAAACCCGTCGCCTCAAACAGGGCGCCATCGCTTCATGGTGTCGCCTTGCCGCCACATGGTGACCAGACCCCACCACCCCGCTGGCGCCAGCAGGAAGACGCTGGCCATTGCCGGGAAGTACTCGAACGGGCGCCCGGTCACGAGGGGGAACACGACGATATGGGCCAATTCCGTAATCCCCATGGCCGCGAAGAAGGTCCAGGCCAGGTAGGTTCCGAAGCGAGTCCGACCAGTCAGAAACGGTATCAGCAGCCACGCGCCGACGGACAGCACCACCAACAGGATCACGGGCGGCGAGGCGACGTCGGCATTGGGCACTCCGGTGATGCCGGCCAGCGCATCGAAGAAATCCTTGAAATATTCCTCGGCCCGATGGAGGGCGGACAGGACCAACGCGGTGAAGAACGGCCACCGGACCGAGCGGAACGGACCACGCCCGGCCTCAACAGGAAGAGCAGGAGGCCGGTGACGAAACCCGTCGTGAAGAGGAGCATGGTCGCCAGCCCCAGCGACCAATAACCGACCGCCAGAAGGACGGCGGTGAACAGCGTCGCCGACATCGTCGAAAGCGTCATTTATCCCCCCCGGACGAGAAGTATCGTACTTCCTCTACCGACTGGAGGAGCAATAGGTGTGCGACATTTTTTTGCCTTGCTCCTCTAGTGGCTTGAGGTCGTAGGTTGCGCTCGCAATTCGGAGTCCCGCATGTCCGCAACAGATGATCGATCCTGGACCTGGCTCTTCTCGGCATGGGCCGTCGCCCTGGTAGCGACGCTAGGCGCCCTGTTCATCGGCGAGGTGATGGGACAGGCACCGTGCGTGCTCTGCTGGTACCAACGGATCGCCATGTTCCCCCTGGTGATCACCCTGGGGGTGGGTGCATTCCTCTCGGACCGGAACGCGATCCTGCATTCAGCCCCGCTGGCCGTCGCCGGATTCGGCTTCGCCGCGTTCCATTCCCTCCTGTTCTACGGCATCGTCCCTGAGGCCATCCAGCCCTGCACCGCGACGGGTCCGTCCTGTTCGGACGAAGCCATGACCCTGTTCGGCATCGTCCCGCTGCCTCTCCTGTCTTTGTCGGCCTTCGCCGCCATCCTCCTCTGCCTTTTCCTCGTCAACCGGAGTCGCCCCTCATGAATCGTCGCCTCGTGGTCCTTACCACCGCGGCAGTCGCCGTCCTCGTTCTCGTCATCGGGGCGATCCTCTATCCGCAATTCGCCGGCAACCAGCGTGCCGCCACCGCCGAGCCCGTCGCACCGTCCAACCTGGTGCGGTTCAACTCGCCCGTGATCGGTCCGCAGAACGCCCCGGTGACGATCGTCGAATGGTTCGACCCCTCGTGCGAGGCCTGCCGGGCCTTCTATCCGATCGTCAAGCAGATCATGGATCGCCATCCCGACCGCGTGCGACTGGTGCTGCGCTACGCTCCGTTGCACGAAGGGTCGGACCGGGCGGTCCGCATCCTCGAAGCAGCGCGCAAGCAGAACCTTTTCCTGCCGGTGCTGGAGGCATTGCTGGCCGCGCAGCCGAGCTGGGCCGCCCATGGGGCGCCCAATCTCGATATCGCCTGGCAGGCCGCGGCGGGAGCCGGCCTCGACCTTTCCCGGGCGCGCGCCGATGCACAGGGCGAGGACGTCACCGCGACCCTGCGGCAGGAGATGACGGATCTGGAGGCGCTGGGCATCGCGCAGACGCCGACCTTCTACGTGAACGGGCAGGAACTCGTCGATTTCGGTCCGCAGCAATTGGCCGACCTCGTCGCCGCCGAGGTGGAGAAAACCAACTAGCGTCCGGATGCGTTGAGGCTCCGAGGAGGCTCGAATGGCTCACGCGCACGAAGGAACGGCGGATCGATCGCCCGATCGCGGCCACCGTTTGCTGATCGCCCTGGCGCTGAACCTCGGCATTACCGTTGCCGAAGTCGTCGGCGGCGTTCTTTCGGGATCGCTGGCGCTCATAGCCGATGCGGCGCACAATCTCTCCGATGCCGGAGCGGTGCTGGTCTCCTATATCGCCTGGCGCATCTCCAGGCGCGCCGCCAACGAAAAGCGGACCTTCGGCTATGCCCGGGCCGAGACGGTCGGAGCGCTCATCAACCTCACTGCGCTCATCATGATCGGCCTCTACCTGCTCTACGAAGCGGGTTCCCGCCTGTTCGAGCCGACAGAAGTCGTGGCCACGACGGTATTGATCGTGGGAGCCATCGCCTTCGTCGAGGACGTCGCCGCCGCCTGGGTGTTGCGCAAGGATCTCGGCAGCCTCAACGTGCGCAGCACCTTCCTGCACATGATCGCCGATGCCCTAGCCACGGTGGCGGTGATAGCCAGCGGCGTCGCGATCATGGTCTGGGGCCCGGCTGTCTCATGGATCGACCCCGTCGTCACCGCCATGATCGCGGTCTACGTCCTCATCCATGCGTCGCGGGAAATCCGCGAGGCGATCGCGGTGCTGATGGACAGCGCGCCGAAAGGTTTCCACCACGACGAACTGGTCGCAAGGCTGCAAGGCACTGCCGGCGTATCGGACGTGCATCACCTCCACGTCTGGCGCATCAGCGAGGATCGGACCGCTCTGCAAGTCCACCTGATCGTCGATGAGCCCGAACTATCCGCGGCGACCGCGCTGAAGGAACGGCTGAAGCGGGAATTGCACGACGATTTCGACATCGACCACGCGACCATCGAGATCGAGGCCGCTGACGGCATCGAACACGACACGGACCTCGTTCGTAAGGAGTGAGGAAGCCTCGCGCGGGTCCCTCCCGCCCGCAATCAAACGTCGGCTTCTTCGTCGAGATGGGCGACGACATTTGCCAGAATGCTTCTGACATGGTCGTCCCCGACCCTGTAGAATACCCACTTGCCGTCCCGCTCGCGAGCGACGAGCCCGGCACCGCGCAACAGGCGCAGGTGGCGGCTCACCGAGGTCTGCTGGAGCGAGAGCTCGTCCGCGATCCGGCCAACGGCCTTCGCTTCCTCGAGGCAGCACAGCAATATCCCGAGCCTTGTGGGGTCACCCAGCAGACGGAATATCTCCGACATATCGCACAATACACGGTTGGCGATCGGCGCGGTTCGCAACGGCTTTTCCTCTCGGCTCGTACGACCGGATGGTAAGGAGGGTTTCGGCTGTCGTCGATCACATCTGCGGCACGGAAAACCTTCCGGTAACCCCGCCGCCATATGGTTGCCGAAAAATGAACGGGACCGCCATGCCAAGCTTCGCCTTCCGGGCCCTCGTCCTGCTGATCTCCGTGATCGTCCTCTCGGCGTGCAGCAGCCAGTTCGTCGGGGACAACCGCCATATGGTCCCGCTCAGCCGCGACACGGTGCAACGCCTGGCGGCGATGGGATCGTCGCCGACCGAGCCCATGGTGATCCGCGTCTACAAGCAGAGCTCGGAACTGGAGGTCTGGAAGCGGACCAATACCGGCGATTATGCCTTGTTCAAGACCTACGAGATCTGCAACTGGTCGGGCGAGCTCGGACCCAAGTTCCGCGAAGGCGACTACCAGTCCCCCGAGGGCTTCTACGACGTCACGCCTGGGCTGATGAACCCGAAATCGTCCTACTGGCTGTCGTTCAACGTCGGCTTCCCGAACAAGTTCGACCGTGCCTGGGGCCGCACCGGCACCAACCTCATGATCCACGGCGACTGCAAGTCGGTAGGCTGCTATGCCGTGACCGACGACCAGATCAAGGAAATCTACGCCCTGGCGCGCGAATCCTTCACGGGAGGCAATCGTTCCTTCCAGGTGCAATTGCTGCCCTTCCGCATGACGGACGCCAACATGGCGGCCAATGCCTCAAGTCCGCACGCGGCCTTCTGGGCCAACCTCAAGGAAGGCACCGATCTCTTCGATCGGAACCGCAAGCCGCCCGACTGGGACGTCTGCGAAAAGCGCTACGTGTTCAACCGCAATGATCCGCGTACCAACCCGCTCGATCCCCTCGGCGCCTGTCCTGCAGCATCGGACGATCGGGTCTAGCCGCCGTTTCCCACCGTACTTGCTCGACTCGCCCGACATAGGCAGCTTCGAGCCGGCCCGGCAGAGGCTGCCGTTCGCACAGGTGCACCCATGCGTCACGATTTCAACCCGTTCTCGAAGAGTATTGTCGACATCGTACCCGCCGACCTCGCCGTTCTCAGGGGCGTGGCAGAGGGGTGGTACGTCGAGTACAAGCGGGAGGTGTCGAATGCGGGCGCCGTTGCAAAGTCCATCTCCGCGTTCGCCAATACCTATGGGGGATGGATCTTCTACGGAATTGCGGAGAAGTCCAAGGATGATGCCGTCGCGGGCGAATTCCCGGGCATCCCGCGACAGGAGGCCGACGCCCTGCTGCAGCGCATTCGCCAGAGCGCTGCGAACCATATCCAGCCGACGCCGTATTTCGAGGCGAAGGCGCTGTTCGGTCCCGAGCCCGGCATCGGTCTGCCGGAAGATCGCTGCGTGGTCGCCGTCCGCGTGCCATGGGGCGCGGATGCCCCATTCATCCACAAGGACGGTCGGATCTATAGGCGCGTGGCGGACGGCTCGGAACCGCGTCACGAAACGGATCGCCACATGCTCGATCTTCTGTCGGCACGCTCCACCAAGGTCACCGACCATTTCGCGGAATGGACGAACCGCGATCTCGAGACTTCCGAGGCCGAGGAAGACGTCGCGCATGTCCGCATCTTCCTCATCGCCGATTTCTGGGGCGACCATGAACCCGTGAAGGACGTCCCCATCGGAAAGATCCGGGAGATAATGCGGGATACGAGCGGCGACTTCACGCTCTCCTTCGACAACGTCTATCGCGCCACGGGCGCCTATGTCTGCCGACAGGCCCAAATCACCGACCCCCAGTCCCTGACGCTCACATGGACCCTGCGGACGGACTTCTGCAGCGAGATCGTCGTCCCCCTGCCGAAATTCCGCGGCGGCAATCTCGCGAGCCTGCACGCGTTGTTCCGGGGATACGATCACGCCGATCGATTCATCGGGCTTTGCCGCCAGCAGCGCTACAAGGATCCGACAGTCATCGACCTGAACCTGCTGATGATCGTTCTCATGGCGCTGGCCCGGAAGCACCTGGCCTTGGCTAAGGAATTCGGCTGGACCGAGAAGATGTCCGTCAAGATCAGGATAGCAGGCGTGTGGAGGACCATCCCCTTCTTCGACGCTACCCATGTGCTGGACGAGTACGAGCAGCACGGACTGGCGCTCAACCTGCGCGACGAAGCGGAGATCCACCCCGGCAAGAGCCATCACTCCTATTTCGATCTGGCGGCGCCACAGCCCGGAGAGACGGATCAATCCAACGTCATCTGGATCGCAATAGCCCTTTTCGTGCCTATCGCGAGAGCTCTGGGGGTATCGATGGGGATGGGCGACGAGGAGGACTACGACGCCTTCAAGACATCCATCGTGGATTTCGTCATGGCGGGTCAAAGAGCTATCGGGGTCCAGAAGACCCGACTCGACCAACGGTGACGGAAAACCACAACCGGGGCGGGCACACCTTGCCCAAAGCAGCCCTGTGCCGACCGCAGGAACAGCCGCCTCGACGCCGGCAACTGCAGCGCTCCGTGGAACGCGTTCGTGGTCACGACCATTGGTCGTCCAAGAAACTGTTATCGGCGGCCCGTTGATTTATGCATTTGCTAACCGAAATGTGGGGATAGAATAATGCAGACGCATCTCGGTAGAAGATTCGGTCGCCGTTCCATGGTATTCATGTTCCGGTAACGTTCCAAATCAGTCCGAGCAAGACAGGTTTAGCGATGTCCAGGTCCGAGCTCTCACCCATTGCACGTCAGATCGTCGATGGAACTCTGAAGCGAATCGAAGAAGCGCAGTCCCACAATCAGCCGATCGACACGACCGCGGCGATGGACACCGTCGTGGGGCGGCTCTACGCGACGATAGGAAACGACTTCGCCGGCACCAACGTGAACAACGCCTTGATCGAGTTGGCGAGCACGTTGGTCGAAAAGCACCGCGAAGAACTCGTCAACTCCTGAATCAGGTCATCCGCCCTATCAGCGGGCTGGTGCCGTTGAGCTTCAGGAACAGTTCGTGGGCGTAACGATCGGTCATCCCCGAGATGTAGTCCGTGATGACCAGAAGCGCCTTGTACTTGTTCAGGCCGGCTGCATCCAAAGCGGCCCGGGAGTGGCTCGGGAGCAGATCGTAGAGATGGCGCTCCTTGGTCTTGAGATCCTTGCCCGATGCCTTCGACATGGCCATGCCGGTCAGATGCTCGAGCAGATAGGATAGAATGGTTATGCCGGCGCTCTCGGTCTCGAGCTTTCGCCGTTCCTTGTAGACCTTGTCCCTGCAGGCCTCGGCGATCGCCTCCAGATCACCGGCCACGTTGGGATCCTTGATCAGGTCCTGCCCCAGGCTGTCCGCCTCGATCGTATCCTTCATATCGATGAAACGGCGAACCGCGATCTTCGAGAGACCCACGATCGCTCCGGACCTCAGGTAGGCGATCCTATCCTGCTCCTCGGCTTCCGGGATTTCGTTATACCGTTTGGGATCGCCGCCTTTCTCCGCCAACGGACGAAGCAATGTTTCCGCAGCCTTGAATTGCAGGTGGCCTATCCGAAAAGCGTCCTCGATATCGGTCGTGCGGTAGCAGATGTCATCGGCTGCCTCGAGGATATGCACGAAGGGATGCCTTGCATATCCTTCCTGCTCCTTATGGGGTATCCCGACAGACTTGAACACCTCCGCGGCAGCATCCCTGTCGTCCCATGTAAAGCCGAACTTCGATTTTCCCGGCGACTTGTAGCGGGACGAGAAGCGTTTGGTCGATCCATAGGGATACTTGATGAATGATGCCAGCACGGAATTGGTCAACCGCAGGCCCCCCTGCTCCCGCCAGCCGGCGAGGCGGGTGACGACACGGAAACCCTGGGCATTACCCTCGAAGCCCAAAAAATCCCCGGCATATCGCCCGTCGCCCATAACGTCGCCGATCGCTCCCTTTTCCTTGTTGTCTTCGAACCATGACTGGATCGCGTACTCGCCGACATGGCCGAAAGGCGGATTCCCGATGTCGTGGATGAGGCTCGCGCAGTATACGATGTCGCCCCAATCGACTGGGTTCACCGTATCGTCATCCTTCTGAAGGATGTCCGCTATTCTCGTTGCTATCGACCGGGCGACATTGGCGACCTCGATGCTGTGGGTCAGTCGCGTCCGCAGATAGTCATAGCTCGGAAAGGGATGGACTTGCGTCTTGCCCTGTAGCCGACGAAAAGCACTGCTGTACAGTATCCTTTGCGCATCCTGTTGAAACAGCGTGAAACCTTCGGCGTCAGGATTATCCGCTCCGTCCATTCGATCCTGATAGAACCGATCTTTGGTTGTGAGCGTCTTCCAATCCATTTTCGCCGTCCCCACGCGAGTATTTTACCTGATTAGCGGCGAAGGATTGCGATTGTGTCAATCGTTCTCATAGGTGGACCCAGCACAATATAGACTGGCAGCGTCTTGCCTTTGACAGCATAGGCAGCTGGAATCCGACAGCAATGTCGTCAGGTGGGGCGGTCTTCTCGGATGAAATCCCGAGATGCCATCAGGCGTGGGTGGAGCCGCCCGCCGGCATGTCCATGATGGACCGAACCTGTTCCATGGTCCGGCGCAGGTCTTCCATGTATTGGGGCGGCAGGGTCTTCGCCCGGGGCAGCTTGATCTCCAGGGGATC
Source organism: Devosia sediminis (assembly GCF_016411825.1). Taxonomy (GTDB): domain Bacteria; phylum Pseudomonadota; class Alphaproteobacteria; order Rhizobiales; family Devosiaceae; genus Devosia; species Devosia sediminis. The sequence continues at coordinate 536,653 of NZ_JAEKMH010000001.1, forward strand.
GGCGATGCGCCCGTTGATCTCGAGTTCGAAATGCAGGTGATTGCCGGTGGACCGGCCCGTCGAGCCGACATAGCCGATGACCTGGCCCTGGCGGACGCGGACACCGGGCGTGATGCCGTCGGCGATGGCGTTCATATGCGCATAGGCGGTCTGATAACCGTTCAGGTGCTTGATCTGCACGTATCTGCCGTACCCGGAATACCACTGCGCCATGTCGACGACGCCATCGGCGGCGGCATAGATCGGCGTGCCGCGCGGGGCGGCGAAATCCGTCCCCTCGTGGTTCGCATTGCCGCCGTTGAACGGGTCGATGCGTGTTCCCATCGCAGAGGTCAGGCGACCGCCGCCCTCCAGCGGACGACGCAGCAGGAAGCGCTTGCCGCTCTCGCCCTGCTCGTCGAAGAACGCGACCGTGCCGTCCGGTCCGGCATAGCGATAGAACCGTCGCTTCGCATTGCCGAGGGAAATCGCGGCATAGAGCAATTGCTCGCTCGCGCCGTCCCCGGGCGCGGCGGTGAGCAGCTCGATCCCGTCGCCGGGCTGCACGCGGCGGGTCAGGTCCGTATCATAGGCGACGAGGGCCACGATCTGGGAGATGACCTCGTCAGCGACATCGTTGCGGCGGCCCGTCTCCCAGATCGACTGGTAGATGCTGGGCAGATTGGCCACATCGATCTGCTCGGTGCTTTCCTCCGAGAAGGGGATGTCCGGCGGCGCGAGGGCCACGACGTAGCGACCGGTATCGGTCAGGGCGACGGTGACCGCGTGCCGATCGCTGTTGGAGGCGTCGTCGTGCAGATAGATGCTGAGCCGGTAAGGAACGAGTCCACCGCCATTGCCGGACGGGCCGAGCAGGATGCGCAGGCGCGATCCGGCCTCCAGGGTCGAGAGCCGATAGAGGTTGCGGATCATCTCCTGCACTTCCGCTGCGGAGCCAGGTGTGAAACCATGGGTGACCAGCGTGTCGAGGAGCGGCCCGGCGACGTCGAGTTTTACGATACGTTCGGACGTCGCCCGGCTGTCTCCGGCCATTGTGGTCTTGGGCACGACGGTGACGTTCTCGGCCATTCCGGCCAGCGGCGCGCTGGCTCGCGCGGTCGCGTCCGATCCGAAATAGGCCATCGCGACCCCCGGCTCGGAATAGTCGCCCCATGAAGTCGCGCCCACATAGGCGGCGGCGATGGCATCGCTGATCGCCCGCCGCGGCACGTAGCCGGACGGGAGGGCGGCATAGCTGATGCTCACCTCCGCCGCGGGCGCTCCCAGAACGTCGGTGCTGATCTGTATAGCCACCTCGGAAAAGGCATCGTCCGGCAACGCCTCGATATAGTTCTCCGGCGAATAGGCGACGACATCGTCCGTCAAGGCGGTCTGCGAGGTGGCCAGGGTGGCCGAGACCCGCACGAAGGATGCGTTGCGGATGACCTCCGAAGCCCCGTCGCTGGCCATGACGCTTGCGGAGACGACCTCCCGGTCGGACCGCGTCTCCAGCACCGGTCGCGCCCTGCTCGTCTTGCCGTCAGCGGCAGCCGGCGGCACATCGCGTTCGACCTCGAGCGATTTGTAGGCGGTCGAGTAGCCCTCGATATCCGAGAACGAGACGTAGAGCGCGGCCCCCATGAGAAGGACCGACGTTAGGCCCGTGAGGACGGTTCCGGCGAGCCAGGCGCCGCTCAGTTCCCGCGACCCGGGCTCCTTTCCGTCCGCCGAACGCGTGGTGAGAGCCGCCTCGTCCCTGTAGCCCAGGGCCCGTGCGCCGAGCCCGTCGAAAGTCCCGACGCGCCGTCTCCCCGATTTCTTGTGCCCGCCCAGCATCTGCCCCGTCATGTCCCCGCGATTCGTGGGTGGAATTTGAAGGCATGGAAAAAGGCGGACAATCGGCGACCACGTTCACGACCACGTGATGTCGTGCTGACGCGGTGGGTTTCGGTGCGGTTCCGACCGTATTGCGCTGAACTGTCGCAGGCCGGGTGTCAGGTCTCACCGTGATACCGGCATTTGCCGTGATCGGCCAGGATCTCGATGACCCGGCAGGTCTCGACGCGACCGTGGCTGCAGCCCTCGACCATGCGCTCCAATTCGTGCTGCAAGGCGGTGAGGCTGGCGATCTTCTTCCTGACCTCCACCAGGTGCGCCTTGGCGATCCCGTCCGCCTGCTCGCAGGACTGGTCGGGCGAATCCTGCAGCTCCAGCAAGGTCTTGATCTCGTCAATATCGAAACCGAGCTCGCGGGAATGGCGGATGAAGGTCAGGCGTTCGGTATCCTTGCCGTCGTAGGTGCGCCGTCCGCCATCCGTGCGCGGCGGGGCGGGCAGCAGGCCGATCTGCTCGTAGTAGCGGATGGTCGGCACCTTCACCCCGCTGGCCTCCGACACCTTGCCGATCGCAATCCCGTGATTCATTTTTCGCTTGCTCCTATAGCGGCTAGAGCATGTAGGCCGGCACGAAGGTTTGCAAGGAGCGATTGCGATGTCGGCAAGGATTGAAACGTCACGCTTCCGTGTCGAGGGCATGGATTGCGCGAGCTGTGCCTCCAAGGTGGATACCGCTGTGCGACGCCTGCCCGGCGTGGAAGACGTCTCGGTCTCCGTCGTGGGCGCCTCCATGACCGTCAAGCACACGGATGCCGACCTGGGCGCCATCGCCCGGAAGGTGTCGAGCCTCGGGTACAAGACGGCGCCATTGCCGGCGCGCGGTGCAGGAGCCGACAAGAGCGAGGAGGCTCATGATCATGCCGGTCACGACCAATCCGGCCATGACCATGCGGAGCATGATCACTCGGGACACGACCATGCCGACCACGACCACGGCCCGTCGGAAAAGCCGAAGCGGGCCGAGACCCTGTCGGGTATGCACGGCCACGACCATGGCTTCGAGGACGGACCCTGGTGGCAGTCCTCCAAGGCCAAGCTGACGATCCTGTGCGGCATCGCCGTGGCTCTGGCCTTCGTCGCCGGCCAGCTCATCCCCGCTATCGCGCAGTGGGTCTTCATCGTCGCCATGTTCGTCGGGCTGATCCCCATCGCCCGGCGCGCCTGGATGGGGGCGATCAACGGCAGCCCGTTCTCCATCGAAACGCTGATGACGGTCGCCGCGATCGGCGCCGTCTTCATCAACGCGGCGGAAGAAGCGGCCATCGTGGTACTGCTCTTCCTCGTCGGCGAACTGCTGGAAGGCGTCGCAACCGGGCGGGCGCGGGCCAGCATCAAGGCACTGGCCAATCTGGTTCCGCGCATCGCGTTGCGGGAAGCGGGCGACAAGGTCGTGGAAGTGCTCGCAGATCAATTGGCAGTGGGCGATGTGGTCCTGGTTCGACCGGGCGACCGCGTCCCTGCCGATGGCGTCGTCGTCTCCGGCGACAGTGCCGTGGACGAAGCGCCGGTCACCGGCGAATCCGTGCCCAAGCGCAAGCAGGTCGAGGATCAGGTCTTCGCCGGCACCATCACCCAGGAAGGCGCATTGCGTGTTCGGGTCACCGCCGCAGCGGCGGACAACACGATCTCGCGCATCATCGCCCTGGTGGAGGAGGCGCAGGAATCCAAGGCGCCCACCGAACGCTTCATCGACCGCTTCTCGAAATACTACACGCCCGGCGTCATGGTCGTGGCCGCGCTCATCGCCATGCTGCCACCCCTGTTCCTGGGCGAGCCCTGGAGCGAATGGGTCTACAAGGGTCTTGCAGTGCTTCTGATCGGCTGCCCGTGCGCCCTGGTCATCTCGACGCCCGCCGCCATCGCCGCTGCGCTTTCGGCGGGTGCCCGTCGCGGCCTTCTCATGAAGGGCGGCGCGGTGCTTGAGCAATTGGGCAAGATCGACATGGTGGCGCTCGACAAGACCGGCACTCTGACCGAAGGCAGGCCGAAGGTCACCGATATCATCGGCGTCGGCAGGCCGGAGCGAGAGGTTCTCGCGCTGTCGGCGGCGCTCGAGGTCGGATCGAGCCATCCGCTCGCCACGGCGATCCTGGCCCGCGCCAAGGCGGACGGGATCGAACCGGCCCGGGCCGACAAGGCCGGTGCGGTCGGCGGCAAGGGCGTGGTCGGCACCGTGGATGGCAAGGAGTTGTTCCTCGGCTCGCCCAAGGCCGCGGCCCAAATGGCCGGCGTCGCCGGCGATCTGATGACCCGGATCGAAAAGCTCAACGACGAGGGCAAGACCGCCTCGGTGCTGCTCGTCGACAACACTTTCGCCGGCATCATCGCCATGCGCGACGAACCACGCGACGACGCCCGTACCGGTCTCGCGGAAATCAAGCGCCTCGGCGCCGATATCGTAATGCTGACCGGCGACAACAAGCGAACGGCCGCCGCCATCGGCGCGAGCCTCGGCATCGAGCCGCGCGCCGAGCTGCTGCCGCAGGACAAGCAGCGCATCGTCGGAGAACTCAAGGCACAGGGCCGGATCGTCGCCAAGGTCGGGGACGGCATCAACGACGCGCCCGCATTGGCCGCGGCGGATATCGGCATCGCCATGGGCGGCGGTACCGACGTGGCGCTCGAAACCGCCGACGCCGCCGTGCTGCACGGCAGGGTGACCGACATCGCCAACATGATGGTCCTGTCGCGGTCCACCATGGCCAATATCGGCCAGAACATCACCATAGCTCTCGGCCTCAAGGCGGTGTTCCTGGTGACGACGGTCATCGGCATCACCGGGCTCTGGCCCGCCATCCTCGCCGATACCGGCGCCACCGTCCTCGTCACAGCCAACGCCATGCGATTGCTGGCCTGGAAGGGGATCGGACCACGTGCATGAAGGGAATAGTGCCGTATTTCGTGTTCGTCTGGCTCATGGCCCTCGACTTGGCCTCGAGAACCCTGGCCGCGGAGCTGGTGGGGGCGATGGACGGCTTCCACGGTCTTCTGCCCGGGATCTCGATCGACTATCTGGTTCGCCCGAACGCCGCGCTGCCAGTCTGGCCGACACTCGCGGTGACGATCATTGCCCTCGTGGTTCTGATCCGGCTCCGCGGCAGCCACCGCAGCGTCGAGCATCTGGCCTGCGCGGCGCTGCTGGCGGGTGGGGCCGCCAATCTGCTCGAGATCGTCTTCAGCGGAACGATGACGACGTTGGTGTCGATCGGGCCCGTCTCCGCGCCCCTTCTTCGCCTCAATCTCGCTCATGTCTGGATCGCCGGAGCGGTGCTGCTCGCCCTGGGCGATGCGTTCGGTCGCGCGGGCGCCAACCTCAGGCCCGGGGAAACGGAAGCCTCATGAGACTTCGCGACGCATTCAAATCCGGCGGGCACCATGCAGACTAAGCCGCCACTGGTCCTCCGCATCTTCCAATGGACGCTATGGCTCCTGATGCTCGCGCTGTTCGCCTATGCGTTCCTGCCGGGCATCCTCTTTCGACTTACGGGCGGCCACGACGCGCCAGTCGTCACGCCGCCGGCCACCGAACAGGTATCGCAATGAAAAGACTTCTCCTGATCGCCATCGCGGCGTTCGCCATCACTCCCGGGGCCATTGCCCATGATTTCGATGCCGGGGCGATCTACATCGATCACCCAATGATCGAGGAGGCGCCACCGAGCGCCCGCGTGCTCGGCGGCTACGTGTCGCTGTACAATCAAGGCGACGAGGACGATCGACTGATCGGGATCGAGAGCACCGCCGCCGAGAAGGTCGAACTGCATCGGTCGGTGGTGACCGACGGTATCGCCCGTATGCAGCCTCTGACCGATGGCATCGAACTGCCCGCCGGCGAGATGGTCTGGCTCGGCTCGGACGGCACGCATGCCATGTTCATCGGCCCCGACAAGCGCTATGTTGTCGGCGATGAGCTGCCGGCCATTCTCGTCTTCGAGAAGGCGGGGCGGGTCGAGGTCACCTTCAGGATAGAAGAGCGCTCGACCACCCGAGCGCCCGGCCACGGGGAACACGCCCAGTGAGCTCCCTGCGTCTCCTCCGTATTGTCCTGTGGTCTCTCGTCGTGGTGGCGGGAGCTGGGTTGGCCTATGTCTATTTCGTCCCGCGCACTGCATCGACGGACGCCGGCCAGACCGTCTATGCGACGGCGTTCACGCTGGTGGACCAGGACGGCGAGGAGGTCACCGAAGCCGACTTCCTCGGCAAGCCATCGGCCTGGTTCTACGGCTTCACCCAGTGTCCCGACGTCTGCCCGACCACATTGTCGGAAATGTCGGCGCTGCTGGAAGCGCTCGGACCGGACGCCGACCGACTGCAGGTCGTCTTCGTGAGCGTCGATCCCGAACGCGACGACGTGGCGACCATGAAGGACTACGTCGACTATTTCGACGACCGCATCGTCGGCCTGACCGGGACCGTCGCGGACGTATCGAGCATGGCCAAGGCCCGCTACATCTTCTTCGAGAGGGTTCCGCTCGAAGGCGGTGACTACACGATGGAGCACAGCGCCAGCGTCCATCTCGCCGATGCCGACGGTGCCTTCTTCGGCACGCTGGATGGCGAGGAACCGTTCGAGACGCGCCTCCAAAAGCTGCGGCGCCTCATCCAATGAAGCGGCTCGACGTCGTCGTCATCGGTGCCGGCCAGGCGGGCCTTGCGACAGGACGGTTGCTCGCCGATGCCGGCCTGGATTTCGCTATCTTCGATGCCGGGGATCGCACAGGCGATTCCTGGAGACGGCGATATGAGGGGCTGACGCTGTTCACCCCGCGCGTTTATAGCGGCCTGGGCGGGATGGCAATGGCCGGCGAGCCGACCGGATATCCCGACAAGGACGAGTTCGCCGACTATCTCGAAGCCTATGCCGCACGCTTCCGCCTGCCCGTAGAGCACCGAGCCGTGGTCGCCTCGATCACCCGGGATAGCGGGGGCCGATTTATCGTCTCGGGTTCCGGTTTCGACACCATCGCCGCCGATGCGGTCGTCATGGCGACCGGCGCGTTCCGTGACCCGATCGTCCCCTCCTGGGCCGCGGCGCTCCCGTCCGAGGTAGCGGCAATGCCTGCCGAGGAATTCGGCGACGGCAGCCATCTGCCGCCGGGGCCGCTCCTGGTCGTCGGCGACGGCGCCAGCGGGCGCGATATCGCCGTGCTGGCGAGACCGAAGCGCGAAGTCGTTCTCGCCACCGGGCGACCGAGACGGCTCCTGCCCGAACGCCTGTTGGGGAAGAGCCTCTGGTGGTGGCTGGACGTCACCGGCCTGGTGCGAGCGCCGACGCGATCCCTGCGCGGAAGGGCGATGCGGCGGAGCGATCCGTTCCCCAACAGGGGGCGGCGGGCGCTGAGCGATCTCGCTGCCGAGGGCATCCGGATCAAGCCGCGCGCAACGGGCGTTGCCGCTGGCATGGTTGGCTTCGCGGACGGGTCCGCGGTACGGCCAGCCGCCGTCGTGTGGGCGATCGGCTATAAAGCGGACTGGTCCCTCATCGAGGTCGAGAACGTGCTGGACGGGAACTGCGTCGTGCGGCACGACGACGGCATATCTCCCGTAGAGGGTCTCTATTTCGTCGGGCTGCCCTGGCAGAGGAACCGGGCCTCGGGGCTGGTGATGGGGGTCAGCGCGGACGCCGCCGTCATCGTCGATCACCTGCTGCGAAGACACCTGGCTCGACACCGCTGAGCGAATGGTGCGGCGGATGCATGGGCATCCACGAGGCGAGCATGAAGACCGTCATCACCCCCAGCACGAGCAGGACCACATCGAAAATACGCAAGACGCACCGCCGGAATTGAACGCCCCATGCTGACCTCCGCCTCGTCGTTCCGCAACGACGGCGACTTCAAAGCCCCGTGAAGCAGCGGACAAGTATCGTCGCCGCCGGTTCGAGGCTGCCATAGGACACCGTTATCACCGCGCAAGCCGACAGGGGTCGATGCGAGAAGCGCAGGCAGCATCGCCGGCAGCGAAACAGGCTTCGCTCGCCCTAGCCTAGTAGCCCGCCGTCACCGTCGTCGCGCCATTCCGTCCGCCGAGGATGTCGACCCATTGGGCGGCATGGGCCTGGCTCTGACGCTTCAGATAGGTATAGGGCGTATCGGTCCACAGCTTGATCTCGGCCGCTTGGTTGTCGAGGACGAAATCGCCCCGGTCGGTCCGAACCATCAATACCGCATGACCAGCCCCGTTGGGCTGGGTCACCACTGTCAACAGCAAGGTGGACGGGGCCCAGTTGCGTTCGATTAGCGCGGCTCGCTTGGCCAGCGCATAGTCCTCGCAATCGCCGTACCCGTCGGTGGGATAGGTCCAGAATTCCTCGACGCCGTAGAAATCCTGGTCGCTGATGGGCTTGATCGCGACATTGTAGTGGTAGTTGACCTCCACCAGGTCGCGCCAGAGCGCTTCATCGAGCGCAACGCTCCGGACCATGTCGGTGGATTGGCATTCGGAAGGCCGACGCTGGCAGAATTCGGCATGGCCGAAGGGAATCGACGTCCGGTCGCCTATCGAGGCGAAGGCGGAGTGGCCTTCGTTCGCGGCTGCCGGTGCGGCAACGCTCAACGACAAAACTATCGCGACAAGTGCCAATAGAATGGTGCCAGCAGCTTTCATCATCACGATCTCCCTGATGGAGACCACGATGGGCGTCGCGAATTGCCCTGATCGAAAAACTACGAAGCAATTTTGAATCGAGTTTTAGTCGGCCGCCTAACGGACTGTTAGCCATGCCATCGGCGCGCCCGGCTCGCTCTCGGGAACACCGTGCTCCGGCTCGGGCGATATCGTCATGCACCGACGTCCATTCCCCAATATCGCCGGATTTAACCGTACGATAAGGATGATCCGCTGATATGACCTCGTGCGTCCGCTGGGTGAAGATGTGTTGGATTTAGGCCGCAGGGTGCTGCCCGCTCTCATCGCGATCTTGGCGCTGGTGATCGCATTGCACCAGCCGGTTGCGCTCGAGTCCGGAACCGGCGTCGCGAACGCGGTCGCGGTCGCGCACACGTCAGCGCCCGAAATCGGCTCCGGCACGGAGCCCCTCCATTCCACCCCGTGCTGCTCCGTGGTGGCGTTCCTGCCCACAACTGCCTTCGAACAGATCCTCTGGGACGGTTCCGCCCAGGTCGCCCATGGCAATACCCGGGATGCCGCCGACCTGCCGAAGCCTCCGTCCAAGCCTTTCCGGCCTCCGCGCATCGCCTGAGCGCCAGCCGTGAACCGAAGGAGCCGAGCGGCTCCGCGGCCTCGCGGATGAACGAGCGAGCAATCGACGATTGCGGCCATCGAGCGCCCATTCGTCGCCCATTCGGACCGGAATCCATTGGACCGCACCATGAAACGCAGAGACTTCATTCGACTCTTTCCCCTGGGAATGGCGGCGACCTTGCCGTTCGCCTCCCCGACCTACGCCCAATCGCTCTGGAGCATGATGAACCGCGACCGCTCCCTCACGGACGCGGACCGCGAAGCCAACAGCGCCGCGGCGCTACAGGCCATAGACACGGTGGAGCCTATCCTCTCCTACGACACCGCCAACAACCTGCAGATGGCGATCGCCCAATACGAACCATTCGTGCTGGCCGGCGGCTGGGAACAGGTGCCGCAGGAGACCTACGGCGTCACCATGGGCGTCTCCCGCGACGGGGTGATCCAGCTCAAGCGTCGCTTGCTCTCATCCGCCGACATGGCGATGGTGGACAATGTCGATGAGGTCTTCGACGCGCCAACCGATGCCGCCCTGCGGCGGTTTCAGGCTCGTCACGGCTTGCGCGTGAGCGGGGAGGTCGACGAGGCAACCTGGTATGCTCTCAACGTCCCCGCGGAAACGCGTCTGCACCAGTTGCGCCTCAATCTGCTACGGGTGCAGAACATGGCGGCCCGTCTCGCCGACCGCTATGTCGTGGTCAACATCCCCGCCGCCTTCATCGAGATCGTCGAGGGCGGCATGGTCTCCCGCCGCCACACCGCCGTGGTGGGGCGCATCGACCGGCAAACGCCGATCCTCAAGAGCCGCATCCACCAGATCAACTTCAATCCGTTCTGGAACGTCCCGGTCTCGATCATCCGGAACGATCTCATAAAATACATGAACGAGAACCCGAACTACCTCACCGAGCAGGGCATCCGCATCTACGACGGCGACGGGCGGGAACTGCAGCCGACCGACATCGACTGGCAGACCGAGCAGGCGGTCAACTACCGCTTCCGGCAGGACCCAGGACCGCTCAACGCCATGGGCAATGTCAGGATCAATTTCCACAACCCGCATTCCGTGTTCCTGCACGACACGCCGACCAAAGGCCTGTTCGGCGACAATGCCCGCTTCCTGTCCTCCGGCTGCGTCCGCGTCGACCAGGTGCAAGATTTCGTGGCCTGGGTCCTGCGCGACAACGGCGACTGGGGCCCCACGGAAATAGCGGATGTCTTCACCAACGGTGCTCGGACCGACGTGGATGTCCGCAATCCGGTCGAGATCCATACGACCTATATCTCGGCCTGGGCCAACAGGCAGGGCATCGTCAGCTTTCGGGACGACGTCTACGAATTCGACATGGCGGGCAAGGTCACGTTCGAGAGTTGATGGAGCCACGACCATGGCAATGGCCGAGACCATCGCGCTCGACGGCGCCCGCAAGCAGCGCGGCGACCTCACGCGGTCGCGCATCCGCTGGATGATCCTGGGCGTCGTGCTCGGCTTCGTCCTGGTCGGCGGGCGGCTGGTGCAGCTCGGTATGGTCGAGACCGACCAGACCATCGAGGGCCAGACGCGTGACGCCATCACCGCCACCAGACCGCCGATCCTCGACCGCAACGGCCTGGAGATGGCGGTCGATATCCGCGTGCCCTCGCTCTACGCCGAGCCGCGCCGCATCGTCGACGTGGAGGAGGCGGTTGAGAAATTGCGGACCGTCCTGCCCGATCTCGACGAGAGCTGGCTGCGCAACCGGCTCACGGGAGAGCAGGGCTTCGTCTGGGTGAAGCGCGAATTGACGCCCGCCATAGAACAGCAGGTGATGCGGCTGGGCATTCCCGGCATCGACTTCATCACCGAGTCCAAGCGCTTCTACCCCGGGATGCGCGAGGCCTCCCACATCCTGGGATCCACCAACGTGGACAATCAGGGGATCTCCGGCATCGAGCGCTACATGGACACCGAATCCGTGGCCCTGCTGCAGGAGCTGGGCCTGGCGCGCGGCAATGCGCTGGCGCCGGTGGAGCTCGCCGTGGACATGCGCGTCCAGCACGTCATGTACACCCAATTGGCCGACGCCATGACCCGCTATCAGGCCATCGCCGCGGCAGGAGTGATGATGGACATCCGCACCGGCGAGGTCGTGGCATTGGCCTCGCTGCCGGATTTCGATCCGAACGACCCGGCGACGGCGCTGGTCGAGGACACCTTCAATCGCGTCACCTCGGGCATCTTCGAGGTCGGTTCGATATTCAAGACGATCACGCTTGCCGCCTCGCTCGACGCCGGCGCCGTGAGGATGACCGACACCTTCGACGCCCGCTTCGGCGTGCGCTTCGGTCGCTACACCATCAGCGACTTCCGCGGCAAGAACAGGATCCTCAGCCTGCCTGAAGTGTTCAAATACTCATCCAACATCGGCACGATCCGCGTCATGCAGGCCATGGGCGCGGACAATTTCCGCGCGTTCCTGACCACCATCGGCCTCGACCGGCGCGTGCCCTTCGAATTGCCGGAGATGCGGCTGCCGTCGGTCAAGTCCTCCTTCGCGGAGGTCGAGGCGGCGACGGCCTCGTTCGGCCACGGCCTCTCGGTCTCTATGCTGCACATGGCCGCTGCCTATTCGGCCATAGCCAATGGCGGCAACTACATCGCGCCGACCCTGTACAAGCGCGAGATGGCCGATGCGGAAGCCGTGTATCAGCGCGTCCTGGCGCCCGAGACGAGCGCCGCCATGCGCTACCTCCTGCGCCTCAACGCCTTGGAGGGGTCGGGGACGCAGATGAACCGGGAGACCCTCGGTTACCGGACCGGCGGGAAGACGGGAACGGCGGAAAAGGTGGTGGACGGCGCCTATTCCTCGAGCAAGGTCACGAACTTCTTCGCCTCGGTCTTCCCCATGGACGCGCCGCGCTACGCCATGGTGATCATGGTGGACGAACCCAAGGCCGAGAACCCGCAATCGGGAACCACCGCCGGGTGGAACGCCGGCGCGGTCAGCGGGAGGATAATCCAGCGCGTGGCGCCGATGCTCGGCGTGGCACCGGATTTCTCGGAGGCACTGGACAGGGATCTTGTACCGGTCACCTTGAGATAGAGACGAGCAGGCAGCAACGATCCGAAAGGAACAGGTCGAAAATGGCGGGAAACGAAGCGGCCACTGGCCACGGGAACGACGACGGGCACGATCACGGCCAGACGGTGACGGCTGACAACGAGAGGCGCATCCGTTTCGTCTTCATCTTCACGGCAGGCTACGCGGCGGTGCAGGCCGTCGGCGGGTGGTTCTCGGGATCGCTAGCCCTGATCGCGGATTCCGGCCACATGGTCTCGGACGCCGCCGCTCTGCTCCTGGCGCTCATCGCCTATCGCGTGGCGCGCCGTCCCGTGGACAGCACGCGCACCTACGGCTTCCATCGCGTGCGGGTGCTGGCGGCCCTGGCCAACGGCGCCTCACTCCTCCTCCTCGTCGCCTGGATAACCTGGGAGGCGATCAACCGCATCAACGATCCGCACGAAGTGCTGGCGGGGCCGATGCTGGTCGTCGCCGTCATCGGCTTGATCGTCAACCTCGCGGGCGCCTGGATTCTCTCACACGGAACGAAAGGTGATAGCAACCTCAAGGGCGCCTTCCTTCACGTCATCGGCGATCTCCTAGGCTCGGTGGGCGCCATCGCCGCGGCCATCGGCATCATGCTGACCGGCTGGACGCTGCTCGATCCGATCCTGTCCGTCCTGGTGGCCATCCTGGTCGTCCGCTCGGCCTGGACGCTGGTCAAGGAATCCATACGCGTCCTGCTGCAGGCCGTGCCCCGCGGGCTGGATGCGCGCAGGGCGGAAGCGGAAATGGCGGAACTGCCCGAGATCGACAAAGCCGGGCATTTCCACGCCTGGACCCTCACCGACGAGACGGTGGTCGCGACCGTTCACGTCGTGCCCGCGGACGGGATAGATCCTCTGACCCTGCCCACCCTGGTGTCGGGATGGCTAAAGTCCCGGTACGACATCGATCACGTCACCGTCCAGGTCGACCCGCGCGGCACTGTCTGGGAGGCGGACACGATTTGAGTAGCTAGATCTTGATCACCGCCGCGGTCACATACATGAATGCCAGGCCGATCAAGAAGCCCGACAGCACCGGGGCCGAGAGCCAGGATTGTCCCTCCCGTTCGGCCCGGCGCAGGAAATAGCTCGTTACCTCGACGATGACCTGCAGGATGGCGCCGGCCCCGATACCCAGGGCGAGCGCCGACCATTGCGGGCCGTAGGCAAGGCTGCCCAACCACATGCCGAAGACCGCTGGCAGGCCCGCGACCAGGGTCAGGGCGCCGAAGGTCCAGAGCGGCGGGCGCCTGTCGACCATGGGGGCGGCGATGCCGATGCCTTCGGTGACATTGTGGATGGCGAAGCCGAGAACGAGGAAGGTGCCGAGGCCCGCGGAGCCGGCGGCGAAGGCGGCGCCGATCGCCAGCCCCTCGCCGAAATTGTGCAGACCGATGCCGAAGGCGATGTAGAAGGCGAGGGCCAGGCCTTCCGGCTGCCCGGATCGACGCCCGATCCCCATCAGGATCAGGAAGGTGGACAGGGCCGCGAGGATAACCATGGCCTGTCCCTGGAACAGGGCGGCTGATTGCAGTGAGAGTTCCAGCGCCTCGAACGTCATGTCGACCAGGAGGAAAGCGAGCAGGCCCACCGTCAGCGCGAGCAGGAATCCCATGCCCAAACTACCCATCCCGCGCAGCGCCGGATAGAACATGAGCCCGATGGCCACCGGCAGGATGCCCACGATTGCCCCCACGATCGCCTGCTGGGTGAGCTGGCCTTGCGTGGCCACCGGCGTCGGCACGGCCACTGGGATCTCGTGCTCGAAGGTGGCACCGGTATTGGTGACGAGATTGATCCGATGTGCCTCTCCGAGCACCCACGGATACGGAACCTGCAACCAGGCCGTGCTGCCGCGCGCCAGCGGCCCGGGCGGGTCCATGGTAAAGGTCCAATAGGCGTTGTCTATCTGGACTTGGGCGATCGTCATCGGTTCGGAGCCGCCCGCGCGGATGAAGGTCTTGATGCCGCCGCTGTCGAGGACGACGCGCTCGAAGGCGATCGCCTCGACCGGCGGAGCACCGTTGTTGAAGCTGCGCAGGGGATCGACCGAAGCGATCCAAGCCACCGCAACCGCGAGTACCAGCAGCGGCGCGAGCAGCCAGGCGAAGCGGCGCCATCCGGCGGTCGGCGCACCAGGGGACGTGTCGGTCATCTCAGGCCTCCACCACATCGAACATGCCCATCCAGCCCAGTTCCGTGAACTCGGCCTGATGGGCGTGGAACATGTATGGACCGGCTTCGTGCTCGGCATAGCTGAACTCGAGGATGCCCCGTTGCGCCTGGCACTGCATGATGAGGTCCACCGTGCGCAGCGTCGGCGTCAGGGTCGTACCGGTATCGAAATAGTCGAAGAAATTGGCGTGCAGGTGAAACGAGTTGATCGGGTCAAACTCGGTGACGTTGACGAGATAGATGCGTACCGGTCGCGACTTCTCGATGCGGATCGGCTGCTGCGCGAAGGCATGGGCGACGGTGTTGACAGCGTAGAACTCGTTCGCGTTGTCGAAATTGGTGTCGAAGGCGTTCATCACCATCACCAGTTCCTGCCAGCGTGCGTTCTCCGGCGTGCCGTAAAGGCGCGATCGCGCGGCATCGGCGAATTCGGGATGCAGCTCCGGGTCGGGATCGATGACGAAGGCGCCGTACATGCCCTTGTGCATGTGCCGCTTCAGCGGCAGGGCATGGCAATGGTAGAGATGGCAGCCGAACGGCCTGGCGTCGAACTCATAGATGAATTCCTCGCCCGGATTGATGAGGCCGGCTCCCGGCACGCCGTCCATGCGCCAGGAATGAATGCCGTGGAAATGCATGGAATGAGGATGGGACCCGTAGTTGCGGAAGACGATCCGCAACCGCTCGCCCTCCTTGGCTCTCAGGGCGGGGCCGGGCACGCGACCGTTGAAGGTCCAGGCCGGAAACGTCACGCCGGGGGCAATCTCGATGTCCTTGTCGATGGCCTCCACCTCGAAGGTGCGCAAGACCCTGCCATCCTCCATGAGCGACACCGTCCCGAAATCCCAATCGGTGAGCATGGCCGTGGGGTCGAAGCCGTTGGCCGCCGCATCCACTCGCCCCACGGTGATCATCTGCCCATGACCACCTTCGTGAATGGACGGAGCCGAGTAAGGGTTCACAGCGCTGGGGGCATCGTCTTGCATCGCCGCCATGTCATGCCCGGGCATGGATTGAGCCGCGGCGACGCCGGCAAATGCCGCAGTGCCGCCGGCAGCCGCGATGCCGGCGATGAGGCTGCGCCGCGAAACCTTCTCTGTTTCATGCTGGGTTGTCATGGGTCGCCCTTGTTGCGAACGGTTCGCAATAAGACGCTCGAACGATAGTTTTTGCAAGTAGGAATTATTTGCAACTTTGGAATGCCGCGTCGCTCGGGTGCGTCCAAAGGCGGCTGCCTCACTCGGGTGACGTCGAAATCCCATCGCGAGATGTCGAAATGCCATCAGCTGATGGCGAATGGCGATCGGCTGATGGTGAAATGTCTTCTGAAGATGTCGAAATGCCATCAGATGATTTCGAAATCCCATCCGAAGATGGCGAAATGCCATCAGCCGGTGGCGAAATCCCGTCATCGTCAACAGTTTCTTCAAGCGTCCGTGCCAGCCTGGGAGCCAGGAGGCACGATGGCGACCAGACCCAAGCTAGAACCCGATGTCACGCTGGGGGAGCTGCTGCTCTTGGCGCGGTTGGCGGAATTGCTCTACGACGATGGCAAGGCGGCGCCGGCAGGAGCCTACGGCTCTGAGACGGGAGTCTCGAAAACCCGTATCAGGAATGCCTTGTTGCGCATCGAGAGCGCTCTGGGCATTGTAGAAATGCAGGGCGCCGGTCGCCGGACCCAGAAGCCGAACGCATTCGGAAGAAACATCGGCAGTGCCGCGCGGCTCGTCGAGCGCCTCATCTATGTAGCCCGCCAGCACGCCACGGATCAGGACAAACTGCATCTAGCCATCCGTACCGCCGAACAAGGGCTCGAACGGCAATGGCGAGCCGGTGGCTTCGACAAGGCCGCGCCGTGATGGACGGTTGCGGTCACAATGCCATTCGTCAGGCAAGCTCGCGTCGACCCTCCATCGTCGCTCCGGCTTGCCAGTCGTTCCGTCGTGCTGTACTCCCGCGCCCGAGGTGAGCATGCCAACTGCGGTCGATATCTTCTGCGGGTCGGGCGGGGTGACGCAGGGATTGCGCAGCGCCCGATGGCGCGTGTTGGCTGCGTGCGACAACGATCCCGTGGCCACCGCCACGTATCGTGCCAATCACCCCCGCACCAAACTGGTCGACGGCGATATCCGGCTGGATGACACCATCGATCGCATCGCCTCAGCTGTTCGCGGGCGAGCCGTCGATCTGCTCGTCATCTGTGCCCCCTGCCAACCGTTCAGCAGCCAGAACCGGCATCGCGGCGACGACGAGCGCGAACAGCTCATCGTCAGGGCTTTGGCGGTCGCGGAACGGCTGAAGCCTGCCATGGTGTTCTTCGAGAACGTCCCTGGGTTGGCGACGCCGACCTATGCATCCATCGTGGCGCAGGTGAGGACGAAACTCGATGAACTGGGTTATGTCGTCTCCGATCCGCTCCTGAGGGATGCGGCGGATTTCGGGGTGCCCCAGCGGCGACGCCGTTGCATCATGCTGGCGGCCAGAACCCGGGACGCCGTCGATACGTTCGTCTCCCTGGACATGACGATGCCGAGAAAGACCGTATTCCGTGCCATAGCGGATCTCGAAAGACTGGAATCAGGACAGGCCAGTGCCGAGGATGCGCTGCACAGGGCCCGCACTCATCAATCGATAGCGGTCGAGCGCCTCAGGCACATTCCCGCGGACGGTGGTAGTCGATCCAGCCTTCCCGCTCATCTCGAGCTCCGTTGCCATGTCGGCAAGCCCAGGTCGTTCTCCGACGTGTACGGTCGCATGGCCTGGCAGGACGTCGCGCCAACGCTGACCACGGGATGCACGGACATCACGCGCGGTCGTTTCGCCCATCCCGAGCAACATCGCGCCATCACCCTGCGCGAGGCCGCGCGCCTACAAAGCTTTCCCAACGATTACGAATTCAGGGGGAATGACAGCGACATCGCAAGGCAGATCGGCAACGCCGTGCCGCCGGAGATGATCAAGGCATTCGTTCCGGCCTTCAGGGCGGCCCTGAAGGCCTCGCAGCGTTGACGATCGAACCACCGCCGCCGGCGAACGCCGGCGTCTCGGCTCGGATGCGGCGGCAGCGCACGAGCGATACGCAGGTCGAGCTGGCGGTGCGAAAGGCCCTGTTCTCCTCGGACGTGCGCTACCGCAAGCACTACCCGGTGCCGGGTCGCCCGCGCCGATCGATTGACATAGCCTTTCCCGGGAAGCGGATCGCCGTATTCGTCGACGGCTGCTTCTGGCATGGATGCGCCCTGCACAAGACGATCCCCAGGTCCAACGATGGCTGGTGGGCAGCCAAGTTGGAGCAGAACAAACAACGGGACACGGAAACTACAGCGCTTCTGACTGAGCAGGGCTGGCGGGTCCTGAGGTTCTGGGAGCACGACCGGCTCGAAGACGTCGTCCAAGCGATCCTGAACGAATTGGCGCGATGACTTGCAGCACGGAGCCACGTTAGGCGCCCAACGATCTACCTTAGCCTGACCGGGCTCGAATGACCCTCGCTGTTGCCCAATGCCCGGCGTGATCCCTGTTCTCATGCTCTCATGTGATGACGGCAGGACTATCCCGACTATCATGCGGCCCCTGGATTTCGAGAAGATCCCGCCCCGGCAGGGCGATGGGGGCGTTACGCGCGGGAAAGACAATCCGCCACCATCCACCGCAACGCCGCAGGCGCTCCCCTCAGAACCACCTCAATATTGGCTTGGGCATCGGATGAGTTCCTGAATTCCCCGCTCCCGACGGCGAGCTGGTATCTGTCGGATGGCGTCATCAACACCATCAGCGGTCCTCTCCTCGCGTAAAGCTCGAATTGATTGTTGAAGCGCGCCGATGTGCACCAACGAGTCCCCATTCCCCACCAGCGGGCCGCCGCCTGGCTCTTGAGACGGACCAGCTTCCAGTGTTCGTCGTCGAACAACAGTTCACTCTCTGCATATGCCTGGTCGCGTTCCGCCTTCCTCAGGCTCCTCGCACCGAGCACTGTGAGGCGGTTTTCGGCGCAAAGCAGTTCGTCGACCGTCTCGAGACGGTTGATATCGCGCATCTCCATAGGAAGATGCGGACGCACATCGTGGAAATGCCGCAAGCCCGAGGATAATCGGTCCATCTCGGCCATGCCGCAACAGGTTCGCAGACCGTAGTCGGTCCACCAGCGTCGGCGCCAGGCCGAAAGCCACGTGAAGTATTTGCCTTGCGGAGTCGGATCGCATCCGCAGATCAACGTGAAGACGCGCTGCTCCCGCTCGATGCTGAGATACGGGTCGAGCCGTTCGATGCCGGCGCGACGCCAAGCGTGCTGCAGGTGGGAATTCAGGACGGCGTCAACTCGTCGTAGGCTCGGTGCTCGGGACATGCCCAAGCCTGGTCTTCGTTGACGCCGAGGTCGATCCGAATTTTTTGCGGATCCCCGGATTTCCTCCGCTGGACGAGTTCGCTGAAAGGCAACAGCAACCCGGCGACAATGATCGCGCCCATTGGAGTAATAAGTTGTGTAAGAATTTTCAGCTTAGTTTAGGGTACAAAAGGATATGGGCCGAATAAGAAAACAATGACGCAGGCGAGGGATAGAGGCGCAGCCCCGGGGCGAGTGTTCTCCAACATACTTTTCGGAGCGTCCGCATAATGGCACGCATCAAGGTTCGCGCCAGGGCGGTCGACATGCTGGGGCGCCAGCAGATCGCGGGCATTCCAACAGCGGTCCACGAGCTCTTCAAGAACGCCCACGACGCCTATGCCGACAACGTTCGGGTCGACTATTTTCGCGCGGACGAACTCTTCATCCTCCGCGACGACGGCATCGGCATGACGCTGGAGGATTTCGAGGGTCGGTGGCTGACCCTCGGCACCGAGAGCAAGGTCGGTGCGAACGACCCGGGTAAGCAGCCGTGGACCGGACCTCGCAATGCGACCGCGCGCGCCATTACCGGCGAGAAAGGTATCGGACGGCTGGCGATCGCCGCTATCGGACCCCAAGTGCTGGTGCTCACGCGCTCCGTTCGTCCCAGCGGTTTGGGATCACTTGTCGTCAGCCTCATACAATGGGGCCTATTCGAAATCCCGGGATTGGACCTCGAGGCCATCGAAGTGCCGGTCGTCGAGCTGGAGGGTGGGAAACTGCCGGATCTCGGCGTGGTGACGGGCCTTGCCGACCGCATCCGCGCCAACATCTGGCAATTGGGCGATCGAATACCCGGTGACATAGGAAAGCGGTTGTTGTCGGAACTCGACATGGCCGACTTCGACCCGGGCTCCGTCTACGCTCAGATCGACGGACCGACACTGGCCGGCGACGACTTCGGCACGCACTTCTTCATCCGTCCGACGAACCCGGTGCTGGCGGACGACATAGAGCAATCCGACGACGCCGGCTCGGAGGCCACTCCGTTGGAGAAGATGCTCCTCGGCTTCGGCAACACCATGATGCCGCAAGGCGGCGAGCCACCGATATCCGCGCAATTCTGGGATCATCGCGAGGACGGGGTCAGCCGCGACCTCATCGGCGGGTCGGCGTTCTTCACGCCCGCCGAGTTCGACTCCGCCGACCACCACATCGACGGCGAGTTCGACGAATTCGGCCAATTCACCGGCACCGTGTCGGTGTACGGCCAGCCGGCACGGCAGCACACCATCGTATGGCCGGACTCCACAGGACGTCCGACCGAGTGCGGCCCGTTCCGCCTCCGTTTCGCTTATCTACAAGGATCGCTGAAGGACTCGCGGGTTCCACCGGACGAATGGGCTCGGCTGAGCGGCAAGCTCAACAAGATCGGTGGCCTGTACGTGTACAGGGACAACATAAGAATATTGCCCTACGGCAACTCCGACTTCGATTTCGTCGGTATCGAACGGCGGCGCACGAAGTCGGCGCAGGATTGGTTCTTCTCGTACCGGCGCATTTTCGGCGCCGTCGAACTCACCCATTCGCGAAACAGCAATCTGGTCGAGAAGGCGGGACGCGAAGGCTTCAGAGCGAACCGTGCCTATCGGGAGATGACCAGTATGCTGGAAAATTTCTTCGAGCGGCTCGCCATCGACTTCTTCCGCCCCACTTCGCAGTTCGGGTCCGAATTCAACTCGATCAAGGCGGAGATCAACCAGGAGGCCAAGCTGCTGGCCAAGAGGGCGACCAAGACAAAGGAACGCCAGGCGGAATTCAAGACCGAACTCGATACCTTCTTCACATCCATCGAGAAGGGCGACCCTACCCGGGAAGCCGAGCGCATCCGCGCGATGACGGAAGAGCGCCTATCGGCAGTGGCGACGATCAAAAGTCCCGAAGCAGCCGCCGACGCGCTCATCAACGCCGAGGCGGATGCGAGGCGCGCCGTCGCAGCGCTCGAAAAGTCCATCACAGTGGTCAAACCGCGCGCGCTCGGGATGAACAAGTCGCTGACCTCGGATTGGAACGCGTATCAGCAGAATTCCGAGCGGATCAGACGGGAAGTGGTCATGCCTCTGCTCGTGCAGGTCGAGGAGAGGATCAGCGAGGTTGCGGCTGTCAACGAGATCGACGTCGATCGGCGTCGTCGGCTCATCACATCGTTGGAGCAGCGTCGATCGTCGACCGAGAACGAGGCCACCCGTCTCCGTCGCCAAGTCCTCGAACGTACGACGGGTCTGTCGCAGCAGGTCGACACAATGGCGAGAAAGGCCCTGGAGCGCATGGCATCCGGGTTCGACCTGATTTTCGCCGAAGTCGGTCGGACCGATATCTCCGACATGTCGGAGTCGGATTTGACCCATCTACAGCGGGGATGGGAGAATCGGGCGGACGTTATCGCCAAGGATGCCCGGGACCTGCTCGAAGCACTCGGCGAACAACTGGTGTCACTCACAGGGGCGGTCGCGGAAGGCGGAACCCTCGACGCGACGACCGCCGCATTGGAAAGTCGTGCCGATGCCTTGGAAGAGCAGTTGGACATGTACTCGGAGTTGGCACAATCCGGCATGGCGATCGGGATCGTCCAGCATGAATTCGCCAATACGGTGAAACGAATCCGCACGGCCATCGCCCAGTTGCAACCCTGGGCGTATGGAACGTCCGAAATCCGTGAGATACGGGACGACCTGAGCGATGGCTTCGATCATCTCGATAGTTACCTCACCTTGTTCACGCCCTTGAGTCGGAGACTACACAGGAAGCCCGTGGAACTCTCGGGCGAGGAGATACGGAACTATCTTTTCGAGGTGTTCAACGACCGGCTCCGCCGCCACGACATCAAGTTGGTGGCCACGCCGGCGTTCCGCAGCAAGGTGATACTGGCTTTGCCTCCCATCATCCTGCCAAGCTTCGTGAACATCGTGGACAACGCCATCCACTGGATCACGACCGTGCCGGGCGGGGAACGCGAAATCCTTCTCGATGCGGACGAGGATCTATTTCTCATCTCCAACAGCGGCCCCGGCATCCCGTTGCGCATCGCGGACCGCATCTTCGAATTCGGCGCTACGGAGAAGATAGGCGGACGGGGAATGGGGCTGTTCATCGCGCGTCAGGCGCTGCGCTCGAACGGCCTGGACCTAACATTGCAGGCAGCGGGCGAGAACGTCAGACCGCAGTTCGCGATCGGTCCAAGGGAATAATCGGGGGAGTACAAGATGGCTCAGGCCGCCAACGCGTTTCAGGACTATCGGTTGTCGGGGGTGCGACGGTTCCTGCAGACTGCCGTCGTCATCGACAACGAGGCGGAGATGCGAGCCGTCCCGGCACCGTCGACCGAGCCGAAGGTCGCAGTGCGCAAGCCTGCCGGCGTGCTGAAACAAGAACCGGCCTCCGCTGCGGCGCAGCCCGAGTCGGATGAGGTACCCGCCGTCGAGCCCGTGCCCGAAGCCGGGAAACAAAATGCCCCCCTGCACAGCGCAGCAGGCAGCTTGAATGCCAAGCTCCTGACCGATGCCTTCTCGGAGAGGGAGATCATCTGCGGGCTTTATAGGCCGGAGCCCGGCGAGAACATGGTGTCGTTGGCGACGAACGCAGCCAAGCACGCCGACGTGGTGGTCGTGGACTGGCTGCTGGAGAACAATTCCTCGGTGAAGGCCGTGGAGATCATCATCGCGATACTCAAGGACGACATCTCGGGCAATGGCAGGCTACGCCTGCTGTCCGTCTACACGTCCCAGAACGGCGTCTCCGTGATCGCGAAGGAACTGTTCGATCAGATCGTCGCCGTCCCGGAGCTGGCCGACAAATTTACCCTGTCGGGGGTGGCGATCGTCGGCGCCAACGTCCGCATCTGTGTGCTGAGTAAACCCCAGTCGATCGGGGATGACGACGTCGAGAAGGTGAGCGAACAGGACCTGCCCGAACGCCTTCTCAAGGAGTTCGTGCACCTCTCCGCCGGTCTGCTGACCAGTTTCGCCTTGCACTCCATCTCCGCCGTGAGACGATCCGCCCACCACGTCGTGGCGGTGTTCGGCGAGGAACTGGACGGCGCTTATCTGGCCCACCGGTCGACACTAGTCGATCCCGACGAGGCCGTGGAGTTCGCGATCAACCTGCTCCTGGGCGAGCTGCAGAATGCGATAGCGGTCGATGAAAGGCTTGACGGCCAGATCGGTTCGGACGTGCTGAATTCATGGGTGGACGTCAAGAGCGTCTCCCATAAGTTCGTGAAGGGCGGCGCCGAGGCCTCGCCGGAAATCGTCAAGGAGTTCGTTGTCGGTGGATTCGCCAAGCTGAAGGCGACCAAGGACAAGCTGACAAAAGCGGACGGCACCGCCGCCGAAGGTGGTCTCGGCGGACACAACGTCGGGGAAGTATTCTACGCAAGCGCCGCGGACGCATGGCAGAGGCAGATCGAGTTCGCCAGGCTGAGCGCCTTCAAGCGAGAGGCTTACGGGCGAACCCGGTTGCCGCAAGGTTGGCTCCCTACGTTGACGCTCGGGTCCGTCCTCAAGGTTAGAGGCCCGAAGAACGAGGCCGAGAAGCCGAACTACGATGATCTGGGCGCCAACTATCTGGTGTGTATGCAGCCGAGATGCGACAGCGTGCGCCTTGCGGGAGCGACGGGCTTCCCGTTCCAGACAGGGGAGGCAGCAACGAAGGAGTTCAACCTGGTGGTGAAGGAACGGGATCTGTCGGCAGGAACCCCGCTGATCATCAGCGGGAAGCCCGGCAGCACCCAGGTCGTCAAGTTCGAAGCCGATCCTGACGCGAAATCCGTGAGGGCGAAGAAGGACGGCGACGATTTCATCTTCACCGACAGCAAGGGGCGGGAGTATTTCTGGCTCGGCGACATCAAGGACATGAAGGCCCAGCACGACGCCAGCGCTCTGGCCGCAAGCGTACATCGGGTAGGGCTGGTGGAACTCGAATTCCTTCGCCTCGCCGCAGCGAAGGAGATCAAGGTCCCGCAAGCCAAGTGAGAGGACACAAATGTCGCCGAAGCACGACTGGTCCGTACCTGATATCTCTCGGGCGCGGAATTGCCCTCGGTACCTCAACTCACCCTGACTTCGACGGACAGACCGGGAAAACGGTATTCGTTGACGACTGTTTTCCAGTGCCTCGCAGCCGGGCGATCCGCTCTCCGAACAAGAGCCGCGAGGAAGTTATCGTCGCGGTTCTCGGACACTGTCCTCGCGAGCCGCGGCCAACTCGTCCAGATGGCGCGGCGGTCGAAGGTCCTCGTCGCCACGAAATCGGCGACGTGGCGCGTGAGGACCATCAGCGATACGGGGCGGTCGCTGCCGTGCGCGAGGTGGAGCGCCTTACAGACATCTGCGGAGTTCCTGCCTGCGATCCAACGGTGAACGCGCTCAACCCACTCGTTGGCCTTCACGAGATTGGTGCGGCGACTTTCGCGTTCCGCCAATGATCGCCCGTATATGTCCGGCCATTTCAATTGGATGAGACAGAGTTCCCCCGTTTTCCTGTCTACGACCGCGGCGTCCACGTCGGTCAGATCGGACCCGTCATCCTTCTGCAGATTGAACCCGTGCCCAGGCACGAAGTATCGCTCGGAGCCCAACTCCTCGGCCAGATCCGTCCTGAACACCGCCTCGCGGGCATTCAACGACCTGTCCCAGTCACGACGATGCAAATGACGGAGCTGACCGGTCATGCCGGCAATCGGGTTCATCAACGCCCCGAACATCGGCAGCAGAACGAAGTCGCGCCCGAAGTCGATATAGTACGGTATGGGAATCTCATGATTCCGGTCGAGACGCGCCGCCGCGTCCGCATCCAGCCCGAGCAGATCCAGCACTTGGCGACCCTTGGTCCCTCCGCCCCAAAGTTCATGGATATCCTCCTTCCGGGAGAAGACGGTGAGAAGATTTCTCAGGTTCAGCCGGGGCTGCTGCGACTTCAGCTTGGTTGCGCAGGCGATATGATGAAGCACCTTCCCGTATGCCTCGACCGATACACCGTTCCATTCATCGAAACTGCGGCCTCCGATCATGGATGCCGGGGGTAGGCTATCCAACTCGGCGGTGCCCGCGGCGAATACTTCCGCAAGGTCGCGATGGTACCCAAACGTTTCTTCGTCGGGGTCGTAGGCTATGGACCAGCCTCCCGCAGCAGTGGTGTAGCTGCCGATTCGTCGTCCGATGATCTCCTTCCTCGCCACCAGACTGCTCTCCAGCTTAGCGAGCCGCAGGCGTTGCTGCGCGCCTAGCCAGCCCCCTTCGGCTCGCTCCCCGGCCTCCGGTCCGTCGTCCTCGACTTCGATGACGAGTTTGTCGGAGGACGGGAAACTGATTTCCGCTAGTCCGTAGCGTTCGAGCGAGGCCAACCGATGCACCACCGAGAACTTGCCGCATTCGATCAGGTGATCGTCGGCAAGGCGGGCGAGTCGGGAATCCGACGGCGCCCATGGGACGCCCCCCGGGTCATCACGGAGCAGCGTCAACAGTGGTGCCAGAGCGGTGCTCGCCCCCGACATCATTAGGTTTCGGGCGGTATCCTGTTCCAGCAATTCCGCCCCGTTGGGCGCCACATGAAATGCGAAAGCCGTTTCATCTAGGGAGCGAACCAGTTCGAGCAAGAGCTGGCGCTCTAGGCCAGCCCAGGCGCGTCCGACACCAGCCAGGTAGTCGCTGCGGATTTTTTCGATGCGGGTGACGGCTTCCAACAGCTATCCTCGTCTCGTGCGGCAACGTCGAAACACCGATTGCAGCTCCTTAGGGCCGTCAGTCGTCCGCCAGCGGTCAAAATTCGGCATTCCAAAATGCCCAATAGAACCTCAGCTTCCATCGACACTGCGATCGCAAGACAGGACGCGATGACCGCCACTTGATAAGGTGGGGTTTTCGCCACCCACTATGCATGACCACATCTGCGCCGCGGAGGAAATATTGTCTAGCATTGCCCGGGCATGGATCATGTTCGCCCCAGACCGGTGGGGACAGATAGACAAGTTCCACAAGTTCTGGTCGCCGACGTACGAATTCGCCAGCCGCGATCAACGCGCATTGACCGGCGTTCGCGCGCATTTCGACAAGGCGATAAGGCTTGTTCGTCTTGCTGAGCGGCTGAGACCTAATCTCAGACGCGACATAGATCAGCTCAACAAGAACGGTTTCACCCCGGCAGAACATGCCCGGGAGTTGGCCACGATAATAGAAGCCGCGATCCTAGAGCTCTATTCATCTATCGACTGCACCGTGAAGGTCCTCCGCGCAGTTTATGGCCCAGGGACGAAAGGATTCCAGGATTCGACCCGCAAGACTTTCCAGAAGCCACATCGAATGCAAGTAACGTTCCCGGATGAACTAAAGGCCCAACTCGTTGGCGCTACGTGGTATGGGCGATTGCAGCGGCTGCGGGACGATCTCACCCATCTCGACACCGGGCATGTGCATCTCGATGAAGGGTCGGATGCGGTGCGGTATAGCCACTACGGAATGAAGGAGGGGGCGGCCCCACTCACGATCCCCAACGTGTTCGCATGGTTCTTCGAACTTTTCGAGCAGGTGAACAGCTTTCTGGGAGCAATTTTCCACCACTTGAACGCAACTCTAAAGGACGAACCGGTCTTCCAGATGTGCGGTATGGTGGATGGTCGCGTGCTGCATCGCTATGTCAGCCCCGTAGGAAATCTGACATTCGATAGCGGCTCTTGCGGTGCCTGGATCTGGTTCGAGCGTCCAGAGAATCCTAGCTGCCCGTTCAAGGATCAGTGCGGCGCGTACAGCAGGAAAGCACCACCGCAGGGTTGGGAAACAGATGCGACGGCCTTGGACTCCTGAACCAGAACGCGCCGAGTGGAATTCCAGACTGTTGAGCATCGTGTTCCGCGACGCCGGTGGGAACGGAGCGCTAAGTGAAGTCGGCGATCAATGAAACCCTGGCGCGGATTTCCTGCTGCACTTGGCCGCCGCTAGGCGACCATCACCTACCTAGGATCGAGAAGTTGCAGTTGCCCCATAGCGCTTCCGCCCTCTCACGTTGGAGTTTACGGTTTTCCTCGAGGTCGAAATTGGTGCCGGTTATCCAGAGGTAGAGGTCTTCCATCACTTGGGTCGTGATTGCGAGCAGCTCTTTTTCATCCCCGTACTTCATCGGCGCCACGGTCGTCTTGTCCTCGGCGCGCGTTCTCTCCAAGGCGTGGGCCAAGTCCCTGTCGCGAAGATTGCGAACCGAACCCACCAAGTCGGACTCAAGCGTGTCAGGTACCGATTTCCGCAGGGAGGTCAGCACCGCAAGGGCCTTGCCGGCTTCTTCCTGTCGCATCTTGGCATTGTAGTTGGCGAACTCGGTTCGAGACGAGGACTCCGATGCGGTCCGATCCGGCCAGAAATTACGCACATCGGCCACCAGTCTTTTTACAACGTCGTCGCGGTCGATCAGCGCATGAACCGTTGGAATGCTGTTGTGGGCCAGAGTGTAGTCCGGCTTGTCCCAAAGGGCGCATAGCTGGACGATCTCGAATCCATGCATCGCTCTCTGAAAGACGTTGAAGGCATGTCCGGCGGTGGACGGGGGGATTTGGCCGGAGAGCAATGGAGAATAGACGATCAAGGCGTTGCTCTCCGCCAACGCCAACAGGCCGCTGATCCGGGCCACGACTTGTTTGATCTTGAGCTTTGCCTTTTCCGCTCGCTCGTCTGTGGACATGCGCTCTAAAACATCTGGTAAGGTGGGGCGAGGCATCTGACGTTCCGATTGAGGTGGCGCCGGTCAATCCCGGCCCAAACCACGCTCTCAATTATTAAATTGATGTGCCGTTGGTCCGCCTCAAGGTCATTAGCAGACAAATGGCAGCGTCCCTAGGCGAGATCAGGCCGGAAACGCTGACACTTCACCGATTCCGGCCTCTTGGGCGCTGCGACTCAAAAATTCTGGTCGTCCATTGTTTTTCTTGCGAAAAATCGACTCAGGTATTTCTGGTCGCGTCAAATTGCTGGGAAAGTGGTGGGCCCACCAGGACTCGAACCTGGAACCAGACCGTTATGAGCGGTCGGCTCTAACCATTGAGCTATAGGCCCCCGTGCGCGTCATAGCAGGGTCGGAGCGGCTGTCAAAGGTGGATTGCGCGCTGCGCTCGCTTCGCTCACATCTGCGTCTTGCGGCGCAAAAGCGCAAGATCGGTCGGGCGGGGGAAAAGCTCTCGTGGTGAGTTGGGCTGGCCACGACGGAGTGACGATGACGACGGCACAGGACCACTATTTTGCGCGGATGCGGCGGGCGCTGGATCATATCGACCAGCACCTCGACGATGACCTGGACCTCGACCGCGTGAGTGCGGTTGCGGCCTTTTCCAAGTTCCACTTTCACCGGCAATTCGCCGCCACTTTCGGGGTGACGCTGCACCGTTATGTGCAACTGGCCCGGATGCAGCGGGCGGCGTCGGGGCTGGTGGCGGCGGACGGGCCCAGCGTCACCGAGATCGCAATGGATGCGGGCTATGACGCGCCCGAGGCCTTTGCCCGCGCCTTTCGGCAAAGGGTCGGGTCTTCGCCCTCGTCATTCCGGGATGCGCCCGATTGGGACTCGTGGCTGGCGGCCTTTCGGCCATTGGACAATGCAAGGACCAGACTCATGCAGATCATTTTCGAATCCGGCGACGTGACTATTACGACGCTCGACCCCATTCCCGTCGCCATGCTGGAGCATCGCGGCGACCGGGCCAACCTGCCCCGGACGTTCGACACCTATCGGCAATGGCGGCAGGCGGCGGGGCTCTCGGCCGAGCGCAATCCGACCTATATGGTGTTTCGCTCGGAGCGCGAGCCGGCCGTGCCAGAAGACTACAGCATGGATCTCTGCGTGGGGACGGACCTTCCCGTCGCGGCGGATGATGCGGTGATGAAGGCGGGCACCATCCCGGGTGGGCGCTGCGCGGTGCTGCGCTATCCGGGGCAAACCAAAAATCTCGAACCGGCGGCGCTTTATCTTTATCGCGACTGGCTGCCGCAGAGCGGGGAGGAGGCGCGTGATTTTCCGATGTTCAGCAAGCGGTACCTGGCCCTGCTACCTGGCGCGGGCGTGCATGAAGCGGTGACGGAAGTATACCTGCCGCTGAAATAGCAGAAGGCGAGGGTGCGTTGCTTTTGCAGGCGTGGCGGGGTATTTCAACGCCACGGTCTGCAGTTCACCGAGGCGTCGCCGTCCCGACAAGGGAAGCTAAACCTGCCTAGTCCTCAAGTCTTCGACAGCACCCCTCCAGTGCCCGTCGCAAGCCGGCGACCATCGACACCGCCTCGGCGGATATGGGCGCGTTCGAGGATGAACCATGTCGAGACAGATCCTGTCACTCACCATTGCCGACCTGTCGGCCTTTGCCAAAAGCCTGCGCGAGCAGATCACCAGGCTCGATGAGAAACCCAGCCATGTCGACATGCTCAACATGCTGGCGCGCGCGGCCGGCTTCCGGAACTACCAGCACCTCAAAGCCGTGACGGAAGAAGCGCCGCCGGCAGACCTGATTGACCTGAAGCTGGTGGAAAAGGTTGGGCGGCACTTCGACGCCGATGGCGTGCTGCTGCGCTGGCCGAGCAAGAACAGCCTGCAGCCGCTGTGCCTCTGGGCGCTATGGGCCCGGATGGAGCCGGGGCGCGACTATGCCGACAGGGAGAATACCGAGCTGCTCAATGCCTGGGCGAGTTTCGGCGACCATGCGCTGCTACGTCGGGCGATGGTGGACATGGGCTATGTGAGCCGCACGCCGGATGGGCGGACCTATAGGCGGATCGAGCAGAAGCCGCCGGCGGAGCTGTCGGCGTTGCTGAAGCGGATCACTCCGCAGCCGGCCTAGCCTAGACCCGCTTGGACATGCGCTGCATGGCGATCTTGGAAATCAGGTCGCCTGTAGCCTGGGTGTTGTTCTGCTGAATGGTGGCGAAGCCGTTGGCCAGGTTGGCGTTTTTCTGCACGATGGCGGCGGCTTCGGCACGGCGGGCACGCATCTGCTGCATCCTCTCATAGGGCGGAAGCTGGTGCATGTTGAAGCGGGTGATTTTTCCAGAAATAGCCATGCGCAATGATGGGCGCGGGGCGCTTTAATGAAAGCTGAATCTCACAGGATGGTGACCGGACGGTCAGGCAGTCTTGGAGATGCGGGACATGGCCATCTTGGAATAGATATTGCCCATCTCCACGGCGTTGCTGGCCTGGATGTTGGCAAAGCTGTTGGCCAGATTCGCATTCTTCTGGATGGTCTCGGCAGCCATGGCCTTGCGCTCACGCTGATACTGCATCCGGTCATAGGATGAGAACTGGTGCATGTTATAGCGGTTGATCTTGGTCGAACCATAAGCCATGCCGCAAAGCTGAACACTTATGGTTAACAAAGCGTTGAGGCCGCCCTTGCGGGGCGGCCTTGCGCGGTGTTTCAGCGGCTGAAACCGCGGCTCATGCGGCGCTCGAGCAGGCGCTGGGCGCCCATGGCGAGCAGGGTGAGCGCCATGTACCAGATGCAGGCGACGAGCAGCAGGGGAATGGTCTCGTAGGTGCGGGCATAGATGGACTGCACCGTGGTCAGCAGCTCGGTATAGCCGATGATCGAGACCAGAGACGTGTTCTTGAACAGCGAGATCAGGTCATTGGCCCCGGCGGGCGTCGAGACGCGGATGGCCTGGGGCAGGATGACCCTGAGCTGGGTGGTGGATGGCGGCATGCCGAGCGCCCGGGCCGCTTCCTGCTGGCCCTTGTCCACCGAAAGCACGCCGCCACGAAAGATTTCGCCCAGATGCGCGCCGAGAATGAAGGTGAGGCCGATGACCGCAGCGGCGAACTGGGTGATGACCGAATTGGTCGGCACCGAGATCAGCGGCGGCAGGAAGGGCAGGCCGATCTCGATATTGGGCACGAGGGCGGCGAAGAAATAGATGAAGAGGATCAGCACCAAAGCCGGAATGGCACGCGACAGGGCGATATAGACCGAGGCGATCATGCGCAGCGGCGCGCGCTTGCTGAGGCGCATGGCGGCGGTGACGAGGCCGATGGCGATGCCGACGATCCCCGAAAGCGCCGTGAGCCAGAGCGTGGTTGCGAGACCGGCCAGGATCTGTTCGCTGACGATATATTGCGAGACGACGTCCCAGCGCCAGCGCGGGTTGGTGAAGAGGTTGATCACTACCCCGAGGACCATGAAGAAGAGCACGACCCAGAGGACCGGGGTGACATAGTCGCGGCGGGGCAGGAGCTGCACCGGTGTGGCTGTTGATTGCATCGTCATGCGAGCTCTGCCTGCTTGACCCGCGACAGGAAAGTGCGGGTCCGTTCTTCCTGGGGATGGTCGATGACCTGTTGCGGCGGTCCCATTTCGACGATGGAGCCATTGTCAATGAAGACGACGCGGTCGCTGACATCGCGGGCGAAGGAAATTTCGTGGGTGACGATGACCATGGTCATGCCGGAGCGGCTGACATCGCTGATGACATCGAGCACTTCCCCGACGAGTTCGGGATCGAGCGCCGAGGTGGGTTCGTCGAACAGCATGACCCGGGGCTCCATGGCCAGGGCCCGAGCGATGGCCACGCGCTGCTGCTGGCCGCCGGACAATTGCTCGGGATAGGCATCGCGCTTGGCCGAAAGGCCGACGCGGGCGAGCAAGTCGAGCGCCTTTTCGGTGGCTTCGGCCTTGCCGCTGCCGAGCACGCGCAGAGGCGCCTCGATGATGTTTTCGAGCACCGACATGTGCGGGAAGAGGTTGAAGCGCTGGAACACCATGCCGATCTGGCGGCGCTGGCGGGCGACGTCGCGCTCGGGCAGTTCGCGGAAACGGCCGGGCGCTTCCTCGAGGTAGCCCATGGGATCGCCATGGATGCGGATGAGGCCGCGCGTGGGCTGTTCGAGCCGGTTCATGCAGCGCAGCAAGGTGGACTTGCCCGAGCCCGATGGCCCGAGGATCGAGACGACCTCTCCCTGAGCCACGTCGAGACTTATCGCGCGCAGCACTTCGAGGTCAGCAAAACTCTTGCTGACCTCGAGGCATGACACGGCAGGGTGTGTCAGTTGAGTGGACATGCGTCAGTTGGCCGGAACATTGCCCGCGAATTCCGCAAGGCTGGTTTCGGACTGACCGTAATGGGTCAGGATGTCGTCATAGACGCCGGTTTCCTTGATGTGATCGAGGGCGGCAATGACGGCACGGCCGAGGTCCTCGTTGTCGGTCCGCATCAGGATGGCCATGTCATAGGCGAACTGGGCGCCGGAGGCGGCGAACTGGTCCGGGCTGGTGGCCGCCAGATAGGAGGCCGGCGCCATGGCGATCCAGGAGGCATCGGCGCGGGCGCTGACGATCGGAAGCTGCAGCGAGCTATCGGCGATGGAGAGCAGGCTCGGCTCGGGCTTGCCGTCGGCGACGCACTTGTCGACCTGTTCGAGCGCCATGGCTTCCTGCTGGGAACTCTTGGCCACGGCAACGGTCAGGCCGCAGAGATCGTCGGGGGACTGCACATTCTTGGGATTGCCCGAGGGCAGCAGCAGGGCGGTGCCGGACTTGAAATAGGGCACCACGATATAGGCAGCGCGGCGGGTGGGAATGTCGGCAACGCCGGGCGCCAGGTCGAAGCGGGCGGCGTCGATGCCCGGAATGGTGCCGTCGGACTGGGTGCGCATGGTGGTCAGCGTCAGGCCCATGGTCGAGGCGACGGCGCCCATCAGGTCGATGATCATGCCCTGGGCCTGGTCCTGGGCGTCGAAGACGGAGAGCGGCTCGCCATAGGCGGTGATCGGGACGGTGAGCGTGCCCGGGGTCACGAGCGCATCGGGGACCATGGCCGCGATTTCGGGCACGGCCGGCGCATCATAGGTGGCGGGCTCCATGTTCTGAGCGAGGACCGTGGTGCTGGCGCCAACGGTGGCGGCCAGGACCAGAGACCCGAGAGCGGAACGAAACAGTGTCATTTGTCTGAGCTTTCTTGTGTGAGGTCTGCAAATCTGTCGGTCTGGCCGCTGCGGCGGAGCCGGGGCAGGTCCCGTCGCAGCGGCGGTTCGGCGCTACTTGCGCGAGAACATCACCTTGTCGCCAACAATGCCGGACTGCGCGGCAAGGCCACGGATTTCGGCATCGCCCTCGGGGATGATCTGCCCGCTATTGTCCGCGCCGTGCTCGGCAGGGACGTTGCCGTACCAGAAGCGTTCCGGGCGCAGGTATTCGGGAATGGGTTTGCCCGTCGTGGGGTGGGGGAACTGCCATGGATGGGTGCTCACTTCCGGGAAGGGGTGGTGGAAGGTCATCGGGCGATCAGGCGGGATCTCGTGGGAGATGCGACCGCCATAGGACACGTCTTCGATGAAATCTCCGCCGGCCGCCATGGCGATAAAGGCTAGGTGCATCTTGGAAATCCACCAGACGCCGTTTTCGTCCTGGCGCCACTCCAGCATGTAGTTGCCATATTGCTTGGAGGTCCAGCCGACGCCGTATTTGCCGACGACGCCGTCATACTTGAAGCGGCTGGTGGCGATCTTGAGGTCGTCGGCGACCTCGACAATGCCGGAAAAGGCGTGGTGCCAGATGATGGTCCCGGCATCGAGGCGGTTGTTGGCGCCGCCATAGGCCAGGCCCCAGATTTCCATCCACAGCTTGCGGCGCTGTTCGGGTCCCACATAGACACCGCGCCCGCCGACCTCGACGGTGGCATCCTCTGTGAACATTTCGAGGACCTGCTCATAGAGAGCGTAATCCATGAAGAGCGTGTAGATATACATGTTGCGGCGAACCGCTTCGATGGCCTTGAGGCGACCAACCTCGGCGCGCAATGCCGCGATTTCCTCGTGCAGTTCGGCCATTTTCCCTACCTTTCAAAAGCTCAATGAAATACCGGTCACCAGACGGAATCCGTCTGGACGCGCAGGCGCCCGGCTGATGTCGCAATGTCCCTCGGAAGCGAACAATTCCCCTCGAATTGTTCTGCTTCATAACAATTAGATTGTTCTACGACATAACTATTGTCAACAACCTCTTTGCGTGAAGGTTGTATCGCGGGAAATGAAATTTCCAGCGTGATATCAATAGGTTATCGAATTGGCGGCGAAGAAGTGACTTTGCCGTGGGTCAGCGACGGGGAGCTGAACTGCCGCGTCAGTGCTGCATGACCACGAGGCCGGCGGCGCCCGCCATCATGGCGCCGGCCGTCTTGTTGAGGCGGCCAAGGGCCTTTTCCGAGCGGAACATGTCGCGGGCGGCGGAGGCCAGCCAGGCATAGCCGCAGCCGATGATAAGCAGGACGACCATGACAATGGCCGTCAGCTCGGCGAAGGCGAGCGGGTTCATCTCGCCCAGCGGCACCACGGTGGGCAGAATGGCGAGATAGAAGACGATGGTCTTGGGATTGCCCATGGTGAGCGAGAAACCGGCGAGGAAGGTCTTCCAGGGATCTTCGTTTCTGGGCTTCATCTGTTCGGAGCCGGGGCGTGCCGTCCAGAACTTGTAGGCGATATAGAGCAGGTAGGCCGCGCCGGCCCAGCGCACGATGGTGAAGACCGGTCCGAACAAAGTGGCAATAGCGGCGAGGCCGAAGACGGCGAAGAAGAAATAGACGAGATCGCCCGCCAGAATGCCCAGCACCATGGGGAAAGCACCCTTGAAGCCGCCACCCAAAGCGCGGGCCACCACGGCAGCGACGCCGGGGCCGGGCACGAGCACGGCGATGGCATAGGCAACGGTGAAGGCGGTGAGGGTGAAGATGTCCATGGCAGGCCTCTGACGCTGAGCGAGCGGACACTACGCCTCGGCACGATGATTTGCCAGCGGCGGCACAAATGATTATGTAGGGTTCATCGCAACCCGACCGGACGGTTCCCAATGGATCGCATCCTCAAAGCAATGCCCACCTGCCTTGCCCACGAGGATTTTTCGAACCATGCCTTCCGTTACGATTTCGCGCCTGAGCTATACCGGCCCTGACGGCCAGACACTTTTCTCCAATCTCGACCTGACTTTCGGCACCGGGCGGACCGGTCTTGTCGGCCGCAATGGCGTGGGCAAGACCACGCTGCTGCGCCTTATCACCGGCGAGCTGACGCCCAGCGCCGGCACGGTGAGCGTCAACGGTCGTATTCGCCTGCTGCGTCAGCAGGTGCAGCCGGGGCCAGGTGAAACCATTGCCGATCTCTTCGGCGCCCGCGCGGGGCTGGCACTGCTCGAGCGCGCCATGGCAGGGGAAGCCAGCGGCGAGGAATTGGCCGAGGCCGACTGGACGTTGGAGGCACGCCTCGATGAGGCGCTCGCGGCGCTGGCGCTGGATGTCGGGCCGGAGACACTGCTCTCGACCCTGTCGGGCGGGCAGCGGACCCGCGCGGCGCTGGCGGCGCTGGTGTTCGATGCGCCGGACCTGATCCTTCTCGACGAGCCGACCAACAATCTCGATGCCGACGGGCGCGCTGCGGTGGCGGAAATGCTGTCCGGCTGGCGCGGCGCCGCCATGGTCATCAGCCACGACCGGACCCTGCTCGAAAACATGGATGCCATTGTCGAGCTGACCGGGCTCGGCGCCACCGTCTATGGTGGCAATTACAGCCACTATCGGGAGCGTAAGGCGCTGGAGCTGGCCAATGCCCAGCGCGATCTGGATGTGGCCGAGCGGCAGATCCGCGACGCGGCCCGGGCGGCGCAGGAAGCGCGCGAACGGCAGGACAAGCGCGATGCCGGCGGCCGCAAGAAGGCCGCCAAGGGCGACATTTCCAAGATCATCCTGGGCGGGATGAAGCGGCGCGCCGAGGCAACGGCGGGTGGGCTTGACAAGCTGGCCGAAAAGCAGGCCGACGCGGCGCAGATGCAGGCGGCGGAGGCGCGCTCGAAAGTCGAGGTGCTGACGCCGTTCGCGGTGAAGCTCAAGCCGAGCGGGTTACCGGCCGGCAAGGTGGTGCTGCGCGCCAGCGACCTCGGTGGCGGCTATGATCCAGAAAAGCCGGTGATCCGCGGCTTTTCCATGGACATGATCGGGCCGGAACGCGTGGCGATCACCGGGCCGAACGGGGCGGGCAAGACGACCCTGCTGAAGCTGCTGACCGGCGCGCTGGAGCCGGCGACGGGTACGGTGCAGATCGGCGGACCGATGGTACTGCTCGACCAGCAGGTGGGCCTCCTGGATCGAAATGAGAGCATTCTCGAGAATTTCCGGCGGCTCAACCCGGGGAGTTCGGTCAATGATTGCCGGGCGGTGCTGGCGGCGTTCAAGTTCCGCAATGATGCGGCTCTGCAGCGGGTCGGGACGCTGAGCGGCGGCGAAATGCTGCGGGCCGGGCTGGCCTGCGTGCTGGGCGGGACGACGCCGCCCATGCTCGTCGTGCTGGACGAGCCGACCAACCATCTGGACATCGACGCCATAGAGGTGGTGGAGGCGGGGCTGCGCGCTTTCGACGGCGCGCTGCTGGTCATCAGCCACGACCGGGCGTTTTTGGAGGCCATCGGGGTGGAGCGCGAGGTGGTGCTGGCACCGCGATAATGCCCGCTCTGTTCAACGTCATTGCCCGGCTTGACCGGGCAATCCATTCAACGCACTCGGTTGGATGGACCACCGGGACAAGCCCGGTGGTGACGCAGGAATGGGGAGCACCGATGCCACCGCCCGTTTCGCGCTTGCGGAACCATCCCCCTCATCCGGCGCTATACGCCACCTTCTCCCCGAGGGGGAGAAGAATAGGCGGTCCTGCGGCAGCAACCTAAAACCCATGGCGCCGTTGCCCGCGGGAAGGAGCATTGCCATGGCCAATCCCGAAAAGCCCAATGTGGATTTTGACGATCCGGCCAA
Organism: Devosia sediminis; assembly: GCF_016411825.1. Taxonomy (GTDB): domain Bacteria; phylum Pseudomonadota; class Alphaproteobacteria; order Rhizobiales; family Devosiaceae; genus Devosia; species Devosia sediminis. The sequence continues at coordinate 573,127 of NZ_JAEKMH010000001.1, forward strand.
GCGGCCGAGCCTTGAGGATCAGTATAGCGGTCCGGCGGAGCGGGCTGTGCTCGGGACCATGGGGCCGAACGGCATGATCGGGATCTTCATCGCCATCCTGGTGTTCATCGTCGTGTGCGGGACGGCGTTTTATTTCGTGGGGTGAGGGTGCTGGTTCCCTACGGCAGCCGGGCCAAGCGCTCGGTGAGGAGCTTGTAGAAGCCCTCGGCATTGCCGGAGCGGAGCCAGGTGGCGTTGTAGGCGCGGCCGGTGACGTGCCAGTAGTCGCAGATGGTCATGCCGACGGTGAGTTCGCTCGATGTTTCGATCGTGACGTTGCAGTGGCGGCCCTGGAAGAGCTCGGGCTGCAGCAGCCAGGCGATGACCGTGGGATCGTGCAGGGGTGCGCCTTCCCAGCCGTATTTCTTGAGATCGAAGCTCTCCGAAAAGGTGAGCATGTCGTAGACGGCCTGACCGCTGCGGTTGCCCAGGGCGCGAATGGCGTCGAGCCGGGCAGGAGTGGACTGGATCATGTGGGTGACGTCGAGCGGCTGGATGGTGATCGGCGCGCCGCAGCGCATGACCACGTCGGCCGCTTCGGGATCGACATAGATGTTGAACTCGGCCGCCGGGGTGATGTTGCCCACCTCGAAATAGGCGCCGCCCATCATGACGATTTCCTGGATGCGCTCGGCAATGGCCGGCTCCTTGACCAGGGCCATGGCGATATTGGTCAGCGGTCCCAGGGTGCAGAGGGTGATGGTGCCGGGCTCGGCATTCATCAGCGTCTCGATGATGAAATCGACGCCGTGCTGCTCCTGCAGCGGAATGGTCGGATCGGGAAGCACCGGGCCGTTGAGGCCGGTATCGCCATGCACATGCTCGGCCGTGACCAGATGGCGGCGCATGGGGCGGGCACATCCGGCATAGACCGGGATATCGGTGCGGCCGGATAGTTCGACCACCTTGCGGGCATTGTTGGCATTGTGGTGGAGCCCGACATTGCCGGCCACCGCCACTATGCCCAGCACTTCGAGTTCCTCTGGCGACGCCAAAGCAAGCAGGATGGCGACAGCATCGTCCTGGCCGGGGTCGGTATCGATGATGATCTTGCGGGGTGTCTTGGCTGACATGGATATTCCGTCGACTCGATTGGATTTGTGCCGACCTTATCCAAGCGCGATTGACTGGTCGACGGCATAGCCGCGACGAGGTCGACTGGCTGCGGAACGAAGTGGCCCACGCCACGTTTTCGCCATAGCTCCAGCCAGCGGAAACTTCCATGCGTCAACCCTATGCGCGCCTAGCGCCTGTCGATTCCACCGAAAGCCAGTTCGAGCGCATCCTCAACGTGGTCGCGCGGCTCGCCATGGTGGGCATCGGCTTTGCCGTGCTGCTGACCATGCTGCGCGCTGGCCAGTTCTTCCTGGCCCCAGTAACGCTGGCCATCGTGGTGGGGCTGATGTTCGGTCCGGTGGCCGACCGGGTGGAGCGCTGGGGCGTGCCGCCGGCCCTGTCCGCAGGGGTCGTGGTGCTCCTGCTGCTCGGTGTGATCGCCGGCTTTTCGCTGCTTTTCGCCGTGCCGCTCAGCGAATGGGTGGCGCGGGCTCCGCTGATCTGGGAAAAGCTGCAGGCCCAGCTTGCGAACCTGCGGGAACCGCTGGAATCGGTCGGACAGTTCCAGGAGCAGCTCACCTCGGTGCTGGGCAATAGCAGCACCATGTCGGTGCAGGTGGAAGACGGTAGCGCCGTGACCGGCGTCGCCATGCTGGCGCCTACCATCCTCGCGCAAATCGCGATCTTCCTCGCCAGCCTCTACTTCTTCGTCGCGACCCGCGACCATATCCGCATGTCGGTGCTGTCCATGTGCGTGACCCGGCGGATGCGCTGGCGCACGGCGCATGTGTTCCGCGATGTGGAGCAGAAGGTCAGCCGGTTCCTTTTGTCGGTCACCATGATCAACCTCTGTGTCGGCACGGCGGTTGCGATCGCCATGTGGATCATCGGCATGCCCTCGCCGATCCTCTGGGGCGCGATGGCCGCGGTGCTCAACTACATCCCCTATGTGGGCCAGGCCATCATGATCACCGTGCTGCTGGCCGTGGGGCTCGGCACGCAGACCGAACTGGTGCAGATCCTCCTGCCGGTCGCCTGCTATGCCGGCATCAACTTCGTCGAAGGGCAGATTTTTACGCCGCATTTCATCGGCCGTTCGCTGACCCTCAACCCGTTCATCATCTTCCTTTCGATCACCTTCTGGATCTGGGCCTGGGGCCCGGTGGGTGGCCTCGTCGCCGTGCCGACCCTGCTGATGGCGCAATCGATGATCCTCCACGCACTGCCCAGCAAACCTGTGGCGCCGCGCCGGCCGGTGCGTCGCACCGCGCGCATGACGGATCGCGACGAGCTGCTGGCCAATGCGGCGCAGGCGATCCGCGAGCAGCGTCTCGACGCTGAAACGGAATCCAAGACCGAAATCCGCAAGCAGGAACGCCGCGAGCCGCCGCAGGGCACCGGGCCGACCGGGGTCGAGCCCAGCGCAAGCTGAAGGCGTGACCTGCGCGCGTCCAGCTTGACGGCGGGGCATAGCCGCACCAGTCTCGGCACTCAACGAGTCAGGGGTGCCGAATGGCCGGTGAAGTTGTAGCGCATGCGGCCGAGGCGGCTCATCATGGCGTGGACCTCGTGCCTATCGTGGCGCTGCTGGCGGCGGGCACCATTGCGGTGCCGATCTTCAAGCGCGTCGGCCTCGGCTCGGTGCTGGGTTATCTCGCGGCAGGGTTGCTGCTTGGCCCCTCCGGCTTCGGGCTGATTTCGGACCCCGCATCGGTGCTGGCAACGGCCGAAATGGGCGTCGTACTCTTTCTCTTCATCATCGGGCTCGAAATGGAGCCCAGCCGCCTCTGGGCCCTGCGCAAGCAGATATTCGGTCTCGGCGTCATTCAGGTGGGCATCTGCGGCGCGCTGTTGACCGGGGTCGGCGTGCTGCTTGGCTTTGCGCCCATCGTCGCCTTCGTCTTCGGCATGGGCTTTGTGCTCACGTCCACCGCCATCGTCATGCAGATCCTGGGTGAACGCGGGGAGCTGGCGACGGAAGGCGGCCAGAAGATGGTGTCGATCCTGCTGCTCGAAGACCTCGCGATCGTGCCGCTGCTGGCTGTGGTGGCGCTGCTGGCGCCCTCGACGGGCGACGTCTCGCTGTTGACGCGTCTAATCTCGATCGGCGTCGCGCTGGGCGCGGTGCTGCTGCTGATCTTCCTCGGGCGGCGGATCATGAATCCGTTCTTCTCGCTCCTGGCCCAGGCCAAGGTGCGCGAGGTGATGACGGCGGCGGCTCTGCTGGTGGTGCTGGGCGCGGCGCTGCTGTTCCAGGTCAGCGGATTGTCCATGGCCATGGGTGCGTTCCTTGCCGGCGTCTTGCTCTCGACCTCGACCTTCAAGCATCAGCTCGAGGCCGATGTGGAGCCATTCCGCGGGCTGCTGCTGGGGCTGTTCTTTTTGGCAGTGGGCATGTCGCTCGACCTCGATGTGGTCGGCGCCAACTGGCAGATCATTGCTATGAGCGTCGTCGCCTATATGCTGGTCAAGGCCACGGCGATCTATGTGATCGCGCGGGTGCTGCGATCGGGGCATGGCGAGGCGCTGGAGCGCGCGGTGCTGATGGGGCAGGGCGGCGAATTCGCCTTCGTGCTCTATACGACGGCGGCGGCCAGCGGGCTGATCGATGGACCGACCAATGCTATCTTCACGGCGACTGTCATCGTCTCGATGGTGCTGACACCCTTCGCCATGATCGGGCTGCGCTACCTGATACCCAAGACAGTGCAGTCGATGGACGGCATCGAGACGGCGGAGGGCCTTTCGGGCCGGGTGCTGATCATCGGCTTCGGCCGCTTCGGCCAGATCGCCAGCCAGCCGCTGCTGGCGCAGCGCTATTCGGTGTCGATCATCGACAACGATACCGAGATGATCCGCGCCGCCGCGCAGATTGGCTTCAAGGTTTATTACGGCGACGGGACGCGGCTCGATATCCTGCGGGCGGCGGGCGCCGGTTCGGCTGACCTGATCCTCGTCTGCACCAATGAGAAGACCCAGACGACCCGGATTGTCGAACTGCTGCGCGACGAGTTTCCGCTGGCGCGGGTGATGGCGCGGGCCTTCGACCGCGTACATGCCATCGAACTGGTGCAGGCCGGGGTGGATTACCAGAAGCGCGAACTGTTCGACTCGGCGGTGACTTTCGGCGGCGAAGCCATCCGCCTGATGGGTGCTGACGAGCAGCAGATCGAGGACGTGCTCGAAGGCGTCAAGGCGCGCGACCGTGAGCGGTTCGAGCTGCAGCTCAATGGCGAGGACTGGCGCACCGGGGGGCAGTTGCTGCTCAGCAATGCCCGCGACCAGGCGCGCGAGGGCGGGGTGTCTGTGGGGAAGGACGAAGCCGAGGCCGCGGCCAGTCGTTCCGCGCAGCCCGTGCAGGGCAGCTAGGCGGTGGGGCTGCCCATGGGGGCTTTCCGATGCACAAATTAAGTGCAAGAGTGCCCCTATTCTGAGGGGAATATCGTCATGAACACTGGATTGCGACATGCCGCAAAAACCGATCGTCTACGATGCTCCCACGCCCGAACCCCGCGCCACGACCGTTGAGGCCCTGCAGGCCGAAATCCTTGAAAACCTTATCTATTCCGTCGGCAAGGACCCCATCGTCGCCCGGCCGCACGATTGGCTGCGCGCGACTATCCTGGCGGTGCGCGACCGGGTCATGGACCGCTGGATGGAGAGTTCGCGCGAGACGTGGCGGACCTCCAACAAGCGCGTCTACTACCTCAGCCTCGAGTTCCTCATCGGCCGGCTGATGCGCGACGCGATGAGCAATGTGGGCCTGATGGAGCCGGTGGCCCAGGCGCTCAAGAACCTCAATGTCGACCTCGGCGACCTTATCAACCTCGAGCCCGACGCGGCGCTCGGCAATGGTGGCCTAGGGCGCCTCGCCGCGTGCTTTCTCGAGTCCATGTCCTCGGTGAAAATCCCGGCCTATGGCTATGGCATCCGCTATGTGCATGGCCTGTTTCGCCAGGAAATGAGCGAGGGCTGGCAGGTCGAGTTGCCGGAAGACTGGCTCGCCCATGGCAATCCGTGGGAATTCGAGCGGCGCGAGAGCGCCTACGAGGTCGGCTTCGGCGGGCATGTCGAGCCGGTCACTGACGCGGATGGCGAAGTGCGGCAGGAATGGCGGCCCAACGAGCACCTGCTGGCGGTGGCCTATGACACGCCGATCGTGGGTTGGCGCGGCGCACGGGTGAATACGCTGCGCCTCTGGAGCGCCCAGCCGATCGACCCGATCCTGCTCGACAAGTTCAATTCGGGCGACCATATCGGCGCACTCGAGGAAAGCGCCAAGGCGGAAGCCATTACGCGGGTGCTCTATCCCGCCGACTCGACGGCGGCAGGGCAGGAATTGCGGCTGCGGCAGGAATTCTTCTTCTCCTCGGCGTCGCTGCAGGACATCGTGCGGCGCCACCTGCAGCAATATGGCGACCTCGGCTCGCTTCCCGACAAGGTAGCCATCCAGCTCAACGACACGCACCCGGCCATTTCGGTGGCCGAGCTCATGCGCATCATGGTCGACGACAACGGTATCAAGTGGGAAAAGGCCTGGAAGATCGCCAAGGGCACGTTCGGCTATACCAACCACACGCTCCTGCCAGAGGCGCTGGAAAGCTGGCCGGTTTCGCTGATGGAGCGGCTGCTGCCCAGGCACATGCAGATCATCTACCAGATCAATGCCGACGTGCTGACCGAGGCACGGAGCAAAGCCGGATTTACCGACCAACAGGCGGCAGCGGTGTCGCTGATCGACGAGCATGGCGGGCGGCGCGTGCGCATGGGGCAACTGGCCTTCGTGGGCTCGCACTCGATCAATGGCGTTTCGGCGCTGCATACGGAGCTGATGAAGCAGACCGTGTTTGCGGACCTCCACAAGCTCTATCCGGAGCGCATCAACAACAAGACCAACGGTATCACGCCGCGACGCTGGCTGATGCAATGCAATCCGTCGCTCACCAGGCTCCTCAGCGAGCGGATCGGGCCGGACTTCCTCGATGACGTGGACAAGCTGCACCAGCTCCTGCCGCATGCGGAGGACCCGGGCTTCCAGAAGCAATTCGCGGCGGTCAAGCTGGAGAATAAGAAGCGGCTGGCCAAGCTGGTCAAGGACCGGCTCAACATCAAGATCGATCCCGATGCGCTGTTCGACGTGCAGATCAAGCGCATCCACGAATACAAGCGGCAGTTGCTGAACATCATCCATGCCGTGGCGCTGTACGATGAAATCCGCGCCCATCCGGAACGGGAATGGGTGCCGCGGGTGAAGATCTTCGCGGGCAAGGCGGCACCGAGCTACTGGAACGCCAAGCTGATCATCAAGCTGATCAACGACGTGGCGCGGGTCATCAACAACGACCCGGCGGTGCGGGGCCTGCTCAAGGTTGTGTTCCTGCCCAACTACAATGTGAGCCTTGCCGAGGTGATCGTCCCGGCGGCCGACCTTTCCGAGCAGATCTCGACGGCCGGCATGGAAGCTTCGGGCACCGGCAACATGAAGTTCATGGCCAATGGTGCGGTCACCATCGGCACCATGGATGGCGCCAATGTCGAGATGCACAAGGAAGTGGGCGCCGACAATATCGTCATCTTCGGCCTGACGACCGAGGAAGTGGAAGAAAAGCGCCGCCGCTCGGAAGTGCCGCGTGGCGCCATCGATGCTTCGCCGCGCCTGCGCGAGGCGCTCGACTCCATCGCCTCGGGCGTGTTCTCGCCCGATGACCCGCATCGCTACCGAGACTTGATCGGCGGGCTCTACGACCATGACTGGTTCATGGTGGCGCGTGACTTCGACGCCTATGCCGCGGCGCAGGCCAGGGTCGACGAGCTCTGGCGCGACAAGAAGACGTGGCGGGCCATGGCCATCCGCAACACGGCCAGCGTTGGCTTCTTCTCGTCGGACCGGACAATCCGGCAATATGCGCAGGACATCTGGAACGTGCCGACGGCCTGAGGGTTGTCGTTGCGCAGCAGGCCCGCCGGCGAGAAGCGGGGGCGGCGCAGAATTTGTTTCTGACCTGCACGTACCAGGCAGGTCGACGGGGGAGTGTGGGCGTGAGCGTGACGAAGGAAAACTGGCAGGCCGACGGACGGGAAATCGAGGCAGTCGTGGCGGGCCGCCACAGCAATGCCTTCGCTTTCCTGGGCCTGCACGAGGTGGACGGGCACTGGGTGCTGCGCGCCTTCGTGCCCCATGCCGAAACGCTCGACGCCTTTACCCTCGACGGCACCCCGCTGGGGCACATGATCCCGCGCCACTCGGCCGGGTTCTTCGAAGCCAAGGTGACTATCAACGCCCGCCAACCGGTGCGCTACGAAGCCAGGAATGCGGGCGGCTCCTGGACCGTCCATGACCCTTATTCTTTCGGGCCGGTGCTCGGGCCGATGGACGATTACTATATCGGCGAGGGCAGCCACCTGCGGCTGTGGGACAAGCTGGGCGCCCATGAAATGGAGTTCGAGGGCATTCACGGCACGCATTTCGCCGTCTGGGCGCCGAACGCGCAGCGGGTCTCGGTGGTCGGGCCGTGGAACGAGTGGGATGGCCGCCGCCACCCGATGCGCAACCGGCAGGGCATCTGGGAAGTGTTCATCCCGGTGCTGGGAACCGGCACGATCTACAAATATGAAATCGTCGGCCCCAACGGACAGGTGCTGCCGCTCAAGGCCGACCCGTTCGCGCGGCAGGCCGAGTTGCGGCCGCGCAATGCGTCCGTGGTGCCCGATCCGACACCCTTTGCGTGGACCGACCAGAAATATATGGAAGAGCGCGCCACCCATGACTGGCGGCGCACGCCCATGTCCATCTACGAAGTGCATCTGGGATCGTGGCGGCGCCGGCCGGACGGCACGTTCATGAGCTACGACCAGTTGGCCGAGCAGCTCGTCGCCTATGCCGCCGACATGGGCTACACGCATCTCGAACTGCTGCCGGTTTCCGAGCATCCCTTCGATCCGAGCTGGGGGTACCAGCCCACGGGCCTCTTCGCGCCGACTTCGCGCTTCGGCGACCCGGCTGGGTTTGCGCGCTTCGTCAATGCCGCCCACGAGGCAGGGCTCGGCGTCATCCTCGACTGGGTGCCGGCACATTTCCCGACCGATGAATTCGGCCTGTCGCATTTCGACGGCACGGCGCTTTACGAACACGAGGACCCGCGCCAGGGCTTCCACCCGGACTGGAACACGGCGATCTACAATTTTGGGCGCAAGGAGGTGTCGTCGTACCTCACCAACAATGCGCTCTACTGGTTCGAGCAGTTCCATATCGATGGCCTGCGCGTCGATGCGGTGGCCTCGATGCTCTATCTCGATTATTCGCGCCAGCCAGGTCAGTGGGTGCCCAACAAGCATGGCGGCAACCAGAACCTCGAGGCGGTGGCTTTCCTGCAGCGGGTTAATGCGGAGGTGTACCGCAATTTCCCCGGCGCCTTCATGATCGCCGAGGAATCGACCTCGTGGCCGGGCGTCAGCGCGCCGACCTATGCGGGCGGCCTAGGCTTCGGCTTCAAGTGGAACATGGGCTTCATGAACGACACGCTGCGTTTCATGAGCCGGGCGCCGATCCATCGGCGCTACCACCACAACGACATGACCTTCGGCATGGTCTACGCCTTCAGCGAGAACTTCGTGCTGCCGCTCAGCCATGACGAAGTGGTGCATGGCAAGGGATCGCTGCTCAACAAGATGCCGGGCGACGACTGGCAGCAATTCGCCAATCTGCGGGGCTATCTCGCCTTCATGTGGGGGCATCCGGGCAAGAAGCTCTTGTTCATGGGCCAGGAATTCGCCCAGCGCGAGGAGTGGAGCGAAAGCCGGTCGCTGGATTGGTGGCTGCTGGATTCCGCGCCGCATGAAGGTATGCGCCGGCTGGTCGCCGACCTCAACGCCGCCTATCGCAGCCTGCCGGCGCTGCACGAACGCGATTGCGAGCCAGACGGGTTCGACTGGGTGATCGGCAATGACCACTCCAACTCGGTGCTGGCCTGGGTGCGCAAGGCGCCCGACGCCGACCCGGTGCTGGTGATCTCCAATTTCACGCCAGTGCCACGCAGCCACTACAAGGTGCCGCTGCCCAAGGCCGGTCGCTGGGTCGAGCGCATCAATACCGATGCCGGTTGGTATTCGGGCGGGAACACAGGCAACCAAGGCGCCGTTATTGCCAAGGCCGTCGAGGGGCAGCACTTTCCGGCCGAGGCCGAGCTTTTCCTGCCACCATTGGCGACACTATTCTTGAAGTACGAACCGAGCTGATCCGGCTCTGGTTCGCGGGGTACAAGACCCGGTTGAATCCGGGCTTTTGCGGAGGGACTTTTAATGGCTGACTATCGAGTACCATCGCCGCTGGCACGCGAGGCCATGGCCTATGTGCTGGCGGGGGGCCGTGGCACCCGTCTCATGGAGCTGACCGACCGACGCGCCAAACCGGCCGTCTATTTCGGCGGCAAGGCGCGCATCATCGACTTCGCGCTTTCCAATGCCATCAATTCGGGTATCCGCCGCATCTCGGTGGCGACGCAGTACCAGGCGCATTCGCTGATCCGCCACCTGTCGCGCGGCTGGAACTTCCTCCGGCAGGAGCGCAACGAGAGCTTTGACGTGCTCCCGGCTTCGCAGCGCGTGGCCGAGGACATGTGGTATGCGGGCACGGCCGACGCCGTGTACCAGAACATGGACATCATCGAGGATTACGGCGCCCGCTATATCGTCATCCTGGCGGGCGACCACATCTACAAGATGGACTACGAAATCATGCTTCGCCAGCACGTGGATACGGGCGCAGACGTGACTATCGGGTGCCTCGAAGTGCCGCGGATGGAGGCTACCGGCTTCGGTGTTATGCATGTCGACGGGCGCGACCGGGTGGTGGATTTCGTCGAGAAGCCGAAGGACCCGCCAGGCATCCCGGACCGGCCGGACATGGCACTGGCCTCGATGGGCATCTATGTGTTCGAGACGCGCTTCCTGATGGAGCAGCTCCGCCGCGACGCCGCCACGGAAGGCTCGAGCCGCGACTTCGGCAAGGATATCATTCCCTATATCGTCAAGAACGGCACGGCCTGGGCGCACCGCTTCAACCGCTCCTGCGTGCGATCGAGCAACGAGAAGATCAGTTACTGGCGCGACGTCGGTACGGTGGACGCCTATTGGAAGGCCAATATCGACCTCACCGACATCAATCCGCAGCTCGATCTTTATGATCGCGACTGGCCGATCTGGACCTATGCGGAAATCACGCCGCCGGCCAAGTTCGTGCATGATTTCGACGGGCGGCGCGGCTCTGCGGTGAATTCGCTGGTCTCGGGCGACTGCATCATCTCGGGCGGGCACCTGCAGCGCACGCTGCTGTCCACCGGCTCGCGGGTGCATTCCTACTCGGTGCTCGAGGAGGCGGTGGTGCTACCCTATTGCGATATCGGGCGCAATGCGCGGCTCAAGAAAGTGGTCATCGATCGCGGCGTTTCCATCCCCGAAGGCCTGGTGGTCGGCGAGGATCCGGAATTCGACGCCAAATGGTTCCGGCGCACCGACGAGGGCGTGACGCTGGTCACCCAGGCGATGATCAACAAGTACCTGGCTGATCGATGATCGAAGTCCTTTCGGTTGCTTCCGAGCTCTACCCGCTGGTCAAAACCGGCGGGCTGGCCGATGTGGCAGGAGCCCTGCCGGGAGCGCTGGCAGGATCCGGCGTCACCATGCGCACTTTGGTGCCGGGCTACCCGGCGGTGCTGGGCCGCATGACCGGCGGGCGCGAGGTGGCGCGGTTCGATGACCTGTTCGGCACGACCGGTCGACTGATTGCCGGGCGTGTCGAGGGCCTCGACCTCATCGTGCTCGACGCGCCCTCGCTCTATGACCGGCCGGGTAATCCCTATATGGGCCCGGAAGGCTGGGACTGGCCGGACAACTGGAAGCGGTTCGCGGCGCTGAGCTGGGTCGCCTCGGAACTGGGGCTGGGGCTTGTGGACGGCTATAGCCCGCAGGTCATCCATGCGCATGACTGGCAGGCGGGCCTCGTGCCGGCCTATGTGAAGTACGGTCCCTCGGCCACGCTCAAGACGGTCATGACCGTCCATAACATGGCCTTCCAGGGCACTTACGGTGCGGACATTTTCGGGCAGTTGCGGCTGCCGCCGCACGCCTTCTCGGTGGAAGGCGTCGAGTATTATGGCGGCGTCGGTTATCTCAAGGCGGGCGTCGAGTGCGCCGATGTGGTGACGACGGTGTCGCCCACCTATGCTGCCGAAATCCGCACGCCGGCCTATGGCATGGGCCTCGAAGGGCTGCTCAATAACCGCTCGAGCACGGTCTTTGGCGTGCTCAATGGCATCGACACCTCGGCCTGGGATCCGGCGACCGATCCGGCCCTGGTGCAAAACTATACGGCCAACAGCGTCCAGGGGCGCATCAACAACAAGCGCGCGGTGCAGGAAGCGTTCGGGCTCGAACCTTCAGACGGGCCGCTGTTCTCGGTGGTGAGCCGGCTGACCTGGCAGAAGGGCATCGACCTGCTCGTTGCCAATATCGACATGCTGGTGGCCGCGGGCGGGCAATTGGCGGTGCTCGGTTCGGGCGACACGGAGCTGGAAAACGCGGTGCGCGGAGCGGCACAAGCGCATCCGGGCCGGGTCGGCATGATCACCGGCTATAACGAGAAGCTCAGCCACCTGATCCAGGGCGGGGCGGACGTGATGGTCGTGCCCTCGCGTTTCGAGCCGTGTGGGCTGACGCAGCTCTATGCGCTTCGCTATGGCTGCATTCCGCTGGTCAGTCGCGTCGGCGGGCTCAATGACACGGTCATCGACGCCAATATCGCGGCCATGCAGGCCGAGGTGGCGACGGGCATACAGTTTGCGCCGCCCGATGCCGGGGCGCTGGCCGACGCCATCCGGCGCACGCTGGCGCTCTATGCGGACGAGAAAACCTGGAAGAAAATGCAAAGGCGGGGGATGAAATCGGATGTGAGCTGGGAAGCCAGCGCCGCCCGCTATGCCCAGCTCTATGCCTCATTGATCGGATATTCGACAGATGACGCCCAAGACGATTGAGACGACGCCCTATGCCGACCAGAAGCCCGGCACTTCGGGCCTGCGGAAACGCGTGACCGTCTACAGCCAGCCCAATTATGTCGAGAACTACATCCAGGCGATCTTCGACAGCCTCGAAGGGTTTGCCGGCAAGACGCTGGTGATCGGCGGGGACGGGCGCTTTTACAATGACGTCGCTATCCAGAAGGCCATCCGCATCGCCGCGGCCAATGGCTTCGGCAAGGTGCTGGTGGGGCAGGGCGGTATTCTCTCGACGCCGGCCGCCAGCCATGTGATCCGGCACTACAAGGCGTTCGGCGGGCTGGTGCTGTCGGCCAGCCACAATCCGGGCGGGCCGGAAGGCGATTTCGGCATCAAGTACAATATCGGCAATGGCGGCCCGGCGCCCGAGAAGATCACCGATGCGGTCTTCGCGCGCACCAAGGTGATTACCAGCTACAAGACGCTGGAGACCGACGACATCGACCTCGACGCCATCGGGACGCAGAGGGTCGGGGACATGGTGGTCGAGGTGATCGACCCGGTCGCCGACTATGCGGACCTAATGCAGACGCTGTTCGATTTCGACGCCATCAGGGGGCTGTTCGCGGGCGGCTTCCGCATGACCTTCGACGCCATGAATGCGGTGACCGGCCCCTTTGCCCATGCCATCATCGAGGGACTGCTCGGCGCGCCCAAGGGCACGGTCGTCAACGGCACGCCGTCGCCGACCTTCAATGACGGGCATCCGGACCCGAACCTGGTCTATTGCAAGGATATGCATGACCTGCTGATGACCCCGGAGGGTCCGGATTTTGGCGCCGCGTCGGATGGCGATGGTGACCGTAACCTGATCATCGGCAAGAACCGGTTCGTGACGCCCTCGGACTCGCTGGCGCTGCTGGCGGCCAATGCGCATCTGGCGCCGGGCTACAAGGCCGGCATCGCAGGCATTGCCCGCTCGATGCCGACCAGCGCGGCGGCGGACCGGGTGGCCGAGAAGCTCGGCATCGAAATGCACGAGACGCCGACGGGCTGGAAGTTTTTCGGCAACCTGCTCGATGCCGGCCGCGTGACCATCTGCGGCGAGGAAAGCGCGGGCACCGGCTCGAACCATGTGCGCGAAAAGGACGGGCTCTGGGCCGTGCTGCTCTGGCTCAACATTCTCGCCGTGCGCAAGCAGAGCGTCGATGAGATCGTGCGCGAGCATTGGAAGACGTATGGCCGGAATTACTACACGCGGCACGATTACGAGGAAGTCGACGCCGGCATCGCCAATACGCTGATGCAGGAGCTGCGGGCCAAGCTGCCGTCGCTGCCGGGCAAAGTGTTCGAGGACGATCTGCAGGTCGCCTATGCCGACGACTTCACCTATCACGACCCGGTCGACGGCTCGACCAGTTCCATGCAGGGCGTGCGTATCGGCTTTGCGGACGGCTCGCGCATTGTGCTGCGCCTCTCCGGAACCGGCACTGTGGGGGCAACGTTGCGCGTCTACCTTGAACGCTATGAGGCCGCCGATGGACGCCACGATCTCGACACCCAGCTCGCACTCGAACCCCTTATCGGGATCGCTGAACAGTTGGCAGGGATCAAGGCCAGAACCGGACGCACCGAACCCAGCGTCATTACCTAGATCGGCCCTTTCCATGGAACCACAGCTTGTGCCCAATGCCGGGCGCACGGAACATCTCGGCGCGACCATCACCCCCGAGGGGGTGAACTTTGCCGTCTATTCGGAAGGCGCATCCCAGATCTGGGTCTGCCTCTTCAACGAACAGGACGAAGAAATCGGGCGCTACGAGCTCGATGTGCGGCAGGACAATATCCACGCCGCGCTGATCGCCAATGTCGCGGCAGGCGCCCGCTATGGCCTCAGGGCCGACGGCCCCTATGACCCGGACCAGGGCCTGTTTTTCGATCCGAACAAGCTTCTGGTTGACCCCTATGCCCGCCATCTCGACCGGGTGTTCGTGCGGTCGCCGCGCCTGCGTCTCGGCCGCGAGGAAGCGGTGGATACCGCGCCGCTGGTGCCCAAGGCCATCGTCCGCGGCCTGACCGATGATCCAGCCAAGCCGCGCCGGAAAAAGCATCCCAAGCTCTTTTACGAACTCAACGTGCGCGGCTTCACCATGCGCCACCCCAGCGTGCAGGGGCCCCTGCGCGGCACTGTGGCGGCGCTGACGACGCGCCGGGTGATCGACCACTTCAAGCATCTGGGTGTGGACACGGTGCAGTTGATGCCGACGGCCGCCTGGATCGACGAGGGCCACCTGCCGGCGCTGGGGCTGACCAATGCCTGGGGCTACAACCCCGTAGCCTATTTCGCGGTCGACCCGCGGCTGGTGCCGCGGGGCCCGCAGGAATTGCGGGTGATGACCGATACCTACCGCAAGGCGGGGATCAACGTGATCCTCGACGTGGTCTATAACCATACCGGCGAGGGCGATCAGCAGGGGCCGATCCTCTCGATGATGGGGCTCGATCCGCAGACCTATTACCGCTGGGTCGAGGTCGACGGGAAGAAGTACCTCGTCAACGATACCGGCACCGGCAATACGCTGCGCTGCGACCACCCAGCCGTGCAGCGGCTGGTGATCGAAAGCCTGCGCTACTATGTTGAGGAGCTGGGCGTTGCCGGTTTCCGCTTCGACCTCGCGACGGTGCTCGGGCGCGATCCGGGCTTCAACCCGGAAGCGGAGATGCTCAAGAAGATCAAGGCCGATCCGGTGCTGAGCAAGGTCATTCTCGTGGCCGAGCCATGGGACCCGGGTCCGGGCGGTTATGCGGTGGGCAAGTTCGGCCAGGAATTCGCCGAGCACAACGACACCTATCGCGACGAAATCCGTGCCTTCTGGAAGGGCGAACCGGCCAAGATCGGTGCGCTGGCCGGCAAAGTATCGGGTTCGGCGGAAATCTTCGACGTGGCTGGCCGCAAACCCAGCCATGGCGTCAACATGCTGGCCGTGCATGACGGGTTCACGCTGCGCGATCTCGTGACCTATCACGACAAGCACAATGACGCGAATGGCGAGAACAACAAGGACGGTCACAACAACAACCAGTCCTGGAACTGCGGTGTCGAGGGCGAGACCGAAGACGAGCACATCAATGCCGCCCGCAAGCGCGACGTTCGCGCCATGCTGGCGACGCTGTTCCTGTCGCGCGGCACGCCGCTGATCCAGCAGGGCGACGAAATGTTCCGCACCCAGCAGGGCAACAACAATGCCTATGCCCAGGACAATGAAATCACCTGGGTCGACTGGGAAGGCGCCGATGGTGCGCTGGTGGATTTCGTGGCGGCGGTCAATGCCTTCCGCCAGGAGCATCCGGCGGTCAGCCATGATCATTGGCTCAGCGGGCAGGATCGCAACGGCTTGCGCGACGTCACCTGGCTGCATCCGGATGGACGCGAGATGAACGAGGGCGATTGGAACGACAGTTCCGCTTCGGTGCTCGGCATGCATCTCAAGCACAAGGACGATGAAGTCCTGGTGTGGTTCAACCGGCGGATCGACCCGGTGGTAGCGCACCTGCCCGAAGGCGACTGGGCCATCGGCATCCAGTCCGATCCGGGTGAGGCCGTGCCGGTCAACCAGGGCACGGCGACCCTGCCGCCCCGCTCGGTGGTGGCACTCGTGCGGCCCCAGGCCCAATGATCGTTGCGCAGATCAGCGACATCCACGCCGATGGCTCCGAGCGAGCCATCGAGCGGCTGGACAAGGTGCTGGAGTGGCTGAGGCCGCTCCGGCCCGACGCGCTGATCGTCAGCGGTGACCTCTGCGAGGCCGACTTCGAAACCGAGTATCCGCGCGTGAGGAAGCGGCTCGAAAAGCTCGGCGCTCCCTATTTTGTCGTGCCGGGCAATGTCGATGACCATGCGGAGATGCGGCGTGCATTCGGCGACCGCTTCGCCTGGACGTCCGACAGGCCGCTCAACTGTACGGGCGTGGTCGGAGACATGCGGCTGATCGGTCTCGACGTGACCGTGGATGGCGCAGACCATGGCGATGCCGCGCCAGTGCTGGACTGGCTGGCGACGGAGTTGGCGGAGTCGTTGGTGCCGACGCTGATCTTCCAGCACCAGCATCCGTTCCCGACTGCTATTACCGGGAAGGACCGCAATATCTGCTTCAACGGCGATGGCCTTGCCGCCGTGATCGAGGCGGCAGGCGAAACCGTGGTGGGCTTTTCCTGTGGGCATGTGCACCGACCGCTGTTCACCACCTTTGCCGGGCGGCAGGCGACCATGGCGCCGTCGATCAAGAAAGCCAACCGGCTGCGGCTCGACGACAAGGACAGCGAAGTGGTGGAGCCGCCCGGGCTATTGGTCCATCACTTGCGCGACGGACGGCTCGTCAGCCATGTGGTGATGGTGGGCTGAAGCCTCAGCCGCGCGCCAGATCCGATGTCAACGCGGCAAAGGCACGGTCGAGATACTCGACGATCGGCCGCGTGCCGCCGGCCGCGCGCCAGGCATCCAGTGATAGCCGGGTGCAGCCAATGGCGACGAAGGCAGTGACCCGAAGAGACATATCGTCTTCCATTGGCCAACGCTGGCGCAGCGCCTCGAGCACGAGTTTTTCGTCCCTTATATAATTGGCCTGCTTCCGGGACTGCACGGCCTCGATGGACAGCATCAGGCGGTCGATGACCACCAGCTCTTCCAGCGGGTAGGAGGAGGCAATGCGGCGCATGGCGGCGTGCACCGTCCGCATGGGCGTGCCGGCATCGGGTTCTGCGGCCAGGGCCGCAATCAACTGCTCGCCAAGCCCAGCCTGCTGGGAAAGCAGGACGTCGTCCTTGGTCTTGAAATAGTGGAAGAAGGTGCGCCGAGAGATGCCGGCCGCCGCCGCGATCGCCTCGATCGTCGTCGCTTCGTAGCCCTGGCGGGCAAACAGCTCCATCGCACTGCGCGTGATGCGGGAGAGTGTTTCCTGCCGCTTTTGTTCCCGAAGTCCCATGGGCTGTGGTTAGCGCGAAAATCTCTCGCTTGCAATTCTGCACTGAGTGCAATATTTAAATCTGCACTGAGTGCAAAAAGGATTATGCAATGAGCAAGTGGACGACTTCGGATATTCCCCGACAGGATGGACGCGTGGCAGTGGTCACCGGTACGGGCGGGCTCGGCTATGAGGATGCGCTGGCGCTCGCCAGGGCAGGGGCCGAGGTCATCCTTGCCGGCCGCAACGCGCAAAAGGGCGCCGATGCAGTTGCGAAGCTGCGGGCCGAGGTGAAGGGGGCAAAGGTCGAGTTCGGACAGCTCGACCTGGCGAGCCTCCAGTCGGTTCGGGATTTTGCCAATCGGCTCGCGGGGGAACGCGACGCCGTCGACATTCTCATCAACAATGCCGGGGTAATGGTGCCGCCGCAGCGCCAGGAGACGGAGGACGGTTTTGAGCTGCAACTGGGCACAAATTATCTGGGGCATTTCGCCCTCACCGCAGGCCTGATGCCGCTGTTGCGCAAGGGAAAGAATGCGAGGGTCGTCAGCCTCTCCAGCGTTGCCGCCCGCAATGGCCGGATCGACTTTTCGGACCTGCAATCGACTAAGTCCTATGTGCCAATGAAGGCTTATGGGCAGTCGAAGGTGGCCTGCCTGAGCTTTGCGCGGGAATTGCAGCGTCGCAGCAGCGAGGGTGGCTGGGGCGTAACAAGCATCGGCGCGCATCCGGGCGTTTCGCGCACGGACCTCTTACACAATGCGCCGGGGCGCATGAGCCTGGTTGGATTGACCCGCACTTACCTCTGGTTCCTGTTCCAGCCGGCAGCACAGGGGGCGCTGCCTACGCTCTATGCGGCAACGGCACCGGAGGCTGAAGGCGGCGGTTACTATGGGCCGGACGGCTTGGGCGAAACGCGAGGCTATCCGGCGCGCTCACGGGTGCCGGAGGGGGCACTCGATGGCGCCGTGGCACGTCGCCTGTGGGAGGTTTCGGAAGAGCTGACCGGGGCCAGCTTCGCCTAAATCTCGACCGCGACCATGCCGTGGCGGGCATAGAAGCGCTGGGCCGCCGCGTTGTCGCCCTCGACCTTGAGATCGATATGGGGCGCACCGCGGGCGGCGAATGCGGCGAAGATGGTGTCCAGCAACCAGGAGCCAATCTGCCGGTTACGGGCATCGGGAGCGACAACAAGGTCCTTGAGGAAGCCGCTGGTCCAGCATTGGGCGAGGCCAACAAGTGTGCCGGTGGCGTCGGCCGCAATCAGGACGAGGGCGGGATCGAATTCGCTGTCCTCAACCAGTGGCCACCACCAATGCTCGAAGCTGCCCACCGTGCCGCCGCCACCTGCATAGGCCAGTTGCAGCAGGCGATGGAGGGCGATGGGCTTTGCCTGCCAGAGCGGCATGAGAACCACGTCTGGCGGAGCAGATATCGATGGGGCGAAACCGGCGAGCGAGCGGCGCAGGCGGATCGGGTCGCTGCTCAATGTCGTCTACTCGGCAGCCTCGGCGACAAAGCCGCCATGCTTTTCGATAAAGGCGATGATCTGGTCGAGGCTTTCTCGGCGCAGCAGGTCGGTGAAAACATAGGGCCGGCCTTCGCGTACCTTCTGCGTGTCGCTTTCCATCACTGCGAGGCTGGCGCCCACATATTGGGCGAGGTCGGTATGGGTAATCACCAGCAAGTCGGAGCGGGAAATAGCCGGGCCACCCTTGCGCGGCACCTTTTCGCCCTGTGCCACGGAGATGACATAGATGGTCAGGTCGGCCAGGTCAGGCGAGAAGGTCGCTGCGAGATTGTCGCCGCCGCTCTCGATCAGGATGATGTCGAGATCGGGAAATTTCTGGTTGAGGCCATCGATGGCAGCAAGGTTGAGCGAGGCATCCTCACGGATGGCGGTATGCGGGCAGCCGCCGGTCTCGACGCCGACAATGCGGTCCTCGGAAATGGCCTGCACGCGCGACAGGATCAGCGCGTCTTCCTGGGTGTAGATGTCATTGGTGACAACGGCCATGGAATAGCGGTCGCGCATGGCCTTGAGCAGCATTTCGCAGAGCGTCGTCTTGCCCGAGCCAACGGGGCCGCCGATGCCGATGCGAAGAGGTCCATTGAGGCTGCGGGGCATGTTCGATCCTTCGCGTCACACAAAGCGCAGAGAGATGAGTACCAAAAAACCGATGCCGAGGAAGAGGCAAAGGGGGGAATAGACACGTCGGTCGTTGAGCCGGAAATTCGGTTCGGGGGTCTTTTCGGCCCACCACGGCGTGTAGCCGATGATGCCGCGGGCGAGAAAGACCGCGGCCAGGGCAAAGCCGACGAGGTTGAGCTGCCAGCCGCCACTGTCGTGATCGGCCAGGGCCAAGGCAAAGCAGCCGGCGGCGAAAGTGGCGATTGAGACGGCCAGCGAAGCCAGCCGGGGCGGCATGCGCTCGATGTCCTTGAAGCCCACCACGGTCTGGGCCAGGAGCTTTTCATTGCGGATTGGCCAGGTGCGGCCGAACGCCCACATCAGGTGGGCGAAGGACACGGCCAGGAGGCCGATGAACATGAAGGACGCGAAGAACATGTTCATGACCGGAAGATCCTCGTTGGCAGGGTTTCGTGCTGCATCTGGGCAATATCTGCGCCATAGGCCACGCTGCCAATATCGTCCAGTGCGGCATTGAGGCACAGATCGGCCTGCCTGGCGATGTGCGACTCCAGCGACGCCATGATGGCAAGCCCGTCGCTCTGACCAATGGGCACCAGCCGCACGGCAACCGAGACCTGCGAATGCACCGTGGCAGTGAGAAAGCCGATCAGCGTGGCGCGCCGGTCAATGCCGTGGGCTCCGGCCAGGGCGCCGATGGCGATGGGGTAGGGGCAGGGCTTCGGCAGGGTCAGCGTTTCGTCCGTCGGCCAGGCAGCGCTGGCGAGCACGAAGGCATTGCCGGTGACGACGGTTTCGGCGTGACGTTCACGGGCCGGGGTCAGAGCGAGACAGAGATCGGCCAGCTCGGTGAGCTTGCCCGGATCGGCATGGCCGGCATGGGCATGGGCGAGGAGGATCGCGTCGGTTCTGAGGCCCCCATGGGCCAGGGTTCCTGCGATCCAGTCCTCGGTCGTGGGGCGATCGTGCACGGTGCGGGCGACGATGGCGGTTTCGAGACCGGCAGACCAGGCAAAGGCGCCCACTGGAAAGGCGGGTGACAGCCAGGTCAGCAGTTTCTGCAGATCGGCACTCACTTGCGGTTGAGCAGGGCATGGCCGCCGTCGCCATGCGATCGGCCGCCGTCGCCATGGGAGTGGCTGTGATAGGCGCCGTGTTCGGCAAAGAAGGGTTCGGTGACGTTGATGACCGATGCTCCCAGGCCCTCGAGCATGGTCTTGAGCACATGATCGCGCTGGATGAGGATGCGGCCCGGTTCGAGCTGGGCCGGGGTGTGACGATTGCCGATATGCCAGGCAAGACGCAGGAGGTGGCCGGCGTCGCGGGCGCGGATTTCGTAGAGCAGTTCCTCGGCGGCCAGGATGGTCACGAGTTCGCCATTGTCGAGTTCGAGCGCACCATTGTGGTCGAGCGTGGTGGTGGCGGCAAAATCGACCATGACCTCGGTGCCGCTGGCGCCGGTGAGCAGTTTGCGGCGCAGGCGGCGCTGGTCATGAGCCAGCGTGATGGTATCGATGGCAGGGCCCTTGCCGTGGGAGGCGGGCAGGTGGGCTTTGGCGTGACGCATGGACGAGATGAAACCTGCTGGACTGTCGGAGATCAGGGCGTGTTGCTGGATGCGGTGCAGGTGACCCGCGGCGGCGCGTCCTCATCCTGGGTCAGGTCGCTGAGCGTGGCCTCGCCCTGGTGGCTCCACCACTCATAGGGACCAGCCACGTAACGGGCGCCGGAGCCGGAAATGGTTGTAGCGAAGACCAGGTTCTGGCCGTCCACCGGGACAATGGCGAGGAAGTTGGGCGCCGCGTTGAGATACTGGACGCTCAGCACCTGTTCGTCGTCGCATTGGTAATTGACGATCTCGCGCTCGATATTGCCGGTGCTTTCCAGCGTCAGGGTGAGGCTGGCCGAGGTGGCGGGAGGAGTGGGAGCGGGCGGCGGCGCCGGCTCTTCGGTCTGTGCCACGGCAAGGGTGCTGGTGGCGAAGAGCAGGGCGACGGCGGCAGTGATGCGGATCGGGGTCATGACATGTCCTTCGATTGAGGCGCGACCATCTGGGCAGACAATCGTGGCGAATAGTCGATCTGGCAAGCCCTTCGCCCCAAGGCGTTGAGGCTTTCCAAGGGCTTCGATCAAGGTGCCCGCAGCAGGTAGAGATGGCCGGCGATCGGGCGGCCCTGCTCCTGGCGGATGGTGTGCGGCTCGTCGGCCAGCATGGTCAAGCCATGGCGCTCGGCAAGGCCCGATACATAGGCCGGCGCGTGGGCAAAGCGGCCACTGGCGCGGATTTCGATGTCGGATGCGTCCGATGTCTCGATGGAAAATGCAACCAGGCCGCCGGCGGCAACGTGGGCCGGCAGGGCGGCGAAGATGGCTTCCAGAGCGCCGACATAGATGAACACATCGGCTGCAGTGACGAGGCCATAGGGGCCGGCAAAGGCGGCGTCGGTGACCATGACGTCGCGGCAATCGCCCGTGACGAGATGGCGATAGAGGCCTGTTTGGCCGGCGCTGGCCACCATGTTGGCGGCGATGTCGATGCCGTCGACAACAAGCTCCCGAGCCGCAAGCGCCTTGGCGACGAGTCCGGTGCCGCAGCCGAGATCGAGGACGGTTCCGCCCGGAATGGCATAGGTGGCCAGCATGGCCGCCAGGGCCTCGGGCACGCGATAGGCGAGCGTCTGGGTCAGGTGATCTTCGAAATAGGCCGCATAGCCATCAAAGAGATGCGCGACATAGTCGTTATGCGGGGTGCCGGGCTGGGTCAGGGCCGACACAAGATGATTGGCGAGACGATTGTGCGGCTGCTTGCGAAGAACCCGGCGCAGGCTCTTGAGCGCCTCGCCGCGCTGGTTCTGGCTGAGCTGGCAATCGGCCAGTTCCATGAGGAGGTCCGGGTCGTCGGGGCGGATGAGCAGGGCACGGTGCAGCACCCGGGCGGCCGCGGCCGGTTCGTGCAAGGCCATCAGCGCCTTGGCCCAATCATGGAGGCGGGTCGCGGTGACCGGGCCGATGCTGACGGCGCGCTCGAAGCAGCCTTCGGCGATCTTGGCGGCGCCGGTGCGCATGGCCACGACGCCCATGAGGTCATGGGCTTCAGTGAGGCCCGGCGCCACCTGCACCAGGGCGACGCTGCGCGGTGCCGCCTCCTTCCAGCGCTCGGCGGCGACGAGCTGGCGTATCTCTGCAAGCAGCTCGCGCGCCCGCAAGGCAAGCACTGGATCGTTTGGAAGGCCCCTCTGCACGACGATCGACCCTTCCCCGAGCGTGATGACGATCCGGCGACTATTGGGCGGGATGCCGACGCCGACAATTAACGAGCGCGTGAGGCGCGACGAATCCCGCCTCGCCGGGGAAGGTACTAGAACAGGAAGTATCGCTGGGCCATGGGTAGGACGGTGGCTGGCTCGCAGGTCAACAGCTCGCCATCGGCGCGCACTTCGTAGGTTTCGGGATGCACGTCGATCCTCGGGGTGGCGGTATTGAGCTTCATCGCTGCCTTGCCGATGCCCGATCGGGTATTGCTCACCGGGAGCAACTGCTTGTCGACGCCGATGCGGTTGCGCAGGCCCGCATCGTGCGCCGCCTGGGAAATGAAGACCACCGAGGAGCGGCTGACCAGCTTGCCATAGGCGCCGAACATGGGGCGGTAGTGCATGGGCTGCGGCGTCGGGATTGAGGCGTTGGGATCGCCCATGGGGGCGGCGGCGATGGAGCCGCCCAGCAGCACCATTTCGGGCTTCACGCCGAAAAAGGCCGGGTTCCAGAGGACCAGGTCGGCGCGCTTGCCCACTTCCACCGAGCCGATGTGCTGGCTCATGCCGTGGGCGATGGCCGGGTTGATGGTGTACTTGGCGATGTAGCGGCGGACCCGGAAATTGTCGTTGTCGCCGGTTTCTTCGCTGAGGCGCCCGCGCTGGCGCTTCATCTTGTCGGCGGTCTGCCAGGTGCGGATCAGCACTTCGCCGACGCGGCCCATGGCCTGGCTGTCGGACGAGATGACCGAGAGCGCACCCATATCGTGAAGGATGTCCTCGGCGGCGATGGTTTCCTTGCGAATGCGCGACTCGGCGAAGGCCACGTCCTCAGGAATGGACTGGTCCAGATGGTGGCAGACCATGAGCATGTCGAGATGCTCGGCAATGGTGTTGACCGTGTAGGGCCGGGTCGGATTGGTCGAGGAGGGAATGACATTGGGCAGGCCCGCAACCTTGAGAATGTCGGGAGCATGACCGCCGCCGGCGCCTTCGGTGTGGAAGGCGTGGATGGTGCGGCCCTTGAAGGCGCCCACCGTATCCTCGACGAAGCCGCTCTCGTTGAGCGTGTCGGTATGGATCATCACCTGCACGTCGAAATCGTCAGCGACAGAGAGGCAATTGTCGATGGTGGCCGGCGTCGTGCCCCAGTCCTCATGGAGCTTCAGACAGGAGGCGCCGGCGAGGATCATTTCCTCGAGCGGCGCGGGCAGGGCCGCATTGCCCTTGCCCGCCAGGGCCAGGTTCATGGGGAAAGCGTCGAAGCTCTCGATCATGCGCTCGATGTTCCAGGCGCCGGTACAGGTGGTGGCAAGCGTGCCATGGGCCGGACCGGAGCCGCCGCCGAGCATGGTGGTGACGCCACTCATCAGCGCTTCCTCGATCTGCTGGGGGCAGATGAAGTGGATATGGGCGTCCATGCCGCCAGCGGTGATGATCTTGCCTTCGCCGGCAATGGCCTCGGTGGATGGCCCGATGATGATGTCGACGCCGGGCTGGGTGTCGGGATTGCCGGCCTTGCCGATGCCGGCGATGAGGCCGTTCTTGAGGCCGATATCGGCCTTGTAGATGCCGGTATGATCGACGATCAGCGCATTGGTGATGACGGTGTCGACGGCGCCCTCGGCGCGCGTGCGCTGGGACTGGCCCATGCCGTCGCGGATGACCTTGCCGCCGCCGAACTTCACCTCTTCGCCATAGGTGGTGAAATCGCGCTCCACCTCGATGAAGAGCTCGGTATCGGCGAGGCGGACGCGGTCGCCGGTGGTGGGGCCGTACATATCGGCGTAGGTGGCGCGAGAAATCCGTGCTGGCATGGTCGGTCCCGTAAGTGCCCGGGACAAAGGCTTCCCGGTGTGACTGTATCTGTCGCAACCGGGCTGGCAAGGGCTCGGAGCGCGGTGGTGTGCCCGTCGCGCTCCGGCAGGATCAGTGCCGGGGGCGGGACTGGCGGTAGACGACGATGGCGCGGTCGATGAACTGGTCCACCAGTTTCTCGCCGGCCGCCACATCGGCGTCATTACGCTGGGTCGCGGCGACCAGCGAAACGCCGAGGAGCTGGACGGCAAAGGCCTGTTTGGCCTTGCCATCCTGATGGAGCTGGTTGCCCCCGTTCTGGAAGGAGCCAAGCAGCTCGTTGTATTGGGCGGCGCTCATGGCCTGCTTCACCGCCACCCAGTTCTTCTGCTTGAGCTTGTCCGCCAGGTCG
Source organism: Devosia sediminis (assembly GCF_016411825.1). Classification (GTDB taxonomy): domain Bacteria; phylum Pseudomonadota; class Alphaproteobacteria; order Rhizobiales; family Devosiaceae; genus Devosia; species Devosia sediminis. The sequence continues at coordinate 597,786 of NZ_JAEKMH010000001.1, forward strand.
GAGGCGAGGCTGCCGATCAGCAGCACCGCTTCGGGATCGGTCCGGCCCTCGGCCTGCAGATCCGCGATCACGGCGATGAGGCGCTGCTTGAAGATGGCTTCCTTGGAGGGCTCGGTGGTCATGGCGTGGTCCTGAATTTCCAGTCCCGCCCTTTAACCAGCTTTCACCCCGCTGCGCCATGGCCGTTGGCGCGAAATCCCGGTGGCTGTTCAGAGATCTCCCATGACCAGTTGGCGGAAACCGAAGACGCGGCGCGCTCCCGATATGGGGACCAGGCGGACTTCGCGGGTTTGTCCCGGCTCGAAGCGCACGGCAGTACCGGCGGCGATGTCGAGCCGCATGCCACGCGTCTGCTCGCGATCAAAGCGCAGGCCGGCATTGGTCTCGAAGAAATGGTAGTGCGAGCCGACCTGGATTGGACGGTCGCCGGCATTGGCCACCTCGATGGTGATCTGCGGCGCGCCGGCGTTGAGTTCGATATTGCCACTGGCGGGCAGGACTTCTCCGGGGATCATGATGCCTCCTCAGCCGCCAATGGCCAGATAGACGCCGCCCAGGGCTGTCAGGCCACCGACGATGCGGGCCAGTGCCTTGCCGCCGAAGCGGCCGAGGCCGAGACCAAGCGCGATGCCGACGGCATGGAGCACGGCCGTTGCGATAATGAAGCCAAGGGCAAACTGCCAGGCACCGGCCTCACCCAGTTCTCCGCCATGGGCATGGCCGTGGAAGAAGGCAAAGAAGCCGACCAGGGCCGCAACCGCCGCGGTGGGGATGGGCAGGGCCAGGGCAATGGCGATGCCGATGAAGATAACCGAGGCGAGGATCAGCGGCTCGACGAAGGGCAGCGGCATGCCGAAGATGGCGGCGGCAAAGCCCAGGGCCATGGTGCCGACGAAAGCGGCGGGCACGATCCAGATGGCGCGGCCACCCTGGGTCGCGGCCCAGAGGCCGACGGCCACCATGGCCAGGATATGATCGAGACCGAAGAGCGGATGGCTGAATCCGGCGGCAAAGGAGCCATGCTCGGCGGGGTCGAGATGGGCGAAGGCGGGCATGGTGGCCGCCATGGTGATCGCCAGGGTGAGAGCAAAGCGCTTGAGCATAGTCGTCCTCACTATCGGATAGGCTGGTGGACGGTGACCAGCTTGGTGCCGTCCGGGAAAGTGGCTTCGACCTGAATGTCGTGGATCATTTCGGCAATGCCCTCCATCACCTGGTCGCGGGTGACGACATGGGCACCGGCCTCCATGAGTTCGGAGACGGCGCGGCCGTCGCGGGCACCCTCGACGACGAAGTCGGTAATCAGCGCGATGGCTTCCGGGTGGTTGAGCTTGACGCCGCGTTCGAGGCGGCGCCGGGCAACCATGGCGGCCATCGAGATCAGCAGCTTGTCTTTTTCGCGCGGGGTAAGATTCATGGGGAGGTCCTAGAGATGCCACAGGCGCGGCAGGCTGCCGGCGCCGGTCAGTTCGATCAACACTGGTACGATGAGGCGCCGCAAGGCAAGCCCGGTCGGGGCCATGGCGCGGATGACGACGCGTTCGCCATTGGCGCTGGCGGCAATCGGCGCGGTGCCCGGCATGAGGGTGCGCAGGCGCGCGCACAGGGCCTCGGCCGTATCCGATGTCGCCGCAACATGGAGGATGCTGGCAAAGGCGCGGTTGCCTGACAGCAGCGAGGGGCTCGCGCGCTCGGCTGATGTGGCGTCGAGGCGGGTGGCTTCGGCATGGATGAGGCGGCCATTGCGGCGAATGCGCCAGGCGTCGCGCAGCAGTGCGTCGGCCGCGTCCTCGCCCATGGCATCGCGGCCCAGAATGACGGACTCGATTGCGGTCAGCGTGGCGCCGTCCTCAAGATCGGCCTCTAGCGTGCGATCGAGCTTGCTGGCAGCAAAGAGAATGGTCTCCTGCGGCAGCCAGTCGAGATGGGCGCCTGCGCCTACCTCAAGATGTGTGTGCACGCGTCCGAAATCGCCGGTGGAGCGATAGCTGCGCTCGCAGGCCTGGGTGGTGAGGACCAGGTGTCCGCCGGGGGCGACGGTCGCGCCCCATTGCAGATGATCGCCGCCAGTGATGCCGCCAGCAGTGTTGATGAGCACGGCTTCGAGGCTGCTGGCATGCGTATTGGGCAGCCTGATCTTGCCGCAGCCCTCCTGAAACAGGGTGGCGAGACGCGTTTTGCCACCGGCCTGCGAGGCAGTAATCCGTCCCACGCCGCGCGCGCGTTGCAGTACAGGAGTCGACAAAATTGTATTTGACGAAAAATTCACTGCAACGATCCTGCGGGTTCGTCGTTTTGAGGGAGAGCAAACGCTCTTTCAGAGAAGATTTTCAAGAGGTTATTCAGATGACCATCAAGTCCGCACTTTCCGTCGTCGCTCTCGCCGCCGGCCTTGTCGCTGCTCCCGTGTTCGCCCAGGACATGATGATCGGCACGCAGACCGTTCTCGAGGCCGACGTGGAAGCCGTGAAGGCTCGCTGCGTTGAACTTCAGACTGCTGCCAGCACCGGCACCGAAAGCACCGCTGAAACCGCCACCACCACCGAAACTGCTCCGGCTGATGCCGATGCCGGTGATGATGACGGCGACGCCGAGGAATCCTCGGGCGACAGCACTGTCGACACCGGTGAATCCCTCCTCAACTTCGACGTGATCACCCTCGAAGACTGTGAGGCTGGTACCTGGCTCGAGTAATCGGATCAGTTACATCTCCAAAGGCGCCTGGCTTCGGCCAGGCGCTTTTTTGTGCCTATACCATCAGGTGCCGACGGACGCCGGGCAGGTCCAGGTCGCTGGCCGGGCCAGAATGCATGATTTCACCTCGGTCCATGACATAGATGTCGTCGGCGATTTCGCGGCAGAAATCGAGATACTGCTCGACCAGAAGTATAGTCATCCCTTTTTCATCGCGCAGGAATTGCAGGGCGCGGCCGATATCCTTGATGATCGAAGGCTGGATGCCCTCTGTGGGTTCGTCGAGGACCAGGACCTTGGGTCGGGTGACCAGCGCACGCCCGATCGCGAGCTGTTGCTGCTGGCCGCCCGAGAGATCGCCGCCCCGGCGGCCCAGCATGGATTTGAGCACCGGAAACAGCTCGAATATATATTCCGGAATGTTGCGCTCCGACCGCTTGAGGCCGGCATAGCCGGTCTCGAGGTTCTCCTTGACCGTGAGCAGCGGGAAAATCTCCCGTCCCTGCGGCACATAACCGATGCCCATGCGGGCGCGCTTATAAGGCGGTGTGCGCTTGAGCGCGCCGTCGCCGAAGGTGATGCTGCCGGCCGAGACATGATTGATACCGGTGATGGCGCGCAGGGTGGAGGACTTACCCACGCCATTGCGGCCGAGCACGGCGGTGATGCGGCCGGGCTGGCATGTAATCGAGATACCCTTGAGCGCCTGGGCGGCGCCATAGTGCAGGTCTATGGTGTCGACGGAAAGTGCTGTGGTCATGGTCGTCGGTTCTCCGGGTCCAAAGCAGTCCGCAATGCCTCGATGGCGAGAGCCTGCGTAGGACGGGGGCTGGGGGTCGCGGCGGCAACGGATTTCGCCATTGCTACGAGATCGTCGCGCTCGGTGGCGTCGAGGCGATCACGCCAGAGCGTCTTGAAGCGACGGACGCAGTCCTGCGGATCAATGACGCTCCGGGCGGCCCAGGCGGCATAGGCGAGGACTTCGTCCAGCTTGCCAGCGGGGACGATGGCCTCAAGCTGCCGACGGATTTTCTGTTCCGCCGCCGGATCAGACCGATCAGCCTCGTTTGCGAGGGCGAAGAGGAAGATCGCTGCTGCAAGAGCCGGATCGTCAACGCTGTTGAGGACAGACCCCTCGGCCTTCTTGCGGAAATGGTGCCGCTTGTAGACTCCACGCACGGTGCCGACTGCGTCAAATATCTCTCCGCCAATGTCGCGGGCCTGCCGAAAACGCCAATACCAAATACCCGCGCCAGCAACGATGGCGCCCAATAAAGCCAATATATGCATGGTGATCTCCCTCAAGCTCATCGGGAGAAGCGTACTCAGTCCTGCAGACGTATTGCAAGCATATGTTCTTGTTTTGTGCTTCATCGTCCCAAGTATCGCTCGATGACGACAGGATTGGCGCTGACCTGGTCCAGCGTGCCTTCGGCAAGGACCGAGCCCTCGGCCAGGCAAACGACCCGGGAGCCGAGATCCCGGACGAAGCTCATGTCGTGCTCCACGACGACGACTGAGCGGGTCGTGGCGATTTCGCGCAGCAGCTTGGCCGTTTCCTCGGTTTCGCTGTCGGTCATGCCGGCAACCGGCTCGTCGACCAGCAGAAGTTTTGGGTCCTGCGCCAGCAGCATGCCGATTTCGAGCCATTGTTTCTGGCCATGGCTGAGATTGGCGGCGAGTTCATCCTTGCGGGCGATGAGGCGCACGGTTTCGAGGATTTCGCTGATGCGGGCGATGTCGGCGTCGCTGGCCGTGTAGAACAGCGTCGCGAAAATGCCGCGCGGCTTTTTCAGCGCCATTTCGAGATTGTCCCACACGGTGTGGCTCTCAAAGACGGTGGGCTTCTGGAATTTGCGGCCGATACCGAGATTGGCGATGGCGGCCTCGTCGAGCCTGGTCAGGTCTGTGCGACCGTCAAACAGGACCTGGCCGGCATCGGGGCTGGTCTTGCCGGTGATGATGTCCATCATCGTGGTCTTGCCCGCGCCATTGGGGCCGATAATGGCCAGCATTTCGGCCGGCTTGACGATGATCGACAGGTTGTTGATGGCCTTGAACCCGTCGAAAGCGACGGAAACGCCGTCGAGATAGAGCATGGTATCGGTGGCTGTGCTCATGGCGTTTACTCCGCGGGCTTCGCTTGGGTGCCATTGCCGAAGCTGGCGGGATCTTCGCCGCGCTCGATGTCGGCTGACTGGACCGGGGTCGGGGCGGCGGGCGGCGCTGCATCGCTGACCCGCCGGGTGCGACGCGAACCCACCACCTGCGACCAGAGCCCGACAATGCCACGCGGCAGGAAGAGCGTGGTGAAGATGAAGAGGGTGCCCAGGGCGAAGAGCCAGAAATCGGGCAAGGTGGTGGTGAACCAGGATTTGCCCAGATTGACCACGATGGCGCCGATGATCGGACCGATCAGGGTGCCGCGCCCGCCCACGGCCGCCCAGATGACCACCTCGATGGAATTGCCGGGCTCGAACTCGCTGGGATTGATGATGCCGACCTGCGGCACATAAAGGGCGCCGGCAATGCCGGCCATGACGGCGGACACCGTGAAAGCGAAGAGCTTCACATATTCAACGGGGTAGCCCAGGAACCGCGTGCGGCTTTCGGCGTCGCGGACGGCCACCATGACCTTGCCGAGCTTGGAATTGACGATCAGCGAGCAGATGAGCACCGAGAGGGCGAGCGCGATGGCCGTTGCGGCAAAAAGGGCGGCGCGGGTCGACTGCGCCTGCACCGGGCTGCCCAAGATGTCCTTGAAATCGGTCAGGCCGTTATTGCCGCCAAAGCCCATGTCGTTGCGGAAAAAGGCGAGCAGGAGGGCGAAAGTCATCGCCTGGGTGATGATCGAGAGATAAACGCCGGTGACGCGGCTGCGGAAGGCGAAGAAGCCGAAGACAAAGGCCAAGAGGCCCGGCACGGACACCACCATGGCCATGGCGAACCAGAAATTGTCGAAGCCGAACCAGTACCAGGGCAGCTCCTTCCAGTTGAGGAAGACCATGAAGTCGGGCAGGACGGGATGACCATAGACGCCACGGGTGCCGATCTGGCGCATGAGATACATGCCCATGGCATAGCCGCCGAGTGCGAAGAAGGCGCCGTGGCCGAGCGAGAGAATGCCGCAATAGCCCCAGACCAGATCGAGCGCCAAAGCCAGGATGGCGTAGCTCAGATACTTGCCCATGAGCGAGACCATGTAAGTGGGCACATGGCCGAACTGGCCCGCGGGGATCAGCAGGTTGGCCATGGGCACGAGCACGGCGACGGCAAGGAAAATGCCGATGACCCAGACGGCTTTCTTGTCGAGCGCGCGGAACAGGGCTTGGGTCAGCATGATTTTTTACCTTTCAGAAAGGCCCCCTCACCCGGCGCTGCGCGCCGACCTCTCCCCCAGAGTGAGAGGTGAAGAGGGCCGATGTCGCGGAGCGACACCTCTCCCTGGGGGGAGAGGTCGGATTGCGCAGCAATCCGGGTGAGGGGGCCTTGCACCATCATCATTGCTCCACCGCCCTTCCCTTGAGGGCGAAGAGGCCTCGCGGGCGGCGCTGGATGAAGAGGATGATGAGGACGAGGATGAGGATCTTCCCGAGGACCGCGCCGGCATAGGGTTCGAGGAACTTGTTGGCGATGCCGAGTGAAAGGGCGCCGACCAGCGTGCCCCAGAGATTGCCGACGCCGCCGAAGACCACGACCATGAAGCTGTCGATGATGTAGTTCTGCCCGAGATTGGGGGAGATGTTGTCGATCTGCGTCAGCGCGACGCCGGCGAGGCCGGCAATGCCGGAGCCGAGGCCGAAGGTCATGGCATCGACAAAGGGGGTGCGGATACCCATGGCGGAGGCCATGCGCCGGTTCTGGGTGACAGCGCGCATCTGGAGGCCCAGCGGTGTCCGATTGAGGATCAGCAGCAGCAGGGCGAACACGACAAGGGCGAAGATGACGATCCAGAAGCGGTTGTAGGTGATTGAAAGACCGAGGAATTCGGTCGAGCCGGACATCCAGGTCGGAGCGATGACCATCTGGTTGGTCGGTCCGAAGATGGAGCGCACGGTCTGCTGCAGGATCAGCGACAGGCCCCAGGTGGCAAGGAGGGTTTCGAGCGGACGGCCATAGAGCCAGCGGATGATGCCGCGCTCGATGCCGACGCCGATGGCGCCGGTGACGAGAAAAGCGCAGGGCAGGGCGATCAGCAGCGAATAGTCGAGCAGACCAGGGAAATTCTGGCGGATGACGAGTTGGACGATGAAGGTCGTGTAGGCACCGAGCATGACCATTTCGCCATGGGCCATGTTGATGACACCCATGACGCCGAAGGTAATGGCGAGGCCGATGGCTGCCAGCAGCAGCACCGAGCCGAGCGAGACGCCGAACCAGACATTCTGCAGCGCACCCCAGACGGCGCGTTCCTGCTCGAGGCCCGAAATGGCGGCGGCAATGCTGGCGGCCAGTTCCTCCGGCGCATCGGCGCGCGCGGCGTTGAGAATGGTGATGGCATTGCGGCCGGCGCCCGACGCGACCACGGGGACCGCGGCCTGGCGATCTTCGAGGCTCTGCTCGGCGTCGCCCAGAACGGTGACGGCGCGGGCGGCCTGCATGGCCTTGAGCACATTGGCGTCCGTCTCGACCGCAATGGCTTCGTCGAGCAGCGGGATATTGGCCGGGTCGGGATTGGCGAGGAAGCCATTGGCGGCAGTGAGGCGCGTCCCGGGATTGTCGCTCATCAGCGTCATGCCGGCGAGGGCAGCGTCGATATCGCGCCGCAGACCATTGTTGACGCGAATGCGTGAGAGATCGGCATCGGCGCCGAGCGTGATCTCTTCGCCGGTCAGCGGATCGAGATGGGTGGAGCCACGCTGGATGACCACGGTGCCAGAGGTTTCGTCGACATAGAGATTGCCGTCGCCGAGGGCGGTCAGCACGGGCACGACGGCTGGGTCGCCGGTGCCGGCCAGGCTGGTGACGATATCGCCGAGTTCGCGCAGGCTGGCTTCGCCCATGGCAGCGATGCCGGCGGGGATGTCGACAGTGTCCTGGGAGTGGACCGTCTGCATTGGCAGCAGGAGCGACAAGGTGAGCAGCGCCAGGCGGAGAAAATGAGTCAGCATCGCTTGGGAAGTCCTTGTCGCTTAGGGGAATTCGGAGAAGGTCACTGTGACCCCCACCCGACCTCCCCCTGAAGAAGGGGGAGGGGTAGATCGTGTGTGACGGAAGGTCTGTGGTCGACCACCGGCCCAGCTCCTCCCCCTTTGCAGGGGGAGGTTGGGTGGGGGTGAGCCTCGCCTTACTGCGCGGCTGCGGTGCCGCCGCAGGTCTTGGTCTCGGTGTTGTAGTTGCCGCAGTTGATCGGGGCGGTCCAATCGGCCTCGAGCATGGCGCTCTCGGGCAGGAAGTCGGACCAGGCGTCGCCGGGAACCACGTCGTCGGTTTCCCAGACCACGAAGAACTGGCCGTCGTCCTGGATTTCGCCGATCAGCACCGGCTTGGTGACGTGGTGGTTGGGGAGCATCTTGGCGATGCCACCGGTCAGGTTCGGGGTCTCGAGGCCGACAATGGCGTCGATGACGGCATCGGCATCGGTGGTGCCGGCCTTTTCGACAGCGGCAACCCAGAGGTTGAAGCCGATCAGGTGGGCTTCCATCGGGTCATTGGTGACGCGGTCTTCCGAACCGATGAAGTCCTGCCATGCGGCGATGAACTCTTCGTTCTCAGGCGTTTCGACCGACATGAAGTAGTTCCAGGCAGCGAGGTGACCGACCAGCGGGGTGGTGTCGAAGCCGGAAAGCTCTTCCTCGCCCACCGAGAAGGCGACGACCGGGATGTCCTCGGCAGCGACGCCCTGGTTGCCCAGTTCGCGGTAGAAGGGGACGTTGGCGTCGCCATTGATGGTCGAGACCACGGCGGTCTTCTTGCCTTCCGAACCGAAGGCCTTGATGTCGGAGACGATGGTCTGCCAATCGGAATGACCGAAGGGCGTGTAGTTGATCATGATGTCTTCGGCGGCCACACCGTTGTCGAGCAGGTATTGCTCGAGGATCTTGTTGGTGGTCTGGGGATAGACATAGTCGGTGCCGGCAAGGACCCAGCGCTCGACCGAGCCACCGTCTTCGCTCATCAGGTAGTCGACGGCCGGGATGGCCTGCTGGTTGGGCGATGCGCCGGTATAGAACACATTGCGCTGGGATTCCTCACCCTCGTACTGGACGGGGTAGAAGAGCAGCGAGTTGAGTTCTTCGAACACCGGCAGCACCGACTTGCGGCAGACCGAGGTCCAGCAGCCGAACACGGCGTCGACCTGGTCGACTTCGATCAACTGGCGGGCGAGTTCGGCGGCCAGCGGCCAGTCCGAGGCAATATCGACCACGACGGGTTCGAGCTGCTTGCCGAGCACGCCGCCCTTGGCATTCTGCTGCTCGATCAGGAACAGCATGGTGTCCTTGAGCGTGGTTTCGGAAATCGCCATCGTGCCCGAAAGCGAGTGGAGAATGCCGACCTTGATGGTCTCGTCCTGTGCCACGGCCGGAAAGGCCGACAGGCTGACGCTGCCGGCGAGCGTTGCCGCGAGCAGAGCGCGCTGGGCGCTGCGAATGTTCATTGTGTTTGTCCCTCTAGACTGTTGAGCCCCGAAGACACCGTTAGGGAGGCGTCTGTGAGCACACTGGGACAGAGCTTAACGTTCGCCCTATACGTCGATTGACGTAACCGGCTGTCATCTGGATTCCGCAGAGCGCCTGAACTCCCTGAAAAACCGCGTGATTTTCGCGAAATCCATGCTATTCAGGTATTGGCGATTTTTTGGGCAACAGGTCCGGGTGGTTAAGGTCTAGGCGAAATGGCACGGCAACGGATCATTCCGATCAGACGCGACTACAATCGCTGGGTGGCCAACCAGACGCTGGAAGACTATGCGCTGCGCTTCACCGCCAAGTCGGCACGGCGCTTCTCCAATGACCGAATCTCGCAGACGGCAATCGGGGCAATTTCGTTTCTGGCGCTCGAAGCCATCGGCGGTGCCACCACCCTCAGCTATGGCACCAGCAATGCGCTGATCGCCATCCTGGTCGCCTCGGTTGCCATCCTGCTCGTCGGGGTGCCGATCTCGCGATATGCGACGCGGCATGGCGTGGACGTGGATCTGCTGACGCGCGGGGCGAGCTTTGGCTATATCGGCTCGACGGTGACGTCGCTGATCTATGCCAGCTTTACCTTCATCCTCTTCGCCATCGAAGCCTCGATCATGGCGAGCGCGCTGGAGCTGGCTTTCGGACTGCCGCTTTGGATCGGCTATATCATTTCGGCGGTGGCCGTCATTCCGCTGGTGACCCACGGCATCAGGATGATTTCGTCGTTTCAGATGCTGACTCAGCCGATCTGGATCGTGCTCAATATCCTGCCCTTCTTCTTCATCGCCTTCATGGATTGGGAGAAGTTCGAGCTGTGGCGGGCTTTTGCGGGCCTGGGGCAGCCGGAGGGCGCGGCGGGCACGATCGCGCCGTTCGAACTGGCCAAATTCGGCGCAGCCTCGGCGGTGATCCTGGCGCTGATGACGCAGATCGGCGAGCAGGTGGACTTCCTCCGTTTCCTGCCGGCCGAGGGTGCGCCGAAATGGCGGCACCGGGTCGGTATTTTCCTCGCTGGGGCAGGCTGGGTCGTCGTGGGAGCGCCGAAACTGATCGCCGGCTCGTTCCTCGCGTTTCTTGCGCTCTCGGCCGGCGTGGCGCCGGAGCACGCCTCGGAGCCGGGCTACATGTATGCCGTCGCCTTCGGCTACATGATCCCCAACGAATTCGTCGCGCTGATGCTTATGGCCGTGTTCGTGGTGGTCAGCCAGCTCAAGATCAACGTCATGAATGCCTATGCCGGCTCGCTGGCGTGGTCCAACTTCTTCTCGCGGCTGACGCACAGCCATCCGGGCCGCGTGGTGTGGCTGCTGTTCAACGTGGCCATCGCGCTGCTGCTCATGGAAATGGGCATCTATAGGCTGCTGGAAGAGACGCTGGGCATCTTCTCGATCATCGCCATGGCATGGCTCTGCTCGATCTCCGCCGACCTTTTCATCAACAAGCCGCTGGGCCTGGCGCCGCCGGGCATCGAGTTCAAGCGCGCCCATCTTTACGACGTCAATCCGGTCGGTGTCGGATCGATGCTGATTTCGGCGACCGTTGCCCTCACCGCGCATTTCGGCGCCTTTGGGGAAACCGCGTCGGCTCTGGCGCCCTATATCGCGCTGCTAGTGTGCTTCATTGCCTCGCCCGCCATCGCCTGGGCGACGGGCGGCAAATACTATCTGGCGCGCAAGCCGCGGAAGTCGTGGGCGAGCCAGTCCTCGGTGACCTGCTCGATCTGCGAGCACCCGTTCGAGCCCGAAGACATGGCCTGGTGCCCGGCCTATGCAGCGCCAATCTGTTCGCTCTGCTGTTCGCTCGATGCGCGCTGCCATGACATGTGCAAGCCGCATGCGCATTTCCGCGCGCAGACCCATGCGGTGGCGGCGACCGTGCTGCCGGGCTGGGCAATCGAAAAACTGCAGTCGCGGCTGGGCCGCTTCGGCATCGCCATGGCTTCGGCGCTGGCCATGCTCGGGGGCATGCTGGGGCTGATCTACTATTTTGCCAGTCACTCCGCCCCGCATACGGCCGATGTCGTCGGCGGGACGCTGCTGGTCGTGTTCTTCGTGCTGGCCGTGGCGGCGGGGGTGATGACCTGGTTCATCGTGCTCGCGCATGACAGCCGGCTTGTGGCCGAGGAGGAGAGTTCGCGGCAGAACACGCTGCTGCTCAAGGAAATCGACGCGCATTCGCGCACCGACGCCGAGTTGCAGCGCGCCAAAGAAAAGGCCGAGGCCGCAAACCAGGCCAAGTCGCGCTATGTCGTGGGCCTCAGCCACGAATTGCGCACGCCGCTCAATGCCGTGATGGGCTATGCCCAGATCCTCGAACGCGACGCGCAACTGCCGGAAAACCGACGCGGCTCGGCGCAGGTCATTCGCCGTAGCGCGGAACACCTGTCGGGGCTGATCGATGGGCTCCTGGATATTTCCAAGATCGAGGCGGGCCGGCTGCAGGTCTATACGAATGAAATCAACATCCAGGATTTTCTCGACCAAATCGTCGACATGTTCCGCCTGCAGGCGGCGGCCAAGGGGCTGGAATTCCGGCATGTCCGCTCGCCATCATTGCCGAGCCACGTGCGCACCGACGAAAAGCGGCTGCGACAAATCCTCGTCAATCTCCTCTCCAATGCCATCAAGTTCACCAGCACCGGGCATGTGAGCTTTGAGGTTGGCTACCGCATGCAGGTTGCGAGTTTTACGGTGGAGGACACGGGCAGCGGTATTTCGGCTGAGGACCTCGAGCATATCTTCGAGCCCTTCGTGCGTGGCGAGGCGGAGCGCAACCGCTTTACGCCGGGGCTCGGGCTGGGCCTGACAATCACCAAGCTGCTGACGGAAACGCTGGGCGGAGAAATCACCGTATCGAGCACGGTCGGGGTGGGAACGCGGTTCCAGGCGCGGCTGATGCTCGCCAAGGTGGAGCGGCCGACTAAGCGCGTCGCCCCGGCGCGACAGGTAACTGGATACGAGGGGAAGCGGCGGACGATCCTGGTAGTCGACGACAATGCCGACCATCGCGAACTGATGCGCGAGATGCTCGGGCCGCTGGGGTTCACGGTGCTGACGGCGGAGAGCGGCGAGGCGTGTTTGGCTGCTTTGGGAGTCACCGATGGACCCCCAGCCCAACCCTCCCCTCAAGGGGGAGGGGGCGACGGAGCTCAGGCTCTCCTGGCTGAGCCCGATCTGTTCTTCATCGATATCCGAATGCCCGGAATGAGCGGTTGGGAGTTGGTGCAGGCTCTGCGCGAGCGCGCTGTCGCCGCGCCGGTCATCATGCTGTCGGCCAATATCGGGGACGGGGCCAATCCTGTTGGAGCCGATGCCGGTCATAGCGACACACTGGCCAAGCCCTTCGACCTCAACCAATTGATCGACAAGCTGAGCACACATCTGCAGCTCGAATGGACCTTTGTGGCGGACGACGCACCTTCGCCGCGGCCGGGAAAAATGCGCTCTCCGGGCGTCGGGCCCTTGCGCGATCTGGCAGAGCTCGGGCAAATCGGTCACGTGCGCGGGATCGACGCGAAACTCAATGAACTCGCCGCCGATCCGGCGAACCAGCCGCTGGTGGATGCGCTGCGCCGGCACATGCAGGATTTCGACTTCGACGGCTTTGCCGAAACGCTGGAACGGGTGGGCAATGAGCCGGATTGAGAAAGAGCAGGATATCGTTCTGCTGGTCGATGACTCGCCCGAGTCATTGGGCTTTCTCACCACCGCGCTGGAACAGGCCGGCGTGACCGTGCTGGTGGCCCGCTCGGGCGAGGCGGCGCTGGGGATTGTCGGCCGAGTGACCCCCGATGTGGTGCTTATGGATGCGGTCATGCCGGGGCTCGACGGGTTCGAGACCTGCCGCCGCATGAAGGCGCTGGCCGCGCTCACCCATGTGCCGATCATCTTCATGACCGGGCTGACCGAGACCGAGCATATCGTGCATGCGCTCGAAAGCGGCGGCGTGGACTATCTTTCAAAGCCCATCAATGTCGACGAGCTGCGCGCCAGAATCCGCGTGCATCTGGCCAATGCGCGGCGGGCGCAAAGTGCGCGAATTGCCCTCGACGCGGCAGGGCGACACCTCGTGGCCTTTGGACCGGAGGGGTTAGTGCTGTGGTCGACACCGCAGGCTAACCGTCTGCTGGACAGGGCGGGCATCGATGCGGGGGAGCAGCCGGTGATGTCCCGGCAATTCGTCGCCTGGAAGCAAAGTGCGGGGGACGCGCTCGCGCCGGGCGGCGGCTTCGACCTGGACCTAGCTTCTGCGCCCAGGCTGCAATTCGCCTTTCTGGGGCTCGTGGGCGGAGACGAATATCTCTTCCGCCTCTCCCCGGCGCTGGAGGATGGGCAGGAAGGCGTGCTGCGGCAGCATTTTGGCCTTACGGCACGCGAAAGCGATGTGCTGCTGTGGATTGCCCGCGGCAAGTCGAACCGCGATATCGGGGACATCCTGGGCCTGTCTCCCCGCACGGTGAACAAGCATCTCGAGCAGGTGTACGCCAAGCTTGGTGTCGAGAACCGGGCCTCGGCGGCGATCAAGGCCATCCAGGCGCTGCAGGCCCCATTCGATGCCTAAAGTCTGATCCGGCGTCCAAAGTGCCGACGACAATCACAAATTTCTCGCGCTGCGCGTTTTCGGGAACCGGTCGGCGTGCCGTGAGTTGATGAGGCGAACCGGGCGACTTGGACAACCCGGACCCAACCCGACGGATCGCCAACAGAGCCTCCGTCCATCGATCGGTGGCTGGCCGCAAAGGCTGACGCTCCTTTGAGGCTGCCCCGGAGGGGCGCGGAACTTCGGTTTCGCGCCCTTATTTTTTGTCGATTGTAATATAAAACTTGAGTTCTTTAATACTAAAACTTCCGGCGTGAAGTTTACTAGCCGTATTCCATGGCAACAGGCAATGTTCCGTGTCAGGAACTATTACTTGTCGTCAATCGTGTCTCCTCTGCGACATTTAGTCGCTGAAGGAGAAGAACTATGAAGCTGATGATTTCGGCGACATTGGTCGCTGCTTTCATTGCTGGCGCCTCGGCGCCAGCGCAGGCCCAGTCCCTGCTGGGTATTCTTGGCGGTCCCGACGACGCCGCTCTCATCACTTTAGGATCGGGTGACGCGGGCGAGCAGGGTCTGGTCAATCTCGGCCTCGGTGGAGACAACCAGGTCCTCGATCTCAATGTCGGCAATGGTGATCTGGCGCGTGCCACGGTGGGCTCGGAGTCCGGCGGGCTGGATGCCAATGTGGACCTGCTCAACAGCACGGCGCGCGTTGGTGTCGGTATCGGCGGCGATGACCTGGTGGATGTCGATATCGGCATTGGTGGCGGCACCGGCGGTGGCGGGAATGGCGGCACCGGTGGCAATGGTGGTAACGGTGGCAACGGCGGCAGTGGAGGCGGCTCCGGCGGCGGTGGCGGGGGTGTCGTGATCCCCGGTGGCTCGGTTGCGGCCGGGAGCAGCAGCGGCGCCGGCGTGATGTGCCAGGGCGTGTCGAGCAACGAGCTGGAGCGCCTGATCCAGGCCACGCGGATCGATGGGTCCTGGCGCCGGGCGCGATCGGTCGATGTCCAGAAGGTTGCGATCTGCCCCGAGCTGCGTTCCTGGCTGGCCGCTGCCCTGCAGCAGACGGGCCTTGGACAGACGCTGCGCTCGGCCATTGCTTCGGATGACCTCGTGCTGGCGACGCTGAACCGGTCGTCGCAATCGGCGGACCGCGTGTTCGCTGTGCGCAATGACGGTAGTCGCCTTACAGTGTTTGTTTACTAACTTCGTACCGGCCTGCGGACGCAGGCCGGTACTTTTTCGGACCGCGCTTGTCATCGGGCGGAAACCGGTCGCATGTTTTCTGAGGGTCCTGCAAGAAACGGAGATGTCGCCTTGCCACCGCAACCAGACGCTACCGATCGCAAACTGCTGCGCGAACTTCAGCGCGATTCGCAGCGAAGCGTGCAGGTATTGGGTGAATGCGTCGGGCTCTCACCGTCCGCGTGTCACCGGCGCATCAAGGTGCTCGAAGAGTCTGGCTATATCATCGGTTATCGCGCCGAACTCGATGCCATCCTGCTTGGATTTGGCATGCAGTTCTTTATCGAGGTCGAGCTGAACAGCCAGAGCGAGACCGCGCTCGACGCTTTCGAAGCGGCAGTGCAGGACATTCCCGAAGTGCTTGAATGCCACCTCATGGCGGGGCAAGCGGACTATATATTGCGCGTCGTGTGCCGGGATCACGAGGATTTCGAGCATCTCCACCGGCGTCTGAGCGCCCGCCTGCCGGGAGTGGCGCGCATCCATTCAAACATGAGCATCCGACGCGTCAAGGCTCGAACCGGGCTTCCGATCTAGGCCACCTGCCCGCAAAAAGGCAGCGTGTTGCACAGTAATTGTGCAATCATAGAATTTGACGTCATTTTAGTCGGATTCTCCTTGCCAGATGAAATGAGCTGCGTTTGATTTTCCCGGATAACAAACGGGGACGTCACAAAAA
Organism: Devosia sediminis; assembly: GCF_016411825.1. Lineage (GTDB taxonomy): Bacteria > Pseudomonadota > Alphaproteobacteria > Rhizobiales > Devosiaceae > Devosia > Devosia sediminis. The sequence goes on from NZ_JAEKMH010000001.1 coordinate 613,575, forward strand.
ATGCTCTCACGCCGCCATTTCTCCGCCGCCCTGTTGCTGGCGACCGGTATCAGCGCCGCGGGCCTCGTGCCTGCTCTGGCGCAGACCGATATCAAGCTGACGCTGGACTGGCGCTTTGAAGGTCCGGCCGCCGGCTTCCTCCTGGCGCAGGACAATGGGTATTTCGCCGACGAGGGGCTCAACGTCACCATCGATACCGGCAATGGGTCGGTCGAGGCGATCCCGCGTGTGGCGACGGGCGCCTATCAGCTCGGCTTCGGCGACATCAATTCGCTGATCAAGTTCCTGGACGAAGATCCTGCCCAGCCGGTCAAGGCCGTGATGATGGTCTATGACAAGCCGGTTTTCTCGGTCGTCGGCCGCCGGTCGCTCGGCATCACCGAGGACCCGAAGTCGCTTGAGGGCAAGAAGCTCGGCGCGCCGCCGCCGGATGGCGCCTTTGCACAATGGGCGGCGTTCAAGGAAGTGGCCGGAATCGACGACAGCGCCATCACCCTCGAATCCATCGGCTTCCCGGTGCGCGAGCCGATGCTGGCCTCGGGCGATGTCGACGGGGTTTTCGGCTTTGCCTTCTCCGTGATCCTCAACCTCAAGGCCAATGGCGTGCCCGACGAGGATATCGTGCCGATCCTCTTCGCCGATCACGGGCTCAATCTCTATGGCAACGCCATCATGGTCAATGAGGCCTTCGCCGAGGAAAATCCGGAAGCGGTCAAGGGCTTCCTGCGTGCACTCGCCAAGGGCTTCGCTGATGCCGTGGCCGACCCGGCCGCCGGTGCCGCTGCGGTGCTGGCCCGCAATGAAACGCTCAACATCGATACCGAGACCGAGCGGTTGGAAATGGCGAATGCCATGAACATCAAGACCCCGTATGTGGTCGAGAACGGTTTTGGCGGCATCGATGAGGCTCGCCTCGCCGCTTCCATCGAGACACTGAAAATCTCCATGGGCCTCAAGGGCAATGTGACCGCCACCGACGTATTCGATGCGCAATACCTGCCCCCGGCCGAAGAGCGCATGCTGCCGTAAGAAAGTGGTGTGCGGTGGCTGACCCTTTGCCAGCCACCGCATGTCATCCCGGCGCAGGCCGGGATCCATCCTGAGATCTCAAGATGGGCCCCGGCCTGCGCCGGGGTGACAAACCAGAATGTGACGATTTCAGTTGACCCTCAAAGTTCTGAAATTGTCCTTCCCGGGCGGTTAAGGGGCGCCTGGGCTATCCGCCCCGAGCCATTCTACCGAGGGAACGGGAATGGTCTCGGGGCGGGTCCTTTTCCATCTGATTTGCGAGGCGGTATGGCTACGCCCTTGGTTTCCATCGAGAATGTCGACATGCGCTATGGCGGGCCCGATGGCACGCTGGCGGTGAGCGGGCTCAACCTCAAGATCGAACGCGGCGAGTTCGTCGCCGTGGTCGGACCTTCGGGCTGCGGCAAGTCCACGCTGATGAAGCTGACGACGGGCCTGCATATCCCGCAGTCGGGCGTGGTGATCGTGGCCAACAGCCAAGTGACCAAGCCGGTCTCCATTGTCGGCATGGCGTTCCAGAACCCGACCATGCTGCCCTGGCGCACGACGCTGGAAAACATCCTGCTGCCGCTGGAAATTGTCGAGAAACACCGCCATCGCCTGAGGGCGCATAAGGCGGAGTATGTTGCCAAGGCGGAGAGGTTGCTCGAGACGGTCGGGCTGAAGGGCTTTGGCGACAAGTTTCCCTGGCAGCTTTCGGGCGGCATGCAGCAACGCGCCAACCTCTGCCGGGCGCTGATCCATGAGCCGGAATTGCTGATGCTGGACGAACCCTTCGGGGCGCTGGATGCCTTTACCCGCGAAGAGCTCTGGTGCGTCATCCGCGACCTCCATGCCAGCCAGGACGTGACCATCGTGCTGGTGACCCATGACCTGCGCGAAAGCGTCTTCCTTGCCGACAAGGTGGTGGTGATGAGCGCGCGGCCAGGGCGCGTGATATCCGAGCATGTCGTGCCATTCGAAAGGCCGCGGCAGCTTGAGCTGCTCTATGAACCAGCGTTCAACGAAATGGTGCAGAAGCTGCACGGCGAAATCGCCACAGCGAGGGCTGCGGCATGAGCACGATCGAGACTGTCACCCCCGTCGCAGCGCCACCGCGTCCGGCCTTCAAGGTCAACTGGGTGCGGCTGTCGCCGCTGCTCTATACGGTCGGGTTGTTCGTCATCTGGGAAGTCGGGGTGCGCCTTTCCGGCCTGCCGCATACGATCTTTCCGACACCGACGCGGGTGTTCGAGGCCATCGTCCAGTACTGGTCGCCGATCTGGAAGAATTCGCTGCAGACGCTCTATACCACCGTGCTGGGCTTCATCATCGCCATCGTGGCCGGGCTGGGGATCGGGCTTTTCATCGGCTGGTCGAAGACCATCTATGCCGGGCTTTACCCGATCATGGTGGGGTTCAATGCCATTCCCAAAGTGGCTTTGGTGCCGATCCTCGTCATCTGGTTCGGGATCGGCACGGTGCCTGCCGTGCTGACCGCCTTCCTGATCTCGTTCTTTCCCATCGTCGTCAATGTCGCCACGGGGCTTGCCACCATCGAGCCGGAAACCGAGGATGTGCTGCGAGCGCTCGGCGCGAAGAAGATGGACATCATGCTCAAGGTCGGCATCCCGCGCTCGATGCCCTATTTCTTCGGCTCACTGAAGGTCGCGATCACCCTGGCCTTTGTGGGCTCGGTGGTGAGCGAGACGGTGGCTTCCAATTCGGGACTGGGAAACATGATGGCCTCGGCACAGTCCAACTTCAATGTGCCGCTGGTCTTTGCGGGCTTGCTGATGCTGGCTGTCGAGGGCATCGCCATGTATGCGCTGATGGCATGGGTAGAAAAGCGGATGACCGGCTGGGCTCACCGCTCAACCATGGCGCAGTGATCAGGTGAGCGCGTTCCAGACCGAAAGGACCGGGACGGCGAGAGCGCCGACCACGCTGGGGGCGAGGGCAGCGGCAAAGCCGAAGGCCCTGGCTGCAGGCCGGCGATAGCCGACAAGAAAAACCAGCGAGGCGATGACGAACCAGATGGCCATCAGCGGGGCAATGTTGAGCCACGCATAGGGCAGGGTGGCGAGCAGGGAAAGGTGGACCAGGACGGCGGGGAGCATCAGCGCCACCGTGGTCTGCACATAGTCGTTGTGCTCCAGCGCGCGTGCATCATGGATCGGCGTGCTGGCGAGCGCGGCAAAGCGGCTGCGGCCGAGCTGGATGAGACCAATCATCAGCGGCGCGGCGACGGCGGCCAGGTAGGGCAGGTAGCAGGTCAGCCGATCGGGGATGGCGTCAGAGACGGGGGCCGAGGCCGGATAGATGAAATGCCCGCCGATGATGGCGACGAAAGATGTGGCGCAGCCCAGAAGGATGCCGCGATTGGCGCTCATATCGGCCCCGGTGTCGGTCGCGATGCTCATGAGGCAAGACTAGACGAGCTTGCCCACCGGCGCAAACCGGTTTGCGGAGCGACTTTCTGGCCGCCCCGCAGCGCGGTGGCTTACTGAGCTGGCGCTTCGATCACGGCGCAGAGCAGGCGGTCGCCGGAATTGCCCGACGGGTCGGTCATCTGGTCGTCCGGATCGGCGTGGATCACGAGCGCAGTGCCGTCCTCGTCGAACACATAGCCTTCCTCGCCCTCGACCAGTGAAATGGTGTCCGAAGTCAGCTCGATATTGGCCATGCCATCATCGCCTACGGTAAGGTTCGGAAGGTCGCCGGCATGGACACCCTCGGGGTTTTCAAGGCCGTGCTGATGCTCGCCGGGATTGAAATGGCCGCCGGCCGATTCGAACTTGGCGGAAGCGTCGCAGTCGCCGGTCGTATGGAAATGAATGCCGTGGTCGCCCGGCGTCAGACCCATGGCGTGGCCGGTGATCGACACCGAACCCTCGCCCTGGCTGAGTTCGATTGTTCCGGCTTCGGCGCCGTTGACGTCGATCAGTGTGCCCTGGGCCTCCTGAGCTATGGCGGGGGAGGCCAGCAAGAGGGCCGCCAGCGACAGGCTGAGTGCAATACGCATAGGAATCTCCTCGTGTTCCGATCCGGCCCAACGGTTCGACCTGCAGGCCGTTCCGTGCCGGTATGAATACGAACAAGAGTTGATCGCTTGCCTTGGAAGCTCGCGGCGCCGACAATGGGATTGCGGAGGATCAGTGTGAGCGAGAACAGTCAAATCGTGGGTGGTGGCCCCAAAAAGGTGCTTTACACCCTGGCCACGATCAACCGGATCGGCGTGGGCAAGGCGGCCAAGGCCCTGACGGCGAAGAACACCTGCAAGGCCTGCGCTTATGGCATGGGCGGCCAGCATGGCGGCATGACCAATGAACTGGGGGAATTCCCCTCGGTCTGCAACAAGAGCGTGCAGGCGCAATCGACCGACATCCAGCCGCCGATCCCGCGCGGCATCTTCGAGCATGAAATCGCCGACCTCGCCGAACTCAGCGGACGGGAAATGGAGCGGCTTGGGCGGCTGGGTACGCCCTTGTTCCGCCGGGCGGGCGCTGCCCGCTTCGAGCCGCTGTCATGGGAGGAGGCACTGGATCATGCCGCGCATCGGCTGGCCGAGACCGATCCGGCGCGCAGCTTCTTCTATTCTTCCGGGCGTTCGTCCAATGAGGCGGGGTTTCTGTTCCAGCTCCTGGCGCGCGCTTTCGGCACCAACAATGTGAGCAATTGCTCGTATTACTGCCACCAGGCGACCAGCGAAGGGCTGGCAACGACCATTGGCAAGGGCACCGCCACCATCGAGTTAGAGGACCTTACCGGCGCCGACCTGATCTTCGTCATCGGCGCCAACCCGTCCTCCAACCATCCGCGCTTCATCCATATGCTGAAGAACTGCCGTGAGCGGGGCGGGCAAGTCATTGTCATCAATCCGGCCAAGGAACCCGGCCTGGTGAAGTTTGCGGTGCCGAAGTCGCCTGTCTCCATGCTCAAGGGCGGCAGCGATATCGCCTCGGACTACCTGCAGCCGCGCATCGGCTCGGACATTGCCCTCTTCAAGGGGCTCTGCAAGGCGGTGATCGAGCAGGGAACGGAAGACCGCGATTTCATTGCGCAGCATGGAGCAGATTTCGAGGCCTTTCTCGCCGACATCGCGGCGCTGGGCTGGGACGAGATCACCGATGCCTGCGGCCTCACGCAGGACGAGATCGGCAGGGTCGCGGGGGCTTACGGGCGCAGCCGGAACGCCGTGTTCGCCTGGGGCATGGGCATGACCCACCATGTGCATGGCGTGGCCAATGTGGAAGCCATCGCCAACCTGGCACTGCTGCGCGGCATGATCGGGCGGCGCTATGCGGGCCTGTTGCCGCTGCGTGGACACTCCAATGTGCAAGGCATCGGCACGATCGGGGTGAAGCCGGTGCTGGCGCGGGACGTGCTCAGGCGCATGGAAGATGCCTTCGGGGTCACCTTCCCGGAAGAGAAGGGGCTCGACACCATGGCGTCGATGCAGCTTGCGGCGGCGGGCGGCGTGGACGCGGCGGTCATCATGGGCGGCAATCTCTGGGCCGCGACACCCGACACGGCCTTTTCCACCCGTGCCATGGAGCAGATCGGCTTCAAACTCTTCCTCACCACCACGCTGAACCAGGGCCATGTGCATGGCGTGGGCGACGGCGAGGTGATGATCCTACCGGTGACGGCGCGAGACGAGGAATGGGAGCCGACGACGCAGGAATCCATGTTCAATTTCGTGCGCCTTTCCGATGGCGGCATTACCCGCATCGAGACCGTGCGGCCGGAAAGCTGGATCCTTGGGCAGTTGGGCAAGCGTCTGCTAACCAATTCCCGCATCGATTTCGAGGCCTTTTCGGGCCATGCGAAACTGCGCGACGCTATTGCCGCCATCGTGCCGGGCATGGAGGAGCTGGCCGATATCGACGTGGCCAAACGCGAATTCCACATCCGCAACCGGGTGCTGCATGCGCCTGAATTCGGCACGGTGGATGGCAAGGCGCATTTCGTCGTGACGCCCATCCCCGCCGTGGTGGCCGGGCAACTCATGCTCGCCACAGTGCGCAGCGAGGGACAGTTCAACTCGATCATCTACGAAGAAACCGACAGCTATCGCGGCAAGGCCGGGCGCCATTCGGTGTTCCTCAACGCGGAGGATATGGCGGCGCGTGGCCTGGTCGAGGGACAGCGGGTGGTCGTGACATCCGATGCCGGGCGGATGGAGGGTTTTGCTACACAGTTCGAGCTGCCGCGTGGTTCGGTGCTGGCCTATTATCCCGAGGCCAACGTTCTGGTCGGCACGGCTGTCGATCCGCGCAGCAAGACGCCGGCTTTCAAATCGGTCCCGGTCGAGGTGCGGGCGCAGAATTAGAGCGATTTTTGCCTAGAGCAGAGGCAGACGGGGATTTGATTGTAATTTTCTGCGCAGTTGTTTCGCTTGCTGCACAGATAATAGTCAAATCAGTCGCTTGATGCCGAATTTACGCGGCGTTTACCAAGAAATCCCTAGTATTCGTGGAGCAATGGCGGGTTTGCCGGCCGGCGGCCTATGCGTGACGCGTCACTTTGAAAGCACCAGACATGGACACCCGAAGCAAGCCGGAGGTTGCCGCATCGCCCCGCGCCATGCGGGTGGTGATGGAGGGGATCGGGCAGGAACTGCATACCTATTCGGTGGGCAACCTGCAGATCGTCAAGCAGACCAAGCTGCTCGCCGTCAACGCCATCATCGAGGCGGCGCGGGCAGGGGATGCCGGCAAGGGCTTCGCCGTGGTCGCCAACGAGGTGCAACGCCTGGCCGAGAGCGCTGCCGATATCGCGGCTCGCTTCCAGGACGTGCTGATCGGCCGGATCAGTCTCGGGCGATCCATGTCCGGCACGCTGGTCGAGGAGATGGAAGGCGCACGCCTGACCGACCTGGCGCAGACGCTGGTGCAGCTTATCGTGCGCAATCTCTATGAACGCACGGCCGATGTGCGCTGGTGGGCCACCGATACAGCCTTCTGGCAGGCGCTGGAAAGCGACGACTTGGATGCGCGGCGCTTTGCCGGCGCCCGGCTGGCGACGATCAATCGTTTCTATACCGTCTATTGCGACCTGGTTCTGACGGATTCTCGCGGGCGCGTCGTGGCCAGCGCCAACTCCAATCATGCCAAGGCGCTGCTCGGCGCCGACCTGTCGCGCGAAAGCTGGCTTCGGGCAGCCATGGCGACCAGAAGTGGCGACGACTATGCCGTGGGCGAGGTGATGGAAAGCCAGCACCATGATCGCCGCGAAGTGCTGGTCTATTCCACCGCCGTTCGCGCCGGTGGCCGCACTGACGGGCAGGCGCTTGGGGCACTGGGGGTCTATTTCGATTGGCAGGCGCAGGGACGGTCCATCGTCGAGACCGAAGCGGCGCTGCCGCCGCAGATCGCGGAGCGCACCGAAGTCATGCTGCTCGACGCGCGTGGCCGGATCATCGCCACGACCAATCCGGACCGGCGCTTTTCGCAGTTCGCCGTCCAACATGACGGTGCAGCGCGAGGCAGCTACCTCGACACAGCGGGCAATATCGTCGCCTTTGCCAGGACCCTGGGCTACCAGGAATATGATGGCCTGGGCTGGTGGGGCGTCGTGGTGCAGCGCGCCGAATCCGAGGAAAGCATTCGCGCTTCCCTCGGCATGGCAGGCTAGGCCATCGGGTAGGCCACGTAAGCCAGGCGGCGGCTATCCGGCGCCCAGGAATTGACGTTGATCGTGCCCTGGCCGCCAAAGAAACTGGCCAATACGCGCTGGTCTTCTCCGTCAGGTGACATCAGGCGCAGGAGCACATTCTTGTCGGCCGGATGTCTAAGCGTGCCGGGTGGGTAGCTCAGGAAGACGATCTGCTGGGCATCCGGCGAGAGATGCGGGAACCAGTTCACGTATTCGTCCGAGGTGAGCTGTTCGACGCCCGATCCGTCCACGGCATTCATACGGAATATCTGGGCGTGGCCGGGCTGGGTCGCCGCGAGTTCGGAATTGAAATAGATCCAGCGTCCGTCCGGCGAATATTCCGGCCCGTCATTGGGCATGGTGAGATCAGTCAGCCGCCTGTCGGGCCCACCCGTCGATGGGATGGTGAAGACATTGACCTGCCGGGCGCCCTCGCGCTGCTCCACCGCCACATAGGCCAGCGTCGCGCCATCGGGCGAGATGCCGTGCAGGTAGTAGTGGAACGGGGTGTCATGCGTGTTGGACACGCGCCGCGGCGTGCCGCCTGCGAAGGGCACGGCATAGAGGTGGCCGTCATCCGAGCTGACATAAATGGTGCTGCCATCGGGCGAGAGCACGTGGTCATTGTTGAGATCTGCCAGGTGGCCGGTATCGATGGGCTCGACCGTGCCGCCCGCGGTGGGGATACGAAAGAGCCGTCCGCCGGCATTGAAGACCAGCGTTTGCCCATCGGGCGACCAGTTGGGGGCTTCGATGACCTCATCGGCGGTGAAGATCACCTGGCGATTGCCGTGGAGGTCGACAATGGTCAGTTCGGAGCGCTGGCCGGGCGCGAGTTGGCGCCCGCGACGGGGGAAGGTGAAGGTCATTGATCGCTTCCCGTCTCGTTCTTGCTGGCGCCGGGACCGAGCAGCATCAGGCTCGGCTCCGCAGCGAAGATGCGCTGTGCGACGGCCTGCACGTCCTCGGACGTCACGGCCTCGATGCGGCTTGCCCGTTCGTCGACATAGTCGATGGGCAGGTCGCGCAATTGCTGGCCAACCATGGCGCCGGCAATCGACACTGACGAGCGCAACTGGTTGATAGGATAGGCGCCAATGAGATAGCGCTTGATGCGCTCGAGCTGGGCTGGCTCGGGTCCTTCCTCGGCGACGCGGGCAAGCGTGGCGCGAATAACCTCGATCGTCTCGGCCGCCTGGTCGGGCCGCGTGGCGGTGCTGATGGTGAGCGCGTCGGCGTGGTCGAGATTGACCAGGCCGCCCGAAACCCCGTAGCTGAGGCCGCGTTTTTCGCGCACTTCGACATTGAGCTCGGACAGCAGGCTGCCGCCGGCCAGGATTTCGGTCAGCAGGTAGGCCGGGAAGAAGTCCGCGTCGTCTTCGGCAATGCCCGGCCAGGCGAGGTTTATGAAGGTCTGGGGCAGGGGATAGTCCACCGCCAGTTGCTGGCCAAAACTCATCTCGGCTTCCGGCGTCTCGACGAGGTCGGCCTCCTGCGGCAGCCCGCCGAACACCCGGTCGATCAGGGCGCCGGCCGTGGCTTCGTCCAAGGCACCGACGATGCCTATGGTAAGGTTTTCCCGCGCAAAAATGGCTTGGTGCAGGGCACGGAGATCATCGGCGGTAGTCGCCGCGAGTGTTTCCTCGGTGCCTTCCGCGGGGCGGCCATAGGGGTGTTCGCCGAACAGCGCTTCGCTCCACATCAACCCAGCGGCATAGCCTGGGTCCTGCGAGCGGGCGACGAGGCCCGCCACCAGTTGTGCGCGCATGCGGTCGATGGCGGGTTGGTCGAAGCGGGGCTCGGTGACCGCGAGCGTCAGGAGCTCGGTAGCGCCCTCGCGCTCATCGGCCAGCATCCGCGCGAAGCCGCTGAAGGAATCGAGGCTGGCCGAAAAGCCCATTTCCAGCCCGACAAGATCCTGCCGCTCCTGAAATGCATCGCTGTCGAGCGTGCCGGCGCCCTCGTCGAACAGCGTGGTCATCAGGGTGGCGCGACCGAGCTTGTCCGCAGGATCCTGGGTGGCGCCGCCGTCAAAGGCAAAGGCGAGGGTGATGATGGGGACAGTATAGTCTTCAACCATCCAGGCAGTTATGCCGCCCGGCGAGGTAAATTCGCGGAAAGCGACTTCGGCCCGGGCGGGGGCGGCGAGGCTCAGAGCGACAAGCGGTGTCGCGAGCGCGACGAGGGTGCGGCGGAGGATGGGGGTGATCACTTCTGGGTCTCCTCGGCCTCGGGCAGCAGATATCCGGTGACGGCAATCTCGGGGCGCAGGTATTCTTCGGCAACGGCCTGCACCTGGTCCGCCGTGACGGCGCCGATGCGGTCGGGCCAGGCAGCAACGTCGTCCACGGTGCGGCCCGTCGTCAGCCACACGCCATAGGTCTGGGCCATGTTGCCCTGGTCGTCGCGCGCGAAGATGGTGCTGCGGATGTAGCGACGCTTCACCCGTTCCAGTTCCGCCTCGGCAATGCCGTTGGCGATGATGTCGTCGATTTCGGCAAAGACAGCTGCCTCCAGCGCCTCCAGCGTGGTGCCGGGGCGCGGCGTGCCGTAGAGGGCGAACGTGCCGTAGTCATAGGCCGAGCCGTCATAACTGGCGCCGGCATTGGCGGCCATGCCGGTCTCGACCACGAGCTTCTGGTAGAGACGGCTGCGGATACCGTCCGAGAGCACGGCCGAGAGCAGGTCCAGCGCCTCGGCGTCGCCATCCGGCGCGGTGCGGTAGGATGGAACGACCCAGTTGCGCGAAAAGCTCGGCAGGGTGACGCGGTCATCGGCATAGGTGACGGTGCGGCTGGTGTCGTGCGGCGGCTCGGACGCACGCTCCCGCTCGGGCAGGTTAGGACCACGCGGCACGAGGCCGTATGTCTCCCCAGCCAGGTCGCGCACCGTCTCGGGCTCGACATCGCCGGTGACCACCACCAGGGCGTTGTTGGGCGCGTAGTAGCGATCGTAGAAATCGAGCGCATCTTCGCGGCTGAGATCGGCGATCTCGTGCGCCCAGCCGATCACCGGGATACGGTAGGGGTGGTTCTGGAACAGGGTGGCGTTGATTTCTTCGGCCAGGATCGACTGCGGCTGCGCGTCGATGCGCTGGCGGCGCTCGTCGAGCACCACGTCGCGCTCGGCATCGATGACCTCGGCGGGCAGCACAAGATTGCGCATGCGGTCGGCCTCGATATCCATCATCTCGTCCAGCGCGTCGGGCGGGATGGTCTGGAAGTAGGCGGTCACATCGGCATTGGTGAAGGCATTGGTGCTGCCGCCAAGCTCGCTCACCATGCGATCCAGCGTCCCGCCAGGGTATTTTTCGGTGCCCTTGAACATCAGGTGTTCGAGGAAATGGGCGACGCCCGATTGGCCCGCCGGATCGTCAGCGCCGCCGACGCGATACCAGATCATATGTGTGACGATGGGCGCGCGGCGGTCGGGAATCACCACCAGTTCCAGTCCGTTGTCGAGCGTGAAATGGCTGGCCTCAAAGGCTGGCTGATCCTGCGCCGCGGCGGGCAAGGCCAGCAGGACGGTCGCAAACAGGGCCGGTAAACTGCGGGTCATCGGCGCGAAGCTCCTTGTCTGGCGGCTCCGGACAGAGCGCGCCGTATGGGTAGGCATAGCGGGATCGGGGATCAAGCCCGGCGGTTGCCTCGCATCGGCCTATCCCCTAAATACGGCGCAAACTTTTCAATCGCGGGATCATCACGCCATGGCACGCCAGTTCATCTATCACATGCACGGAATGAGTAAGGCCTATGCCGGCGGCAAGAAGGTGCTGGATAACATCCATCTCAGCTTCTATCCCGACGCCAAGATCGGCATCCTCGGCCCCAACGGCTCGGGCAAGTCGACGCTGCTCAAGATCATGGCAGGCATCGATACCGAATTCACCGGTGAGGCCTGGGCCGCCGATGGCGCCAAGGTCGGGTATCTGGCGCAGGAGCCGCAGCTCGATCCGGCGCTGAACGTGCTCGGCAACGTTATGACCGGCGTCAAGGAAAAGAAGGACATCGTCGACCGCTACAACGAGTTGATGATGAACTATTCCGACGAAACCGCCGACGAGGCGACCAAGCTGCAGGACATCATCGACAGCCAGAACCTGTGGGATCTCGAATCCCAGGTGGAAGTGGCCATGGAAGCCCTCGGCTGCCCGCCGGGCGATGCCGACGTGACCAATCTCTCGGGCGGTGAGAAGCGCCGCGTGGCGCTCTGCGCGCTGCTGCTCTCCAAGCCCGACCTGCTGCTGCTCGACGAACCGACCAACCATCTCGACGCCGAGACTACGGCCTGGCTCGAACGGCATCTGCGCGAGTTCGAAGGCGCGGTGCTGATCATCACCCACGACCGCTACTTCCTCGACAATGTCACCGGCTGGATCCTCGAGCTCGATCGCGGCCGCGGCGTGCCGTACGAAGGCAATTACTCGGCCTATCTCGACGCCAAGGCCAAGCGCTTCGCGCAGGAAAAGAGCGAAGATGCGGCCCGCGCCAAGGTTCTGGAACGCGAAAAGGAATGGATGGGCCAGTCCCCGCAGGCCCGCCAGGCCAAATCCAAGGCGCGTATCCGCGCCTATGACGAGCTGGTCAAGGTCAACGAGGCCCGCACCCAGTCCCACACTGCGCAGATCATTATTCCGCCCGGCGAGCGCCTCGGCCACAACGTGATCGACGTGGAGGGGCTGTCCAAGTCTTTCGGCGATCGCCTCTTGATCGACAATCTCAGCTTCAAGCTGCCGCCGGGTGGCATTGTCGGCATCATCGGCCCGAACGGCGCGGGCAAGACCACGCTGTTCAAGATGCTGACCGGGCAGGAAAAGCCCGATAGCGGCACCGTCACCGTCGCCGAAAACGTGCACCTGGGCTATGTTGACCAGAGCCGCGACGCGCTCAACCCGAACAAGACCGTCTGGGAGGAAATCTCCGAAGGCGATGACATCCTCATGCTCGGCAAGCGCGAGATGAATTCGCGCGCCTATACCTCCACCTTCAATTTCAAGGGTGGCGACCAGCAGCAGAAGGTCGGCAATCTCTCGGGTGGCCAGCGCAACCGCGTGCACCTGGCCAAGATGCTGAAGAGCGGCGCCAACGTCCTCCTCCTTGACGAACCGACCAACGACCTCGACACCGAAACCCTCGCCGCGCTCGAAGAGGCGCTGGAGGAATTTGCCGGTTGCGCCGTGATCATCAGCCACGACCGCATGTTCCTCGACCGCCTCGCCACTCACATGCTGGCCTTTGAAGGCGACAGCCATGTCGAATGGTTCGAGGGCAATTTCCAGGATTATGAGGCGGATAAGGTGCGGCGCCTCGGGGCTGATGCGGTCAACCCGAAGCGGGCAACGTACAAGCCGCTGACACGGTAGGCGGAGCGCCTATCGGATATCGATTCTGCCGGAATACGGCGCTAGCCTCGCGTCCCGTGCCTCCATCATATCATGGAGCACGGACGCGATCGCTGGTGCCTTAACCGCAGTTCCAGTGGCTCGCAGCTCCTTTGCAATTGCCGACGCCATTGATAGTTTTGGATCCGGCTTTGATAAGGCTAAATCCAGTGCAGCCAACATTTCCGCTATCGAGAAAGTTTGAACGTTGGTCTCGAAGTTGGCAACTCGAGCCTGAGCTTCTTCCACTCGCAACATTTGTGTGTCGGCTATTCGCCAGCCATTAATTTGGCGGCGACTTGACCAGCTATTTGTTGGAACTTCATCGCCAAGGTCCAAACAAAATTCGCTGTCGAACTGACAATCGATCACTTGGCCCAACGTGTACCGCAAATGCTGTAGCATTGAGAAGATGAGTGCCAACATCATTGAGCCGAGTGCCGCACGTTCGTCGCCATCAGGTCGATGCATCAGCTGGTCGGCGTCTGCTGAAATCCGATAGATGTTGTGCAGAAAAAGTACCTCGTCTTCGGGCCTGTCATATCCATATCCCACGTCAGACGGATAACGCACCCAATCAAAAAGATACTCTTCGCCAACGCGTCGAGATACCGGTGCCCATCGAACGCTAAGGTTATTCTTTGATGTAATGAAAACTCGAAGCCGTGCTTGCGGGCGTTGAATTCTTTTGATGTGCTTTTCTTGCGGTGGCACCCAACCTGACGGCGGGCTTAGCAAGTTGTCTATGTTCCATTTCGTGGGGTCGATAAGGTCACCTGCAGTTGCAGACATTAAATCTTCGGCGGCCCTGAGGATCTCGCTGGTTTGCTGGTCGTTTCGGTACTTTTCTATCAGGCCGCACCGTCCGAGCTCGGCAACCGTGAAGCGATACACGTCTACAAGTTTGTCGTGCTCACCCCAAGCATAAGGGCGCACCAAGCTGTCACCAGTGAACAAATGAGCAGCCGAAGCCTTATTTATGCTCGTGGTGAGATGGGTTGAAAGGGATTTTGGACAGTATTTTATGGCCGACTTTAAGAATGCCTCTCTTTGTACAGCAATCACTATAATGTTGTGGACTTTAGCAATTCGTTCATATCGCTGAGGGATGTGTTCGCAAACAAGTATTACTGTCGATATATCTCCGTCATGAGTTAATGAATCCCGGTACTCCAGGCACCTGTAAAGGTGGTGCCGATCCAAGGTATTCTGTTGAACTTCTACAACTACGACTTCTCCTTGGCTGCCTCGGAAGACCAAGTCTGGTACAAACCCACCGATTCTTGGTTGCTGCGAAAGAAGTTCCAAGGGTTGCCCAAGAAAAGCTTCCGGTGCTTCTGCAATGCAATCTTCGATGAATTTTTCTGAGAACAGTTCCATGTACGGGCCTCCGCGAAAGGCTAATCATTCTAGGGTGTGAGTTCCGAATCCTAAATACTTGCTTTTTTCGCAAGAAATCTAGTTCTTGATGGAAGGCTGTCGCTACCTCCCCAACCGCTCCACTTCCTTGCCATCACCGGAGCATGCCCAAACTGCGCCTTGAACGCCCGGCTAAAGGCGCCTTCGGAGGCGTAGCCGACGCGGCGGGCGACGTCGCTGACGCGGGCGTCGACGCGCTTGAGCATCTGGTTGGCGGGGAGTAGGCGCCAGCGAGTTTGGTAGTGCAGGGGGCCGCGCCAATCAGGCTGGAGAAGTGTTTGGCGAAGCTGGAACGGCCCATTCCGGCAACGGCGGCCAGTTCGGGATGCTCCTCAAATGGAATGGAATGTCGTGGATGGCGCGCATGGCCGGCTGATGCACGGATCGGCGAGGATGCCAGGTCAACGCTGGTCCTCGGGTCGCGCCGCAGCAGTGAAGGGCTCAGTTCGGTAAGCAGCCCAGACCATGCAATCTCTTGTGAGACGATAACATGTGTACGGTTGTCGCGTTGTCGGGTGCTATCGCGGTCGAAAACGGAGTTCGATGAGAAACTGGTTCTTTTTGAACCGTAATCCGTGGTGTGGTTTTGCTCCCGGCGGTTGCATTTTGGTCCGCTGGCCCACGATTTCACGACCAGTCCTCTATAGATTTGGTGTCAGACTAATCTCTGGAGCTTTTTCATGCGTTTTGCATCGCTCGTCGCAGCCGCTGCCTTTGTCGTCGCGGCTCCCGTTTTCGCTCACGCTCAGGACGCCACGCCGCTGGTGACGGCCGAGTGGCTCAAGGCCCATGCGGGTGACGAAAACCTTGCCATCATCGATATCCGCGACAAGATCGACGAGACCGATCTGGGCGACCTGCCGTTCATCGCCAATGCCGTCGTCGCGCCTTACGCCACCTATGGCTGGCGCACCGAGGTCGAGGGCGTGCCGGGCCAGATCCCGCCCGATGCCGAGATTGCCGCGCTGATCGCCGGCCTTGGCGTCGACGCCGACGACCATGTCGTCATCGTGCCGTGGGGCACCGACTCGTCGGAATTCGGTGGCGCGACCCGCGTCTACTGGACCTTCAAGTATCTCGGCCACGACAATGTCTCGATCCTCGATGGCGGCTGGCGCCAGTATGACGCCCAGGGCGGCGAGCGCGTTGCCGAGGCGGTGACCCCGGAAGCGGGTGATTTCGTCGCCAATGTCCGGCCCGAACTGCGCGCCACCACCGCCGACGTGGAAGCCGCTCTCGCCTCGGGCGTGAAGCTGGTCGACGGTCGTCCGGAAGAGCAGTTCCTAGGCCAGTCGAAGAGCCCGGTCGTGCGGATCGAAGGCACCATTCCCGGCGCCGTGAACATTCCGCACTCGAACTTCTACAGTGCCGAATATGCCAGCTTTGCCCAGCCCGAGACCATCGCGGCCCTGGCCGCCGGAGCCGGTCTGGCCGAGGGCGAGAAGAACATCGTCTTCTGCAATACCGGCCACTGGGCCTCGATCGCCTGGTTCGCGCTCAACGCCGTGGGCGGCAACGAGAACTCGGCCATGTATGACGGCTCGATGGCCGAATGGGCTGCCGATCCGGCGCGCCCGATTCAGTAGGCTTCACTGGTGACGAGATGGACCACCCGATCAAGTCGGGTGGTGACGATGGGGTAGGATCCGATTTTCCCACGCCGTCATTGCCTGGCTTGACCGGGCAATCCAATCTTCGTTCCACGCATCGGATGTTGCGCCCAGCGGTCGCAGCATCCAAAGCTTTTTCAAGACCTGCACATTTCGAGAATCATGACCGACATTTCCGCAACCGCGCCAAAGTTCCTGCCGCCAGCGGTGGCAGACCGAGGCCCGCTCTTCGTCGCCGCGCTCATGCTGCTGGCCGGCTTCGCCTTCATCACCTGGCAGGTCGACCTGCGGCAGGGCGCTCTGTTCCTGGTCGGCGGCGGGCTGGGCGTCGCGCTTTATCATGGCTCGTTCGGCTTCACCGGCGGCTGGAAGCGCATGGTGTTGGAAAAGCGCGGTCGCGGCATGCGGGCGCAGATGCTGACCATCGGCGTCGCGGCGCTGGCCATGATCCCGCTGGTGGCGGCCGGCAATATCGGCGGACAGGCCATGGTCGGGGCCATGGCGCCGGTCGGCGTATCCGTGCTGATCGGCGCAACCATTTTCGGGCTCGGCATGCAGCTCGGCGGCGGTTGCGGCTCGGGCACGCTGTTCACGGTGGGCGGCGGCTCCGCGCGCATGCTGGTGACGCTGGTCTTCTTCATCATTGGCGCCGTTGTCGGCACCGCGAATCTGCCGTTCTGGCTGGAGCAGCCGGCGCTGCCGGCCATAAGCCTCGGCGCCGAACTCGGGGTGGGTTTCGCCCTGGCGGCGACCATTGCCGGTCTCGGGCTGGTGGCGCTGGTAACCGCACTGATCGAGAAGCGCGTCCACGGCAATATCGAGGCCGAGCCGGCTCCCGCGCGGCAGGGCTGGAGCTGGATTCTCTATGGGCCGTGGCCGCTGATCGGGGCGGGCCTTGTGCTGGCGCTGCTCAATGTCGTCACACTGCTGCTGGCAGGACACCCCTGGTCGATCACTTATGGGTTTGGTCTCTGGGGCGCCAAAATCGCCGATGCCGTCGGCATTCCGGTGGCAAGCTGGGAGTTCTGGACCTGGCCGGCACAGGCGCAGGCGCTCAATTCCTCGGTGCTGGCCGATACGGTTTCGGTCATGGATTTCGGCCTGGTGCTGGGCGCGGCTCTGGCTGCGGCCATTGCCGGCAAGTTTGCCCCCAAGGCCAAGCTGCCGCTGGGCTCGCTGCTGGCGGCCATAGTCGGCGGGCTCCTGATGGGCTATGGCGCGCGCCTGTCATTCGGCTGCAATATCGGTGCCCTGTTCTCGGGAATCGCCACGGGGAGCCTGCATGGCTGGCTGTGGTTCGCGGCTGCCTTTGTCGGTTCATTCGTTGGCGTCTGGGCGCGCCCGTTTTTCGGTCTTGATGGGTTCGCCAGGAAATGAGCACACGCAACACTCTGCTCTTCGGCGCCGCCCTGGCCGTTACCACCGCCGCCATCGCCTATGATCATGCCACCAATCCGGTGCCACCGAGGGTGACCGCGGCAACCGCGACAGCCTCGGCTGGGTCGGCGCCCTGCGCTGCCGGTGCAGCCCCTTGCGTTGCCGGCGCGGTGGCGCCGTGTGCCGCTGGTGCACCCGCGAAGGCCGCGCCTCCGCCACCGCCGGCTGCGGCGCCCTGTGCCGCAGGTGCTCCAGCCAAGGCAGCCCCGCCGCCGCCACCGGCGACTCCACCTGCCGCCGCACCGGAGAAGCTTGCTCCTCCACCACCACCCGCTGTGCCGCCTCAGGAAACGGAAAAGCTCGCGCCGCCGCCCGCGCCGAAGGCCAAGCCTGCCGGTGAAGAGGCGCCCGACCTCGTGGTCGAGGCGGACTGACAGGTCCGTCTCCGTCCATGGGCGGTCGCGCATTCACCATGCGGTCCAAATGGCCTGGGCTTCCTGCAACCAAAGGCGCACAGATGCGTTTGGAGCGGGTTAGGGATGCAGCTTGCACCTGACGCGTTATTGGGGGGCAGGGGCATATGGACGAGGTTGACTACGAGCGCATCTTTGACGCGCTTCCCAGCCCGTTCATGATCCTCGATCGCAACCTGCGCTTTGTCACGGCCAACGCCGCCTATCTCGAGACCACCAGCAGCACGCTTGACGACCTGGTCGGCAAGTATGTGATGGATCGGTTTCCCGAGCCGGGCGAAAGCGGGCGTCGGCTCGAGCAGTCCTTCCAGAAGGTCGCTGCGACCGGCGAGGCAGACACGCTGGCCTACCTGCCATATCCAATCGCGGAACCGAACGGCACGGTGCGGCATCGCTACTGGACGGCCGTGCATGTGCCGATCCTGGATGCGCGCGGCCAAGTCGAATACATCTTGCAGAACACGGTCGACGTGACCGAATTTGCCCGCATTCGCGAAATGGCGACACTCCCGTTTTCTTCGCTGTCGGCAGCGACGCGCCTCATGGAGCGGACACTTGAGGCCGAGGCGGCGAGCGCCGACTTCCGGCGGCTGTTCCAGCAGGCTCCCGCCTTTTTCGCGGTACTGTCCGGTCCCACCCACATTTTCACCTTCTCATCTGACTCCTATACGCGGCTGATTGGCGGTCGCAATGTCATCGGCCGGCCGATTGCCGATGCGCTTCCGGAGGTCGTGGAGCAGGGCTTCGTCGACCTGCTGGACCAGGTCTACATCGATGGTCATGTGCATCAGGCCGAGGGCGCCCGCGTGATCCTCGATAATGAGCCGGGCCGGCCACCGCAGGAGTATTTCCTGGATTTTTCCTACAATCCCATCCGCGACAGCGCCGGCAATATTACCGGCATCTTCGTGCAGGGCATGGACCGCACCGATGCGTTCCGGGCGACGCAGCGGCAGCGCCTGATGATCGATGAGCTCAATCACCGCGTGAAGAACACGTTGGCCACAGTGCAGTCGATTGCCAGCCAGACCTTGCGCAGTACCAATGACGTCACGGCAGCCCGGCAGGCCTTCGAGGCGCGGATCAGCGCCCTGGCGGGGGCCCATACGATGCTCAGCGACCGGCAGTGGCACAATACCGAGATCGGGCACCTGGTGCAGAAGGAACTCGACGTCTTCAGCAGCGACAAGGTCAGCTTCGGCGGCCCCGTGCTTGTGGTCAATGCCAAGGCCACGGTGGCGCTGGCGCTGGTGCTGCATGAACTGGCGACCAATGCGGTCAAGCATGGCGCCCTCTCAGTTCCCGAGGGTGGCCTTTCCGTGACTTGGAGCGAGAGTTCAGGCGATGGCCTCGTCATCGATTGGGTCGAGACTGGCGGTCCACCGGCGCAGGAGCCGACCCGAAAAGGCTTCGGATCCCGGTTGCTGCGTACCGTGATTACCGGCGAGATGGGCGGATCGATGGAAATGCGTTATCTTGAGACCGGATTGCGGGTGCGCATGGTCATTCCCCGTGCGGCCTATCAGGTTCAGGAGGCTCTCTTTGTCTCGTGATGGACGCCGCATATTCGTCGTCGAAGATGAAACCCTGGTCCTCATCAATCTCGAGGACATGCTCGATGAGCTTGGCTGGACAGTTCTGGCCCAGGCCATGTGGCTGCCGGAGGCCGAGCGGCTGGCTGCCAGCGTCGAGGCGCCGGACGCGGCCATTCTCGATGTCAATATCGGCGGGGTGACGGTGTTTCCGGCCGCGCGGATCCTGGCCGAGCGCGGGGTACCGATCCTGTTTGCCACCGGCTACGGCAGGGAGGGCCTGCCCCCCGAGTGGCAGGATCGGCCCGTGATCATGAAGCCCTATACGCAGCGCGATGTCGCCCAGGCGCTGGCGGACCTGATGGATACCGCTGCCTGAGCGTGAGCGCCCCTTTACCAAACCTCCACCGATCTGTGAAAAGCATTGGGTTTGCAGGCCTTTTTGCAATAGGCTGCGCGGGACGCGGCAGGGCCGCACCGGAGATCGGTTCTTTTGGGGGACTGTATGAGGAATCTGATGACGGGGGCGGCGCTCGCATGCAGCCTTGCCCTCGCCGTTCCGGCCGCTGCTGCGCCGGGACAATGTTCGATGACGGGCTTTGGCGATTTCGCCTGTGACGTGGACGTCGACGGCGGTGGCATAACCTTTGTGCTTCCCGATGGAGCAACTTTCGTTTTCGCGCATGAGGCCAATGGCGAAGGGTTCGGCTACCTGATCGCCGCAGAGACTCAACCGGGCCGGAAGCCCGTGGAACTCGGCCGCTTTGCCCCCGTTGCAGGGGAAGAGGGCTGCTGGTTCGGCGCCGAAGACGACATCACGTTCTGCGCTGCCCTGGAGCAGTGACTGCCATGACGACTGAGCCATTTGCCATCGAGATCGGCGGCGCGACGCTGGCCGGGCTGGAACGGGGGGAGGGCCTGCCGGTCGTCTTCCTCCATGCCGGGGTTTGCGACAAGCGCATGTGGCTCGACCAGATGCAGGCGGTTGACGAAGCCGGGTGGCACGCAATCGCCTATGATCGGCGCGGCTATGGCGAAACGACGAGCCCGGACGAAGCTTTCAGCCATCTCGACGACCTCGAAGCCTTGCTCGACGCGCTCGACATCCATGCCGCCGTGCTGGTGGGCTGCTCGATGGGCGGCGGGCTGGCGGTCGATTTTGCCCTGGCCCATCCGGGCCGGGTGATCGGCCTCGTGCTGATCGGCACCTCGATCACCGGCGCGCCCTGGAGCGCGACGGCCGAGGAGCGGGCCATCGAAATGGCCGAGGAAGACGCCTGGGAGCGCGGCGACCTCGACCTGCTCAACAAGGTGCAGGCGCATGAATGGCTGGACGGTCCGCGCGCGCAGAGCGGACGCGTCGGCGACCCGGCGCGTGCGCTTTTCTTCGACATGAATGCCAAGGCCCTGGGCAAGCCGCAACTCACCCTCGAGGAAGAGCGGCCTGACGCATGGACGCGCCTCGAAGACGTGAACACACCAGCCTTGCTGATGGTGGGTGATGAGGATTTCACCGCACTGATCGATCGTCACGAGACCTTGTCGGAGACCATGCCCAACGCGTTTGCGGTGATGCTGGAAGGCGTCGCGCATATTCCGAGCATCGAAAAGCCCGAACTGGTCAACGCGCTGATCCTCGAATTCCTCGACGCACTGGCGGGCGAGGACGACGACGTGGATTCAGAAGACTGACGGCGTACTCGCGCCGTCAGCCTTCCATTTCGATTCAACACCGTCACAAAGTGATTCATGTGCTTGCCGGATTGATTCAACGCGCTTCGTGCGGGGCTGAGGCTCTTGCAGCAAGGCATTGAGATTGAATCGCTTTCGACCGCCGCGCCGTCACACGGCGAGGATGCCGTCGAGGTGCCGGTCGAGTTGTGGCGTTGGAATGTTGGTGAGGTCTTTGTCGAGTTCTGCGACCACGGTTTTCTTCACATGGTCGGACAAAAGCTTGCGCAGATTGCCCAGGGCAATCGGCGCCGCGGCGATGACCAGCCGGTCGAAGGCACCGGCCTTGGCCTTGTCGTTCATGACCTCGGCGACCGAGCGCACGAATTCGGCCTCCCGGTGTTTGACCGGATCATTGCCTGACGTCATCGCGCCGCCGTTCGGACCGCGGCCATAGCCGTCCGTGTCGATATCCTGCGCCTGCAGCGGGGGAATGGACCAGTCGAGGCCCTTGACCAGGAGCAGGCCCTTGCCAGGGCCATTATGTTCGAGAACACGGGCCTGTGTGCCATCGGCGATAAGGATCCAGGTCACGGTCTTTTTCATCTGCTGCTCCTCGGCATAGTTGTACGGGCGTGAAGCGCACGACGTCGTGACGCTTCACCGTTGCAAACGTCCGACGCCGCAAAAGGTTGGGTCCGGCCATCAGCTTTGCGGGAGAGAAGCATCACAAACTCTGATTGGCGGCGCATGGCTACGGCTGCTAGACGGGCGGGGCGCACCGCGTTGCGCGGAGAATTTCATGACCCTCCCAGAACAGACCCCGGAAACAGCGGCGCCCGTCGCGCCGGCGCTTGCAGCCGACCCCAACGAAACCCGCAATGGGGTCGTCGCGGCGCTGACGGCCTATCTGCTCTGGGGTTTTCTGCCCATTCTGTTCCGGCTGCTCGAACAGGCCGGATCGGTGCTGATCGTGGCCGAGCGGACCTTGTGGTCGCTGGTGCTACTCGCTGTCATCATTGCGGTCACGCGCGGCTATGCCGAAGCCCGTGCCGTGCTGTCCGATTTACGGCGCATGCGGGTCATCGCCCTTTCGGCCGTGCTGCTGGTGGGCAATTGGCTGCTCTATGTCTGGGCGGTGGAAACCGGTCAGGTGCTGGAAGCCAGTTTTGGCTACTTCATCAACCCGCTGGTCAATGTCGCCATCGGCATGATCTTCCTTGGCGAGCGGCAAAACCGCATGCAGACCATAGCCATCGGCATTGCCGTGGTAGCCATCCTGATCCAGGCCTGGGGCCTCGGGAAGGTGCCGTTCATTGCGCTGGGGCTGGCCTTTTCCTTCGGCTTTTACGGCTTCATCCGCAAGACGGCGCAGGCCGGCCCGGTCACCGGCCTTTTCGCCGAGACCGTAGTGGTGGCACCGTTTGCGCTGGCCTATGTCGCCTACGATATCGCCACGCGGGGAGTGGGCGTCCATGCCGATCCGGGCATGATGCTTCTGCTGGTGCTGACCGGTCCGGCAACAGCCATTCCGCTGCTGCTGTTTGCCTATGGTGTGCGCCGGCTGCGGCTGACCACGATCGGCATGTTCCAGTACCTGGCGCCATCCATCCAGTTCCTGCTGGCCATCACGCTGTTCGGCGAGGAGCTCAACGGGTTGCGACTGCTGAGCTTCGCGCTGATCTGGCTGTCGCTGGTGGTATTCTCCTGGGACAGTTTCCGGCAGCGCCTCCGCGCCACGGCGTGAGGTCTATTTACCCGCCTGCGCCACTGCCTCGGTGGCCTCGACTGTTCCGGGCAAGTCTGTGCCCAAGGTCAGGTAGCGACGGTAGAGGTCGATTGCCTTGTCTTGTCGTCCAGCCGTCTGGTGCAGTCGCGCCAGGGCCAGCACGGCATCGGGCTGCGGCACGTCGGCTTCGACAAAGGGCATGAGCACATCGCCGGCCTCGGCATAGCGGTTGGCCCCGGCCAAGAGCTCGGCGCGCGCCATGGCTTCGTCGAAGGACAAAGGTTCCAGTAGGGCAAGGAGACCATAGGCGTCGGCGGCCCCTGCCAGGTCATCCCGTTCGATGCGGAGGGCGATGAGGGCCCGCAGCGCCTCGGCACTTTCTGGTGTGTATTCGACCCAATCCTTGAGCAGGGTTTCGGCGGCAGCCAGATCGCCGGCGGCGCGATAGAGTTCGCTGAGGGCACTCAAGGCCTCGCTGGCGCCCGGATCCACGGCGAGAGCCTCGACATAGGCTGCACGGGCCTCGCCATCGAGCCCGGCCTGCCGCGCGATCTGGCCGAGTCGGATATGCGGCTGGGGCGAAAGCGGATCGATCTCTGCAGCTTCGAGGGCTGCGACCCTGGCAGCTTCGAACGCACCCTGAGCGAGCGCGATGTCGGCGCGCAGCAGAGCCGTTTCCAGCGCGACGTCACCGTATCTCGGCAGGCCGGTCAGTCGGATTTCGGCGCCTGCGGGATCGCCCAGGGCGAAAGCGGCGCGGGCGAGGCCCAGTTGTGCCTGCGCCAGGTTCGGGTCGATGGCCAAGGCGGCTTGATAATGTATTTCAGCCGCGGCGGCATCGCCTTCGGCGAGGGCGATGTCGCCCATCAAGGCCCGTGCCCAAACCGCGTCCGGTCCGCCCCCGGCGGCGATGCGCAGGGCGCGCGCCGTTGCGCCTTCCGGGTCGGTGATGGCGCGGGCAGCGGCGCCGACCAACGGATCGAGCACGTCGAAAACGGCTGCCGCCGCTTCCGCAAAATACATCTCCGGCGGGGTCGCGCCCATGGGCGGCATGTCGATCACTTCAACAGTTCGGCGGATGACACGCAGCCGCAGCCGCTGCCCCTCGGGAACGCAGTCGGCCGTCTGGCAGATGATCTCGCCCGATATCAAGGTCTCGTCGATGGCGAGGAACTGGCGGACCTGCTTGAGCACGGCATCGATTGAGAGCGAACTGCCCGGCAGGGTGAACTCGACGAGCTGGCTATCCGGCACGGCGACCAGCGTCTGGCGGGCGAGGTCGGCCTTGCGGGAATATTCCTGCAACCCGTCCCAGACGCGATTGGCAGCGACATTGGCAGTCATGCCGCGATCGGCCAGCGCGTCGGGCACGTCGATGGGTTCGATGACGACGGGATTACGCACGACCTGCGCGCCCAGCGTCGGCACCAGCAGCAGCATGGCGGCAAAGAAACCGATATTGATGGTCATGGTGCGGATGGTAGCGAGTCCCGCATCGACGCGGGTCAATGATCCTAGCGGGGGCGTGACGTCGCTCATGGCACCACCGCCTTTTCCTCGGCCTTGGCATTGGCGGCGTCGAGCCCGTCGAGAATATCGAGAAAGCCGATGGCGAGGTTTTCGTATTGGGTGCCTGATGTGTCGAGCTCGAGCACGCGTTCGAGGTCGGTGCGTGCGCCTGCGTTGTCGCCGATGAGGAGAAGCGCCGAGCCCTTGGCGAAGCGTGCCGCTGGGTCATACGGTCGCAAGGCGATGGCCCGCTCCAGCCGAGTGATCGACTCCGGATATCGGTCGAGATCCTGCAAGAGGTTGGCAGCCTGGTAGAGCAGATCGAAATCATCGGGTTCAATGGCCAGGGCGCGGTCAAAAGCTGCAAGCGCCTCGTCCTTGCGGCCGAGAAGGGACAGGGCGACGCCATGCAGACCCTGCATGTCGGCCTCGCCGGGACGATAGCGCGCTGCGGCACCGAGAAGGGCCTCGCCCTCCTGGAGTTCGCCGGCGCCGACAAGGGCCATGAAGACGGGCTCTACCGCCAGGGCATAGGCCGGATCGACCTGAAGAGAACGGCGGTACCAGGCCTGGGCGGCCTCGCCATCGCCACGCCCGTCCTCGATCTGGCCGATCCGGGCGAAATAGTGAGCGCTGGCCGGATCTGCCGCTGCCGCCTGTTCGAACATGG
The DNA here is from genome assembly GCF_016411825.1 of Devosia sediminis. Lineage (GTDB taxonomy): Bacteria > Pseudomonadota > Alphaproteobacteria > Rhizobiales > Devosiaceae > Devosia > Devosia sediminis. The sequence continues at coordinate 638,613 of NZ_JAEKMH010000001.1, forward strand.
CGACGGCTTCGTCGGTCTTGCCCTCGGCAAGCAACAACTCGGCCCGGCCTTCGAGCAGGGTCGCGGTGCCGGGCTCAACCCGTTGGAGCGCGTCATAGGCGGCTCGGGCGCCGTCGAGGTCGCCAGCCTGGCGCAGGGCGCGGCCGAGATTGGCGAGGGCAATGGGGAAATCTGGGTCGATCACCAGGGCAGCGCGATAGGCCTCGATGGCACCCTCGAGATTGCCGGCATTGGTGGCGAGGTTGCCCAGAAGGTTCTGCGCCCATTTGGCGTCCGGGTGATGCTGGCGCACGAGGCGCCGGGCCAGGGTGGCGGCGCGCACCGGATAGCGATCGGCCTGGGCGGCGGCGGCGACGAATGGATCGAGCACGGCCAGGACGGCGATAGCCGCTTCGGTGAAATAACCCCGCTGGTCGCTGCCGCCGATGGCCCGCAGGTCGAGGATCTCGTTACTGCCCTTGAGCACGCGCAGTCGGAGCTGCATGCCATCGGGCGTACAGGCCGCATCGGCGCAGACGATCTCACCGCTGATGCGCGCCTGGTGCAGGTTGAAGAATTGGCGGGTCTGGCGAACGATGGTGTCGAGCGACAGCCCGACTTCGGGTACGGTGAACTGGATGCGCTGGCTGTCGGGGATGGCGCTGAGGCTCGCCTTGGCTGTGCGCGCACGCAATTGTGCGTCACGCAGCCCATCCCAAAGGCGACCGGCCACCACTTCGGGTCCCAAGCCCTGTTCCACCAGAGCCTTGGGCACGGCGATGGGTTCGATGACAACCTGCTCGTGCACGAACTGGTTGACCATCATCGCGAAGAACAGCAGGACGGCGATGAGGAAGATCGCATTGAGCACGACCTTGCGCAGCAAGGTGGCGCCGGATTCAAGCGAGGGCAGGGAGACCCGGCGCGGTGTCGCAATGATCGCAGGAGGCTTATCAGGAGCCTCGGATGCCGCCGTTTTGGGCGCAACTGGTTTGCGAGAGCGGGTCGTCGTGGCCGCCGGTTTGCGGCGGGCCTTGCTGGACGCGGGACTGGCAGGCGCACGCGCCATGACAAGCGAACTCCGGCAGCACGAACAGCGTGCTCGGCAAAGTCATATGGGCAAAGCCGGCGGCTGAACAGGGGGCTGCATGCCGGTACGGCGGATCACCTCGGCGACCTGCTCGAAGATTTCGGCATAGGGCGTCGCTTCGCGCCAGACGAGCCTCAATTGCCGCCCGGCCGTGGGGTCGTCGAGCGCATGGATGGCAATGCGGGGGTCGCTGGCCTCCTTGCGCAGCGCAATCTGGGGCAAGAGCGTCACGCCCTGGCCGTTGGCGACGAATTCCACAATGGTCGCGAGCGAGGTCGCGGCAAAGGCATTGGTGGTGCGCTCGCCCTCGAGGTGGCAGGCGGAAATGGCCTGGTCGCGGAAGCAATGGCCCTCGTCGAGCAGCAGGATTCGCTCCGGCGGCAGGGCCGACAGGGATACCGGCTCTATGGTGCTTTCGTCGCGCGGCGTCGCCAGGACGAAAGGGTCGTCGAACAGTGGGTAGGAGACGAGGCGGGGGCCGCCTGATGGGGGGGCGGTGGCAATCAGCACAAGGTCGAGCCGCCCATCCTGCAGGGCACCGAGCATGGCCTCGGTGCGGCTTTCGCTGATGGTAAAGCTGATTTCCGGCAGGTCGCCAGTCAGGGCCGGATAGATGCGTGGCAGGAGATAGGGCGCGACGGTTGGGATGATCCCGAAGCGGAGCGGCCGGTCGAGCCGTCCGGAGCGGCCGATGGCAAAATCATCCAGCGTGTCGGCGGCTTTCACCGTTTCGCGTGCCAGGGCCACGAAGTCTCGGCCAAATGGAGTGAGACGGACACCGGACTTGAGCCGGTCAAACAGCGGCGTGCCGCAGAGGGCCTCGAGCGACAGAATTTGCTGCGACAATGCCGGCTGGGAGACGGCACAGGCGTCGGCAGCGCGCCCGAAGTGCCCTTCTGCCGCCACGGCCAGAGCGTATCGCATCTGTTTGAGGGAGATGGTCAAGATAAGTTTGTCCTATGATCGCAGGAAGAATAATCGATTGGTCTAATCGATGCCAGCCTCCTATAACCCGCCCATATCTATCCAGGAGGCCCCCGCCATGACCGATCCTAACCCCTCAGCCGACGCCAAATGCCCGTTCCCGCATGGCGGCGAGGGCAAGCGCAGCAAGGGACCGCGCAATGCCGACTGGTGGCCGAAATCGCTCGACATCGGCATGCTGCACAACAACTCTTCCAAGTCCGACCCGATGGGCCCGGATTTCGATTATGCCAAGGAATTCGCAAAGCTCGACCTGGCCGCGGTGAAGGCCGACCTCAGCGCGCTGATGACCGACAGCCAGGACTGGTGGCCAGCCGACTTCGGTCATTATGGCGGGCTCTTCATCCGCATGGCCTGGCACAGCGCCGGCACCTATCGCATCACCGATGGTCGCGGCGGCGCGGGCATGGGCCAGCAGCGGTTCGCGCCGCTCAATTCCTGGCCTGACAATGCCAGCCTCGACAAGGCCCGTCGCCTCATCTGGCCGATCAAGCAGAAGTATGGCAACGCCATCTCCTGGGCCGACCTGATGATCCTCACCGGCAATGTCGCGCTCGAATCCATGGGCTTCAAGACCTTCGGCTTTGCCGGTGGGCGCGCCGATGTGTGGGAGCCGGAAGAACTTTATTGGGGTCCGGAAGGCACCTGGCTGGGCGACAGCCGCTACTCGGGCGAACGCCAGCTCGAAGAACCGCTTGGCGCGGTGCAGATGGGCCTCATCTACGTCAATCCGGAAGGCCCGAACGGCAATCCCGACCCGATCGCCGCGGCACGCGACATCCGCGAGACCTTCTCGCGCATGGCCATGAATGACGAGGAAACCGTGGCGCTGATCGCTGGCGGCCACACCTTCGGCAAGACCCATGGCGCGGGCGATCCGTCGCTGGTGATGTCGGAGCCGGAAGGCGCCGATCTCGAGGACCAGGGCCTCGGGTGGAAGAGCAAGCACGGAACCGGTGTCGGCCGCGACGCCATCACCTCCGGTCTCGAGGTGACCTGGACGCAGACCCCCGTGCAGTGGAGCAATTTCTTCTTCGAGAACCTGTTCAAGTATGAATGGGAACTGTCGGCCAGCCCCAATGGCGCCAAGCAGTGGGTGGCCAAGACCGATGACCATGTCATTCCCGACGCGTTCGAGCCTGGCAAGAAACATCGTCCCACCATGCTGACGACCGACCTGTCGCTGCGCTTCGACCCGGTCTACGAGAAGATCTCGCGTCGCTTCCTCGAGAATCCTGATCAGTTCGCCGACGCCTTCGCCCGCGCATGGTTCAAGCTGACCCATCGCGACATGGGCCCCAAGGTCCGCTATCTCGGCCCCGAAGTGCCCGCTGAAGATCTGATCTGGCAGGACGTCATCCCGGCCGTCGACCATGCGCTGGTCGATGAGGCGGATGTGGGTGTACTCAAGCAGAAGATCCTGGGCACAGGGCTTTCCGTCTCCGAACTCGTCGGCACGGCCTGGGCCTCGGCCGCGACCTATCGCGGTTCGGACAAGCGCGGCGGCGCCAATGGCGCGCGCATCCGTCTTGCCCCGCAGAAGGATTGGGAGGTCAACAAGCCCGCCCAGTTGAGCAATGTTCTGGCGCATTTGGAAAGCGTGCAGGCGGAGTTCAATGCGGCCCAGTCGGGCGGCAAGCGAGTGTCGCTGGCCGATCTCATCGTACTGGCCGGTGGCGTCGGCATTGAGAAGGCTGCGCAGGCTGCAGGTCAGGACGTGGTCGTGCCCTTCACGCCGGGCCGCATGGACGCGTCCGAGGAACAGACCGATGTCCTCTCCTTCCAGGCCCTGCAGCCGCGTACCGATGCCTTCCGCAACTATCTCAGCGGCCGCCAGTTCATGCAGCCTGAAGAGGCCATGGTGGATAAGGCTCAGCTCCTACGCCTCACCGGCCCTGAGCTGACCGTGCTGCTCGGCGGGCTGCGCGTGCTGAACATCGGCGTCAACGAGCACGGCGTCTTCACCACGCGGCCGGAAACGCTCTCCAACGACTTCTTCCTCAATCTTCTCACTATGGACACGACCTGGGCGCCCAAGGATGGCGAGGAGGGCATCTATGAAGGCCGCGACCGCAAGAGCGGTGAGCTGAAGTGGACGGGCACGCGCGTCGACCTGATCTTCGGTTCGCATTCGCAACTGCGCGCCTTTGCCGAAGTCTATGCTCAGTCCGACTCGGCGCCGAAGTTCACCAAGGATTTCATCGCCGCCTGGACCAAGGTGATGAACGCGGACCGCTTCGACCTCAAGTAATCCACAGCAGGTCGACGACAGCGATGAGCCCTGGGCTACGGCCCGGGGTTTATTTTTGCCCGCATTTTTGCCAGCTCCGGCAGATCCGAACAGTTTTAGTCAAATGCCACGCTCCGGCTTCAGGGCACACAAGCATGTCGGGGTCAGTCTGGGTCCACTGTAACGGCAGAAGCCGGGAGATCGACCCATGACCGAATTCGAAGAAGGCCACCGGGCGTTTGCGAATTTTCGCGTTCTCAATGGTGAGGACAACCAGTTTGAGCGCGAGCAGTTGTTCCGGACCACGGCGCAGCTTTTCAGCTATGTCTCGGATCGGTGCGACGACGACCAGGTTGCCCAGTATGACGAAGTGCTCTGCCAGTTGGCCGAGCTGGTGGAAGTGGAGGCCCGCATTCACGTGGCCAAGCTTCTCGCGCCGCTGGAGCGGGCGCCCGGCACGGTGCTGGTCAAGCTCGCCAATGACATTATCGAGGTGGCGCGGCCGCTGCTCGAATTTTCCAACGTTCTCAGCGACGACGATCTCATCGACATCATCGCGCGCCAGACCGAGGACCATCGCGTTGCCATTGCCAGCCGCGCCAGCCTGACCGAACGGGTCGGCGAGGCCCTGGTCGAGCATGGCAAGACCGCCTCGGTGGTGCGCCTCGTCCGCAACCCCAACGCCGAATTCGACCGCGCTACGCTCGAAAAGCTGGTGCATCGCGCCACCCAGGATGCAGAGATCGCCGCCGACCTGCGTGGCCGCACCGACATCGATTGGAAATCGCTGCGCGGCGAGATCGACACGGTGGCCGGCAAGGTCCTGCAGACCCTCGGGGATATGGACCGCCAGGTCGATCCGGTCGCGGCCGGCAAGATCAACACGGTCGTCTACAATCGCATCCGCAACCGCGCCGGCTTCAACGCGCAGGAGTGGAAGGTCGCATACAACCAGGTCAAGGGCCTGGCTGATCGCAAGCAGCTCAACGACCGGGCGCTGGCCCGCTTCGCGCGCTTCGGCTATGGCCACCATGCCGCCGCCGCCATGGCCGTGATGCTGCGGGTGGCGCCCGAGATCGTGGTCAAATGGCTGGCCAGCCAGGACTATGTCGCCGTCATCGTGGCCCTGCGCGCCGCCAACATGGCGCCGGACCTGTTCGAGGCCATCGTCGCAACGCTGCCCTGGCGCGACCTGCCCAGCGAAGGCGACAAGAGGATGGTGCTGTCGCGCTTCGAGGCGCTGGACAGCGAGGATGCGCGGCAAATCTTCGAACTCTGGCGCGCCCATTCCTTCCGCAAGCGCGGCCTCACGGAAGACCGCCAGACAGCCTAAGTGCAAGGCACATATCAAAAATTGTGACTTTAACCTGTGTTAATTCTGGTGTCTGATCAAGGGGTCGCCTACATGGCGGCCCCTTACTGTTTTGAGGAGTGACTAGATGCGACGCGAACTTGTTTTCACGATCCGGGCGTTTGTCGCCTTGGCACTAGCCGCATTGCTGGCTGTCTTGCCGGCAGGCGCACAGGACAACCGGACTGTCGACGTGCGTTTCCCGCGTGGTGCCAGTGGCACCACCGTCTCAGACAGCATCACCGGCTATCAGAGCATCAACTATCGAATCGGGGTGTCTGCAGGGCAGCGCATGTCGGTACAGCTCGATACCAGCAATGCCAGCAACTATTTCAACATCACCGCGCCGGGCGCGTCCGAGGCGCTGTTCAACGGTTCGGTCTCTGGCAATTCCACGACTTTCACCATTCCGTCGTCGGGGACCTACGTGGTTCAGGTGTATCTGATGCGCAATGCGGCGCGTCGCAATGAAAGCGCCAGCTTCGACCTGACGCTTTATGTCGAGGGCGCAGCCGCCAGCACGCGTCCGCCTGTAGCGGCGCCCGCTCCGGTTCCTGACTTTGCCGATGGCCTGCAGGGCGGGCCGGACTACTGGAGCGTCGAAGGACTGGCAGGTGGCGATCCGCTCAACATCCGCTCTGGACCGGCCACCAGCTACGAAGTCATCGGGACGGTCCACAATGGGGACAGGTTGCGCAATTTCGGCTGTACCATGAATGGTTCGACGCGCTGGTGCCAGATCGAGACACCGCGCGGACAGCGCGGTTGGGTCGCCGGACGCTACCTGCATGAATCGTTCGGGCAGGCAACGACGCTGCCTGCCGTTGCGCCGCGCCCGGCGCCCCGGCCGATTGTCGTGCCTTCGAGCGCCGCGCCCGACCAGCTCGACATGAGCCAGATGCCGCGCTTCTGCGCTGGCGAAGCTTCGGCCGAGTACGGTATTCGTCCGCAATACATCACCACCAACATCGCCTTCCAGAGCGGCAACAATTATGTCGTGCAGGGCTGGTTCGACGGGGATGGCGGCACGACCTTCTTCAATTGCTACTTCTCGCTCGACGGCCGCTTCGTTAGATTGACATAAGTTGCATCGGCCGGCGGCAACGCCGGCCGGATCATTCTTGGGGGCAAGAACATGACTATTGAATCTGGCGCGCCTGCAGGCCGCGAGCGACTGAAACTGCGCGCCGGCACCATTGCCTGGTTCCTAGCCATTGTCGTCCTGTTGCTAGGCCTGCCTGTGCTGCTCGACATCGGCTGGTTCGCGCCAGTTGTTCTCATCGTGCTGGCCTTGCTCCTCGCGCTGCCGATCTTCTGGCTGGTGCGACGCATATTTACGGGCCAGCGGCGCCAGTCGGCGGCAAAGGTCTATGCCAAGACCGCTCTGGGTGTTGCGGCTGTGGTAACGCTTATCGTCGCCACGCCGCTCTATGTGCTGGCCGCCATCCCTGCCGTCAGGCCAATGACGCTGCCGCAGGCGACCCTCAGCAATGGCGAGAAGACGGTCGTCTTCCAGGGCATGGTGCATATCGGCTCGGAAGGCTTCTACAAGAGCGTCGTCTATGACCTGGAGAAGGCGCTCACGGAAGACTATGTGATCTTCTACGAGGGCGTGCGAGGCGATCCCGCAGGCGACCAATGGTTCTCGGACACGCTGGCGGGCGGGGGCGACCTATCGACCAATTACACGCAAATGGGCGATATCTGCGGCCTCGATTTCCAGCTCACTTATTTCAGCCTGCTGGATGCTGACATTGCGGCGCGACCGGAGCGGCACGTCAATGCCGATGTCAGCACGGCCGACATGATGCGCGAATATGAGCGCCTCAGCGCTGCCGATCCGGATTTTGCGGCGCGTATCGAAGCCGACAAGGCGCCGGCTCCGGCAGACGGCGACACGGTTGGCGGTGACCTGGCCGAAGCCTTTGCCTTCGTTCAGTCGGCAACGCCGGGTCAGCAGAGCCTGATCGGGGTTGCCTGCCGCGGCTACATGACTTGGCTGCTCGGGCAGAAGAGCGAGCCATCGGATCTCGACCCCATCATCCTTGACTTCCGCAACCGCGAACTTGCCAAGAAGATCGAGGAAGGTCCTGACAAGATCTTCATCACCTATGGCGCCAATCATCTGCCGGGCCTGCTGGAAACCCTCAGGGCCAGCGATCCGAACTGGGAAATCGGCTCCATCAAGTGGATGAGGGGTATCGATACGCCCGAAGAGTTGGACGGCGAGATCTAGGTCATGGGGACAGGGATGAGCACGCGAGGGGATTTTCCATACTATGGCGGCCAGCCCGTCGACATCGCACCGGGGGGCTGGCTGGCCCTGATCGGTTCGGTGGCTGTGGCTTTCCTGCTGCTGATCCTGCTGCCGCTGCCGACGGCGCCATTCAACGTCATTCCGGCGTTGCTTTATACCGCCCTGCCGCTGGTCACGCTTGCCGTGGTGAGTGGCGGGCACCACAGCGCGCTGTTCGGCCGCTTCAGCTTTTCGGGCCTGGGTCTTGCGGTGGATTTTGGCATCCTCACCGTGCTCGTCTCGATGGCAGTGGGCCTGCTGCTGCTCCAATTCACGACAATGACGGCCAATGCCACCGCAGGTGAACTCGCGGCAATCGGTCAATTCGATCTGATCTTCTTCCTGATCCGCACCTTTATCCAGCTCATCGGCGAGGAGCTGATGACCATCCTGCCATTGCTGGCCGTGCTCTGGCTGTGTGTGCGCAAGCTGGGTCTGTCGCGGTTCTGGGGGCTGACCATCGCAGTCATCGTCTCCACCGCCTGGTTCGCGGCCGTGCACCTGCCGACCTACAACTGGAATTTCATCCAGTGTTTCGCGGGCATCGGGGCGGCGCGGCTGGTGCTGACGGCCGCGTTTCTCGTGACCCGTAAGCTCTGGGTCTCGTCCGGTGCGCATATCGTCAACGATTGGACGGAATTCTTCGTCCCCATGTTGCTGGCCGGCGGTCACACGCCGATCGAGCCGGGTGCCTGAGCCAGGAACGCGTTCACGAAGCAGGGCGTGATGGAACAATCCAGGACGACCAGCCATTGCGCTGGCCTTGGAGTTGTTCGATGTATTCCGAAAAAACAGTTCAATCACCGCTCGAAAAAGAGCTTGAAGACTTCATCCTAGCCAATGATTTCCCCTGCGTCGGGGCAAAGTCGGCCCTACGCAAGGGGCAGTTGACCACCTATGTGGCACACAGCCTCGCCAGCGCCTGGAATGACGTGGAGATCCACGACCGGTTGATGCAGTTCGCCTGGGCCTACCAGGCCGAGCCGACCCTCTTCACCAGCTTTGCTGTCATCTACGAACAGCCGGTTTCGCTCACCGAGGCCGAGTTCGAGCAGTTCATGTGGGAGCGCTTGCAGTCGCTCACCGAGAAAGACGGCTGGCGCGGACAGCGGCCCGACCCCCGCGTCAGCGCCGATCCCAATGATCCGCATTTCTCACTCAGTTTCGGCGGCGAGGCGTTCTTCGTTGTCGGGATGCATCCTCATGCCAGCCGCCCGGCCAGACGCTTCTCGCACCCGGTCATGGTGTTCAACCTCCATGACCAGTTCGAGACGCTGCGCGAGGAAAACCGCTACGAAAAGCTGCGTGCGTCCATTCTCGCGCGCGACGAGGACCTGGCGGGCAGCATCAACCCCATGCTGGCGCGACATGGCGAAAGCTCCGAAGCCCGGCAGTATAGCGGACGCCAGGTGTCGGACGAGTGGGCCTGCCCATTCCACCGACCAAAGGAAGCTCTTGCTGCAGTAGACCCGCTGGCTGCCGTGGAGAAGTCCCAGTGAGCCAAACGCACGAGATTTCGCCACGCTCCGGCGTGGCCTTCCTGCTCGATGCCGGGCAGGAGCTGACGGTGATTGACCCGCGTGGCGGGCAGGTGGCGGACCTCCTGGCCATTTCCCGCTCCGACATCAGGGAGAAAATCTCGTCGGGGCGGACACTGGACTATGCCGAGAAGATCTACCTCACGACCGGCAACAAGCTCTACTCCAACCGCTCCAATGTCATGCTGGAGATCGTCGCGGACACGGTTGGCCGCCACGATTTCCTGCTTACGCCCTGCAGCGAGGCGACCTTCCGCCTCTGCTATGACAACGAGCCGCCGCACCAGGGCTGCCACGGTAATCTCGCTTATGCACTGGCACCTTTCGGCGTTGCCGATGACGATATCCCGGTTGCCTTCAACTGCTTCATGAACGTGCCGGTCGATGGTGTGACGGGAGGTTTCTCGGTGCAGCCCCCGCTCAGCAAGGCGGGCGACTCCATCCGCTTCCGCGCAGAGATGGATCTCATCATCGGCCTCACGGCCTGTTCGGCGCCGGCCAGCAACGGCGGCAGTTTCAAGCCCATCCACTACCGCATCGAAAACTGAGAGGGGCCAGAACGGACTAGACGCACGGCTCGAAATAGATATAAAGATATCTTTATATCTGAGGTGTCGATGTCTGGTCTGGGAAAGCTGGTGAATGTGCTGAAGGCGGCGGGTGAGGACACCCGCCTGCGCCTGCTCGCGCTTCTGGCCGATGGCGACCATTCGGTCAAGGACCTGACCGAAATCCTCGACCAGAGCCAGCCGCGTGTTTCGCGACATCTCAAGCTACTTGCGGATGCGGGACTTGTGCAGCGGCACGCCGAGGGGGCCTGGGCCTATTATCGGCTAGCGCCGGAGGGGCAGGGCGCCGATCTGGCGCGCTGGCTCACCTCGCGTGTCGACCCCAACGATCCCGACCGCCGACGCGACCGGGCCCGCCAGGAAGAGGCTCGGGCCGAGCAGCAGGCTCTGGCAGCCGACTATTTTGCCAAGGTTGCCGATAGCTGGGACCTGCTCAAAACCCTGCATGTGCCGGAGGCGGCCGTCGAGGCGGCGGTGCTGGAGGAACTCGGCGGCCGCCGGGTGGACCTTCTGATCGATCTGGGCACCGGGACCGGCAGAATGCTCGAAGTGCTGGCGCCAGCCTATGATCGCGGCATTGGTCTCGATTCGAGCCGGGAAATGCTGGCCGTGGCCCGCTCGCGCCTCGCGGCCGGGAGCATCGCCCACGCCCAGGTGCGACTGGGCGACATTGCCTCGCTGGACCCGGCCATCGGGCCCGCCGATGTCGTCGTCATCCATCAGGTGCTGCACTATTTCGACGATCCGGGCCGAATGCTGGCGCAGGCTCGTCGCCTGCTCAAGCCAGGCGGGGAAATCCTGATCGTGGATTTTGCTCCGCATGATCTCGAATTCCTGCGCACCGAACATGCTCACCGGCGTCTCGGCCTGTCGCGGGAGCAGATGAAGGACTGGGCGGCGTCGGCGGGGCTCGACGTGCTCTCGATGCGCGAATTTCCCAGCGATACCAAGGATCGCGGCCTGACGGTCTGCCTCTGGCACCTCGGCGACCGCTCCAGAACGGACTAGACCCATGATTGACGATAATCTCCGCGCCAGCCGCCAGACCGCTGACCAGCGTCCGCCGCTGCAGATTTCCTTCGAGTTCTTCCCGCCCAAGACCGACGTCATGGAAGAACGCTTCTGGGACAGTATCGGCAAGCTGGCTCCCCTGAGCCCCCGCTTTGTCTCGGTCACCTACGGTGCCGGCGGCTCGACGCGCGAGCGCACGCTGCGCATGGTGAGCCGCATTACCACCGATACCGGCGTACCGGCAGCGGCGCATCTGACCTGCGTAGGGGCGACCCGCAACGAGGTCGATGAGGTCGTTCGCGGCTACAAGGCGGCCGGGGTCAACAAGATCGTGGCTTTGCGTGGCGATCCGCCGGAGGGCGTGGGTCAGCCGTTCACCCCGCATCCCGAGGGCTATCAGAACGCCGCCGATCTGGTCGCTGGCATTCGCAAGCTGGGGGACTTCGATATTTCGGTCGCCGCTTATCCGGAAAAGCATCCGCAAAGCCCCGACTGGCAGACCGATATCGACAATCTCAAGCGCAAGATCGATGCCGGCGCCGACCGGGCCATCACGCAGATGTTCTTCTCGAATACGGATTATCTCCGCTACGTCGAGCGCGCTCGCAAGGCCGGCATCACGGCGCCGATCGTGCCGGGCATCCAGCCGATCCATTCCTTCAAGCAGATTTCCGGATTTGCCGCCCGCTGCGGCGCGTCGATCCCCGATTGGCTGGCTGAGCGGTTCGAGGGGCTGGAGGATGATCCGGAAACCCACGCACTGGTGGCGGCGGCCGTCGCGGCAGAGCAGGTGACCGAACTGCTCGACGAGGGAGTGACCGAGTTCCACTTCTACACGCTCAACCGCTCCAACCTCGTGCTGGCGCTCGCCCGGCTGCTTGGCCGCCGACCCTAGGTCGTTCAGGCTGCGTTCAGGCGACTCAATCACAAATATGGCAAAGTGGCTTTCATATTGTGGCCACGATAAAGGACGATGTCCCCGCGCTCGGGCGGAGAGCATGTTGGAAGTTCGTTAATGCCGATTGATCGCCGTATCACCAATGGACTGGCCTGGGCCGGCGCGCTGCTTGTCGTGGCCATTCCCGTGGCCGATTTCGCCACCAGCCAGTTTGATGCGACTGCAACGCCGCAGGTGGCCGTTGTCGACCCTGTCGACACGCCCGAGCCGGACGCGAGCGCAGAGCGCACGCCGACATTGCCGACGCCGGTCTCCGAGCGCCCGAAGCCCGTCGCCGTGGCTGAAAAGCCGGCCGCGTCTGCTCCTGTGGCCGCGAAGCCGGCAGAGCCTGCGCCCGAGCCTGTCGCCAAGCCTGACCCGGTGACAACGGCATCTGCCGGCAACAAGCCGAGCGGCGGCACTGCGGTGGATGACTTCCTCAATACCGGCCGCCCCTTGCCGAGCTACATCACTGGCGCCGGTGCGGCTGCACCTACGCAGTCTGCCAGTGTCCCGGCGCCAGCTCCGGCGACGACGCCCAAGCCCGTGTCCACGCCGACGACGGTGGCTCCCGCGCCGGCCAGTTCGTCTGCGACGGTGTCGGCGGCAACCACGCCTGCCCAGGTCGCGACCGTGCCCAATCGCGTCGCCGGTTTTCCGACCCCGGTGGCCCAGCGGCCGGCCTCACTGCCGCGCAGCCAGGCCGTGACGCTGCCGCCCCAGGCGATCGGCAACGATCCCACTTTCATCACTGCCGAGGACCTCGAAGACTGGGAAAGCGGCCCGCTCTCCGAATTCCTGGCGCGCCGCCAGGGCGGTGGCCAGACGGCGCCTTCGGATTACGATCCGAACGGGTTCTTCCTCGATCAGGGACCCAATTCCGGCGTCAATGTCCGTCGCTTTCCCAATGCCTATGACGAGTATTTCTATCCGTTTGAGTAGGGGACAGGGCCGCCATGCCTGAGCGGACATGGACCGCGAGCGACAAAGTCGCTAGTTCTGTTGGCCTCTTGGCAAAAGGGAATTCCCAAGTGCTCAATTGCGTGCGCAGGGCGGAAGACAATCGCGACGTCTGGCAGAAGCTGGCCCAGTTCCTGGGCTCGTTCTCCCAGCGCACGGGCGTGGCCGGGCATGTCGCCAATATCCTGGACCCCGATACCTGGCTGCCCGGCGGCCGCGACGCCGCCTTCACGCTCGCTCTAATTGCGCTATCGGCGAAGATGGCTGTGGCCGATGGCGCTGTGACCGCTTCGGAAGTGCGTGCCTTCAACGCGACGGTGGAAATCGCCAAGGGTAGCGAGCCGCAGGTGGAGCGGCTGTTCAACCTCGCCAAGCAGGACGTGGCCGGCTACGACGCCTATGCCCGCAAGGTGGCGCGGTTCTTCTCCGATACCCCGGATACGCTCGAGCACGTGCTCGACAGCCTGTTCTTCATCGCCACGGCTGATGGCCTTGTCCATGAGGCGGAGCTCGATTACCTGCGCGATGTCAGCGGCATTTTCGGCTTCGATGACGCCCGTTTCGAGCAAATCGCCTCCCAGCACGTGATGCTGGGCAGCGATGTCGACCCCTATACTGTGCTCGGCCTCAGCCATGATGCGCCGCCCGAGGAAGTGCGGCGCGTCTATCGCCTGCTGGTGGCCGAGCATCACCCTGACCGGCTGATCGCCAAGGGTGTGCCGGAAGACCTGATCGACGTTGCCACCGCGCGCATGGCGGCGATCAACCTGGCCTATCAGGCCATTACCAAGCCCAAAGCGCAGCCCCTTCTGACGGCTTGACGCCAGCCGCTTCCTCCCGCACATAAGCTGCGCCAGTTGACCGGGTGACCGCTGGCATGCGGGTAACTGCATGCCGGAGGAAAGTCCGGGCTCCATCGAAACACGGTGACGGCTAGCAGCCGCCGGGGGCGACCCCAGGGAAAGTGCCACAGAAAGCAAACCGCCCGCCTACGCTGCTTTGCAGCTACGGCGCGGCAAGGGTGAAAGGGTGCGGTAAGAGCGCACCGGGCGTCTGGCAACAGAAGCCGCACGGTAAACCCCACCGGGAGCAAGACCAAATAGGGATGACGCGGGGAAACCCAGCCTGTTTCGAGGCCATGTCGTCCGGGTTGGTTGCACGAGCGCGCTGGCAACAGCCGCCTCAGATGAATGGTCACCACGTCGCGGCAACGCGGCCCTACAGAACCCGGCTTACAGGTCAACTGGCGTTGACTCTTGGCTCAGAGACCAACGGCCTTCTTTAGAATCTCGTCGATCCGCGTCTGCCAACCGGGGCCTTGTGCCTTGAAGCGCTCTACGACTTCCGGGCTCAGGCGAATTGAGACGGGAATTTTCGTTGCCGCTGCCTGTCGGCCCCTAGTTCTTGGAAAAGCGGCCAGCACTTCGGGCGGCAACACTTCATCGGCAGGTCGCGCCCGCTGGAAGTCGTCTTCCGTCCATTCCGGATTGTCTTTGTCCGTCCTAGATTTTGGGGACATATCGTTGCATCTCCTTCCGGTGAGCCCGCCTCAGACTTATCGGGCGAACCATGCCGTTGCGCGTGGTGAAGGCGAGGCAGTGTGCCTCGCCGTCGATGAGCCCCCAAGCCCTGTAGCGCCGCTCGCCGTACTCCTCCCGGTCATCGGGCAGCACGGCGAGAATTTCGAGGTCGACGGCTCGTGCAAGCGAGACGCCATGCTTAGTCAGATTGGTGCGGTCTTTTTCGGCATCAAACTCCACGGGCATGTCTGTATATACAATTTGCCTGGAGGTTATACAAGGTCGCGGACTTGCACATGACATCCATCGTCGCTACACGATGGCTCTTTCTTCCGCCGTTTCCCGGCGGGCACACGCTTGTCGGAGTTTGGCGCGATGCCCCTGGCCACCCCTCATTATCTCATCGATGAAGCCGCATTGGCGCGAAACCTTGTCATTGTCGACCGGCTGCGGGCTGCCTCCGGGGCCAAGTGCCTGCTGGCGCTCAAATGCTTTGCCACCTGGTCGACGTTTCCGCAGATTGCGCCGCATATGGACGGCACCACATCGTCCTCGCTTCACGAGCTCAAGCTCGGCCGCGAGAAGTTCGGTGGCGAGACTCATGCCTATTCGGTGGCCTGGTCCGATGGGGAGATTGACGAGGCCGTGGCGAATGCCGACAAGATCATCTTCAACTCCGTGAGCCAGCTCGAGCGATTTGGGGAAAAAGCCGCGCATCTGCCGGTGGGCCTGCGTGTCAATCCGGGCGTCAGCCACTCGCATTTCGATCTTGCCGACCCGGCGCGCCCCTTCAGCCGGCTGGGCGAGAGCGACCGGACCAAGGTCGAGGGCGTCATGGATCGCGTCTCCGGCTTCATGCTGCATTGCAACTGCGAGAATGACTCGGTGACGGCTTTCTCGGACCTGCTCAATACGATCGAGACGCGCATCGGCGACCTTCTGGCCCGCCTCGACTGGGTGAGCCTGGGTGGCGGTATCCATTTCACTAAGCCCGGCTACGATGTCGACGGGCTGGCCGCGCGGCTCAAGGCCTTCGCGGACAAGTTCGGCGTACAGGTCTATCTCGAGCCCGGCGATGCCGTGGTGACCGATACGACGACGCTGGAAGTCTCGGTCCTCGACATCGTGGAGAACGGCAAGGCCGTGGCTATCGTCGACAGCGCCGTCGAAGCGCATATGCTCGACCTGCTGGTCTATCGCGAAAGCGGGTCGGTGGCTCCGGACGAGGGCCCGCATCGCTATCAGATCGCCGGCAAGTCCTGCCTCGCCGGCGATATCTTCGGGGAGTTCGCCTTTCCCCAACCCCTTGCCATCGGTGACCGCATTTCCCTGCTCAATGCGGGAGGCTACACCATGGTCAAGAAAAACTGGTTCAACGGCGTCGCCATGCCCGGCATCGCCATCCGCAGGACAAACGGAACAGTCGAACTCATCAAGTCGTTCGACTATGCCGACTATGTCGCCAGCCTGTCCTGATGGACCGGCTGAATTCCAGCACTTGAAAAAGGTGTTTCGTGCCAATTGAAAAAGAACATTCTCATCATCGGCGCCGGAGGTGTCGCGCAGGTCGCTGCCTATAAGGCAGCCATGCACAACGACGTGCTCGGGGACATCAACATCGCCTCGCGCACGATGGCCAAATGCGAGGCGCTGGTTGCCGGCATTCTGGACAGAAAGGCACTCAAACGCCCCGGCGTGCTGGCGGCTCATGCACTGGATGCCATGGACGTCGAGGCGACCAAAGCCCTGATCCGCCGCACGCGCAGCCAGATCGTGCTCAATGCCGGGTCGGCCTTTCTCAACATGAGCGTGCTGCGCGCCTGTCTCGATACCGGCGCCGCCTATATCGACACAGCGATCCACGAGGATCCGTCCAAGGTGTGCGAGCAGCCGCCCTGGTATGGCAATTACGAGTGGAAGCACCGCGAGGAATGCGAGCGCAAGGGCGTCACCGCCATCCTCGGCGCCGGTTTCGATCCCGGCGTCGTCAATGCCTATGCGGCGCTGGCCGCCAATGCCTGGTTCGACCGGATCGACAGCATCGACATCATCGACGTCAATGCCGGCGGCCACGGGCGATACTTTGCGACCAATTTCGATCCCGAGATCAATTTTCGGGAGTTCACCGGCACGGTCTGGAGCTGGCAGCAGAGCCAGTGGATGGCCAACCGCATGTTCGAGGTGCAGCGCACCGACGACCTGCCGGTGGTCGGCACGCACACGACCTACCTTACGGGCCATGACGAGGTGCATTCGCTCTCGGCCAACCTCGATGTGCCCGATATCCGCTTCTGGATGGGTTTCGGCGAGCACTACATCAACGTCTTCACCGTGCTCAACAATCTCGGCCTGCTTTCGGAAAAGCCGGTGACCACAGCGGAGGGCGTCGAGGTCGTGCCGTTGAAGGTGGTCAAGGCGGTGCTGCCCGATCCGATGTCGCTGGCGCCCGATTACACGGGCAAGACCTTTATCGGCGATCTCATCAAGGGTGAGCGCAACGGCGTTGCGACCGAGCTGCTGGTCTACAACATCGCCGACCATGAAGAGGCTTTCGCCGAGACCAACAGCCAGGCGATTTCCTATACGGCAGGCGTGCCCGCAATCGCTGCCGCCATCCTGATCGCCCGGGGCGAGTGGGACTGCCATCGCATGTCCAATATCGAGGAATTGCCGCCGGTGCCGTTCATCGATCTTCTCGGGCGCCTCGGCCTCGCGACCCGGGTCCGCGACGCCCAGGGGGATCGGGCGTTCGACGCCGCCGAATTCCGTCCGCGTGAAAAACACGGGGAAGGGCGCCTGCGCGGCGCTTGAACAAGAGCAAACAGCGGCCGGGAAGTCCCGGCCGTTTTTTGCCCATCACTTTTTCCGCTGTCTGCAACCTCGGCGCCTGCCAACCCTTGCTGGTTGACTATGCGCAAGGTGTGACCCCATGGAAAAAAGTGTCGAGGAACGGCGGCCTGACGGGATTACTGAAAACAATCCCATGCTTGGTCCCATTGTTTACATTCCCCTTCTGGTGATCTTGGCCGCAGCACTCGTGCTGATCGGCTGGCTCTTCACCACCGCGATTTAGGAGGCGATATGCAAAGCCCAAGCGACAAGCAGGATGAAGTCCATTTCCTGGCTGAGGAATTTGACATAGCACCGGTCAAGGCGGCCGCCCTGGTTACAGAGGACGAGGACGAGGCCCTGCAACTGGCGGCGCATGAACATCAGCGCACCGAGGATCCGTTTGGTGAAAATCCGGTGCCCATATCTCCTGAAGAACGGCACGTTCCGGGCGACGGTGGAATGCAGAAATCCGTGCTGCGACGCCGCAATGATCGGGGCAGGGCGGGTCCGTAACGTTAGGTGTGGCCCTCGGATTGCGCACGCCTTCGGCAGCCGCACTAGCCTGGAGACTGAGGCTTTGCCAGTGGGACAAGCGTTCCGTTGATCTGATCAGACTTCGCTGGGGAAGGTGACCAGTACGCGCGTACCCGGCCCCTCGCCATAGGCGACATTGGCATTGAGGCTCGTGGCCATGGCGCGCACGATGCGGCTGCCGAGGCCTGTGCCCTGCGGCTTGCCCGTACCAGTCCAGCCTATGCCATCATCCTCGACGACCAGCAGGACTTCCTTGTCGATGCGCCGCATATGCACGCGCACTTCTCCTGGCTCGCCATCGGCATAGGCATATTTGAGGGCGTTGGTGACGAGCTCGGTGACGATGACGCCAAGCGACGCCACTTTTTCTGTCGGCAGGGGGAAGCCTTCGACCTCGACGCGAATGCTGGCCGTCAGGCCTTCGGCCTGCAGCGTGTTCTCAAGCTCGCCCACAAGGCTGTTGAGGTAGTCGCCGACCTGGACGATGCGCACATCGTCGGACGTGTAGAGATGGCGATGCACGCCGGCGATCGCCTGGATGCGCACCTGCGTCTCGGCAAGG
Organism: Devosia sediminis; assembly: GCF_016411825.1. GTDB lineage: Bacteria > Pseudomonadota > Alphaproteobacteria > Rhizobiales > Devosiaceae > Devosia > Devosia sediminis. The sequence goes on from NZ_JAEKMH010000001.1 coordinate 657,006, forward strand.
GCGCGGCGCGCCTCGACGTCCTCGACGGCATTGGCCTGGAGGCCCACCAGGGCGGCGACCATGGCCAGGGAATTGCCGACACGGTGATTGACCTCGCCCAGCAGCATTTCAGCGCGTTCGCGTGCTTCCTGCATTTCGCGTTCGGCACGCGCCTTCGCACGGAGCAGGCGCACGTGCTCGATGGCATGGTCGATGGCGGCAATCAGCAGCGCCATAAATTCTTCGGAGCCGGTCTTGGGCACGAAGTCGGTGGCGCCCGACTTGAGCGCGTTGACCGCAATCGACATTTCCGCCGATGCCGTCACGTAGACCACAGCCGGCCGGTTCTCCGTGCCGTCCATGTCCTCCATGCCGGCCAGCACATCGAGACCGGTGCCGGTGGGCAGGTTGTGGTCGAGCGCGACCACGTCGATGCCGCCATTGCGGATGATGGCGAGTCCATCTTCGCCCGTATGGGCGTGGCTGAAGTCGTAACCGCGACGGTGCATGGCCTTTTCGACCAGGCGTGTCAGGCCCGGATCGTCATCGATATAAAGTACATGCGGCGTGCGGCTGGGCATCGGAACTATTATTCGGCCTCTGGGATCTGCATGACCGAGAAGAACAGGCCCAACTGCTTGATGGCGTTGGCAAATCCGTCGTAGTCGACTGGCTTGGTGATATAGACGTTGGCGCCGAGATCGTAGCAGCGCTGGATTTCGCGCTGGTCGTCGGTCGTGGTCAGCACCACCACGGGGGAGCGGCGGGTATGCTCGTTGCCCTTGACCTTTTCGAGGATGTCGATGCCGGTCATGTCAGGCAGGTTGAGGTCGAGCAACACCAGGAGCTGGCGGCCCTTGTTGACGAGGCCGGTGCCATCGTCGCCGAGCAGGTAGGCCAGTGCATCGGTGCCGTTGGTGAAGGGCACGATCTCGTTGGCCACACCAGCGCGGCGAATGTTCTTCTCGATGAGGCGGGCATGCCCCTCATCGTCTTCGACCATGATGATGGTCACGGGCCGTGCATTGTTCACGCGAAACTCCCCAGATAGCCACGCGAGTCGCGCGGCAGATCGATGATGAATGTAGTACCTTCGCCCAGGCTCGATGTCAGCGTGACATCTCCACCCAGGCTGCGGACCATGGTGCGGACATGGGCGAGGCCGATGCCTTCGCCCGGACTGTTCTGGGCACCCGAGCGGCGGAACAGCTCAAAGACGCGTTCATGGTCGGTTTCGGCGATGCCGCGGCCATTGTCCTCGACCTCGATGACCACGCGGTTGCCCGGCACGTGGCGGGCCCGGATGTTGATCCGCAGCGGGCGCCCCGGCTGCTGGTACTTGATGGCATTGTCAAGCATGTTGCCGAGGACCTGCTCGAGCGAGAGCTTGTCGGTGATGAGCTTGCCGACGCGGATGTCGGTGGTGATCTCGCCCTGGCTCTCGGCGATCTGATGATGCACCGAGGCTGCGGTAGCGTCGACGATCTCCGTCAGTTCCACGGGCTCCGGACGGAGCTGACGGCGGCCCTCGCGTGAAATCTTGAGGATGGCGTTGATCAGCCCGTCCATCTTGCGTGTGGCGGCGCGAATGAAGCCGACCGCTTCGGGCAGATCCTCGGTTGCTGCGATCCGCGCTTCCTTGGCCACGGGATCGTCCTCGGCAACGGGACGGGATTCGAGGTAGGTCTTTACCTCGCCGACGCTGGTTTCCAGTTCGGCCGTGAAGCCCATGATATTGACCAGCGGCGCGCGTAGATCATGCGTCACGATATAGGCGAAGCGCTGGATTTCCTCGTTGGCCTTGCGCAGGTCGCCGGTGCGCTCGCGCACGCGCTCCTCGAGCCCGGTATTGGCTTCCTCGACCTGCCTGCGGGCCCGCGCCAGTTCCTGGGTATAGCTGAGCACGGCCCAGATCGCGCCTCCAACCACGGCCAGGATGACAATGCCGCCGAAGATGGAGACCAGGCGCAACAGGTCGTTGGTTGCGCGCTGGTTGGCGACGCCCTCGGTCAGGCGCTGGTCGACTGCGTCGATGAAGCTGTCGATGAAGCTGCGGATCTCATCCATCCGGGCCTTGCCCCGGTCGGTCTCGACGATCTCCACAGCCGCCGCAATGTTGCCCTGGCGGACCAGTTCGATGGTCTCGGCCATTTCATCGAGCTTGGCGTCGACATTGGCGCGCAGGGTTTCGATATAGGGCGCAGCCTCGGGGAATGGCGCCAGCACATTGGCAAGAGCCGTGAGCTGATCCTCAATGACGGGGAGGGCGGCGTTGTAGGGCCCGAGATAGTTCTCGTTCTGCGTCAGGAGGAAGCCGCGCTGGCTGGATTCGATGTCCTGCATCGAGGTGCGCACATCGATGGCGGCGCGACGGGCAATACGGCCCTGAATGACTTCCTCGAAATAGCCCTGCGAGCGCTCGACCAGCCACACATTGGTGCCGACAATGCCGAGTAGCGCCAGCAAGCCGACGAGCAGGAGGAGGGCGGTGGCCCGAACGAATGTTTTACTTGTTATTGGCATGCGTTTTCCAGGCGACTGCAGCCTTCATGGACGGTTCCTCGCCCGAGGGCAATACGCATAGATTAATCCGCAGGGTTTTCCCGTCCCAAGCGATGCGGATTGCGACAGTGCCATGGGAAACAGAATCTTAAACGTCGCTATGCAAGATCGGCCACCAGTTTAAGCAACCGGCTCGTGCTGGCCGGAGTGGAGTAGTAGCGGATATGGGCAAGCCTTCCCTGCCCGAAACCGATGTGCCAGGCGGTCCGCATGTGCCCGTGCTGCTGGAGGAAGTGCTGACGGCGCTGTCGCCGGTGGCGGGCTGTCGCGTTGTCGACGGCACCTTCGGGGCAGGGGGATATTCGCGCGCCCTGCTCGCCGCGGGTGCCCAGGTCGTCGGCATTGACCGCGACCCCTCCGTGGCGCCCCATGTCGATGCGCTCAAGAGCGACTATCCGGATCGCTTCACCTTTGTGGCCGGCACCTTCTCCCAGCTCGACAGCCTCGCGGCCGATCTCGGCCCCATCGACGCGGTGGTGCTCGATATCGGTGTCTCGTCGATGCAGCTCGACCAGGCAGATCGCGGCTTTTCCTTCATGCGAGACGGGCCGCTCGACATGCGGATGAGCCGCGCGGGCACCAGCGCCGCCGACCTGGTCAATTCGCTCGATGTCGAGGATCTGGCCAACCTGCTTTATGCCTATGGCGAAGAGCGCAAGTCGCGTCGCATTGCCCAGTTCATCGTGGCGGCGCGCGAGACTGCGCCAATCGCCACGACGTTTGAACTGGCGCGCATCATCGAGAAGGCGATCGGCCGCAAGGCGGGCGACGCGCATCCGGCGACCCGGTCCTTTCAGGCGCTGCGCATTGCCGTCAACGCCGAATTCGACCAGTTGGTCGAGGGCCTGTTCGCGGCCGAGCGGCTGCTGAGCGAAGGCGGCAGGCTGGCCGTGGTCAGCTTCCATTCGCTCGAGGACCGCATCGTCAAGCGCTTCTTCGATCCGGACAAGGGCGGCCCGGCCGCATCGCGTCATCTGCCGCAGGTCGAAGCGGCCCCGCTGCGCTGGCGCAGGGCGGGCAAGGCGATCAAGTCCGGTGCGGCGGAGTTGGCGCGAAATTCCCGCGCCCGCTCGGCTGTGCTGCGCAGCGGCATCAGAACCGCCGATGCAGCACGTCCCGTCGACTATTCGGGTCTCGGCGTGCCCCGTATCGGAGGCGTCGCATGATCCGCAACATCAACATCTTCCTGCTCTGCACGTCGGTGGCGATGCTGGCCGGCGTCTACGGGCTGAAATTCTCCATCGAGGGCACGGCGTCCGAACGGACGGCGATCGCTGCCCATATTTCCGAGCAGGAGGGCGAATTGTCCCTGCTGAAAGCCGATTGGGCGGTGCTCAATCAGCCGGGCCATATCGACCCCATCATCACCCGCCATGCCGATGTGCTGGCGATCGGGCCAGTGCAGCAGGAACAGTTCGGTTCCTTTGCCGCGCTACCCATGCGCCCGGCGGCGCCGGATACTGCGGCCATGGATGCGCTGTTTGCGGCCATTGCCGAGGGCATCGACCCCATCGATGCCATCCTGCAGGCGGAAGGGATCGAGTAATGGCTGTTATCGGCGACAGGTTTGTCCCAACCATTGCGCTCGAGGGTACCCGCAAGCAGCGCGGCAACCTCACCCAGGCACGCATCCGCTGGATGATCCTGGCCGTTGTCATGGGCCTGGGCCTGGTTTCCGGTCGCCTGGTGCAACTGGGCATGATCGAGACGGATACGACAATCGAGGGGCAGGCCCGCGACGTCATCACCGCCACGCGGCCCCCGATCATGGATCGGAACGGGCTGGAGATGGCCGTGGATATCCGCGTGCCGTCGCTGTTTGCCGAACCGCGCCGCATCATCGATGTCGAGGAGGCCGTGGTCGCGCTGCGCTCGGTGCTGCCCGATCTCGATGAGACCTGGCTGCGCAATCGCCTGACCGGCGACCAGGGCTTTGTCTGGGTGAAGCGCGAATTGACGCCTGCCATTCAGGACGCGATCATGCGGCTGGGCATTCCCGGCATCGACTTCATCACCGAGTCCAAGCGCTTCTATCCGGGCATGAACGAAGCCGCCCATATCCTGGGCTCGACCAATGTCGACAACCAGGGCATTGCCGGCATCGAACGCCACATGGACAGCGAATCCATTGCGCTGCTGCAGGAGTTGGGTCTGGCGCGCGGCAATGCGCTGACGCCGGTCGAACTCAGCGTCGACATGCGCGTGCAGCATGTGATGCACCAGGAAGTTCTCGACGCTATGACCCGCTACCAGGCCATCGCGGCCGCGGGTGTCATGATGGACATCAATACCGGCGAGATCATCGCGCTCGCCTCTGTCCCGGATTTCAATCCGAACGAGCCGGCCTCGGCCCTGGTCAAGGATACGTTCAACCGCATCACTTCGGGCATTTTCGAGCCCGGTTCGATCTTCAAGACCGTCACGCTCGCCGGCTCGCTCGACGCCGGCGCGGTGCGGATCACTGACGAGTTCGACGCCCGCTACGGCGTGCGTTTCGGGCGCTACACGATCGGCGACTTCCACGGCAAGAACCGCATCCTGACCTTGCCGGAAGTCTACAAATACTCGTCGAACATCGGCACGATCCGCATCATGCAGGCCATGGGCAAGGACAACTTCCGCGAGTTCCTGTCCCGCATGAAGTTCGACCAGCGCGTGGACTTCGAGCTGCCGGAAATGCGCGTCCCTACCGTGCCCAACACCTTGTCCGAGGTTGGGGCGGCGACGGCGTCGTTCGGCCATGGCCTCTCCGTTTCGCCGCTGCACATGCTGACCGCCTATGCGGCCTTCGTGAATGGCGGCAACTATATCTCGCCCACGCTTTACAAGCGCAGCATTGCCGAGGCCGAACCCCTCTACGAACGCGTCATCTCCGAAGAGACCAGCGCCTATATGCGTTACCTCATGCGCCTCAACGCCATCTCCACGGGTGGCTCGGGCTCGCAGATGAACCGCGCCGCCCAGGGCTATCGCGTCGGTGGCAAGACCGGTACGGCGGAAAAGGTGGTCGATGGTCGTTACTCGTCCAACAAGGTGACGAACTTCTTCGCCTCGGCCTTCCCCCTCGACAATCCGCGCTATGCCATGGTGATCATGGTGGACGAGCCCAAGGCCGAAAATCCACAGTCCGGCACCACTGCAGGCTGGAACGCCGGCACGATGACCGGCCGCATTGTGCAACGTGTCGCGCCCATGCTCGGGGTAGCGCCAGACTTTACCGAAATGCTCGATCAGCAGATCGTGCCGCCAGAAGTCAGGCGGATATTTCCAGAAGGATATTGATGGTGTCCATCAGCGTTACCCAACTGCTCGAAGGCTCCGGAGCCCGCCCCAAGAAGGGGCTTGGCGCCGTTTTCGGGCTGAACTCCGACAGCCGCAGGATCGAGCCGGGCGACATCTTCTTCGCGTTGCCGGGCGCCAAGGTGCATGGCAACCAGTTCATCAAGGATGCGGTGGATCGCGGTGCACTGGCCGTAGTGACCGATCACGCTCCGCCGGGCGATCCGGGCGTCCCGGTGATCATCGTCAAGGATGCCCGCGCGGCCTATGCACGCGCTGCCAGCCGCGTGTTCGAGCCGCAGCCGGAAATCCTCGTCGCCGTCACCGGCACCAATGGCAAGACCTCTGTCGCCTCCTTCGTGCGCCAGATCTGGGATCATGCCGGCGTGCCTGGCGCCAGCATCGGTACGCTAGGCATTGAAACCTCCAAGCGCACCATCGAGGGTGCGCTGACCACCCCGGATTCGCGCACGCTGCACCAGGCCATGCGGGCGCTCAAGGCGCAGGGTGTCGACCATGTGGCGCTGGAAGCCTCCAGCCATGGGCTCGACCAGCACCGGCTCGATGGCGTGCATTTCGAGGCCGTGGCCTTCACCAATCTCAGCCGCGACCATCTCGACTATCACAAGGATATGGACGAGTACCGCAACGCCAAGTTGCGGCTATTCACCGACCTGCTGGTGGATGGCGGCGCGGCCATCGTCAATGTCGATGATCCCGAGCATGAGCAGTTCATGTTCGCGGCCCTGTCGGCCAGTGCCACGCTGCTGACGGTGGGCCGGGAAGGCGCCTATATCGAAATCCTGTCGATCGAGCCGGAGGGCTATGGGCAGCGCGTCGAGGTGCGCCATATCGGCGAAAAGGTCAGCTTCCATCTTCGGATTCCGGGCGAATTCCAGGTCTCAAATGCGCTGATCGCGGCGGCCCTGGCCATGTCGGCCGGTGTCGACAAGGCCGACGCCTTCGGCGCCCTGCCGGAACTGGTGGGCGCACGCGGGCGGCTCGAACTCGTGGCCGAGCACAATGGCGCGGCCATTTTCGTCGACTATTCGCACAAGCCGGAGGCCCTGCGCGTCGCGCTGCAGACGCTTCGGCCCTATGCCAAGAACAAGCTGCATGTGGTTTTTGGCTGCGGCGGCGACCGCGACAAGGGCAAGCGCCCGCAAATGGGCGAAATCGCCAGCGAACTGGCCGACGTGGTCATCGTCACCGACGATAATCCGCGCACCGAGGACGCTGCTGCCATTCGCGCCGAAGTGCTGGCTGGAGCCAAGGGCGCCAGCGAGATCGCCGACCGCAAGACGGCCATCGAATCGGCGGTCAAGGCGCTCAAGCCCGGCGACGTGCTGCTGGTTGCCGGCAAGGGCCACGAAACCTACCAGATCATCGGCACCACCAAGTCGCATTTCTCCGACCATGAAGTGGTCGAGGCGGCGGTCAAAGGCTGAGCCTTGAAGGGCGTCCTCATCGGCGGCACGTCGCATTGCGGCAAGTCGACCCTCGCGGCCGACATCGGCACGGCGACGGGTGCTGCGGTTGGCTCGACCGACCAGATGGCCCGGCATCCGGGCCGTCCCTGGCTCGGCGTGCCCGAGCCGGTGGCCGAATTCTACGAGACGCTTTCGGACGAAACGATCTACTGGTTCCTGCGCGTGCACCACACCAATATGTGGCCGATGCTGGCGCTGGAGATAGAGCGGCAGCGGGCCGGCGGGCAGGGTTTCGTGCTGGAGGGCACGGCGCTGCGGCCCGAGAGCCTCGCGGGGTTGGCGGGCGATCATCTCGTCACGCTTTGTCTCTGTGCCAATGCCGATTTCCTGGTCGACCGCATTCGCCGCGAAAGCGATTACGAGGCGCGCGATACGAGGATGCGCCGCCTGATCGACCGCTTCGTCACCCGCTCGATCCGCGACAATGCCGAGATCATAGCCGACGCCAGAAAGCACGGCGTCTGGCTGGTTGATGCGGGCGACATGACGGCCCTCGCGACGGCGCGCCAGGACATCCTGTCCCGATTGTCCCCTTGAGCTTGTCGCTGATGCCTTGAGAGAGGCACAAAGTGGCAGTATCTGCTTGATTCATTCAGGCGTCCCAAGCGAGCGAAGAGACCAGCAAGACCATGACTCCACCTCTCTTCACTCTGGACGCGGTTCTGGCTGCGACCGGTGCAAAGGCCGCCAATGTCTCGGCGAGCGAGATCAATTCGATCTCCATCGACAGCCGCGAATTGGGTCCCGACGCGTTGTTTGTCGCCATCAAGGGCGATCGCTTCGATGGGCATGATTTCGTCGACACTGCCCTTGCCAATGGCGCCGTTGCCGCCCTGGTGAGCCGGGGCGAGGGCGAAGGTCGTATCGTCGTAGAGGACGCATTGGGGGGGCTGCGCGATCTGGCCATTGCGGCGCGCCAGCGCAGCCGGGCCTTTGTGGTCGGTGTCACCGGCAGCGTTGGCAAGACCACGACCAAGGAAGCGCTGCGCCTGGTCTTCGAGGCAGCGGGGGAAACCCATGCCTCGATAAGAAGCTTCAACAATCACTGGGGCGTGCCGCTGATGCTGGCGCGACTGCCCGAGACGGCGCAGTTCGGCGTCTTCGAAATGGGCATGAGCGCGCCAGACGAAATCCGGCCGCTGAGCCAGCTCGTGCGCCCGCATGTCGCCGTCATCACCACGATCGCCCCGGCGCATCTCGAAAATCTCGGCAGCCTCGAAAATATCGCCCGCGCCAAGGCGGAAATCTTCGACGGCGTTGAGCCAGGGGGTACCGTCGTCCTCAACGGGGACCACGCGCAGATCAACATCCTCCTTGACGCGGCTGCCGCTGCCGGCATCGCCAATGTCGTGACCTACGGCTTTGCCCGCGGCGTCGACTGGCAGATCACCGCCGCCGAAACGGCCGCCGACCGGAGCTTTGCCACCATCGTGCATGGCGACGAGCAACATGCGCTGGCGCTGGGCGTCAGCGGCCGGCATATGCTGTCCAATGCCACCGCGGCGCTGGCCGTGGCGCATGTGGCCGGCATCGAACCCGGCGTTGCCCTGCGGGCGCTTGCCGGGTTCGGCGCGCAGCCGGGGCGCGGACAGCGCCTGGCCCTCGGGCCGGCGGAGAAGCCGCTGCTGCTGATCGACGAAAGCTACAATGCCAACACCGCTTCCATGGGCGCGGCGCTCGACGTGTTCGGCACCATTGCGGCTCCAGATGGCCGCAAGATCGTCATCCTCGGCGACATGCTCGAACTCGGTGCCGCCGCAGATAGTCTTCATGCCAGCCTCGCCGACGCGGTCCGGTCGAGCGGCGCCGAGCGTGTCCATCTCGTCGGCAGCCATATGGCAGCGCTCGCGGAAGCCTTGCCGCCGGGTCTCGTGGCCAGCCATTCCCCAAGCGTTGCGGAAGCCTTGGACGGCGTCATGGCCGACCTTGCCTATGGCGACGCAATTATGGTCAAAGGGTCCAACGGCGTCGGGCTTTCCCGCATCGTCTCCGAAATCAAGTCGCGTTTCTCGCAGAGCTGACACAGCACAAGAGTAGCCATCCAGAATGCTCTATTTCCTCGGCCAGCTCGGCGAGCAACTCGCCGCCTTCAACGTCTTCCGCTACATCACTTTCCGTACTGCCGGTGCGGTGGTCACGGCGCTGTTCTTCGTGTTCCTGTTCGGCCCCGGCATGATCGCGCTGCTGCGTGTCAAGCAGGGCCGCGGCCAGCCGATCCGTGAGGATGGTCCGGCGGGGCACCTGCTGACCAAGAAAGGCACGCCCACCATGGGCGGTCTGATGATCCTCTCGGGCGCCGTCATTTCGACGCTGCTCTGGTCGAACCTCACCAACGGCTATGTCTGGGTGGTGCTGTTCGTCACCGTCGGCTTCGGCGCCATCGGCTTTTACGACGACTATCTCAAGGTCAAGCGCATGAGCCATGCTGGCTTCGGCTCCAAGCAGCGGCTCATTCTCGAAACCCTGATCGGCTGTATGGCTGCCTTCTTCATTTCGCAATTGGCCGCCGGCTCCTACGGCACCTCGCTGCAATTCCCCTTCGTCAAGGACCTGGCGATCAACCTGGGGTATTTCTACATCTTGTTCGGCGGCTTCGTGGTCGTCGCGGCCGGCAATTCCGTGAACCTCACCGACGGTCTCGATGGCCTTGCCATTGTGCCGGTCATGGTGGCTGCAGCCTGTTTCGGCCTCATCGCGTATCTCGTCGGCTCGCAGAACTATGCCGACTACCTGCTGCTCAACAACGTTCCGGGCACGGCCGAGCTTGCCGTGGTCTGCGGCGCGTTGATCGGCGCCGGCCTGGGCTTCCTCTGGTTCAACGCGCCCCCGGCGCAGATTTTCATGGGCGATACGGGCTCGCTGGCCCTGGGCGGCGCGCTGGGCACGATTGCCGTGGCGACCAAGCATGAAATCGTCCTGGCCATTATCGGCGGTCTCTTCGTGCTCGAAACCGTCTCGGTCATCGTGCAGGTCACCTCGTTCCGACTTACCGGCAAACGGGTGTTCCGCATGGCGCCCATCCACCACCATTTCGAGCATCTTGGGTGGACGGAAAGCCAGGTGGTGATCCGCTTCTGGATCATCTCCTTCGTGTTGGCGCTGATCGGCCTTTCCAGCCTCAAGCTGCGCTAGGGGTGATCACGACCCGGTGACCGCCGGGTCCTGAAACTAAACGGAAATTCTTCTCGTAGCTGCGCGTGACGATAGCGTTCGTCCCACAGCCATCCCCGGCCGCCACGAAAAGCGGCTGACAACGAGGAGACTTTCCGTGACTGCTACCGCCCGTATCGCGCTACTTGCCGCCGCCCTTGCCAGCACCACCGCTTTCGCCACCGCCGCCCATGCCGCATCCGCGGTCGGGCTGGTCGACGGCAATACCCTTGTGACCTTCGACACCGAAACCCGCGCCGTCACCGGCAGTATGGAAATCACCGGCGTCGAGGGCATAGCCGGCATCGACGTCCGCCCCGCCGACAAGTGGCTCTATGGCGTGACCCTGGCCGGTGAAGTCGTGACCATCGATACGGCCACCGGCGAAGCCACGGTCAAGTCTACGCTGTCGGAAAAGCTCCCCAGCTACGAAGGCGCAATCGTCGATTTCAACCCGATGGCCGACCGCCTGCGCCTGATGGGCACTGATGGCACCAATCACCGCGTGAATGTCGATGACGGCGCCGTCACGGTCGATGGTTCGCTGGCCTTCGAAGCCGGCGACATGCACGAAGGCGAGACCCCCGCCATTGTTGCGGCCGCCTACATCAACTCGATCGGCAAGCCTGAAGCGACGGCCATGTACGATATCGACGCCACCATTGCCGGCCTGATCCAGCAGGTTTCGCCCAATGACGGCACGCTCAAGGCTATCGGCAAGCTGGGCGTGGATGGCTCGACCTATGCCTTTGACATCGCCGCGACCGAGGACCTGACCAACACGGCCTATCTTGTGGTCGACAACACGCTCCATACTGTCGATCTCGAAACCGGCGCCGCGGAAGCCTGGGGCACGATCGAAGGCGTTGAAGGCACCATCACCGACATCGCCATCCTGCAGTAAGCAGCGGCCTGAAACTTCCAGGCTATTGGTGCGTTTCTGTGCATAACCTGTGACGCAGGAGAGGGGCCCCGGCAATGAGCCGGGGCCCTTCGTTTGCGCCGGATTCGCAAAACGCAATCGCCTTGGCAAATCGGTAACCAAAGCGGCGCTAGTATCGCGGTCTGTTTCGTCCCGCGTACCTGGTCTGCCTCCCATGATGTTTTCCCGCGCCGAAAAAACCCCGCTGGCCGAGTGGTGGTGGTCGATCGACCGCGAACTGCTGGTAGCGCTCATCATGCTGCTGACCTGCGGCATGGTGCTCAGTTTCGGTGCCAGCCCGGCCGTGGCCGAACGCATTGGCCTCGACGAATGGTACTTCGTGCTCAGGCACGCCATGTTCTGCCTCCTGGCCGTGCCCGTCATGCTGGTGACGTCGCTTTTGAGCCACCGTCAGGTGCGCTTTGTCGCCCTGGCGGCGCTCGTCGTCATGACGATCCTGCTCTGGGCGACACTGCATTTCGGCAGCGAGATCAAGGGCGCGCGGCGCTGGATTTCCATCTTCGGTCAATCCGTGCAGCCCACCGAGTTCGTCAAGCCGGCCTTCGCCGTCATCGGCGCGTGGCTCTTTTCGGAGTTCATGATCCACCGCAATGTGCCGGGCCGTACCCTGGCGACGCTGCTGATGCTGACCATCGTGGGGGCGCTGCTGTTGCAGCCGGACCTCGGGCAGACGGCTCTGGTCATGGCCACCTGGGCGGTACTGCTGTTCTTTTCGGGCATTTCCTGGTGGATCATCATTGGCCTTGGCGGCGCGGCCGGCGGGCTCCTGGTCGGCGCCTATACGATGTTCCCGCACTTTGCCGACCGCATCGACTCCTTCATCAATCCGGAAGACGGCAATTCCTACCAGATCGACCGGGCGCTTCAGTCGCTCATGGAAGGCGGCTGGTTCGGTCGCGGCCCGGGTGAAGCGGTCGCCAACAAGCTTATTCCCGACGCCCATGCCGACTTCGTGTTCTCGGCTGCCGCCGGTGAATTCGGCATTCTGTTCTGCATGGGCCTGGTCTGCCTCATCGGCTTCATCGCCATTCGCGCGCTGCTCGCCGCCCAGCGGCAGTCGAGCCTGTTCGCGCGCCTCGCCGCCTCGACCATTGCCGTGCAGTTCGCCATGCAGTCGGGCATCAACCTGGCGGTGAACCTCAATCTGATGCCCGCCAAGGGCATGACGCTGCCTTTCGTTTCCTATGGCGGCACGTCCATGATCGCCGTGGCCTTCGGCATGGGCCTGATGCTGGCGCTGACCCGGGTCAAGCCGGAGGAACGCATGGTCACCGGGCTTCCCACCTACCGCAGTGCCGTGGTAGCCCCCGCCGAATGAAAACCTTCGTCCTTATTGCTGGCGGCACCGGCGGTCACCTGTTTCCGGCCATGGCGCTGGCGCAGGAACTGATCCGGCGCGGCCATGCGGTCGAACTGATGACCGACCATCGCGTGGAGCACTACGGCGCCGAGTTTCCGGCCCGTCAGATCCACATCATTCCCGCCGCCACGCCTACAGGCGCCAATCCGCTCAAGATGGCGGGCGCTGGTGTCACCATTCTCCGTGGCATCCACACGGCCTGGCGCAAGCTGCGCAAGGTGCGGCCCGATGCGGTCGTGGGCTTTGGCGGCTATCCGACATTTCCGCCGTTCATCGCGGCCAACCTGCTCGGCATACCCGGTATCCTGCACGAGCAGAATGCGGTCATGGGCCGGGCCAACCGGGCGCTGGCCCGCTTCGCCGATATCCTGGCGATGAGCTTTCCCGAAACCCGCTTCGCCGACCAGCGGCACCTCGAAAAGGTGCTCACCGGCAATCCGGTCCGCGATCGCGTGCGCCCACTCGTCGGCAAGCCCTATCCGGCGCTCGAAGCCAACGGGCCGCTCCGGCTCGTCGTGACCGGCGGCAGCCAGGGTGCACGGGCGCTGTCCGATATCGTGCCGGCGGCCATTGCGCTGCTTCCCGATGGATTGCGCAGCCGCCTGCAGATCGTGCAGCAGGCGCGGCGCGAGGATATCGACCGGGTGACCGAGAGCTATCGCCAGTCGCGCACCAGCGTCGAGTTGGCGGCCTTCATTCCCGATCTGCCCGAGCGGATTGCCGACGCGCATCTGGTGATCTGCCGGGCAGGGGCCTCGACCGTGGCCGAACTGTGCGTCATCGGCCGGCCCGCCATTCTGGTGCCGCTGCCGGGTTCGATCGACAGCGACCAGAAGTATAACGGCCTCTTCATGCAGGAGGGCGGCGGCGGCTGGGTGGCCGAGCAGGCCACGCTTTCACCGCAATCGCTTGCCACTCGACTTCACGAGCTGTTGACCGATCCGGCCCAGCTCATCAACGCCGCCGCTGCCGCTCAGACGCTGGGCCAGCCCCGGGCCGTCGAAAAGCTGGCGGACCTGGCTGAAATGCTGGCCGGCAAGCATACCCAGATCCAAGGGAGTTCCAGACCATGAAGATGCCCCGCAATATCGGGCCGGTCCATTTCATCGGCATTGGCGGCATCGGCATGAGCGGCATTGCCGAAATCCTGCACAACCAGGGTTATGTGGTGCAGGGGTCCGACGCGGCGCTCAATCCCAATGTGCAGCGCCTGCGCGACATGGGCATCACCGTCGAGATCGGCCAGAGCGGCGATAATCTCGGCAAGGCCGAAGTGGTCGTCGTCTCCTCGGCCATCAAGAAGGACAATCCGGAGCTGATGGCGGCGCGGGCCCGCGCCCTGCCGGTGGTCCGCCGCGCCGAAATGCTGGCCGAGATCATGCGCTTCAAGACCGCCATCGCCATTGGCGGCACGCATGGCAAGACCACGACGACGACGCTTGTCGCGACGCTGCTCGATGCGGGTAATCTCGACCCCACCGTCATCAATGGCGGCATCATCAATGCCTATGGCACCAATGCGCGCCTGGGTGGCGGCGAGTGGATGGTGGTGGAGGCCGATGAGAGCGACGGCACCTTCGTCAAGCTCCCGGCCGATGTGGCCGTAATCACCAATATCGACCCCGAGCATCTCGACCACTATGGCGATTTCGAAGGGGTAAAGAAGGCCTTCCACCAGTTCGTCGAAAACGTGCCCTTCTACGGCTTTGCGGTGATGTGCCTCGATCATCCCGTCGTGCAGTCGCTGGTGGGTGACATCCGCGATCGCCGCGTCATCACCTATGGCCGTAATCCGCAGGCCGATGTGCGCCTCGTGGAGCTCGAAAATCGCGGCGGCGTGCAGCATTTCTCGGTCGAGATCCGCGACCGTATCCGCCAGACGCAGCTCCGGATCGACGGGCTCGAACTGCCGATGCCCGGCATTCACAATGCGCTCAATGCCTTGGCCGCCATCGCGGTGGCCGACCAATTGCACGTGCCCGCCGAAGCCATTCGCAAGGGGCTGCGTGGCTTTACCGGGGTCAAGCGCCGCTTCACCAAGACCGGCGAAGTCGCCGGTGTCACTGTAATCGACGACTATGGCCACCATCCGGTGGAAATCGCCGCCGTGCTCAAGGCCGCACGCCAGTCGGCCAAGCGCGACGTGGTCGCCGTGGTGCAACCGCACCGCTATAGCCGCGTCCACGACCTGTTCGACGATTTCGCCGCCTGCTTCAACGATGCCGACACCGTCATCGTCGCGCCCATCTATGCCGCCGGCGAGCAGCCGCTGCCCGGGGTGACGCACGAGGAACTGGTCAACCGCATCCGCGCCCGCGGTCACCGCGACGCCCGGGTCATCGACCGCCCAGAAGCGCTCGCGCCGCTGCTCGCCTCACGCGTGGGCGAAGGCGACTATGTCGTTTGCCTCGGCGCCGGCAACATCACCCAATGGGCCGCCGCCCTGCCGGGCGAGCTGGAAGCCCTGATCGGCGAGGGCGGCAAATGACCAAGCACGTCGCCGTCCTCATGGGTGGGCTCTCCAATGAGCGACCGGTCTCGCTCAGCACCGGCAAGGGTTGTGCGGAAGCCCTGCGCCGGGCCGGCTATCGCGTGACCGAAATCGACGTCGGCTACGATATTGCCGAGCGCCTGCGCGACGTCGCGCCGGATGTGGCATTCAACGCGCTGCACGGGCGCTATGGCGAGGACGGCACCATCCAGGGCGTGCTGGAATTCCTGCGCATTCCCTATACCCATTCGGGCGTGCTCGCCTCGGGCCTGGCCATGGACAAGCACCAGGCCAAGATCATGCTCAAGGCTGCCGGCATTCCGGTGACCGACCATGTCATCGCCAGCCGGGCCGAGGTCGGGCGTGCGCATGTCCTGCCGCCGCCCTATGTGGTCAAGCCGATTGCTGATGGTTCGAGCTTCGGCGTCATCATCGTCAAGGCCGGTCAGTCCCATCCGCCGCAGGAAATCCTCGGCGAGGAGTGGAATGGCGGCGAAGAGCTGATGGTCGAGCGCTATATTCCGGGCCGCGAGCTGACCTGTGCCGTCATGGGCGATGTGGCCCTGCCGGTCACCGAGATCGTCACCGATCTCAGCTTCTACAACTACGAAGCCAAGTATGCGGCAGGTGGATCACGTCACATCCTCCCAGCCGAGGTTAAACCTAAAATTTACGACAAAGTGCAAAAGCTTAGCCTGGCTGCGCATGCGGCTCTCGGCTGCCGGGGCATTACGCGGACGGACTTCCGCTACAATGACGCGGTGGGCGAGGATGGCGAGCTGGTCTGTCTGGAAATCAATACCCAGCCAGGCATGACGCCGACCTCGCTGGCGCCAGAGCAGGCCGCCCATGTGGGCCACAGTTTTGAAGATCTGGTCTCCTGGATGGTGGAGGACGCGAGTTGCAACAGGTAAAGAGCGAGACCTTTCTCGCCGGGGCGCGGTTGGTGGACCCCCGCGCGCTGCCTGTTCCGACCCGCACGCCGCGTCAGAAACTCGCCAACCGCTTCAACCGTGCCTTCGTGCTGCATGGCGGGCTGATCCGCCGAGGGGTCATGATCGCCGCGCTGCTGGCCGGCTGCGTCGCCCTCTATCAGGTCCGCGAGCCGATCGGGATGCTGGCCAACACGGTCGTCGGCCTGGCGCAGGGCCATTCCGCGCAGGCGGGCCTCGCCATCGGCGAGATCGTCATCTCTGGCCAGACTCTCACCAGCGAGCAGCAGATTTTCGATGCGCTGGGCATCCAGCCGCACACTTCGACGCTGGGTTTTGACGTGGAAGCGGCCCGGCAGCGCATTGCCGAATTGCCGGCCGTGGAAACCGTCACCGTACGCAAGACCTATCCGGGCGACGTCGCTGTAGTGATCACCGAGAAGGAACCGGTGGCGCGCTGGGCCGTGGATGGCATCACCTTCCTCATCGATGGCCGGGGCGACCAGATCGGCGAGGCGCAGGGCGCCTATCAGGAATTGCCGCTGGTGATCGGCGATGGCGCGGCCGACGACGCGCTGGTGATGATCCGGGCGCTCAACGGGTTTCCGCTGTTGCAGGAAGGGCTCGTGGCCCTGTCGCGCATCGCCGACCGTCGCTGGGATCTCATCTACGACACCGGCCTCAGGGTGCAACTGCCCGAACAGGGCGTGTCCCAGGCCATGACCCGCCTCGTGACCTATCAGAACGATTACCAGCTTCTCGACCGCGACGTGTCCATCATCGATCTTCGGATCGACAACATCGTTGCCGTTCGCCCTAACAAGCCCGCCGAAGACACCGAAGACTCTGAATCATGATGACCGATGCGATGACCTCCCGGCTGCGGCCGGTTCAGCCGGGCAAGACCACGCTGGTGGCAGTGCTTGATATCGGCTCCACCAAGATCTGCTGCGTCATCGCGCGTCTCAGCCCGCGCCCCGAGGGCAGGGCGCTCAAGGGGCGGACGCACCAGGCCGAGGTCATCGGCTTTGGCTACGGCCCGTCCTCCGGGGTCAAGAGCGGCGTCGTCACTGATATCGAAAAAGCCGAGCATGCCATCCGCAATGTCGTGGGCATGGCCGAGCGTGCCGCCGGGCTGACACTTGAATCCGTGCTGGTTAATGTCACGGCCGGCCGGCTGGGTTCGGAAACCTTTTCGGCCGCGGTGTCGCTTGACGGCCAGGAAGTGGAAAAGGCAGACATTTCTCGCGTCCTCAAGGCGGTCAACGCCCGCTCGGTGCGCCCCGAGCGGTCCATCATCCACGCCCTGCCGATCGGCTATGCGCTCGATGGTCAGAAGGGCATTCGCGATCCCAAGGGCATGGTCGGCGAAAAGCTCGGCGTCGATGTCGCCGTGGTTTCGGCCGAGACGCTGGCCATGCGCAATCTCGAACTGGTGCTGCATCGCTGCCACCTGCAGATCGAGGCGTTGGTCGCCACCCCTTATGCCTCGGGCCTCGCGACCCTGGTCGACGACGAAGCCCAGCTCGGCGTCGCGTGTATCGACTTCGGCGGCGCGACCACGACAGTCTCGGTCTTCAATGACGGCCATATGGTCTATGCCGACGCCATCGCCATTGGCGGCCATCACCTGACCCTCGACATTGCCCGCCAGCTTTCCGTCAGCGTTGCCGATGCCGAGCGCCTGAAGACCCTCCATGGCTCGGTGCTGCCCGGCCAGGCGGACGAGCGCGAGATGATTGCCATCCAGCCCGTTGGCGCATCGCATGACGAGGCGCCGGGCCAGATCCCGCGCGCCGTACTCACCCGCATCATGCGCCCGCGCATCGAGGAAATCCTCACCGCCATCCGCGACCGCATGCAGGCCACCGGCATGATGGATGTTTGCGGCCGCCGTTTCGTCTTGACCGGTGGCGCGAGCGAAATGACCGGCCTGCCGGAAGTCGCGCGTCGCACGCTTGCCCGCAATGTTCGCAACGGCCGCCCGATGGGCATTTCCGGTCTGCCCGAGATCGCCAAGAGCGCCGCCTTCGCCACCATGGCCGGCATGCTGGTCTATCCGCAGGTCTGCTCGCAGGAATATGCCGAGCCCCGCGGTTCGCGCAAACTCACCGGTACAGACGGCTATATTGCCCGCGTCGGCAACTGGCTGCGCACCAGCTTCTAGGCAGGCGCGCATGGGCGAGTTTGCTCCAACAGCGCCATGATCACATTTAACGTCGCTGATCACGCGATGTGCCGTCCGGGCTGCCTGGCCCGGATGTCACATCCGTCCCAGCATGCCTGGAGTTTTGGCGTGGTTAACGCCTCGTGAATGCGTAACGCCGCCGTGTCGCAATTTGCGCGGAAGTTAACGCGATCGATGCACTTGTTAGGCTGGAGTTAACGAATTGGCGGGTAAATCTTAACCAACCACGCCACTATGGGGCCACCTATGACCATCAATCTCACCATTCCAGACATCCAGGAACTGAAGCCCCGCATCACCGTGTTCGGTGCCGGTGGCGCCGGCGGCAACGCCGTGAACAACATGATCGAGTCCGGCCTGGATGGCGTCGACTTCGTCGTTGCCAATACCGACGCGCAGGCCCTGGCGCTTTCCAAGGCGCAGCGCATCATTCAGCTCGGCGTCGGCGTTACCGAAGGTCTCGGCGCTGGTTCGCACCCGGAAGTGGGTCGTGCGGCAGCGGAAGAAAGCTGGGATGAGATCAACGATCACCTCTCCGGCTCGCATATGGTATTCATCACCGCCGGCATGGGTGGCGGTACCGGTACCGGTGCGGCTCCGGTGATCGCCCGCGCGGCGCGCGAGCAGGGCATCCTGACGGTTGGCGTGGTCACCAAGCCGTTCAATTTCGAAGGCAATCGCCGTGCACGTCTGGCTGAGGACGGCATCGACGAGCTGCATCGCCATGTCGATACGCTGATCGTCATCCCCAACCAGAACCTGTTCCGCGTCGCCAACGAGAAGACCACCTTCGCCGATGCCTTCGCCATGGCCGACCAGGTGCTGTTCTCCGGCGTCGCCTGCATCACCGACCTGATGGTCAAGGAAGGCCTGATCAATCTCGACTTCGCCGACGTGCGCGCTGTGATGCGCGGCATGGGCAAGGCGATGATGGGTACCGGCGAAGCTTCGGGCGAGGATCGTGCCCGTCACGCCGCCGAAGCCGCCATTGCCAATCCGCTGCTGGACGACGTCTCGATGCACGGGGCTCGCGGCCTGCTGATTTCCATTACCGGCGGTCCGGACCTCACCCTTTACGAAGTCGACGAAGCGGCCAGCCGCATCCGCGAGGAAGTGGACGCCGACGCCAACATCATTCTCGGCGCCACCTACGATCCGAACCTCAACGGCACCATCCGCGTGTCCGTCGTGGCCACCGGCACTGATGCGACCATGGTCCAGGCCATGGAGCCGCCCAAGCCTAACGCGTCGCGCACCCCCCTTTCGGTCAAGCGTCACGTGCCGGCCGAGCGCTCGGTAATTCCTCAGGCTGTGGCTACTCCCGCTGTTGCCGAATTCGAGGTCGAAGAGATCGAGCATCAGGTCGAGGCCGCCGTGGCTGAAGCCTTCGCCTCGCATCAGACCGCTCCGTCCTATGCCCACGAAGACGACGGTATCCTGGTCGAGCCCTATGTCCCGGCTGCGGAATCACTGGCCGAGCCCGAAGACGTTCCGGTTGCTCACGAGCAGCCGATTCCCAGCGTCTACGTGCCCTCGCACGCCGCTCGCCCGGAAGGGCAGCGCCGCATGCCTCGCACCGAGGAGCTTCCGGTTGTTGCGCGCCGGACACAGGAGGCGCAGGAACGTCATCAGGACGAGCCGCGCAATGCCCGTGCGCTGTTCAAGCGTCTGGCCTCCAATGTGGGCCTGAACCTTGGTCAGCAGCAGGCCGAGACCCGTGCCGAACCGAAGTCGGAAATGGCTGACGATGCCGCTGCCCGCAGTGCCATTGAGGCAGGCGGCGCAAGGACTTCCCGCGTGGCTCCGGCCAGCGAGGGTGCCCGCGGCCAGCTCGACAATCAGGGTCGTGCCCCGGCCGCGCCCGCCCAGAAGGATCACCTCGAAATTCCGGCCTTCCTGCGCAAGCACGGCTAATCGGGCGTGGATTGTACCCAAAAGCTCACTCGGTGCGGCTTCCGCACCGAGTTTTTTTTGGCTAACAGTTCACAAGAGTGAGAAATCACCGGTGGAGCAATTCCAGGCATGAACAAACTATCCACGCGCCAGCGCACGCTTGCCGGCGAAGTCAGCTTCGCGGGCTATGGCGTTCATGGGGCGCAGCCTGTGACCCTGACGATGGGCCCTGCGGCCCCCGACAGCGGCTACATGATCCGGCGCGATCTGGGCAATGGCAACTTCACCAAGCCGGTGCAGCTTCATCATTCGCGCGTGACGCGCACGACCCTGTGCACGACTCTCGACCTGGGCGACAGCATCAGCGTGGCGACGGTCGAGCATGTCGCTTCGGCCCTCTCGGGCATGGGCGTCGACAATGCCCTCATCACCCTCGATGGCCCGGAATGCCCGATCATGGATGGTTCGGCGCATCCGTTTGCCTCTGCGATTCTGCGTGTGGGTCTGGAAATTCAGCCCGCGCAGAAGAAATTCCTCAAGGTGGTCCGCGCTGTTACCGTGCGCAACAACGACGCCTTTGCCGCGCTTGAACCCTATAATGGCCGTGCCCTCGATCTCGAGATCGACTTCGACTCCAAGGTCATCGGCCGTCAGCGCATGATTTTCGATTGGACGCCGCGCCGCTATTACGAAGACGTGGCCCAGGCCCGCACCTTCGGCTTCGTTCGCGATGCAAAGATCCTGCGCCAGGCCGGGTATGCGCTGGGCTCCAGCCTCGACAATTCGATCACCCTGCACGAGGACCGCGTCCTCAATCCGGGTGGCCTGCGTTACGAAGACGAATTCGTTCGTCACAAGCTGCTCGACGCGATCGGTGACCTGTCGCTGGGCGGACTCGCCATCTGGGGCAAGTTCCGCTCCTACAAGGGCGGGCACGCGCTCAATGCGCATGTTCTGGCCTCGCTCTTTTCCAGCGAAGCCAATTATGAAATAGTCGGCGCAGAAGACCTGCCGCTGGAATTCGAGAGTTTCGAAGATCAGCCGGATGGTCTGGAAGTCCACCACTACTTGCGGTCCGTTCGCTGACGGGGCCCAGTGCTCCTCCGCCGCGCCACAGTTTTGATCCATTTGCCAAATAGGCCCGCAGACCTATTGCGGTATGATTTTACGGGGCAGTTCGTGAAGCTTGACGTCTTGAGCCAGTTTTCCAGCCGGGCTGCCCGGATCGTTGCCATCGGGCTTGTTGCTGCAGCGCTTGCCGGCTGCAGCATGTTCGGTCCGCCCAAGATCAAGGAAGAGCCGATCGTGCCGGCCCAGACGCTCTATCAGGGCGCGCTGGATGACATGGATCGCCAGTACTACCAGACCGCGATCACCAAGCTCGAAAAGCTCGAGCGCCAGCACCCGCGCGATCCGTTGTCCGAGAAGGGCAAGCTGATGCAGGTCTATGCGAACTATCGCATCGGCCAGTTCGACGAGGCCATTCTGGCCGCCGACCGCTATCTCGCGCTTTATCCGCAGAATTCGGAAGTTCCCTATGTGCTCTGGCTCAAGGGCACGTCCTACTTCGCGCAGATCAAGGACATCACCCGCGATCAGCAGCTTTCGCGTGATGCCATCGACACCTACAACCTGCTGATCAGCAATTATCCCCAGTCCGAGCACGCCGCGGACGCCAAGGAAAAGCTGCTTACCGCCTATGACCAACTCGCCGGCAAGGAAATGTCCGTCGGCCGCTACTACCAGGGCAATGGCCAGTATGCCGCCGCCATCAACCGCTTCCGCGAAGTGGTGGAACGCTGGCAGACCTCGACCCATATCGAAGAGGCGCTCTATCGCCTGACCGAGACCTATCTGCTGCTCGGCCTCACCAACGAAGCCATGTCGGCCGCCGCTGTCCTCGGTCACAATTATCCGGCCAGCGACTGGTACAAGCGCGCCTTCGAAACTTTGGGCAAGCAGGGCCTTGCTCCGCAGCTCAACTCGGGGAGCTGGCTGGCGTCCCACCGCACCTGAGGGCGGTCGCCGCAATATCGATGTTGCTATTTTGTTCCGGGGCGCTATCATGCGTCCCGGTTTCGTTTGTGCGGGCCTAAACTGTGGAAGCGGCCGGCATGGACCAGCCAGCCACGGCAGGCAGTGCTACAAGCGGAACTGAACAGTGGGGTCGCCACGGGAATTTCGCGCAATGCTCACCGCGCTATCAGTCCGCAATATCGTCCTCATCGACCAGCTCGACCTGGCGCTTGATTCCGGCATGACCGTGCTCACGGGCGAGACCGGCGCCGGCAAGTCTATCCTTCTCGATGCCCTGACACTTGCGTTGGGTGGCCGAGGCGACGCCTCGCTGGTGCGACAGAGGCAGGAGAGCGGGCAGGTAGTGGCTGTGCTCGAGCTGTCAGCCGACCACCCGGCGCGGGCCCTCTTGCGCGACAATGCCATTGCCGACGACGAGGACGTCATCCTGCGCCGCGTACAGTTCGCCGACGGGCGTACCCGGGCCTTCATCAACGACCAGCCGGTCTCTGCCTCGATGCTGCAGAAGGTGGGTGGGCAGATCGTCGAAATTCATGGCCAGCACGACGACCGCGCCCTGGTCGATGTCGCTACCCATCGTGCTGCACTCGATGCCTTCGGCGAGCTGGCGGTCGAGGCCAATGCCGTGCGCGAATGCTGGGCGCGGCTGGCGGAGGCGCAGCAGGGCGTCGCCGAGCAGCGGGCACAGGTGGTCGCTGCGCTGGCTGCCGAGGACTATGCGCGCCACACGGTGGAGGAACTGGGCAAGCTCAAGCCAGTAGTGGGCGAGGAGGACGAACTGGCGGAGCGCCGGCAGCAATTGCAGCAGGCGGAAAAAGCTTCATCCGACGTGGTCGAGATCGACGAGATCCTCAATGGGCCCAATGCGCCCACACCGGCCCTCGCTTCCCTGATGCGCCGGCTGATGCGCAAGATCGACGGTGGCGCAAACCTGTTCCAGCCTATTGTCGATGCGCTCGACGCATCGCTCGCCACGCTCGATCGTACCACCGACGCGCTGGACGAATTGAAGCGCGAAATGGCTTTCGATCCGGGTGAGCTGGAAGCGGTCGAGGAGCGGCTGTTCGCGTTGCGCGCCGCCGCCCGCAAGCACCAGACCACACCGGACGAGCTGGTCGCAGTGCTGGACAAGTATCAGTGCGATCTCGATACCCTGCAGAGCGGGGAAAGCCGCCTCAAGGCGCTGGAGGCCGAAGAAGCCACGGCCCGCGCGCGCTATCGCGAAGCCGCGGATATTCTCAGCACCGGCCGCAAACAGGCTGCCAAGGCGCTGAGCGCGGCTGTCGAGGCCGAATTGCCCGATCTGAAGCTAGGCGCCGCAAAGTTCATCGTCGATCACGAGGTGAATGCCGACCGCGTTGCCGCTACGGGTTTTGACCAGATCGCCTTCCATGTGCAGACCAATCCGGGCACCGCCGCCGGTCCGCTGCTGAAGGTCGCATCGGGTGGCGAGTTGAGCCGCTTCCTCCTTGCCCTCAAGGTGGTGCTGGCCGATCGCGGTTCGGCACCGGTGCTGGTGTTCGACGAAATCGACACTGGCGTTGGTGGAGCCGTGGCCGATGCCATCGGCCGGCGGCTGGCGCGTCTCGCCTCGACCGTACAGGTGCTCACTGTCACCCACGCGCCGCAGGTGGCTGCTCGCGCCAACCGGCACCTGCTCATCGAAAAGCAGATGGTGGAGGAGGGGGCCTTCATGCGCACCCATGTCCGCCCGCTCGACAAGCCGGCCCGCCAGGAGGAAGTCGCCCGCATGCTGGCCGGCGCCGAAATCACCAACGAAGCCCGCGCTGCTGCCAGGAAATTGCTCAACGCGGTGGGATGAGATCCCGGGTTTCCCCCTCTCCCCTTGCGGGAGAGGGTGCCCGAGGGGCGGGTGAGGGGTTGCCTTGATCGCTCCGATAGACCAACCATCGCTTACCCCTCATCCGGCGCTACGCGCCACCTTCCCCCGCAAGGGGAGAAGGAAAGGCCGTTGATTGAGTATCCCCATGTCCGACCTCCCCCTCAAAGACGTTTCCGATCTCAGCGAAGACGAGGCCCGCGGCGAGCTAGAGCAGCTTGCTGCCGCGATTGCCGCGGCCGACCAGGCTTATCACCAGAACGATGCGCCCGAGATCACCGATGCCGAATACGATGCCCTGCGCATCCGCAATGCCGAGATCGAGGGTGCCTTTCCCGAGCTGGTTCGGTCCGATACGCCCACCGGCAAGGTCGGGGCAGCGCCCGCCGAGGGCTTTTCCAAGGTGCGCCATGCCGTGCCGATGCTCAGCCTCGCCAAGGCGTATACCGATGAGGACGTGGCCGATTTCATCGAGCGCGGCCGGCGCTTCTTCCAAAAGGACGAGGGCCTCGAAATCGCCTTCACCGCCGAGCCCAAGATCGACGGTCTGTCCGCCTCGCTGCGCTACGAGAACGGCGTTTTCGTGCAGGGCGCGACGCGTGGCGACGGTTCGGTGGGCGAGGACATAACGGCCAACCTCAGGACCATTGCTGATATCCCGCACAAGCTGAAAGGCTCGGGCTGGCCCGAAACCATCGAAATCCGTGGCGAGGTCTACATGACCTATGCCGAATTTCAGGCGCTCAAGGAGCGCTCCGCCGCGGTGGGCGGGCAGGACTATGTCAATCCGCGCAATACTGCTGCGGGCTCGCTGCGCCAGAAGGACCCGTCCGTCACCGCGAGCCGCAACCTCAAGTTCTTCGCCTATGCCTGGGGCTTTACCACTGCCGATCCGGCGCCAACCCAGTTTGAGGCCGTGCAGAAATTCAAGGATTGGGGCTTTGCCATTTCCCCGCTGATGGAGCGGGCGAAGTCGGTCGAGGAGTTGATCGCCCACTACCACCGGATAGAGGAGCAGCGCTCCTCGCTCGGCTACGACATCGACGGCGTCGTCTACAAGGTCGATCAGCTCGAGCTGCAGCGCCGATGGGGTTTCGTCACGGGCGAGCCGCGCTGGGCGGTGGCCCACAAGTTCCCGGCGGAACAGGCGACGACGCGCGTGCGCGATATCGAAATTCAGGTCGGCCGCACCGGCACGCTGGCGCCTGTCGCGCGGCTCGACCCGGTCAGCGTCGGCGGTGTCACCGTGGTCAATGTCACGCTCCACAACGAGGACTACATTGCCGGGCGCGACAGCAACGGCCTGCCCATCCGCGAGGGCAAGGATATCCGCATCGGTGACACGGTGACCATCCAGCGTGCCGGCGACGTCATCCCGCAGATCGTCGACGTGCTGCTCGACAAGCGCCCGGCCGATGCCTCGCCCTACGAAATGCCCCATACCTGTCCGGTCTGCGGGTCGCCCGCCGTGCGTGAGCTCAACGAGAAGACCGGCAAGGAAGATTCGCGCCGCCGCTGCACCGGCGAGCTGGTCTGCCCGGCCCAGGCGATGGAGAGCCTCAAGCATTTCGTGTCGCGCGGCGCGCTCGACATCGAGGGGCTGGGCGCTGAAAATATCGAGCTCTTCTTCAGCAAGGGCCTGGTCAAGACCCACGCCGACATCTTCCGGCTCAAGCACCGCCGCGCGGATGTGCAGCAGGCCCTTGCCGAGCGCCGCGAGGAGCAGGCGCGCGCCCGCGAGGCCGCATCGGGCAAGGCCCGCAAGAATGTGCGCTCGGTCGAGGATCGCAACTATGAGGGTCTCGACAAGCTCTTTGCGGCCATCGACGCGCGGCGCGATCCCGAACTCGACCGCTTCATCTTCGCCCTGGGCATCCGCCATATCGGCGAGACGACTGCGGCCGTGCTGGCCCGCACCTTCTCCACCATCGGCGAATTGCGCGCCAAGGGCATTGAGGCGGCAGCGGCCGGTGGAGGTCTCCACGACGTGTTTCCCTCGGTCAATGGCCTGGGCGACACAGTGTGGGAAGCGCTGCGCGACTTCTTCGACAATGAACGCAATGTCGAAGCCTTCGACCAGTTGCTCACCGAGGTGACGCCAAAGGACTACGTCGTCACGATTTCCGCCGACAGCAAGGTGGCCGGAAAGACGGTGGTGTTCACCGGCACGCTCGAAAAAATGTCACGATCCGAAGCCAAGGCTATGGCCGAACGGCTCGGGGCGAAGGTCGCTGGGTCCGTTTCGGCGAAAACCGATATCCTGGTGGCCGGGCCCGGCGCAGGCTCGAAGCTCAAGACGGCACAGGAGCATGGTGTCGAAGTCATCACCGAGGACGAATGGTTCGAGCGCGTCGGCAAGTCGTAAACCCGGGGAGTGGGACATGAAGCAGTGGATGGTGGCTCTGGCCGCAATGCTGGCGGCCGGTTCGGCCCAGGCTGGCGAAAGCGGCGACCAACTGGCGCAGAGCCTTTACGACGGCACGCTGCGCACGCTTGCCGAGGGGGCCATTGCGCCATGCCAGGCCGGCGAGGGTGACGCCTGCTTCGTGCTCGGGCTCGATGGTATCGTCACCGCTTATGAAACGCTGGCGCAAGGCTTTTATCGCCATGGTGCGGTGACGCCTGACACGCCGGCGGCCGCGATGCTGCTCGGCATGGGCTCCGATACCCCATCGGCACCCGCCAATCCCGTTCCGGAACCTCTGAGTTACGAGCAGTTCGTCGAACTGCTCGACGGCTTCGTCGCCACGCTCGATGTCGCGGCCGGCCATATGCGCCAGGCCGGTGAGGGCAGCGCCTTCGTCATCCCGATCGATCCGCTCCGGGTACGGATCGACCTCAATGGGGACGGCGAGCGTGACGAGGGTGAAACGCTGGCCATTCTTCTCGTGGGCCTGGGCGAATTCTCCGAGATCCCGACGCCCGATGCGGTGCCGCAATCGAGCAAGAGCAAGTCCAAGGGCGTTGAACCGATCCCGCCCGACGCCACGGTCGGCTTCGACAATGCCGATGCGATCTGGTTCGCCGGCTATGCCAATGTCACCGCGGCGCCGGTGGACCTGACGCTGGCCCACGATTTCTCCGACTTCTTCGCCGCTTATATGCATCGCATCTTCCCTGAGGCCGGCCTGCCCATGCAGGATTACGCGCGGGGCGGTACAGTGATGATGGATCCCGACAGCGATGCCTTCGTCGCCGATCTCATCGCCGCCATCCATACGGCCGAATTCCCGGTCACCGACCAGGCGCGCCTAGCCGGTGTCCTGGAGCGGCTTCGGTCCATCACGACGCTTTCCCGCCAGCACTGGGAAATGATCCTCGCCGAGACCGACGACGACAGGGAGCTGGTGCCGTCGCCCAGCCAGACATCGCTCGTGCCGGGCCGGGAGATTACCCAGGAGGTGGTCGGTGCGTGGCTGGCAACGCTTGACCAGGTTGACCTGATCCTCGACGGCGAGCTGCTGCTGCCGCATTGGCGCTTCGACCAGGGCTTCAATCTCAAGACTTATTTCGAGACCGCGACCGAGACGGACCTCGTCATGCTCTTTACCGGCCACGACGCTCTGCCCTATCTCGATGACGGCCCGGTCGCCGATGCCGCCGACTTTGCCGAACTCAACCGTGTCATGGGCGACGACTGGCCCTTCTTCGCAATCTGGTTCAATTGATGCGCAAAACGCTCGCTCTGCTGCTGCTCCCGTTCCTTGCCACGCCTGCGCTGGCGGACCCGATCCCGACCTTTCATAGTCCCGAGGCGCTGCTCGACGGCGTCTACGGGCAGATCGAGGCCTCGCTCGATTGGGAGAATTATGATTGGGAATCATCCTTCTCCGAGCATGAGGCATTCTCCGCCCGGCTGACCTCGCTGCTCGAAGAGGCCAATGAAAAGTTCTACGCGGCCGGTGACGAAATCGGCGCGCTCGACTTTTCGGTCTTCAGCTACTCTCAGGATCCGGGCGGCATGGAGTTCACCTTCAGCGACGCCAAGACCAAGGGTGACCGGTCGATCATTACCGTCGATATCGCGCTCGAGGGCAAAGCCTGGCACAGCCTGACCTTTTTCCTGGTCGATGAGGGGGCCGCCGGCTGGAAGGTCGATGACGTGCTGTTCCCGCCCTTCGAGGAAGATGCGGGCGAGCCCTGGAAGCTCTCCGAATATCTCGCCGATCCGGACCTGCCCTGAGCCTCCTGCCAGAGCCTTTGTCCCGCACGCATAGCGCTGGGCGCGGGACCGCCCGCCGCGGCAGGTCTATCACCGATCCGTCCATATCGGGAGGGATCCATGCGCTTCTGGCTCTTTGTACCAGGTCTCACACTCGCCCTCTCGGGCATGGCCCATGGTCAGACCGACCATTTCGCGGGCAATGACCGGGTGAGCCTTCACGTGCAGATCACGCTCGATGGCAGCGATCGCAAGGACCTGCCCAATGGCGTCGAATGGTTTGCCATCACGGCGCATCGCGAGCTCGACCTTACCTATTCGCTGGTGGATGTCGGCATGGATGGCGTGCCCATCGTCGGTGGCGTGCGCGAGGGCGCGGTCTCGGACGAGATGAAGGACCTCGAAGCCAGCCTTGCCGAATGCGGCGAGAACCAGATTTGCCTCGCGGGCGTGATGATGCAGTTCGCCCAGAGCGGGCAGGGCGGCACCAACCCATTCGAGGCCATGACCGGCATGCAGCCGGGCCGCTATCGCAATTTCGCCGGGGATCGCGCCGGCACTTGCGCCGAGGGCAGGGTGGTGGTGTCAGACGTTCTGGAAGGCGTCGTCATTCCGCCGCCCAATCCTGCCGTCGCCTACAATTTTACCCGCAAAGGCCAGCTCGACCTGCCGCAATCGGATGCCTCGATGGCCGACGGTATCTGCGGAGCGGAAGTGACGCTGGATGTGGCCACCGGTGCGGTCAGCCTGCGCCTGCCGCTCGGCGCCATCACCGTGCCAGTGACCATGGGACCGGGTGCGTTTACCCATGAAAGCGGCGTCGCTTTCGCCGAAGGCAATGCAACGGTGGAACTGCTCGACCAGGCGAGTTCAGGCACTGGCGCCTTTTCGGGTGAGACACCGATCAGGATAGGCTCGGCGTCACACAATTCCGGCCAGGTGGGGGCCGGTCTTTCCGGCCGGCTGCACTGGAGCCTGGTGGTCGAGTAGCGGTTCGCGGCGCCAAACCTTAGCGCGTCATCCCGGCCTTGAGCCGGGGTGACAATCGAGTGGGTGAAAGGTTCAGTTCGACATTAAGGCTCCCACAACTCTAAATCGCGGCCGTCGCCGCCTTCAGCCAATCCTTGACCTCGCCCGTTACGCGCGGCCCGATCTCGGCCCATACCTTTGCGTGGAAGGCGTTGAGCCAGTCCGTTTCCGCGGCGGTCAGCAGGCTCCGGTCGATCAGTCTGACATCGATGGGCGCCAGGGTGATGGTCTCGAAATCGAGATAGCCGGGATAGGCCTCGGCCTCCCGGACCACTATCAGGTTCTCGATGCGGATGCCGTATTCACCGGTCTTGTAATAGCCCGGCTCGTTGGAGAGCACATTACCGGCCTCGAGCGGCGTATGGTAGCGCGACGAGATGCCCACCGGACCCTCGTGCACACCGAGGAAGTGGCCGACACCATGGCCGGTGCCGTGATTGTAGGTGACGCCATCCTGCCACAGGAACTGCCGCGCCAGCACGTCGATCTGCGCGCCCGACGTACCCTTGGGAAAGCGCGCCATGGAAATGGCGATCATGCCCTTGAGAACGCGGGTATAGCGGTCCTTCTGCTCGGCCGTCGCCGAACCGGTAAACAGCGTGCGGGTAATGTCAGTGGTGCCCGAAAGGTATTGCGCGCCCGAATCCACCAGCATGATTTCGCCCGCCTTGAGCGTGCGGTCGGTCTTGGTGGTCACGCGGTAATGGACGATGGCGCCATTGGGTCCGGCGCCGGAAATAGTGTCGAAGCTGGCATCGACGCAGGTCTCGTCTTCCCGCCGGAAGCTCTCGAGCGCGGTGACGATGCCGATCTCGGTCAAGTGGCCCTTGGGTGCTTCCTGGTCGAACCAGTGCAGGAATTTTGCCAGCGCCACGCCGTCCTGCCTGTGGGCTTCGCGCATGCCTGAAAGTTCGACCTCGTTCTTGATCGATTTCGGACCCAGCACCGGATCGCGCTTTTCGATGATTTTCGCGCCTGCCTTGCCCAGCGTATCGGCCACGGCAATCGGCGCGGTCTGCGGGTCCACCAGCACAGCCTTGCCGCCCAGCCCCGCCAGGGCGTCGCCCAACGATGTCGCCTCGGCCACGGATGCAATCCCGTCCAGCGCGCGGGTCAACTCCGGAGTGATCTTGGCCTTGTCGAGGTAGAGCGTGGGCAGCCCGGCAGCGGGGACGATGGCAAAGCCTAGCACGAAAGGCGTATTGGGCACGTCGCGGCCGCGCATGTTGAGCAGCCAGCAGATGCTCTCGGGGAGGGTGAGCACCACCGCATCTGCCGCATCGGCCGCCAGCGTCTTCTGCAGGTCGGCAATCTTGTCGGCAGCCGATTTGCCGGCACGATTGTGCCCCAGGAATTCGATGGAGCTCACCGGCGCATGGGGACGATCCGTCCAGATGGCGTCAACCAGATTGGCATGCGGCACCACCTCGGCATGGCCAGCCAGCTTCTGCGTCACGTCGCGTACTTCGCCCGGTGTGTGCAGCCAGGGGTCGTAGGTCAGCTTGCCGCCCTTGCCGACATAGAGCCGGATATCGTCGTTGACGCCACCCTGGCCGGTTTCATGGACGGTGACCAGGGTGGTGTCGGTCTGCGCCGGCGCCTGCAGGGTGTAGCGGCTGTCGACGAAAAGCCCCGCTTTGTCCCTGCCCACCACGGCCAGGCCCGCCGAGCCGGTAAAGCCGGTGATATAGGCAAGCCGCGCTTCGCTCGCCGGCACCGACTCGCCGCGATGCGCATCCGCCCGCGGGATCAGCACGGCGTCGATACCCGCTTTTTGCATGGCTGCCCTCAGCGATGCGAGGCGTGGCGCCACGTTGCTGGGGTCTGACTTCTCCGAAAAGCTTTGAAAAACAGCGGGTTCAAAAGTCTTCTTGGTCATTGGCTGTCCTGGGCGCTGCCGATCGTGCAATGCAAATCCGGCATGGCTGTTCTGAGGTCTTGTCTCTGGTTCGGCGCTCTGCTGCGCCTATCTTAGGGGCAGAAAACAGGAGACAGATGAAATGAGCAAGCAGAACAACAACCTCTTCCAGCGTGCCTTCGACGCCATCATTGAAGGCCGCACCCGCCAGGCACAGCGCTATGTCGCTCAGTACGAGCGCGACCACGCCGCTGCCCGCAAGGTAAACGAGCGTTAAGCCTGCCTTGCAGGAACGGCATGGCTGGTCTGCCGGCGAAGGGCTAACAGGCCTAACGCGAACAGCCTAGATAGGCACTGTCGGATGGCAATAGAGCATCCGGCGCATGGAGTAGAAGATGACTGAGAGCAAGAATGGTTTCCGCAGCGCTTTGGGTGGTCTGATCGACGCTCGTGGCCGCGAAGCCTCCCGCCAGGTCAGCTACCGCATGCAGCATCAGTTGATCGGCGCGGTCACCAAGCGCCCGTAAGGCTGCCGCTGTAACAAAGCTGACGATCAAACCCGATCCCCGAAGCCTGCTTCGGGGATTTCTTTTTGTGCGCGGACGCACCAACCAGCACGCTCCGCCTTCGGGCTTGACCCGAGGGCCGTTCTTCCCCGGGCGCGATGTGCATGTTGAAACTGGTCCTCGGGTCAAGCCCGAGAACGGCCCGCGTGGCTCTAAAGCGCCGCTAGTTCTTCTCCAACACCAGCGTCGTCCAGTCCTTGCGCTGGAGATGATCCCTCAGCGTAAAGCCGGCGGCCTGGTAGGCCGCGATGACACCATCGGCCTGGGTGTTGAGAATGCCCGAGAGAATGGCGGTCCCGCCCGCCTGGGTAATGCCGCCGACACCCGGCGCCAGGTCGGTCAACGGACCGGCCAAGATATTGGCGACGACGAGGTCATAGGGCGCACGCGCGAGGATTTCCTCGTGGTCGAGCCCCGTCGCCTCGATCGCGTCGATCCGGTCGCCCACGCCATTGTCAACCGCATTGTCCACGGTCGTGGTCACGGCGATGGGGTCGATGTCGGTGGCGAGGATCACCGCGTCCAGCCGTTTGGCCAGCGCAATGGCGAGAACGCCGGTTCCCGTGCCGATATCGATCATGCGGGTGGGGGTGCGCGTTGCCAGTAGGGTCTCGATGGCCTCGAGGCAACCGGTCGTGGTTTCGTGGTGGCCGGTGCCGAAGGCCTGGGCGGCGTCGATCTTCATCGGCGTCAGGCCCTCGGGGATCGGCCCGGTTTCGTGGCTGCCATAGACATAGAAGCCACCGGCGATGACCGGCGCCAAGCCTTCGAGCGATTTGGCCACCCAGTTGATTTCAGGGTCGATGGCATCCACCGAGAAGGCGACGTCGCCCCCCAGCACCTGCCGCGCCAGCGCGTTGAAGGCTCCAAGGTCCGGCGGGCTGTCGCAGGTGGCCTCGAAAATCCACTCGCCGGTCTCTTCATTCTCATGCGCCGATGCGGTCAGCGCCAGGTCGTCACGTTCCGACACGGCGTCGACCAGCGCATAGGCCTGCTCCTTGGTGAGCGAAACGGAGAGCTGGTCTACTGACATGGTTTGGTTCCGGTTTGACTAAGCCTCCAATGGCGCACGAGAAGCCGGCAAGTCAATGGCGGCGCCGGGACGCCACGAGACAATGGAGAATACAATGTATGGATTGATCGGACGAATGCTGGCCACCGAGGGTCAGCGCGAGACGCTGCTGTCGATCATGCTGGAGGGGAATGCGCCCATGCCGGGCTGCCGTTCCTACGTCATCGCCCGCGATCTGGCCAGCGACAACGGCATCTGGATCACCGAGGTCTGGGATAATCAAGACCAGCATATGGCCTCGCTGCAATTGCCGCATGTGCAGGCAACAATCGCCAGGGCGCGGCCCCTCATCGCCGGCTTTGACCAGCGGTTCGAAACCGAGCCGCAGGGCGGGGTGGGAATATAGGGGTCACGACACGCGGCAGCGTAGCGTCACCCCTTGCGAATAAAACTCTCCAGCACCTTCTTGGTGCCGGCCTTCTCGAAATCGATGGTCAACTTGTTGCCTTCGATATGAGTGACTTCGCCATAGCCGAATTTGAGGTGGAAGACCCTTTCGCCCAGGGCATAGCCGCTCGACTGACCGCCCAGGTCCACCGAGCGGGCAACGAGTTCGCCTTCGATGGTCAGCGGACCGCCGCCCTTGCGCGATTCCTGGTTGGCGCGGGCGCGTTTCCAGCCCGGCGTTTCATAGACGCTTTCAAACGGATCGGCCTTGTTGAAGCGGCTCGATGCGCCCCCGCCATAGCCATAGCCGCCATAGGCAGAGCCCTTGTCGGTCACCTCCACCGCGTCGGGCGGCAGTTCGTCGATGAAGCGGCTCGGAATGGCCGATTGCCAGAGGCCATGGATGCGCCGGTTCTGCGCCGCCGAGATGCGTACGCGTTTACGCCCGCGGGTAATGCCAACATAAGCAAGGCGCCGTTCTTCCTCGAGGCCGGCGCGGCCGCTCTCGTCCATCGAGCGCTGGCTGGGAAAGGTGCCATCCTCCCAGCCGGGCAGGAAGACGGTATTGTATTCCAGCCCCTTGGCCGAATGCAGCGTCATGATGGTCACGGCGTCGCTGGCATCGGCGCTGTCGCGGTCCATGACCAGCGCGATGTGTTCGAGAAAGCCGCCAAGGGAGTCGAACTCTTCCATGGCGCGGCTCAGTTCCTTGAGGTTTTCCTTGCGGCCCTGGCTCTCGACCGATTTGTCGGCGTTGAGCATGTCCATGTAGCCGCTCTCTTCGAGGATGTTCTCGACGAGCTGGTAGGGTTGCATGTTCTCGGCGCGCCAGGCCCAGTCGTCGAACTGCGCGACCAGTGAACGCAGCGTGGTGCGCTGCTTGGGCTTCAGCTCCTCGGTCTCCAGCAGGGCGCGGGTGGCCGAAAGCAGCGGCATGTTCATGCTGCGCGCCGTTTCCATCAGCATCTTTACGGTCGAGTCGCCGATGCCGCGCTTGGGCACGTTGACGATGCGCTCGAAGGCGAGGTCGTCGGCCGGCTGGGCCACAAGCCGCAGATAGGCCAGTGCGTCGCGGATTTCCTTGCGTTCGTAAAAGCGCGGGCCGCCGACGACGCGGTAGTTGACCCCGAGGGTGATAAACCGCTCTTCGAATTCGCGCATCTGGAACGAGGCGCGCACCAGGATGGCCATGGAATTGAGATCCTCGCCCTGGCGCTGGTACTGCTCGATCTCATCGCCGATGGTGCGCGCTTCTTCCTCCGAGTCATAGACCTGGGTGAAGGAAACGAGTTCGCCACCCTCGGCTATGTCGGTGAACAGCGTCTTGCCCAGCCGCCCCTCGTTGAAGGCGATGATGGTCGACGCGGCCTTGAGGATATTAGCGGTGGAGCGGTAGTTACGCTCGAGCTTGATCACCTTGGCGCCGGGAAAATCGCTCTCGAAGCGCAGGATGTTGTCCACTTCGGCGCCGCGCCAACCATAGATGGACTGGTCGTCATCACCCACCACGCAGATATTGGCTTCGCTCGCCGGCTTCCCCTGAGCCAAGAGCCGCAGCCAGAGGTACTGGGCGGTGTTGCTGTCCTGGTATTCGTCCACCAGCATGAATTTGAACTTGCGATGGTATTCGGCCAGCACGTCCGGGTTTTCGCGGAACAGCCTGATACATTCGAGCAGGAGATCGCCGAAATCGGCGGCGTTGAGCGCCTTCAAGCGCGCCTGATAGTCGTAGTAGAGCTTGCCGCCCTTGCCATTGGCGAAATAGTCGCTGTCGTGCGACGGCACGTCCTTGGGCAGGAGGCCCCGGTTCTTCCAGGCATCCAGCATGCCGGCGAACTGCCGGGCCGGCCAACGCTTCTCATCGATATTCTCAGCTTCCAGAAGCTGCTTGATGAGCCGGATCTGGTCGTCAGTATCGAGAATGGTGAAGCTGGATTTGAGGTCCACCAGCTCGGCATGCTTGCGCAGGATGCGCGCCGAGATGGAGTGGAAGGTGCCAAGCCAGGGCATGCCTTCCACCGACGAACCGACAAGGTGGCCGATGCGGTCCTTCATCTCGCGGGCGGCCTTGTTGGTAAAGGTCACCGACAGGATTTCCGAGGGCCAGGCGCGCTTGGTGGTGAGGATATGGGCAATGCGCGTCGTCAGCACGCGCGTCTTGCCCGTGCCCGCGCCCGCCAAAACCAGCAGCGGTCCATCGACCGACAGCACGGCGTCACGCTGCTCCGGGTTGAGCCCGTTCAGATAATCCGGCTCGCGCTGCTGCCGGCCCAATTGGCTGGTAATCGGTCCGGCTTGCGGGCGGGGCAGGGGTGTGTTTTCGGCCATGCTGCTCTGGTGTTCCAAGGGTCCGCGCCCGTTGGGGCAGGGCGCAGCCAGACCTTGACGAATCTCATTTTGTTCTGGTGCGCAATATAGGTGTCCCAGGTGCTCCTGTATAGAAGTCAGGGCTGTCACGGCATTGTCACCTGAGCGTCATCCAACTGTTTTGCCGCCCGCCTAATCGGGGCCCGCATCATTCCGGGGGACCCACCATGATTGCCCAAAAGCGTCTTGCTGCGCTCAGCGCGGCCCTGCTTCTTTCCACGGCCGGCGTTCAGGCCGCACCCTATTTCAATCGTATTGCCAGCTTCGCCGTCGCGCTCAATACGCCCGAGCTTGAAGTCGGCGCCGAAGAGAATTCCGCCGAAATCATCACCGCCACCGAAGACGGCAACATGCTCGTCTATTCCAACGCGCTGGTCGGCGGCGTCGGCTTCATCGACATCACCGATGCGAGCGCACCCAAGGCCGACGGCTTTGTCCACCTGGATGGCGGTCCCACCTCGGTCGCTGTGATCGGCGAAAAGGTGCTGGTCACCGTCGACACGACCGAAGATTTCACCGCCCCAACCGGCTATCTGTCGATCATCGACATCACCACCAGGGAAATCGAGGCGACCTGCGATCTCGGTGGCCAGCCCGACGCTATTGCCAAGAACCACGACGGTTCGCTGATCGCCATTTCGATGGAAAATCAGCGCGATGAGGACGTTGGTGATGGCGGCCTGCCGCAATTGCCGAGCGGCAACATCACCTTCTTCGACGTCGCCGAGGGTGGCACGGTCGATTGCGGCACGCTGCGCGTCACCGAACTGGCCGGCATTGCCGACGTTGCGGGTGAAGATGCCGAGCCTGAATATACCGATTTCAACGGCGCCAACGAACTGGCCGTCACACTCCAGGAAAACAACCACATCGTCATCATCGATGGCGAAACCGGCGAAGTCACCTCCGACTTCTCGGCCGGTTCGGTGACGCTGGAAAACATCGATGCCACCGAAGACGGGCGCCTGAGCTTCTCCGAAACCCAGGCTGACCGCGTTCGCGAACCAGACGCCGTGCAGTGGCTGGATGACGACCGCATCGTCATCGCCAATGAAGGCGACTGGAACGGCGGTTCGCGCGGCTTCACCATCTTCAGCAAGGATGGCACCGAGCTCTACGAATCTGGCCCATCGATGGAATATATCGCCGCCCAGCTCGGCCACTATCCCGAAGGCCGTTCCGACGCCAAGGGCGTCGAGCCCGAAGGCATGGAAGTGGGCACCTATGGCGAAGACACGCTGATTTTCGTCAACCAGGAGCGCTCCTCGCTCGTCGCCATCTACAAGGATACCGGCGCCGATCCGGAATATATCCAGTCGCTGCCCTCGGGTGTTGGCCCGGAAGGCGCGCTGGCCATCCCGGACCGCAATCTCTATGTCACCGCCAACGAGACCGACCTCAGCGTCGATGGACTTGCCGGCGCCCATGTCATGATCTTCGAGCGTCAAGATGTCGACGCGCCTGCTTATCCGCAGATCATGTCCGACATGGATGAAAATGGCCTGCCGATCGGCTGGGCCGCC
Source organism: Devosia sediminis (assembly GCF_016411825.1). Taxonomy (GTDB): domain Bacteria; phylum Pseudomonadota; class Alphaproteobacteria; order Rhizobiales; family Devosiaceae; genus Devosia; species Devosia sediminis. The sequence goes on from NZ_JAEKMH010000001.1 coordinate 694,114, forward strand.
CTTTCCGGCGCCGTTGCCACCGAGCCGGACAAGCTGTTCGCCGTCAGCGACAGCGCTTTCGTTGAAGCCGCGATCTACGAGATCGACGCCACGGCCTCCCCGGCCAGGATCGTCAAGAAGACCGTCGTCACCCGTGACGGCGCTCCGGCCGAATCCCTCGATCTCGAAGGCATCACCTCGGATGGCAATGGCGGCTTCTGGCTGGCTTCGGAAGGTGATACCGAGGAAGACATCCCGCATGGCCTCGTCCATGTCGATGCCGATGGCGCCATCATCGAGGAAGTGGCCTTCCCCGAAGCCCTTCTCGCCCATGAAATCCGTTCGGCCAGCGAAGGCGTGACCGCCATCGGCACCGGCGACGACATGACCCTCTGGATCGCCATCCAGCGCGAATGGAAGGATGACGAGAAGGGCTTCGTGAAGCTCGTTTCCTACAAGCCCTCTACCAAGGAATGGGGCGCGGTGCGCTACAAGCTCGAAGCCCCCACTGCCGGCTGGGTCGGCCTTTCGGAAATCACTGTCCACGGTGACCACGTCTATATCATCGAGCGTGACAACCAGATCGCCGAGCGCGCTACGCTCAAGGCCATCTACCGCGTCCCGGTCAGCGAGCTGGTTCCGGCCGAGCTCGGTGGCGACTTGCCCACCGTCAGCAAAGAACTGGTGCGCGACCTGATCCCTGATCTTGCCGCAAACAACGGCTATGTCGTCGACAAGGTCGAAAGCCTCGCCATCGACGCCGACGGCAAGGCCTATGTGATCACCGACAACGACGGTGTCGATGACAGCTCGGGCGAAACCTTCTTCTGGACCTTCAACCTCTAGGGTCCAGCCCAGACCAGGTCACCTCCCTTGACCTTGATGGACGGCCGGGCACCTGCCCGGCCGTTTGCATTTTCGCCTCAGCGAGAGCGGCACATGGCGGTCTGCGTGGTTTCGCGGTCACCATCGTCATAGTCGATGTTGAGGCGCTTGCCGTTGGCTGCTGCAATCGTGCCGGGGTACCAGGTGCCGGCCCCTTTCCAGTTGCAATCGACACGCGTGCCTGCCGCCCAATTGTAGGGGCGGATCGCGCGCGACGAGACAGTCTCCACGTCGCCGTCGTCGTAGTGGATGGTGTAATTTTTGCCGGCCGCTTCCGCGATCACGCCGGCAAACCAGTAGCCAGTGTTCTGGTAGTTGGCGAGCACCCGGTCGCCCGCCGATTGGGCGAGGGCGGAGCCAGTGGCAAATCCGAGAAGTAATAACGCGGTTGTGGCGAGTAGAAAGGGACGCATTGTTTTCTCCAGAACGGCCCGGCACTGGGCGGGTGACAATGCATACGAAGAGGAAAATGCCGTAGCAACGGTTCTGTTTGGACGTTGCAGAAGATCGCGGCTCCAGGGGATCCCTGCTGCCGCGCAGCCCTCGGCTTGACTGATGGCCACCGTCCCCGTCGCAGCCCGTGGCGATCCGGCTGTTTCCTTTGCTCAAAAGCCCCGGAGGCGGCTTGCGCAACACTCGCATCTGCCTACACTCACACCGTTTTCAGCCGGGGCAGATCAGGCACAGTGCTCAATCGCATCTATATCGTGGTCGGCATCTTCGCCATCGTGGTGCTGGCCGGCGCATTTCTCGCGCCGCGCTTCATACAGTGGGGCGACTATCGCGATCGGATGGAAGTGCTGGCCACCGGTGTGCTGGGCGCCGATGTGACGATTCGCGGCGATATTTCCTTCTCGCTGCTGCCCAGTCCACGCCTTGCCTTTACCGATGTCGTTGTCGGGGATGCCGAATTCCCGGCCGCGACGGTGGGCGCCGTCGAGGCCGAATTCGTGCTGATGGACTTTTTGCGTGATATCTACACTGTCACGGCGCTCAACCTGCAGACGCCGGTAGTCTACCTGACGCTGGACGAAAACGGCCTCCTCAACAGCGGCGTCGATCCGTCTGGTGCAGGCCCCGGCGTCGCGCTGGGGCATACACGGATCGCCAATGGCAGTATCCGGCTCGAAGACCTGCGCTCGGCCGAGACCTTTGCCATCACCCGTCTCGACGGGGAATTGCGCCTGGCGAGTCTCGTCGGGCCGTTCCAGTTCCAGGGCGGGGCTGACTACGGGGGCACCCGCTATGACCTCCGCATCAATTCCGGCACGGCCGATGCGGAAGGCAATACGCGGGTCACGAGCTTCATCCGTGAGGCGCTCGGCGCCTTCTCGCTCAATACCGATGGCACGCTGAGTACAGGCGCGGCACCCCGCTTTGCCGGCACCATGGTCTACCGGCAGGCGCCGCCCGAGGCCGAGCGCGCCGACGAGATCCGTGGCGACCTCGTCCTTGAAAGCGAGCTGACGGCCAATACCGATCGCATCGTGCTGACCGGCTATACCCTGCGCCCCGACGAGAACCGCGCCGGTATGCGCCTTACCGGGGCCGCCAGCATCCGCCTGGGCGAACGCCGCAGCTTCGACGCGGTGGTATCGGGAGGGGTGTTCTCGCTGCCGCCGCGTGACGCGACCGAGGTCGCAAGCGAACTGCCTTATGACTTCGTGCGCATGCTGTCCGAAATCCCCGCGCCGCCAATTCCGCCTATGCCTGGTCGCCTCGGCATCGATCTGGCCGAAATCGGGCTGCGCGGCTTTGCGCTGCGCGAAGTGCGCGTCGATGCCACCACCGACAGCACAAACTGGACATTGGAGCAGGCTGTGGCGCGCCTGCCGGGTGAAAGTGAACTGCGGCTTTCCGGCACGCTGGCCAATGAGGCCGGCACTGTCGGCTTCCTCGGCGACGCCAGTATCGCTGCGGGCCGGCTCCAGGCGCTGTCGCAGCTCTGGAAGCGGCCGATCGAAAACAATCCGCTTTTCAACATGGCCGGCTCCCTCACGGGGCGGGTAATGCTGGCTGGCGACGCTTTCGGGCTCAGCAATGGACGCCTGGTGCTCGATGGGCAGGAACACGGTTTCGAATTGCGCATCGGTTTCGGCGCCGAGCCGCGGCTCGATACGGTGCTGACCCTGGGCAGCCTCGACGCGCAGCGTACGGCCGCGCTGCTGGCACTGGTCCCCGATGTGGCCAGCGACACCAATTTCGGCATCAGCTTCCCCGATGGCAGTTTCTCCATTACCGCGGCGCAGGTCGATGTGTTGGGCCTGCCGGCGATGGACCTCGTGGCCGAAGCGCAATGGTCGCCCGAGGCCATTCGCTTCTCTCGCCTTGCCGCCGGCGATTGGGGCGGCGTCTCGCTCGGCTCGACGGCACGCTTTTCCGGCACCCTGACCGCGCCGCGGGTCACCGGCTCCGGCCAGCTCGCCGTCGCGACGGCAGACGCACCGGGCCTTGCGCTGATATACGAAAGGGCCGGCATTCCCGCAGGTTGGCAGCAGGGGTTGGCGGGCGTCTTCCCGGCCGACCTCCAGTTCATTCTCGCCGATGCCGATAGCGGTTCGGGCCAGGTGTTTACCCTGGGCGGCGATGCCGGCGACACGGCGCTCGACCTGCGGCTCGAAATGGCGGCGGGGCTGCCGGGGCTTGCCACCGACGACATGCGCCTCGTGGTGTCGCTCGAGGCGCAGGACGGCGCTGCGGCTCTGGCGCAGTTTGGCTGGCAGGGTGCTCCGCTTTTTGCCGGCGACGACGGGTTGGTGGCGAGCCTTTTTGCCGAGGGCGGACTCGACGACGGCTTCGATGCGCGCCTCGCGCTCAGCCAGGGCGGGCAGTCGCTGAGCTATTTTGGCGGTCTTGAACTTGCGGATGATGGAACGGTCACCGGCGAGGGTACGGTGGACGTGTTGCTCGACCAGGCTTCCGGTCTTGCCGCGCTGGCGGGCGCGGGGAGCGCCACGCTGCCCGGCCTCGAGGCCAGTGCCGGCATCCGCTTTGAGGGCGTCAGGAGCCTGGCGCTTGACAGCATTTCGGGGGTTGCCGGCAATATCGGTTTCGGCGGCGATATCGCCATGGATCGCGTCGGGCAACTGCCCGGCTTTGCCGGCCAGATCACCGCCGACAGCCTCGATGTATCGGGCATTGCCGCCGCTCTCTTCGGGGCAGAAGCACTGATCGGCACAGCCGAGGGCGTGTGGCCGGAAGGGCCGCTGGCCGTCGACACGACCCGGCGCCCGTCGCGCGGCGACCTGGTCATCAGCGCCGGGCGATTGACCGCCAATGGCGCGCCGCTCATGGGCCAGCCCAGCTTCAACTATGTCTGGAATCCCGAGGCAATGTCGCTCAAGAACTTCTCGAGCGAGATCGGCGGCGGCACACTGACGCTCAGCCTTGACCATTGCTGCGCCGGGACCCTGTCGCAACGTACCGTTTCCGGCCAGGCCAGCCTTGCCGGCGTCGACATCGATGCCATCGCCCCGCCGGAAGTCGCCGCGAGCCTGGCGGGCCTGGTGGACGGTGGCGTGCGGTTCGAGGGCACCGGGGCCAGCCTTGCTGAAGTCATGGCCAATATGACCGGCGAGGGGAATTTCGCCATTGCCGACTTTGCCGTCGAAGCCCTGTCGCCGGAGGTCTATCCGGCGATCGCACGCCTTGAAGACGTCCTCAATACCGAGGCCGACGCGCTCGAAACGCTGATCAGCCTGGCCCTTTCCCAGGCGCAGTTCACCGCCGATGCGGCCCAGGGCGCCTTCACAATTGCCGGGGGTACGCTGCGCCTCGCCAACTTCATCGTCGAAGGGGACGGCGCGCGGCTCGCTGGCAGTCTGGACATGCTGCTGGAAACGCTCGGCCTCGACGGACGCTTCGTGATGACGCCGCGCGATTTCGCCGATGCCGAGGGCCTCGTGCAGCCGGACCTGGCCCGCATCATTCTCGCGGTCACCGGCACGGTTATCGGGCCGCAGGTCAGTGTCGATTTTTCAGAGATCGTGGCGGCCATTCTGGTGCGCGCCAATGAGCTCGAAGTCGACCGGCTCGAAACCCTGCGCCTCGAAGATGAGGCCCGCCAGCGCGCCGCGGCGCAGGAACGCAATCGCCTGATCGAGGAGCAGCGCCGTCGCGCCGAGGCAGCGCGGCTGGAGGAATTGCGCCGCCTCGAAGAGGAACTGGACCGGGTCGACGTGCCCCCCGAACTCTCCACGCCACAGCCCGCGCCGGCGGAACCGTCGACACCGACGGGCCCGCTCAACCTCGGCTTCCAGCCCGGCGTCAACCAGCCCATCGGCGCGCCTGTCAACGAACCGATTCAGCTCTTTCCGAGCCCTTAGCAGTTGCCCTCGCTGTGCCGTCCTCGGGCTTGACCCGAGCACCAGTCGGCACGGCTGCTATTTGGAAACAGGCTCTCGGATCAAATCCGAGGGCGGGACGGTGTTGGGGGGAACGTGGCGTTATCGCCTAACGGCCCCCGCCATCCCGATACCAGGCCAGCACCGCCAGCCGCACGGCCGAGGACAAATTGGTCACCGTGCGCGTCTCGTCGATGTCGCGGATCAGCCCGGCAAGGCTCGTCTTGCGATCGGCTGCCATGGCCTCGAGACCCGACCAGAAGTCGGGCTCCAGCGCGATCGAGGTGCGATGCCCGGCAATGGAGAAGGAGCGCTTTTCCATGCCGGTGGAAGATCAGGGCTTCTTGCGGAAAGCGTCGAGGCTCACGACCTTTTCGCCGCTGGCCTCCGGAGCCTCGACGTCGGCCGCTTCGGCGCTGGCATCGGCTGCCTCTTCGTCGGCATCGCGCTCATCAGGCGCCGTTGCCGGATCGAACTGCAGGCCGAACTGCACGGAGGGGTCGAAGAAGCCCTTGATGGCCGAGAATGGAATATGGAGCATTTCGGGCTGGCCGTTGAAGCTCAGGCCCACTTCGAACGCAGACTCGGTGACCTTGAGGTCCCAATACTGGTTCTGCAGCACGATGGTCATTTCCTTGTCGTACTGCTTGAGCAATTCTTCCGAGAGCCGCACGCCGGGCGCGCGGGTGGCGAAGGAAATGAAGAAGTGGTGGTCTCCGGGCAGGCCGGTGCGCGAGACTTCCGCCAGCACCTTGCGCACGACGCCGCGCAGGGCTTCCTGGGCGAGAATGTCGTATCGCATGTGGTCTTCGGCCATTTTGCCCCTCGTAGACTGGTCGCGTCGGGTCGAATCCCGAACGGCCCATATCAGCCTTACGTTCCGCGATATTTCAAGGACAAAGGCCGAAGAAGCCTGCGGCAATCGGGAATTGAGTGCAGGCTTCTGTTGCCAGGTGCCTGCGAACCCCGCCTGACGCCCGGCTAGGAGCGGAGGACTTTAATTCCCAGTGCTAGCACCGCTTAGGCGGCGAGAGCGACCGGAGCCTTATGGTTGTCATTGGCAACTATAAGTTTTAGCCCGATAACGGCGGTACAATGCCGAGCGAAAGCACACTCTTTACGCCCTCGTCGATCCTGTTTCGTCCCCCAGTGGCTCCCCCTTGGCGGGAGGAGATGGTGGAGACGCCGGGTACTGCCCCCGGGTCCGATGGGTTTATTACAATGACAGTTTATCGCCATAGCCCTTGCGGGCACTCCCTATATAGGGGACCGGTCGGCCCGATGCAAACCCGCTCGGGTCAATTCAACTCCGATTAACAGCTCTTGCCCATTCTCCCTCCGAAACGGAGGCGATCATGGGCGCGACGAGTCGGAGTGTTGGGCAGCGGCGGCGGCGTCTCGGCAAGTGGCTCGGCCGCGCTTCGGTCGTGCCCACGGCCATGCTGGCCATGATGCTCGGCTCGCTGGCGGTGCTGGCCCTGCAACAGACCGAGTTCGGCCAATGGCTTGCCACGTCCACGCCCGCCGCCAATGCTGAAATCCACACCAGCTTCGCCCCCTGCGGCTCGGATCGCATCACCTGCGTCGTCGACGGCGACACATTCTGGCTCGACGGTGTCAAATACCGTATCGCCGACATCAACACGCCCGAAGTCTCATCCCCGCAATGCGCCAGCGAAGCCGACCGGGGCCGCGAGGCCGGTCTCCGCCTGGCCGAACTCCTCAACGAAGGACCCTTCACCCTCGCCCCCGCCGACCGCGACGAAGATCGCTATGGGCGGAAGCTGCGGGTAGTCGAGAGGGATGGCCGGTCCATCGGCCGGCAGCTTGTGGCCGAGGGCCTGGCGCATGAATGGCAGGGGCGAATGGAAGGGTGGTGCTGAAGGGGAGGTGGTCCCCGTCAGTGCCCAAGCATGCGCTCCATTGCCCCGGGTTGGTCGTGGACGGCAAACTTATCCATGATCGTGGCGCTGGCCTCATTCATGCCGATGACTTCAACGACAGCGCCGGCACGGCGGAATTTCAGGACAGCCACGTCGATCGCCTGCACGCCGGTAAGGTCCCAAAGGTGTGCGTTGGTGAGGTCGATGTGAACCTGCTCCACCTCCTCACCGAAATCGAGTGATTTGAGGAAGTCTTCTGCGCTCGCGAAGAACAGTTGCCCCTCGACGCGGTAAGTGCGCACCCCATAGCCCAGCGAGGAGGTGACCCGGAAGATTTGAGCGACCTTCCAGGCGAAGAAGATGCCGGAGAGCAGCACCCCGACGCCGACGCCAAGAGCCAGGTTGTGCGTCCCGACGACTGTCAGCACTGTCGCAAGCATGACAACACTGGAACGGCGCGGATGGTGCGCCAGGTCGCGCAAAGACGTCCAGTTGAACGTCCCGATCGACACCATGATCATGATAGCAACCAGCGCAGGCATTGGAATCAGCCCCACCCAATCGCCAAGAACCAGCAGCAAGAACAAGAGGATTGCTCCGGCGGCAAATGTCGAAAGGCGGGTCCGCCCGCCCGATTTCACATTGATGACCGATTGTCCGATCATGGCGCAGCCGGCCATGCCGCCGAAGAGACCCGAGGCGATATTGGCAATGCCCTGGCCGATGCTTTCGCGGTTCTTGTCACTACCGGTATCGGTCATCTGGTCGACGATCGACGCCGTCAGCAGGCTTTCGAGCAAGCCCACGGCGGCAACCGCGATGGATGTGGGCAAGATGATCATCAGCGTATCGAGCGTCAGCGGTACGCTTGGCAACAGCAGCGACGGCAGAGCGTCGGGCAGTTCGCCAAGGTCGGCCACGCTGCGCGTGTCGATATTGAAAAGCAGTGCGGCTGCTGTCAGCGCAAGAATGCAGACTAGGGGTGAAGGGATTGCGCGCGTCAGGCGGGGGAAAAGGTAGATGATTGCCAGACCAGCCGCGATCATGCCGTAGGTCTGCCAGGATACCCCGACCAGTTCCGGCAACTGCGCCATGAAGATCAGGATGGCAAGGGCATTGACGAAACCGGTCATTACCGAGCGTGAGACGAAGCGCATGACATAACCGATGCGCAGCCATCCAGCGGCCATCTGGATCATGCCAGCCAGTATCGTAGCAGCCAGAAGATATTGGAGGCCATGTTCGCGCACGAGCGATCCGAAAAGGACGGCTGTCGCAGCGGTCGCAGCCGAAATCATTGCCGGCCGGCCACCGGCGAAGGAGATGACGATCGCGATCACAACCGAGGCGTAGAGCCCGACCTTAGGGTCTACTCCTGCTATGATCGAAAAGCCGATGGCCTCGGGGATGAGCGCCAAGGCCACAACAATACCCGAGAGAATGTCGCCGCGAGTATTGGAAAGCCAATTGCGGCGTAAAGTGTTTGCAAAAGTCATGAAGGGTCCAGACGACTGGGGTCGCTGCGAAAGCGAGAGCACGTTGTGAGCTTGAAAAGCGTACTGGATTGTCTGGCGGATCGGCGGCCAGAAGAGCCACCCGGAATTGCACCGGGTCCTAGGGGACTGATTGTTCAGTCGCTTAACTTCGTCGGAAAAGCAAGGGTACGGCGCGCAAATCCGGCTAGCGCGCCGCAAAGTAGATGGGCCAAAGCCCTGGAGGTCTATTCGATTGGTAGGATCTCCCAAACCAGCCCGCGCGTCGTCCGCTCGCCGAACCCCTTCCAAGCCCGGTCACCCGCCGGTTCGTTCCACGATCCGCTGCCCACCGCCAGATAAGGCTCCATGGTCTCATCGCCTTTGAGATGCAGGCCCAAAAACGCCGTCACGAAATGCTGGGCGATGTTGTTCATGCGCGCATTGTCCCAGACGAAATCGGCATAGTGTTCGAAGGGGCTGCCCGGTCCGCCTTCGCTGGCTTCCACGGGTGGCGGCATGGGGGCGGCGGCGTTGTGGCCGGCGCCCTGGAAGGTGAGGAGGTAGCGGTCCGAATTCACCGCGCCCTCAAAGATACGGCGGATGCCGGTCTCGTAGTTTGACACCTCGTCAAGCGAGCCGCCCATGACCAGCAGCGGTATTTCGATGCCGGCAAACCCCACCTCATCCCAGAGGCCGACCTGTCCGCCCCAGGGTCCGATCGCCACCACGGCCTTGACGCGCGGGTCGAGATGTTCGTCATAGCCATCCGAACCCGCCATCAGCCCGGCCAGTGCCTCGGGTGAAGCCATGCCCATCTGGCCCGCGGCCGGGGCGAGGCCCGCGCCGCCGCTGATCAGGGCGCCATAGCCGCCCATGGAGTAGCCGATGATGGCGCTGTTCTCGCCGTCGACCATGCCATCGAGGAAATCTTCGCCACTGGCGATCGCGTCGAGCACGAAAAGCTGGTCTGGCGAGCGGTTGGCCAGTGTGCTGGCAAAGCCGAGCTGGTTTTCATAGGTGCTCTCGAAATGGTCGATACTTGCGACCACAAAACCCTTGCTGGCGAGGTTTTCGCCGAAATGGCTGATGAGGAAGCGGTTGCCGGGAAAGCCGTGCGAAAGGATCACGAGCGGGTAGGGACCATCTTCGGCCAGCGGCGCAGCGTCGCGCACTGCCTGGCCGTGCAGCGTGATTTTCTGGTCGCTATTGGCCATCTGCACATCGACATAGTCGCCGCCCGCCGCGCCGCCCTGAAGGTCAGCGGGGTACCAGACTTCCACCGTCACCGGCCGGTCATATGTGCCTCCAGCCAGCACGTTGGGCACGTCCTCGCGCACCAGGTCCAGCGTCCGCACACCGATATCGTATGGTCCTGGCGCCGCCAGCTCCGGCGCGTCCGGACGTTGGATGTCGATCCTGTTGTCGTCGGCCACGCTGATTCCTCCCAGACCCACAAGGAACGCCACTGCCAGTACAAGCCGCATGTCTGCCTCCTCTTTTGCGTCAACCTAGCGCCTCAAAACGAAAGCACAATGATTTCCTTTGCTTTCGTAAGGTTTCGTTTGGCAGGGCTGGACAGCCCGAGCCCCTTCCGCTTCACTCGGAGCGGGGAGGCGGAGACGAAAGTGCCGGGTTTGCAGTGTCACTGACGATCATCGAAGGCCGCGAATGCGGTCGCTGTACGGCGTGCTGCGGGTTTGCACCCATTCGCACCGATACCCTCCGCAAGCCGGCCAACTCCCTCTGCCTCCACTGCGCGGAAGGGCAGGGCTGTACGGTCTATGATGTGCGCCCGCAGGTCTGTCGCGGCTTCTACTGCGGCTACTTCTTCCTGCCCGAACTCGGACCGAACTGGCATCCGGAAAACAGCGGTGTCGTCATTCGCTCGGAAAGCTTCAACAACGACACCATCACCATCCTGATCCTTCGGCTCAGCGAATTCCTCATTTCCGAAGAGTTTGCCGGCATGGTCGGCGCCTGGGTACAGGCCGGCATTGCGGTCGAGTTCGAGCGCGTCGGCCCCGAAGGCCACCTGCCGGCGAAGATGGAAATCAACGACTTCCTCGAAGACGCCGTCGCCGCCGGGGACCTGCGCGAAATGCAGAAGGTGTTTGCCTGGTCGCTGGCCTATATCGACCAGAACCACACCTGGGAGCGAGACGACACCGCGTTCTGGAGCGCGCTGAACTGACTGAACTATCAAGCCTGTGGGTCGCGCGGCACATCCATTCTTCACTGGGTCAACCCCGCGAAGGCGGGACCTCCGTTTTCGACGGGCGCGGCTGTTCTGAAATAGGGGTTCCCGCTTTCGCGGGAATGACACTGTAAGTGGGAGCGACCTGAGCCTTAGGCCTTCCACTTCATACCCATATAGGTGTCGCCGTCCTCGAGCTCTGCCAGCATCTGCTCGAGATGCTTCTGCTTGGTCTCGTCCCGCTTCACCTTGTTGATCCACAAGAGGTAATCGTTGCGCTGATAGGGCGGTCGCGCATCGTATTTGCCGCGAAGCCCACGCTCCTCAAGCGCCTCACGCACGAAATCGGGCATGTCCTCGCGCTTGCGCAGCGGACGCAGTTGCGGGCTCATGGCAGCACCGCCATGGCTTCGATTTCAATGAGGAAATCTGGATTGGCCAGCGCCGTCACCCGCATGGCAGTGACCAAAGGCGGGTTTGCTCGGCCGCCCCACACCTTCATCCACTCGCCGAACCCGGCCTGCAGGTCGGCATCGTCGCGCATGATGATCGTGGTCTTGACCAGGTGTTCGACCCCAGCGCCCGCAGCCTCCAGCACCTGGACCATATTGGCCAGTGCCTGCGCCGTCTGCCTGGCCATGTCGCCCTTGTGCACGACTTCGCCCTTGTCGTTGACGCTGTTCTGCCCGCCGATCAGCACGATGCGCGCATTGGCCGGCAGGACGATGCCTTGCGAGAAGACCGGATTGTTGTGGAGGCCGGGCGGATTGAGGTGCTTTACCGTCATCGTCGTGTCCTTTCGTGGTGGGGCAGGGGCACCGTCACTCCAAACGCCGACACCCTGTGTCAGGATGCCTTGCGGTATTAGATTACCGCTGCGGAAGCGGTGAAGTACATGGCTCCCGGCGCCCCGCTGCTACCCGAATCGCGCTAGGCTTGCGCCCATGCAGCCCTATCTGAAACTTCTCTCCGACATCCTTGAAACCGGCGCCGATAAGTCGGACCGCACGGGCACGGGCACGCGCTCGCTGTTCGGCTACCAGATGCGCTTCGATCTTTCGCAGGGCTTTCCGCTGCTGACCACCAAGAAGCTGCACATCAAATCCATCGTTTATGAACTGCTCTGGTTCATCCGCGGCGAGACCAATGTGCGCTGGCTGCAGGAGCACGGCGTCAAGATCTGGGACGAGTGGGCTGACGAGAATGGTGATCTCGGTCCGGTCTATGGCTCGCAGTGGCGGAGCTGGCCGGCGCCCGATGGCCGCCATATCGACCAGTTGCAGAATGTCATCGACAGCATTCGCACCAAGCCCGACAGCCGCCGCCACATCGTCTCGGCCTGGAACCCGGCCGAAGTGGACGAGATGGCGCTGCCGCCGTGCCATTGCCTTTTCCAGTTCTACGTCGCTAACGGCAAGCTCAGCTGCCAGCTCTACCAGCGTTCCGCAGACACCTTTCTCGGTGTGCCTTTCAACATCGCTTCCTACGCGCTCCTCACCCATATGATGGCGCAGGTCTGCGATCTCGAGGTGGGCGATTTCGTCCATTCCTTCGGCGATGTTCACCTTTATTCCAACCATTTCGAGCAGGCAAAGCTGCAGCTCACCCGTGAGCCGCGCCCGCTGCCGAAACTGGTGATGAACCCAGAGCGCAAGCGGCTTGAGGATTTCGCCTTCGAGGACTTTGCCTTCGAGGGCTACGATCCGCATCCTCATATCAAGGGCGCGGTGGCAGTGTGAGCCGGAGCCTCGTCGAACTCAGCGAGCTGGTGGCGCAGGTTTCCGACATGTATGCGCGCGAAACCGGCGTCCATCGCGACGACGATTGGTATGCCCTCAAGATGCAGGAAGAGCTGGGCGAACTCATCGCCGAGCACCTGCGCCTCTCGGGCCGCGGCCGCCGCAAGGGGCAGGACGACGCGGCCATCACGTCTGCCCGCAATGACGAGGCCGCGGACCTCCTCGCTTTCCTCCTCCTCTATGCTCGCCACAACGGTATCGATCTCGACGCGGCGCTGGATCGAAAATGGTTTCACTATCTTCGCCGCGACGCAGAAAGCCGCTAGAACTAGGCCCGATCGAGAGGGAGTAGGGGTCTATGCGTCTATCCGCCACTGCATGCGCGTTTCTCGCCTTTGTGCCATCAGCCGTGGCCAATGACACGGCTGCCGTCCTGACCACGGGCGGATTGGAATTCGTCAATCAATCGCAGATCGCCATGGAGCGCGAGGAGCTGTTCATCTCCAAGGACGAGATCCGCGTCGTCTATACTTTTCGCAATGACAGCGACGTCGATCACGACCTGCTCGTCGCCTTCCCCATGCCCGATATCGTACCCAATCACTGGTCGCCCGTCGCATTTCCGATGGGGCCCTCGGACAATCTCTTCGAGTTCGAAACCACCTTCAACGGCGAGAGGGTCGATGCGACCCTACACGAATATGCCATTGCCGCCGGCGTCGACCGCACCAAGCTGCTGCAGAAGCTCGATATTCCCATCGTCCCGATCAGCCAGGAGGCCATCGACGCCGTCGACGCGCTGGATGACCAGACCACCGCGCAATTGCTGCATCTGGGCATGGCCGTGCCCGATGAGTTCGACGCCGGCGAAGGCTGGGAAAAGCATCACTGGCCGATGTGGACCTATCGCGCCACCTATACCTGGGAGGCGACTTTCCCGGCCGGCGAAACGGTCGAGGTCGTGCATCGCTACAAGCCCAGCGTCGGTGGCACGGTGGGCATCGCCTTCCTTTCGGAACCTTACGAGGACTACGATCCGGCTGCCGAGTATCTCGACAAATACTGCACCGACGATGCTTTCATCGCCGCCGTGAAGAAGACCATGACCAATCCGGACGAGCCGTGGACGGCGCCGTTCACCGAAAGCTGGATTTCCTACATCCTCACCACCGGCGGTAACTGGGCTGGCGGCGCCATCGAGAATTTCCGCCTCGTCATCGACAAGGGCGACGAGGCCAATCTCGTCTCCTTCTGTGGCGAAGATGTCAGGAAGATCGGCCCCACCACTTTCGAAATGGTCAAGACCGATTTCTGGCCCGAGAGCGAGCTCAACATCCTGATCCTCGAGCGACAGGAGCAGATGTGACCCTACATCCACGGCTCCGCCCTCGGGCTTGACCCGAGGGCCACTTTCAACGACGTGGGCGTGACGACTGGTCCTCGGGTCAAGCCCGAGGACGGCACCGCATTCAGGAACCACTTTTGAGCGAAACTTCCTCCCTTACCATCCGCCTCGCCACACCAGCCGATGCTGGCCTCATCGTGGATTTCATCCGCGAACTGGCGGTCTACGAAAAGCTTGAACACGAGGCCAAGGCCACGGAGGCCGACATCGCACGTGATCTTTTCGGGGCCGATCCAAAGGTGTTCTGCGAAATCGCCGAGTGGGCGGGGAAGCCGGTCGGCTTTGCGCTCTGGTTCTATACCTATTCCACCTTCCAGGGCCGCCACGGCATCTGGCTCGAGGACCTTTTTGTGGATCCCGCCCTGCGCGGCAAAGGCATCGGCAAGGCGCTCCTCGTGCACCTGGCCCGGCGCTGCGTGGCCGGAGGACTGGGGCGGTTTGAATGGTGGGTGCTCGATTGGAACGAGCCCAGCATCGCCTTCTACAAGAGCCAGGGCGGCGTTATGCAGGACGAATGGACCAAGGTTCGCGTCGATGGCGAAGCGCTGCTGAAGCTGGGCGAAAGCGGCTAGTTCCGCCGCCGCCGGCCCATCGCGCCGAGCGCAAGGGACAAAGGCAGCGCAGCCGCCATGGCGCCAAGCGAATGGCGGCGCGCCGGCTTGAACCGGCTCCGCGCCGCGTTGAAGCCGTCGATCCATTCCGGGCTCCTGCCGGCAAGCTCATCATCGCTTTCACCAACGGCTTCGCCTACCGTGTCGGCGACCACGGCATCGCGATAGCCCAGCGGCGCGTCCGCTCCGACCGTCGAGTCCCGCCTTGTCTGCCGCTCGCTCTCGGAATTGAGCTCGGCGCCGATGATGACGGCGGTGACGCTGATCCACATCCAGGTGAGAAGGGCAATGAGCCCGCCCAAGGAGCCATAGGTCGCGTCATAGTTGCCGAAATTGGCGGCATACCAGGAGAACAGTAGCGACACGACGACGATGATCGCCGATGCCAGCAAGGCGCCCGGTGATACCCAGCGCCATTTGGCCTGTTGCCTGCTCGGACCGAAACGATAGAGCGCGGCAAGGGACAGCATCAGGACCAGGGCGAGCAGCACGTAGGACCCTACGCGCAACATTCCTTCGATCCCGGAACGCAGGCCGACAAAACCGAGCACAGCAGGCACTACCACCGCCGTCGTCGCCATGACCATCCCGGCGACAATGCCGGCCAGGGTGAACAGCAGCGCGGTGCCGTTGAGGACGAAAAAATTGCGCTTCTCGGTTTCGTCATAGGCGACGTTCATTGCCTCGAACATGGTCTTGATCCCGGCGCTGGCGCTCCAGAGGGCAATGGCGAGCGATATAAGGAGCGCCATGCCAAGTGTCGTGTTGCCGGTGCTGGCGAGCCGCGTGATCTGCTCGTCGATAATGGCCATGCCGCCCTCCGGCACCACCGCGGCCAGCAGCCTGATATGCTCACCGACCGTCGCCGGCGAAACGAAGAGCCCATAGATCGACACGAATGCGGTCAGCGTGGGGAACAGCGCCAGCAGAAGATAATAGGTGACGGCGGCGGCGATCAGGGTGACCCGGTCGTCGTTGATCTCCCGATAGGTGCGCCAGAGAACGTCTTTCCACCCGGTCGGCGGAATGTTCTGCGGGCTGTCGGCATGCCGGCCGTGACCGCTCTCGTGGCTCTTGTTCCCGGATGTCAAATTTTGTCTCCCGATTCTGGCGGGCAACGGTGCAATGGCCGGACCGGTTGCCATCCAATGTCTGGAGCTTGCAATCCATCGACCGATGTCTATACTGAACCATATGGTTCAGTTACATGATGCTCGTTTCGATACGACCTTTGCGGCGCTCTCGGATGCCACGCGACGTGGCGTGCTCGAGCAGCTCGGCCGCTCCGATGCCTCGATTACCGCTCTTGCCGAGCGCTTCCAGATGACCCTGACGGGGATGAAGAAGCATATCGGCGTGCTCGAGCAGGCCGGGCTGGTCCAGACCGAAAAGGTCGGGCGCGTGCGCACATGCCGGCTCGGCAGCAGCCGTCTCGAGCAGGAGGCTGAGTGGATGGAGCACTACCGCCGGCTCTGGGACGCCCGTTTCAACGAACTCGACAAGGTTGTCGAGGAACTCAAACGCAGGGAGAACAGTGATGAATGACAGGCAGCAGGATGCGGCCCCGGCCGGCGGCACGGTGGTGAAGCGGGTTTCCGATCTCGAACTGGCGGTGACGCGTGTTTTCGATGCGCCGCCCCGGATCGTCTTTCAGGCCTGGACCGATGCGGCGCTGTTCAAGCGCTGGTGGGCGCCGAAATCCATGGGCATGGTCCTTCGGTCCGTCGAAATGGATGTGCGCACCGGCGGGACTTACCGCCTTGAATTCGGCAGCGACGCCGAAAACACCTTTGCCTTTTTCGGCAAGTATCTCGAAGTGGTGCCGCCCTCAAAACTGGTCTGGACCAATGAGGAAGACCCCGATGGCGGTATTTCCACCGTCACCTTCGAGGAACAGGGCGGCAAGACGCTGGTGACCTTCAGCGAGACCTATCCGAGCGCAGAAGCGCTCGAAGCCTACAAGGGTGGCCTCGACGGCACGCCCGAACAGTTTGCCCAGCTCGACGAGGTGCTGGCAGAAATGGGCGCCAGCGGCGGCTGACTGGTTTCACCGCAGACGCCTCATATGACTGCGCATCACCCTCGGGCTCGACCCAAGGGCGTTACACTATGCGCCCGCGGAGCTAAAGTTGGCAGCGTCAGCCAGGATGATCGCAATGACCGAGACACTGGACGAAGGCCCGTTCTTCCACGGCACTATCGCCGACCTGCGTGCAGGTGACCTGCTCGTTGCGGGCTACCGGTCGAACTACCGTCCTGAAATGGTGATGAACCACATCTACTTCACTGCGCTTGTCGACGGCGCCGGGCTTGCCGCCGAGATCGCGGCAGAACTTGCCGGCGTAGGCACGCCCCGCGTCTACGAAGTCAAGCCGACCGGACCCTACGAAAACGACCCCAATGTCACCGACAAGAAATTCCCGGGCAATCCCACGCGCTCCTATCGCAGCAGCGCACCGCTCAAGGTTATGGGCGAAGTCACGGAGTGGACGCGGCTCACGCCCGAGGCTTTAGAGATGTGGCGTGAACGGCTGGCAAGGCTGAAGGCGGACAGTTCGGCGCAGATCATCAATTGATACCTCGCCGCCGGTTTCGGCGGCCATGGCATAGGCAGGGCTGCCGGCGACGACAGCCCTGCCCACGCGTTGAGCGAAGCGATCAATCGAAGTTCAGTGGGCCTGGGTCAAAGCCGCGCGGATGCTCCGGAGTCTCGGGCTGGAAGGCGTAACGCGTCATCGCGGTCCAGGGAATACTTACCCTAGGCGGTACAACCACCTGCGGTACGGCCGGCTGTTGCGGCACGACCTGCTGCGGCGGCGGAATTACAGGCCGGACAACCACCGGGGGTGGAATCACGGGCTGTGCCGGCGGGATAATCGCCGCGACCACTTCGGGCGGCACGTCGAGGTTTTCCAGGTCTGACAGGGCATCGGGAAACTCGTCATAGACCTCCTTGTAGTGATGCCATGCGGGGCAATACAGGCGGCGCTCGAGGGCGTTTACGGCGTGGGTCTCTTCCATGCGCACCAGCACGTCGCAGCAAGCTGCGTCATGCATCGCCGGAAGCAGATCATCAGTTATCGTCTTTCCGAAGAAGCTCTGGCACTGTCCTGCAGCAACCTTCTTTGCAGGCACGTAGGTCCCGGCAAGGTCTGCCGCCGAGACTGGTAGTATAAAGGCGGCAAGAGCCAAGATCGTCGCCAAATCAGTCCTCAAGCGCATGTTTTTTCCAGTCACTATTAGGTAAAATTATTGGGATGGGAGGTGCCCGCATATTGCATACGACTATCGTCCGTCGAGGTCACTCTGCAGAACTGCAGTGCATTAACATTCGCTTTAGAAAGTGCATCGCATGCCATAAAGCTGGGATTCACTGCTCACTTGCGGTTGAAGGCGTCCCGCCACTTACCTTCCAGCCCTGTTCCGGCTAGCCTTTGGTCATGACGATCATCTCCCTCATCGCCGCCGTCGCCCGCAACAATGTCATCGGCGCGGATCAATCGATCCCATGGCGCATTCCGTCGGACTTTGCCTGGTTCAAGGCAACCACCATGGGCAAGCCGATGGTGATGGGCCGCAAGCAGTTCGAGACCTTTGCCAAGCCATTGGCCGGGCGGCCGCATATCGTGGTGACGCGCAGGCAGGACTATGCGCCCGAGGGCGTCATCGTGCGCCACGATCTCGATGAGGCGCTGGGGGTGGCGCGGGGGCTGGCGGAGAGCGCCGGAGTGGACGAAGTCATGGTCATCGGCGGCGGCGACATATACGCGCAGGCCATCGGGCTGGCCGACCGGCTCTATATCAGCCATGTGGACCTCGCGCCCGAAGGCAATGTGCGCTTTCCGCCCATCGATCCTGCCATCTGGCGGGTTGTGGAAGAACCGGACGTGCCGCGCTCGGAAAAGGACCAGGCGCCATATTCCATAAAGGTCTACGAGCGCGTTCACGGCAGCGCGCATTGATTGGGCTCGCGCCTTGCCTATATATGGCAGCACAGATTTTTCTCAGACACCGAAAGGAATACGATGCCTTGGGAGAATAATGGTGGCGGAGGTGGGCGCAACAATGGCGGCCCCTGGGGCCAGGCGCCGGGTGGAGGCGGCGGCGGTCCTCGCCGTCCGGGCAATAATACTCCCAATCTCGAAGACATTCTGAATCGTGGACGCGACCAGTTCCGCGGCGGTCTGCCGGGCGGCCGCTGGCTGCTGATCGGTGGCGTGCTTGTTCTGGGCGCCTTCTGGCTGCTCAACTCGGTCTACACGGTCGAAGAAGCCGAGGTCGGCGTTGAATTCCGTCTGGGTGAACCCAAGCCCGACCTTTCCACCGCTGGTCTTCATTTCCACCTATGGCCCGTCGAAACCGTCGAGAAGGTCAGCACCGCCGTCAAGCAGACCAACATCGGCACTGCAGCCGGGTCCGGGTCGCGCGCCAATGCCGATGACGGCCTGATGCTCTCCGGCGACCAGAACATCGTCGACGCGCGCTTTGCCGTCGTCTGGTCGGTCATCAATCCGGTCGAGTACATCATCAATGTGCGCGATCCCGAGGCCATGGTCCGCAACGCTGCCGAAAGCGCCATGCGCGAAGTCGTCGGCCGCCGTCCGGCCCAGGACATCTTCCGTGATGACCGCGCCGGCATCGCCATCGAGGTCCAGCAGATCACGCAGGCGATCCTCGACAGCTACGGCATGGGTGTTTCGGTCAACCAGATCTCCATCGAGCAGGCCGCTCCGCCGGCCGAAGTGGCCGACGCCTTCAACGAAGTGCAGCGCGCCGAACAGGACGAAGATCGCCTTCAGGAAGAAGCCCGTTCCTACGCCAACACCCTCTTGGGTGACTCGCGTGGTCAGGCTGCGGCCCTCCGCGAAGAGGCTGCCGCTTACGCCAACCGCGTGGTGCAGGAAGCAACCGGTGAGGCCGAGCGCTTCAATGCCGTGTATGCCGAATATGTCAACGCACCTGAAGTGACCCGCAAGCGTCTGTTCCTTGAAACCATGGAACAGGTCCTCGGTTCGTCCGAAAAGGTGCTGGTCGAGAATGGTGCCGGTGGCTCGGGGGTCGTCCCGTACCTGCCGCTGCCCGAACTCGGCTCGTCTTCCCGCGCAACCACCAGCACGGGGCAGTAAGTCATGAGCAACCGTCTTTTCATCATCGCCGGCGTCGTTCTCGTCGCCCTCTATGTGCTGTTCTCGTCGATCTATGTGGTCAACGAGCGCGAGCAGGCCATTGTCATGCGCTTTGGCCAGATCACCGACGTCCGCACCGAGCCGGGCCTTTACTTCAAGATCCCGACCGACGTGGTCGACAGCGTGCAGATCATCGAAGATCGCCTGCTGCGTCAGGACATTGCCGACATGACCGTGCAGGTCTCCGGCGGCGCGTTCTACGAAGTGGACGCCTTCCTCACCTACCGGATCACCGATCCGGTACTGTTCCGTCAGCGGGCCCAGGGTTCGCTGCAGGTCGCCGAAGGCTTGATCGCCACCCGCTTCGACGCGGCCCTGCGCCAGGTCTACGGTCTGCGGGAATTCAACGCCGCCCTTTCCGAGCAGCGCCCCCAGATGATGCGCGAAGCCCGCGACCTCATCCGTCCGGAAATGGCTAATCTCGGCATCGAAGTGGTGGACGTGCGTATTCTGCGCACCGATCTCGCCAGCGAAGTGTCCGAGCGGACCTATGAGCGTATGCGTGCCGAGCGTCTTGCCGAAGCCGCATTGCTCCGCGCCCGTGGTCAGGAACAGGCCCAGAGCCTGCGCGCCATTGCCGAACGTCAGGCAGTGGAAATCGTGGCGGCCGCCACCCGCGACGCGGAAATCATCCGTGGTACGGGCGACGCCGAACGCAACCGCATCTTCGCGGCGGCCTATGGTCAGGATGCCGAATTCTTCGAGTTCTACCGCTCGATGGAATCCTACCGCACCGCCCTGGGCAATACCGGCACGACCATGGTCCTGTCGCCCGACAGCGCCTTCTTCCGCTACTTCGGTTCGGATGGGGAACTGCCGGCCGCCAACACCAACCTCGCGACCCCAATCCAGCCGCAGACCGCTCCGGAAGTGCTCAGCACCGACGAAGAGGCTCTGGATGGTCTGGGCATCGAGGAAACCACCTCGCCGAGCATGACGCTGGAAGACGGCTCGCAGCTCGAGCCGACTGTTGGCACCGAGGCTCCGGCCCCGGCGCCGGAAACGGCTCCGGCCGCAGCCCCGGCTCCGGCGACAGCGCCTGCTCCGGGAACCGCCCAGTAAAGGGGCAGCTTCGCAAACAACAAGGCCGGTGCAGCGATGCACCGGCCTTTGTCATGTGAGGGTGTCGTTAGCGGACGAAGTCGTCTTCGGCATAGCCCTGAAGGTAGAGCAGGGCGGTGAGATCGCCATGGTCGATGCGGATACCGGCGGCCGCCGCCACCACCGGCTTGGCATGGATGGCGACGCCGAACCCGGCCGCGCCGATCATGTCGAGGTCATTGGCGCCATCGCCCACGGCCATGGTCTGCGCAATGTTCAGACCGCGTTCATCCGCCAGGGCCAGGAGCCGGTTCCGTTTTGTGTGCTTGTCGACAATGGGCTTGGTCACAGTGCCGGTCAGCCGGTCGCCGTCGAATTCGAGCACATTGGCAATCGCCTCGTCGAAGCCGATCCGCCGCGCGAAGTAATCGGCAAAAAAGGTAAATCCGCCAGAGACTAAAGACGTATAGGCGCCATAGGCTTTCATGGTCTGGACAAGCGCCCGCCCGCCAGGCATCAGGGTAATCGCCTCGCGCCGGATTTCCTCGATTTTTGCACGCTCCAGGCCCTTCAGCAGCGCCACGCGGGTATCCAGCGCCTGCTCGAAATCGAGCTCGCCACGCATCGCCCGCTCGGTGATTTCGGCCACCTGTGGCTTCAGGCCCAGCGCAGCGGCGAGCTCGTCGATGCATTCCTGTTCGATCATGGTGGAGTCCATGTCGGCCACCAGCAATTGCTTGCGGCGCCCTTCAGTCGGCACCAGATTGGCATCGACGGCCTTGTTGCCGACGATATCGCGAGCCCGTTCAAGGGCTTGCGGCGCGGTCGGTTCGAGAATATCGCAGGCGACACCGTGGTTCAGCCAGTTGAGTTCGCCGCCGGTCTCGGCCAGAACGGCCTGGGCCAGGGCCGCGTCCAGTTCGGGATCGGCGGGATTGGCGATAAGGCTAAGAACCGGCATGGTGACAGCAACTTTCGGGAGAACCTGGTGACGGGCCAGAGGCGCGCAGTGCTGATAGCGGGTCCGACTGCCAGCGGCAAGTCGGCGCTGGCGCTCGATCGTGCTCGAGCGGGCAGCGCGGTCATCGTCAACGCCGATTCCATGCAGGTCTACGGCACCTTGCGCGTGGTCACCGCTCGTCCGAGCGCGGCGGACGAGGCGCTTGCCGAGCATCGGCTTTACGGCGCGGTCCCGGCCTCCGAGCGATTTTCGACGGGGCAGTGGGTGCGGGCGGTGGAAGCCGTTCTTGGCGAGATCGATCCGCAGAGAGAGGTGATTTTTGTCGGCGGCACGGGACTTTACTTCACTGCTCTGACAGACGGATTCGCCGACGTGCCGGAAATCTCCACCGCGCTGACGCTTGAAGTTCAACAAGAGATTCAGGATCTGGACGAGCCGCAACGCATGCGCATGCTTGCCGCAGAGGATCCGGAAACGGCGCAGCGGCTCAAGGTGGCCGACCCGCAGCGTGTTGTCCGCGCGATTGCCGTCAAGCGGGCCACCGGTCGCGCCTTGTCGAGCTTCCAGGAGGATCAGCAGCCCGGCCTTCTCGTAGGCTGGGACATCGAGAAGTTGGTGCTTTCGCCCGATCGCGAGGTGCTGCGCGACCGCATTGCGCAGCGCTTCGCTGCCATGTTCGACAATGGTGCGGTGGAAGAAGTGGAAGCCTTGCGCCAGCAAAAGCTTGATCCGTCGCTGCCAGCGATGAAGGCCATCGGCGTGCGCGAGATTTCCGACTGGATGGACGGCATCCACAGTCGCGATGAGGCGATCACGCTCGCCACCATCGCCACCCACCAATATGCCAAGCGGCAGCGGACCTGGTTCCGCAACCGCATGGGCGACTGGCCCCGCCTGGGGCTGGGCGGAGCGCCGCTCTAGGCCCGGCTGACGCCGATCTGCTCCAGCAGCCCCAGCCGCTCGCGCAGCGCGAAGCGCGTCGCCAGAACAACGGCAACGAAGGCGAGACCAACGGCGAGACCGGTCCAGATGCCGATGCCGCGCCAGCCGAGCACGATGCCCAACACATAGCTGGTCGGAAGGCCGACCAGCCAATAGCCGAGGATCGCCAGCAGCATCGGGATTTTGGTGTCGCTGAGCCCGCGCAGCGCGTGGGCCGCGGTGACCTGCGCGCCGTCCACAAGCTGGAAGATGCCGGCAATGGCAAGGAAGCTGACGGCCAGGCCGACGGCATTGGCATTGGCTTCCACTTCGGGATTGAGGAAGAGCGACACGATCGGGCGTCCGAAAGCGAGGAAGGCGAGGCAGGACAGGACCATGAAGCCGGTTCCGAGCATGAAGGCCATCCACCCAGCCTTGCTGATGCCTTCCGGATCCCTGCGGCCATAGGCAACACCGACGCGCACGGTGGCCGCGATGCCAAGCCCGAGGGGCACCATGAAGGCCATGGAGGCGCATTGGAGCGCGACGGCATGTGCCGCGACCTCGTCGGTGCCGATGCGGCCCATCATCAGCGCGGCCGCCGTGAACATGCCGACTTCGGCAAGCACGGTGAGGGCAATGGGCGTGCCAATGACGAAGATCGAGCGGAAATAGCCCCAGTCCGGCTTCCAGAAGCGCATCAGGATATGAAAGCGCCGGAACCGCTTGTGCCGGATCACGTAGACCAGCATGACCAGGAACATGATGATGTTGGTGATCAGCGTGGCGATGGCGGCGCCGCGCAGTTCGAGCCGCGGCATGCCGAAATTGCCGAAGATCAGGGCATAGGCAACCAGTGCATTGACCACTACGCCCAGCACGGTGATGACGAGCACGGCGCGCGTCGCGTCGAAGGCGGACAGAAACGAGCGCAGGGTGATGATGCCGATGGCCGGAAAGAGCGACCAGGCGACGATTTGGACAAATTGCTCGGCCATCCCGGTCACCACAGGGTCCTGGCCAAGGAAGTGGTAGATCGGCCTGATCTGCATAACGATGGGCAGCAGCAGAGCGGCCAAGAGGATGGCGACCCAAAAGCCCTGGCGCACGATGCGGCGAATGGCCTTGATATTGCGGGCGCCCCGGGCCTGCGCGACGAGCGGGGCCACGGCGCCAACGACGCCGACGCCGAAAAGCAGGAACGGCATGAAGAAAGTCGTGCCCAGCGTGCCCGCTGCCAGATAGGTCGGGCCAAGCCAGCCGAGCAGGATCACGTCAGTGGTATGCAATGCATTCTGCGCCAGTTGCGCGATCACCAGCGGCCAGGCCAGCGAAAAGGTGGCGCGCAGCTCCTCGGCCCAGCCATTGCCGGCCGGAATAGCATCTGGCGCCGGGTTTGCCGGCGCGACGTTGTCACTCATGGTCGTATCTCTCACTCGCGCGCCATGCTGTAGTGCAATCCGCGGCGCTGGGAAAGCCGAGTGAGCAGGAAGGGGCGTTGACGATGCTGGCAGCCAGAGTGTTCCTGGTCCTTGCGGGTCTACTGGGCGCAGCGGGCGTCGCTGCCGCCGCCGGGGCATCGCATGGCGAAAGCCGCAACCTGTCCGCCATTGCCATGATTTTTCTGGCGCATGCGCCGGTGCTGCTGGTGTTGGCTCTTTATGGCCGTGGACGCATGCTGCTGGCTGCTGGTTTCTTGCTGGCGATTGGTACTGCGCTGTTCGGCGCGGACCTCGCCATGCGCGAATGCCTAGGTCATGGGCTGTTCCCGGGAGCCACCCCGCTGGCCGGTGGCGCCATGATCCTGGGTTGGCTTGCACTGGCCGTAGCGGGACTTTTCGGCCGTTTTGGAAGTCGACTTAATAAAGATTAAAATGCCCGTGGAACCCTTCCGAGCAAAGCGCGTTTTCAAGCGAGTACTCGTTGGAGGAATTCATGCACAAGATCCTGATTATCGCCGCAACCGCGCTCTCGCTGGCTGCCTGTACCTCGACTGAAAAGGGTGCCGCCATCGGCGCCGTCGGTGGTGGCCTTGTTGGCGCTGCCGTTTCCGGCAATGCCGTGGGCGCCGCCGTTGGTGCCGGCATTGGTGCGGTTACCGGCGCTGCTGCCGGCGAACTGCTTGGCTATCACGGCGCCAGCCGTACCGAGTGCGTCTATCGTCGCACCGATGGTACTCAGTTCATCGCGCGCTGCCCGAGCTAACGCGATCCTCCATACCGCAGCGCCCCCTGCGGTTAAGCGCCCCCAGGCGCCAGACACCCGGTCGGCCCCCCGACCGGGTGTACTTTATAGTGGCGTTCTATTCTTGCGTGCACAGAGTAAGGCCTTGAAAAATCAGCCGAGAACAGATACTAAGCGGCACGTGCCACTTGTCTTGCGCTATCTAACGACCGGTTCTTCCGGAAACTTGGCTACCTCCTGATCTCGTGAACCGTAAGTCCGGACTTGCACACCCCGGACAAACCCTTCCGCCGCATCAGCGGCACAACAGACCAAGAGGATAGTCTCCATGGCCGCAATCACCGGTACCGTGAAGTTCTTCAACACCACCAAGGGCTACGGCTTCATCTCGCCTGACAATGGCGAGAAGGATGCGTTCGTTCACATCTCCGCCGTTCAGCGTTCGGGCCTGCAGGGCCTCTACGAAGGCGACAAGGTGAGCTTCGAGCTGCAGACCGGCCGCGACGGCAAGGTCTCGGCCACCGATCTGACCCTGCTGAGCTAATCCCCAGAATTGATAGGGCCCTTCGGGGCCCTTTCCTTTGTCGCGTGGACTTTGATTGTCCGGTTGTGTCAAACAGCCGGACAACGACTTTTTGCGGAAGCCAAATGCGCGAATTTCTCAAGCACTGGAGCCCCCGGGTCGAGACCCAATCGGATCTGCGGCAGGCCGGTGCCTTGCCCTATGCGATCGTAGAAGGCCGCGTGGCGTTTCTGCTGGTCACGTCGCGGCGGAGCGGCAAATGGATATTTCCCAAGGGCGCCATCGAGCCTGATATGAAGCCTTGGGAGAGTGCGGCCCTCGAAGCTCTGGAGGAAGCCGGCGTTTCGGGCACGATCGAGCAACAACCCATCGGCAGCTACCGCGCCAGTGTGGGCGCCGATGGAGTCGCGCTGGTTGACGTCGATCTCTATCCGCTGCTGGTCACTCAGCAACTCGACACCTGGCGTGAACAGGGCCAGCGTCTGCGTCACTGGGCGACCCTCTCCGAATCCAAGCGCCTCCTGACGGACCCGGCCCTCGGCCGCCTGGCCCAGCGACTGCATACGCGGCTGATCCCGAACTGATTGAAGCTTTGTGCGAAGCGTGAGCCGCTACTGCGGGATCACGACGCTCAAAACGAAGTAGAGTACGCCTGCCAGCGCGGCTGACGCCGGAACGGTGACCACCCAGGCGGCAGCGATGCTGAACACGTGATGACGCCGGACCAGCAAACGCGACTCCACCTTGCGGGCTTTCGCCAGCGCTTCTTCGGGCGTGGCATTGAGCTGGCTGGCGTCGACCATGCGAGCATTCACCGGCACGGCAGAGCCTTCCATGTCGCGGCGCGAAATGTATTCGCGCAGGAAGCCGACACCGAACACGGCGCCCACTGCGATATGGGTGGATGACACCGGCATGCCCATTGCGGAGGCGACCAGTACCGTGACGGCCGCCGAAAGCGCGGCGCAGAAGGCACGGATTTCGTTGAGCTTGGTGATCTGCTCGCCCACTGTGCGGATGAGACGCGGCCCGAACAGGGCGAGACCCAGCGAAATGCCGATGGCGCCGATCGCCAAAACCCAGAAGGGCAGGGAGATGCCGGCGACTTCGCCATGACCGGTCTGGATGGTGGTGACGATGGCAGCGAAGGGGCCGATGGCATTGGCCACGTCATTGGCGCCATGGGCAAAGGACAGCAGCGCCGCCGAGACGATCAGGGGCAGGCGGAACAGGCTGGCCACGTGCTTCTTGCGGTTCTCCATGTGACGCGACTGCCGCCGTACCCATGGCATGGCAGTGAGCCAGCCCAGGGCGCCGAATGCAATGCCCAGAGCGAGCGTGGTCGGCAGGTCGGGCTTCCACACCCGGCTCAGGCCCTTGGTGGCCAGGTACATGGCAAAGATGCCTGTCATGGCGGCGACAAAAATGGGGACCCAAACGCGTGCCGCGGTGATCTTGTCGAGGCGGGTGGTGATGGTGGCGCGGATGATGATCAGGAACAGGGCGGCGATGATGCCGCCCATAACCGGAGAGATCACCCAGCTCGCGGCAATGGCGCCAATCATCGGCCAGTTGACGATGGCAAAGCCGGCTGAGACCACTCCGGAACCGACAACGCCTCCCACCACGGCGTGGGTGGTTGAAACCGGAGCGCCGATATAGGTGGCAAGATTGACCCAGAGGGCCGATGCCAGAAGCGCCGCCATCATCACCATGATGAATGTGCGGGCTTCCATTTCCGGCGAAATCAGCAGGTCGCGGGCGACCGTGTTGACCACATCGCCGCCCGCCAGCAGCGCCCCGGCAGCCTCGAATATGGCGGCGATCACCAATGCACCGGCCATGGTGATGGCGCGGGCACCAACGGCCGGACCCATATTGTTGGCAACGTCATTGGCGCCGACATTGAGCGCCATATAGCCGGCAATCAGGGCGCCGATGACCACCACATAGGTGCCCGGACCCTGGCCCATGGCAAAGGCTGCCCACACGCCCGCGAGCAGGAGGAACACCAGCGCTATGCCGGGGGCAGCGAGGGAGCGACCCAGGGCGTTGCTTGCGGATTCGTAGCCGGAAACCTGCAACAGGTCCTTGTCCAGCGCGCTTTTGCTCATGTCATCGAACTGTCATATTTGAGTTGGCTTCGCCCTTAGCATCTCGGGTCGGCTCTGCCAGCAACTAATTGCCGAAATGACATCGCTGTGCACGGAAACCCGGCCGGCGGAGCCTCATGGCCGTGTGAGCGCTTGACTTTTGTTTGCCGCTCACCCTATCAATGCGCCGTCTTAAAGTTTGGAGAGGTCCCGTGCGGGCACTCATTCTCGTAGTAGGTAGGCGCATCGGCAACGTGGGGTAACACCCCGCGCGTAAGCTGGTGCGCCGAAAACAGGTCCCTGACGGGGCCTTTTTTATTGCCTTTTTTCCGGCAAAGCGGTTTTAAGGCGGCAAGGACGTAACGCCCGGTACGGCGGGCCCGAGGAGTAGGAAAGCGCAAATGGCCGAGAAAATGACCGGCGCGGAAATGGTGATCCAGGCGCTGACGGATCAGGGTGTTCAGCATATTTTCGGCTATCCGGGCGGTGCAGCCCTGCCGATCTACGACGCCATGTTCCAGCAGGATTTCGTCCAGCACATCCTTGTGCGGCACGAGCAGGGCGCGACGCACATGGCCGAAGGCTATGCCCGTTCCACCGGCAAGCCCGGCGTGGTGCTGGTGACCTCCGGCCCCGGCGCGACCAATGCCGTCACCGGCCTCACCGATGCGCTGCTCGATTCCATACCGCTGATCTGCATCACCGCGCAGGTGCCGACCAATCTGATCGGCTCGGACGCGTTCCAGGAATGCGACACCGTAGGCATCACCCGCTCCTGCACAAAGTACAATTACCTCGTGAAGAACGTCGCGGATCTGCCGCGCATCATGCACGAGGCCTTCCATATCGCCACAACCGGCCGCCCCGGCCCGGTGGTCATCGATATTCCCAAGGACGTGCAGTTCGCCCTGGGCGAATACTACAAGCCCGACCTCGCCACGCTCCGCCACCAGTCCTACCGCCCGCAGATGGATGGCGATGCAGCCGCCATCGAAGCGGCCGTGGACATGATGCTCAAGGCCGAGCGCCCGATCTTCTACACCGGCGGCGGCGTCATCAATGCCGGCCCGGAAGCTTCCGAGCACCTGCGCGAACTGGCGGAACTCACCGGCTTCCCGGTGACCTCGACGCTGATGGGCCTCGGCGCCTTCCCGGCCTCGAACCCGCAATGGATGGGCATGCTGGGCATGCACGGCACCTACGAAGCCAACCTCGCCATGCATGACTGCGACGTCATGATCAATATCGGCGCGCGCTTCGACGACCGCATCACCGGCCGCATCGATGCCTTCTCGCCCCATAGCCGCAAGATCCATGTCGATATCGACCCGTCCTCGATCAACAAGGTCGTGCGCGTCGATATTCCGATCATCGGCGATTGCGAGCGCGTGCTGTCCGAAATGGTGCGCATCTGGCGCTCCAAGACCAACCAGCCGCGCACCGAGGCGATTGCGCCATGGTGGAAGCAGATCCAGAAGTGGCGCGATGTCGGGTCCCTGAATTTCAAGAACTCGGACACCGTGATCAAGCCGCAATGGGCCATCCAGCGTCTTTATGAGGCGACCAAGAAGCAGGGCAAGGAGGTGTTCATCACCACCGAGGTCGGCCAGCACCAGATGTGGGCCGCCCAGCACTTCCACTTCGACAAGCCCAATCACTGGATGACCTCCGGCGGTCTCGGCACCATGGGCTATGGCCTGCCGGCCGCGGTCGGCGTGCAGGTGGCGCATCCCGATGCACTGGTGATCGACATTGCTGGCGAAGCCTCGGTGCAGATGACGATGCAGGAAATGTCGACGGCGGTGCAGTACCGCCTGCCGATCAAGATCTTCATCCTCAACAACGAGCGCATGGGCATGGTCCGCCAGTGGCAGGATCTGCTGCATGGTTCGCGCTATGCGCATTCCTATTCGGAATCGTTGCCAGACTTCGTCAAGCTGGCCGAAGCCTATGGCGGCAAGGGTATCCGTTGCGAGAGCCCGGCCGAGCTCGATGCGGCCATTGCCGAGATGATCGACTATGACGGCCCGGTGCTGTTCGACATCATCGTCGAGAAGGACGAGAACTGCCTGCCGATGATCCCGTCGGGCAAGCCGCACAATGAAATTATCCTGCCCGATACGGCCAATATCGGCGACATCATCGACGAGAAGGGACGCCAGCTGGTCTGACGGCCGGCTGCGGAGGATTTGCCATGAACGCACATTTGCAGCCGACCGGTTCGGCCTACTTCCTGACCCAGGAAACCCAGCAGGCCGAGCGCCACACGCTGTCCGTCCTCGTCGACAATGAGCCGGGCATCCTCGCCCGGGTCGTGGGCCTGTTCTCGGCCCGCGGCTACAATATCGAGAGCCTGACTGTCAGCGAAACCGAGCACGACAGGCGACTTAGTCGCATCACCGTTGTCGTCATCGCCACGCCCAAGGTTCTGGTGCAGATCAAGACCCAGCTCGAACGGCTGGTGCCGGTGCATCGCGTGCATGACCTGACTGCCGAGGGCGCCTATCTCGAGCGCGAACTGGCGCTCATCAAGGTGCGTGGCAGCGGCGATCATCGCGCTGAAACGCTGCGCCTGGCCGACGCCTTCCGTGCCCAGATCGTCGATGCGACAGTCGAAAGCTTCGTCTTCGAGGTGACCGGCAAGCCGTCCAAGGTCGACAGCTTCATCGCCCTGATGCAGCCGCTTGGGCTGGTGGAAGTGGTCCGCACGGGCCTGGCCGCCATCTCGCGCGGCCCCGAGGGCATGTGATCCGCATCGCCTGCCTCCACACCGCTCCGTCCAATGTGGCGGTGCTGGAGGCAGCGGCGGCCGCCATTCGTCCGGGCGCCCTTGCCCTTTCGCACACGCTGCGGGCAGATCTGCTCGCGGACATGGAGGCGGCCGGCGGCCTTACGGCGGATATCCGGGCGCGCGGCTCGGCGGCGATCGATGCGCTGCTGGCCGACCACGACGGCGTGCTGATCACCTGTTCCAGCCTCGGCGCGCTGGCAAATGGCGCAAGCGTGCAACGCGTCGATGCTGCGCTGGCGCGCGCCGCCGTCCGGAGTGGCAGGGCAGTCACCGTGCTCTGCGCTTCCCCGACCACCGTTCGGCCGACGACTGACCTCTTCGCGGCTGCGGCCGTGGAAACCGGTGCGGTGGTCGACACGCGCATGGTGGATGGCGCCTGGCCGCTGTTTCGCGGCGGGGATGTTGATGCCTACCTGCACCGTATCGCCGAGGCGGCGGCGATGGCCTTGTCAGATGGCGCGGATGTGGTGGCGCTGGCCCAGGTCTCGATGAGCGGCGCTGCGGAGTTGGTGGTTGATCCGCGGGGCAGGGTGCTCGCTTCTCCTGCCGCGGCGTTGCAGGCCTGGCTCGATAGCGTAACCTGATCGTTCATATCACAAGGTTCGATTGGGCCTTGTGCCCCGGGTAGTGTATGGCAGGGCTCGACATTCTCGAGTGCTGCCATGACCCTGCTGTCCGTCAATCTCAATGCCGTCGCCCAATTGCGCAATCGCCGCGACCTCCCATGGCCGAGCGTCACCGGCATTGCCCGCGTCGTGCTCAATGCCGGCGCCAGCGGCATCACCATTCATCCGCGCCCCGATGAGCGCCATATCAGGCGCACCGATGTCTTCGACCTGTCGGCGCTCCTGCGGACCGATTATCCGCAGGCCGAGTTCAACATCGAAGGCTTTCCGAGCGACGACTTCCTCGAGCTCATCGAGGAGGTCAATCCGGAGCAGGTGACGCTGGTCCCGGACGATCCGGCGCAGGCTACCTCGGACCACGGCTGGGATTTCGTCGGCCAGGGCAGCTTTCTCACCTCCGTGGTGGAGCGGTTGAAGGTCCCCGGCAGGCGGATTTCCCTGTTCTGCGACCCGGATGCCGGCGCCGCAGGAATCGCCGGTGCCAAGGCCACGGGGGCGGACCGGGTGGAATTGTTCACCGGGCCCTATGGCGCCTGTTTCGACGATGCCGCGGAGGCCGAGCGGCAATTGGCGATGCTGGCTGATACGAGCCGCGCCGCACTCTCGGTGGGCATGGGCGTCAATGCCGGACATGACCTGACGCTGGCCAACCTTCCTGCCTTCCAGGTCGCCGTGCCCGGCGTTGCAGAAGTGTCGATCGGACACGGCATCACGGCCGATGCCCTGCTGATCGGCTTTGCCGAGGCAGTTCGCGCCTATCGCCTGGCGCTTGAAAGCAACTAGGGCGCCACTTGGGCGCCCCGGTCGTCAATCGGTGTAGTTGAACTCGGCCAGTTCGCAGACATTGTTGCCGTATTTTTCCAGCTCGTCTCCGTCCTCGAAGACGGCCTTGAAGTCGAAGATACAGTAGCCTGTGCCGTCGTCGATATTGATCATGACGCTATGGCCGGCCCGCAGGATCGTACGGCCCAGAATATCTTCCTGCCAACTGTCTGCATCCCTGTGCGATGCATAGAATTCGACGATGTCATAGGATGAGTGGTTGTTAATTCTGACGCGACGATCAAGCGCCGCAACAGAACCTACGCTCGCCGCCACCATTATGACGGCCAGAGCAATCCTTGCGAAATTCATTTGTCCCTCCAAGCAACCCCGCGCCAATGGCGTATGCCTGTGCGGAAATTTCGTCAAGATTGGCGAGCACTATTGTATATTGCGCATCTGCCGCCAGGATTTATTTCGTCAGGCAAAGTCGGTTGGCGCGTGGTGAGCGCACAGCGCCGAGGCAGGCCGGAACCCCATTGTCACGTTCCGCTGAACAGTCCGTCCATCGAGATGTCAAAGTGCGCGTCTGCGGGGATGCACGGTGGGCGTTTTGGTCAAATATGTTGAGTTTTCCTACACTTACCTTTTTGTGCCCGGGGCACCCTGATGTCCCCGGCTGACAGCAAGGTGCCCTCTTGAGGTAAATCGTGACAGGCACATATATCGCCTCAGTTACGATTTGTTACCAAGGAGGGCACGCAAATGTCCAAGCTCAAGATCGGCGTCATCATCTCGTCCACCCGTCCCACCCGTTTCGGCGAAGTGCCGGCCAAGTGGATCGTGGAAAAGGCGAATGAACGCCCGGAAATCGAGGCCGAACTGGTCGACCTCCGCGACTTCGATCTGCCGTTCTTCGACGAGATGGCTTCCAACCTGTGGATGCCGTCGAGCAATCCGCAGGCTGTCGCCTGGCAGAAGAAGGTCGGTCAGTATGACGGCTTCATCTTCGTCGTCGCCGAATACAACCGCGCCATTACCGGCGCTCTGAAGAATGCGCTTGACCAGGCCTATAACGAGTGGAACCGCAAGCCGTTCGGCGCTGTGGGTTACGGTACTGTTGGCGGCGCCCGCGCAATCGAAAACCTGCGCACCATCGGTGTCGAGCTGCAGATGGTTTCAACCCGCTCGGCCGTCCACATTGCCGGCGCCGATTTCATGGCGGTTCATCCCGGCTTCGGCGGCACCAAGACGCTGACCGAAATCGAAGGCTCGATCGGCAATTCCACCAAGGACATGCTCGACCAGCTCGTCTGGTGGGGCCAGGCCACCAAGGCTGCCCGCGAGGAAGCCGCTGCGCAGACGGCACAGGCTGCCGAATAATCACGGAGACCCATCGGGTCCTCGTTTGCCTGACAGGGGTCGTCCGGAAACGGGCGGCCCCTGTCGGTTTTGAACTATTCGGATTGCCGGGTGTTGTCTGTGACGGGTGGCGGGTGTATAGCGGCGCCCGCCTATAACAGCGAGAGCCTCAAAGCTCATGACGCAAGCGGACACGACCGGCCATGCCGCCGGTGCGGGTGCAACCGACCAGGCTGGTCATGTGCGCAGCAATCTGCCCTTTCTGACTCTCGGCGCCATCGGCGTGGTCTATGGCGATATCGGCACCAGCCCGATCTATGCCTTCCGCCAGGCAATGGCCGTCCGGCCCGGTGCCGCGGCGACCAATATCGAAGTGCTCGGGCTGCTCTCCCTCATCGTCTGGGCTTTGACGCTGACTGTTGCGGTCAAATACGTTTTCTTCGTCACCCGCGCTGACAACAAGGGCGAGGGCGGCACGCTGTCTCTCATGGCGTTGGCCCGCAAGACCTTTACCAACCCACCCGTCTGGATCACGGCGCTCGGGGTGCTCGGCGCGGCATTGTTCTTCGGCGACGCCATCATCACCCCTGCCGTCTCGGTGCTTTCGGCGGTCGAGGGCGTCGAACTGGTGCAACCGGGCATGACCCGCTGGGTGGTCCCGATCACGCTTGTCCTGATTCTGGGCGTTTTCGCCGTGCAGCGCTTCGGCACCGCGCGCGTCTCCATCGTCTTCGGGCCCGTCACCAGCATCTGGTTCCTGACCCTTGGCGTCGCCGGGGTGGCACAGATCATTCAGCATCCCGAGGTGCTCTGGGCCCTCAATCCGCTCCTGGGCGTGCAGTTCCTGGCGACGCATTTCGGCATTGCCTTCGTTGTCATCGGCGCGATTTTCCTGGCCGTCACCGGCGCCGAGGCGCTCTATGTCGATCTCGGGCATTTCGGCCGCAAGCCGATCGTGCTGGCCTGGTTCGGCCTGGTTTTCCCCTGCCTGCTGCTCAATTATTTCGGGCAGGGCGCCTTTGTCATCAGCCACGGGGTCGAGAATGTCTCGAGCCCGTTCTTTGAGATGATCCCGGAATGGGGTCTGCTGCCCTTCGTCATTCTCGCCACGATGGCGACCATCATTGCCAGCCAGGCCGTGATCACGGGCACGTTCAGCCTCACCCAGCAGGCCATCGCCCTCAACATGCTGCCGCGCATGGTGGTGCAGCACACCTCGGCGATGCAGAGCGGGCAAATCTACATGCCCCAGATCAATACCATGCTGATGATCGGCGTGCTGGTGCTGGTGGTTACGTTCGGAAGCTCGGCGGCCTTGTCCAACGCCTATGGCATTGCCGTGTCGGGCGTAATGATCGTGACGCTGTCGCTGCTGGTGGTAGTGATGTGGCGCAACTGGAAGTGGCATCCGCTTGCCGTGATCCTGTTCGGAGCGGTCTATCTCCTTATTGACGGCGGATTTTTTGCCGCCAACGCGGCCAAGCTGTTCCAGGGTGGTTGGGTCCCGGCGGTCGTCGCAATCGCCGTCGCGCTGGTCATGTGGAGCTGGATGGCGGGGCGGAAACGGCTGGCCGAGAAGACCCGGCGGGACGAGGTGCCGTTGCAGTTCCTGGTCGACAACCTCGCCAAGAAGAAACCCAATACCGTGCCCGGTACGGCCATCTTCCTTACTTCGGACGTCGAAGGTGCGCCCACGGCGCTGCTGCATTCTCTCAAGCATTACAAGGTGTTGCACGAACAGAACGTCATCCTGACGGTGCGGACCTCGACCTCGCCGCGCGTGCCTGACGATGAGAAGGTGACGATCGACGCCTATAACGAGCTGTTCTTCCGGGTGATCGTGACCTTTGGCTTCATGGAAGAACCCAATATTCCCAAGGCCTTGGCGCTGGCGCGGAAGCTGGGATGGAAGTTCGACATCATGTCGACCTCGTTCTTCCTGTCGCGCCGCTCGCTCAAGCTGGGACAGAAGTCCGGTCCGCTAAGGTTCTGGCAGGACAGGATTTTCATCCGACTGGCGCGCAATGCCAGCGATGCGACCGAGTATTTCCACATCCCCACCGGACGCGTGGTGGAGATCGGCACCCAGGTGGTCATCTGAGGGTAATTTGCTAGCGGACTGTTAGCGCTAGCAGGCTCACTTGGGCATGTCGGGGCAGAGATAGGGCACATCAGCGGGAATGAACCGCTGTTCTTCGGCGCCACCGACCAGTTTCAGGTTGAGCACCAGTTCGTCTGCGGTCAGCGAAGCGATATCGGCGCTGATGGTCGTGCCATCCTCCTCCCATGAGATTTCGCTGTCTGAAACCTGTTGCCAGCTCGAGAGCCGGTAGGTTTCCCAGCAACTGTCCGAGACCAGCGTCCCGTCTGCGAGGAAGATGTGCATGGTGCCGGGCACGACCTCGCTGTCCGCCGCCTGGCGAACCCAGACGCGGTTGAGGAGCGGGTTGGCCTCGCTCGCCTCCGTCTCCTCCGCCTGGGGGTCTGCCTCTTGCGCCATCGAGGGCACGGCTGCACAGGCGCCGACGCCCCAGACGGTCATGAGGGCGAAAATTGCGGCTTTGGTATCCATGCGTCTCTCCCTTGCGCCTGCGTCAGGTGGTGCTCGGCGAAGCAGGCGACAAGAGGAGCGGGCGAAGAGGGCGAAATTTGGTTCGCCCCGTGTCCGTTCGCGGATTTAGGCGCGCGTTCCCAAGACCTGATCCCGACCGGCAACACGGCGGGCCTGGACCGGCCAGAGATCGTAGACGCCATCGAGCTTGCGGGCGGCATGGACGGCCCAGTTGGGATCGTCGAGTGCGCCCCGGGCCAGGGCAATGAAGTCGGCCTCGCCGTTTTCGAGAATTGCTTCGGCCGCCTCGATGTCCCCGAGCAGGCCGACGGCCATGGTGGCAATGCCAGCGCCGTCGCGCACCGCCTTGGAGAAGGGCACCTGATAGGCTGCCGCCGAAGTGATGCGACCTTGGGCCATGCCGCCGCTCGAGCAGTCCACGGCATCGACGCCACGGGCCTGGAGTTCGCGGGCCAGCACGATGCTGTCCTCCGGCGTCCAGCCGCCCGGCGCATTGTCGCTGACCGAGAGTCGGACGAGCAGGGGCTTTTCCGCCGGCCAGGCAGCCCGGACGGCCTCGGTAACTTCGAGCACCAGCCGCATGCGATTTTCGAGGCTGCCGCCATAGTTGTCGGTGCGGTGGTTGGAAAGCGGGCTCAGGAACTGGTTGAGCAGGTAGCCGTGAGCGGCGTGGATTTCGATCGTGTCGAAACCGGCCCGGTCGGCGCGCCGCGCAGCGGCAACGAAGCCGTCGATGACGCGACGGATGCCCTCGGCATCGAGCGCCGTGGGCACCTGGAAATCGGGATTGGCCGGATCATGCGACTCGGCGCTGGGCGCGACCGGCACCCAGTGTTCATAGCCGGCGGCGCGGCGCTGTTCCTCGGTCGCGAGATCATCGGGGCCACGCCAGGACACCGGCGTCGACGCCTTGCGGCCGGCATGGGCGAGCTGGATGCCTGCGGCAGAACCATGATCGTGGAGGAAATCGACGATACGGGCCAGCGGCGCGATCTGCTCATCCTTCCAGAGGCCGAGGTCGCCATAGGAAATGCGGCCCTCGGGAACGACGCCGGTCGCTTCCAGCAGCACAAGGCCGAAGCCACCCAGCGCGAAGCGTCCCAGATGCACGAAATGCCAGTCATTGGCGAAGCCGTCCACGGCGGAATACTGGCACATGGGCGCGACCACGGCGCGATTGCGCAGGTTCAGATTGCGGAGGGTGACGGGCGAGAAGAGCTTCGACATGGATATTCCTTGGCCGGGAGGGCTGGTGCGTCCGTTACATGCAGTGTTTGCACTTCATCGGCAAGTGCCGATGGTTGAACGCTGTGTTGCGAGAAATGCATTTTGCTCTAGGCTCCGCGCGCGGATCGTCCGCGTCGAGGAGTCGTTCATGTCCATCACTGCCGCGCGCTTTCGCGAACTGCTGGGCTATGAAGATCGCGGCGTCGCCCGGATATCCAAGGACATCGAGGAGCGGCACGACTATGTCGTCGAACACCTGCGCCTCAGGATCGGCAACGAGGACGTGCGAGGCATCCTGACTCGCCCGGCCAATGTCGAAGGGCGCCTGCCGGCCATTCTCTACGGTCACTCACATGGCGGCGGCTATGCCATAGGGGCGCGCGAACTGCTGGATGGACGGGATTACCTGGTGAGCCCCCTGGGACCGGTCTTCGCTCGTGCGGGTTACGTGACGCTCTGCGTGGACATGCCGGTCTTTGGCGAGCGGGCGACAACAACCGAAAGCTTTGCAGCCAAGGCGCTGCTCTGGCATGGCGAATGCCTCTTCGGTCAGATGCTGTCCGACCATGGCGCAGCTCTGACCTATCTCGCCGGGCGTCCCGATGTCGATGCCGGCCGGATCGGGGCCTTCGGCATGTCGATGGGGTGCGTGCTGAGCTACTGGCTGGCGGCTATCGACAGGCGCATCGCCGCCGTGGCGCATCTCTGCTGCTTTGCCGATTTCCGTACCATGATCGAGCTGGGGGCCCATGACGGGCACGGCATCTATCTCACCGTGCCCGGTCTGTTGCGGGAGGCCGACGGGGGCAGCATCGCGGCCCTGGTCGCCCCGCGCCCGCAATTGATCTGCGTGGGCGAGGCCGATCACCTGAGCCCGCCCGCCGCCGTGGCACGCGCCATGAGCGAATTGCGGCCTGCCTATGCCGCCGTGCCGGATCGCTTGGAATTCCTGAGCGAGCCTGG
This sequence comes from Devosia sediminis, assembly GCF_016411825.1. Lineage (GTDB taxonomy): Bacteria > Pseudomonadota > Alphaproteobacteria > Rhizobiales > Devosiaceae > Devosia > Devosia sediminis. Next base: position 731,840 of record NZ_JAEKMH010000001.1, read on the forward strand.
TGTGGGGCACCAGGAGACGCCGGCGATGCGCGCGGCGGTGCTGGACTTTTTCGCGCGACGGCTGGGCTAGGTCAGCGCGCTCCGCCCGCGCGAAGGGCGGCGTCGAGTTTCTGGAAGAGTTGCTTCAGTTGCGTCCGCCCGCCGGGCTGCGGCGGGAACAGCAGCAGCAGGCGAATAAGCTCGGGTGGCGCGTCGGCGACGGCCTGGTCAAGCAGGTCTTCTGCCCCGAGGGCCATGGCCGCATAGACGACGGGACCGAGCAGGTGCTGCGCTTGACTGATGCCCTGATCGCCTTCGGTCAGATCGGTATGCGTATAGGCCACGGCCGCCGTGAGCATTGCCGCGCGGGCAGCGTGCTTTGCCAGCGCGTCCGGCGCCCTGCCGGCTGCCTTGTGCGCTGCCCAGGCGGCGGTGCGCAAAGCCTTGTCCCGCGTAGCACCCTCGGCAAAGGCGCGGCCGGCCGCGACGGCGTCCCGCGGACCCGGGTCACCAGGGTGCTGGCGCTCGAACACCGGCAAAGCCCGCGCCGCATAGCCGGCCGCCCAAAGCGCGACCCGGCGCAAGTCCCCCTGGTGTTCCGCGGAGGGCGCTGACTCCAGCGGCGTCGTCATTGCAGGTTGAGCATGGCTTGGGCTTGGCTCCACAGGTCTGCGGCCAGCTCCGGATTAAACCAGAGAAAAGCGAGAAGGCCGACAATGCCCGCGATCAGGGCGAGCCCAAAGAGCTTCTTGAGCACGGAAAACACCAGCCAGAGAACGATGACGGCGCCGACGCCCAGCGCCAGAAGGGTTGAAGTCTCTGGCGGCATAGGGGTCTCGCTTGTGGAATCGGTCAACGGGTCGGGGTTCCTGCTTGCCTCGTTTCCGGGGCAGCGTGAACCCAAATGTATGAGCCGGTGTTTAGGCTGCATGAGGGTCGCGACATTCAACATCAACGGCATCAACGGCAGGCTGGGCCTGCTGCTGGAATGGCTGGAGGAAACCGGCCCCGATGTCGTGTGCCTCCAGGAATTGAAAGCGCCGGACGACCGCTTCCCGGCCGATGCGCTCGAAAAGGCCGGCTATGGCGCCATCTGGCATGGGCAGAAAAGCTGGAACGGCGTCGCCATATTGCAGCGCGGCGGCCAGCCGGTGGAAACGCGGCGCGGCCTTCCCGGCGACCCCGATGACAGCCATTCGCGCTATATCGAGGCGGCGGTGAATGGGGTTCTCGTGGGCTGCCTCTACCTGCCCAATGGCAATCCCGCGCCGGGTCCGAAATTCGACTACAAGCTGAGATGGTTCGAACGGCTCCGGGCGCACGCACAGTCCCTGCTGAAAACCGAACTGCCGGTGGCGCTGGTGGGCGACTTCAACGTCATGCCGACCGATCTCGACGTCTACAAGCCCGAGCGCTGGCGCGACGATGCGCTGTTCCGGCCAGAGGTGCGGCAGGCCTATGCCGACCTCGTGGCGCAGGGCTGGACCGATGCGGTGCGCCATCTGCACCCCGACGAGCGCATCTACACGTTCTGGAAGTACTGGCGAAATTCCTTCGAGCGCGATGCCGGCCTGCGGATCGACCATTTTCTTCTCAGCCCGGGGCTGGCGAAGCGCCTGAAGTCATGCGGCGTCGACCGGCAGGCGCGGGCACAGGACGGATCGAGCGATCATGCGCCGGTCTGGGTCGAGTTCAAGGCCGCACGCAAGGCATCTTGAAGTGGGGCAGGGCGGTCCCCAATTAAGTCGCGAACACAGGAGAGACCATTGTCCACCGACCGCAGCTACGCACAGTATGACATCGAGAAGAAGTCGCTTCTCGTCGCCTACCTGCTCTGGTTTTTCCTGGGCTATGTGGGCGCACATCGTTTTTACCTCGGGCGGCCGCTCAGCGGCTTCATCATGCTGGCGCTCAGCGGCGTGATCCTGTTGCTGACCGTGATCAGCTTTGGCTTCCTCAGCTTCCTTTGGGCCATTGTCGGCCTCTGGTGGCTGATCGACGCATTGCTCATTCCCGGCATGGCCGCCGGCCGCAACAGCGACATCGCCGACCGGCTGCTCGGCCGGCGCTAAGCGCACGGGCGGCTCATAGTCTATAAACTTAATAGACAATATTGCTCAGTCAGCCGGCCTTCGGGCCGGCTATTTTGTTTTCCGCAAAAGAACTTTAGACGCCTGTGCTTTGAAACAAGGATGGAAAGATTGCCATGATCCTGGGCGAAGCGGCGCTGGGCCGCCGTCAGGAACAGGAGGCATTCCTTGAAGTCCATTTCCCGCAATCTGGCCGTTCTGGCCACGACCCTCGCCCTTGGCGTCGCGCCGGCCATTGCGCAGGACGGCCCGCTGGTCACCGCCGACTGGCTGCAGCAGAACCTCAACGATCCCAATATCCGGATCTTCGAAGTCAGCGTCGATACCGGCGTCTATGAGCGCGGCCATATTCCGGGCGCCGTGAACCTGGCCTGGCATACCGACCTCGTCGATACCGTCCGCCGCGACATCGTGTCGAGTGAAGGGCTCGAAGCCATCCTGCGCGAAGCCGGGGTGACCGAAGACACGACCGTCGTGCTTTACGGCGACAACAACAATTGGTTCGCCGCCTGGGGCGCCTGGGTGTTCGACATCCACGGCATCCATGACGTGAAGCTGCTCGATGGCGGCCGCAAGCTCTGGGAGGCCGAAGGCCTGCCGCTCGATACCGCGACGCCCGAATATGCCGCTTCGGAAATCGACCTGACGGAAGAAGCGGCGCCGCTGCGCGCCCGCCTCGCCGATGTGCTCGAAGTGGTCGAGGGCGGCGCCGACGTGTCGCTGGTCGACATTCGCGGGCCCAAGGAATATTCGGGCGAAATCTTCGCCCCCGAAGGCGTGCAGGAACTTTCCATCCGCGCCGGCCACATTCCGGGCGCCGTGAATTTCCCCTGGGGCGGCGCAGTCAACGAGGACGGAACGTTCAAGACGGCGGATGAGCTCAAGGCCGCCTTTGCCGCGATCGGCATCGACGGCTCCAAGCCGATCATCACCTATTGCCGCATCGGCGAGCGCTCCAGCCACACCTGGTTCGTGCTGTCGCGCATCCTTGGCTACGACGTGCGCAACTATGACGGCTCGTGGACCGAGTATGGCAATGCGGTCGGCGTGCCGATCGAAAACCCGACGGGTACCGTGTGGGGCCGGATTTAGTCCAGAAACGGTCACCCCACCCTCGGTCCCTCCCCCTCAAGGGGAGGGATGCACAGGAGCCGTGCCATCGCGAGTGCCGCTGGTTTTGCTCATCGCCTCCCTCCGCTTGAGGGGGAGGGAATGAGGGTGGGGTGATGTCAAGGACGCGGAGCCACAATCTATGTTCAGGCGGGCGCCCGGGCGCCCGCTTCGTTGTTGGGGGAAGAATGACGCATCCGACCATTCGCTTTGGCCTGCCGCTGCTGCTGGCATTGGCTTTGGCCTGGGGTTTTGTGACGCTGAACGGGCAGGGGGTGGAAGGGCGGCCACTGGCGCTGTCGCTGCTGCTGGGCGCGGGTTTCGGCGCGGTGCTACAGCGCAGCCGCTTCTGCTTTTACTGCAACTTTCGCGACCTCATCGAAAAGCGCGAAGCGTCGGGCGTCATCGCTATTCTCGTGGCGCTGGCGGCCGGTGCGGCGGGCTATACGCTGATTTTTGGCGCGTGGCTGCCGACGCCGGCACTCGACCGGTTGCCGCCCACGGCCCATATCGGGCCGGTGAGCCTGACCCTCGTCATTGCCGCCTTTGCCTTCGGCATCGGCATGGCCGTTTCAGGCTCGTGCCTCTCGGCACATTTTTATCGGCTGGCCGAGGGATCGGTGATTTCGCCATTCGCGATCATCGGTGCGCTGCTGGGTTTTGGGCTCGGGTTTCTCACCTGGAACCCACTGTTCCTGGCCATGACCAGCAATGCCTTCATTCTCTGGCTGCCGCATCACCTGGGCTATGATGGCGGGCTGCTGCTGACGCTGGCGGCGCTGGCGCTGCTGGCCGTGGCGGCCCTCTGGTGGGCGCGGCCTGGCATTCCCGCGCCGGCCGTGCCGCTGACACTGCGCGAGGCCGTGGAGCGGGTGTTCGTCACGCGGTGGCCCGCTGTCGTTGCGGGGCTCCTGGTGGGCGGCATCGCGACGCTCGCCTATTTCCGCGTTGCGCCGCTGGGCGTGACGGCCGAGCTGGGCAGCATCGCCCGTACCGTCGGCACCAACCAGGGCTGGCTGCCATCGAGCCTCTTCGGACTCGATGGGCTCAGGGGCTGCGCCACCGTGGTCAAGGAGGCGCTGCTGTCCAATAACGGTCTCTTCGTCATCGGGCTTGTCGCCGCCAGCTTCATTACCTCATTCCTCGCCGGCCAGTTCAAGCCACGGCGGCTGACCGGCAAGGATGTGGTGCGGGGGCTCACCGGTGGCGTGCTGCTCGGTTGGGGCGCGATGACGGCGCTGGGCTGCACGGTCGGCGTGCTGCTCTCGGGCATTCAGGCCGGATCGCTGTCGGGCTGGGTATTCCTCGTGACGATGTCTGCCGGCATCCTCGCCAGCTGGAAAGTGGCGAGGATGCTGCGGCTGAGCTAAGACCGCTCTTCCCAGACCTTGGCCAGTTCCACGATGGTGGTGACGGCCTTGTCCATGTCCTGGCGGCTGATCCACTCCAGCGGCGAGTGGAAGGCGTGGCCGCCGGCGAAAATATTGGGGCAGGGCAGGCCCATGAATGAGAGCCGCGAACCATCGGTGCCACCGCGGATGGATTTGCGGATCGGCGTCATGCCGGCGCGGCGGATGGCTTCCTCGGCATTGGCGACGATTTCGGGGTGCTGGTCCACCACCTGCTTCATGTTGCGATACTGTTCCTTGCGGGTCGCCGTGAAGGACGAGCCGGGGAAATCGGCGAGCACGGCGCGGGCAATGTCTTCGACCATGGCGTGTTTTTCGGCCAGGCCCGCATCGGTGAAGTCGCGGACGATGAGGCTGATCGCGGCCCCTTCCATGGAGCCGGAAATGCCCACCGGATGGACGAAGCCCTCGCGACCCTCGGTGCCTTCCGGCGAGACGTCGCGCGGCAGGCGGGCGACGATGGATGAGGCGATCTTGATGGCGTTTTCCATGCGGTCCTTGGAAAAGCCGGGATGCATGGCAACGCCGGTGATGTCGATGGTAAGGGCGTCGGCGGAGAAGGTTTCGTCTTCGAGGGTGCCGGCGGTTTCGCCATCGAGCGTATAGGCGAAGCGGGCGCCGAGCTTTTCGAGATCGACCTTATCGACGCCGCGACCGATTTCCTCGTCGGTGGTGAAGAGCAGCTTGATCGTGCCGTGCTTGATGGATGGATCCTTGAGCAGGATTTCGGCGGCGGTGACGATCTCGGCGAGGCCCGCCTTGTCGTCGGCGCCGAGCAGGGTGGTGCCGTCAGTGGTGATGACGTCGTTGCCGATCTGGTTTTTCAGCTCGGGATGCTCGGCGACGCGGATGGTGCGGCCGGAATTGCCTAAGACGATATCGCCGCCGGCATAGTTCTGGACGATGCGCGGCATGACATTGGCGCCTGAGAAATCAGGCGCGGTATCCATGTGGGCGCAAAAGCAGATGACCGGCACGTCCTTGTCGGTATTGGCTGGGACGGTGGCATAGACATAGCCGTGCTCGTCGAGATGCGCGTCCGTGAGCCCGATGGCCTGCAGTTCTGCGGCGAGGATGCGGCCGAGATTCTTCTGCTTTTCGGTGGAGGGTTGGGTGTCGGACGCCGGATCAGACTGCGTGTCGATGGCCACATAGCGCAGGAAGCGGTCGAGAACGGTGTCGGTCATGTCGGAATTCCGCGTGAAAAGTTGAGGCTAAGGACATAGCCTCATGGCGCAGGATTGCAAATGACTCGAATTGCAGCTTTCGCTGCACGAAAACTTGCAAGAAAAATAATCATTGCAATGAAACGTGCATTGCCTTAGGGAATGTCCAGGGAGGATGCGATGTCGGTACTAGAACGCGTCAAGGAAGTGGCGGAAAGCCTCACGCCGGCAGAGCAACTGCTGGTCAAGCAGGTCATTGCCAGCCCGCGCGACATTGCCCTTGGCACGGCCAGCGACCTGGCGCAGCGGATCGGCGTCCACGAAGCCACCGCGTCGCGCCTCGCCAAGAAACTCGGTTATGCCAGCTATGCCGGCTTCCGCAACGCCATCGCCGAAGAATTCATCGTTCGCACCGATCCGGCCACCCGCGTGCGCAATACGCTGGTGCAGACCAGCACGGCGGGCCTGCTGAGCGATCTCGTCGCACGGGAAGTCGAGGCCCTTGCCGGGCTGGAACGCTATGTCGACGATGCACGGCTGATGGCGGCGGCCGATGTGCTGCTCAAGGCGCGCCGTATCTACATTTTTGCCCGTGGCAATGCCGAGGCCCTGGCGGTGCTGGTCGATCGGCGCCTGCGCCGCATGGGGCGCGACACGGTCATGCTCGATGGCGACGGGAGAGACCTCGCCGAACAGGTGTTGGGTCTCGGAGCAGGGGACGCCATTGTCGGCTTCGCCTTCCGGCGCCAGCCCACCCATTACGCGCCGCTCATGCAGCATGCCCGCAACCGCGGCGCCGCTACGGTGGTGATCTCAGGCAGTGTCGGCCCGTCGTTGGTGCCCGCTGCCGACCACCTGCTGTTCGCGCCGCGCTCGGGCTCGCAGGACGCCTTTCAGACCCTGACCGTGCCTATGGCCATCTGCAATGCCCTGGTGCTGGCCATGGCCAAGCAGGACCCGAAGGCTTCGCTGGAAAATCTCGAGGCCCTCGGGCAGTTGATCGACGCTTTCGACTAGGGTGTGTGAGGGAGGACCGTTTCGCACGCCCAATTTCTGCAAGTTCACATGCATGTCGCATCCATCATGCAAATGCATGTGCATCCATAAGGCGCAAAGGGCGCCATTCCTGAGGAGGATTTGATGGACAAGAAACTGCTTATGCTCACCACAGCCTTCGTTGCGCTGGCCACTCCCGCTTTTGCCCAGAACTACGATCCAGCGCTCGACGCCATGAGTGCCGAGGAACTGCTGCCGCTGGCGCAGGCCGAAGGCACCGTAACCGTCTATGCCTTCACCAGCCGTATTGCGGCCGTGGAAGCGGCGTTCGAGGCCGCCTATCCGGGCATCGACATGGTCAGCCACGACATGAGCTCGACCGAGCAGATCACCCGCCTCAAGGCGGAAGCCGCTGCCGGCATTGCCAGCGCCGACGTCGTCTATATCTCCGATGCCCCGGTGGTCTTCGCCGAGCTGCTCGGCCCCGGCCTCGTCACTGCCTATGTGCCGCCGCGCGTGGTGCCGCTGCTCGACGCCAACGAGCGCGAGCCGCTGCTGGCCCAGCGCCTCTCTACCAAGGTGCTGATGTATAACGAGGAAGCCAATCCCGATGGCGCCCCGGTCAGCAATCTCTGGGAGCTCACCACCGAGGACTGGACCGGCCGCGTCATCATGGTCGACCCGTTGCAGCGTGGCGATTATCTCGACCTGATGACCGAAATCGTGCTGCGCTCCGATGAAATGGCCAGCGCCTACGAGGCCCAGTTCGGTTCGCCGATCACTCTCGATGACGGCGTCGAAAATGCCGGCCAGCAGTTCATCGTCGACCTCTTTGAAAACGACCTGATCCTCGTGTCCTCGACCGACGACGTCAACGCCGCCGTGGGCGCGCTGGGCCAGGACAATCCGCCCGTCGGCTTCACCTCCTATTCGGATCGCCGCGACAATGAAGACGAGGGCTGGGCGCTGCAGGTCGCCAATGACGTCGTGCCGTCCAACGGCATCATCTTCCCGGCCGTGCTCGGCGTCTCGTCCACTGCCACCCATCCGGCGGCGGCCCGCCTCGCCATCGACTTCCTGATGGGCGATGACAGCGAAACCGGCGGCGAAGGTTTCAAGCCGTTCTACGTGGCCGGCGACTATGCGACCCGCAGCGACATCGTCAGCCATCCCGATGCCGTGCCGCTGGACCAATTCAGCGCCTGGTCGATCGACCCGATCGCCACCTCCAACCTGCGCCAGGAAGTGGGCGACCTCGTCCTTTCGCTGCAGTAGTCCACTGGTCGAGCCCACCCTCCCCCTTGAGGGGAGGGGAGTGGGGTCCATCAAGGAGCCACCCGACCACCCCACCCTCGGTCCCTCCCCTCAAGGGGGAGGGATGCGAAAGAACCGGTGCATCCAAAATCGTCGATGCAGCCAAGATAAACATTCTGGCCTTCGGGCCGGTAGCCGATAGGCAAGTCATATGTCCACCGACACTGCCCGTCCCATGACGCGGCCCATCCGCATTGACGGAAAGCTGGTGCTCAAGCTGGTCGTCCTGGCCATTCTGGGCGTCCTCATCGCCGCGCCGCTGCTGCGCATCCTGTTCGAAACGCTGTCGCCCGACGCCATCGAGGCGTGGAGCGACGTCACTTCCGGACGGCTGGCGCGAAACCTGCTGTGGGTGCCGCTGGGCAATACGCTGATCCTCGGCGTCGCTGTCGCCTGCGGCTGCGTTCTGATCGGGGGTTTCCTCGCCTGGCTGGTGGTGATGACCGATGTGCCGTTCCGCCGCACGATCGGGCTGATGGCCACGCTGCCCTTCATGATCCCGAGCTTCGCCACGGCGCTGGCCTGGGGTTCGCTGTTCAAGAATTCCCGCGTTGGCGGCCAGACCGGCTTTCTCGAAGGCCTCGGGCTCACCATCCCGGACTGGCTGTCCTGGGGCATGGTGCCGACGCTGATCGTACTGATCGCACACTATTATTCGCTGGCCTTTACGGTCATCGCCGCCGCACTCGCCACGGTCAATTCCGACCTGGTCGAGGCCGCGCAGATGGCCGGCGCCAAGCGCGGCCGCATCCTGATGGGCATTGTCCTGCCCGTCGCCTTGCCAGCCGTGGTCGCCGGCGCGTCGCTGACCTTTGCTGGTGCGGTGTCGAACTTCGCCGCACCCGCCCTGCTGGGCCTGCCGGTGCGCATGCAGACTATGGCGACCCGCCTTTATGGCCTCATCGAGGTCGGACAGACGGCGCGCGGCTATGTCATCGCTATCCTCCTGATTCTCGTCTCGGCGCTGTTCCTGTGGCTGGGCAACAAGGTGATTTCCGGCCGCCGATCCTATGCCACGATCACCGGCAAGGGCGGCCGCGCCAAGCGCTTCACCCTCGGCGCAGCACGCCTGCCGCTCCTTCTGCTGGCCGGGCTGATCTGCCTCCTCACGACAGTCGTGCCGGTCGTCATACTCATCGCCTCGTCGCTTGCCCCTTCGTCGTCGGCGCTCTTTTCCAACTGGACGCTCCACTACTGGACCGGTGTATCCGATCCATCGATTGCCCAGGGGCAGGCGGGCATCTTCTCCAACCCGTTCATCGTCTCGGCTACCGGGCTCACCATGAGCCTTGGCGTCGCGGTGGCCATCACCACCACAATCATCGGGCTCATCGTGGCCTATGTCCTGGCCCGCGATGGCAAGGGGCCGCTGGCCGGCATCATCAACCAGGTGAGCTTCCTGCCGCTGCTCGTTCCCGGGATTGCCTTCGGCGCCGCCTATATTGCTCTATTCGGCGCGCCCATCGGGCCGTTCCCGGCGCTTTACGGCACCTTCACTCTCCTGCTCATTGCCGGCACGGCCTATCTGCTGCCGTTCTCGGTGCAGACTGGCCGCGCCGTGATCCAGCAGGTTTCGGGCGATCTCGACGAGAGTGCGCGGATGACCGGCGCCGGGTTTCTCCGCCGCCTGACCTCGATCACCGTGCCGCTGGCCAGCCGTGGCCTCGCGGCAGGCGGGCTCATCGTCTTCGTCAAGATCATGCGCGACCTGTCGCTTGTCGTGCTGCTCTTCACCCCGACCATGCCTGTGCTTTCCGTTCTCGCCTATCGCTACGCCTCCGAAGGCTTCACCCAATTCGCCAATGCCATAACCGTCGTGATCCTCGTGATCTCGATCGCCGCGACCCTGCTGGCCAACCAGTTGCAGTCCAAGTCGCAGCCCTGGCTCAAATCGTAAGTCACGCCCATGATCCGCATCGACAACCTCGTCAAATCCTTCGGCCCATCCAACGCTGTGGACGGCATTTCCTTCGACGTCCCGCAGGGCGCCTTCCTCGTGCTGGTCGGGCCCTCGGGCTGCGGCAAGTCCACCATGCTGCGCATGCTGGCCGGCCTCGAACAGCCGACATCGGGCACCGTGACCTTCGGCGAAAAGGTCGTCTCCGACGGCGCCAAGGGCTGGACCATCGACCCCGCCCAGCGCGATACCGGTCTGGTCTTCCAGTCCTATGCACTCTGGCCGCATATGACCGTCGCCGGCAATGTCGACTGGCCCCTCAAAGTCGCCGGCATGGGCAAGCCGGAGCGCCAGGCGCGCGTCACCGAGGTGTTGAAAATGCTCGGCATCGAGGCGCTGGCGGCCCGCTACCCAAACGAGATCTCGGGCGGACAGCAGCAGCGTGTCGCCATCGCCCGGATGATTGCGCCCCGGCCCTCCATCCTCCTGTTCGACGAACCGCTCAGCAATCTCGATGCCAAGCTGCGCGTCGAGATGCGCACCGAATTGCTGCGCGTGCATCGGGCCACCGGTGCCACCTCGGTCTATGTCACTCATGACCAGGTGGAGGCGATGACCATGGCCACCCATGTTGCCGTGCTCAACAAGGGCCGGGTGGAACAGTTCGGTACGCCCGAGGAATTGGTGCAGAACCCGGCGACGGCCTTTGTCGCCACCTTTGTCGGCACGCCGCCGGCCAACCTCGTGCCGATCTCGATCCTTCCCGCCGCACGCCGTGGCGGCCTGCCTCCCGATGGTCTTGCCATGTATCGCCCCGAGGACATCGGCGTGTCCGAAGTGCCGGACGCTACCACCGTGGCGATGGATTTCGCCGAAGCCAGCCCGGTGGCAGGGCGGACCATGCTGACCGGCATTTCTGGCGCGTTGCGCATCACCGCCGTTGTCGATGCCAAGCCGCGCCTCACGGTCGGCGACCAGGTGCATTTCGTGCTGCCTGAAACGCCGGCCGCGCTCTTTGCCCCATCGGGGGAGCGTCTGTCATGAAGCGTCTCTTGCTGGTGCGTCACGGGGAATCGGAATGGAACGCGTCACGACGCCTCCAGGGCCAAGCCGATATCGGGCTGTCCGAGCGGGGCAGGGAGCAGGCCCTGGCGCTGGCGCCCGTCATCGCGCAACTGGCCCCCGATCGCACCATCGTCTCGGACCTGCGTCGCGCGCGCGACACGGCAGACTTGCTCGGCTGCAAGGATGCCCAGCCGCATGAAGGGCTGCGTGAGATCGATGTGGGCGAATGGACCGGTCGCGCCATTGCCGACATCATTGCCGATGATCCGGAGGGCTATCGGGGCTGGCGCGCCGGCAGCTTCGCGCCGCCGCGCGGCGAAATCTGGCAGGCCTTTGCCGATCGCACCGCCAAGGCGACGCTCGACGGGTTCGAGACGGCCGAACGTCTCCTCGTCGTGTGCCATGGCGGGGTGATACGGGCCCTGTTACAGACACTGCTGGGTCTGCCGCCCAAACGCATCATTCCGGTTGGTCCGGCAAGCGTCACCGTCCTTGCCAACCGGCCGGGCGAAACCGAGATGCGGCTCGAAGTCTTCAACTTCTCGCCGCAGGGACCAATGCTCGACGCCCCGGACTAAGCGGCAGACAGCTTTCCCCAGCGGCAGGAGGCCGACACGCGGCGCCATAAGATTTCGCTTGCTTCGAACCGTACCGTACGGTACGCCAGCGAACGGAAAGACGCCGAGGCGTTCGGCAGCCGATCATTGGGAGAGTTCCCGTGGCCCTGGCCATCAAGGTCAACGAAGAGACGTTCACCCCGCGCCAGCAAGCTGTGCTGACGGCGGCGCTGGATCTGCTCGTCGAAAACGGCGACGGGCTGACCATGACGGCGGTGGCGCGGCGCGCCTCGTGTTCCAAGGAAACGCTCTACAAGTGGTTCGGCGACCGCGACGGCCTGCTGACGGCCACGGTGCAGTGGCAGGCGGCCAAGGTGCGCATGCCCTTTGTCGACCGCAGCCACATCAATCTGAAGGCGCTGCGCGGCAGCCTCGAACAGTTTGCGCGCGACCTCCTGACCACCATCATCGGCGAAGTCTCGATCACCCTCAACCGCACCGCCATCACCCATGCGGCGCAGGAAAAGGATGACCTGGGCAATATCGTGCTGGAAAACGGCCCCATGGCGATCAGGCGGCGCCTGAAGCCCATTCTCGAGGCGGCCCGCGATGCGCGCCTCCTGCGCTTCACCTCGAGCGAGGAAGCGTACCGCACCTTTTTCGGCCTTGTCGTGCGCGATGTGCAGATCCGTCTGCTGCTCGGCGACAAGAGCCTGACCCAATCCAATGTCGAGGCCAACATCGAAGCCGATGTGAAGGCCGCGGCGGACCAGTTCCTGGCCCTCTACGGGGCCAAGGCAAACACTTAAAACAAATCGCAGAATCCAGGGAGAACCCCAATGCGCGTCTATTACGATCGTGATGCCGACATCAACATCATCAAGGCCAAGAAGGTCGCCATCATCGGCTACGGCTCGCAAGGCCATGCCCATGTGCTGAACCTGCGCGACTCGGGCGTCACCAATGTCGCCGTCGGCCTGCGCCCCAATTCGCCGTCGGCCAAAAAGGCCGAGAGCGAAGGCCTCAAGGTGATGAGCGTTGCCGAGGCTTCCGCCTGGGCCGACGTCATCATGCTGCTGACCCCTGATGAACTGCAGGCCGATATCTACAAGAAGGACATCGAGCCCAACATTCGCGACGGCGCTGCCCTGGCTTTCGCCCACGGCCTCAACGTGCACTTCAACCTGATCGAACCCAAGCCCACCGTCGACGTGATCATGATCGCGCCGAAGGGCCCGGGCCACACCGTGCGCGGCGAATACCAGAAGGGTGGCGGCGTGCCGTGCCTGATCGCCGTTCATCACGACGCCTCGGGCAATGCCCATGACATCGCGCTGGCCTATGCTTCGGGCGTTGGCGGCGGCCGTTCGGGCGTCATCGAAACCAATTTCCGCGAAGAGTGCGAAACCGACCTGTTCGGCGAGCAGGCCGTGCTCTGCGGCGGCCTCGTCGAGCTGATCCGCGCCGGCTTCGAAACGCTGGTGGAAGCCGGCTACGCTCCGGAAATGGCCTATTTCGAGTGCCTGCACGAAGTGAAGCTGATCGTCGACCTGATCTACCAGGGCGGCATTGCCAACATGAACTACTCGATCTCGAACACCGCCGAGTGGGGCGAATATGTCACCGGCCCGCGCATCATCACCTCGGAAACCAAGGCCGAGATGAAGCGCGTGCTGCACGACATCCAGTCGGGCAAGTTCACCTCGGACTGGATGCAGGAATACAAGGGCGGCGCCTCGCGCTTCAAGGCGACCCGTCGCCTGGCCGACGAGCATCCGATCGAGGAAGTCGGCGCCAAGCTGCGCGACATGATGCCCTGGATCAAGGCCGGCGCCCTGGTCGACAAGGCCAAGAACTAAGATTTGGAACGGGGGCTGCGGCCCCCGTTTTCATCTGATGACCATCGACATCGTCCCCATCACCGCCAGCGATTTCCGGCTTGCTCCCGGCGCCTGGCCCATGCCGGCTGAGATTCGCGCCAAGGTGCCTGGCATCTGGGCCGAGGTGGTGGCAAAGAACCCGCATGTCTGGGACGGGCGCATCCTGGGGTTCACCCCGCCGGTGCTGGATGGCGAAGGCGTGTTCCGCTCGGAGGCGCGGGAAGACAGTTACTCCGCCTTCCTGGCGTGGCGGGCACTCGGTTTTCCTGACATCGGCACGGTCCATATTTTTGGCACGACGCTGATCGAGAGCGCCGACGGGGCGCTGATCTTCGGCGTCATGGGCGGCAAGACCATCAATGCCGGGCGGGTCTATCCGCCGGGCGGGGCGCTGGAGCCGCGCGACGTCAGGGCCGATGGCGTGGTCGACGCCGAAACCTGCATTGCTACCGAACTGCATGAAGAGACGGGGCTCCGCATGGAAGACGGCAGGGCAGGGCAACTGCTTGCCATCGTCGACGGGCCGCGCATCGCCATCGCCCGGCGTCTCAGTTTTGACCTCAGTGCAGAAGCACTCGTGGCGCGCATCCACGCCAATCTCGCTGCCCAGGACGATCCGGAATTGTCCGATGTCGTCGCCTGCCGCAAAGCTGCCGACGGGGAGGCGGCGGGTGATCTTGCCCCCTATGCGCGCGTCGTGCTCGACGCCTTTGCCGCCGGGCGGCTCTGGGTCTAGTCCGGTTTCACAGTCCCCGCCACCTTTCCCCGCGCGCGCAACTGGCCTAGAAGTTTTCGCGCAGATGCGGGAGGCGAGTCATGGCATTGCCGGAATTTCCAGTCGATGGCGGGTGCTCGTGCGGTTCGGCGCGCTATCGGCTCAAGGCGGCGCCGCTCAGCGTCTATAACTGCCACTGCAAGGACTGCCAGCGCTATTCCGGCGCAGGCTGGTCGATGTCGGTGCTGATCAAGGGCGAGGACCTGGAGCTCGTATCGGGATCGGTGGTCCAGCATCTGCGCAGGGCCGACAGCGGCAATGTCATCACCATGAACTTCTGTGCGGCCTGCCATACCTGGCTCTGGAATGACCCGGCCTCAGGTCCCTACAAAGTGCTGCGCGCCGGGTCGCTCGACGATATCGACTGGGCCGCGCCCGTGGGCAATATCTGGACCGACAGCAAGGCCGCCTGGGCAAAGATCGATCCGGCGCAGGTCAATTTTCCCAAGGGCGCGACCGATCGCACCCCGCTCATCGACGCTTTCACCCGCCTCCATCAGGACTGACCCATGACCACCCATGACGATATCGAACGCGTAAAGCGCCAGGAGTTCGAGCTGGTTCTGCCGGCTTTCGACGAGGCGGTGGCCTTTGCCATCGGCTCGGCTATCCGCGAGCGGGCGCTCAGCGAGGGTCTGTCGCTAGTGGTGGATCTGAGAACGTGGGACCGCCAACTGTTCTTTGCCGCGACGCCCGGCACCAGTTCGGACAATGCCGAATGGGTGCGCCGCAAGATCAATTCGGTCCGCCGCTTCCAGCGCGCCAGCTACCGGCTGGTGCTGGAGCGGGGCGAGGCGCCGTTTTCTCCGCAATCAGGCGCCGATCCGGCTGACTATGTCATTGCCGGCGGCGGCTTTCCGATCCGGGTGCCCGGGGCGGGGATCATCGGCACGCTGACCATTTCCGGCCTGCCGGGCCGCAAGGATCATGCGGTGGCCGTGGATGCGCTCTGCGACCACCTCAACAAGCCGCGCGCCGACTATGCCTTGCCCGAGGTGGCCAATTGAAGCTGCCTTATCTCATCCTCGATGTCTTCACGGCGACCCCGCTCAAGGGCAACGGCCTCGCCGTCATTCCCAAGGCCGACGGGCTGATGGACAACGAAATGCAGGCCATCGCGCGCGAGTTCAACCTCAGCGAGACAGTGTTCATCTGCAAGCCGCAGAACGAGCGCAATTCGGCGTCGCTGCGCATTTTCACGCCTTATGAGGAACTGCCCTTTGCCGGGCATCCGACCGTGGGTGCCGCGGTAACGCTGGGGCTCAACAGCCGCGCCTCGGCCATCCGCATGGAGGAAAAGGTCGGGCTGGTAACGGCCCTGTTCGAACGCATCGACCGGCGCACCGGCGACGCGCGCTTCACCCTGCCGCGGCTGCCCGAACGCATTGCCGACCTGCCGGACCGGCTGGCAATCGCCCAGGCGCTGGGCATCGAAGTCGACGAGATCGGCTGCGACATGTTCAAGCCGGCTGTGTTCTCGGCGGGTGTGACGTTTCACCTGATCCCGGTGCGCGACGCAAAAGTGCTGAAGAAAATCTCGGTCAACCGGTCGGCATGGGAAGAGGTATTCCACCACGACCACCACTCGGCCTATGTGTTCACCCTGACGCCCGAGGACCCCGACAATGATATCGCCGCCCGCATGTTCGGCATGGGGCTGGGCGAGGATCCGGGCACCGGTTCGGCCGCCGCCGCGCTGATCGGGCTCCTGGCCGAGCAGGAAATGGGTTCGGGGCAGTCCGACTATGTGCTGCGCCAAGGCCACGAAATGGGCCGCCCCTGCCGGATCACGCTGCAATCGCGCAAGGACAATGATCGCTTGGTCCACGGCGCCATCGGCGGCCAGGCGGTGGTCGTGGCCGAGGGTGTGCTGGATCTGGACTGAGGGCGGTGCCGCCAACCCCCACCCTTGATCCCTCCCCACAAGGTGGAGGGGGACGGTGAACACCGGAGCGGTAAAAGTTCGAGGGTTGTGCAGTGGGGCGAGAGCCACACACACTGGGGTCATTCCCGCGAAAGCGGGAACCTCTGTTACTTGGCCATTCGAAACGGAGGTCCCCGCTTTCGCGGGGATGACGGCGCAGCGGGGAATGACATCTCCGAGATAACTCCATCTTCCTCCTGCTCGCAAAACCCCCTAGTCTCTCCGGCGGGGACTAGCAGCAGGGGGCATGGCGATGGATGTCGTCATCAATCTACTCATTTTCGTGCATATCGTGGCGTTTGTCGCCGGCGGCTCCAATTCGGTGGTCGGGCCGGTGATCGGATCGCGCATGGCGACGGCCACGCCCGAGCTCAGGGCCGGCTATTTCGGGGTGACGACTGCGCTGGGGCAGGTGGGCAAAGCGGCGATGGCCACGCTGCTGATCACTGGGCCACTGATCCTGTTTCTCAAGTATGGCGGTCTCGATGGCGCGTCGGTCTGGTTCTGGGCCAAGATGGCGCTGGTCGTGGTGATGCTGACCAGCATCATCTATGGCGGTATCCAGTCCAAGAAGTCCTTTGCCGGCGACGTGGCCGCGGGTCAGCGGGCAGGCCTGGCGCACCGCGTGACAGGCCTCGCTTTCCTCGGCGTGCTGCTGACGGCGGTGCTGGCCTTCAACTAGGCCTGGTAAAGAAAAGTAACATTATCCGCCCAACCGGTCTTGCACCGGGGGGCAGATTCGCGCATTCTCATCGGACCGACCAGCGTACCAGAGCGTACTCATGCAGCGCCGCCGCGCCCAAGCCATTGCAATCGCCAGAACTCAGGAGCGTAACCGCGCCCTGATGATTGCTGCCGGCCTGCTGCTGCTTCCCGCCGCGCTTCTTCTCCTTCTTATCAGCCCCTGATCACCGGCAGCTCGACAGTCGAGCGGGTCGTCAGGGGAATGCGCCATAAACCGAACACTCAAATGTCCGGTCCAGCGAGCCATTGCCTCGGGGCCGATAGGAAAAGAGCCTGATATGTCTGCTGCCGCCACCAATTCCAACAAAGAACGCGTCTTCATCTTCGACACCACCCTGCGCGATGGCGAGCAATCGCCCGGCGCGACGATGACGCTGGAAGAAAAGCTCCAGGTCGCCGAGACTCTGGACGAAATGGGCGTCGATATCATCGAAGCCGGCTTCCCGATTGCTTCCAATGGCGATTTCGAAGCCGTGGTCGCCGTGGCCAAGCAGGTCAAGAAGGCGACGGTGGCGGGCCTGGCGCGCGCCATAACCGCGGATATCGACCGGGCCGGCGAGGCTGTCCGTCACGCCCGGCAGGGCCGCATCCACACCTTCGTTTCCACCTCGCCCATTCATCTGGCTCACCAGATGAAGAAGACCGAGGACGAGGTGATCGAAATCATCGCCCGGACCGTGGCACAGGCGCGCAACCTGGTGGACGATGTGGAATGGTCCGCCATGGACGCTACCCGCACGCCGCTGGAATTTTTGAAGCGCTGCGTCGACACCGCCATCAAGGCTGGCGCCACCACGATCAACCTGCCCGATACGGTCGGCTATGCGGTGCCGGAAGAGCATTTCCGCATGTTCAAGACCATTATCGAGAGCGTGCCCAATGGCGACAAGGCGATCTTCTCGGTGCATTGCCACGATGACCTCGGCATGGCGGTGGCCAATTCGCTGGCGGGTGTGGCCGGTGGCGCGCGGCAGATCGAATGCACCATCAATGGCCTCGGGGAACGCGCCGGCAATGCGGCGCTGGAAGAAGTGGTGATGGCGCTGCGCACCCGCGGCGACGCCATGCCGTTCTACACCGAAATCGACTCGACGCAGCTCAGCCGCGCCAGCCGCGTGGTGTCGGCGGCGTCGAATTTTCCGGTGCAGTACAACAAGGCCATCGTGGGCAAGAATGCCTTCGCGCATGAAAGTGGCATCCACCAGGACGGCATGCTGAAAAATGCCGAAACCTACGAGATCATGACCCCGGCCAGCGTCGGCATCAAGGAAACCACCCTGGTCATGGGCAAGCATTCGGGCCGCGCCGCCTTCAAGGACAAGCTCAAGGAACTGGGCTACGAGCTGGGCGACAATGCCTTCCAGGAGGCCTTCCAGCGCTTCAAGGACCTGGCCGACCGCAAGAAGCATGTGTACGACGCCGACATCATCGCCCTGGTCGATGACGAAGTGGGCTCGGTGGGCGACCGTATCCGTCTGGTCGACATGGAAGTGGTGTCCAAGACCGGCGGCGTCCACAAGTGCAACCTGGTCGTGACCATCGACGGCGAGGAGACCAGAGTCAGCTACGAGGGCACCGGCTCGGTCGATGCGATCTTCAACGCCATCAAGAAGGCCGCCGGGCAGGAGCCGCATCTGGTGCTCTATGCCGTGGACGGCGTCACCGGCGGCACCGACGCCCAGGCTTCGGCGCATGTGCGCCTTGAAATGAATGGCCGTATCGCCTCGGGCAATGCCGCCGAGCCCGATACGCTGGTGGCTTCGGCCCGTGCCTATCTCAACGCGCTCAACCGCGTCATGATCGAGCGCGGCGCGGCCGCTCAGGGTGCGCTGGCCGGCTGAGGCCGATCCAATATTCGGGGCCCGGCATGCGCCGGGCCTTCCGCCTGAATGGCCGGGGGTAGCATGCTGAGCTGGGGCGAGTTTCGCGGAGGGCTGCTGGCGCTTGCCGGCCTGCTGCTGCTTGTCTTCGCGGTTATCGTGGTGCAGCCGGGGCTGCCCGGCGAGCAATTGCTGCAGACGCTGCGCTTCCATCTCGTGGCCGCAGGCTTCGGGCTGGCTCTGCTGCTGGCGTTGACGGGAGCGCTGTGGCGGTCGCTGGTCCTGGGCATCCTGGTTGCGGCAATGGCGGTGCATTCGGCGACCTATGTGGTCGAGTTCCAGTCGCGACGGCTGGAGCAGGCGGCCTCGCCGGCCGCCCGGTTCGACTTCCTCAGCTACAACGTGCTCGCATTCAATTCGCGGGCCGAGGAAATGGTGCAGTCCATCCTCTCGGACCCGCCTGACGTCGCCCTGATCATGGAATCGCGGGCGATCCGGCCCTATCTCGACCAATTGGCGGAGGTGCTGCCCTATCGGATCGGCTGCGACGCCGCCGAGGCCTGCGACATTTCCCTCCACTCGCGCTTTCCGTTCGAATCGCGCGGGCTCGAGCCGCTGTCCTCACTCTGGGGAGATCGCTACGTAGCGGGCGGCATCGTTGTGGACGGGCAGCCCGTCACCGTGGTGGGGCTGCATCTGACCAAGCCCTATTACGACGACATCGCCGAATTCGAGCTCGATCGGGCCAGCCGCTGGATGGGCAGGATCGAGGGGCCGCTGGTGGTCGCCGGCGACTTCAACGCGGCCCCATGGTCGGATGCGGTGGCCGAGTTCGGCAGGGCCCAGGGGCTGGCCTCCGGGCCGACAATACCGGCAACCTGGCCGGTGCGGCTTGGCCCGCTGGGCGTGCCGATCGACAATATGTTCACGCGCGGCAATGCGCTGATCATGAGCCTCTCGTCCGGAGAAAACCACGGCTCGAACCACCGGCCGCTGCGGGCCGAAATCGGGCTTTACGGTGCGGACTGAGCGTGGGCGAGCGCCACGGGCAGAGCGGCCGCCAGCACATCGAGCGCGGCATCGGGGCCGGCGCTGATGCGGATATGCTGGTCGAGACCCGGCGCGGCCGGCTTGCGCACGAACACGCCTTCCGCGGCCAGGGCCTTCAGTACGGCTAGCGCATAGGCGCCGTCGCGGCGGCAATCGACGGCGACGAAATTGGTGGCCGAGGGCAGGGCGGTAAGGCCATTGTCTTCGGCAATGCGGGCTATGCGCGTGCGGGCGGCCGCAATCGCATCGACGGCCCAGTGCAGATAGGCCTCGTCCGCGAGGGCTGCCAGGGCGGCCACCTGCACGGCCTTGTTGACGCCGAAATGGTTGCGGATGCGGTTGAAGGCGCCCACTAGGCGCCGGTTGCCTATGGCATAACCGCAACGCAGCCCGGCCAGGCCATAGGCCTTCGAGAAGGTGCGCAGGCGGATGAGATTGGGCCGCGCCGTGTCGATCGGCACTGGCGCTTCAGGCGCCGTTTCCAGGTAGGCCTCGTCGAGCACGATGACGCAGGTGTCGGGCACGGCGGCGATGAATCGGGCAATGTCGGCGGCTGGCAGCGCCGATCCCATGGGATTGTCGGGATTGGCCAGATACACCATCTTGGCGCCGGTCTCGCGCGCCAGGGCGGCCAGCGCCTCGGGGTCCTCGTGGACGCCGGCATAGGGCACGAAGCGCAGGTCGCCGCCATAGCCCACGACATGATAGTTGAAGGTGGGATAGGCGCCGAGCGAGGTCACCACGACGTCACCCGGTTCGATGAACAAGCGCACGAGCTGGCCCATCAAGCCGTCAATGCCCTCGCCGATGGCGATCTCGTCGCTGGCAATGCCGAGCCGGGCGGCGAGCGCCGAGCGCAACTCAAAATTCTCCGGATCCGGATAGGTCCAGAATTCCGGTGTGGCGTCGCGCAGGGTAGCGATGACTTTGGGGCTGGGACCGAAGCCGGATTCGTTGGCGCCCAGCCGGGCCCGCGTCGCAATGCCGGTTTGCCGTTCGATCGCTTCCGGCCCGACGAACGGAACGGTCTCGGGCAGGGCTTCGACGATGGCGGTAAACGACGGCTGAGCCACGGCAGGTGCTCCAAGTGCGATTCCAGACGATCATAGCGCGAAGCCTCTCCGCTGGAAGCCATGGCGGCACTCCGGTCCGGGCGGAGCTACCACTGTTTTGCACAGCCGGCAGAGCCCTTGCCAGGGACGGAAGGCCGGCGAACCGGCGCTTTCCGTGAGGCTGGGCGTCGCGAACAATTTGACTTAAATGCCACGCAGGGGCGCAAGGTGTCGAAAACTATGGCGGCTCACCCTTGGGATGCGCCGACTCCCCGGCGATTCGTGATCATCATCATCTCAAGGAGACTGCGGGTGCCCCCCACCTACGTGCTTGCGCGTGACCATCTGCAACGAGCCGTCACCATTCTTCAGGGAACGGACCAGCGATCGCGCCAATTGCGTCACATCATTGAACGCACGATCGGGCTCATGGACGAAGTTCGCCCCGAGCCACCCATGCCGTCCACCAATGTGGTGGAACTGAACGACTACAGGCGATAATGCCAATTCGACGCCCGGCGGCGGCCGGGCGTTCGCCGCCTGCGACAGGA
This sequence comes from Devosia sediminis, assembly GCF_016411825.1. Lineage (GTDB taxonomy): Bacteria > Pseudomonadota > Alphaproteobacteria > Rhizobiales > Devosiaceae > Devosia > Devosia sediminis. Next base: position 753,219 of record NZ_JAEKMH010000001.1, read on the forward strand.
GGGCACTCCAAGTTTATCCACATAATGTGACCGTGGGTGCTGGACAGGGGAGAATCCCTTCGCTATAGAGGCGCCACTTTGGTGACGGCGGTTCACGAACCGCCCTCGGGTGCATAGCTCAGATGGTAGAGCAGCTGACTCTTAATCAGCGGGTCCAAGGTTCGAGCCCTTGTGCACCCACCAAAGTCCTCCTGTAACTCGTTGAAGTTGCAAGAGAATATACAAAGGGCGCCGCTGGCGCCCTAAGTTTTTTCATAAGGTAGCTCAGTGTGCCCTAGCCGGCCTTTCGCTGCAGCCGGCCGTAGGCGCTCCTGCTCAACATCCAATCTACCTCGACGCATTCGCCACCGAAGCTGGGCGGTGTCACGAACGTCGCCCGCACGATCACGTGCGGTTCATGGCTGGTGAGTTGGTCGGGTGTGTAGACGAGTGGGCGCGAGGTCGCGCGGGTAGGGAGGGTGTGCATTGGTCTTGTCCTGTCTTTGGCTTCTGACGGCCATGCCAGCGGTATGCTGGCACCGGGAGCTTCAGAACGTGGACAGCTGACACGCCCAATCGCTTTTCCCAAAAATGGGTCTTGTATGGCGACCGGACTCCCGGCATAAGAATGCCAGGCACGCCAACAAGTAGTTGGCGTGTGAATGACAGTCACCTTCTTGGCGGAAGATAGCTGTTATGGTGGCAATGGGTTTGGCGACCCAGCTGCGGGAGGTTCTGAAGCTCCGCAATTACGCTGCCTCTTTCCATTCTTTTCGAGAAGCGATGAAACTGCCCTCGCGGGCAGCGAATTTGCTTTTTTGACGTTGACATGCGAAACGACTCCATTGGCAGTAAGCCAATCGAATACTTGCGAATATTTGTCATCGGGTCGCATGAAAACGAATGACTGATCTCCCTCCCACCATTCTAACCCTTGCCGAAGCCGCCGAACGCCTTCGCATGTCGCGCCATGGCCTGGCCAGGGTCGCGCGTCGCACTGGCCATTGTTCACAGGCAGGCAGGGCGCTGTTGTTCTCCGAGCAGGATTTAGCGGCCATCTGGCAAGCGATACGCCTCCCAGCTTCGGAGACGCACCAGGATGGGCCTTCGCTGGCCGTGGCGTCCATCGGTATTGAGGAGCGGGCGCGGGAGTTGTTAGCGAGGCCTAAGCGAAAACGAAGACCTGCTAGCGCCGACTAACCCATGCGGCTGCAACAAAGCACGCCGTCGAGACCGCGAGTCCAGTTGCCGCCACTGGCCATGCCAACGTCCCCGCCGCCATCGGCGCTAAGACAAGGGTGGCCACGGAAGCCACCGACAGGCCGGCCATTACCTGCAGAAACATCTTTGTTAGAACTCGTTTCGTCATGTGAGCACCTCCTGCAGACAATCTACGCCGTGCTGGCAGCGCGGGGATAAGGTCGCTAAGTTGATGCTCAAGTTGGTGGAGTGCCGATGGTGGACGACCTCGAGGAGCTGCTACAGCCGCAAGCCGCCGACGATGATCGGCCCGCATTGCCGCTCTACTCGCTGCCGGAGGCGGAGGTCGACAGACTTATCAGCCAATGCTCCGCGGCGCTCCAAGCGCACGGCCGCGATTTCGAAACCGCCGGAGCGGCAGATAAGGGCGACTTCTTAGCCGCATTTGAGTCGACGATGGTGCTCCTTCTGGAGCTGCGCGACCATTACCCCCTCAAAGCTGGTGACATTGATGTCATATTGGCGGCGTCAGGTTATCCAGTTCGGGAGAACTAAGTTGACACCTGGTGGCCATCCCGGCTTAGCTTACGGCAGGGGGACTTTTCATGCGCATCATTAGTTTAGCCGGCATCGCAATGGCCACCACCGCCCTTCTGGCCATCGCCATGGCGCCCGCCATGGCGCAATCGAACGGCTGCGTCATCAAGGGTAACGTCAACACTAAGGGCGAGCGCATCTATCACGTGCCCGGCCAGAAGTACTATGAGGAGACCCGCATTCAGGCCTCCCATGGTGAGCGTTGGTTCTGTACCGAGGAAGAGGCTCGAGCGGCCGGCTGGCGTAAGTCGAGGGTTTGATCCGCAGTGACCGATAAACCATTTGAGGACATCGTAGTCGAGGCCACACGTCGCGCCCGTGAGCTTTCGGTCTTGCTGACAGAGGCGGAAGCAATGGGGAAGCCCATCGAAGTCGAGGTGAAGCGGGTTGATGTGGCTGGCCGTACGCCGGTCGTGTCGGTCGTCGTTATGCCGACGAGGCCGTAGAGAACAGGCTTCCCTTGTTGCCTGATTGCCTGCGCGCCTCCAACATGGCTGAATGCCACGAGGGAGGAGCGTCATATGCAGGTCAATGTTTTCATCTCGTCCCCGGAACACGACGGCTCGCCAACGAAGGTGCTGGTGCTGCCGGTCGGGCCGGAAGCCTCCATCCCAAAGCATCTCCAGCACATCGACTGGAAGTATTTCGCCACCACAGTGGCCGGCGACAGCGTGATCGGCGCCGACAAGGGCGAAGTCGAGGTCGCCTTGGCGTCCGACGGATACCTGCTCACGCGGCCGGGGTCGATTTAGGCGGAACAAATCTTTCTCCCTGCCGTTGCCCCGTATCAACCGGAAGCCCCCTCTTGCCCGAAATCAAAACAATATTGCTCGTTGATGACGAGTTCCTTTTGCTCACCCTGATGGAAGATCTGCTGAGCGAGCGGTTCTCGGTCATCTCAGCGCCCGGGGGCACCCAAGCGATCGATCTTCTCAATGCCGAGCCGGAACGCAAATTCCACGGTCTGGTCACCGATATCCGCATGCCGGGCGCAAGTGGCTGGGATGTGGCCCGCAAGGCACGCGAACTCCACCCGGATATCGCTGTCATTTACGTGACTGGCGACAGCTCGGCGGACTGGCGCGACAACGGCGTGCCCGGCAGCAAGATATTCGGCAAACCGGTCAAACTGGAGGATCTCCTCGAAACGCTGACCGGGATGCTGACTACGCCGGCCTGAGCCGGCACTCCTTGGAGGAAACGCTATGGTTGAGTTTCGCATCGTCGATCTGCGCGAGCCCGCCCGGGCAGAGTGTACCGAGACCCATATCACGCCCCAAGGCGCGGCCTCCCGCGCCTACAACCTGAAACTGGTGCGAGCCGGGCACCCCTCCCGTCTCGTCTGCAAGGTGTACTGGTCAGACGGAACCAACACCAACATGGTGCGGCTCTACGAGGCAGCGCACTAGCTGGAGGCAATCTACGACAGCCGGGGCTCAGGCTATCACGGTCAATCCCAGTAAAAGTAAAGGTCGTGCAACTCGACCGACTTGTTACCGAGTGTCTTGAACCGCCAGCGCGGAGCGGTGCCGGTCGGCTGCCCGCTAACGTCTGTCGCGGCCGCATCTACCACCCGCAATCCTGCGCTTGGCGAGCCCGATGTGAACAGTTCGGTTAACAGCATTGAAGTCCAGGTTCCGCCCCCATCTCGACTACACTCGAGCGTGTAGTCCGTGCCGGCCACCGCGGCTTCGATCTCCTTGACGCGCAGCAGCGCCTTGACCTGGGTTGGTGCGGAGGAGGACGAAAACGAGGCGGAACGCACTGTGAGGTTATTCACACCACCGCTACGGTAGGCGTAGCGAAGCGGGAACATCGCCGATGTGCCGTTGGTCCATCCTGAAGTCGAGCCGACGCCGGCATTGCCGGCCAGATAACCAGTTGCGACTCCAGTGGCGACGTCGCTCGATCCGTTGAAGTAAGCACCGAGCAGGATGGTGCCCGCGGGAACCGTAAACGGCGTGGTCAAATGCAAATCGGCCCAACCACCGCCGGGGTGATTGAACGATTGCGAGATGAGGATGTTCTGGGTGCCCGGTGCGTTTTCGTCGGCGATCTTGAGCGTGAAGGCCCGCGCCGACGCCGAGTAAACCCCTAGTCGCTCGATGACGCGGCCTGCCACCAAAGTCACAGAGCGATCGAAATAGGTGTAGTCCCCCATGCTTCCTGATGTGGCAGGCCCATTGAGCGTGATTGCCGTCAGAATGTTGGAAGGCTTCAATGTGCCGGCAGTCGAGCTATCCAGGTTTGTCGCACCTGCGGCGTCCACATAGGTCAGGGCGTCGAAGCTGTCAGCTACGCGATTGCCGCTATCGCCAAGGAACAACGCCACATTCGTGTTGTCCGCGACCTGAAGCGCCAGGAGTGAGAGCGTAACTAGGAAGTCTTCGCTGACAGAGACCACAGGCGCGGTCGGATCGTCAGCATTGATCGAAATGCCGGCGCCGGCGACGATCTCGCCTACAGTGCCGGTGCCGCCAGGCCCACGGATATCCGCGGCTTCGGCAATGTTCGCCGTCCATGTGCCATCGCCCTTGCGGTAGAGGCCGACATTGTCGGTGGGCGGCGTGCCGGTGCCGCCGACATAGCCGGCCAGCTTTTCGACCCGCCGCGCGCCATCGGACACCGTCACGAGGTTCTGCGCCCAGCCAATGCCCTGCGGCCCCACCATGCCCGTGTACCGCGCCGCCAGTTCCCAGTCCGGCCCTGCCACCAGGCGAACCACACCGGAGATACCGGAGAATGGACCGAGATCGGTGCCGAGGTCGGTCACGAAGACAAGAAAGCCGGGATCCTCGTCTTCATAGGCGCTGAGCGCGGCAAAGTTGGCCACCGCGGCATCGGTCACAAACCCGTCGCCGGCATCGCCGGTGGCGGCAAAGGCCACCATCAGCTCGTCATCGGCCGCGAAGATCCCGGAGCCGCCGATATGGGCCAGCGCCAACTTGCGATAGCCGGTGCCATTCACCACGGCGCCGGTGATCGCATAGGCCCGGAATGTCGCCGGATCGGCAATCGAGCGGAGATATAGCGTGCCCTTGCGCAGCGACGAGCTGTCGTCCCAGGTGTCGATTTCGCCCGAGACGCTCGCCCCATTGGCGTCGAGCAGGTCGATATAGGCCGCGGTCGCCAGAGCCGGATCGGCATTGCCCAGCCGGATATACCCGGCGCCCGGATCGGCATCGGCCGTGGTATCGCTGAAGCGATAGAAAAGGCCTCGGCCATTGGCTTGAACTACCGTGAGGTTGGCCAGCAGGTCACGCAGCCGGGCGGTGTTAGACGTGGCATCGCCTACCGTCAGGATTTCATAGGCAACGCCAGAAAGCGCGTCGCCCGCCCAGGGCGTGATGGACAGCGCCGTGTTGCTGGTCGGGTCGGCCGTCACACGCGCCTGCAAGCCTTGGGCCGGCACGAAGAACATGTCGTTCTTGCGCACCTTCCCGACCCAGAAGGTGTTGGTTCCGGTCATGGTCGTGCCGCCGTTGGCCACCGTGACGGTGCCGACGTTGTAGGGTTCAGCACTGGCCATGCGGCTTGCTCCAATATTCAATTTCATCGTTGAGGCGATTTCGATCTTCGGCGGTTATTGGCCAGCCGGCATCGACGCGAGCTTTTGTGGCCAGTAGGCCAGCCAAGACATGTGGCGCCATTTCGTCGCGGATTTCGCGCAGGCGTGGGCTTAGGTCAGCCATCAAGGCCTCCATGCATGAAAAAGCCCGGCGCGAAGGCCGGGCGATAGGGATGGTTAGGTGTGAGATTCGTGTCACGGAATATTCAGCTTCCGTCCCCGCTTCTGACCTGGCTGGCGATATGCGAGTGCTGCCTTCACCTGACTCAGTGTGACCCCTAGCCGTGACGCCAGGTCCTCCTGGGACAACTCGGGATTGGCTGCGCGGGCTCTGCGGATTTGTTCGGCTGTGTTGAGTTTGATGGCAATGGTCATTTGGGGCTCGCTCGTCTGACCTCCATCATAATCGGTGAACAAAAAGAGAACAACCGCTTGACGGTCGAATGACTCGGTTCTTCAATCTGAGGATCGATCCAAGGAGCGGCACAATGCGCAATACATGGCAGTGGGTGTACCGACACCGCAATCCAAATCACCCGGACTTAAAGGGCGTTTGGCCGAATGAGGCTGAAGCCCGGGAATGCAACGGGCTGATTTTGGTACCCATGTACGACCCGCACCGCGGATCGATACTGCGTGATTGGTGGGAGCTTCGACACAAGAATAGCGGGACGGCGCTGTTGTTCATCAGGGCTGAGGGCGATGAACTGGCCGAGGAGTACGCTACTCCCGTCGCAGAGAGGGCCAATTGGGCGTACATGCGAGATGTGCCGGAATGGTCGGCGCCTCCACATTCCCTCGAGTTGATTGAGTATCTACGCTCCAAGTCAGGTGTATTTTATGAGCCGAACTTTAGCTCATTGTTCAAGCAAATGACCGGCGAGTCCGAGCCCCCCGATTGGCACCAGGATGTGCCATACGCTGGCGAAGTGTAGGCGTCGGGTACACTAGCCCTTACCCGTATCGCCGGTTCGGGTTACGGTCGTGCTGCTGTAGAAAATCGGGAATTTGTCGTTTCATTTCTCGGGTAAACCCGCGCGCAAACTCTGCGCCGTCGGCGTGGACCATCAACTGGACCACGACCCTTTCATTACTCTGCATGTGGGATTCCTATCGGCTGCGATTGGTCGCGCCGGTCATGAAAAAACCCGCCGGAGGGGGCGGGGACAATCGCTGTGGATTGGTGCGGCAATGCACCGCATGGACCGAACGAATCGGGTACATCTGGGCGTGCAGTCGACAGCAATTTCGCTTGTCGCAGAGGAGACCCGATATATGGGCAAAAACTCTCACACCCAGCACCGGTCCAATGGTACCGGGCGGTTTGTTCCTAATAGCTATGGGGAGAAGCACCCTAAGAGCACGACGCGTGAACAGGTGCCTAATCCTGGCCGGGGCGACACTGACCGGAAATAGTCCCTAGTCGCCCGACAAAGGATTCCATGCAAGACTCGCCTGCGCTCCCGACAAGGGCGCGGGCATTAGTCGGTAGCGTAAGACTCTACAATCGAGAGATAATCGCTGAACGTCATTTCTTCAGGCTGCAGAGTCAGTCCCTGCAGGATTGCCGGTAGTTGCAGTTGAAAGTCCGCAAATTCGGCTGCTATCGCCGCGCCGCCCGGGATTGTGGTTCGACCCGACTTATTCCGCAACCAAGCCGCCACTCGTGCAATTGCCTGTGCTACGTCCCCATTGTGGTACTGGATGTCTTGCCCGGCGATGTCTGAGATAAATCTCTGATATCGGTACGGGGTCGTATCCAATATCAGAGCGCGCTTATCCCTATGTTGCCTCCCACCAAAGCGCCGAGAACCGATAAACACTCCCAGCTCTAGAGGCATATTGAACCTGGGCAGTGGTGGGTCACCGTCCGATTCTGTCCGAGAGATATCGTGAATGCCATATCTGCATTCGCTAATTATCGATTGGATTTTCGCAAACCGGTTGTCCAGGGCGTCGTCGGCTTCAAGCGCACATCTGGCGCGAAAGCCCGATCGCACAACCGTAAAAACTATGCCGTGAAAAATCGGCTCGAACTGCCGGTCGAAAGGGCAGTTAACAAACACGTCGCTAGGTGAGGATACCAGTGCTCCGGCTATTTTGAATCGCCTCTGCCTGGCACCGGGACCCGCTCCAAAGAAGTGAACCGACCAGCTTTGACGTTCTCGACCACCTTTTCAGCAGAGCGGCGCGTGAAGCTATGCGGATTGATGGCTTGCTTCAGAATGGTCACGCCGTCTTTTGACTTACCGACGGACACAAACCTTCCGGTCGTGCTGTCCCGTTTGCCGATGTGGGAATGCTTTTGAGCCATATGGGCAATATGCCTTTGTGTACGTAGACTTTCAAGGCTCTCCCGACAGCACGAACCGTCGGTGGGGTTCGTCGTCTCCTTGGAGGTCCGACCCCCCCTCTCGGCGTCAACCCGTAGCCAGGGACGCCACCGTCCGAAAGACTGAAATCATAACTGCAGAAGCCCCACAACAGCCAACGGTGAGCCCAGCTGCCGTAGCCGCGTTTTTCAAAGCCCTAGCGGAGGCATCCATAGATGCCCGATTCTTTTGCAGCATTTTTTCATAGTGGTGCAACTGCTCCAGCAGTGCATCCGCCATAGGCTTGTCTTCTGCGATGTCATCGAACCATGCCGAAGGGTATCCGCCCACGAACTCAAAGGGGATTGGCTTGGCTGCGCTGTACGCAATGGCACCTGAGATAATGAAGCCGATGACGCCGACACTTGCTATGACTGTAATTTCAAGTGGCCAGCCGGTTACCTCGAGCGCCGCTAGTGCCACACCGATCAGGAATACAGTGATTGCCCCGATAAAGGACAGGAACTGCATTGCGCGAGAATCTGCTGCGAGCGCCGCTGTTAGTTGGGCACTCAGCCTTGACTCCGCTTGGCGCATCGTCTCGTTTAGGAGTGATATTCTATTCTGATCAATAGGAGGCTTGGTCATGATGCACACTGAATACCATTTTCAGCCCAAAGAATCCCCTACGGAAAGCAAAGACAACGTCAGGCAGCCGTCGAACAATGATGAGCGGGGCCGGGTTATTAAAGAGGATCACGACAGAACAAGCAAAGAGGATCGCCGAGATCGGAACGAGAAAAGCCGCGAGCGTGACGACTGACTTCGGTCGGACCGCACGACCACGACGGTTTGGCGATCACCGCGTTGTTCGCGGTAGACCTTGGTTTTGCATGGAATTGTAATTCCTTAAACTGGAATACCACGAGCGCGCATGGCCGCTTCGGCACGGCGTTTCGACTCCATTACTCGGCGCCGGGCGTTGGCTCCATTGTCCTGCACAACAGCAGCGCTGGTGGTGGGGTAAGCTGGGAATGCGGTCAGCGTGCACTCAAACAAGTTGAGGTCGGTAATGGTGCGGAGGGGCAACCTGCGTCCCCCATCCTCCCAACGTTCCGCTTTGACGCTGAAACCAAAACTACAGCCCGATACATCGCCCCGGCCAACAGTGCCTAGCGCGGTCTGACCTTCTGGCGTCGTCTCATCCACGTCCAATTGGAATCGGAGACCGATTTGATCTTCCTTTAGGTGCAAGGTGCCCGCGCTCACTCGACCAAGAACGCGGCCGGAGTCGTGATCAAGGATCATAACAACATCGCGCTCTGCCAACGAACGGGCAAATGCACCTTGGGCTATCCGCTCCCGGAACTCCCCGGCGATCGTTGTGACGTCGCCAAAGCGGGCAACATATCCTTCAATTCGCGGCAAGCTTTCGCTCCAACGCACCGAGCTCAGATTTTGCCCGCAGCGCTTTTGCGATCGCCGTAGGGTCGTCGTTTCCGTAGTATTCGGTCATGCCAGGCACCTTGATGCGTCGTTCAGAACCAGGCCGGCGAAAACGGGTGTCTGCACGCTCCATGCGGATTTCGGTTTTAGACATAACCGTGCTCCATGGCTTCGCGTGCCATACGCTCAATATGACCGTCACCGCGTTCACCGAGAAAGTTAGGCTCGAATGGTCCCAGACGAAGCCAGGCAATTTCCTTGCGGTCCAGTTCGTCCAGTAGCTCCCGGTATCGAGCTCGCGCCTCGGCAGCTGACTGCAACGCGTTGACCATTGCCGCCACTCGACGAGCATATTCCGGCTTCACCGCCTCACAGGCCGCGATGGTCGCTTTGCCTTTCACCTCTTCAACGCGCGCAGATTGGAGCGCAACAGCCGCTTGATGATCCGCGATTTGCTGCTGCACCTCTCTAAACCGAGCGGAAAGCGTCGCACGCTCATCAAGCGACTCCTCGCCCAGAAGAGCCGCCACCGCCGGGCGAATCTTTGGTCTAGGTGTGTCACCTAGTTGCTTTTCTAACCTTACGGCTTCTGACCGAAGGTCGCTGAGTGCAACTTGTAGCTCGATCAGCTTTGCCAGGCGCTCCCCATACTCTGGGTGATAGTCACCCAGAGACCTGACAGTGAAAGGCTCGGCTTCGGAGGAGGTAGCGGTCCTGGATTTTAGCAATCCCATAGATCAACGTCCTTTGAAAATGGCGCGCACGCAGTCGCGGAAGGCAGCGCCGTTTATTGTGGTTGAGGTGCGATGGCCGGCGGCCTGCCAGTGGTAAGCATTGGCGCCGACGGGCACGAAACGAGTTTTGCCCTCCAAATGGCGAATGACCACTTCCGGCCAGGATGCGACCACTTCGATTGAGACGGCTGCAAGGTCACTCGGGTATTCGAGCGCAGTTTCGGCCAGGGTCAGGATTTCCACGCCGAGGCGCACCACAGATGTGGGCGCACCATCTAGGGAAACGCCGCGGGGTGTGGCATCGAGATACTTGGCAACTGCGACGCCGACCTCGGACAATGTCTTGTCGGACGCTAGGCCAATGAACAGCGCAATAAATCCGTCAAAGGAAATGCGGGGCGCTACGCCAGGCGCGCCGCGTTCAATGTACCCAGCTTCCTGGAGCCGGGAGGCGACCGTACGGCCACGAGAGATTGGAAAACCTAAGTGCCGCTCGATCGCGGCTAGGGCGTGATTCAACGTAGGCACATGCGCGCCCTTTCGAAATGTCTGGATTTTTGGGATGGATGGGCCAAAAAAAGTCCCCGCCGTTGAAGCGGGGACTTTCGGAGGCGCCACCAAAATGGAGAGGCTGCGGCCTCTCAACCTATATTGACGCCGACACACTCATTTTCGGGCTATGAAGCCAAAAATTCCTGCCAGGCTTCTGCGGCGGATCGGAACCGGCGCTTCCCCGTGCCATTGTCATTGCTGGCCACCAGGTCGCCCATGCTGCCGACGTTGGCTGCCGTGGCCAAGGTGGCATAGTGGTAAGGAAAGGCTTCGCGAAACTGTTCGGTCAGAGCATGCTCAAGGATGGCTTCCGATGCTGTGAATGCCTCGGGATCCGGCCGACGCGCGGCGTGCTCATCGCTATCGTCGCCGCCGCTGGAGCTTGAGCCGCGACCTGCGACAAGACCGGAAAAGATTTCCCTCGGCGCGCAGTAAGGAAGGCCAGGCCGCTGAGGGTAGTTATGTCTCACCGGGAGACCGCAGGAGGCGCGGGCCTGATCTAATGGAACATGACCGCCCACCTTCGCGCTCCATTCAGTCCAGTCAATCGGCGGCGCCTTCTCACGGCGCCTGAGTGTCTTCGGGACGCTATTGTGCTGCTCTGCATTCAGAACACAGCAGAACCAAGCAGTCGACCGGGCCTCCGCGTCTAGGGCCGCCTCGCTCTTACTCTTCCGAGTGTCGCCCATCTCTTGGATAACTTGCCTCCCCCAGATGCTTGTGATCGCGCCGGCTGGCACCGTGTAGGTGCGGGGTTCAAGCTTTCCATTTTCCAGGACGAACTGAACTCGCCTGTGTTCTTGGCTGGCGATTTGGACCTTGCCGGCACTCCAAGCCTTCAGAAGGTCGGCGCAATACGCACCGTCGGTATCGAAGCGCCGATCCAGTACTGCCGGCACCTTCGCGTTATCGTTCGCGGCGGTACCCAGGAGGTCAGGCCTGTAGTCGAAGGCGGCATAGAAGCGAGCCAGGGCGGGCAAAAGCGGAAAAAGGTCCGCGTGCCTGCCAGTATACGCGGACGCAACTGCGCCCGCCGGTAGGGCAGGTGTCATTGGATCGTATCCGTGGTGGTGGGAGGAAAGCCGCTTCGCGGTCTTAGTTTTGGCCCGGCCCATTGGCCGCTGACATTACGAATTGTGGTTGTGTGTGTTTTCGAATGTCAATGGGGCGGTGGATAGGTTTTGGACGGTGTTAAAGTGGGATTCGAGAGGCCATTCGAGGGTAGTGAGGCGACTGTCGGTTTCTGCAGGTTCACGCACACAGCGGAGATTATCCACATCTGCAAACAACCTAGCGAGCCAGGCCGCGCTCTGGTGCGGCCTGGCTCGCTAGCCTCGACTATTCAGACAGTGTATGAAAATGACGGGTCTTTTGGAGATAAGTGCGTGCTGGAATATTTTACGGCGGCCAAGACATTGATCGACTGTTTCGGCGCCGTGAAAGAGCATGCAAAGCGCGGGCAGAGTGGAACAAGGCAAGATTTTGACCAGCTCGTCACACCTATCTATGACGCACTGCCACCCTTGATCGACAACTATCTTTTGATCTTCACGACTGCAAAAAAGGCAATTCGTGCGGCCCAAACCTTTCAGGATGTCGTCGTGGCGTCTGAAATACTCAGGGACCAGAGAGCGAAGTTTCTGGCCACCCGTATTAGAGTTAGGGGAGAGGCCGACGCTCTTTATTACATCGTCAAAGATCCTGAAATTCGCCGCTTCATGTATGCCGTTGCCAGAATTTTTGACGCGCCATTTTACGGTGTATCGCGGAGCGGCGAACGGAAAATGTCGGCCTCCGCGTATGTAGAGGGCATGTTCTCAGACCTAGAACATCTGCGCCCAGTTGCGGAGAATTGGAACGATTCCCGCCAACAGATAGATGCCTCAATAGTCGCAGCACAAAATTTTCTAGAGTTGAACTGGGCTAAGGTAGTTCAGGAATACAGCGCCATGAAGGGTGGCCATTTGGTAAAGTCCGAACGACTCAATTAAGCTAGCTTTAGTTCGGCATGGGCGCGCGATCGATTGTGGCCATTTAAGCCAGCGCTATTCCCCTCCCGTCACACCCGGCCTAATCGGCGACAAAAAAACTTTCAAAACCTGCGGGATTTAACGCGATAGACCAAGGGCGGTCCCGGAGTCGGGTCGCCGCGGGGATCTGACCCGCCCCCCCCTCGGGTAGGGGGTGACTGAGGCCCGCCGACCAGCCAGGGGCGGACCGGCAGGGTAAGCAAACTTTTGCGTCCGCAAAATTCGGAATCGTGACAGGTGCTTCGCTAGAATGGTAAGTTGTCCTCGATGTGCGGACTTATCTCCCTCTTTCCCTCGTCCAGCCGCGCTGAGGTGCGGGGATCGTCGGCCAATATGTCGCTTATCTCTTTCGCGATGTCTTCCGCGGGTCTGTTGCGCCTGGCGATCGCCTGGTGTTTGCCGATAAATCCGGTCGGATCTTCGCCCATCCTCAATGAGATTATCTTGACACCACGACCTAGGGCGAAGCCAACTTCCTGCTGACACCAAATGCTTTTCGAGAAGTCTGGCGTGTGGATGGCAACAAACGCATCCATCGCCCACAGGGCGCGCTCAATCTCGCTCTGCCACTCCAGCGTGGGATGTATGTCTTCATGCGCGACGAACCCTGCGACGCCATATGGAGCCAGGCAATCCTTCAGCCTTTTGGCTTTTGCCTTTTCGACTGCCAAGTGACTGATGAATAGTCGGAAGGCCTTGGTTCCCGACCAGTTCTTCGGAGGAGCTAACGATGCCGATGCTGGTGCCCCTCCGACCGGCATGCCGAGTTCCGAGGCGATACGCAAAATGGTGTCTTCGGGACAGCCGCGTAAGGCTTCCTTGGAATAGACCCACTTACTGCCCCAGTTACCATCGCTTGGTGGGGTAATTCCGAACTCTACCAAGAACGAGTCGATCTCATCGAACGTATATCGGGACTGCAGCTCTCGACCGATGCTGCTGACCAGTTCGAGTTTTTCGGAAATGCGCATATGGTAGGGTCCGGGACTTTGCCACACTTTGCCCTTACGCGCGCGAAACGCCTAGACCCCTCTCAAATAGAAGAAGTGCCAAAGACAATCTGTGTCTCACGCGCGCAAGGACAAAGTGGCACAAAGTCCCTACTTGCCGTCGGCGATGATCGCCCTAACGTGCTCTCGCCGCCTTGCTTCAGCAGCAGCGCGCTCCGCAAAGATGGTGTGGACGGCGGCTGTAACCTTGTAACGGGTCGACGTGGCGTTGCGCGCGCTTGGAGCTGCTAGAGTCAGCCATCCAAAGGCATCAAGCTTCCCAAGTACCTCTTTCGCCTTGTCCTCGGTCATCTGGCGCATCTTGCGATCGCCGCGCCGCGCCTCACTGACCGAGATGGATTCCAGTCGGTGCGCCAGGATGTAACCCGCAACGGCCGTCACCTCGTCCTGGTCGTCGGCTGCGCCCAAAACGTTGGTGTAGAACGCTAGGAGATGACGATAGATGTAATCATCCATGAACGCGGCAACGCGCTCCGCAACGTCCTCGCCTATCTCATCGACCGGCACATCGCCGTGCATCTCGTCGAGGCAATGAAAGACGATACACAGGCGAGCAAACAGGGCGTCGTACTTGCCTAGGTGTGCGCCAATCTTCCGGTTGACCGTCTCCCATGCCATTGCCAATTCGTGGTGGCGCTTCTCGCGTTCCGCCCGGATACTGTGAGCGCTAGGCGAGAAGCGCAAAGCGTCACCTCTCGACCTCAGTCGGCGCATGCGGCTGATCGCATCGCGATAGTCGCCCACTTCGCTACCCGCCGGCGCATCTGTCCCGACACTGGCCGACCCAAGGCAAATGGGGACAAGTCGCTGCATGAGACCGTCATCTGCCAAGTCCTTTGATATGGCGCGGATGGGTTCAGGTTGAATGCCACCCAAGAGCGAAACCGAGAGATTGGGAACAAGGGCCGCACCGCGCCCAACCCGGTTGACCGCATACGATCCACCGTTGAACGCCTGCAGCCAGAATCCGCGGTCAGATGCCGACGCCTTGGAGCTCCCATATTTCTCCATGGATCCGAACCAGGCCGATAGCTCGTCGCGTATCAGCAGGAGTCCTTGCTCGTTGTCGGCGAGCACTTGTTGCGCCGCCTCAACGGTAACATCCTCAATACGGGTGCGCTCTTGGCGTGGCGGCGGTGTTAGTGCCTTCTGAGCCTTGTCCAGACGCTCCCAATCTACCATCCGATCGACGTAGCTCCGCAACAAGCCGTCATCGATTTGGCGCAGCGGTGCTGACGCGATGGAGATTGTGGGACTCTTCTTCGTGCTGGGCGAGCCAATCAACGCGCACCACAAGCGGGCGGACTCCGTCCATGACGGATCGTGGCGTTTCACTTGCAGCTTGACCGAGTCCGGAATTGCAGCCGCCGCGACGGTAAGCGCTGCCATTGCCAAACCACCAGGATCCACGCCCATAAGTTCACCCTGACGGCGAGCAAAGGTCTCGATAACCGGGGGTAGCAGGTTCGCGGGTAGAGTGGGGCGAGCGCGTTCGGCCCAGATGTCGACGGGCGCCGTGTTGGCGTTGTCGGCTTCTGCAGGGTGCGCCAGATAGAATTGCACGATTGCCAGGTCCAGGGCTTGGTCGGCGACATAGAACGCATCTTCGGCCGCGGTAACATCCTCGCCGGTTTCTAGAGCCAACGCCAAGATATGACGTGCGTGGTTGCGCGCCTCGTCGGCTTCCATGCACCTGTCATCAAAGAGCCAGCGGTTAGCCTCGACGCGGTCGCGGCGCCACCAGGCTTCGAGTTCAGCGAGGGCGGCTTCGCCGTGGTCTGAAGGACCGACGCTTGTACCTGCAGGTCGACCAGTGGAGGGGGGACATTGTGCCAAACGCTGTTCGTGCGTCAGCAACCCCCAGTCGCGAAGCTGGCTCTCATCCGGGTGGCGCTTCAGTTCAGCGGTCATTCGCCGGCACCCCAATCGCTTCGATCGCCATCCGAGTCAGCCTTTCCGTTAACTCTGGGGAGAAGGTCGCTGCACGGCGCTTGCCGGCGTGGGGTGCAAACAGTCGAATTGCGCCATCGCGCATGCGCAGGAGGCGCAAGCCGTATAGACGGGCATCGGGTGTGAGCTCGACGTCGATAGTGCCGAGGCACAGGTGACCGCCCTTGTCAGGCTCAGCGAGCGGGCGGGCAAATAGAAGTTTCATGGTCGTGTCTCCATGTTGCTGGCAGTGTGCCAGGCGAGTTGAAGGGCGCCGCGGGTTGGCAGCGGGGTACGGCCACCGGCACGATGCCGGCGGCGAATGGTGTGGGTTGGGGAGGGGCTAGGCGGAGCGGTGCGCGCCCTCGGCTATACAGGCCGACAAATAGCTTGCGATCGATCCATCGACTTGGGCGAAGCTGGAGCGTATGACCGCATCATCGATCTCTCCGGTGTGGTCGCAGAGCCTTTGATATTGAGCAAGCAGAGAACTATCGATTGGGCCGTTCTCCCTGAGCGCATCGGTAAGCTCCTGAAGTTTGGCCAGCTTCGCGATAAGTCTGCGTTTTTCGGCATCCAGCCGAGGCGCCAAGTCCCATTCCAACGGCGGATTGGGGTGCACCATCTTAGCCTTGTTCATGCCGCCACCTCGTCACGGTGTGCATTGTCGTTGGCCGGTCGCGCCGCGATGCGGGCGTCGATCCAGGCTTGTACCTCGGCGCGCACGAACCCGATGCGCTTCTCCCCGAGTTGGACAGTGGTTGGGAAATTACCAGCAGCTCGGATTTTTGAGATGGACGCTCGGCTCAGGCTGGTGAGCTTGCATACATCCTTGACCGAGATGATGAGAGGAAACTGGTTATCTGGCATAGACGCCTCCACTTGTTGATGGCGTCATTTATGTCTGTGTGTGTTTTCGAAAGTCAGGACCACAAAAGCCCCCATCTTTCGTAGCTACTTACTCGTCCTCGGCCCGAGCTCTGTTGTACATCGATATACACTTTTTGAAATGTGCATCCGAGTAGTGGAGGTTGTGCGGTTCCCCACGCATCTTTTCGTTTCGGAGTGCTTGCGGCTTCACGCCTTCGGCTTCAAGCCAATAATTGACATGGCCGATCTCCATCCATTTTTCAGGTCCGGTTTCAGGCCTATGGGCTTTGCGTACCAATAGAGTCACGGCGAGCTTTTGCGTTTCGGATTTAGCAGATCCGGCCTCTAGCGTTTTCACGGCCAAATCAGTCGCCTCTGCCAAACGCTTATGGTTGATCAACCGCCGGATCTCCACAGCGACCAAATCGACACTATCGGGAATCTTAGCCATTGGCGCCCCCTCCAGTACAGAAGGCCGCCCAGTCCTCCATCAGCGAGCGTCGCTTCTCGAGGGCGTCGCCGCGGCGATAGGCTCGCTCGGTGGCGTCACCCACTGCATGGCTTAGTGCGGCTTCAGCGACCTCGCCGGGATGGTTGGTAGTTTCAGCAACCCAGTCTCGAAAGGTACTTCTGAAACCGTGAACGTGAACGTCCACCTTCAGCCGACGCAACACTGCGGTTATCGACATATCGCTAAGGGGGCGGCCGGGTCGCTGACCACGAAACACCCAGTCTTCTGGCGTCCGGTCTTTTAGCTTGACGGACTGCAAAACCTCAATCGCAGCGTTGGTCAAAGGTACTCGGTGCAGCCGCCCCTCTTTCATGCGCTGGGGCGGGATGGTCCACAACTTTCCCGACAAGTCCATCTCGCTCCAAGGCGCTAATCGCGCTTCTCCGGGCCTTGCTGCCGTCAGGATTGTGAAACGAAGTGCTGCAGCACCCGAGCCTTCGACCTCAGCCAGCCGCTGCCAAAATGCCGGCAAATCGGCATATGGCAATGCGATCATGTGCTTTTTGGTTTTGTCCTGGGCCGCGAGAAGGTTGTGAATGTGACCTTTCCCGCGTGCTGGGTTAAGCGCGCTTCGGAGTCCCTTTGATCCGGCATAGTCGAGAACAGATTCAATTCTCATACGGACGCGGCGTGCATGTTCTGGCATTTCGGTCCAAATGGGCCGAAGTATGGACAGTACGTCATCCGTTTCGACTTTATCGATTGCGATTGACCGAAGGGGCTTGCAGACTTCCTTTAGCGTCCGCTCCCACTGCCGGACGTGGTTGTCGTTCGACCAGCCAGGGCGTTTGGCATCAAGAAAGTCGTCGGCGACTTGTCCGAAGTTCTGGATGCCCTGCATTCGCCTCTTCGCGGCAATGGGGTCAATGCCGCGGGCCAATTGATCGCGCGTCGCCTGAGCCTTCTCGCGTGCGAGAGATAGACTCACCGGCGCCGTTCCGGATCCATATGCCCCCAGTCCTAGCTCACGACGCTTCCCATTAAGGTGGAATACGAAAACCCATGAACGGGATAGTGTCCCGGCTTTGGACATGGTGGTCCTTAGGTAGAGACCATCCCCGTCTGCTATTATCCCCGCGGTCTTTGTCGAAAGTTGCGTAGATTTCAGACGATGTCTGCCAACTCGAGCGCCAGCCATTCATAAGTTCTTTCATAATACGAACGGTTGTCACTATGAGCATGTGCAGACAGTATGCGCAAGCCTGCCGCTCGAAAGGCCCGGAAATCCAGCGTTTTGGTTTGTCACTCTTGCCATTGGTGCCCAAGGTTCGAGCCCTTGTGCACCCACCAAAGTCCTCCAATCCGTCCAGTAAGTTACAGTCGCTCTTTCATGAAGGGCTTCACGCTGGTTCTTGGCTTGTCCAGGTGACGTCGAGTTTCGGTGCGTGGATGGTCAGGGCGTTGCTGGCTCCGCCATTTGGACGTATGCCCGCCATTTTCGTTGTTATCTTGCCGACCTGTCCAAATCGTCATGCGGTGGATGTGATCTGGACATGTTGGCTGGCTTATCGGTGCCTAGACCACCGACAGGTGGTGCCAACCTGATTGCCCCCTCAGCAAGGACACCGCGATGACTTCCCACGATGATGATCACCATGACCACGACCTGGGCTTTGCCCATGACCTGCCCCTCATGCTGGGGCGGCGCAAATTGCTCGCCCTGATGGGCGGGGTGGGCCTCGTGTCGCTGACCGGCGGTGCGGCCGCAGCCCTCGAATGCGTGGCGCTGCCGTGGGAAACGGCCGGCCCTTATCCGGCCGATGGCACCAATGTGCGGAACGGCCAGGTGGTCAACGCGCTGACCGAGCAGGGCGTCATCCGCCAGGACCTGCGCACCTCGTTTGGCGCGCTGACGCCGGTGGCCGACGGCCTGCAGCTCGATCTCGAGCTGACCCTGGTCAATGCGGATGGCTGCACGCCGCTCGCGGACCATGCCATCTATCTCTGGCACTGCGACACGACCGGGAATTACTCGCTCTACGATCTTCCCGATGCTAATTTTCTGCGCGGGGTCGGCGTGGCCGATAGCGAGGGAAAGGTTCGGTTCACCACCATTTTCCCCGGCTGCTACGATGGCCGCTGGCCGCACCTGCATTTCGAGGTCTTTGAAAGCGTCGAGGCTGCCGTCAGCGGGGAGGCGTCCATCCTCACCGCGCAGATTGCCCTGCCGGAAGGCGCCAGCGCCGAGGTCTATGCGACCGACGCCCGCTACAGCAATGGCACGCAGAATCTCAGCCGCATTTCGATCGCGACAGACATGGTCTTTGCCGACAACAGCGCCGACGAGATCGCGCAGCAGACGCTGGCACTGGTTGGCGACCCGGCAAGCGGGTTCCGGGGGACGGTGACGATTCCGGTGGATCTGACTGCCGAGCGCAGCTCGGGCGGCATGATGGCGCCACCCGATGGCATGGGCGCCGGTGGTCCGCCTCCGGGCCAGCCGCCCCGGAGCTGATTGGGGGCGCCAACCTGTCACCAAGCTGACGGGAGCAGCGCCGAAACCCCCACGAAATGGAACTTTCGGATTGTTTGATCGCATGCCCCCTTGATGTGCCGGACGCGCGGCAGTAGCAGCGTGGTCACGACTTTGTTATGCGCCCCGCAAGGACTGTGCTCATGTTCGGTATCGATCCGAGTTTCCTCTCTTCCCTCCTCCAGGTCATCATGATCGACCTGGTGCTGGCGGGCGATAATGCCGTGGTCATCGGCCTTGCCGCTGCCGGCCTCGCCCCCGACCTGCGCCGCCGGGCCATCCTGATCGGCATCCTGGCGGCGACGGCGCTGCGCATCGGCTTTGCGCTGATCACCACGCAGCTCCTTTCGCTGGGCGGTGGCCTCTTGATCGCGGGCGGCCTGCTGCTGCTCTACGTCTGCTGGAAGATGTATCGCGAGCTGACCGTTCCGCACGAGGAAGAGGGCGAAGCCACCGAGGCGCTGTCGGACGCCGACCACAATGCCGACGGCACCGTGGCCGGCAAGGCGCCCAAGAAGACGCTGCGCCAGGCGGTCATCCAGATCATCATTGCCGACGTTTCCATGTCGCTCGACAACGTGCTGGCGGTGGCCGGCGCGGCTCAGCATCACTTCGAAGCGCTGATCTTCGGCCTTGCCCTTTCGGTCGTGCTGATGGGCGTGGCCGCGACCTTCATCGCGCGCCTGCTGCATCGCTATCGCTGGATCGCCTGGATCGGCCTCATCATGATCCTCTTCGTGGCCATCCGCATGTTCCTCGAAGGCCTCGGCGCCTTTGTCGACATCCCAGCCATTCCGCTGCTCTATACGCCGCATGCCGAAGCTGCCGCTGCCGCGGCCCACTGAAGCGCCGAACCCGTGAATGGCTCCCCGGAGCCATTCACCCGCCGCTAACCAAGGCGCGATGTTTGCGGCATTGTACGGGCGGTAATAGGGAAATCCTCACCCTGCTTGTCTAGCCTTCGCTCAACTGATCGAGCCGGAAGCTACGCCAATGTCCGCCACAGCAGGATTTACCATTGCCGCGCAGAACCTGGCCGCGCCGACGGCCGGTCGTGCTTCCGTCCCAGCGCTGACGACCCGCAAGGTCGATGGGCACGAATGGGACGCTGTCATTTCCCGCTTCGACGGCGTCTGTCAGGAACAGCTCCATGCCTTCGCGGCGATCCGCTGGCCCGGTGTCACGCCAGAGCCGCGCCTCTTCGAGCGGCAGGGCCGCTTCGTCGGTGGTGCGCTGGTCATGGTGCAGCGCCTGCCGCTGGGCCTTGCCAGCATTGCCATAATCAAGTGGGGCCCGATGCTGGCGGACGCCAAGGCGGCCGACGCTGCCGCCACCTATGCGGGCATGATGGAAGCGCTGGTTGCCGAATATGCCGTCGAACGGGGCATGATGCTCTCTGTGCTGCCGCATGCGGCCCCCGGCGAGCGCAATGACGAATATCATGCGCTCAGGGCACGCGGGTTCAAGCGCGGCGCAGTGCTGCGTTTTCCCGATCGCTATCTCGTCAACCTGCGCCTCTCCGACGAGGCGCAGCGCAAGAGTTTCGACCAGACCTGGCGCCGCCAGCTCAACAAGTCGGAAAAGTCCGAACTCAGTTTCGAGCACGCTGGCGCCGAGCGGATCGACGAGTTCAAGACGCTCTATGCCGCGATGAGCGACCGCAAGCAGTTTCCTGATTATTCGGCCTTCGACACGCTCGACGCCCTGATGGCGCTCGACGAGCCGCTGCGGCCCGAGCTGTTCTTCGTTCGCCATGCGGGCGAGGTCGTCTACGGCGCGCTGATCTTCAAGGCAGGCCAGCGGGCCGTTTACCTCTATGGCGCCAGCAATGACCAGGCCCTGCCGTTGCGGGCCGGTTACTTCATGCACTGGCACATCATCCGCTGGCTGCGCGACCATACCAATGCGAGCTGGTATGACCTGGGTGGCACCGACGGCTTTCAGGGCCTCCATCAGTTCAAGAAGGGCATGGTGGGCGCCGAGGGCGTCATCAGGCCGGTGCCGCCTGTCGCCAACTATGCCCACCGCCCCCTGGCCTATATGCTGGGCGCCGGCGCATTCGGGGCACGCGAACTCTACAACGAGCTGCGCCGCCGCGTGGAAATGGTGCGCCCGTCGCGGGCCAGGCCCGACCAGCCGCCAGCATCGCTGCCTGCGGACCTGCAATGAGTTTCGCGCGGCGCCTGGCGTCGCAATCGACCATCATCTTCGCCGGCCGCCTGTTCGGCGCGGGCCTGATCTTCCTGGTGCAGGCGTTTATCGCCCGGGCCTGGGGTGCGGCGCTTCTGGGCGAATATCTCGTCGTCATCGCCACCGTAAACCTCATCGCCGTCGCCATGCCGCTCGGCTTCCAAACCATCGGCACCTATTTCGCCGCCGAATACCGGGCGCGCGGGGACCGGTGGCAACTCGTGGCATTCCTCGTCCGCGCCTATGGCCATGTGCTCGCGGCGCTGGTGTTGCTGCTGATTGCCGGCCCTTTCGTCATGGAGGCGCTGGGGCAGGGCGGGCAGGTGCTCTCCACCTATTTCGTGCCGGTCGCCTTGCTCGCGCTGGCCACGGCGCTGGTCTATGTCAATGGCGCGGTGCTGGTGGGCCTCAAGCGCCCGTTTGCCGGTTTCTTCGCCGACGGCATTTTCCGTCCGATGATGGTTCTCGGCACCGTTTTGGGCTGCGCTGCCTTTTTCGGCACGCCTGAGGCTGCCTTTGGTGCCATGCTGTGGATCACGGCCTTCGGCTATGTCGCCATCGCCCTCGTGCACCTGGGCTTCGTTCTGTTCACCCTGCCAAGGGTCCAGGAAACCGCCGAAGGCCGCCCGGCGGAAGGGCGCCGCTGGTGGCGCTTCGCCGCGCCCTGGGTGCTCATCACCATTGCCACCGACTTTTTCTTCGACATCGACCTATTGCTGCTGGCCAACCTGCTTGACCGCGAGGAACTGGCGATCTTCGGCGTCTGCACCCGCATCTTTGCCCTCGTGTCCTTCGGCGTGGCCGCCGTCTATGCGGTGATCCTGCCCGACATGTTCGAGAGCGAAGCCAAGGCCGACCGCGCCGCGTTCCACCGCAAGGTGGGCGAGGCGAACCTGGCGGCGAGCGTGGTATCGCTGGCCCTGTTCGCCCTGGTATTGGTGGGTGGTCCCTTTGCGCTGATGCTGTTCGGGCCGGAATTCACCGACGGCGCCCTGCCGCTGGCGATCCTCTGCCTGGCTCTGGTGGTGCGGTCGGCCATGGGGCCGGCTTCCATGGTGCTCTCCATCCATGACCGGCCCTGGGCGAGCCTGCCGGCCGTGCTGCTGGGCGTGGTCATGCTGGTGCTGGGCAATATCGTTCTGGTGCCGATGCTGCACCTGGTGGGCGCTGCACTCGCCGCCCTCATCGCCATCGCCGTCTGGTCGCTTGGCCTCTGGCTCATCGCCATGCGCACGACCGGGATCGATGTCTCGATCCTGCAATGGTTCAAGTCGCGGAAGCTGGTGGCGGCGGAGTAGGTCGCCTACGCTCCCTGACAGCCTCTTTCACCCGTTCAATCGCTTCTTCGAGGGGGACGGGTGGGCGTGGATCTGCCAACGAGCGAGCGATGCGATCCCGAATGTCTTTCACAGATGCGGGCTTTTCAAAGTCGCGCATTGTCTGTCGCCTCACACAGCGTAGCAATCGAGCGCGACAACAATTGCATTGAGTGGCGGTGAAGTCACGCCCCGACCAATCCCTTCAGCCGGTTCTTGATCCGTCCGAGGCGGCCGACATAGCCTTGGTCGTAGGCGACGTCGGGGCGGGTATAGAACTTTTCGATAAGCAGATAGTCCTGGCCGAAGATGTGCTGCTCGAGCAATGCGGTCTCGCGGTAGCCGTAGCGCTTGAGCAGGGCCCGGGCGACCTCGTTTTCCGGCCGGACGAAGGTATAGGCCTTGTGGAAGCGGGTATTGTCCCAGTGCTCGTCGAACTGGCGCATGCCGAAGAGCCCGAGCTTGCTCTGGCGGTGGCTGGGAAAGACCCAGCTCCAGTAGCGGAAGATGGAGCCGCATTCAGGCCCCGACACCATGGCGCCGCCCGGCACCCCGTCGGCGCACATGAGCATGATGTGCCAGGGATCGATGGCCATCAGCCCCTTGAGGAAAGCCTTGTTGAGCCGCGCGGCCTCGTGCGCCTTGAAGCGATCATTGTAGTGCGGCGAGGTCAGGATGACGTCGCTTAACTCGCGATGGACGAGGTCGAGGTCCGCATGAGTGGCGGCCCTGATGGTCATTTCAGCCATGATGCGGCTCCTCACCGGCGAAGGCAGGCGGAAATCCTAGCCCCTGCGGGTTAACAGGCTGTGCCCTGCCAAACCGGCAAACACCCATGCCCGAAATAGAAATGGAGTTGGCGACCCCGGCCCTTGCCGCCATGGGAGTGGAACACTAGAACGGTTGATGGGAGAGATAAGGGAGGATGACGATGAGCGACCCGCTCACATTCCAGCCAAGCGCGGCCGCGATCGCGCACACCCATACGACGGCTGAACAGTATGATGCGCTCTACCAGCGCTCGATCCAGGATCCGGACGGCTTCTGGGCGGAACAGGCCAAGCGCCTCGACTGGGTGAAATTTCCCAGCAAGATCAAGAACACCACGTTCGCCTATCCCGATGTCTCGATCAAATGGTTCGAGGACGGCGTGCTCAATGTTGCCGCCAATTGCATCGACCGGCACCTGGCCGAGCGGGGCGACGATATCGCCATCATCTGGGAGCCCGACAATCCCAATGACAAGGCAGAATACATCACCTACCGGACCCTGCACGAAAAGGTCTGCCGCTGCGCCAATGTGCTGAAGTCGCTGGGCGTGCGGAAGGGTGACCGCGTCACCATTTACCTGCCGATGATCCCGCAGGCCGCCTATGCCATGCTGGCCTGCGCCCGCATCGGCGCGGTGCATTCGGTGGTCTTCGGCGGTTTCTCGCCCGACTCGCTGGCCGGCCGCATCAACGATTGCGACTCGGCCGTGGTCATCACCGCTGATGAAGGCCGCCGCGGCGGCAAGACGGTGCCGCTTAAGGCCAATGTCGACAAGGCACTGGAAGACTGCCCCGGCGTGCAGAAGGTGCTGGTCGTCCACAATACCGGCGCCGAAGTTGCCATGAAGGGCAGCCGCGACGTGTGGTGGCATGAGGCTGCCGCGGGCGTCGAGCCGTTCAACGATCCCGAGCCGATGAATGCGGAAGATCCGCTGTTCATCCTCTATACCTCGGGCTCGACCGGCAAGCCCAAGGGCGTGCTGCATACCCAGGGCGGCTACCTCACATATACCTCGCTGACCCACGAGCTGAGCTTCGACTACCGCAAGGGCGAAGTGTTCTGGTGCACGGCCGACGTGGGCTGGATCACCGGCCACAGCTATATCGTCTATGGCCCGCTGGCCAATGGCGCGACGACGGTCATGTTCGAGGGTATTCCGTCCTGGCCCGATGCCAGCCGTTTCTGGCAGGTGGTCGAGCGCCACAAGGTCAATATCTTCCACACCGCGCCCACCGCCATCCGCTCGCTGATGGGCGCCGGCCCGGAATTCGTCGACAAGCACGACATGCCCTCGCTGCGCCTGCTCGGCACCGTGGGCGAGCCGATCAACCCCGAAGCCTGGATGTGGTACCACAACAAGGTCGGCAAGGGCCGCTGCGGCATTGTCGATGCCTGGTGGCAGACCGAAACCGGCGGCCACATGATCGCGCCGTTCCCCGGCGCCATCCCGACCAAGCCGGGCTCGGCAACCAAGCCCTTCTTCGGTATCCAGCCCGAAGTGCTTTCGCCCGAAGGCAAGCTGCAGGAGCAGACCAAGGCCGAAGGCGTGCTGGTCATCAAGGAAAGCTGGCCGAGCCAGGCGCGCACCATCTGGGGCGATCACGGCCGGTTCGTCTCGACCTATTTTGAGACCTACAAGGGCAACTACTTCACCGGCGACGGCTGCCGTCGCGACGAGGACGGCTATTACTGGATCACTGGCCGCGTCGACGACGTTCTCAACGTCTCCGGCCATCGCCTCGGCACCGCCGAAGTGGAAAGCGCGCTGGTGGCCCATCCCAAGGTTTCCGAGGCCGCCGTGGTGGGCTTCCCGCACGACATCAAGGGGCAGGGCATCTACTGCTATGTCACGCTGATGGCCGGGGAGGAGTATAACGACGCGCTGCGCGGCGAACTCCGCAACTGGGTGCGCAAGGAAATCGGACCGATCGCCTCGCCCGACTACATCCAGTGGGCGCCGGGCCTGCCCAAGACGCGTTCGGGCAAGATCATGCGCCGCATCCTGCGCAAGGTGGCCGAGAACGATTTTGGCGCACTGGGGGATACGTCCACCCTGGCCGATCCGGCGGTGGTCGACGACCTCATTGCCAACCGGCAGAACAAGCCGGCTTGATCGAACAAAAAAAACGGGCGGTGGCACCACGTACCGCCGCCCGAAAGTTTTGGCGCGGGTCACGGCGAAGGTTGAAAACGCCGAACCCCTTGCACCATGGCCGAAGAATTGCGCGACGGAATTTATTCCGCATGACGCATTTGGGTCATGAAACATGGTGTCGCCGCGTTTTGCTGATCACATTGCTCGTCCGTTTTTCATTTCCGGTGTTTGCTTGCTTCGTTTCGCGCTGATTTCCGCCGCCACCCTCATGTCCGTCACCACGCTCCAGGCCCAGACGCTGGAGCAGATGGCAGGGCAGATGATCATTGTCGGGTTCGAGGGAGACAGCGCCGGCGATGCCGGGGTCAAGGCCGTGACCGATGATCTGGCGGCCGGGCGGCTGGGCGGCGTGATGTTCCTCAAGAAGAACGTCGCGAGCCTCGATACGGTCAGCGACATGAACGCCCAGTTCCGCGCAGCCTCGCCGGACCTGCCGCCCTTCATCACCATCGACCAGGAAGGCGGCGCGGTCGAACGGCTCACCAAGGATGTCGGCTTCACCGAAATCCCCAATGCCGCGACGGTTGCCGAGCGCGACACTCCCGACGAGGCCGAGGCCCTTTATGGCGAGATGGCCGCGAGCATTGCCGAGCTCGGTTTCACGGTCAATTTCGGGCCGGTGGCCGATCTCAACACCAATACGGAGAACCAGGTCATTGCCCGCTTCGGCCGATCGTTTTCGGCCGATCCGGACGTGGTGACCGCCTATGACACGGCCTTCATTGCCGGGCACCGGGCAGCGGGCGTCGCCACCGCGCTCAAGCATTTCCCCGGCCATGGCTCGTCGACCGCCGACAGCCATGAGGGCTTTGTCGACATCACCGAGAGCTGGGATGCGGTGGAACTCGAACCCTACCGGGCGCTGATCGCCGCCGACATGGTGGACATGGTCATGGTGGGACACCTCTACCATGCCGATTATGCCGACGCGGACGGGGAGACGCCGTCCTCGCTGTCGCCGCGCTGGATCGACGGTGTGCTGCGCGAGGAACTGGGCTTTGCGGGCGTGGTGATCAGCGACGACCTCGAAATGGGCGCCATCCGCGATCACTTCACGCTCGAGGAGACGGTGACCAAGGCGGTGCGCGCGGGCATGGATATCCTCTTGTTTTCCAACACGGCCGACTACCGGGCGGGCCTCACCGATGAAGTGCTGGCCATCCTCTTGGCCGAGGCCGAGGCCGATCCGGACTTGGCCGCCCGCATCGAGCAGAGCTATGAGCGCATCGCGGCACTGAAGGCGCGGCTCGACTGATCCGGCTTTCCCCGGCTTTCCTGGTGACCGATATTTGCTAAGCCGGGCTTGGGCGATAAGATGCGTGCCCCGAGCGTCGTGTTCTCGTCCTGATTCACAAACGCGCTCTATCTGTTTGTCGAGCCTGTTCTTTTCGGAAATCCGGGAATTTGCTGTTCCGGGCCGTGCTCTTCAGGAGGCCGAAGGCTGATGTCGGAAGACCGTGAAATCCGGCGCGTTCGGGCGCTGTTCCTGTCTGACGTGCATCTGGGCATGAAGCCGGTCCGCAGCGCCCAGCTCGCCGATTTTCTGAAGGCACACGACGCCGAAACCATCTATCTCGTGGGCGATATTCTCGATGGCTGGCGGCTGGCCAAGCAATGGCACTGGCCGGCCCAGTACAACGAGCTGATCCAGCTCATGCTCGACAAGGCCGCGGCGGGAACGCGCATCGTCTACCTGCCGGGCAATCACGACGAATTCCTGCGCGAATATCTCGGCACCTATTTCGGCGAGATCGAGCTGGTCGACCGCACGATCCACACATCAGCGACCGGCAAGACCTATCTCGTCATCCATGGCGACCAGTTCGACGTGGTGGTGATGAACATGAAGTGGCTCGCCCATGTGGGCGACTGGGCCTATAACGCGGCCCTGCGCGTCAACATTGCCATCAACTGGGTGCGCCGGCGTATCGGGCTGCAATACTGGTCGCTGAGCGCCTGGGCCAAGCAGAAGGTCAAGAATGCCGTCTCGGTCATCGGGCGCTTCGAGGAGGCGCTGGTGCACGAGGCCAAGCAGGTGGGCGTCGATGGCGTCATCTGCGGCCATATCCACTTCGCCGACATTCACGACCGGCTGGGCATCCAGTACATCAATACTGGCGACTGGGTGGAGAGCTGCACGGCCATCGTCGAGAATCACGACGGGCATTTCGAGCTGATCAAGTGGACCGAAATGGTCACCGCTGAACCGCGCAAGACCCGCTTGCGCAAGGTTGCCGGGCAGTAACACCGTCGCCTCAGCGTCACCCCGGCGTCATACGCGCGACGCGTGAGGGGGGCACGATCCTGGCATTGCGAGCAATCGTGGTGCCGCCATGGACATCGATCCCAGCCGTTCCTCCCGTCGCATCCTCATCGTCACCGATGCCTGGCGACCGCAGATCAATGGCGTGGTGCGCACGCTGGAAAGCCTTGCCGCGCAGTTGCGAAGCTGGGGGCATGAGGTGAGCTTCCTCACCCCCGAGCCGTTCTGGACCGTGCCGGTGCCGACCTATCCAGAAATCCGGCTGAGCCTCGTGTCGCGCCGGACCGTGTTCCATTTCATGGCGCGGACACGCGCCCATCACATCCACATTGCCACCGAGGGGCCGCTGGGCCTTCTGGCACGGCGCTATTGCCTCGAGCGCGACAAGGCCTTCACCACCAGCTTTCACACCCGCTTTCCCGAATATGCCTCGGCCCGTCTCCCGGTGCCCGAGGAGTGGAGCTATGGCTACCTTCGCTGGTTCCACGACCCGGCAGCCGCAACCATGGTGCCGACGCTGTCGCTGCGCGATGAACTGCTGGCCCACGACTTTTCGCATCTGACCCTCTGGGGCAGGGGCGTGGACGGCAATCGCTTCCGTCCGGGCCCCAAAACCATGTTCACCGACCTGGCCGGCCCGCATCTGCTGTATGTCGGCCGCGTATCGGCGGAAAAGAACGTCACGGCCTTTCTCGACCTCGACGTGCCGGGCAGCAAGATCGTGGTCGGCGACGGGCCGGATCGGGCGCATCTCGAGCGCGCCCATCCCGATGCACGCTTTGTGGGTTACCTGCATGGCGAGGCGCTCGCCGCGGCCTATCGCAGCGCCGATGTGGTCGTGTTCCCGAGCCGCACTGACACCTTCGGCAATGTCGTCACCGAGGCGCTGGCTTCGGGCACGCCGGTCGCGGCCTATCCGGTGACCGGACCGCGCGACATTCTCACCGACCAGCGGGCGGGCACAGTGTCGGAGGACCTGGCGGTGGCCGTGCGCCGATCGCTGACGCTGCGTCGCGAAGATGCGCGGGCACTGGGCGAGCAGTTCACCTGGTCGGCCAGCGCGCTGCAATTCCTGTCCGCCCTGGTCCCTGCAACGTTGCAGCAACGTCGCCTGACAAAAGCTGGCTAGGGGCAGAATTGCCCTTGCTTCGGGCGCAATTGCGAGTCAGTGGAAGAAACGCGGCGTGCTTCCCTGCGCCGGGAGTCCTTTTCAATGTCACCGGCCTTGTCGCGCTTGGATACACCCGAGCTGCGCGCTTCCATTTATCAGTTTACGGTCTATCTGCCCGGCGGCGTCGCCTCCGTTTTCCTTGGCATCTGGCTCAATGAGCATGGCCTGCCGGCCGATCAGATCGGCATCATCAATGCGCTGCCGACGCTCGCGCTGCTCTTGCTGAACATGATCGTGGGGCGCGTTGCCGATCGCGCGGATGACTGGCGCACGGCGCTGATCGTCATTTCCATGGTTTCGGCGCTGGCGCCGCTGCCGCTTTACTTCGTCTCGGAATTCTGGGGCATCCTGCTCGTCTGGTGCCTCTGCGCCACCAGCAATGGCCTCGTGGCCCCGGTCATCGATGCCGCCACGGTGCGCATGGCTCGTCGCAATGGCAGCGATTTTGGCGCCATCCGGGCCTGGGCGACAGTGGGCTATATCGTCGGCGCCGGCGGGCTGGGATTGCTGCTGAATCTCCTGGGTTCGGCGGCCTTCGTGTCGCTCTACGTCGCCATGGTGGTGTTGCGCGCCGTCCTGTCTTTCCTGCTGCCGCGCTTCCGCGCGCCGTCGCCTAAAGTGACGTTGGCCGATGCGGCGCCGGACGCCGTGCCGAGCAAGCTGCGCGATGCGCTGCAGCCGTGGTTCGTACTGCCGCTCCTCGCCTTCGCATTGGTCAATTCCTCCAATGCGATTATCGGCAGCTTTGGCGCGCTGCTCTGGCACGAGAACGGCATTCCGAGCTATTTCCTCGGCCCGCTGCTGGGCTTTGCGGCTGTCGGCGAAGCGGTACTGATGTTCGCCTGGCGGCGCTTCGGCGGCCGCGTCACGGCCCGCAACATGATCCTTGCGGGCGCGATTGCCGGCCTCGTGCGCTTCACCATCATGGCGTTCAACCCGCCCGTGGAAGTGCTGTTCATGACCCAATTGCTGCATGCCTTCAGCTTCGGCATGGGCTATTTCGGCGTCGTGCACTTCATCGCCAACTGGACCAACGAGGCCAATGCTGCCGAGGCCCAGGGCTTTGCTAACATGCTCAACCAGGCCATGGCCATGACCGCGCTGGTGGTGTTCGGCGTGCTGGTGGAGTTTTTCGGGGCACAGGCTTTCTTCTATTCCACCGTCACCTCTTTGCTTGCCGTCTGCTGCGTACTGCTCTCGCTCAAGCTCCGGCCGCCCAAGGCGCTGGTCTGACCCATTCTCCGGCGGCTTTCCGTCGCCACTCGCTTTTTTGAAGGCCGATCATGTCCCGCGCCCTGACCCTGTCGCAACCGACGCCGACGACGCGGGCAACGCTTTTCTACCTCACCTTCTACATGGCGCCCGGCGCCTCGGTGATGTTCCTGCCGATCTGGCTGAGCGAGAAGGGCATCACGCCCGAGCAGATCGGCATCATCAACGCCGTGCCGATCTTCGTCATCCTGCTGTTCAACCTGTTCATCGGCCGCATCGCCGACCGGGCCAGCGACTGGCGGCAGGTGATCGTCATCGGCGCCCTGATTGCCGGCATCGTTCCCATCGGGCTCTTCTTCGTCAGCGAGTTCTGGGGCGTGCTGCTGTTATGGACGCTGACCGTGCTGCCCATAGGCGCCATCACCCCGGTGCTGGATGCGGCGGTGATGCGGCTCGCCACCCGCACCGGTGGGGACTATGGCTTTATCCGCGCGTTCGGCACCGTCGGCTACATGGTCTTCAACGGCCTGACCGGGTTCCTCGTGGTCTGGTACGGCCCGGCGGTTTTCGTGCCGCTCTTTGTCGGGCTGGCGCTGCTCCGGGCGCTGGTGTCGCTGCAACTGCCGGCCTTCCGCGCGCCGGCGGAAGAGCCCACCGTAGCGGCAGTGACGGGCAAGGTGACGGCCAGCTCGCTGCGCGAGATCGCCAAGCCCTGGTTTATCCTGCCGCTGTTCGGCTTCTGCATGATCTTCGGCACGCATCTGGTGCTCAACGCCTTCGGCTCGCTGCTCTGGAAAGAGCAGGGCATTTCCGAAGCGGTGATCGGCCCACTGATCGCCATCGGCGCCTTTTCCGAGGCCTTCGTCATGTTCGTCTGGCGCCGCTTCGGCGGTCGGGTGACGGCGCGCAACCTGATCCTCGTTTCGGCGCTGGCCTCGGTGCTGCGCTGGCTGGCCATGGGCTTTGCGCCCGATGTCGCCTGGCTCCTGCTGCTGCAGGCGACCCATGGCATCACCTTTGCGCTCGGCTTCATGGGCTGCGTCCACTTCATCGCCAACTGGACCGATGAAGGCATTGCCGCCGAGACGCAGAGCCTCTTCGTGGTCGGCCAGCAGATCTTTTCCATCATCGCGGTGACCGGCTTCGGCGCGCTGGTGCCGCTCCTTGGCGCCCAAGCCTATTTCGTTGCCTCGGCCTTCGCCCTGGTCGGCGCCTTCTGCATCTGGCTATCGCTGCGAATGCAGCCACCCAAGGCGGGTTGAGGTTACACGGCCCGAACTTCGGCCAGCCGGCCAATGGCGTAGTCGTCCTTCCAGCAGACCGCGGCTTCCCACGCGGCGGCGGCCTGTTCAGCGGCGTCGCGCGCTTCGCCCATGAGGCCGGCGGCGTTGAAGGGCAGGGCGAGGTCCAGGTCCGGCACGTCGACATGGGCCTCGTCCCAGTCGATCAAGGTGACCCGGTCGGCGGTCATGATGATATTGGCCGGGTTGGTCGGATTGCCGTGCACGACAGCAGTCTCGCGGCCCGCCAGCCTTGCCCAGGCATGGCGGCAGCGCGCCACGGCCTCCTCCGGCATGGCGTTGAGATCGATCCGGGTGCCGGTATCGGCCGTGATGAGATCAGTAGAGCTGCGCCAGCCGGGGCGCTGCGGCCAACCTCCGGTCAGGCGATGCAGCTCGCGCAGCGTTTGCGCCACGCGTTGCCAGTCCGCCTCACTGCACGGCGGACCGCCTTCGATGAAGCTCATCACCACGATGCCATCGGCAAAGAGCCGGCCATCCGCCGTCGGAATGGGCATCGGCACCGGAAAGCCTTGGCGGTCGAGATGCGCCAGCAGCTCCGTTTCCCAGGCCAGATCGGCATCCCTCCGCGTGCCGCGGCGCGCGACGGCCTTCAGACCGTTGAGTCGTACGCTCCAGACGTCGTTGGACGAGCCGCCGGTCAGGGCCTCGATCCGCTCGACGTCGGGCCCCCAATGCCCGAGGCTTTCCCATCCCATTGGTCGCTTCCCTCCACCAAAGCGTCGGAATCTAGCGCAGGGCTTCCTCCCCAGCAACGCGGGCGACCACAACGAAAAAGCCCCGGATCGCTCCGGGGCTTTTGTCATTCATGAAGCTTCCTCAGCTCAGGCGGCCGCTGGCATGAGCGAGGGTCGTATAGACCTTCCCCTTGTCCGAGAGCAGGTATTCGCGGGTTTCGGCGGCCGGGTTGGGGCCGGCGGCAGCGCGCTTCAGCAGTTGCTCGAACTCGGTCATGTAGGCCTGGGCGGTGCGGGCGAAGTCGGGCTCGCGCTGGATGCGCTTGCGCACTTCGTCATAGGTGCCCTGGCCGGTCAGCGTATAGATGCGGCGGGTGAAGACATTGCTCTCGCCCGACTGGTAGCGGGCCCAGGCTTCGCCCAGGGCCGCATCGTCGATGGCGCGGGCGATTTCTTCGGACAGACCCGAAAGGGCCTGCGGCTGCTGGCCACCGGCCTGCTTGGCCGAAGCATTGCGCAGCACGTCGCGGAGCCATCCGCCGCCTTCGGCCTCGATCGGCTGGCGCGGGGCAGGGGCGGGGGCCGCTTGCACGGGCGTGGGTGCCGGAGCCGGCTGCTCGATCACTGCAGCGCTGCGGATCGGATCGACCAGCGGCTGGCGGGCCGGTTCGGGACGCCAGGCTTCACGCGCGGGTTCCGGACGCTGTTCCTGGCGCGGCGGCTGGTAGGCCGGCGGTTCGGGCTGGCGCGGCTCGGGGGCACGGGCGGCGCGCTGCGGGGCGCGACGATCGGTGAGATCGTGGCTGGCCGGCTGGGCGCGCACGATGGCGTTGAGCTCGCTGAGGGCCTCGATCTGCTCGGCAACCACGCGGCGCATAGCGGCGGCGCTGGCGCGGGTTTCCTCGGGCAGTTCGTTGACGCCACGGGCCAGTTCGGCGCGGGTGGCTTCGAGCTCGCTGCCCACTTCGCGGGCCGTTTCGCGCATGGCGCGGGCGGTCTCAGCGAAGCGCTGGGTGGCTTCCTCGATGGCGCGCTGCATTTCCATGGCCATGCGCTGCTGGGCTTCCTGCAGGGCCTGGTTGGCGCGGCGGCTTTCGGCATCCGCCGTCTCGTGGAATTCGCCGAGCTTGCCGGTGACTTCGCCGGTGGTCTCGTCGAGCACGCGGCGCAACTGGCCGGTATTCGACGCGATGGCGTTGCGCACCGAGCTGGTCGAGTCCGAAATCGTGTCAGCCAGCGAGCTGGTGGTCGAGGTGAGCACGTCGGTGACGCTGCCGGCGGTCGAGGCCAGGACGTCGCTGACGCGACCGGCATTGTCTTCCAGCGCCGAATTGACCTGTTCGGTCTGGTCGGCAAGGGCCATGCGCACCTGGGCCGAAGTCTGGCTGAGGGCGGCGGCGGCGGCCTCGGCGGCGCGCTGCACCGCATTGTCCATCTGCGAGACGTTGGAGTTGAGCGCGGAGGTGAAGCGCTCGTTGGTGGCGTAGAGTGCGTCGTTGACGCTGCCGGCGTTCTTTTCGAGCGCCTCGGTGACCTGGCTGGTGGTCACGGCAAGCGCGTCGGTCACGGTATGGGTCGTGGCGTTGAGCGCCTCGTCCATGGCGCGACGGGCACCGATCAGGCGGCGTTCGGTATCGTTGACCGTGTCGGCGATCGACTGGGCAAACAGGCGCATGCGGCCGTCGATATCGTCGGCACGAGCGGCAAAGCTCTGGGCCAGCGCATCCATGGCACCGCGGCGATCCTCGAGGTTTTCGAGGGCGGTGGCGCTCGATGCGTCGAGCGACTGGGCGGCCTGGTTGAGGCCGGCGGCTTCGGTGTCGAGACGCCCGAGGATCGAGCCGAACTGCTCGACCATGCCGCGGATCGAGCTCTGCAGCGCGCCCACGTGCTGGGTGACCATGGTGCCGGCCTGTTCGGTCTGGCCCATCGCTTCGCGCATGGTGTTCGAATAGCTGGCCGTCTGCTGGGCGACGCTGGTTTCGAGGCTGGCGAGATTGGCGGTCGAGGCGTCGAGCACGCGCTGCAGCAGCAGGTTCGAGTCGTTGAGCTTGTTGAGGGCGTTGGTGACGTCGGTGAGGATGCGCGTCGTCGAAACCGACATGATGGCTTCGGCTTCGCGGGCATTCTCGCCCAGGGCGTCGCGCAGGAGGTTGCCGTGGCTGGCGAGGGCCGTCTGCAGCTCAGCGGACCGGGAATTGACCAGCTCCGAGAACTGGCTGGTGTGCTGTTCGACGGAGCGGTTGATGGTTTCGAGGCGGGACTCGATGGCATCGGCGGCGTTGACCGCCCGGACCGAGACCAGTTGGTCGATATTGGTGGCCGCCAGACGGATCTGTTCGAGCGCGCCGCGAACGGCGGCGTCCATGCGGTTGGCGGTGTTCTCGACATCGGCCGAGATGGCGCCGGTGGCCGCGGTGATGCGGGTGGCAATGGTTTCCTCGATGCGGTCGGCGCCCGCTTCGAGATCGGCCATGGACTGGGTGATCGAGGTGCTGATCGAGGCGTTGAGCGCGGCGAGGCGCTCGGCGGTGATGTCGGCACGGGCGGTGATGGCCTCGGGCAGGGTGCCCAGGCGCTGGTCGACCATGTCGGCAATGGCCTTGCGGGCCGAATTGACGCCGGTCTCGATGAGCTCGGCGGCCTGGCGGGCGCTTTCGCCCACGGTGAGGCTGGCGCTCTCGATGCGTGCGGCGACGCCGGCCTCGGCGT
The DNA here is from genome assembly GCF_016411825.1 of Devosia sediminis. GTDB lineage: Bacteria > Pseudomonadota > Alphaproteobacteria > Rhizobiales > Devosiaceae > Devosia > Devosia sediminis. Next base: position 788,198 of record NZ_JAEKMH010000001.1, read on the forward strand.
CGGAAATGCGGGTAATGGCGCTGTCGAGACCGGCGCCAAGTGTCTCGTTGACGCTGCCGACCTGGTTGGCGACACGGCTCGACATCTCGTCGAGGCGCGCTTCCATGCTGGAGGTGACCTGGCGCAGCGACCCTTCGATGCTGTCGCGGGCGCGGGCACCATGCTGGTCGAGCGTGTCGGCCAGTTCGCTGGTGTGCAGGCCGATGGTCTCGCCCATCGAGGCGGTGTGGGTCGCCAGTGTGTCGGAAAGGGCCTGGGTGCGGGCGGCAAGCGCGTCCGAAAGCTGCTGGGTGCGGGTATTGACCGCGCCGGCCAGTTCCTGGGTGCGCAGATCGAGGCGGCCGACGAGATCGCCGCCGCTGTTTTCGATCTGGCTGGCGAGGGCCGTGGTGCGCTCGTCGATCTGGCTGGACAGGGCCGCAGTCCGCTCGTCGAGCTGGCCGGCCAATGCGCCGGTGCGTTCTTCGAGCCGGTTGACCAGGGTAATGGTGCGCTCGTCAACCTGGCTGGCAAAGTCGCCGGTGCGGGTCTCGAGTTCGAGCGAGAGCGCATTGGTGCGCTCGGAAATGGTGTCGGCAAGGCGCTGGGTGCGGCCGGCAATAGCCTGGTCGAAGGTCTGCGTGCCGGTCAACAGCGTGTCGCCCAGTTCCTGCGAACGCAGGCGGATGGCTTCGCCCAGCTCGGCGCCACGGCTGGTGAGGGTTTCCTCGAGCGCGCTGGTGCGGGTGAGGAAGGTCTCTTCCAGGGCGCTGGTGCGGCTGGTGATCGCTTCGCCCACCTCGATGGCGCGGCTCGACAGCATGGCATCGAGCCTGCCGGTACGGGTGTCGAGCGCTTCGCTCAGGAGTTCGGCATGGCCGTCGAGATTATCCGAAATCTGCTGGGTGCGGCTGTTGAGCGTTTCGGTCAGGGCAGCGGTCTTGGCGCCGATGACGTCGCTCAGCTCCCGCGTGCGCTCGGCAACGATGTCGTTGAAGCGACCGGATTCCTCGTTCAGCGCCATTTCCAGCACATTGGCCCGGGCGGCAAAGCTGACACCCTGCTTGTCGAGGCGCTGGACCAGGTCCTCGCCCTTGTCGCCAATGACGTTGTCGAGGGCGTGCAGCTTGTCGTCGAGCAGGCCCGTGATCTCGGTGAGGCGCTGGTCGAAGAGGCTGAGCGAGTCCTGCCCGGCGGTCGAGAGCGTGAGGCGCGCGCGCTCGGACGTGTCGTCGAGGGCGCCATTGATCTCGATGATCGCCGATTGCAGGCGGCTGTCGAGGGAATTGAGCTGGATCGAGACGGATTCGTCGAGCTGGCGGGTGAGGGTGGCCAGCAGCAGTTCGGCCTCGGTGGAGCGGCTCGAAATGTCGCCCGAGACGCGGGCGCCGATGGCTTCGAGCGCTTCGCTGACCTCGAGGCCGCGATCGCGCAGCAGGTCGACCAGAGTGGTGCCGCCCTCGGAAAGGAGGTTGGCCAGGGCCGAGGTGCGATCCTCGATGGCCGAGGAAAGGGCGCCAGTATGAGTTTCCAGCGTGCCGGTCATGCGCGCGGCGCGGCTGTCCAGCGCCTCGGTCAGATCGGCCATGCGGCTGTCGATCGCCGAGGTGATTTCGAGCGTGCGGTTCTCGAAATTGCGGGCGGTGCTGGCGGCATGGTCCTCGAAGCCGAGCGACAGGCGGCCGGCGCTGTCGTCGAGCGCGGTGAGGAAGTCGCTGGTGCGGTTGTCGACGAGGTTCACGAAGCCATCGGCGCGTTCGGAAAAGCCGATGGTCAGCGTATTGCCGGCGGTTTCGAGGGCGCGGGTCAGGTTGCCGCCGCTTTCGACGATGGTGCCGGCAATGCGCTGGCTGATCATGTCGAGATCGAAGACGAGGCCGGTATGGCTTTCGGTGATGGCCTCGCGCACGCGCTCGGTATTGGTGAGCACGCTTTCGCGCTGGCTGGCCAGTTCGGCAATCAGCGCACGCATGCGCGATTCATTGTCGGAATAGGTGCGTTCGAGCGCGGTGACCTCGTTATGGATCATCACTTCGAGTTCGCCGGCGCGGGAGAGGGCGCGTTCGAGCCCGTCGCCCAGGGCGTTCACCTCGCGGCGAACAGCCTGGCCCACCGAGGCAACCTTGTCGGCGGCGGTCACTTCGGGCTCGGCCAGGCGAATGGCGGCCTGGGTGATCGAGGAGGCGGCGTTGCGCAGGTCGGCGGCGCGGCGGAACAGCGTTGCCACGGCAAAGAAGCCGAGCACCGGAATGAACATGATGGCCAGGATGGCCACGAATTCGATCGACCCGAGGAAGGGGCCGGGATTGGCCATCTGGGCGCCGTAGCGCATCCAGGCGACGACGCCGACCGCGGCGATCCAGACGATCGACAGCAGCAGCGCGAGCCAGTTGGGCGCGGCGGACGAGCGATCCTGGAGGCTGTAAAGGAGTTTCGAGGCCGACACGCGGTCGTCATTGGCGACTGCGCTGGCCTGCTGGGCAATGCGATCGGCGGCGCGCAGACGTTCGGACCGGGCCGGATCAGGCTTCTTGTCCTGCTTTTTTTCCTGCTTCTTGTCCTGAGCGGGCTGTGCCGGCGGGTCCAGATTGAAGACCGAATCCTTCAGGGCATCCTCTACGGCCGAAAAGGCCAAGGCTGCCGGGTCGTTCTGGGGGGTCGGATTCTTCGCCATACTCTTTACAACTCTCGCGTCGGCACAACAGCTTCACGGCGGGCTTTACGAGTAGTCATGGCAGGCCCGCCCTTTCCGGGCCGGTCGCCAAACCGGAACAATTCGATGCAAATGCCCCGCATCGTTCCCCCAACCCTCGCCGCCGCGCGCTGGTTCAAAGCTCATTCATACATTCAATTTTATGCAAACCGAACGGTTTCTTACCCAAAGGTTAATTTTCGGGTGGGAAACGTTAAGGAATGGATGGGCAAACAAAGGCAAAGATGTGGCTTAATCCCCTGTTCATGCCCTCGCCATTAGGCTTGTGCACAAGGTGGGCTCCGGGCCTGCCGGCATAGGCAGGAGCAAGCCAGAATGGCGCAGAGAGCATTCATCGAATATGCGTCGCAGGAGAGCGCCAAGCGGCCCATGCGGCCGGTGGATCTGGTGCACCTCGCCAAGCAGTGCCTGGGCGACGAAAACCTCGAGCTCGAAATCCTGCGTCTCTTCGAAACGACGCTCACCACCTATTTCGGGCGGCTGAAGCTGGCGACCGGCTTCGATGACCTCGCCATCAATCTCCATTCCATCAAGGGCGCCGCCGCGGGTGTAGGGGCCTGGGGAATTGCCGACCTTGCGGCAGCCCTCGAGAAGGACCTCAAGGCCGGACGGCCGTTGGCGCCTGAACGCATCGAGGACCTGGGCATGGAAGTCGAGGAAGTGCGCGACTTCATCGCCCGGATGCTGGCGAGCGACGCCGGCTGATATCGCCTCATCGTTATGCTTTGAGGCCGGGAGCCCGGCTTAATCGCCCATTAAGCATAATCGCCGACAGTTCTATCCAGGAACTGGAGGTCACCATGCGTCTGTCTTTCGTGGTTGCAGCACTCGCCGTCATTGCGTCCCCGGCGATGGCCGCGGACTATCCCTATTATCAGCCGCCGAACTTCGACTTCGAAGAGGATCGCGCCGCAGGCGGATGGACGGGCCAGTATCTCGGTATCACCGTGGGTGGGCTGAGGCCGCGTATCGACGTGCCCGGCGCCACCGTCATCGAGGGTAATGGCATTGTCGGCGGCGTCTTCGCCGGCGTCAATTTCCAGCAGGATAACGGGCTCGTGCTCGGCGCCGAAGCGGATGCCGAATATGCCGGCTTCCACGGGACCGGCACCTGCGCCGTCGCCACCTGGACCTGCCGCGGTACGCTCGAATACCAGGGGTCGCTGCGCGGCCGCGTCGGCTTTGCCGTCGATGCCTTCCACGTCTACGGCACGGCGGGCCTCGCCGTCGCCCATATCGGCGGCTCGACCACCAGCCCGGCCAATGCGCAATTCCGCGATTCCGATACGTTTATCGGCTGGACGGCGGGTGTTGGCGCCGAAGTGGCGTTCTCCGACGCCTGGTTCGTGCGCGCGGAATACCGCTACACCGACTATGGCAGCCGTGACATGACCTTCGACGGCGCCTATCCCGGCGTCAAGGCAACCTCCCACGCCGTGCGCGCCGGCCTCGCCTACCGGTTCTGACGGCCAGGGCCTTTAGTGACCCCCGGTCTTCTGCCTAGGTGCGGAAGACCGGCACCACCCGGACCAGCAGCCCGCGGTTTGACCGCGGCATTGCCAGCGCCTATAGAGCGCCCCATATGAAGTCGGGTATCGTCGGGCCTCTCGCCCGCGACAGCATTCAGCAGATCCATGTCCATGTCCAATGCCGCCGCGGTCTCGCCCCGGCCTACCGCCGAACCTTTTCGCCTGCGTCGTACCTTCGCGATCATCTCGCACCCTGACGCCGGCAAGACCACGCTGACCGAGCGGCTGCTGGCCGCGGCGGGCGCGATCCAGCAGGCGGGCGCCGTGCGTGGCAAGGCCGGTCAGCGCTCGACCCGCTCGGACTGGATGGAAATGGAGCAGCAGCGCGGCATTTCCATCACCTCCTCGGTGATGACCTTCGACTATGACGGGCTGACGCTGAACCTGCTCGACACCCCGGGCCACTCGGACTTTTCCGAGGACACCTATCGTACGCTGACCGCCGTGGACGCCGCCATCATGGTCATCGACGCGGCCAAGGGCATTGAATCGCAGACGCTGAAGCTCTTCGAAGTCTGCCGCCTGCGCGATATCCCGATCATCACCTTCATCAACAAGGTGGACCGCGAGGGCCAGGCGCCGCTCGACCTGATCGACGAGATCCAATCCAAGCTGGCGCTCGACCTGACGCCAGTGCTCTGGCCCATCGGGCAGGGCGTCGATTTCGGCGGCTATATCGACCTCGTGGAAAAGCGGGTGCTCAATCCGCAGGGCAAGATCATTGCGGAGTTCGAAAGCCTCGAAGACCTGCTGGATGTGGAAGAGCTGGTCGACAATCCCGTCTTCATGACGGCGCTCGAAACGCTGGAAATGGCCCAGGCCATGCTGCCCGGCTTCGATCTCGAGACGTTCCACCAGGGCCATTTGAGCCCGGTGCTGTTCGGTTCGGCGCTCAAGGGCGTTTCGGTGGCCGAGCTCCTGCGCACCCTGGGGGACTGGGGTCCGGAACCGCGGCCGCAGCCGGCATTGCCGGCGCCGATCGAGCCCAATGACAAGAAGGTCACCGGCTTCGTGTTCAAGGTGCAGGCGAACATGGACGCCAATCACCGCGACCGCATCGGCTTCGTGCGCCTCTGCTCGGGCAAGTTCGAGCGCGGCATGCGCCTCAAGAACGTGCGCTCGGGCAAGGACATGGCTGTGTCCAATCCGATGTTCTTTTTCGGCAATAATCGCGAGCTCGCCGAGGAAGCGGTGGCGGGCGACATTGTCGGCATTCCCAATCACGGCACGCTGTCGGTGGGCGACACGCTGACCGAGGGCGCCAATATCAATGTGACCGGCATTCCAAATTTCGCGCCGGAAATCATCCGCCGCGTGCGCCTCACCGACGCGATGAAGACCAAGCAGATGTCCAAGGCGCTCTCGGATCTCGCCGAGGAAGGCGTCACCCAGGTGTTCCGCCGCATGGTGGGCGCCGACTGGATTGTGGGCGTGGTGGGCCAGCTCCAGCTTGAAGTTCTGGCCAGCCGAGTGGCCGGCGAATACGGCGTGCCGATCACCTTCGAAAGCATGGGTTTTGAAGTGGCGCGCTGGGTCGAAAGTGACGATCCGGAAGAGCTGAAGCGCTTCATCACGGCTCAAAAGGTCAACATGGCCGAGGACCGCACCGAGGCACCGGTCTTTCTCGCGCAGAATGCGTGGTGGGCGGATCGGGCCAAGCAGGACTGGCCAAAGATCCGCTTCCTCACCACCAAGGAACGGCATTGAGCGCACCCGATCGCATCGGCGAATTCGTGGCGGCCTTCGGCAACGCCTTTGCCGATGGCTCAATCGTTCGGCTGAAGCTGGGCGGCTATCACGGGCCGGAAGCCGATCTCAAATCGGTCGAGGGTCGCAAGGTCGCGATCAAGGCAGGCGAGCGCCTGAGCCTGGTCTTCCGCTACAAGACGCGCGACATCACCAAGAATCTCACCGCCGACGAGGCCGCCGCCTTCCTTGCCGAAGGGCTTGCCGCGCAGTATCGCAGCGCCCGGCTGGAAACGACCGGCTTCGACCTGCAGTTCGAGCGGCAGGGCGACAAGCAGCGCCTCAAGCGCAGTGAAGTGGCGGGCCGCGAAGCTGTCGATGCCGGTCACGACAGGACGAAAAATCGGGCGCTGACGGACACTTCGGCTCACTGGCTGCATGCTCTTGGCATTACTGGCAAGGACGGCGCCGTGCGCAATGATGCGCAGGACAAGTTCCGCCAGATCAACAAGATGGTCGAGATTTTTGCCCCGCTGATTCAGCAGCTTAAGGCAAAGAATCCGCGCATTCTCGATATGGGTGCGGGCAAGGGCTACCTCGATTTCGCGCTCTACGACTACCTCGCCAACCGCGCCGGGCAGTCGACCGAGATTGTCGGCGTCGAACTGCGCCCGGCGCTGGTGGAATCCGGAAATGCGCTGGCCAAGGAGAGCGGCTTTGCCGGCTTGCGCTTCGAGGCAGGCAGCATCCTCGACTGTGACGCGAGCGGCGCCGATGCGGTCATTGCGCTCCATGCCTGCGACACGGCGACTGATGATGCGATCTATCAGGGTATCAAGGCGGGGGCAGGGCTCATCGCCGTCGCCCCCTGCTGCCACAAGCAGATCCGACGCCAGATCGAGGCCGGCAAGCCCGATGCCAATCTCGACTTCCTCCTGCGCCATGGCACATTCATGGAAAAGCAGGCCGAAATGGTCACCGACGGCCTGCGCGCGCTGCTGCTCGAAGCCAATGGCTATCGCACGAAGGTGTTCGAGTTCGTCTCCGACGCCCATACGCCCAAGAACAATCTGATCGTCGCGCAGAAGGGCAATGCCGGCTCGCGCGCGGCGGCACTTGAGCGCATCGCGGCGGTCAAGGCTATGTTTGGCGTCGAAAAGCACTATCTTGAAGGTCTCCTCGACCTCTGATTATCGACTGATACAGGCTCCCCATGACCAAGATCACCTATGTCACCAGTTCGGGTGAACGCATTGAGACCGACGGCCAGAATGGCTCGACGGTAATGGAAACCGCGATCATGAATGCCGTTCCCGGCATCGTGGCCGAATGCGGCGGCGCCTGCACCTGCGCGACCTGTCACGTCTATATCGATGATGCCTGGCGCGAGACTGTCGGCGGCCCTTCGATGATGGAGGAAGACATGCTCGACTTTGCCTTCGACGTGAAGGATTCGAGCCGCTTGAGCTGCCAGATCAAGGTCCGCGATGCGCTGGACGGGCTGGTCGTACACGTGCCGACGCGGCAGGGGTGAGGCGGGCTTTCACTCGACGAGCCATACCCCATGTCACCCCGGCGAAGGCCGGGGCCCATCTTGAGGTTTCAGGATGGATCCCGGCTTCCGCCGGGATTACAGCCAGTGGGTGGGACAAGTTTCACGCTAAAAGCACCTGTTGTACACATAAGGCGCCGCCCAATCGGGCTCGCCCTCATCCACCGCGTCGTAGAGGTAAAACTGATCCGGCGTGACCCATAGGGCGAAAAAGGCGGGGCCGCCGGCAATCGGCTTCCAGTCGGTGCCGTCACCCGTGGCGATCAGTTCGATGGCCGCGTCCGCTTCGGTCTCACCCGGGCCAAGGTAGACTATGTGGGAATTGTCGGCTGGCTCGATCCGCACCGGCAGATCGCAGATGGCGAGATTGGTGCTGGGATCGGTCACATCCCGCGTAGGAACGGTGATGGACCAGGCGCCGACAAAGGGCGCTGCCTTGCCCGGTTCGATTGCGTTGTCGACGACCGGCCTTGGCAGCGGCGCCATGGCGGCGGCGCCCGGAATGCCGAGCAGCAGTGCGATGGTCAGGGCAGGGAGCAGGTTTCGCTGTGTCATGACTGGGTCCATGCGATGGCGAGGTGGTCCGATTTTAAGCCATCCGAGGCAAAATATTCTATGCCCGTCTCCGGCAAAGATTCATTTGGCGGCACGGCCTGCAAATTGTCGCTGACGTTCCACGCGCGGCGTCTGTAGGGAAATATATAAGCTATTGATTTTCAACATCTTGTTGGCATGTGGCGGTTAGACTATTTTCCCGCATCTCTGGAACAGGACGACTATGGGCTCCCTCAACACATTTCCGTTGAGTTTTAAGGTCAAGGGCAAGCGCATCATCATCGTCGGCGGCGCCGACGAGGCCCTGAACAAAGTCCGGTTGGTCGCTAAGACGACAAGTTCCATAGAGATTTATTCCCGCCAGATCGAGGTCGATTTTTCCGCATTCCCGGTGGCCCTTTTCGAGCGGGCGCTGCGCGCCGAAGACATTGCCGGCGCGGCTTTGGTGTTCGTTGCCGAAGAGAGCGCCGATGCCGAATTGGCGAAGGCCGAGGCGCGGCGGCTCAATATTCCGCTCAATGTCGTCGACGTGCCCGCTGAATGCGATTTCTACACGCCCTCCATCGTCGAGCGCGCGCCGCTGACCGTCGCCATCTCGACCGAGGGCGATGCACCGGTGCTGGCGCGGCTGGTGCGGGCGCAGATCGAGGCGCTGCTCTCGCCGGGCCTCGGGAAAATCGCGAGTCTCGCCGGTGGCTTGCGGCAGCGCGTTGAGGGCCTGATTCACGACGGCGCGGCCCGCCGTCGCTTTTACGAAGACCTCGTCACGCGCCCCGGCATGGACCGCGCCGGCGCCGAAGCCTTGCTGGATACCCATGCGAAAAACGGTTCGGGGCAGGGGGTGGTCTGGCTGATCGGCGCCGGTCCGGGCGCCGAAGACCTCCTCACGCTGCGCGCCCAGCGCCTGCTGCAGCAGGCCGACGTCATCGTGCATGACCAGCTCGTGCCGCCGGCCGTGGTCGAGATGGGCCGCCGCGATGCCGAGCAAATCTGTGTCGGCAAGGCGCGTGGGCATCACTCCTTCAGCCAGGCGCAGATCAATACGCTGATCGTGCGCCTCGCCGGCGAAGGCAAGCGCGTGGCGCGGCTCAAATCCGGCGATCCGATGATCTTCGGCCGCGCTGGCGAAGAAATTGCCGCCCTGCGCAAGGCCGGTATTGCCTACGAAATCGTGCCGGGGGTCAGTGCGGCTATGGCCGCCGCCGCCGATACGGCGACGCCGGTGACCCTGCGGAAAGTGTCGAGCGGCTTTGTGGTCGCCACGGCGCATGGCGCCGAAGACAGCGATCTGGCCCACTGGGCGGCGCTCGCCGGTTCGGGCCTGACGCTGGCGCTCTACATGGGCAAGGCCATCGCCGCCGATGTTGCGGCGCGGCTCGTGGCGCATGGCGCTGCTTCGAGCCTGCCCGTCGGCATTGTGGTCAATGCCGGCCGCGCCGACCACACATCCTATGCCGGCACGCTGGGCGCGCTGGCCAATGGCGCCGTCGACTTCGTCGATGGCCCAGCCGTCATACTTATCGGTCAGGCGGTTGCCGAGGGCGACTGGACCGAGGCGGCTGCGGCCGCCAGCACATCTTTCAAGGTAGCGTGATCCCATGGAAATCCTCACCGGCAACGAACTGACCTCGGGCGCCACCGTCTATCTCGACGGCGCCGGCAACTGGGTCGAGGACCTGCAGGCGGCGCGCCTTTTTGCCAAGGATCAGGCTGCCGAGCGCGATGCCGCGCTGGCCGCGACCAAGGCCGGCGGCCGGGTCATCAGCCTTGAAATCGAAGAAGTCGAGCAGGTCGAGGGCGCCATCGTGCCCAAGCGCCTGCGCGAACGCATCAGGGCGGCGGGCCCCACCGCTCCCCTCTCTCTCAACGGGCAGGCGTATGAACGCCAGCACTTAGGTGAAGACGGGCATGTATCGATATGACGAATTCGACGCCGCTTTCGTAGCGGGTCGCACGGCGCAGTTTGCAGACCAAGTGAAGCGCCGTCTTTCGGGCGAGCTTTCCGAAGACCAGTTCCGGCCGCTGCGGCTGATGAACGGGCTCTATCTGCAACTGCATGCCTATATGCTGCGCGTCGCCGTGCCCTACGGCACGCTGTCGAGCCGCCAGATGCGCAAGCTTGCCCATATCGCGCGCACTTATGATCGTGGCTACGGCCATTTCACCACGCGTCAGAACATCCAGTACAACTGGCCCAGGCTCAAGGATATTCCCGTCATCCTCGACGAGCTGGCCAGCGTGGAAATGCACGCCATCCAGACCTCGGGCAATTGCATCCGCAATGTCACCACGGACCAGTTCGCCGGCGCCGCTGCCGACGAGATCATCGATCCTCGCCCGGTCGCCGAAATCCTGCGCCAGTGGTCGAGCCTGCATCCGGAATTCTCGTATCTCCCGCGCAAGTTCAAGATCGCCATTACCGGCGCGCCGCACGACCGCGCCGCCATCCGTTTCCACGATATCGGCCTTCAGGCGGCGGTGAATGCTGCCGGTGAAATCGGCTGGGAAGTCTGGGTCGGCGGTGGCCTGGGGCGTACGCCGATGATCGCCAAGCTGATCAACAGCTTCGTGCCCAACGAGCACCTCTTGGCTTATCTCGAATCCATCATGCGCGTTTACAACCGCTATGGCCGCCGGGACAATAAGTACAAGGCGCGCATCAAGATCCTGGTGCACGAGGAAGGCCTCGAAAGCATCAAGGGCCAGGTGGAAGCCGAATTCGCCGAAGTGCGTGGCGGCGTGCTGACCCTGCCGCAGGAAGAGCTCGATCGCATCTCGGCCTATTTCGCCGCACCGGCCTTCGCGCCCCAGGCCATGACGAAGATCGACGTGGCCTACGAATCCATCGTCGATCCTGCCTATGGCCGCTGGCTCGACAACAACATCAACGCCCATGCCCAGCCCGGCTATGCCTCGGTGACGATTTCGCTGAAGCCCGTGGGCGGCGCGCCAGGCGACGCGAGCGATGCGCAGATGGATGTGGTCGCCGATCTCGCCGAAAAGTATTCGTTCGACGAGTTGCGCGTCACCCACGAACAGAACCTGGTTCTGCCCCATGTGGCGCTCAGCGACCTGCGCACCATCTATGACGTGCTGGTCAAGGCCGAGCTGGCCGAGGGCAACAACAACCTCATCACCGACATGATCTGCTGCCCGGGGCTCGATTTCTGCGCCCTGGCCAATGCCCGCTCGATCCCGATCGCGCAGGAAATTTCGCGCAAGTTCGCCGCGCCGGACCGGCAGAAGGATATCGGCGACCTCAAGATCAAGATTTCCGGCTGCATCAATGCATGCGGCCACCACCATGTGGGCCATATCGGCATTTTGGGCGTCGAGAAGAAGGGCGGCGAGCTCTACCAGATCACCCTGGGCGGCGACGCCACCGAGCAGGCTTCGTTGGGCAAGATCATCGGCCCCGGCTTCGAGGCCGAGCAGGTGCCCGGCGCCATCGAAAAACTGGTGGATTTCTACATCACCCAGCGCCAGGGCGCGGATGAGACCTTCATCCAGGCCTATCGGCGCCTGGGCGAGGCTCCGTTCAAGGAGGCGCTGTATGGGAATGCTTGATGCCCTGTTCACCTCTCCCTCTGGGGGAGAGGTCGGCGCGAACGCGCCGGGTGAGGGGGCCTTTGTCCCCGCGTCCGTTGCAAGGCCCCCTCACCCGACCCGAGTGGGTCGACCTCTCCCCCAAGGGAGAGGTGGCGCTGGCGCGCCTCTGGTTGCGGAGATTTTCCATGGCAATGCCTAAACTCGCTCCGGCGCCTGCCGCCCATGACAAGCTCAAGGCGCTCGGCATCCTGGCGCTTAACGGCATGTTCGACGAAATGGACGCGGTCGGCGTGCTGCGCTACGCCATCACCGAAGTGCTGCCCGGAGACCTGGCCATCGTTTCGTCCTTCGGCGCCGACTCCGCCGTGCTGCTCCACATGGTGGCGCAGGTCGATCCGTCGCTGCCGGTCTATTTCCTCGAAACCGGCAAGCATTTCCCAGAGACGCTCGCCTATGTCGAGACGCTCAAGACAACGCTTGGCCTCAGCAATGTCCGGGCGATCTTGCCCGATGCCAAGGATGTGCTGCGCTTCGATCCCAATGGCGATCTCTGGGAGACCGATCCGGATTCGTGCTGCCATATCCGCAAGACCGAGCCGCTTGAGCCGATCACCGAGCAGTTCGGCGGCTGGGTCACCGGCCGCAAGCGTTACCAGACCACCGAACGCGGGGTGCTGCCGCATTTCGAATTGACCAGCGATGATCGCATCAAGGTCAATCCGCTGGCCTATTTTTCCGACGCCGACGTCGTCGAATACCGCCAGGCGCACCGCTTGCCCGAGCATCCGCTCTATGCCAAAGGCTACAAGTCCATTGGCTGCGCGCCCTGCACCTCGGTTGTGGCCGAAGGCGAGGATCCGCGCGCGGGACGGTGGCGCGGCCTCAACAAGAAGGAATGCGGCATCCATTATGACTTCAGTGGAGCGATCGCAAACCCGATGACTGCTGCAGCCCGCCACACCCTCTGGAAAGATGGGGCTTTCATCGCCGATCCATTCAAGGACTGGGAAGAAGGCGCCAATCCGTCCGAGGCGCGCTACGTCCATGTGCCGCTGCCGGTGTTTCTGGCCAATCGCGCCGAGTTCCTCGCCAACCCGCATCCCCTCGGGCTCCTGGTCTCGCCGGGAGAAAAGATCGAGGATGTGGCCGACGATCTGGCGCGGTTCGCTTCGGTTGCGGTCCGGTTCCCGGCCTTCTCGGACGGACGTGGCTATTCGACGGCGCGGCTCCTGGTCGAGCGGCTGAAGTATGCCGGCGAAATCAGGGCTGTAGGCGATGTTCTGCAGGATCAGATTCCGCATATGCGGCGCTGCGGCTTCAATGCCCTCGTGGTCACGCACGAGCCCACCCGCCAGGCGCTGATCGAGAACCGCCTGCCGGAAATGGCGCTGTTCTACCAGCCCGTCGGCGTCACCGAAGTGCCGGTCGGCACTCGGCCCTTCCTTCGCCGCGTCTCCTAGGGTAATTGGAGCGCGTTACTCATATTAACCACAGGGTCAGTCCCGCGACAGCGGGAACCCCCGTTACCTGAAACAGAGGTTCCCGCTTTGCGGGAATGACGCCGGGATGGGATGGCTACCACCCGGCGAGACAGAAATGAAACAAGATGAGCACTGAGATCACCACCGATGTCGTCGTCATTGGCGCGGGCCCCTGCGGGCTGTTTGCGGCCTTCGAACTCGGTCTGCTGGACATCAAATGCCATTTCATCGACATTCTCGACCGTCCCGGCGGCCAGTGCGCCGAGCTCTATCCCGAAAAGCCGATCTACGACATTCCGGGCTTTCCCGTGGTCACCGGCCAGCAGCTCACCGATAACCTGATGGCGCAGATCGCGCCCTTTGCGCCCGAATTCCACTTCTCGCGCATGGTCAATTCGATCGAGAAGCAGGCCGATGGCAGCTTCCGTCTGGAAACCGATGCCGACGAAATCTTCCACACCAAGGTGGTGGTGATCGCGGCCGGCGGCGGCTCGTTCCAGCCCAAGCGCCCGCCGGTGGCCGATATCGAGCAGTTCGAGAACAAGTCGGTCTTCTATGCCGTGCGCAAGATGGAAGATTTCCGCGACCAGGACGTGGTGATCGTCGGCGGCGGTGACTCCGCGCTGGACTGGACGCTGAACTTGGCCCCCATCGTGCGCACGCTGACCCTCGTGCACCGTCGTGATGCCTTCAAGGCCGCGCCTGCCTCGGTCAACAAGATGAAGGAACTGGTCGCCGACGGGAAGATCAACTTCCAGCTCGGCCAGATCGCCAAGCTCGACGGCGAAGATGGGCAGATCAATCACGTGCACCTGACCACAGATGCCGGCGACCTCTCGATCCCGGCGACGCGCCTGCTGCCGTTCTTCGGCCTCACCATGAAGCTCGGCCCGGTGGCCGATTGGGGGCTCGAACTCAACGACAATACCATCGTCGTCGACACCGAGAAGTTCGAGACCTCGGTGCCCGGCATCTACGCCATCGGCGACATCAACTACTATCCGGGCAAGCTCAAGCTGATCCTCTCGGGCTTCCACGAGGCCGCGCTGATGGCCCAGGCCGCCAAGGCCGTCATCTCGCCGGGCGAGCGCGTGGTGTTCCAGTACACGACCTCGAGCACCAAGCTGCAGAAGAAGCTCGGCGTGGCCTGAGGGTCCAGACTCCCCCCTCCGTCGTCATTGCCCGGCTTGTCCGGGCAATCCATCTTGACGATGTATGGACCACCCGAACAAGTCGGGTGGTGACGAAGGAATGGATATGCTTGCGGGTCGCCCACCAACCCGCTATCCCCATCGCGCTGTTGAGGAGCGCCCCATGAAGATCACCGTTACCGACCAGGCTGGCGACGTGCACGAACTCGAAGGGCTCGAAGGCTGGCGCGTGATGGAGGTCATTCGCGACTGGGGCCTCAACATCAAGGCCGAGTGCGGCGGCGCCTGTTCCTGCGCCACCTGCCACGTCTATGTCGATCCGGCCTGGCTCGACGCCGTCGGCGCGCCCAGCGACGAGGAAGAGGACATGCTCGACAGCGTCGGCGACGTGAAGAGCAATTCGCGCCTCTCCTGCCAGATCCTCTGCTCCGATGCGCTGGACGGGCTGACGCTCACACTGGCTCCCAGCGCCGCCAAGGATTTTTAGTCCGGGCTTTCTTCTCCCTATCGGGGAGAAGGTGGCGCGTAGCGCCGGATGAGGGGCTTCGAACTGTCCCGTAGGGTCAATCGCTCCGGCGGAGCGATTGAAAGTGAGAAGGCCATGAGAGCTGTGCTCGAATGGCAGCTTCCGCCGGCGCGGGGGTTGCGGGGAGCCTCCCCTCACCGACCCGGCTTCGCCAGGCCACCTCTCCCCAATGGGAGAGGAACGCGGGAGCCTCCGGTCGGCCCCTATGCCTCTGCAGCATTGTCCATGCCTTAACACCTATCGTCGATGATGAGGAAATACTGTAGTCCTCATAATAACATAGGTTAATCATGGTCGCGTCCTGCCAGGGCTGCCGCAACGGCGAAGACTTTCCCGTTCCCTTTACGATGGCCTTTCATCCCATCATCGATATGAGTGCCGGTGCGGTCTGGGGCTATGAGGCGCTGGTCCGTGGTATCGCGGGGCAGGGCGCGGGTTCGGTGTTGTCCGCAGTCACCGAGGCCAACCGCTATGTCTTCGACCAGGCCTGCCGGGTGAAGGCCATCGAACTGGCCGGCCAACACCTGCCGCCGTCGTCCACGTCGCGCCTCTCGATCAACTTCATGCCCAATGCCGTGTACGAACCGCGCGCCTGCATCCGCGCTACCCTCGCGGCAGCGGCGCGCGTGCAGTTCAATCCCAATCGCCTGATGTTCGAATTCACCGAGAACGAGCGCATGGTGGATGCCGGCCATGTCGCCAATATCGTCGCCGAATACAAGCGCATGGGCTTCATGACGGCGCTCGACGATTTCGGCGCGGGCTATGCGGGCCTGGGCCTGCTCGCCAAATTCCAGCCGGACCTCATCAAGATCGACATGGAGCTGCTGCGCGGGGTCGACAGCTCTCCGGCCCGCCAGGCCATCGTCGCTGCCATTGTCGGCATGGCGAGGCAAATGGGCATTCTGGTGTTGGCGGAGGGCGTAGAAACGGAGGCCGAAATGGTCACCCTGCGGGCGGCTGGCATATCTCTGTTCCAAGGCTACTTCTTCGCCCAGCCGCAGCTCGAGACCTTCGAGACCCCGTCACTGCTGGCTGCCTGAGCCACGCCCCGCATCGGCCGTTACCTTCACCAGTTCGGGGATGAAATCCCGCACGGTCGGTTGCGACAGCACTTCGAAGGGCAGGGGGCGGACCACGCGCATGGCGGCAATGCCGACGCGCACGGTCATCAGCCCGTTGACCACGCCTTCGCCCAGCCTTACGGACAGCTTGGCGGCAAGGCCCTGGCCCACGAGCTGCTCGACCACGCCATCGGTGAGCACCAGACCGCCGGTGACGGCCAGATGCGCGAGCACCGACCCGGCCAGCCGCCAGAAGCCGAAAAAGCCCGGACGGGCCCCGTAGAGCGCGGCGATCGCGCCGGCGAGACGCACGCTTTCATAGATGACAAAGGCGATGTCGATCAGCGCGCGGGGCGAAACCGCCGTTACCAGCGCCACGCGCCGTGCCGATGCGGCCACCAGCGCCTTGGAGCGCGCATCCAGCGGCGCCATCAGGCTCCGCTCGGCCAGCGCGATGACCTCGTTTCCGTCGAACAGGTTATCGAGATGGCCGTTGAGGTTGTCGCGACCGCGGGCCAGGTCGGGGCGGCCGGCATAGACACCGTTGAGATGATCCGCCACCGCTCCGGCCAATTTGCGGTCATTGTCCGCATGGGCGCGGGCGGCATCGGCGCGCGTGGCGTCCAGAACCGAGAGGCGGCGCAGCGCCAGCATTTCGCGGATGACCAGCGCCACCACGGCAACCAGGAAGGCGCCGAGCACGCCCAGGCCCAGCCAGCCCAGCCATTCATTGGTGGCAAACAGGTCGCGGATCAGCCGGTCGGCGGCCAGTCCGAGACCTGCTGAAATGAGGATGCCACCCGTCGTCCAGGCCAGCTTCCCGAGCCAGCCCAAGCGGCGGGGCACCGGCGCGACGAGTTCTGGTTCTGCGGGTGGCTCGAAGCTGGTTTCGACGATTTCGGCCCGGTCCGGCCTGAAGGCGCGCGGCGCGCGGAAGGCGTCCGACGCTGTGTCGGGTCTGTCCACAGGACGGGCTACGGGACGCTTCATGCCATCCAGTCTCCGATGAGATAATCGAGGGCGCGGTCGAGCCGTATATGAGGCAGGACCAGGTCGCCGGCAGCGTTGCGCTCGAGCTTTTGCGGCGGCGTGAAGCGGAGGAAGTTGAGCGCCACGGGCTGTCCATCCTCGAACAATGAATCCGGCCGCTCCGGCAAGTCACCGGGAAACAAGGCGATTTCGGATCGGCCGTCATAGGTCACGCCATCCAGCACCTCGCCCGCCAGGGGCGTGCCGACCAGTGTGGGCAGCGTTTCTCCGCCTTCGCGGATCGTGCCTTCGCTGGTGGCGCGGATGCCTGCCATGGCGATGGATTTGGTTTCAGCACCCGCAAAGCTCGCCCGCTTGCGCGCATTGGCGACGAGGCGGTTGAGAATAGCCTCCAGCCGGTCGTGGCTGGTGTGGTGGACATGGTCGGCCTTGGTGGCCGCGAAGAGGATGCGATCGATGTTTCGCGTGAAGGGACGCAGCAGCGGGTTGGTC
Source organism: Devosia sediminis (assembly GCF_016411825.1). Classification (GTDB taxonomy): domain Bacteria; phylum Pseudomonadota; class Alphaproteobacteria; order Rhizobiales; family Devosiaceae; genus Devosia; species Devosia sediminis. The sequence continues at coordinate 805,465 of NZ_JAEKMH010000001.1, forward strand.
TCGCCCTGCCGGAAGCAGGAGAGTACGGCGGTGAGCGCAGTCTCGAGGTCGTTGACGGCTTCGGGGCCGGTATTGAGCGCGCGCAGCGTGTCGACCAGCACCACCTGCCGATCGAGCCGGGCGAAGTGATCGCGGAAGAAGGGCCGGATGACCTGCGCTTTGTAGGCCTCGTAGCGGTGCTCCAGCATGGCGTAGAGGCTGCCATTGCGCACGGCGCCCGGTGGCCTGGGCAAGGGCGCGAAGGTGAGGGCCGGCGAGCCCTCAAGGTCGCCGGGCAGCAGGAACCGCCCCGGCGGCAGGGTGGAAAGCGCCCCATGCTCGCGGCTGCGCCGCAGATAGGTGGTAAAGGTCGCGGCCAACTGTTCCGCGGCCATGTCGCTGGCGTCACGCGACACATCGATGCTGTCGAGGGCGGCGAGGAAATCCCCGGCCTCCCGGGAATGTCCCGGCAGGCGGGCGCGGGCCAGCGCCTCGGCGCTCCATTCGGCAAAGCCGAGGCCCAGCAGCGGCAGGTCGAGCAGCCATTCGCCGGGATAGTCGACAATGTCGAGATTGAGCGTGGCCGGCCCGGTCATCCCGGCCCACCACTTGGCCGACTGGTATTTCAGCACCAGCCGCAATTGCGAAATCCGCCGTGTGCCCTCGGGCCATACGGGCGGGTTGGCCGATAGGGAAGCGAGGTGCTGCTCATAGGCAAAGCGCGGAATGGTGGCGTCGGGATATTCGGCCAGTCTGGCGCCGATGAAGCGACCATCGGCCAGCGGCGCAAAGCCCGGCAGGCGGCCTTGCGTCAAAAGGTTATGCACCAGCGCGGTGATGAAGATGGTCTTGCCGGCGCGGCTGAGCCCGGTCACCCCCAGCCGCAGCGTTGGCGTCAGCACGCCCGTGGCGCTGTCGGCCAGGTTTGCGAGGGCGATGCCCAGTTCGTCGGTGATCGTGGTCGGCGGCTGCGGCAAGGCGAATGTCCTCGTGGTCATAGCAAGTTAAGGCCGCGAGGTCGGTTTACAAGAGAGCCGGGGGCAATCAGGCCGAAAATGAATGCGGGGCCCTGCAGCCCCGCATTGCCTAACTACCGATTTCGTCGAGCCGATACGGCGTCGTCTGGTAGATTTCGTTGATCCAGTTCTGGAACAACAGGTGCGCATGGCTGCGCCAGCGGTTCTCGGGCTCCGCCGTGGTGTCGCCATTGGGGAACAGGTTTACCGGCGGCGGGGTGTCGAGCCCGGCCTTGACGTCGCGCTCATATTCGTCGGCCAGCGAGCGGTTGTCATATTCGAGGTGATTGAGGAAATAGACCGCGCGCTCGTTGCGGTCGCCCAGCATGCAGAGGCCGATATCGGGATTGTCGATCAGCACTTCGAGGCCATCGCCAAGGCTCTCGCGATCGATGTCGTTGTACCGCGACACCGGGATCATCGGGCTGTCGGACATGCCGCGCAGGAAGGGCGAGCGCGGATTGTGGATCTGGTGGCGGAAGACGCCAAAAGCCTTCCTGTCCATGCGATAGCGGCGGGCGCCATGGAAATGGTGCAGCGCCGCCTGGGCGCCCCAGCAGATGAACATGGTGTGGTGCACATTGGTGCGCGTCCACGCCATGATCTCGAGCATTTCCGGCCAGTACCGTACCTCTTCGAAGGGCAGGTTGGCGATCGGCGCGCCGGTGACGATGAAGCCGTCGAACCGGCGCTCCTTCACCTCTTCCCAGGTCTGGTAGAAGGAGTTGAGATAGTCTTCCGACGTGTTCTTGGACTGGTGATCGGTCACCCGCACCAGGCTGAGATTGATCTGCAGCGGCGTCGCGCCGATCAGCCGGGCGAACTGGGTCTCGGTCCGCTCCTTGTTGGGCATCAGGTTCAGGAGGCCGAATTCGAGCGGGCGGATGTCCTGCCGCGCGGCGCGGCTGGAATCCATGACATAGACGCCCTCGCTTTCGAGGGTCTTGCGGGCAGGCAGGTTGTCGGGAATTCTGATAGGCATGTCAGCCTCTTAACAGGGTGCGATGAGAAAGCGATTCAGCGGTGCGCGTCATCCCCTCGGGGACACGCGCTAGCGCATTCGTTTCTCGATCGCCGCCGCGACGAGATCGACGAATTCGTCGCCGTCGCGCACGGTGGCGAGGTCGCTGGCTTCCACGACATAGCCGAAATTGTCCGCCAGCGCCTGGTAGCGCGGCAGCCGGTCATGCAGCAGCGCCTCGAACCCCCAGGCGCCAAAGCCGGCCGGGTCGACGTCACAATCGTCAGTTATGCCGTTCATGCGCTTGTACTCGGCCCATTTCTCCACGAGGAACGGCGGGCGGTAATACATGGGCTTGGGCGATTTCTTGAACCGCTTGACCAGCTCCGTGGCGTCCTTGTCGGTGCCGCGGATATAGAGCAGGGCGGTGCTGGCAGTCAGCGTCTTGACCACCGGGTCTTCCGGATTGGCCGGGTCGATGACCTCGATCAGCGAGCCGCCTGTATCGGCGATGAAGTCGTCATAGCCGTAGAGCGCCTTGGCCCGTTCGATGAAATAGGGCACGTCGCACAGCGCCGCGACTTCGGCCACCCGGTGCTGTTCCTGCCGGCGCTGGTATTCCTCGAGCGGCAATCCCCCGCGCGCCGGATCGCCCGGCGTGCCGAGATAGGTCGAGAGGGGGTCGAGATTGTCGAAGGTGATGTTGGACGAGATGTAGATCGAGTCCGTGCGCAGGAGCTGCGCCAGGAACGGGACCTTCATGGCCTCGCGCTTGAAATTGTCGACGATGAACTCGCCCATATAGCGGGTGCCGATGCGGTAATCGGCCGAATAGTGAAACCAGTGGTCGGCGCGCAGCATGTTGCTGAGCCGCGTCTTGCCGACGCCAGCCATGCCGAACACGGTCATCGCCCGGCGCGGGGCCTTCACGAACTCATCGACGCTGGAAAACAGCATTATTCTGGACCCGACTGGCCGTCGTCCTTCTGGGATTTCGACCGTCGATGTAATGCAAGCGCCGCGCTTTCACAACCGGCGCGTGGCTGTCCCGGCGCGAGGCCGGGACAGCGGAAGGGCTCAATAGAGCTGGCGGATTTCGATCTCGCAGGGGTCACCCGGCATGGCGATGCGCGGCATGCGCTTGGCCCATTCGACCGCCTCGTCGCGATTGCGGACGTCGCTGACGGTATAGCCGGCGACGATCTGGCCGGGTTCGTCGAAGGGGCCGTCAATCCGCGTGACAGTGTCGGTGCCGATGCCGCGGAGCCGGACACCACCCTCGCCGCTGGGATAGATCCCGACGGCATCGAGCAGCAGGCCGGCGGCGGCAAGTTCCGCATTGTACCTTGCCATGGCCTCGCCGAGGCCGGCCGGCCCTTCGCCGCCGGCTTCGGTCACCGGATTGGATTTCACGAGCAGGACGAACTTCATGTGATGTTCCTTTTTCAGTTGCGATCGTAGACGAGCCCCATGGCCCCGCCGGGGAAGGGTGTGACGCTGCGCAGGGTGAGGTGCAGGGGTGGTCCCGCGGGAAACAGCGCTTCGCCGCCGCCCAGGGTGACGGGATGAACCAGCAATATGTACTGGTCGATCAGGCGCGCCTCGGAGAGGGATCGGGCAAAGCGCGGCCCGCCATGCGCCAGTATGTCTTTGCCGCTCTCGCCCTTGAGGCGGGGGATGGCGGCGGCGATATCCTCCCGCGTGATCGATGCCTTGGCCCAGGTGGTCGATGTCAGCGACTGCGAGAAGACCAGTTTGTCGATCTCGTTCATCGGCTCTGCAAAGGGCAGGTCGGAGATCGGCCAGGTGGCTTCCATCTCCCGGAAAACACCTGTTCCCATGATGTGCAGATCGGCGTCCCAGAGGGCGTTGACGACCCATTCGGTGGCCTGCTCGTCAAAGCTGGGGCCCATCCATCCTTCGACATCGCCATCCGGGCCGACGACGTAGCCGTCCAGCGACATGGACATTTTCAGTTTGAGCTTTCGCATGGTCTCTCCTTGGTTGAAGCGTTTGGTGCGGGCGCTAGCCGGTAGGGGCGTGGGCATGGAGCAAGGCGGCGAGAAAGCCGACACTGGCGAGGAAGCTCGCGCCGGTGCGCAGGTGATTGAGCGGCGTCCAGCGCTCCAGATAATCGGTCCAGGTGGTCCGCCGGCGGTCGTTGGCGAGCTGGTCATTGAGCGGGACATTGCCGATCACGGTGGTGCCGAACATGCCAAGGACATAGACCGTGCCAGCCATGATCATGGTCCAGTCGCTGGTCGATGCCCGGTTGAAGTCGGCGATGCCGATGACGACCAGGATGGCCGCGAGCAGCGTCGATCCGAAGAAGAACGGCATGAAGGCCGATCGCAGGATGACCAGGTTGACCGAGCGCATCGCCACGGCCCCGGCGTCGGAAGCGTCCGCCAGGGCCCGCATGATGAAGGCCGAAAAGGCGAAATAAATGCCGCCCATCGTGGCGCAGGACAGGGCCGCGATGGCCAGCATGACTTCAGTGGCGATGGTCATGGGGCTGCCGCCTCACTGGCCCATACGCCCGATGCCATGACAGCGGCGACATAGGCCTCAAAGCTGCGCGGTGGGCGGCCCAGGGCCCCCATGACGCCCGTCGACATGTGGGTATTGCGACCGTCGAGAACCTCAGTCGTGAGGATTTCAAGCAATTGCACATAGGGGGCCGGCACCTGGGCGGCGTTGAGGGCCGCGACATAGTCCGGGATGGAGAGGGGTAAGGTTTGGATCGGTCGACCCAGCGCCCTGGCGATCACGGCGAGGGCGTCGCGAAAGGTGATCAGGTCGGGCCCGGTGACGTCATAGAGCTTTCGCGAATGACCGGGTTCAATCAGCGCGGCTGTGACGATGTCGGCGATGTCCTCGATATCGATAAAGGGCTCGGGCACATCGAACCGGGGGAAGTGCACCCGGCCAGCGCGGATTTCATCGGCGAAGAACCCTTCGCTGAAATTCTGCGCAAACCAGCTCGAGCGCACGATTGTCCACTCGGCGCCTGACGACATGAGGGCGTTCTCGGCGGCCAGCGCTTCTGCCTCGCCGCGCCCGGTCAGCAGAACGAGGCGCCTGAGGCCCGAGGATAGGCAGAACTCGGTGAAGCGCCGGACCACTGGCAGCGCGCCGGGCAGGGCGATATCAGGGGCATAGGCTAGATAAGCACGATCGGCACCCGCAATGGCCTGGGCCCATGTCGCCTCGTCATGCCAGTCAAAGGTCGGGCTGGTCGAGCGGGACAACGCGCGCACCGGGTGTCCCGCATGCCTGAGCCGCCGGACGACGCGGCTACCGGTTTTGCCGGTGCCACCAACGATCAATATGGTCATTTTTGTAACTCCTGGACTGTGTCCTGGCGGTCTGGGGATGCTCAGGCTGCCGCGACCACTTCGACTTCCACCAGCCAGTCGGGCGAAAGGGTCTCGACCACGATGGCCGTTGTCGGTACGCGATGCGCCCCCAGGGCGCGCAGCCGCGCCTGGCTGTTGGCGGGTACGTAGGCGACGTCGCGGAGGTAGCTGGTCACACGCACGATGTTGGCTGCGGTCATGCCGGCTTCGGCGAGGATGCGGCCGATATTGCCCCAGATGAGCTCGAGCTGGGTGGCAAGATCGCTGGGGGCGCTGCCATCATCGGCCAGGCCCATCGTCCCGCTGACGAAGAGCAGACGTCCTGCGCCCTGCACTTCCATGGCGTGCACATAGTCGGGCGTGGCGGGGTAGATCCCTGTCGCCGGATTTCTCGTTATCGCTTCCACGTGAACCTCCTTGTCTGATACAAGGAAAGCACAGACTTTTGTTCTGCCAATAGCGAGAAATGCCGAATGGACTACGAAACAGAAGCTATTCGCCCCAGGCAGGTGTCGACCCGCTCGCTCGATGCCTTTGACCGAAAGATATTAGGTGTCCTGGTGAAGGATGCGCGGTTGCCCTATGCGGAAATCGGCAACCTGGTGGGACTTTCGCCTCCGGCCGTGCACGACCGGGTGAAGAAGCTGCGCGAGGCAGGCATCATCAGGGGTGTTCACGCCAGCGTGGATGGCCCGGCCGTGGGCAAGCCGCTTCTTGCCTATGTGCATGTGGATGCCGAAGGCTGGGGGAAGAGCCAGCGGATGATGCGGCTCCAGGCGTTTCCGGAGGTGGAGGAGATGCATTCGGTCGCGGGCGACACTTGCGTCGTTCTCAAGGTCCGCACGGCCGACACGCATGCCCTCGAACACCTGCTTTTGCAGATCTACATCCTGCCGGGGGTGAAGGGCACCAAGAGCTATATCGTCCTGTCGACCTATCTCGAGCGCCCGGTGCAGGCCGAGGTGACGGGCACCTGGCCAAGCGTGCCGATGCCCGATGATTGAGCCGTGGCGTCCTACGGCGACCGGACCGACAGGCCGGTGGCCAGGGCCCATAGCGCAATGAAGCTTGCCACCGTGGCGCTGTTGCCCCAGCCGACTGCACTATAGAACTGGGCTGCGTCGGGTCCGAAAAACAGCGACGGGATAAAGGCCGCATTGGCAAGCGCGAAGGACAGTGCAAGCCAGCGCAGCCATTCCGGGAACCGGTCGTCGGATGCCAGCAGCCGCCACAGTGCCAGGAGCATGATGGCCGTGAGCAGGCGCGGCACCGATCCATGCAGCAGCATCGACCCATAGGCGAGGGGGCCGTCGACCGTGGGATCGATGGGCGGCCCCGAATTGCCGATGACCGCACCGGCTTCCATCGATCTGGCCACCAGCGACACCGCCCCATAGGTCAGTGCGCAGCCCCAATAGAGCGAAATGAGCCAGTTCTGCTCCCCGCGCTGCTCCAGAACCCCCTTGAGAGCCGCGAAGAATACCAGGAAGGCTCCGAAGGTCATGAGATTGATCATGGTGCGGGTCAGCACCATCCAGGGTGGCGGCGCGCCGTCCACCACGAAGTAGAGCGGGATGCTGGCCAGGGTGCCGATGCCGATCGCGATGCCCGCGATCCGCGTCCAGGAGAGTGGTGAAGAGGTGACCCCTGTGCCGGGGGTCGGATGGGTCATCTGCTGCATGTCTTTGGGCCCGCTGCCAGTGATTTTCCGGCATGGTGCAGAAGTCTCGTGCGGGCGTGAAGCCGCTCCTGGTCCCTGCTTCGCAAATACAGACGGTGTTCGCCAGCGCCGGCCCTCACCGGGTGTGACGGTTCATCCGAGCGGAATGACGTTCGGTTTCTGACGCTGGGGACCCCAACCGGCAATATCTGCCGCCAGCCCGGACTCAATTGCCGCCTTGCCGCCGCATTTCCGCGCGTCGAGCGTAGAAACCTCAGCGAATTCAATGGTTCAGGGGTTTGGCATCGCCCTTGCATTGGTGAATGCGAACGCGCCTTGCGGTGCAATGGGGATTACGGAGTTACAGATGGGCATCTATGGCGCTCTTTCCAGTGCGGTGACCGGCCTGCGGGCGCAGAGCCACGCACTGGAGAACATTTCGGGCAATATCGCCAATTCGCAGACCACCGGCTACAAGCGGATGGAGACGAGCTTCCTCGATCTCATTCCCGATGCGCCGCTGAAGTCGCAGGTGCCGGGTGCGGTTCTGGCGCAGTCGCGCGCCACCAACAATATTCAGGGCGATATCCAGACCAGCTCGAACGAGACCTATGTCGCGCTCAATTCCACCGGCTTTTTCGTGGTGGAGCCCAAGGTCGGCCAGTCGGACGGCAATTCGGTGTTTGCCGGCTCGAACTACTTCACCCGCCGCGGTGACTTCGAGATCGACAAGGATGGTCTCTTGGTCAACGGCGCCGGCTATTACCTCAAGGGTCTGCCGATCGATCCGGCTACGGGCAACATCTCCGGTTCCGTGCCCGAGGTGATCCAGCTTTCCAACGCCTTCCTGCCGGCCAACCGCACCACCACCATCAACTACCAGTCGAACCTGCCGCAGCTCCCCAAGACGGCCAGCTACAAGGCCAATGTCTACAATAGCGAGCTGCTCGGCGCCGAGAATTTCGGTGCGACCAAGACGACCGCCAGCCTCACCGGCGCCGCGGCGCCGCCGCTGGTCGGGACCAATGCCGGCAACACGGTGTTCGCGCCCGGCCGGCAGATGACGGTTACCGTCAATGGCGTGGCCGTGAACTTCAAGTTCTATGACAGCACGGTCGTGCCCTCGACCATGCCGGCCGATGGTGTCGCCATCGACGTGGCCGCGACCAACGATATCGACGACGTCTTGGCCAGCATGCAGGCCGAGCTGCGCGACTTCGGTGGCGGAGCGGCAGCCTCGGCGACCGTCAAGCTGACCGGCGGGCAGTTCGAAGTGACCCTGGGTCAGGATTACCACGCCAGCTTCTCCATTACGGGCACTACCCCGGCCCTCGCAACGGCCCTGGGCATCGACCCGGTCAACGAAGTGTCGTCTGACCCGACCCTCGGTACGGTCAACACCATTTCGGCCGATGATGCCGACGATTTCGTCGCCAACACCATCTCCGGCGGCGCCATCACGGTCTATGCCAGCAATGGTGCGCCGGTGAACGTGCAATTGCGCTGGGCCAAGGTCGACAGCGCCGCCTCGGGCGGCACGGACCGCTGGAACCTGTTCTACCTCTCGGACAGCACCGCTGTCGGCGGCTCGCCGGAATGGACCAATATCGGCCAGGAATACGAGTTCAACAGCAACGGTTCGCTCTCCACCAGCGTGCCGCAGGCCACCATCGATGATCTGCGCGTCAATGGCGTGCTGATCGGCGACGTGGTCTTGGCTCACGACACCAATGGCGTCTCGCAGTTCGCCGACGTCAACGGCACGGTGACGGTGTCGACGCTCAACCAGAACGGCTATGGCGCCGGTGAATTCCTTTCCGTCGCCATCACCGATAGTGGCCGCGTCGTGGCCACCTATTCGAATGGCGAGCGCATCGAAATGGCGCAGGTGGTGACCGCCCAGTTCAACGGCGTCAACTCGCTCAAGCGCCTCGATGGCGGCGTTTATGAAGCGACGTCGGAATCGGGCGAGCCGATCTTCGATCTCTCCGGTTCGGGCATTATCGGCGGCGCGCTGGAAGCCTCCAATACCGACATTTCCGACGAGTTCACCAAGCTGATCATCACCCAGCAGGCCTATTCGGCCGGCACCCGCATCGTCTCGACCGCCGACGAGATGCTGCAGGAAGCCCTGAACATGATCCGCTGACGCGGATCCTGACTTAGTGGTCCGGGGCATGCTGCCCCGGGCCTGTTTCCTCTTCGAGGGCCGCTTGCATGGGTCTGATTTCGTCGCTTTCCAACGCTGTTTCCGGGCTTCGGACCAGCCAGGATTCCATTACGATCCTGAGCCGCAACGTCGCCAATGCCGGCACGCCCGGCTACCATCGGCAGTCGCTGAACATCATCGACTATTCGTCGGTCAACAGCACCTATGCGCGCTCGGCCGGTGTCGATCGTGCGTTCAACATCAGCCTTCAGACCTATTACAACCGCCAGGTGTCGGACACGGCCTCGTCCAATGTCATGGGCGATTACCTCAACAAGCTGCAGGGATATCTGGGCAAGCCCGGCTCGGCTGGCTCGCTCGATACCATGTTCGGTTCGTTCAAGAATTCTCTCCAGGCGCTGGCCACCAGCCCGGACGACTATCCGACCCGCGCCAATGTGGTTGCCGAGGCCCAGGCCATGGCGCAGCGGCTCAACTCCCTCTCCGGTGTGATCCAGGAGCTTCGCCAGGAAACCGAGACGCGCATCGCCAATGACGTGTCGGAAGTGAATGCCATGCTCATCTCGCTCAACGAGGTGAACAACCGCATGCTCGACTTGGGCATGACCGACACCGCCCGCGCCCAGCTCTATGACCAGCGCGACCGCCTCGTGGCGGCGGTGGCCGAGGTCATCGACGTACAGGCCGAATACCGCCCGAACGGCACGGTGGCGCTGATGACGCGCTCCGGTGTCGGCCTGCTGGACAATGGCTTTTCCACCTTCAAGTTCACCACGGCGGGCGCGCTGTCGCCTACCGCGCAGGCCAATATCGATCCCGAGAAGAGCAAGGTCGGCACGCTGTCGCTGACCACGCCCTCGGGCCTAACCATCGATCTCGTGCAGCAGGGCGTGCTCCAAGGCGGCGAGCTGGCCGGCCTCGTCAACCTGCGCGACAAGATCCTGGTCGAGGCGCAGAACCAGCTCGACGAGATCGCCGCGGGCCTCGCTTCGGCATTCAATACCATTACCACCCCGGGCACGGCGGCCGCCGGCGGCGGCGGTGCGACGGGCCTTTCGGCAGATATTTCCCACCTCAAGCCCGGCAACGACGTCCTCCTCAGTTACACGCAGAACGGGGCGACCCAGCGTGTCCGCATCATCAACAGCGCCAATGGCGAGGATTTCATCGACGCCAGCGGCCAGCGCGTGATCTCGGTGGATTTCGGCACGCCGCCCGATGTCGCGGCTGTTGCCGCGACGCTCGATGGCAAGCTGCCCGGCCTCGCCATCACGGCCAATGCCGATGGACACCTCCAGGTGCTCGATGATGGTACCCTTGGCGGCAAGTTCGATGTCACGGGGCTCACCACCCGCGCTTCGGCCAGTGGCACCCAACAGGGTGACATGGCCATGGCCTTGTTCGTGGACCAGGGCAATTCGGCCTTCACCGACAATCTCGATACCGACCCGCCGCAGATCGTGGGCTTTGCCGCCCGTATCTCGGTCAATCCGGCGGTGATCTCGGACAATCGCCTTCTGGTGCAGTTCGATATCGATCGCACCCTGGGCGACGCGGCGCGGCCCGAATACCTGCTCAACCAGCTCAAGTCGATGAGCTTTGTCTCCGGTTCGTCGCCGGCCGCCAATGAGGGGCGACACCAGCTCAACGGTACGGTCGAGCAGCTCATCGAGCAGGTGCTCAACTACCAGGGCACGACCATCGGCTCGGCCCTCACCAACCGCGACAACCGGCAGCTCACGCTCGACACCATCACCACGCAGATGGAGAGCGAATACGGGGTCAACATGGACGAGGAAATGGCGCGGCTGACCGAGCTGCAGAGCGCCTATGCGGCCAATGCCCGTGTGGTGTCGGTGGTCAAGGAACTGCTCGACACGCTGTTTGCGTCGACTTGAAGGAGTAGCGCGTCATGATCGTCAACAAGTCGATGTTCCCGCTGCAGACCGGGTTCGGCGTCATCTCCAAGATGCAGGACAAGTTCGCGCTGCTGCAGATGCAGCTTGGTACCGGCGAAAAGGCGCAGACCCTGGCCGATGTGGGCCGCGATCTGCCGGTCTCGCTGTCGGTGCGCTCGCGCCTCAACACCATTGCCGGCTACAATGCCAGCATCGAACAGGTCGACCTGCGCCTCTCCTTCTACGACAACGCGCTGACGCGGCTCGACAAGATCGAGGGCGAAGCCCGTAACTCGGCCGTGCAGGGCCAGTACGGTTCGAGCAATATCAACATGGCGACCATCTCCGGGCTGTCGAAGGCACGGCTCGACGAAATGGTGACGCTGCTCAATTCCGACGTCGGCGGACGCTATCTCTTCGGCGGTTCGGTGACCGACAGGGCGCCGCTACCCACGACCACCGAGCTGCTCGATGGCGCGGGCGGTCGCGCCGGCTATCGCACCGTGGTGACCGAGCGCCAGGCGGCCGATCTCGGCAATCTGGGGCAGGGCCGTCTGGTGACGACCGTGGCGCCCGCCGCACCGGCCCTGCCTGCCGACCCGGTCGTGGTCACCCTGGCCGAGGACGGCGATCATCCCTTCGGCTACAAGCTTTCCACGGCGTCCTCCATCGGCGCCAATATCGGCCTGGTGCGCGACCTCGAGTCCTCGCCGGCCGATATCACCTTCACTTTCCCGGGGGATCCGGGCACCGTGGCAGAGGGCGACAGCATAACCCTCGGTTTCACGCTGCCTGATGGCACCGAAACGCAGATCACCCTCAAGGCCGTGTCTGCCGCCAATGCGACGGGGGCCACCAATGAATTTGTCATCGGTACCGCCGCTGCAACGGCGACGTTCGACACGGCGACCAACTTCAACAATGCCCTCAAGGCGACGCTGAAGGAGACCGCCGAGAGCGAGCTCAAGGCTGCCTCGACCTACGCGGCATCGCAGAATTTCTTCAATGCCGCTGGCGAGCCGGTGCTGCGCGTGGACCTGGGGTCGCCGGCCGACCCATACAGCGCCACGAGCCTCCGCGTCGCCACCAAGACCGATACGGTCATGTGGTATGGCGGCGAGACGGCAGCCGTGTCGGCCGTCGGCATGGGCCGCCTGACGTCGGCCCGGGACGACGGCAATGTGACGCTGACCCAGAACATGCCGACCTCCTCGGCCCATGGCTTTCAGATCACCAATGTGGGCTTTACCGCCACCAATGCCGGCGCGGTCAGCGCGGTGCGCAATGCCGGTCCGCCGGTCAACATGTCGGTTGCCTTCGACGATGCCTTCACCCTGGTGCCGGGCAACAATGTCCGTCTCGAGCTGACCGAGCCCGGCGGCAAGACGCGCGAAGTCACGCTGACGGCGGTGAGCGGCAAGGCTGGCCCGGGGCAGTTCTCCATCGGCGTCGACGAGGCCGAGACCGCGGCCAATTTCGAGAAGGCCATGATCCGCTCGGTGACCGAGGCCGCGGCCGATGCCGAGGGCAATCCGCGCCAGTCGGTGACGGCTGCGGTCGAGGATTCCGGTCGCGTCGCCTATGGCATGCAGGCCAATGAGAGCGGCTATCTGCGCATGATGCGCTCGCTGGCGGCGATGACGGTTGAAACCTATCCCGAGATCACCAATGCCGCCGATCCCAATTCGGTCGATCTCGATCCGGCCAAGCAGCGCTTCGACGCCATGGCCCGCCGCCAGCAGCTCGAACTCTCCGAAAGCCGCAATTCCGAACGTGGCTCGATCGAGCTCATCACCATGGAACTGGGCGTGGCCCGTGCCGGCCTCAAGGCCGCCGGTGACCGCCACACCAACTACAAGGCCCAGCTCGACAATCTCCTGAGCGACGTCGAGACGGTGAACAAGGAAGACGTGGCCATGGAAATCCTGGCTCTCCAGACACGCCTCACCGCCAGCTACCAGATGACCGCCATGGTCAGCAAACTGAGCCTGGTGAACTACCTCTAAGGCAGGGCGGCCTCATCGGTCCAGGTGCTCACACCCCACCGCACCGCCCTCGGGCTCGACCCGAGGGCCACTCACAACACGCACGATGTGCCGATGGCCACAGGTCCTCGGGTCAAGCCCGAGGACGGCATCGCGGTTGTGGAGGGTGAAACGCATGCAAGCCCCCAAAACAAAAAGCCCCGCATTGCTGCGGGGCTTTTTCTGGCCACGACCCAGCGGCTCACATGCCGCGCAGGCCCGCCGCAATCTGTCGGTTGAGCTGCACCAACACGGTGAGCTGTTCGGCCTGGGGAACGCCCTCATAAAGGATCTCGCGCGTCTGGTTCATTACGAACATCCCCAGGTTGGCGATATTCTGCTTCACTTCCACGGGCAGGGGGCTGTCGTCCTGGGTCACCGCGGACATGAAGATGGTCCAGAGCTTGCGGTTGAAGGTCAGGGCAGACCGCAATTCGTCCTGGGTGGAGGTCTCCCACTCATCCTTGACCTTCTGCAGGCCGGCTGCGGCCTTCATCAACAGGGCAGATTCACGCTGGCGCGGGGATTCGACGACTTTCGCAGTCTGATTATACGCCTGGGCGCCGGTTTGATGCATGATTGAGCAGGTCCTGTTCGTATTCGATAAGCTTCTGCGACGCTTTCAAAGCCTTGTACAAGGACCCGGTTAATATCTCGTTATTGATTTGGTCGACAATCGGTAGAGAACTGGGCACTGCGGCCACAAAGTCTCTCGACATCTCGTTGTAGCTTTCCTGGGCCTTGGCCGTATCGTCATCGATATACATGAGCTGAACAGCCAGATAGATGCGCTTGGCCGGCGTATTCGCCGTATCCGACGTCAGGATATCCTTCTCGCGCAGGATGGGCGCATTGCCGTCGATGAAGAGGCGGGTACGCTGGTCGGAATTGGTGATGATGCAATTGCCGATCAGCAGCTTCTCGCCGGGTTTGAGTTCAACCTTGAGCGCCATGGCCTTGCCCCCGACTGCTGATGTTATCCGCCCTGCATAGCCCGAGATTGCGGCAAAAACAACGAAGGCGGGCTGTGGGCCCGCCTCCTAAATTTATGCGTGGTAAGCGATTTACTGCAGAAGCTGCAGGATCGACTGATCGGCCTGGCTGGCCAGCGACAGCGAGTTCTGCGAGAGCTGCTGACGGGTCTGGAGGGCCAGCAGGTTCGCGGCTTCCGTGTTCATGTCGGCCAGGGTCAGGTTACCGGCGCCGGTCTCGAGCGTGTTGATCATCGCCTCGGTGAAGCCCTTGCGATTCTGCACGATGGACAGGTTCGAACCGAAGGTCGAAGCCTGCGAGCGGACTTCATCGAGAGCCGCCTTGAGGCCAGTCAGCAGTTCGTCGATGGTGACGTCGCTGTCGAGCTGCTCTTCTTCCAGTTCGGTCGGCACGCCCAGGTTCAGCGCATTGACGGTCTCACCTTCCTTGGTCTGGATGTCGATGGCCGAGGTGCCGGTCTCGTTGAAGGTGATGGTCAGCTTGTCGCCGCGCAGCAGGTTGATGCCGTTGAACGAAGCGTCGTCCGAGAGCTTGTCGAGCTGGTCGCGCAGTTCATTGAACTGGCTGGTGAGGCCGGCGCGGACGGAGTTGCCGAGGATCTCGCCGGCACCGGTCGAGACACCGTCAATCTTGCCGTTCGACGAGACGCCCTCGATTTCCAGCTTCTGCGTCGACTGGTTCTCGATGCGCAGCTTTCCGTTATCGTTGGAGGCACGGACCTTGCCGTAAAGCTCGTTGGTAGTGCCATCGGCCTTGGTCTTGGAATTGATCTCGGCAACCAGTTCGTCGACTGTCTTGACCACGCCCGAAGCGTCGCCGGCAGCCTTGGCTGCAACGTTTGTGCGGTCGCCGACGAGACCGAACACCGCGTCAGCACCACCGCCACCGACGGTCGGGGCAGCCCCGTTGTCGGGACCGGAAATGGTGATCTTGCCATCGGCAGCGGTGGCCTTGAGACCAGCAGCAGCGCCGGCGGTCTTGAGAGCAGCGTTGATGGCGTCGGCGGCCTGCGAGGCAGTCTTGTGATCATCGCCGTTCAGGGTCACGGCGACGCCGTTGACGGTGATGGCATGGGTGCCGGCATTGGTGCCGTTGTCGGTGATGTTGGTGGCGGCGTCCACGGTCAGGCCGATGGAAGCGGTCGCCGCGTTGGCGGTGATGCCGATGGTCTGAGCGAGGCCGGTCTTGGCAGGGTCGCTGTCGTAGAACTCGAGGGTGCCCGAGTTGTTGCGGGCACGCACGGTCGAACCGGTCGCAGTCAGGTCGTTGTTGAACGCAGTGGCGGCCTGATCAGCGGTGTAGGTGCCAGCTTCCAGGGTGATGGAACGGGGGGTGCCGTTATCGTTGATCGAGAACGTCTGGTCCGTGGCGACGGTGCGAGTGGCACCCCAGGCAGCGTTGGCCACGGCAATGGCGCCGGTCGAGACGGCAGCGGCGGTGAAGTCGTCACCGACGATGGACGCATTGCTGGCCTTGGTGAGCGCTACATCGACTTCGGTGGTCCCGAAGGCGCCGCCCGAGAGGGTCAGCTCGCGGGTCTGGCCGGCAATGCCGGTGATGTCAGCAGCGTCAAGGGAGAAGGAGGCGGTCTGGAAGGACTTGTCCTGACGGGCCTGGCGCAGGGTCGACTGCATCGATTCCAAGGTCTTGGTCATGGCCGAGAGGCCATTGTCCGCCGCCTGCAGAGTCTGGATGCCGTTGGCCATCGAGTCGATCAGCGCACCGAGGTCGCTGGCGCGGTTGGTGAGGCCCTTGGCCGTGAACCAGCTGGAAGGATTGTCCAGAGCCGAATTCACCTTGTTACCAGTGGCGAGACGATTCTGCGTCGTCGCCATCATGTCGGCGGTGCCCTTGAGCGAGAGAAGATTGGCCCGCACGGCCTTCGAGAGAGAGATGTCAGCCATCTAATGCAATCCTTGCCTCAGGCCGTTCCGGCCCCTTGGCAAAAAGAGTTAACCGCAGTTTCTTAAAGGGGCGTTAACCATGCGGATTGACGGCTCATAAACCATAAAAAAACCACGGAAATGCTGGGCGAAATAGGGAAGGGGCGGGTCTTGCGACCCGCCCCTATTGGTTGAACTGCGATTCTTCCGATTAACGGATGAGCTGCAGGATCGACTGATCGGCCTGGCTCGCCAGCGAGAGCGAGTTCTGCGACAGGGACTGACGGGTCTGCAGAGCCAGGAGGTTCGCAGCTTCCGTGTTCATGTCGGCCAGGGTCAGGTTGCCGGCGCCGTCTTCCAGGGTGTTGATCATCGCGTTGGTGAAGGTCTGGCGATTCTCGACGATGGAGAGGTTCGAACCGAAGGTCGAAGCCTGCGAACGGACGTCGTTCAGCGCGCTCTTGAGCTTGCTGAGTTCGGCGTCGATCTTGGCATCGCTGTCCAGGTCTTCTTCTTCAAGAGTGGTGGAGACGCCCAGGTTGGACGAGTTGATGGTATCACCGTCCTTGGTCTGGATGTCGATCGACGACGTACCAGTTTCGTTGAAGGTGATGGCCAGCTTGTCGCCGCGCAGCAGGTTGATACCGTTGAACGAAGCGTCATCGGCAATCTTGTCGAGCTGGTCGCGCAGTTCGTTGAACTGAGCGGACAGGCCCGCACGGACGGAGTTGCCGAGGATCTCACCGGCACCGGTCGAGACGCCGTCCACCTTGCCCTCAGAGGACACACCTTCGATTTCCAGCTTCTGCGTCGACTGGTTCTCGATGCGCAGCTTGCCGTTGTCGTTGGAGGCACGGACCTTGCCGTAGAGCTCGTTGGCAGTGCCATCGGCCTTGGTCTTGGAATTGATCTCGGCAACCAGTTCGTCGACGGTCTTGACCACGCCCGAGGCGTCGCCGGCGTCCTTGGCGGCAACGTTGGTACGGTCACCAACGACACCGAACACCGCGTCAGCACCACCGCCACCGATGGTCGGGGCAGCACCGTTGTCAGGGCCAGCAATCGTCAGCTTACCATTGGCAGCAGTGGCCTTGAGGCCAGCAGCAGCACCGGCAGCCTTGAGAGCAGCGTTGATGGCATCGGCGGCCTGCGAGGCAGTCTTGTGGTCATCGCCGTTCAGGGTCACGGCGACGCCGTTGACGGTGATGGCCTGGGTGCCCGCATTGGTGCCGTTGTCGGTGATGTTGGTGGCGGCGTCCACGGTCAAGCCGATAGAAGCGGTCGCCGCGTTAGCGGTGATGCCGATGGTCTGAGCGAGGCCGGTCTTGGCAGGATCGCTATCGTAGAACTCGAGGGTACCCGAGTCGTTACGAGCGCGAACGGTCGAACCGGCGGCGGTCAGGTCGTTGTTGAACGCAGTGGCGGCCTGATCAGCGGTATAGGTGCCGGCTTCCAGGGTGATGGAGCGGGCAGCGCCGTTATCGTTGATCGAGAACGTCTGGTCCGTGGCGACGGTGCGGGTGGCACCCCATGCAGCGTTGGCAACAGCTTCGGCACCAGTCGAAGCGGCAGCGGCGGTGAAGTCGTCACCGACGATGGACGCATTGGCAGCCTTGGTGAGCGCAACCTTGACTTCTTCAGTGCCGAAAGCACCGCCCGAGAGGGTCAGCTCGCGGGTCTGGCCGGCAGTGCCGGTGATGTCAGCAGCGTCAAGCGAGAAGGACGCGGTCTGGAAGGACTTGTCCTGACGGGCCTGGCGCAGCGTCGACTGCATCGATTCCAGGGTCTTGGTCATGGCCGAGAGGCCATTGTCAGCGGCTTCAAGGGTCTTGACGCCGTTGGCCATGGAGTCGAGCAGGGCACCCAGATCGCTTGCGCGGTTGGTGAGGCCCTTGGCAGTGAACCAGCTGGAAGGATTGTCCAGAGCCGAATTCACCTTGTTACCAGTGGCGAGACGGTTCTGGGTGGAAGCCATCATGTCGGCAGTGCCCTTGAGGGACAGCAGGTTCGAGCGGACGGCTTTGGAAAGCGAGATATCAGCCATTTGGCTTTTCCTTTTCTAGGATACGCAAACAAACACACCTCTTCCTGAGGCTGGGGCGATCCTCATCCGGCAGGCTCTAAGGAACGGTTAAATGGATGCCGAAATATTGGGCAAATACTGCGTGGGAATTTATCGCGCCAAAACAAAAAGACCCCGGAAGCCGGGGCTTTTGTGTAGGGTGACCGATGGCGGTTCTAGCAAAGCGTTAACTTAAGCCAGAAGGTCCTTGAGCCGGGCCTGGGACTCCTGCGGAATTTCCGCCGAGCCGATGCGGCGGAGCAGTTCTTCCATGGACCGTGGCGTCGGCGAGAGGGCGCCGGCAATGACGGCGGCCGCAAAGTCGGCGGTGCGATTGCGCTCAGGTTCTGGCGGCTGCTCGTCGGCCTTTGGCTTCTTGTTGAAGGGCAGGGACTCGCGGTCGCCGGGCTTGGCACCGGCTGCGGATTTCTGCGGGCCTTCGGGCAGCACCGTACGCTCGCCCATGGCGGGACGATAGCGGTAGTCCGCGGTCTGCGTTGCGCCCGATGATACGGGCTCGACGGCGAGGTTCAAAACCATGACGTTTCCCCGAATGCACTTATTCGCGGAAACCCTAAGTCCTGCCCCTTATTCTCGCGTAACCATCGCGTTGCGCATTTGAGTCAAATGTCTGCCATCACAAGGCGCGGTTGACGGCGATGCCCTTGGCCGAGGAGGCGCTGTCCGAGGCCACGGCGCCGGTGGTGCCATAGGTCTTGGCGCGGTTCTGCTGGCCCACCATGCGGGCCACATCGGTGAGCACATCCTCGGTGACCGACTTGGCCGTGGCCAGCACGCGCAGGTTTTCCGCCATTTGCGTGGCCAGGCTCTCGTGTCCGGCACGCAAGCGGGCCAGCGCCGCCGGCGCTTCGGCGGTGAGCCGCGCGCCCTGGCGCTGGATAGCGCGGGCAAAAGTCACATAGTCCTGAGCCAGCCTTGTCTTGTCAGGCGTCAATTGACCCGCCTGGCGCATATGGCCGGCGCGCAGCAGCGTCGTTTCCTGGTTCATCACGTCGACCAGGGCCGACAGGGCCTGTTCGGCATGGATGCACAGCTCTTCGGCGGGCAGAGCGTCAAGGGCGGCAAGGCGGGCGGCTGCGGTCATTTTCCGTACACTCCGGTACTAGCGACAATATTGGATTGGGTCAGGCCACGGCTGGCGTTGGCGGCTTCCTGCAGGGCGATCATCTGCCCCATGAGGTCATCGGCGAGGCCGATGCCGCCGCTTTGTGCCATGGTATTGGCGAGCTGTTCGGCCTGCATGGAGCGCCAGGTCTCCTCGCCGAAGCCGCCACCGAAATTCTCGTCGCCCTTGATCGAGGCGAACATTTCCTTGGTCAGCATGTTGAGAAACACGCCTTCCATGTCCTCGGCCTGTTTGCGGATGGTGAGGAGCTGGGCCGGCGACAGGCTGGAAGTGGTCGGGTTGATCTCGGTCATCACAGCACCTCGATCTCGGCCTGCAGGGCGCCGGTCGCCTTGATGGCCTGGAGGATGGCGATGAGGTCACGCGGGGAGATCCCCAGTGCGTTGAGTCCGTCCACCAGTTGCTGCAGCGTCACCGATTCATTGACCACCTGAAGGGCCGTGTCGGACTGGTTGACGTTGAGCGTCGTGTTGGGCTCCTCGGCGGTGACGCCCAGGCTCAGCGGATTGGGCTGAACGATCTCGGGGTTTTCCGCGATGGTCACGGTGAGGTTGGACTGGGCGACGGCGACGCTGGACACGCGCACATCCTTGCCCATGACGATGATGCCGGAATTCTCGTCGATGACGATCTTGGCGACCTGGTCGGTCTGGACGATCAGCAGTTCGATATCGGTCAAGAGGTCGACGATATTGCCGTTGAAATTGCGGGGCAGGGTCAGGCGCACCGTGGCCGGGTCTTCGGGCACGGCGGTCGGGGCGCCGATGAAGTCGTTGATTGCCAGCGCGATACGGCGCGCCGTGGTGAGGTCGGGGTTGCGCAGTGCCAGGCGCAGCGAATGCTGCGAACCGAGGTGGAAGTCGATTTCGCGCTCGATCAGCGCGCCGGAGGAAATGCGGCCGGTGGTCGGCACGCCCGAGACGATGCTGGCTGCCTCGCCCTCGGCGCTGAAGCCGTTGATGGTCACCGCGCCCTGGGCAATGGCATAGACTTCGCCATCGGCGCCGAGCAGCGGGGTCACCAGCAGCGTGCCGCCCTGCAGGCTGTCGGCATCGCCAAGCGCGGCCACCGATACGTCCATGCGCGAGCCCTGGGTGGCGAACGGCCGGAGGTTGGCAGTGACCATGACGGCCGCGACATTGGCGGTACGGACGTTCTCGCCCTGGGTATTGACGCCCAGCCGTTCCAGCATCGATTGCAGCGATTGCTTGGTGAAGGGGGAATTGTTGAGGCTGTCGCCGGTGCCGTTGAGGCCGACGACCAGGCCATAGCCCACGAGCTGGTTCTCGCGGACGCCTTCGACGTCGACAATGTCCTTGATGCGCGCCGGGGCGGCCTGGGCCGGGGTCAGCGGCGACAGGACCAGGGCGGCGCTGAGGACGGTGGCGGCGATGGTGCGAAGCAGGCGGTTCGGCATTTTCTTCCCCGAATGTGCCGTTCCATCCCCATGGCGCGGCCTTCGCAGGGATCAATGCCAGAAGCGTGCCAGTTTCCGCCGTTGGCTCCAAAGCATTGAAATTGTAGGTTTTTGCTGGAGTGGCGCTTGCCGGCCGGCAATCCCCAATGGCTGGGGCTGCAATTTTTGCCGGGCACGTTAATGCCTTGTTAACCGTGGTGGGCAGATTTTGCCGTCAACGCCCATCCCTCAGGTGAGTCAGGACCCTTGCGCATTGATGGCCCCAATCGATCCAGCGGCATCGCTGGCCGGAACGCTGTCGGCAAGGCTGGCACCGGTCCCGCCTTCGTGCCGGTGGGGTCCGAGGGCACGACGCGGGTCAATACGGCAGCGCCGGTGGCGCCTGCTGCCGGTCTCGACGCCATTCTGGCCCTCCAGGCCGTTGGCGATTTTTCCGAAAGCCGGCGCAAGGCCGTCAAGCGCGGCACCAGTCTCCTTGATCTGCTGGAAGCGATGAAGGCCGACTTGCTGGTCGGGCGGCCGTCGCCGGGGCGGCTCGATGCCATGGTCACTCAGCTCGGCGTGCTGCGCGAGCGGGTGGAGCCGGGCC
This sequence comes from Devosia sediminis, assembly GCF_016411825.1. Taxonomy (GTDB): domain Bacteria; phylum Pseudomonadota; class Alphaproteobacteria; order Rhizobiales; family Devosiaceae; genus Devosia; species Devosia sediminis. Next base: position 826,623 of record NZ_JAEKMH010000001.1, read on the forward strand.
TCGATGCCCTGATCGACGATATCGAGCTGCGCGTGCGGGTCGAACTGGCCAAGCTGGGGCGCTTCCCACAGTTGTGATTCGGCAACGTTTGGCAGTTTCGTCATCAAGCTGTTGCGAGTTGCGGTCTATGCGCCTGACGCGTCGGATTTTCCTGCGTTAACGAGACGTAACCACGGCGCTTGCCGGGCGCGATGTGGGCGCATATATAGGCCGCCAAGGGCGCATTGGAGTTGAGTCTGCTGATGTCTTCGGTTGAACTTACGGATTATCGACCCAGCGAGGACGAGCCGTTCATGAACCCGCGCCAGCGGGAATACTTCCGGAATAAGCTTCACGCCTGGAAGGACGAGATTCTGCGCGAAAGCCGCCTGACTCTCGAAAACCTCCAGGAAGAAAGCCAGAACCACCCCGACATGGCCGACCGGGCCAGTTCCGAAAGCGATCGCTCGCTGGAACTGCGGACCCGCGATCGCCAGCGCAAGCTGATCTCCAAGATCGACTCGGCGCTCAAGCGCATCGATGACGGGACCTACGGCTATTGCGAGGAGACGGGCGATCCCATCGGCCTGGCGCGGCTCGATGCCCGCCCGACCGCGACGCTGAGCCTCGAGGCCCAGGAACTGCACGAGCGCCGCGAAAAGGTCTATCGCGACGAATAACCGGACCACCGGCAGGAATTGAAAAAGCCCGCAGTGATGCGGGCTTTTTGTTTTCCGGTCAGCGGCCGAAGTGCTCGCGATTGCGGTCGTGGATTTCCTGGATTTCCGGGGTCATGTGCTCTTCGAAGGCGTCGAGCTCGAAGACGGGGCGGATTTCAATTTCGCTTTCGCCAAGCATCGGATTGGGGCAGCGCTTCACCCATTCGACCGCTTCGTCCATGTCGCGCACTTCCCAGATCCAGTAGCCCGACACCAGTTCCTTGGTTTCGGCGAAGGGACCGTCGATCACCGAGCGGTCCGAACCGCTGAAGCGGATGCGCTTGGCCTTGATGGACGGCTGCAGGCCGTCGCCGCCCAGCATGATGCCGGCATTGATCAGCTCTTCATTGTACCGCCCCATGGCCTCGAGCAGGTCGGAATCCGGCATGATGCCCTGTTCACTGTCGGCGGTGGCTTTGACGAAGACGATGACACGCATTTTCTGCTCCTCAGGACGAAGGCGACATTGCCTCCCTGCCGAGCCGACGAGTGGCCGGGGGAGGCTTCGACATTTTTTCTCGCACATTTTTCCGTGCGCAGAAAAGCAAAAGGCGGAGCCCGGGGGCCCCGCCGTGTTGCCGGAGGTTTCGCGCTGGTCAGAAGCCGAAGACGGTGGTGATGCCCGACTGGTTGTTGCCGTTCTGCACGCACTGGGCATTGCTGGTCTTGCCGAACTGGAACAGACCGCAATTGTTGTTGTTGCCGTTCTGGTGGATCGTGCCGTTGTGGCCATCGCCCTCCTGCCAGATCAGGCCGTGATTGCCCGACCCGTTCTGGCTGCCCCCGGCGGAATTGCCGTTGCCGTTCTGGTGGACATTGGCGCCGTTGGCCGAAAGACCCTGGACCAGCGAGAAGACCTGGAGCCCGAGGCCGAGCGCCTGGGCCTGGTCGGGGTCGGTGGGGGAAAAGCCGATGGCGATCTGCCCGGCGGCCATGGCCGGTCCGGCGGAGGTGGCGATCAGGGCTGCGGTGAAGGCGGCGGCGATGGTCCTGGTGAAGCGAATGGTCATTTTGAAGTCTCCCGGTTTGCGTTCCCTGCCGGGTCTCCCCAGCGCTTGAGATGACCTTAGGGGGCTCGGGCTGAACCGGTTCGGAGCATTGCGTTCAGACATCGTTCATCCAGCAGGTCCTGGCCGGGGTCCGGTCAAAAAGAAGAGCCCCGCCGAAGCGGGGCAGTTTGGGGAAGGTAACGGGGAAGGTCAGGTGCGGGTGGTCAGCGGCGCGGAGCAGTCATACTGCTTGCCGCCACTGGTAATCGTGAAGTCGATGTCCACATTCGATCCCGCGCCGACCATGATCTGGCCCACGGAAATCGGGGTATTGGCCGCGGCGGAAAAGCCACCGCCCTGGCTGACATTGGATGAGCCGCCATTGCCCAAGCTCTTGAGCGCAAAGCGATATTCGCCCTGGATGGCGACCGGGCTCTGCACCACGCCTTCAATGGCCAGCAGGCCCTGCTGGGAAGTCTTGCTGACGCCGCAGGCGAGGCCCGACGAGCCGCTATTGGCGTGGGCGACGCCGGCCAGGGCGAGGGCGCCGAGGGCCAGGGCGGCTAAACGGAAACTGGACTGAACCATGATGTCCTCCTCGGGACGCTGAAGGCGGGGCCGGAGTTAACCGGCCCCAAGCCCTTGAAGTTACGGGCAAACCTGCACGAAGGCGCTGACATTGTTGGAGCCGTGCTGGGTCAGGTTGGCATTGCAGCCCTTGCCCACCTGCACGCCGGCCGCGACATTGCCATTGCCGTCCTGGGTGAGGATGGTGTTGTGGTTGGTGCCAAACTGGCCGACGCCGCCCTGGTTGTTCCAGCCGTTCTGCCAGACATCGCCGGTATTATTGGTGCCGTCCTGGCCGATGGCGGAAGTGTTGTTGCCGCCGTTCTGGTTGGAAATAGCGGTGTTCCACTTGCCCTTCTGGTAGGCGCCGAACTTGTTGTTCCAGCCATTCTGGCCGCCGCCGACAGCGTGGCCGAAACCGTACTGCTCGATATAGAGGCTATTAGCCATTGCCGGGGCAGCGGCGCCGATGATGGCGGTGGCAGTCAGGGCGGTGATGAGAAGCTTGCGGATCATTTGACGTCTCCTTTTGGGCTGCGGTCCCTCCGACCGCGTCGTTGATGGAGACTGTTTTATGGGGCTGATCCGGAACGGCTCCTGAAGTGACGATTCAGGTTCGGTTCATGAACAAGGCATCGGAAAGTGATTCCGCTGCTTCACGCCAATGTCTGGAAATACGTGATTTTTGGCTATTCAGGCTGCCTCAGGCCGAAGACGGTCCCGTTGGGATCGCTGACATAGCTGAGCTTCCCCTGACCCGGAATCGTGCTGATCTGGCCGAACGTCTTGCCCCCGCCGGCCAGTGCCCGCTCAAGCGCGGCTTCGATATCATCGACGGCAAACCAGGCAATCGTTGCTTGCGACTGGTAGCTGTTGCCCATCACCGCGCCGACGGGGCCATTGGTGCCTGTCAGTATCAGGTAATTGGCGATAAAGGGCGATGTGTTGCTCTCGACTGCCAGCACATCGGCATAAAAGCTGGCAGTTTCAGCGGCGTTGGCGGCGGTGATTTCGACGTGAACGAGCGTGGTCATGCGTATGTCCTGTGGTGATGACCCAGACTAGTCGCCCCGCGCCTCCAAATTCTTGGACAAATCCGACATGGGCTGGTGCATCATGCGCGCAATACCGTTCAGCGTTTGGGTGAAATGTTGCGGGGTAACGCCGGTGAAACGGCGAAAGTCCCGATTGGCGTGTGCCTGATCGTAATAGCCCTGCAGAAGCGCCAACTGCGCAAGGCCATTACCTCGCATTTGTCCCAGCAGCCCGCCGACGAGGGCCTGGTATCGCGCAATCATCAGGGCAGACTTGGGTGAGATGCCGACGTGATTGCGGAACAGGCGGTAGAGCTGACTGTGGGTCAGGCCGGCTGTGTCGGCCCAGGAACTGATGTTGGCGGGAAGGTCGCTGTCGAGGCAGGCATAGACGCGGGAGAGGTCACTTACGGCTTTTTGCGGCAAGGGTTGGAAACGGGCGGAAAGCCACTTTTCCAATGCCCGCACCGCGCCTTCGCTGGCGCCCAGCCGCACCAGATCAGTGTCAAGCTCCTGGGTGACTTTTGTGTCCGGCCACGCTGCCAGCGGGACATGTTCGTCTATGTGTGGTGCGAGGCCGAATGCAGTCGGGCCAAACGGGCTCAGTTGTGCGGCCACCAGCTTTACGGAACCGCGCTGGCCAATGATGACGGGGCCAGTGCCAATACCAGAAAGTCCACTGACATTGGGTGTTTCTGCGAAAGTCTCGGGGTTTTTTCGGATGCCGGGGTCGGCCAGGCTGACAATGATGGTCGGGCGACCATTGGGAACGAGAATTTCTTCGTGCCAGCGGTCGCCCAGGTCTGCATCGACCAGCCAGAAGTGCTCCACATAGGCCGCCAGAGCGTCCCCTGGCGTGAAGCGTTGGTAGCGCATGATGGTCAGCCGCCGTAGCGCTTGCGCAGATGCGCCTTGAAGTGGTCGGCATTGAGCGGTTCGCCAGTAGCGCGGGTAATGAGATCGGGCGTCGCACAGCGGGAGGCCTGGCTCCAGACCTTGTCGGCGCGCCACTGGTTGATGGCGCCGAATTCCCCCTGGCGCATCTGCTCGCGCATGTCGGGAATGTCCTTTTCCATTGCCGCGCCAAGCTGGGCCGCGATCATGGCGCCGAGCGTGTAGCTAGGGAAATAGCCGAAGGCGCCGCCGGGCCAATGCACGTCCTGCATCGGGCCGTCCTTGAAGTCGTTGATGGTGGAAATGCCCAGATATTCGGTCATCTTGGCGTCCCAGGCCTCAGGGATCTGGCTGGCTTCCAGCTTGCCCGAGACCAGGTCCTGCTCGAGTTCGTAGCGCAAGATGACGTGCAGCGGGTAGGTGACCTCGTCCGCATCGACGCGGATATAGCCGCGCTCGACGAAGTTCACTTCGTTGAGCACGTCGGCAATGTCCCAGCCCGGCAGGGCGTCGTCGCCCAGATGCAGGTGCACCTGCGGCAACAGGAATTCCCAGAACTCCGGGCTGCGGGCGAGCTGCATTTCCACGAACAGGCTCTGGCTCTCATGCATGCCCATGCCGCGCGCCTTGCCCAGCGGCCAGTGCGACCAGTCCTTGGGCAGTCCCTGTTCGTAGAGGGCGTGGCCGGTTTCGTGCAGAACGCCCATGAGCGAGGAGAGGAATTCATCGGTGCGATAGCGCGTGGTCATGCGCACGTCGGTGGGCACGCCGCCGCAGAATGGGTGATGCGAAACCGCCAGCGAACCATGGGTGAAATCGAAGCCGACGGCGCGCATGGCCGCAAGGCCCAGTTCGCGCTGCCGTTCGATGGGGAAGGGGGCGTTGAGCGCCTTGCGCGGACGCGCCGCGAGGCGCTGTTCCTGCACCGAAAGGGCTGTCGGCACAAAATCCTTGAGGAAAGTCTTGAGGTCGTCGAAGACGACGTCGATCTCGGCGACCCGGTTGCCCGGATCATACTGGTCCATCAGCGCGTCATACGCGCCCAGTCCCGTAGCCGCCGAGCGCAGGGCCGCTTCTTCGCGCACCAGCGCCACGACACCTTCGAGCGCCGGCAGGAAACTATCCCAGTCTCCCTTGGCGCGCAGGTCGCGCCAGAGCTGTTCGGATCGCATGGTCGCCGCTGTCCGGCGCTCGACAAATTCGGTCGGCAGGCAGGTGGCATTGACATAGGCGCGTTCTAACTCGTTGACGGCCAGCTTCTGGTCGTCGTCCAGATCCTCGTTGCGCGCTTCGCCGATCCAGTCGGCGATCTCTGGCGCCGTGGCCTGGGCATGGTACATGCCGGCCAGGTTGGACATGGCTTCGGCCCGCTTCTCGCCGCCGCCGACCGCCATATGGGTCGCTTCGTCGGCGCCTAGGATGGACAGGGCGTGCTCAAGCGCCTCCAGCCTGCGGCCAAGATTGTCGAGTTTCTGAAAGGACATTGCACGCTCCTGTGAACCGTCTCTGGTTCCCACAGTCGCGCCGGAGGATCAAGCGCCGTCAGCAGCGCGCCTATTTGTTGGGCCGCTCCGAGCGCCAAGCGTAGATCGCCCCGCCCAGCGCCATGCCGATCCCGACGCCGATTGCTATGCCCATGCCGATATTATCCATGGCAGCGCCGATAGCCACGCCAACCGCCGCGCCAATGGCAATCCCAACGCCGAAGCTCATCTGATTTCCGCCTTCCTGCATCGGTTACGACTTCCGCCAGAGGCGCGGCAGCAGGAGTCCGCCGACAAGTGCGCCAAAAAACGCGCCAAGGAAGATACCTACCAAGGTATTGCCCATGGCCACTCCAATGCCTCCGCCAATGCCGGTGCCGAGCATGGTTACGATCATCATTGGCATGCCGTTCTCCTTGCCTCTCGTTCAGATTGAACAGGCCAAGGCCCTGAGAGTTCCCAAAAAAGGGAGAGGCGCAGCCGGGGAAGCTGCGCCTCGTGGGGAAGAGGCTCCGCGCCTGGGGAAGCAGGAGCCGCTGGAATGGCCCGGCGCGTTCTGCGCTTGGGGCCGTGCCGTACCATTCTGGTCCGGCCGGGGAGCGGCGGCGCGATGGGGGCTGCGCCGCCGGAGGGAAACTGCCTCAGAAGGGCAGGATCGCGTCGAGGGCCTGCTGCCCATAGCGTGGCTGCTGCACATCGGTGATCTGGCCGCGGCCGCCGTAGGAAATGCGGGCTTCGGCGATCTTAGTCGAGGCGATCGTGTTGTTGGCCTGGATGTCCGAGGGGCGGACGATGCCGGCCACAATCAGATCGCGGACCTCGAAGTTGACCCGCACTTCCTGGCGGCCTTCGATCACCAGGTTGCCATTGGGCAGCACCTGGGTGACGACGGCGGCGACCGAGGTTTCGAGGGCCTCACTGCGGTTCACCGAGCCGTTGCCGCTATCACGGGTGCCGGAAGTGAGGTCAATCGCCGAGCTCGGGTCGATCTGGCCCTGCGAGACATTGTCGACCACGGCGCCGAAAATGCCGCCCATGCCGGCCGAGTTGGACGAGGTTCGATTGCGGTTGGTGGTGTTGCTGATCTCGGCGCTGTCGTCGATGGTCACCAGAACCGTGAGGATGTCGCCGATGCGGTGGGCGCGTTCGTCCTTGAAGAAGCCCTTGGCCGAAGTGCGGTAGAGCGAATTGGGCTGATAGGTATCGGCAATGGGCTCGGGCATGGGCATGCGCACCGGCTGGTAGCCGGCCGTCGTGGTCGGGTCGGCAATGGCGGTCAGCGCAGGGGCCTGGCCGACATTGGCGAGGCGATCGATGGTGTTGCAGCCGGCGAGGACGGCAGTCAGGGTCAGGATGGTGGCGATCTTGGCGATGTTCATTTGCATCTGTCCCTTCGATTAGAGGCCGGCAAGCGTGACGGGCGCGGTGGACACTTCCACTGCCCCGGGCGCGACGACGGTGGCGCTGATGACGCGCCGGGAAACAAGGTTGAGGACCTGCAGCGGGGCGCCGGCGGCGCCGCTGGTTACGGCCTGGCCCTTGACGGTCAGGGTCATCGGACCCTGGCGGTAGTAGATGGTGACGAGGTCATTCTTTGCGACGGCGAGCGGAACCGAGACATCGCTGGCGTTCAGCAGCATGCCGTCGCGGCTCTGGCGGTTGAGCGCCATGCCCACGAGCTGGTCGAGGCCGGCAACGCCCTGTGCGTCGGCCTGCTGGATCGGCAGCGGGCGCATGACGATATGGTCTGGGCGCAGCACGGTGCCGGCCGGCAGGCCCGCGACGAGATGCGGCGCCTCGATGCTGATCTGCACCGTGCCGGCGAGGTCCAGCGGCTGGGCGACGCCCGCCAGCATGAAGCGGGCCGAAAAGGTGCCGTTGCCGGGCAGGTAGCGCAGGTTCTCGAGGCGGGCAGGGGTGTCGGTAGTCGCAACGTTGATGGCGTCGACGGGATCGGCAAAGAGCAGGTCGATGCTCATGCCATCGCCCAGGATGCCGCGGCTGCGCATATCCTCGGCGATCAGCCCGGCCAGCATGTCGTGGTCGACAACCGAAGCGGCGCGGGACACCTGCACCTGAACCAGGCCATTGGCTTCAAAGCGGGTGAGGCCGACGCGGGCGGCGGCCGAGCGGATGGCGGTGAGGTCGACATTGCCGGTGGTCCCGGGCATCGGCGCCCGGAACAGCGGCTGTTCGGCCAGCATGCCCGCATCGTCGAACATGTCGCCCACGGTGACCACCGGGCCGGAGATGGTGATCTCGGCCTTGAGCACGGGAGCCGCGAAGGCCGGCATGGCAATCGTGAGGCTCAGGGCGGCGGCGAGGGTACGGATCGTGTTCATCGTCACTCTCCTCAGCTCAACTGGCTCGTTGCCTGCATCATCTGGTCGGCGCCGGAGATGACGCGGGCATTCATCTCGTAGGCGCGCTGGGCCGCGATGAGGTCGGCGATTTCGGTGACCGAATTGACGTTGGCCATTTCCAGGTAGCCCTGCAGCAGGTCGCCGGTGCCGTCGACATTGGGCACGCTGACCTGGGCCGGGCCGCTGGCAGCGGTTTCGAGGAAGAGGTTGTCGCCCATCGACTCGAGGCCGGACTTGTTGACGAAGCGGGCAAGCTGGAGCTGGCCGAGCTGTGTCGGGGTGGCGTCGGTGCCGATATAGGCTTCCACGGTGCCGTCGGGCGAGATCGAGACGCCGCGGGCATTGTCCGGTACGCTGATGCCGGGGTCGAGCTCATAACCGCTCGAATTGACCAGCGTGCCCTCGGCATCGCGCAGGAACGAGCCGTCGCGGGTATAGGCCGTGCGTCCGTCGGGCAACTGGATCATGAAGAAGCCTTCGCCGCGGATGGCGACGTCCAGTTCGCCTTCGGTCATGTTGACCGAGCCCTGGCTCATGACGCGCGGCGTGGCGACGGTGCGCACGCCCGAGCCGATCTCGAGGCCGGCGGGAACCATGGTGCCCTCGGCCGAAGTCTGCGAGCCGGCGCGGGTGATCTGCTGGTAGAGCAGATCCTGGAACTCCGCACGCTGCCGCTTGTAGCCGGTGGTGCGCATGTTCGCGATGTTGTTGGAGATGACTTCGACATTGCGTTCCTGGGCGCCCATGCCGGTCGATGCGATATAGAGAGCTTTCATCGGTCTGGTCCTCAGGTTCAGGCGTTGGCGTCGCCAAGGCGGCGGATGGCGTCACTGCGCAGGTCATCCTGCTTCTTGGCGAGGGACGCGGCGGACTCGTAAGAGCGCTGCACGCGGATCATTTCGGCCATTTCGGCCACGCCGGAGACGTTGGAGCGCTCCACATGGCCCTGCATGACGCGGGTGGCGGTAGCGACCTGTGGCTGGCCGCCCGAAAACAGGTTCGAGCCTTCGCGCGTCAGCTCCTGAGCATTGGCGAATTCGACAATGCGCAACTGGCCCTTGGCGCCGACGCTGGAGGAGACGGCGCCATCGGCCGCGATGGTGATGCCGGTTTCCTCGGGGCCGAAGGTGATGGGGCCGCCATTGCCGAGCACCGGGTTTCCGGAGAGATCCACCAGCGTGCCCTGGTTGTTGATCTGGAAGGAGCCGGCGCGGGTCCAGCGTTCGCCGCCGGGCGTCTGCACGGCGAAGAAACCTTCGCCATTGAGGGCGACATCGAGTTCGTTGCCGGTCTGGGTGACGGCGCCGCCGGAGAGGTCGTGGACCGTCGCCCAGTCCTGCACATAGGAGAGCGGTTGATCGAGGCTGGGGAAATTCTGGTCGCGGGCGACCGGCATCACATATTCCTCGAACAGGATCTGCTCGGCCTTGAAGCCGGTCGTGTTGAGGTTGGCGATGTTATTGGCCACCACATCCATCTGACGCTGCAGGGCGATCTGCCTTGAGAGGCCGATGAGTTGCGCGTTCTCGATCATGTTAATCCCCGGTTGGTCCCCGAGACGCCCTGCTTCCCCAAGCCGGTCGCCTCGCCCATTTACTTTGCAGAAACCATGCCAGACCGGATAATCGTTTAATCTCAATGATTTAGAAATTCGGCAGGGCCGCCATTTGGCAGGCATTGCCGTTACGCCCGGCAATTGCTGCCCGGCAAAATCTGCCGCTTCGGAGTGGTTTGTAACCTTTCGTTAACCAACTGGGCCTTAGCTGGACGGCAAGCCGGAATCGACCGGATCGTGCGAGTTTACAGGGCCTTTGACATGGCTGCGGAAGCAGATCTCGGAACAGAAGCGCCGGCCAAGAAGGGCATTCCCAAGCTTTTCATCATCATCGGCGCGGCGGTCGTGGTGCTGCTGCTGGCCGGCGGCGGACTGTTTTTCTTCCTGTCATCCTCCGGCGGAGAGGAAGCGGCGGCGCACGGCGAGGGGCATGGCGAGGCGGCTGCGACCGCGGCGCATGACACCTTCATCTTCAACCTGCCACCCATGATGGTGAATCTCAATTCGCAGGGCGAAGGTGCGTCCTTCATGAAACTGACCATCGCCCTGGAGGTCGCCGATGAACACATGATGACCGAGATCCAGCCACGGCTGGCCAAGGTCATCGATGCGTTTCAGGTTTACCTGCGCGAATTGCGCAAGAGTGACCTCGAAGGTTCGGCCGGCATTTATCGCCTCAAGGAAGAGCTGCTGCGCCGCGTGAACCTGGCCATCTATCCGGCCCATGTCGAAAGCGTGCTGTTCAAGGAAATCCTGGTGCAGTGATGGCTGGACCTACCGATCAGGACAAGCTGAGCGACGACTGGGGGTTGGACGATATCGGTTCGGCCGCCGAGGGCGCCGTGGCCGTTGATGAAAGCGAGATGAGCGACGAAGAGCGCGCCGCTGCGGCTGCCGCCGAATGGGCCGCCATGCTCGAAGGCGGCGACGGCGACGGGGAGGGCGGCGCCGACCGCGTGCTCAACCAGGACGAGATCGACAGCCTGCTCGGCTTCGATGCCAGCGCCGGCGGCAGTGTCGAGCTGACGGGCGTACAGGCGCTGATCAATTCGGCGCTGGTGAGCTACGAACGCCTGCCGATGCTCGAAATCGTCTTCGACCGCCTCGTGCGGCTGGCGACGACGTCTCTGCGCAATTTCACGAGCGACAATGTCGAAGTGACTATGGATTCGATCTCCTCGGTGCGCTTCGGCGATTATCTCAATTCCATTCCGCTGCCGGCGATCCTTTCGGTGATCAAAGCCGAGGAATGGGAGAATTACGGCCTTCTCACGGTCGATTCCAATCTCATCTATTCGATGATCGACGTGCTGCTGGGCGGCCGGCGCATCGGCGGCAATATCCGCGTCGAGGGCCGGCCCTACACCACCATCGAAATGGCGCTGGCCCGCAAGATGATCGAGATCATCCTCGAGGACACCCATCGCGCCTTCGAGCCGGTGACGCAGATCAACTTCAAGCTCGAGCGCATGGAAACCAACCCGCGCTTCGCCGCCATTTCGCGGCCGGGCAATGCCGCCATCCTCATCGAGCTGCGCATCGAAATGGACGATCGCGGCGGCAAGATCGAAATCCTCTTGCCCTACGCGACCATCGAACCGATCCGCGAACAGCTCCTGCAGATGTTCATGGGTGAAAAGTTTGGCCGCGACCCGATCTGGGAGGGGCACCTGGCCACCGAGATTTTCCAGGCCGACATCGAGATCGAGGCCGTGCTGCACGAGCAGCAACTGCCCCTTTCCAAGCTTCTCGACATGAAGCCGGGCCAGACGCTGATGTTCGAGCGCAGCCCCTCCGATCCGGTGCGGCTGCGCTGTGGCGACGTGGAGCTCACCGAGGCCATCATGGGCCATATCGGCAATCACGTATCCGTGCGGGTTACACAACCGCTCAATCCGCCCAAGGTCACCATGGCGGCCTTCGAGGCAATCGACGAGACGATGGAAGGACGATGATGTTCGGGCTGCCTCTTGGACTATTTGTGGAAGGCGCTGTGGCAATCCTGCTTGCCCTGACCATTGGCTATTGCGTCCTGCTCAACCGCAGCCTCAAGCGGCTGCACCAGGACAAGGATGCGATGCGGCAGATGGTGGCCGACCTTGTGGGCGCCACCAACCTCGCCAATACCGCCATCAAGGAACTGAAATCCTCGGCCGTCGAGGCCGATCTCGCCCTGACCGCCCGGCTCGAGGAAGCCGAGCGCTTCGGCATCGAGCTCGCCAACCACGTCACGGCCGGAACGGTGCTGATGGAGCGTATCGCCAAGATCACCAGCGTGGCGCGCCACAGCCAGGCGATCGAGCCTGTCGAGCCGCCCAACAAGGTGCAGAGCGCCCTGGCGCAGCTTTCCGAGCGCGTGCGCAGCCGCGGAGCGGCTGCGTGACCAATATCCGCCTACTGCCCGTCGTGATCATGGCCGTCGCCGCGCTCCTGGTTCTCAAGACCATGGGGCTGGTGACCAATGGCGGCTATGTGCTGACCGGCGTGGGCGTGGCCCAGGCCGCCGGCGGCGGGGGCGGGGGGCATGGCGCGGGTGCCGCGCCGGGTGAAACAATCACCCTGCCGAACGAACCGACCATCGAGGATGCCAGCCCGACCATGGCGGATGGTACGCCCACGCTGGGCGAGCAGGCCGAGGCCGGTGGCCATGGCGCCCCGGCCGCATCCGGCCATGGAGAGCCGGCTGCCGATCACGGTTCCACGACCGAGGCTGCGGCCGAAGGCGGCCATGGCGAGGCCGCCGCTCCGACAGCCGAGGGCCATGGCGAGGTTCCGGCCAATACCGTCGCCGCGGAGAATGCCTGCGCGCCGCGTCCGGTTTCGGAGGAAGGCGAAGAGGATACGTCCGAGGGGCAATTGCTGGTGGTTCCCGCCGATTGTCCGCCCCTTGCCGACGCCGTTCCGCAATTGCTGACCCCCGAAGGCCCGCAGCCGCTCGCTGCCACCGATTCTTCGCTGACCGAGCAGGCGCTGCTCGAGCGCCTTGCCACACGCCGCACCGACCTCGACACCTATGAGCAGGAACTGGCCATGCGTGCCTCGCTGGTGGAAGCCGCCGAAAAGCGCATCGAGGAGCGCCAGGCAACGTTGGAGGCCATCGAGGGGCAGATCGCGTCGCTGGTCGAACAGCGCAAGGAAATGGAAGAGGGCCAGTTCGCCGGCATCGTGGCCATGTACGAAACCATGAAGCCCAAGGATGCTGCCAACATCTTCAATGCGCTCGATATTGAGGTGCTGCTGCGCGTGGCCAAGATGATGAGCCCGCGCAAGATGGCGCCGATCCTGGCTGAGATGGACACGGTGCGGGCGCAGGAACTGACGGTGCGCATGGCCTCGGCCAGTACCGACCCCCTGGACCAGATGGCGCCCGAAGATCTCGCCGCCCTGCCGCAGATCGTCGGCCAGTAGGCAATTGCTGGTATCTCCTTAGGCGGGTGTTAAGTACCCCTCGCTAGGGTGCAGCTTCAGGCGTTCAGTCCGTCCAGAATGACGGCGGGCGCCGGAGAGTTGTAACCCTCGCGTTCTTGAGGTGTCCGGGCGTCTCCCCGGTCCGACAGGCGCGGCATTTGCGTCGGGCGGGCAGAAGCCGGTGAAGACCGCAATCAAGTCAGGCTGGCGGCGGGCATGTCATGCCCTTGCCGCGACGGCGATGGCCAGCATTCTGGCTGCTGCCGCGCCCGCTCATGCCCAGGAACAGGGACAGCTCTACGCCACCGAGGAAGATGGCTATGCGCGCCTCATCCTCAGCTTTCCCTCGCTGGATACGCTGCCGCCGTACGACTTCCGCGTCGACAATGGCGTGCTTTCAGTCGAGTTCGAGTCCCCCGTCGAAATCCTGCTGCCCGACGTTGCCGTCACCATGCCCAATTACCTCTCCATGGCCCGGGTCGACCCGGACGGACGGGGTCTGCGGCTGGCACTCAAGAGCGGCTTCAATTTCAATCGTATCGAAGCGGGCGAAAAACTCTTCGTCGACCTGATGCCGACCACATGGCAGGGCATGCCGCCCGCCTTGCCGCAGGACATTATCGACGAACTGGCCGAAAGGGCCCGACAGGCCGCCATCAAGGCAGAGCGCGACCGCAAGGCCAAGATGGCCGCCGAACTCGATCCGCAGGTCGCCGTACGCATCGGGCGCAATGCCACCTTCCTGCGCCTCCAGTTCGACTGGACCGTGCCGACGGAAGGAGAATTCAACCAGAAGGGCGAGATTGGCGCCGCCACGTTCGAGTGGCCGGTTAATATGGACCTGGGCAACCTGATCACCGATTTGCCCGCCGAGATCGTCTCTGTGCAGTCGGGCTCGTCGGCCGATGGCGCCGCGGCGACGTTCCTCTTTGCCGAAGGGGTTGCGCCGCGCTTTTATGCTCTGTCACCCTCGCAATACGTGCTCGATATCGACATCGCCGGGCATGGCCTGCCGGCCCTGACCGCCACCGACCTTACCGCCGAAGCCGAGCAGCTTGCCGCCGAGGCAGAAGCCGCCGCCGCCGGGGCTCAGGCTCCGCAGATTGCGGCGCTGCAGACTGCCGCCGCCGAGACCGTCACGCCGTTCATCAACGTGCTGGGCAATACCGTGCGCGTGGTGTTTCCCTTCGAGCAGGATACGCCGGCCGCGGTGTTCCGCCGGGGCGATACCGTGTGGATGATCTTTGATACGGTCAGCGGCATCGCGGCGCCGGCGGACACGACCCAGCTCGATGCGATCGCGCAGGATTTTACCATCGTTTCTGCAGGCGATACGCAGGTGGTGCGGCTCGATCTCGCGCAGGATCGGCTCGCCACGCTGGGTTCGGAGGGCATGGCCTGGGTGCTGTCGCTGGGCGACATGATGCTGAGCCCGACCGAACCCATGGCGCTGTCGCGTCGCCGCGATATCGAGGGCTCGTTCGAAATGGTCGCCGACGTGGTCCGTCCCGGCCGCGTACACGAATTCCGTGATCCGTTGGTCGGCGACGTGCTCCAGGTCGTTACTGCCTTTCCGCCGGCGCGTGGGCTGACGCGCTCGCTCGACTATGTGGACTTCACGGCATTGCGCAGCGTCCATGGCCTCGTTGTGCAGCCCAAGTCGCCCAGCGTCGAAGTGTCCATCGATAGCCCCGAAGCCGTCATCTCGGCCACCGGCGGCCTGACCGTCTCGGCAATCGATGCCCTGCGGCAGATCAGCACCGAAGCACGCGAGGCGATGCGCGCCGGTTATGTCGATCTCGGCTCGCTCGAGCAGCGTGATCCCGAGGCCTTCATCGAACACCGCGACCAGCTTGAACTGGCGGCTTCGGCCAGCGACGGGCGCGAGCGCGACATCGCCCGGCTCAAGCTTGCGCAGTATCTCGTGGCCAATCGTTACGCCATGGAGGCGCTGGGCGTGCTCCGCGTGCTCGAAAGCGACCTCAAGGCAACCGACCTCACCCGTGAAATCCGCAGCACGGCAGCGATTGCCAATGTGCTGGCAGGACGGCCGCGCGATGCGCTGCAACTGCTCAATGCCGCCTCCGTCGACCAGGAGGTCGATGCCCTGTTCTGGCGGACCATGGCCCGCGCCGAAACGCAGGATTATCGTGGTGCTCGTTTCGATGCCATGGAAGCGCGGGCAATTGCCGACAGCTATCCCGAATGGGCGCGCAATCGCTTCCGCCTTGCGGCGGCACGGGCGGCGGTGGAGGCCGAGGATTCGAGCCTTGCACAGCGCATGCTCGATGCCATCGACTTTGCCAGCCTCGGCATGGAGGACGTGTCGCTCCATCACCTGCTGGCCGGCCGCATCGACGAGGCCGAAGGTCGCAACCAGGAAGCGCTGGATACCTATGGCCAGGTGATCGCCTCGGAAGTTCGTCCCACCCGCGCCGAGGCGGTTTACCGCACGCTGCGCTTGCTCGACAGCGAGGGCAGGCTCGACCTTGCCAAAGGCACGCAGACGCTGGCGGCAGAAACCCTGCTCTGGCGCGGCGACGCGCTGGAAGCCGAGATGCAGACGCTGCTGGCCCAGCTCTATTTCCGCAATGGCGACTATCGCCTGGGCTTTGAGACGGTGAAGGCGGCAGTGGCCAACTATCCGGAAAGTCCATCGGTCAATGCCCTGCGCGACCAGGCACAGGCCATGTTCTCGGACCTCTTCCTCAACGGTGTCGCCGACTCGATCGGCGCCGTCGAGGCCATGGCAATCTACTACGATTTCCAGCACCTGACCCCACCGGGCGCGCGCGGCGACGAGATGATCCGCAACCTGGCGCGCCGACTGGTGCGTGTCGACCTGCTGCCGCAGGCGGCCGACCTGCTGCAATACCAGCTCGACAACCGGCTGCGCGGTGTGGCCCGCACGCAGATCGCCTCCGACCTGGCGGTGATCTATCTCGCCGATCGCAAGCCGCAGGATGCCATTCGCGTGCTCAACGAGACGCAACTGCCCGGCCTGCCGGAGTCGTTGCAGCGGCAGCGGCGCATTCTCGAAGCCCGCGCCATGATCGATGGCGGCCGCGACCAGCTTGCGCTGGACCTCATCAGCAACATGGACGGCAAGGACGTCGAACTGCTGCGGATCGACGCGCATTGGAAGGCTCGTCGCTTCAGCCAGGCCGGCGAGATGATCGAGGCGATCTACAGCGCCGAGACCGGCAGCAAGCCGCTCAATCTCGTGGCGCGCATGAGCCTGATCAAGGCGGCGGTGGGCTATGTGCTGGCGGGCGACGACTTCGGCCTGTCGCGTCTCAGGGCAAAGTTCGGTGAGCAGATGGTGGCTTCGCCGGAATGGCCGATGTTCGATTATGTCACCGGCCCGATCCAGACCACCAGCCTCGAATTCAAGCGGGTCGCCGCCGAAGTAGCCGCGGTGGACAGCCTCACCGCCTTCCTCTCGTCCTATCGCGAAACCTATGCCGGCGAAGGGGCGCTGACCCCGGTCAACGCCAGCAAGCCGAGCAACGGCGTGGCCTCGCTCTAGCCGCGTGCTCGCGCTGCTGCGCGCTGATGATCGTAGCGAGCGATGAAGGCACTGGCGCGCGGTATCGGGTTTTCCAGATATTGCCCCGGACCCAGCATCTTGCGGGCATTGAGCGCGTGGGCGCCCAGGATTGGAAAATCGACGCGCTCGACCTCATAGTCCCAGCCGGGGTGGTCAGTGCTCCAGGCGCGGCGGTGATGGTCGAGCAGGCGCTGGCGCAGGCTGTAGCCGTGATAGTCGAATGCGACCGTGCCGTCGGTCACATACATATGCCCGCCGGGCACATCGCCATGCGGCATGATCCGCTCGGCATGAAAGCCGGCAAGGGGCGCTTCCCCGAGATACACGCCGGCGAGGATGTGGCAGGCGCCGTGGCCGAAGAAGATCCGGTCGGGCAGGGCCCAGCACCGCACATGGTCTTTCTTGATTCCCGGCTTGGCGCGGTACACGGCGCCTATCCGCTGGTGAAGCTGCGCACCAGCGACCCGGCCACGAGGTACCAGCCATCCACCAGCACGAAGAAGATCAACTTGAAGGGCAGGGAGATCACCACCGGTGGCAGCATCATCATACCCATGCTCATCAGCACCGAGGCCACGACCATGTCGATGACCACGAAGGGCAGGAACAGCAGGAAGCCGATTTCGAAGGCGCGCCGCAGCTCGGAAATGATGAAGGCCGGAATCAGCAACTGCAGGGGCACGGCCTCGGGCGTCTCGGGCACTTCGGCGTCGGACAGGTCGTAGAACAGCGACAGGTCCTGCTCGCGGACATTGGCCAGCATGAAATCCTTGAGCGGTTCTGTGCTGGCCTCGAAAGCTTCGGCGAATTCCAGTTCGCCGGCCATGAGCGGCGCAATCCCCTGCTCGTAGCTCTGCTGCAGCGTCGGCTGCATGATGAAGAGCGTCAGGAACAGCGCCAGAGACACCATGACCGAGTTGGGCGGCGCGGTCTGCAGGCCGATCGCCGTGCGCAGCAGCGACAGCACCACGACGATGCGCGTGAAGCTCGTCACCATGACCAGGATGGACGGCGCCAGCGACAGGAGCGTGATCAGTCCGATGAGCTGGATCGCTCGTTCGGTCAGCGTCGTCTCGTCGCCGAAATCAATGGAGACGTCCTGCGCAAAGGCGCCGTTGGACCAGAGGATCAGGAGGCCGGCAGCAGCGACAAACGGCAGGATGACCCGCCAGCGCGATGGTCGCGCCGGGTCAGTGCCGGTTGGGCTGGTCGCCGTCGTGGTGCTCAAGCCCTGCGCCTTCGCTCGCGGTGGTGTTCCCGTCCTCTTTAGCTGAGTCGGCGGAACGCCCGCCCGGTGCGTCCAGGTTTTGCACGGATAGTGTCGGGTCCTGTTCGCTCACGGGGCGGAGGAGGCCCGTCTGGCGCAGGGATACGCGCGCCTTGCGGTCGCCGGCGTGGCCAGACTTCTGGAGCTGTTCAAGCAGGGTGCCGGGCGCGGCATCCGGGACTTTGGCACTCGAAACCGCCGGCTCGACGGCCTTTGGCGCTCGCGGTTCAGCCGGCTTGGGTGTCGGCACCACGGGCAGCGGGCGCCGGGCAGGGGGCTGCGGCACATCAGGCGCGACAAAGCCGTTTTCCACCACCAGATCCTGTGGGCCACCGATGAGGATAAGGTGCTCGACATCGTCGCGGCGGACGATCAGCAATTGGCGCTTCTGATCGACCACCAGCGTGTCGACGACGGCAAGGCGGCGGTTACGGCCGCGTATGGCATTGCTCGACATGTTGGAGATCAGCTTGAGCAGCCAAACCGCCAGAAGGATCAGGACCAGGACGATGCCCAGGGCGAAAACGACCGTCAATATGGTGTTGCCGCTGCCGCCAAACAGGCCGGTTATGAATTGCACGGGCAAAGGCCTCCGCTAGTATTCCGCCACGGCACGCACATAGCGCGATTCCGGCCGGGGCAATAGCTGCCGACTCAACCCGATCGGCAGTTCCTGCTCAGTGAGGGCGCCACTGATGCATTTTGCATGGCCATTTGATGGCAAGGGCGGTGCAGTTAACGCTTGGTTAACCATTCACCCGGCAAGAATTGCCCATTGGAGACGTTTCCGGAGTTCGGCCCATGGGCCTCATGGATATGCCCGTCTTTTCGGCCCTGACCGACAAGATGCGCTGGCACCAGACCCGCCAGGGGCTGCTCGCGGAAAACGTCGCCAATGCGGAGACGCCCGGCTATCGCGGCCGCGATCTCAAGCAATACAATTTCGATGACCGCATGGGGATGATGGCCTCGTCTTCGGCCATGGTCACGACGGTGACCCAGCCCATGCACTTCTCTGCCTCCTCGGGCGAGGGGGCCTTCGATGCCCAGCGCATGGCCAATTTCGAGATCACGCCGGAAGGCAACGGCATCACGCTCGAAGACGAGATGATGAAGGTCACGACCAACATGATGGACTACCAGGCCGCGACCTCGCTCTACCAGAAATCCATCCGCATCCTGCGCGTGGCGATGGGCAAGAACGCTTAAGGAATAGATCATGGACTTCAATTCCTCGCTCCGCATCGCCGCAACCGGCCTCCACGCCCAGACGGCCCGCATGCGCGTCATCGCCGAGAACATCGCCAACGCCGATTCCGCCGGCAAGGCGCCGGGAGACGAGCCCTATCGCCGCCGGATCCCGACCTTCCAGACGAGCTTCGATGCCGAAGTGGGTGGGCGCGTCGTCGAGGTCGGGCGGCTGGCCTATGACCAGAGCCCGTTCAGCTCGCGCTTCGAGCCCGGCCATCCTGCCGCCGACGAGAACGGCTATGTGCAATATCCCAACGTGAACACCCTGATCGAGACGGTGGACATGCGTGAGGCCCAGCGCAGCTACGAGGCCAATCTCAACGTGGTCACCGTGACCCGCCAGATGCTCGGGCGTACGCTCGACATCCTGCGCGGCTGATAGAGGCTCGCCAGCATGGCCATCAATACGCCGTTCAACGCCGCCGCCACCGCCTATGGCAATGCCAGTCGCCTCATCAACCAGGCCGCCAAGCCGCAGGCAGACCTCACTGCGACCGCGCCGTCCGCCGGCGGCAGCTTCGCCGACATCCTGGCGCAGAACGTGCAGGGCGTTGTCGACCAGGGCAAAGCAGCCGACGCCATGGCCATGGATATGGTCAGCGGCAAGGCCAACGTGGTCGATATGGTCACGGCGCTTTCCGAAACCGAAATGGCCATCGAGAGCATGGTCACCATCCGCGACCGGGTGATTTCCGCCTACGAGGAAATCATGCGGATGCCGATCTGAGGCCCTTCGCGAACCCCGCTGCATGTCACCCCGGCGGAGGCCGGGGCCCATCCTGAGATTTAGGGGAAAACACAGCCGGCGGTGCAGGTCGAGATACCTCAGGATGGACCCCGGCCTTCGCCGGGGTGACAGCCGGTGGTACGCTGGGAGCCGAATCGAAGGACGATCCATGACCGGCGCAGAAGTGCTCGACATTGCCAGCCAGGGTATCTGGACGCTGATCATCGTCTCGATGCCGATGATGCTGGTGGGTCTGGTCGTGGGCGTCATCATCGCGCTGTTCCAGGCGCTCACGCAGATCCAGGAAATGACCCTGGTCTTCGTGCCCAAGATCATCGCGATCTTCATCACCATGCTGCTGACGCTGCCCTTCCTCGGGGCCACCATGGCCGGCTACATGGACCGAGTGGTCGACATGATCATCGTGGGCGGCTGAGGTGACCCTGAGCCTCGACTGGCTGCCCGCCGTCGCCTTCACCTATCTCATGCTCTTCATGCGCATCGGCGCCATGCTGATGCTGATGCCGGCCCTGGGCGAGCAGACCATTCCCATGCGCATGCGACTGGGCTTCGCGCTGGCCTTCACCATCGTGGTCTATCCGCTGCTGAGTAGCGTCATGCCGGCCGTGCCGCCTGATCTTGCCGGCATTGTGGGCCTCATCTTTCACGAGCTGGCTGTGGGACTGATCATCGGCGCGATCATCCGCATTACCGTGATGGCGACGAGCGTAGCCGGCACCATCATCGCCTTCCAGGTCGGCCTGTCCGGCGCGCTGGCGGCCGACCCGACGCAGGCCGGCGTCCAGGGCGCGGTGTTTTCGAGCTTTCTCTCGTTTCTCGGGATCACGCTGATCTTTGCCACCGACCTGCACCATATGGCCCTGGCGGCAATCTACGAAAGCTACATGGTGTTCTCGCCCACCGACCCGGTGATGTTCGAGGATGCCATGCAACTGGCCATACGGGCGGTGGCCGGCGCCTTTTCGGTCGGCGTGCAGATGTCGGCGCCCTTTATCGTCTTCGGCCTGGTCTTCAACCTCGGCGCAGGCATCCTGGCGCGCCTCATGCCCCAGTTGCAGGTGTACTTCGTCCTCATGCCGGCCAATATCATCGTGGGCCTGCTGCTGTTCGCTATCCTGCTCACCATGATGATGGGCTGGTATGTGACATCCTTCGAAAACCATCTGGCGATGTGGCGGGGATAGCCTATGTCGGATGATGCACCGGATCAGGAATCCAAAACAGAAGACCCCTCCCAAAAGAAGCTCGACGACGCCCACAAAAAGGGCGACGTAGCAAAGAGCCAGGAGGTGACGACCTGGTTCATGCTACTGGGGTCCGCCATTGTCTTCGCCATGCTGTCGCCCTGGGCCAGCACCGAGATGAGCCAGTCGCTGAGCCTCATCTTCGCCAATGCCGACCAGATCGACGTCGAGGGCTCGGGCTTCACCGATTTCTTCAATGGGCTCGCCTTCTCGCTGATCGGGGTGGCGACGATCCCGCTGCTGGTGCTGTTCGTCTGCGGTATTCTCGCCAACCTAGTCCAGCACCGGCCGGTCTGGTCAGTGGAGCCGATCACCCCAAAGTTCTCCAAGATTTCACCGATCGGCGGGTTCAAGCGCCTGTTCTCCGCAGACGCACTGGTCAATTTCGGCAAGGGCCTCGTCAAGATCGCCGTGGTCGGTGCCGTGGTCGTCGCGATCTGCTGGCCGGAACGCGACCGGCTCGACACGATGATGACCGCCGATCCGATCATGATCCTCATGGATTTCCAGGAGATCGGCATCAAGATCTTCATGGGGGTGCTGGCGGTGGTGACCGCCATTGCCGCGGCCGACTTCTTTTACATGCGCCAGAAATGGTGGAAGCGGCAGATGATGACGGTCCAGGAAACGCGCGAAGAATACAAGCAGATGGAAGGCGATCCGCATGTGAAGGGTCGCCTGAGGCAATTGCGGCAGGAGCGCTCGCGCAAACGCATGATGGCGGCGGTGCCCGATGCCACCGTGGTCATCACCAACCCGACCCACTTCGCCGTGGCGCTCAAGTACGACAAGAACATGGCCGCGCCCAAATGCGTCGCCAAGGGTGCCGATGCCATCGCCTTCCGCATCCGCGAGCTGGCCAAGGAAAACGATGTGCCGATCGTCGAGAACCCGCCGCTGGCACGCGCGCTCTTTGCCTCGGTGGATATCGACGAGACCATTCCGGGCGAGCATTTCAAGGCCGTGGCCGAAGTCATCGGCTTCGTCATGCGCCTCAAGCGCCCGGGCGGCGGCTGGCGGCCGAGTGCGTGAGGGCAGTAGGGTAGGGTGTTGAAAAGCCGCTTCGCCCTCCCATGGAACCGGTCAGTTTGCTAGACCATTCCTGATGTCCCGATTCGGGACGGCCGTTCGTTTGGCGCTGGAGCAGAACACCATGGCATCGACGCCGCTCGGCGAGGACAACTATCCCGAACCGGTCATGGATGGCGGGCGCGGTGGCGCCGGCCTCTGGCGTGTGCTGGTGCTGGCCATCTTGCTGGTTGCAGTGGCCGTCATCTTCACGCTGTTCGGCGAGCGCATTCCGCCCGAGCTGGTGATGACCTTTGTCGGCGTACTGGCGGTGGCCGGCGTGTTTTTCCTGTTCGGGCTGGCTGCTGGCCTCTTTCGCTTTGCCACCACCGATGACCGGCGCACGCTCAGCCACGCTGTGGTCGACAGCCTGCCCTTTGGCGCCGTGATTGCTGATCGCGAGGGCAAGATAACCTATGTGAACGGTCACTACGGCACCTTTCCGGGCGCGCTGACCAATGGCGTGCCCGTAGGCGTGCCGCGCCTGTTCTCGGGTTATGCCGATGCTGGCGAAAGCATTTATCGCCTGTCCCGTGCGGCGCGGGACGGCCGCAGCGCCATCGAGGACATCCGCGTGCCCGGGGGGCTCGGCGGATCGCAGTCTGAGGCCAGCCGCGTCTTCTGGTATCGTGTTTCGGTGCGGCCGCTGCCGCAGACCGAAGATGCACGCAAGCCGCTCGTGGCCTGGTCGGTAGAGGACATTACCCGCGACCGCGAGAGCAACGAGACGGCGTTCCGTGACCTGCAGCGCGCCATCGACTACCTCGACCACTCGCCTTCAGGCTTCTTCTCGGCCGACGCGCAGGGGCGCATCCAGTATCTCAATTCGACGCTTGCCGACTGGCTTGGCTACGACCTGGCCGAGTTCAATGCCGGTCAGCTCGCTCTTGGCGACATCGTGCGGGGCGATGGCGCGACGCTGCTGATGCGGGGCAGGGGCGATGGCGAGATCCGCACCGAGATCATCGATATCGATCTCGTGCGCCGCAACGGCACCACGCTGCCGGTGCGCCTGCTGCATCGCGCGGCGCGCCTGGCCGACGGCGAGCTGGGCGAAACGCGGACCCTGGTGCTCGACATGTCGAGTGCCCCCGATACCGAGGAAGAGTTGCGCGCGGCCGAAGTCCGCTTCTCGCGCTTTTTCAACGACACGCCCTTTGCCATTGCGACGCTCGACGGCGAAGGCCGCATCGTCCGCACCAATGCGCCGTTCGGGCGCATCTTCCATTGGGCAGGCGAGGACAAGAGCCTCGAATTGCGGCCGCTGCACGAGCTGATCGGCGAAGCCAGCCGCGACAAGTTCCAGCGGGCGCTGGGCGACGCCACGGCGCAGCGCTCGGAAGTGGAGCCGGTGGACGCCGTGCTCAGCGCCGAGGGCGACCACGCCGTGCGGCTCTACATTTCCGCTTCGGAAGTCAGCGCCGGCTCGCCCGAGCAGGTCAATGTCTATGCGCTCGACATGACCGACCAGCGCAAGCTCGAGGCCCAGTTCGCCCAGAGCCAGAAGATGCAGGCCGTGGGTCAGCTCGCAGGTGGCGTGGCGCACGACTTCAACAACCTTCTCACGGCCATCATCGGCTTCTCGGACCTGCTGCTTTTAAAGCACAAGCCGGGCGATCCGAGTTTCAACGAACTGATGCAGATCAAGCAGAACGCCAATCGCGCGGCTGGCCTCACCCGGCAGTTGCTGGCCTTCTCGCGCCGCCAGACGCTGCGGCCGCAGGTGCTCGAACTGCCGCTGATCGTCGATGACCTTACCGTGCTGCTCAAGCGCATGATCGGCGAGAAGAACAACCTCACCGTCGAGCATGGCCGCAATATCTGGCCGATCCGCGCCGACGTCGTGCAGCTCGAACAGGTGGTCATCAACCTTGTGGTCAATGCGCGCGACGCCATGCCCAATGGCGGTTCGATCACCATCCGCACCTCCAACGTCACCGAAGGCGAGGTCGCCGGCCTCAAGTTTGAAGGCATGGTGCCGGCAGACTATGTGCTCATCGACGTCGAGGACACCGGCACCGGCATGAGCCCGGAAGTGCTGACCAAAATCTTCGAGCCGTTCTTCACCACCAAGGAACTGGGCAAGGGCACCGGCCTGGGGCTGTCGACCGTCTATGGCATCGTCAAGCAGACTGAAGGCTTCATCTATCCGGTTTCGACCGTAGGCGTCGGCACCACTTTCAAGATTTTCCTGCCGCGCTATGTGCCGACTGCCGAAGAAGCCGCCGCCAAGGCAGCCATTGCCGCGGCCCCGGCCAAGGACCTGACCGGCCACGAACGAATCCTGCTGGTCGAGGACGAGGAAAGCGTGCGCGCCTTCTCCGCGCGCGCCCTCAAGGCGACGGGCTACGAAGTGTTCGAGGCCGATGGCGGCGAAGAGGCGCTGGAAGTGCTCGAGGACCTCGACTACGAGGTCGATCTCATCATCTCCGATGTGGTCATGCCGGAAATGGACGGCCCGACCATGCTCAAGGTCATCCGCGAGAAGATGCCTAATCTGAAGATCATCTTCGTCTCCGGCTATGCCGAGGAAAGCGTGCGCCGCGACATCGAGGACGACCAGAGCGTCGACTTCCTGCCCAAGCCCTATTCGCTCGACCAGATCAATTCCAAGGTCAAGGAAGTGCTGCGGCGGATGGACAAGACGGAGTAGGGTGGCGCCGTGAGCAGTCACCCCACCCTCGGTCCCTCCCCATCAAGGGGAGGGAGGCGCAGGGGGTGGAGCTAGTGTTCATCGTCTCCCTCCCCCTTGTGGGGAGGGATCAAGGGTGGGGGTGCCTTCACCCAGTAAGTTGAGAATAGCTATGACCGCCGTCCCCCGCATCGAAGGCCCGAATGAGTTCAACGTCCTGGGCGAGCCGCTGCAATCCTGCTCCGACGATCCGCTGACCGGGTATTTCCGCTCTGGTTACTGCGCGGCGGGGCCGGAGGGGGCTGCCGTGCACCTGGTCTGCATCGAGGTCAGTGACGACTTCCTCGACTATTCGAAAAGCGTCGGCAACGACCTCTCGACAGCAATGCCTCAATACAATTTTCCCGGGCTGGTCGCCGGCAATCGTTGGTGCCTCGTCGCCAATCGCTGGGCCCAGGCCCATAATGCCGGCAAGGCTCCGCGCGTCTATCTGCGCAGCACCAACCAGCGCGTGCTGGACCTTGTTCCGCTTGAATTCCTAAAGGCTTACGCGCTCGATTTAAATTGATGAATCGGGGCGGTCCGCCCTCGATTACCCCTCCAGAGCGTCATCCCCGCGAAAGCGGGGACCTTCGTTTTAGCATGACGTCGCAAACAGGGGTTCCCGCTTTCGCAGGAATGACCGGTGGATGGTCTCAGCCATTTGCCATTCCCGCCCCGCCTTCATCACCACCCAGGGTGACCATCGAGTTTGGCGCGGGAGCCGGTTACCCCAGTTCCGCCGCCAATAGCTGGTCTAGGGTCTGAAAACTCATTTCCATGCCGTCGGCCATGCCCGTAGCGACAACCATGTCGCGATGGGCCTGTGAGGTGCAGGTCAAGGTGTTGACGAGATCGGTGCCGGGGCCATCAAGATCGAAACGGAGTTCGGTGCGGTAGGCTGGGCCCATGACACCGCCATCGAAGAGTTCGGAACTGTCGATGTAGTGCATGGCGTCAATGCGGCTGATCTTGCCCGACACTGCCAGGAAATCGCCCTGACGTGGCCCATGCCATTCGAAGCGATAACCGCCACCCTCGCGTGCGTCATAGGCGCAGACCGGCATGGTCCAGCGGTCTGGCCCGGTGAGCCAGCGCCGGATCAGGCTGGGCTGAGTATAGCAGGCGAAAACTAGATGCGGCGGAGCAGCAAAGCTCCTGACCAGCAGGACCTGCGTATCCGACGGCGTCGAGACGGAAAGCGGATCGCCCAGCATAGTCGGCCTAGTTCTTTCCTGCTGCGGCTTCGATGGCCTGCAACTCCTCCAGGAGGCCGTCGAGCCGGCCGAACTGCGCAGACCAGTATTTGCGGTATTCGATCAGCCAGCCTGTCGCTTCGGCCAGCGGCTGCGCTTCGAGATGCACGGGTCGCTTCTGGGCATCGCGTCCACGCGACACCAGCCCTGCCTTTTCCAGCACTTTGAGATGTTTGGAAATCGCTGGCTGGCTCATGGCGAAGGGCTCTGCCAGGTCCATGACCGTGACATCGCCCTCGCGCGCAAGCCGCTGCAGGATGGCCCGGCGGGTCGGATCCGAAAGCGCCTGGAAGGTAGCGTCGAGCCGGGCAGAATCCTGCATGAGCGATCCAGTTACAAAACCATATAGTTATTTATATGGTTGAATGGCCAGACGGGTCAAGCCGTTCCGCCGGGGATCGGCGTACCGGGGGCAAGCAGCCCCTCGTCCGCGAGCGTCGTCCACAGGGCAGTCGGGATCTTCGTATCCCACCAGCCCAGGATGCCATCCAGTTCTTCGGGGGAACGCGGACCCGGCACGACATTGCACACCGCCGGATGGGTCAGCGGGAATTGCAGCGCGGCCGCGGGCAGGGGCACATTGAAGGCTTTGCAGACCGCCTCGATGGCGCGCACGCGCGTGACGACGGCCTCGGGTGCCTTGGCATAGTTGAACGTCTCACCGCCCGCCAGGATACCCGAATTGAACGGGCCGGCGGCCACCACGGAGGCCTTGCGCTCCACGCAGGTCGACAAGAATGGAGTGAGCGATGTCTGCTCCAGGAGGGTATAGCGTCCCGCCAGCATGAACACGTCCCAGTCGCCGACGGCGAAGGCGTCCATGAGCACCTGCCATTCGTTGACCCCTAGGCCGATGGCCTGGACGGCGCCGGACTCGCGCAATTCGCGCAGCGCCTTGTACCCACCACCCTTGGTGAACTGTTCCCAATAGGGCTTGTTGCCCTCAACGCCATGCGTTCCGGCACCAAGGTCGTGGACGTAGAGGATTTCGACGCTGTTCATGCCCAGCCGCTGCAGGCTGTCCTCGAAGGACCGCATGAACCCGTCATAGGAATAGTCGTAGACGCGCTGGAAGGGGAACGGGTCGACGAATTCGGTGCCGTGATCATAGGGGCCGCGCACCGGCTTCATCAGCCGCCCGACCTTGGTCGACAGGACCATGCCGGCCCGATGGTCGCGCAGCGCGTCGCCGACCAGGTGTTCGGAGCGGCCGAACCCATAGTGAGGCGCCGTGTCGAAATAGGTGATGCCGGCTTCGAGCGCATGGCGCACGGTGGCGCGGGCTTGTTCGGCCGGAACCGGCTTCCAGCTCCCGGCCAGTGTCGCGCCGCCCAGGCCAAGCGTGGTCACTTCCAGGTCGGTCTGCCCGACGCGGCGCTTTTCGAACGTTCGACTAGCCATCTCGCCCTCCCAAATCGTTGGCGGATAACTGACATGTTAGTTGCCGGGAGTAAAGCCGAAGCGTCTAGTCGCTTCGTCATTGCCCGACCCGTCCGGGAAATCCATGCCGGCTGAATATGGATCGCCGGGACAAGCCCGGCGATGACGCATTCCAATGAATATACGTGTCGAGGGGACTAGTAGAGCCCCGAAATCACCACGGGCTTTTCCGTCTCCACCTGCACCGGATTGCGCAAGGCCAGGCCGAACTGGCCTTCCTCGATCTCGAACGTGTCGCCGGGCCTGGTCGAAATGCCGTCGGCAAAGCTCAGCGTCGCCGTGCCGAACATATGCACATGCACGTCGCCCGGATGGCAGAAGAGATCGTATTTGAAGTGGTGATATTCGAGGTTGGCGATGGTGTGGCTCATATTGTCCTCGCCCGAGAGGAACGGCTTTTCCCACAGCACCTGGCCATCGCGGATGATGCGCGACTTGCCCTCGATGTGGCGGGGCAGGTCGCCCACGCGCAGTTCCGGGCCGAACGAGCAGGCGCGCAGCTTGGAATGGGCGAGATAGAGATAGTTGATCCGCTCAGTGACATGATCGGAAAACTCGTTGCCCAGGGCAAAGCCGAGGCGGCGGGGCTGGCCGTTCTGGTCGATCACGTAGATGCCCGCGATCTCCGGTTCTTCGCCGGCGTCGAGCGCGAAGGAGGGCGAGGGGATGGCCTTGCCCGGATTGGCAACGATATGGCCATTGCCCTTGTAGAACCATTCCGGCTGCACGCCCTTCTGGCCCGCTGCCGGCTTGCCGTTTTCGAGCCCCATGCGGAACATCTTCATGCTGTCCGTCAGCTCTTCGGCGGGCTTGTCGTTCTTCTTGTGCATGGAGTCGCGCGTCGCCGCCGAGCCGAGATGGGTGAGGCCGGTCCCGGTGACATGCAGATGGCTCGGATCGGGATGATCGATGGGTGCGAGCAGACGGCCGTCGCGGGCGATTGCCTGCTTGTCCAACGTTTCACCGAGGCCCTGCGCAGCTACGGCTGCCACCAGGCCATCGCCGCCCCTCAGTGCTACCTGCACCAGTTCATAGACGGTTTCGACGCCGTTGACGCGCTGCGTCGCGCCATCGCGCGTCACGCCCACGGCGCGGCTTCCCTTGTCGTCGGTGAACTGGATCAGGTGCATGGGGCAGTCCTCGGAGATGATTTTGCCGCATAAAACGTGCAGGCGGGGCGGCTGTCCAGTCAAAAATCATACTTTTTAGTTCGGGCTGACGCGCCGGCAAGAATCGCCCTATTGCAGAAGCGAGCACTGCCTCCCACCCTGATGGCTTCGTTCTCATTTTGTCCCTTGACGGGAATGAAACAAAATGAGAACAAATAAAGCACGGAACAAACACATCAGGCATTGGCCGCCTCTCGTCGTTGCACCGTCCTCGAGAGCGTGAAATAAGGAGACAGCATCATGGCAGCTTCGCCGCTTCGCGTTGTTGAGGGTGGATCGATGGACAAGGACAAGGCTCTTGCGGCCGCGCTGAGCCAGATCGAGCGGAATTTCGGCAAGGGCTCGATCATGCGCCTGGGCGAGAACTCCGCCATCGAGGTGGAGGCTATCTCCACGGGTTCGCTGGGTCTCGATATCGCGCTCGGCATTGGCGGCCTGCCCAAGGGCCGTATCGTCGAAATTTTTGGGCCGGAATCCTCGGGCAAGACCACGCTGGCGCTGCATGTCATCGCCGAAGCGCAGCGCAAGGGCGGCATCTGTGCCTTTGTCGACGCCGAACATGCGCTGGACCCGGTCTATGCCCGCAAGCTTGGCGTCAATGTCGATGACCTGCTGATTTCCCAGCCGGACGCGGGCGAACAGGCTCTCGAAATCACCGACACCC
This sequence comes from Devosia sediminis, assembly GCF_016411825.1. GTDB lineage: Bacteria > Pseudomonadota > Alphaproteobacteria > Rhizobiales > Devosiaceae > Devosia > Devosia sediminis. Next base: position 855,943 of record NZ_JAEKMH010000001.1, read on the forward strand.
TGGTGCGCTCCGGCGCCATCGACGTCCTCGTCGTCGACTCGGTGGCCGCGCTCACCCCGCGCGCCGAGCTCGAAGGCGAAATGGGCGACAGCCTCCCCGGCCAGCAGGCGCGCCTGATGAGCCAGGCCATGCGCAAGCTGACCTCGTCGATTTCCAAGTCGAAGTGCCTCGTTATCTTCATCAACCAGATCCGCATGAAGATCGGCGTCATGTATGGCTCCCCCGAGACGACGACGGGCGGCAACGCGCTCAAGTTCTACGCGTCGGTGCGTCTCGACATCCGCCGCATCGGCGCGCTCAAGGATCGAGAAGAGATCGTGGGCAATCAGACTCGCGTGAAGGTGGTCAAGAACAAGCTCGCTCCGCCGTTCCGTCAGGTTGAATTCGACATCATGTATGGCGAAGGCATTTCCAAGACCGGCGAACTGCTCGACCTGGGCGTCAAGTCCGGCATTGTCGAGAAGTCCGGTGCCTGGTTCTCGTGGGATAGCCAGCGCCTCGGTCAGGGCCGCGAGAATTCGCGCCAGTTCCTCAAGGACAATCCGGAGGTTGCGGCCACCATCGAGCAGGGCGTGCGCGAAAGCTCCGGTCTTCTGGGCGAAGTCCTCCTGGTTGCCGGGGGGGAAGACGACGGCGCCGGCAGCGACGAGTAATCCTCCAAGGGTCGCCAAAATCCCATGCACTGACCCCCGCTTCGGCGGGGGTTTTTGTTTGTGTGTTCCTTGACTGACACTGGGTCATTCCCGCGAAAGCGGGAACCTCTGTTTGTTTATGCGGTGTCGAGAAAACAGGGGTTCCCGCTTTCGCGGGAATGACTCCGGGACGGAAGACGAAAACCAGCCTGTCCCGCTGGACACACCTCCCGCAGCCAAGCTAAAAAGCCCCGATTTTCCTGATGGGCGCGTCCGCGTCCTCGCCCAAGAAAGCCTCTGCATGACCAGCGTAAATGATCTCCGCTCGAGCTTTACCGGCTACTTTGCCCGCAACGGCCACGAGGCCGTGGCGTCGAGCCCCCTGGTGCCGCGCAACGATCCGACGCTGATGTTCACCAATGCAGGCATGGTGCAGTTCAAGAACGTCTTTACCGGCGTGGAGAAGCGCCCCTATTCGACGGCCACCACGGCGCAGAAATGCGTGCGCGCCGGCGGCAAGCACAATGACCTCGACAATGTCGGGTTCACGGCGCGCCACCACACCTTCTTCGAAATGCTGGGCAATTTCTCTTTCGGCGATTACTTCAAGGATCGCGCCATCGAGCTGGCCTGGAACCTGCTCACCAAGGATTGGGGCCTTCCCAGGGAAAAGCTCATGGTCACCGTCTACCAGGACGATGACGAGGCCATGGAGCTGTGGAAGAAGATCGCCGGTCTTCCCGAGGACCGCATCGTTCGGCTCGGCGCCAAGTCCAACTTCTGGCAGATGGGCGATACGGGTCCCTGTGGCCCTTGCTCGGAAATCTTCTACGACCATGGCGACAAGATTTGGGGCGGCCCTCCAGGTTCGCCGGACGAAGATGGCGATCGCTGGATCGAGATCTGGAACCTCGTCTTCATGCAGTTCGAGCAGCATGCCGACGGTTCGCGCACTGGCCTGCCGCGACCTTCGATCGATACCGGCATGGGCCTCGAACGCATTGCCGCGGTCATGCAGGGCGTGCACGACAATTACGACATCGACCTGTTCAAGGCGCTGATCTCCGCTGCGGCGAATGCCACCAATTCCGACATTGCCGGCCCCGGCAACCGGAGCCTGCGCGTCATTGCCGACCACCTGCGCTCGATGAGCTTCCTCATCGCCGAAGGCGTTCTGCCGTCCAACGAAGGCCGCGGCTATGTGCTGCGCCGCATCATGCGTCGCGCCATGCGCCATGCGACCCTGCTCGGCGCCACCGAGCCGACCATCTACAAGCTGGTGGCGACCTTGGTCCGCGAAATGGGCCAGGCCTATCCCGAACTCAGCCGCGGCGAAGCCATGATCGCCGAAACGGTGCGCCTCGAAGAGGGGCGCTTCCTCAAGACGCTCGGCCGTGGCCTGCAGATCCTCGAAGCCGAGACAGCCAATCTTGGCGAGGGCGATACGCTGGCTGGCGCTACCGCTTTCAAGCTCTACGACACCTACGGCTTCCCGCTCGATCTGACGCAGGATGCGCTGCGCTCGCGCAACATCTCTGTCGACCAGGCCGGGTTCGATGCCGCCATGGCCCAGCAGAAGGCCGAGGCCCGCAAGAACTGGGCCGGTTCGGGCGAGGCTGCCACCGACACCGTCTGGTACAGCCTTGCCGACAAGCTCGGGCCGACCGAATTTTTGGGCTACGAGACCGAGACTGCCGAAGGCGAGATCAAGGCTCTCCTCGTTGATGGCAAGGAAGTCGCCAGCATCGAGGCTGGACAGGAAGGCATCGTTGTCGTCAATCAGACGCCATTCTATGGCGAGAGCGGCGGCCAGGTCGGCGATATCGGCACGATCAAGGGCGAGGGTTTTGCCGCCGAGGTGCTCGATACCGGCAAGCATCACGGTGTCTTTGCCCACAAGGTGAAAGTCACCGAGGGTACGCTGAAGGTCGGCCAGGCCGTCGAGCTTGTCGTCGATCATGCGCGCCGCTCGGCAATCCGGTCCAACCATTCGGCCACGCACCTGCTGCACGAGGCGTTGCGCCTGGTGCTTGGCGACCACGTGGCGCAAAAGGGCTCCATGGTCTCGGCCGATCGCCTGCGCTTCGACTTTGTTCACACCAAGCCCATGACCCCGCAGGAAATGGCCGAGGTGGAAGACATCGCCAATGCCATCATTCTCCAGAACACCCCTGTCGAAACCCGCTTGATGGGTGTCGAGGAAGCCAAGGAATCTGGTGCGCGCGCCCTCTTTGGTGAAAAGTATGGCGATGAGGTGCGTGTGGTCTCCATGGGCGAGCCGACCGGCAACGGTCTTGGCTGGTCGGTTGAACTCTGCGGCGGCACCCATGTGCGCCGCACCGGTGATATCGGTCTTGTATCCATCGTCACCGAAACGGCATCGGCCGCCGGCGTGCGCCGCATCGAGGCGCTGACCGGCACTGCCGCGCGCCATCGCGGCAATGCCAACACGGCCATCGTCGCTTCGGCAGCCGGCCTCCTCCGCTCCGGCACGCATGATGTGCTCGACCGCATCGAGGCGCTGCAGAACCAGCTCAAGAGCGCCGAGAAGGCCCTGAGCGATGCCCGCCAGAAGCTGGCTTTGGGCGGTGGCGGCGAAGCCGGTTCGGCCGGTGAAACCGTCAACGGCACGACCTTTGTCGGTCGCGTGGTCGAAGGCGTCGCCGCCAAGGACATCAAGTCGGTGGTCGATGCAGAAAAGAAGCGCATCGGCTCGGGTGTCGTGGTCATCGTGCTCAAGGGCGAGGATGGCAAGGGCACGGTCGCCATTGGCGTTACCGATGATCTCACCGGCAAGTTTGCCGCGGGGACGCTGATCAAGTCGGCCACTGCGGCTTTGGGCGGGCAGGGCGGCGGCGGTCGTCCTGACATGGCCCAGGGCGGCGGCCCGGATGGCGCGAAGGCTGGCGAGGCCATCGCCGCCATCAAGGCGCTGCTCTGACGGATAGCGACGCCATCCAACAACAAGGCCACTCGGCAATGCCGGGTGGCCTTTTTCTTTGATTTTCAACCACGTGGTCATCCCAAAGCGCGGACCTCCGTTTCCGATCCTGCAGTGCAAACAGGGGTTCCCGCTTTAGCGGGAATGACGCGGCGATTGCGCGACGCTACTGCCCGGCGCGGAAGAAGAATAGGCGCGGTTTCCAGCGGATCGGCCGCCGTTCGCTCAGCACATTGAGCAGGCCCGCCGTGACCACGATCAGCATGCCCACTATCGAGATCCAGTCCGGGTATTCGCCAAACAGCACGGCACCAAAGAGGATTGCCCAGATCAACTGGCTGTACTGCACAGGCGCCACGAGATTGGCCGGCGTGCGCTTGGTCGCCGCGATCAGCATGAGGCCGCCTAGGCCGCCGAGCAGGCCAATTGCGGCAAACGTCGCCAGTTGCATGGGCGTCGGCACGACGAAGTAGGGGATCATCAGCAGTCCGTTGACGATGCCCGAATAGAGCACCTGCAAGCCCACAAGGCTTACCCGCCGTTCGCGCGGCGCGACGTGGCGCAGCACGATGGTGGTGATGGCGCCCAGGGTGGCGCCGATCATGATGACGATATGCCCGGGCTCGATCTCGCGCATACCGGGGCGGATCACCAGCACCACACCGAGGAAACAGAGGACCAGCAGCAGCCAGCGCTGCGGCGTCACGGTTTCCTTGAGGAACAGCACCGACAGGATGGTGACGATGATCGGGGTGGTGAAGCCCACCGCATAGACATCGGCAAAGGCGATATGGGTAAAGGCATACATCACGCAGGCCGTGCCGAGAATCGCGGTGGTGCAGCGCAGGTGCACCAGCCAGGGGTGGTGTAGCCGGTACATGTCGCGGAAGCGTTCGCCGCGCTTGGTCAGCATCAGCGGAATAATGGAGAAACTGGTGGTGAAGAAGGCGATCTCGAAGACCGACATGGCCGGTCCGGTGGCCTTGATGAGGGCATCGGAAATGGAAAAGACGGCGTATGCCGCAAAGGCCAGGATGACGCCGACGGGCATCGTGCAATCCAGTAATGAAAATGGGATTCGGCAGGAAGGATGAGCGACCATAGCCGCTCATCCCCGGTCCGTCATCAGGGCACGGGCGGCAATTCGATGGCCGGAATGCTCTTCCACGCCGGCCCGATGACCTCGATGCGGTTGGTCCAGACATAGCCATGGAAATCGCGCGGCACCTGAGCCAGCGTTTCCACGTCGTCGATGCCTGCCGTGCCCGGATCGCCGGCGCCGAAGGGTCCGAGCAGGATGATTTCGCTCCCCGCATCGGCCATGCGCTGCTGGATCAGGTTGGGCCAGCCCCAGAGAAAGGGCGCGATGTTGATGGGCACCATGACCTTGGTATTGCGGCAGGCTTCCGGCACAAAGCCGGTCCAGCCCAGGCCCACATATTGGGTCAGGCAATCGACGAGTCCCCGCCGCGACCAGACATTGAGGTCCTCGATCAGGCCAGCGGCCCGGTAGGTCGGTTCATCGCCGCCATAGGCGCCCCAGATGGCGCTGCGCCATTCCGGATGCTCCGTCACCAGCGCCGCCAGCATGTCGCCCTCGCGCTGCTCCCGGCTCTTGAAATTGACGAGGAAGCGCTGCTCGGGCATGGCCGAAAGCACTTCGGTCAACTCCGGCATCTGACCCACATAGTGGCCGCGGAATGGGTGGGTGGCGCCGCCATCGGCCGTGTAGCCATAGCCGATATCGAGGGCCCGCAGCTCGGCCATGGAATGGCTCCGCGTTTCCCCAGTTCCCTCGGTGCGGCAGTCGACGGTCCAGTCATGCATGACTGCAAACTGGCCGTCCGTGGTGGGATGCACATCGAGCTCGACGATGTCGGCGCCCGAAGCAAACGCGGCTTGCATCGAGGCGATGGTGTTTTCCTGGAGGCCGTGGGTCGGCGCGTAGATGCGCTCGGCTGTACAAGTGTCGTTGTCGAGATTTTCTCGATGGTAGGTCTGATGGACGCCACGATGGGCGATCAGTTGCACGCTGGCATCGGCCTGCGGACCGACGCGCCAGCCGGCATTGTAGAAATAGACAACCGCGACCAGTCCGACTGCGACCAGACCCGCCCAATAGCGCTTCTTCATTTCCGAATCCCCCCTTGTCGGCCCGATCCATTCCCGGCCAAACTGGTGGAATTGCGGCAGGCCCACAAGGTGCGCACCTGAACCGCTCGTTCAGCCCGGATTCAGGCTGAACAAGGCCTTTTCTATGCATGGTCGCCGGGTCGTGGCGACGTTGTTTTCCGGAGGGCATTTTCATGAGACTGCTGAGCAAGGCCATACTGGGCGCCGCCGTGGCGCTGGGCCTGATTTTTCCTGCCGTGGCCGCCGAGCGCGCCATCATCGTGCTCGATGGGTCTGGTTCTATGTGGGCGCAAATCGAGGGTGAGGCGCGCATCACCATTGCCCGCGAGACCTTGTCATCGGTCCTGGCCGAACTGCCCGATGATCTCGAACTCGGCTTCATGACCTATGGTCACCGCGAGAAGGGCAATTGCGACGACATCGAAATGCTGGTCGAGCCCGCCGCCAATACCGGTGCGGCGATCGCCGCTGCGGCTGACAGCATCAACCCCAAGGGCATGACGCCGCTGAGCGACGCGGTGCGGCTCGCCGCCGAGGATCTGCGCTTCACCGAGAACAAGGCGACCGTGATTCTGATCACCGACGGACTGGAGACCTGCGAGGTGGATCCCTGTGCGCTGGGCAGCGATCTCGAAGCCCAGGGCATCGATTTCACCACCCACGTTCTGGGTTTTGGCCTTTCCGACGACGAGGGGCGCCAGGTGGCGTGTCTCGCGGAGAATACCGGCGGCCAGTACCTGTCGGCGCAGAATGGGGACGATCTGGTCTCGGCGCTGACCACGACGGTGGCCCAGGTCACGGAGGTGGTCGAGGTCGCGCCGGAGCCCGAGCCTGAGCCAGTGCCGGAGCCGACACCGGTCCCCGAATACAACCTGCTTCCGACCGCATCGCTGGCCGAAGGCGGCCCGGATATCGACGACAGCGGCTACCAGACCATCGACTGGCAGTGGTTCAAGGTCAACGCCGATGGCAGCAAGGGCGAGTGGGTGGGCACCGACTACTATGCCCGCTTCAAGGGCAATCTAGAGCCGGGCAGCTATATTCTCACCGCCTCCATCGGCTATGCCAGTGTGGATCAGCCGATCACCATCGTCGAGGGCGAAGTTGCCAGGCCGCATTTCGTGATGAATGCCGCCATCTTCAAGCTGCATCCGCGGTCGAGCGAGGGCGCGGAGATCAATAACGATGCCTCCATCGAAATCATCCACGATGGCGAATATCTCACGACCCAGTATGGCGACAAGGAACTGATCCTGCCCGCCGGCCAGCTCGATTTCACCTTCACCATCGGCGAGGCCAGCCTGACCAAGTCTTATGCGCCGAAGGCCGGCGAAACCATCGAGGAAGACGTGGTGCTCGGCACCGGTCTGGCCTTCTTCACCACGGAGTATGCACCGGGTGTGAAGGTCGAGGACGATATCTTCATGGAAATCTTCGACGCCAAGGTGGCGCTCGACGGGTCTCGGACCTCGGTCGCCTATGGCTACAATGGCGAGCAAGACTTTGAATTGCCCCCCGGCGACTATGTCATGGCCTATAGCCTCGACGGCACCGAGGGCGAAATTCCCTTCAGCGTGGCCACGGGCGAGCGCACCGATGTGCCTGTGCTGCTCGAGGCCGGCGTTCTGGCAGTGGCCACGCCGAACGACGACTATGTCGAGATTCGCGGCGCGACCAAGGACATTGCCGGAAACGTCGTCGCCTACGACTATGGCTATGGCCCGGCTTTCCAGACCACGCTCAAGGCCGGCGACTACATCGTCTATAACAGCAAGGGCGAGACGGAGAGCGAGACTCCGGTCACCATCGAGGCAGGCGAACGCTTCGAGCTGACGGTGGAGCACAAGCCGAAGAAGACCAAGACGAAGTAGTCTGGCGCGGAAATGGAAAGGGGCGCTGTGGCGCCCCTTTTGCATTCAGTCGTCGAAGGAAATGTCACCGCCCGAGGAGGCATCGACGTCACGTTCGGCTGGATTGCCGGCAATGTCGATATCCGCGCCGCTCGAGGCATTGGCGCGGACGGCCGTGCGCAGCCTGGCATTGATGTCACTGCCGCTCGACGCCTGCAATTCGCCGCGCTGGGCTTCGAGGTCCTCCGCATCGATGTTGGACCCGCTCGAAGCGTCGAAACGCACATGCGCTGCCGATCCGGAGATTTCGACATCGGAACCGCTCGATGCGCTGACGGTCAGGTTTTCAAGCGCGGCGGCATCCAGCCGAACGCTGGAGCCGGACGAGGCCTCAAGGGACAGGGACTGCCCATTAAGCGCGCCAATATCGACATTGGCTCCCGACGAGGCGGTGGCGCTGGTCAGGGTCGGCAGGCTGATGTCCAGCGTCACGGCATTGCCGCTGTTGAACAGCATGCCGACGAGGCCGCCGCTGAGGATGAAGTCGAGGAAACTGGTTTCGAAGCGCGCCGTCAGCACACCGCCTTCAACGCTGAGGCGGAGGTTGTCGAGCGCGTCGCTGCTGGCCGAATGCGCCCGCACCGAGAACTGGTCGGCCTGGACCACATTGGCGTCGATGCCGGTGGCGATGTCGATGGCGTCAAAGCCGGCGAAGTCGAAGTCTCGCTGCTGGGCCTCGGCGGTGGCGGTCAGGGCCATGCTGATCAGGCCGGCGGCGAATAGCGATTTGTTGGCAGCCATCGTCTTCTCCCTCTGGCGATCACTGCCAGATGGGGGCGCTGCCACCTCGTTCAACCCGCCGTGATCGGGATTTTTCTGCCGCCGGCCCTTGTCTGGATCATTCGTGACACCCATGGCGCACAAAAAAGCCGGGGCAGGGCCCCGGCTTTCGAAAGCTCAAAGTCGCGTGGCTCAGGCAGCCATGGCCTTCTGCAGGTTCTGGTCGACCGCGTCGAGGAAGCCGAGAGTGGTCAGCCACGGCTGATCCGGACCGACCAGCAGCGCCAGGTCCTTGGTCATCTTGCCTTCTTCGATCGTGTCGATGGTGACCTTCTCGAGCGTTTCCGCAAACTTGGCGAGTTCGGCATTACTGTCGAGCTTGGCGCGATGGGCCAGACCACGGGTCCAGGCAAAGATCGACGCGGTCGAGTTGGTCGAGGTTTCCTTGCCCTGCTGGTGCTGGCGGTAGTGACGGGTCACGGTGCCATGGGCAGCTTCGGCTTCGACGATCTTGCCATCGGGCGTGGCCAGGACCGAGGTCATGAGGCCGAGCGAGCCAAAACCCTGGGCTACGATGTCGGACTGCACGTCACCGTCATAGTTCTTGCACGCCCAGACATAGCCGCCGGACCACTTGAGCGCCGAGGCAACCATGTCGTCGATCAGACGGTGTTCGTACCAGATCTTCTTGGCTTCGAACTTGGCCTTGAATTCCGCGTCGTAGATTTCCTGGAAGATGTCCTTGAAGCGGCCGTCATAGGCCTTGAGGATGGTGTTCTTGGTCGAGAGATACACCGGCACGCCACGGGCGAGGCCGTAGTTGAAGCTCGAATAGGCGAAATCGCGGATCGATTCGTCGAGGTTGTACATGGCCATGGCCACGCCCGACCCCGGCGCCTGGAACACTTCGTGCTCGATCACGGTGCCGTCTTCGCCGGCAAACTTGATGGTCAGCGTGCCCTTGCCGGGGAAGGTGAAGTCGGTGGCGCGATACTGGTCGCCGAAGGCGTGGCGGCCGACGATGATCGGCTGGGTCCAGCCGGGAACCAGACGCGGCACGTTCTTGCAGATGATCGGCTCGCGGAAGATCACGCCGCCCAGGATATTACGGATGGTGCCGTTGGGCGACTTCCACATTTTCTTGAGCTTGAATTCCTCGACGCGCTGCTCGTCGGGAGTGATGGTGGCGCACTTGATGCCCACGCCATGCTTCTTGATCGCATTGGCGGCGTCCACGGTCACCTGGTCATTGGTGGCGTCGCGGTTTTCGACCGAAAGGTCATAATACTCGATGTCGAGATCGAGGTAGGGATGGATGAGCTTGTCCTTGATCGCCTGCCAGATGATCCGGGTCATCTCGTCGCCGTCGAGGTCCACGACCGGGTTGGCGACCTTAATCTTGCTCATTCAATTGCTCCCTTGCAAATACGCATCCGGCCCAGGGCCAAGTTCGGCCGCCCGTATAGCATCGCCAGCGAAAACCGCAAAGGCAGGCTCGGCAAGGGGGCTTGCCGGATAGGGGCATGGGCGCGCCGGGACTCCCGCATGCATCCCGGATCGTCATCCCCGCGAAAGCGGGGACCTCCGTTTGCGGGCAGGCAAAGCCAACAGGGGTTCCCGCCTGCGCGGGAATGACACAGCGGGTGTCGTTACCGAAATTACTTCGCCGGCAGGGTCCGCACGAAGGCGAGCGCGCGGTCGATCCACTGTCCCAGAGCATAGTCGTCCTCGATGGCGTCGCCGCTCACCACAACGAAGCCGCCCATGGATTTGCCGGCCATGTCCATGATGCCAGCGCCGGGCTGGGCCAGGGCATCCTCCATGCCATCCTTGCCGACGCGCACCAGCAACGAGCCATCCTTCAGGGGAGCGACCAGCATGTTGCCATCCAGCATGAAGGCCTGTGCCCCGAACATCTTCTGTTCGCGGACATTGCCGCGCACGGGCAGGAGCCCCCGCACGCGGTCGGCCAGTTCGTCGGTTGCCATGCTCATGCCTGTTTCTCCGGGCGATAGGCGTCGTGACGGGGCAGGTGATCCGCGATCAGATCCCACTCCATGTGGCTGCGGGCGAAGATGAGCTGGTTGGGCGTGAACCAGCTATTCTGTCCCGCCAGCATCCCGGCCGGGACAATGCGAAAGGCGGGTGCGCGCGATGACTCCGCCACCACGGTCGTACCACATTCCGGGCAGAAGTGCCGCGTGAACTTTGCGCCGGAATCGGCTGGACGAACGAAGCTTTTGGTTGCTCCAGTTGTGCGGATGCTGTCCACAGGGAGAAGGACGATCGAGGAATGCCCGCTGCCCGACGCCTTCTGGCAATTGAGGCAGGCGCATTGAAACATGGAAATGGGCTGGCCCTCGACATGCAGGGTCACGGCCCCGCAGTCGCAGGTGGCCACGAGGTCTAGGTCTGGCATGGGCGTTCTAGTCATATGAGAAAGCTGGCATGCGGCAGGCCGCTCGGCAAGCATGGCTTGCCATCGGCGCGGTCCGGCGCAAAAGTGCGCCCGCTCGAACGGATGACCCGATGGCCCTACGACCCGACTATCCCCTGCTGACTGATCGGCTCTGCTTGCGGCCCTTTACCCGCGGCGATGTCGATGCGGTATGCGGTTATCGCGGTCGGGAGGATGTGGCGCGCTATTTGTTCGATCCGCCGCTCAGCCGGGATGAATGTGCGCTGGCCATCCAGCAGCGCACGGTGCAGACCACGCTTGTCGAGGAGGGTGATCGCCTGGTCCTCGCCGTGGAACTGCGCGAAGACAAGCACCTGATTGGGGAAGTTTCGCTGATCTGGCGATCCGCCGAGGCGCGGCAGGGCGAGCTGGGCTGGATTTTCGATCCGCAGTTCCACGGTCGCGGCTATGCCACCGAAGCCACGAATGCACTCCTCGACCTTGGCTTTGGGTCGGCGGACCTGCACCGGATCTTTGCCCGCTGCGCTGCGCGCAACGATCCGTCCTGGCGGCTGATGGAGCGCCTTGGCATGCGGCGAGAAGCCCATTTCCGGCAGCACGCGCTGTTCAAAGGTGGTTGGGACGAGGAATTCTACTACGCCATCCTACGGGATGAGTGGCTCGCGATGCGGCAGTCAACCTGACCTTAACTGTATCGTTTGCCAGCATTTTTTTGGGAATATAATTCCCGTTGAGCCGGGGAACCACCCCATGGGCAGGGCGTTGCGTCTGGGTCTTGTTGGGGCCTTCGGAGCAGCGGCTATGTCCTCGTTAAATCTGCCAATTGAAACTGACCACCTGATCCTCCGTCCCATTGAACGAAGCGATGTCGAGGCCGTGGGCCGCTACCACATCCTGCCTTCCGTACAGCGCTATGTCGAACGCCCGACCCGTTACGCCGAGGATGTGGCTGCCGCGGTTGCCGTCATGCGCGCGCAGATCGTGCTGCATCGCCCGGGCGACACGCTCACCCTTGCCATCGTGCGCAAGGGCGACAAGGTGCTTGTGGGGCAGGTCAGCCTGCAATGGTCCAATGCGTCGGCCGGGCAGGGCGAATTGCGCTTCTGCATCGATCCCGCCCATAGCGGCAAGGGCTATCTCACCGAGGCGCTGACCGCCCTCATCGACCTCGCCTTCGATCATTTCCGCATCCATCGCCTGATGGCGCGCTGCGATGGCCGCAGCCATCACTCGATCAAGCTCATGCAGAAGCTGGGCCTGCGTCTCGAAGCGCATTATCGCGAGCATGCCCTGTTCCAAGGCGAATGGGACGAAGAGCTGCATTTCGCCATCCTCGACCGCGAATGGCGTCCGAGCACCAAGGTGGTGGATTTCCGTCCCCGCAGCGCCGCGCCCGATTTGCCCCGCGCCGCCATTTGAGCTATGCCGCCGCGGTTCTCGCAAAGGATCGCGGCACATGGCAGGCACCGACAGTTCACAACCCATATCGCTGGCGCCCACGCCGGCGATCATTCTTTGTGAGCCCCAACTGGGTGAGAATATCGGCTCGGCTGCGCGTGCCATGGCCAATTTTGGCCTCTGGGACCTGCGGCTCGTCCGCCCGCGCGATGGCTGGCCCAACGAAAAGGCCGTCGCTGCGGCCTCCCGTGCCGATCATGTGCTCGAGCGCGTCCGGGTCTTCGAAACGCTGGAGCAGGCGATCAGCGACCTGACGCTGGTCTACGCCACCACGGCTCGATCGCGCGACATGCAGAAGGAAGTTCTCGGACCCGAGGAAGCCTCGCTCAACATGGCTGGCCATATCGAAGGCGGGCAGAAGGCAGGGCTTCTCTTCGGGCGCGAGCGCTGGGGCCTGCTCAATGACGAAGTCGCGCTGTCCGACGCCATCGTTACCCTGCCGGTCGAAGCCGCCTTCGCTTCGCTCAACATCGCCCAGGCCGTGCTGCTGATGTCCTACGAGTGGCGCCGCAGCAGCGAAGCGGGCCGGGCGCTGCCCTTTTCCGACGGGCTCGACGAAGCCGCGCCGCGCGCTGAGCTGGTGGGTCTTTTCGAGCATCTCGAAGCCGTGCTCGACCAGTCCGGCTTCTTCACGACGCCCGACAAGAAGCCCAGCATGGTCAACAACCTGCGCACGGCGCTCACCCGCGGCCGCTTTACGTCGCAGGAAATCCGTACGCTGCGCGGCGTCATTTCCTCCATCGACCGCCGCCACGAGCGGCCCAATCCCAACCGGATGAAGAAGGCGGAGGATCCGAAGGGCGAGGAATAGGCCACACCCTCCGTGCCGTCCTCGGGCTTGACCCGAGGACCACTCTCCACCTGCGCGGGTCTCGAATGGCCCTCGGATCAAGTCCGAGGGCGGCTCGGTGTGCTTGGAGGCGACGAAAAGGTGTTCACCGAGCGGTTTCGGCGTTATCGGCTTTGACGTAGCTGCGACAAACTGTCATTCCCATCGCCATCATGAGCGCACACGCCCCCACCGAGCCGAACAAGCTCGCCTTCACCTATGTCGGTTTCCGCTTTTTCTGGCTGACGACGCTGCTGGTCAGCTTCGCGGTGCAGATCATGTCGGTCTCCATCGCCTACAAGATCTATGAAGTGACGCGCGAGCCTCTGCTGGTGGGCATAGTGGGGCTCTGCCTGTTCCTGCCCGCGCTCCTCCTCATCCTAGTGACTGGCCTCACGGCCGATCGGTTCAACCGGCGCGGCATCATGGCCATCTGCCTGACGGTCGAGCTGCTCTGCGCGATAGGCTTCCTGCTGTTCACCGAGGTTGAAGCGCATGAAGTCTGGCCGCTGTTCGTGATCCTCATCATCCTGGGCATTGCCCGGGCCTTCTGGGGGCCGGCGGCGCAGTCGCTGGCGCCCAATCTGGTGCCAGCAGAAGCGCTCAGCAACGCCATCACGGTCAATGCCACGGCCTGGCAAATCGCCTCGATTGCCGGCCCGGCGGTGGGCGGGGTGCTCTACAGCTTCGCCGCACCCGTGCCCTTTGCCACCGGCGCACTGCTGCTCTGCTGCGCCGTGGTCAGTGTCCTGCTGATCCCCAAGCCGCCGCAGCGCCAGTCGCACCAGTCCACCAGCATGGAGACGCTGCTGGGCGGCTTCCGCTACATCTTTTCCAATAAGGTAGTCCTGGGCGCCATCTCGCTCGACATGTTCGCCGTGCTCATGGGCGGCGCCGTGGCCATGCTGCCGATCTATGCCACCGACATCCTCCATGGCGGCTCGATCGCCAATGGTCTACTGCGCGCCGCGCCGGGCATAGGTGCCATCGCCATGGCGCTTTTCCTCACCCGCTTCCCCATCCGCAACTTTGCCGGGCGGATCCTGTTCGTCTTCGTCGCCCTGTTCGGTGCCTTCACCGTGGTCTTCGGCTTTTCCACCTCGATCTGGCTGTCCATCGTGGCGCTGGCTCTGGTCGGCGCATCCGACATGGTCAGCGTCACCATTCGCGAGACCATCATGCAGCTCTGGACCCCCGAGGAGGTGCGCGGCCGCGTCAATGCCGTCAATTCGGTGTTTATCGGCGCGTCCAACGAGCTGGGTGAATTCCGCGCGGGCACGGTGGCCCACTTCATCGGCCCGGTTGCCGCCGTGGTCATCGGCGGCTTCGGCGCCATGGCGGTGGCTGGTATCTGGAGCGTGCTGTTCCCCGGTCTGCGGGAGCAGCGCTCGCTCGACCACAAGATGGTCGCCGATGGAACCGCGGAAAAGCTCGACGAAACGCCGGATCAGCCGTCTCGCGCTTGACTTGCGGGTGGGACGCCTCTATGACGCGCCCACCTATTCCGGCCTTCGGGCCCATAGGCGCACCCGGGATTCTCTGTTGGGAGTCTGTCGGCCCTTTGCAAGAAGGGCAGAGGAGGGCGCGATCCATTCAACGTTTGAGAAGGATACGCGATGTCGAAGCGTCATTCCGTAAAGTACAAGATTGACCGCCGCCTTGGCGAAAACATCTGGGGCCGTCCGAAGTCCCCGCTGAACGCCCGTGCCTACGGCCCCGGCCAGCATGGCCAGCGCCGCAAGGGCAAGCTGTCGGACTATGGTCTGCAGCTGCGCGCCAAGCAGAAGCTCAAGGGCTACTACGGCTCGGTCACCGAGAAGGCCTTCAAGCGCCTCTACACCGAAGCTGCCCGCGTCAAGGGCGACACCGGCGAGAACCTGATCGGCCTGCTCGAGTCGCGTCTGGACGCGATCGTCTACCGCGCCAAGTTCGTCCCGACCGTGTTCGCTGCCCGCCAGTTCGTGTCCCACGGCCACGTCCTGGTCAACGGCAAGCGCGTCAACATTCCGTCCTACCAGGTCAAGGTCGGCGACAAGATCGAAGTGCGCGAGCGCTCCAAGCAGCTCACCGTCGTGCTCGAAGCCGTCCAGCTCGCAGAGCGTGACGTGCCGGACTATGTCGAAGTCGACCACAACAAGATGACCGCGACCTATGTCCGCGTCCCGGCCCTGTCGGACGTGCCGTACCCGGTCCAGATGGAACCGAACCTGGTCGTCGAATTCTACTCGCGTTAATCGCGACGTCAGACCATCGAATTTGGAAGGGCCGCTCCCCGGAGCGGCCCTTTCGCTTTTCTACGGCGTGGCAACCAGGGTCAGCCCGACCATGCCCAGTGCGTAAAAGCCGACCAGCGCCAGCGAATCCGCTCCCACGCCGAACCTCTTGTTCTGCGGTTTCAGCACTGCGCCGATGGTGACGACGGCGGTCAGCACCATGGCGAGGGCTGCAAGATAGATGTCGGCCGGCTCGGCTCCCGGCAACGCGGCCTGTCCCGAGATCAGCGCGGCCAGCAGGAAGAGGACGGGCAGGAAGGCATTTCCGCCGATGATGTCGCTGACCGCCATCGCATAGCGGCGCCGGGCGATGGCGCGCAGGCCGGTCGACAGCTCCGGCAGGGCCGTGGCCGCAGCGAGGAAAGTTGCGCCAAACAGTACACCGTCCATGCCCAATTCGTCGGCAATGGCATCGCCGGAGCGTTCGAGAATCACGCCGGCCACAAGAGTGGCAATGGCCGCAAGGGCGAACACCAGCATCGGCCGTTTCGTGCCCTGCTCGCGCTCGGGTGCCGGTGCTGTCGTGGCAGTCCTGGGGCTCTCGCGCTCAGTCCGGGCAATCAGGACAAGGCATGCCAGCCAGAGCAGCAGCAACATGATGGGGCCGGGCGACAGGTGACCGGCGGAACGATCGGGATCGAGTTGCGTGCTCATGACGCAGGTTGCCAGGATCATCACCACGAAGTTGGCCTGCACCAGGTTGGCCTTGTTGCCCGCGAGCGTGGACAGCGGCCGCTTTTCCCGAGCGGCAAGGTCGAACACCGCGAGCAGCACGGTCTGGATGGCGATACCACCCAGGATATTGCCGACGATCACGTCCAGGTTGCCGGCGAGGCTGGCACTGACAGTGATCGCCACCTCAGGCAGGTTGGTGACGATGGCAAGCAGAATAGCGCCGCCCAGCGCTTGGCCGAGCCCGAAGCGTTGGTCGATGGCATCGGTCGCGTCCACGAGCTTGACACCCGCGACCCAGATGACGGCGGCCGATACGACGAAGACGAGCACTGCAATCGGCAAGGGAAAGTCGAACACGATCAGCTCCCGGCGACGGATGCGGAAAGGATCATGATCCCTGTGCTTTTCGCAAGACCTCCACCCAGCCTGCCCTCAGCAGGTGATGAGTGCATCGAGTTCGTCGCAGCACGTCCGGTAAACCCGGTCGGTCCCTTCCCCTCCTCAGGGGAAGGTTAGCGCGCGGTTTCCGTGCAGTAAAAAGGCCGCCCGAAGGCGGCCTTCGACTTGGGATCAAAGCCCCGCCGGCACGCCTTCCTTGCCACCGTCCCTGTCGGTCGGCAGCGGCTCGAATTCGGCATCCGTGGCGAGGTATCGCGGATCGTCATAGTCGACGCCGGAGATCGCGCCCGGCGGAATGTTGGCCTCGAAGGTACGCAGGCGCTTGTAGACCGAGATCAGCGAGATGATCGTGGTCCAGCTATTGGCCAGGAACCGGAACGAGCTGTCGACCTGGTCGAAGGCGTTGCTCACCTGCTGGAACAGGCCGAAAGTCAGCGCGCCGGCCGCGATCGAGGGCGACATGGCGATCAGCGGCACGAAGTTGGCGCCTTGCAGGTACACGTAGCGGGCCACATTGAAATAGAGGTAGTGCCCGTAAAGCCTGAAGTAGTTGCGCTGCACGCCGAGGAAGAATTCCTTGGTGCTCAGCGGGCGGGCGCGGTCATGGTGATCTTCGCCATAGACCAGTTCCTTTCGGAACGCTGCTTCTACGCGCTGGTTCTGGAATTCGAGGCCCGGAAGCTTGAAGCCCACCAGACCAAGCAGGATGGTACCGGCAGAGGCCGACACCAAAGCCACCCAGACGAGGCTGCCGTTCACCGGACCGACGATGGGCAATTCGGTGATGTTCGCTGAAAGCTCCCAGAGCAGCGGCAAAAACACCAGCAGCGTCATGATCGAGCCCACGAACGAAACGGCAAGGCCCTCGACGATGTTGGCGAAGCGCTGGGCATCTTCCTGGATACGCTGGGAGGCGCCCTCGACGCCGCGCACCTTCGGCCAGTGGCTCATGTAGAAGAAGGTCATCGCGCGGCGCCAGCGGAAGAGGTAGTGCGCGATAAAGAAGGCGTTGAGCACCAGGATGGCGATGCGAGGCAGCAGCACATAGAGCACCGTGGAAAGCTCGCCATAGATCGTGTCGAGCGACACGCTGCCCGGTGTGGTCAGGGCGCCCTGGAACATGTTGTAGAATTCGCCGTACCAGGCGTTCATCCAGGCGCTGGCCTGCACGTCGAAGAAAACGACCTCGACTATGGTGACGGTGCCGACCACGCTCCACCAGTACCAGCGCCGGTTGTCACCGAGCCAGTACCAGGGGATGCAGAAGAGGTATCCGGCCATCAGCACATATTGGTAGAGCCACACCTTGTCGGCGGTCAGGAAGACATCGGGGTTGGCCTCCGTGGGCACCTGCGCCAGCCATGGCGCCAGGCTGATGACGTTCGACAGTTGTGGGCCCACCGTGAACCAGATGATCATGGCCAGCACGGTCCAGGCGAGAGCCGCGGTGAAGAAGAGCCGTGGATTGGGGAAGAATGAGCGGAACACCGGGAGACTCCAAGGTGTCGTGATGATGCGTCATCTAACTGTGACAAACGGCTTAAAACAAGGACGCGAAGTTAAGCTTTGGTAAGGTTGAAGCCGGTCCGGGCGAACAAATTTTGCCTTCCCGGCGCCTCACAAGAAATCATGACCGACTTTCCATCGCGATGCTCAGGCGCTATCAGCTACGCAGCCCTGCCAATGAGAGTTTCGCCATGACCGCGGTGATGGAAGCGCCAGCCACCCAGGACGAGGATGCCGAAACCGGCGCCCATCCGATCTTTGCCCATGCGCCGCGCTCCGTGGAGTTCAACAAGCTTCGCAAGCGCCTGATCCGCAATGTGCGCGAGGCGCTCGACAAGTTCGGCATGGTTCGGCCGGGCGAGAAGTGGCTGATCGCCCTTTCGGGTGGCAAGGACTCCTACGGGCTGCTGGCTTTGCTGCTCGACCTCAAATGGCGCGGCCTCCTGCCGGTCGAGCTCCTGGCCTGCAATCTTGATCAGGGCCAGCCCAACTTTCCCAAGCATATCCTGCCCGAATTCCTGACCGGGCTCGGCATCGCGCACCGCATCGAATACCAGGACACTTATTCCATCGTCACAGACAAGCTCCCGGCTGGCGCCACCTATTGCTCACTCTGCTCGCGCCTGCGCCGCGGCAATCTCTACCGCATAGCGCGGGAGGAGGGGTGTACGGCGCTGGTGCTCGGCCACCATCGCGACGACAGCCTCGAAACCTTCTTCATGAACCTCTTCCATGGTGGCAAGCTCGCAGCCATGCCGCCAAAACTGGTCAATGACGAAGGCGATCTCGAAGTGTTGCGGCCCCTGATCTACTGCGCCGAGGAAGACTTGCAGCGCTTCTCCGACGCCATGGCCTTCCCGATCATCCCTTGCGACCTCTGCGGCTCGCAGGATGGGCTGCAGCGCAACGTCACCAAGGCCATGCTTTCGGACATGGAAAGGGCCATGCCGGGCCGCAAGGACATGATGATCCGCGCGCTTGGCAACATCAATCCGAGCCACATGCTCGATCCGCGTCTCTTCGATTTCGCCACGCTCCAGATCAGGCAGGCAACAACGGAAGAATAAAGGTGGACCACCGGGACAAGCCCGGTGGTGACGATGGAGGGAACTCGGTGCTCAGCCAATCGTAATTGCCCGGCTTATCCGGGCAATCCATCTATCACTTGGCCGACCGCCCTCCCTCCGGAAAGGACTGACCCATGAACGTCGATCGCCTCGCCGCCATCCTGAAACAGGCTGCCCAGGAGGAGATCATGCCGCGCTTCCGGCGGCTCGACGACGGGACCGTAAAAACCAAGTCCGGCGCCTTCGATCTCGTCACCGAAGCCGATGTCGGGGCCGAACGCGTCATCACGGCCGCCATCAAGGCGCATCGGCCGGATTACCTCGTCATCGGCGAGGAGGCGGTAGCCGCCAATCCGAAACTGCTCGAGACGGGCCTCGAGGATCGAGTCGTGATTTACGTCGATCCCGTTGATGGCACTGCTAATTTTGCCGGTGGCCTGCCGCTGTTCGCGGTCATGGCGGCGGTGGTCGAGAATGGCGAGACTGTTGCCGGGGTCATTTACGATCCGCTCGGCGACGACGTGGTGATGGCCGAACGCGGCTGCGGCGCCTTCCAGGTGTTTCCCGACGGCCGTATGACCCGCCAGAAGTTTGCCGATCCCGTGCCCCTCTCGGAAATGGGCGGTGTCGCCTCGACCTCCTTCCTGCCCTTCGAGCAGCGCCGCGCTGTGCTCGGCAATCTGGCCAAGGTGAAGATGCTTGCTGGCTATCGCTGCGCCGGGCACGAATACCGCTATGCCGCCGGCGGCAATGTGCATTTCCTGATGTACAACAAGCTGATGCCCTGGGACCATGTCGGCGGCGCGCTGATCATGCGCGAATGCGGCGCCCATGTCGCCAAGTTCGACGGCTCGGAGTACCGGCCAGCCGATACATCGGGCGGCCTCCTGGTGGCGTCGAACAAGGACAGCTGGGACGAATTGCGGCGGGACGTTTTCACGGTCTGAGGGCACGTCTTGCGCGCGTTCCCTTAACAACCACCGTGCCGCCCTCGGACTTGATCCGAGGGCAACTCGCAACCTTCGCGACCGCCTGGACTGGTCCTCGGGTCAAGCCCGAGGGCGGCATCGCGGTTGAGGCAAGGTCACCCACCCACCAGACGTCACTCGTCGGGGCTGACCCGAGGGCTGTTCACCTGCCGACCCATCCATGGACCACCCGATCAAGTCGGGTGGTGACGATGGACAGAACGTCCAGGCTTTAAACCCAGTCCCTCCACACCGTCATTGCCCGGCTTGACCAGGCAATCCATACTTGAGCAGACGCAACACCGGACCTGTCGAAATTACGAATTTTCGTTCGTCGCCCAGGCATCAACAGGAATCAACAAATGTCCTTCCAAGCCTATCTCGATGCCGTCGAGGCCAAGACCGGCAAAACTCCGCGCCAGATCGTCGAAGAGGCAAAAGCCAAAGGCTTCGACGACCCAAAGGTCAAGGCTGGCCCCATTCTAGACTGGCTCAAGACCGACTACGACCTTGGCAAGGGCCATGGCATGGCGCTCGTCCATGTCATCAAGAAAGGCCCCGAGATCGACAGCAAGCATGTCGGCTCGACCGGCGTGCATCGCGACGAGAGCAATATGCTCTGGCTCGATGGGGTCGCCACTAAGCCGCGCTGAGCGCCCGCGCCGCCGCTTCAACGGCGCCCGCACCGTGCGGGATGCCCAGCGCGCACATGCCCGCCTCCATCGTGCCCAGCACACCCATGACCATATGGGCATTCACGTGGCCCATATGGCCGATCCGCAGATAGTCGGCGTATTGCGGCTCATGCGACATGGCCATGCCAAGGCCGATACCCAGGGTTACGCCCGCCTCCTGCTCCAGCCAGGCACGCAGACGACCCGCTCCGCCTCCCGGAATTGTCGCCGCCGTCACCGAATGGCCGCGGGCACCGGGATCGCGGACATTGAGGGCGATGCCGCTGCCACCGGCGCCCCACGCGTCGAAAGCCGTCCAGATGGCGCGGGCCAGAACGCGATGGCGCGCCCAGGTGTCTTCCAACCCCTCTTCGACGAGGATCATCTTGAGCACCTCATCGAGGCCGTAGATGTGCTGGGTCGGGGGCGTGCCGCCGAACAGGCGCCAATATTCGTCAGCACCAATGCGCGGCAGCACGCTCCAGTACGGCGTCGCCAGGTCTGCTATGCGTGCCGCCTCGAGAGCCTTGTCCGACAGCCAGAGCAGCGCCAGGCCGGGCGGCAGCATCAGGCCCTTCTGGCTGGCGCCGACAATCAGGTCGATGCCCCAGTCGTCCATCCGCAACTCATCGCAGCCCAAGGACGCGATGGCGTCGACGGCCAGCAATGCAGGGTGTCCGGCAGCATCGATCGAGGCCCGCACCGCCGCCACATCGTTCCGGACGCTCGAGGCGGTATCGACCTGGGTCAGGGTCACCCATTTGATTTTTCGCTCCGTATCGGCTCGCAGGGCTGCCTCGATCCGGGCCGGATCTGCGGCGGTGCGGCCAAAGTCGAGCAACTCGATCTCCACGCCCATGCTTTGCGCCGTGCGCGCCCAGTTGACGCCGAAGAGACCGGTGCCGACGCCCAGTGCCTTGTCGCCGCGCGAGAACATGTTGGTGATCGCCGCTTCCCAGCCGCCATGGCCGTTGGCGATATAAATCGCCACATGGTGGCGGGTTCCCGCCAATTGCTTGAGACCATCGAGCGCGCGGTGCGTGATGTCGATGATGTCACCCTGGTAGATATTGGGCGAGACCCGATGCATGGCGTTGAGAACGCGTTCGGGAATGACCGAAGGGCCAGGGATGGCAAGGTAGGTGCGGCCGGTAACAGGAGGCATCGATGGAATCCGTCAGGAGAGATCGCCAAGGTAGCTGCCCCGAGCCGCCATGCAAGCACCCCTTGCGTCGACTCATAAGTCTGTGCTTATGTGTTAGACATGAGCGAAACCGAAATCTTCAAAGTCCTGGCCGATCCAACCCGGCGCGCCATTCTCGAGCGCCTCTCGGCAGGCGAGGCGACGGCCACCGATCTGCGCGAGGGCTTCGCCATCACCCAGCCGGCCATGAGCCAGCACCTGGCTGTGCTGCGCGGGGCAGGGCTGGTCAGCGAGCGCCGGGAAGGCCGCTTTGCCCACTATCGTGTCGACCCGGACGGCTTTGCGCCGCTCCACCAATGGCTCGGGCGGTATCGCGCCTTCTGGCCGGATCGTATCGACAATCTCAAGGACCTGCTCAGGGAGATGGATCAATGAGCGAGCGCGACGACGACCTGGTATTCGAGACAATTCTCGATGCGCCGCCGGAGAAAATCTGGCGCGCGCTGACCATCCCCGAATATCGCGATCGCTGGATGCAGCGGCCGGATGACGTGTCTGTCTCATTAGAGGCAACTGATGCTCACAGTCTGCTAACATATCGCTGGACAGAGCGGGGCGAGGTCAGCCGCGTGACCATCGAGCTGACACCCCAGGCCGATGGCCAGACCGGCTTCCGCCTGACCCATGCGCCGATCCGGATTCCGGCTGCCGCCAACAGCAACGAGCCCGCTGCCACTGCCCTGATGCGCGCCGCCTGAAGTCGCCTAAATCCCTGAGAACATGAGGAGATCGCCTATGCGCGACATGATGAATCTCGTCCCTATGGTCATCGAGAATTCGAGCCGCGGAGAACGCGCCTTCGATATCTATTCGCGCCTCTTGCGCGAGCGGATCATTTTCCTTAACGGCCAGATCGAAGACGGCATGGCCTCGCTGGTCAGCGCCCAACTGCTTTTCCTGGAAGCCGAAAACCCCAGGAAACCCATATATTTGTACATCAATTCGCCTGGCGGCGTGGTGACTTCGGCCTTGGCAATGTACGACACGATGCAGTTCATCCGGGCGCCGGTCGGCACGCTCTGCATGGGCATGGCGGCCTCGGCGGCGACGCTGATCCTGGCGGCCGGCGAAGCGGGGATGCGCGCCAGTTTGCCCAATGTTTCCATCATGTTGCACCAGCCATCGGGCGGCTATCAGGGGCAGGTGACCGATATCATGATCCACGCCGAGGAGAGTTTGCGGCTCAAGCGGCGGACCAATGAGATCTACGCCAGGCATTGCGGCCGGACCTATGAGGAGGTGGAGGCAGCGCTGGAGCGCGATCGCTACATGGCGCCGGAGGAAGCCAAGGCGTGGGGCCTTGTCGACCATATCTATTCCGACCGGTCCCAGTTTGAATTGCCGGGACCGGCCGAGGGCTAAAACCCCTAGTGGGCATCCATGACCGGTTCACCCTTGCCGTGGGCATAGGTCTCGCCGACACCAAAGAGCCGGCCCTTTTCGGCGATCAGGATGAAGATCAGGGCCATGATCCCCATGGAGAAATAGCCGGCCGCGGCGGGGATGGTGGTGTTGTTGAAGAGCTGGCCGATATAGCCGCCGATCAACGCACCACCCACCGTCTGGATAAAGCCGAAGACCGAGGCAGCCGTGCCGGCTACGGCGCCCAGCGGCTCCATGGAGAGCGAATTCATGTTCGAGGCTGACCAGCCGAACGAAAACATGATGACGCAGAGCAGACTGAAGAACAACCAGAGCGGCAAGAAGCCTGACAGGGCAAAAGCCAGCCAGATCCCCGAAAACGCCGTGAAGCTCAGCATGGCGCCATGCGACAGGCGTCGCATGCCGAGCCGCCGCACCACCCGTGAATTGGTGAACGACGACACGGCCATGAGCCCGGCCATGGCGGCAAAGGCCACCGGGAAATAGACGCCCAGGCCATAGATATCGACATAGATCTGCTGGCTCGAACTGATGAAGCCGAACAGCGCGCCAAACAGGAATGTGCCGGCGAGGCCGTAGGAAATCGCGACCCGGTTGGTGAAGACGATGCGGAAGCCGTCCACCACGCCCCCAAGGCTCAGCGGCCGACGCTTGTCGAGCGGCAGGGTCTCGGGCAGGCGGAAAAAGGTCCAGAACCAGAAGGCGAGCGCCAGCGCGCCCATGAAGATGAAGATGGTCTGCCACGGGCCGGTGAGCAGCAGCAGTTGGCCGATGCTGGGCGCGACCACCGGGATGGCCATGAACACCATGAAGATCAGGGACATGACTTCGGCCATCTCACGGCCCGAATACCGGTCGCGCACCACCGCGGTGGTGATCACGCGCACGCTGGCAGCGCCCATCCCCTGGATGAAGCGCAGGACCAGCAGCATGGTGAAGCTGGGCGCAAAGGCGGCGACGATGACGGCAACGACATAGACGGCGATGCCGGCCAGCAGTGGCGCCCGGCGGCCAAAGCGGTCCGTCAGCGGACCGAAGGCCAGTTGAGCGACGCCCATACCGATCATGTAGGCGGAAATCACGAACTGACGTTCGTTCTCGTGGCTGACGCCCAAAGCCTCGCCCATATAGGGCAGGGCGGGCAGCATGACGTCGATGGCCAGGGCGTTGAGCGCCATCAGCGCGGCCATGAGGGCAATGAATTCGGGACGCGAGAGAACCCGCGTGAAATGATCGGACATGATTGAAACTCGTCAAAGCCGAGGGAGGCCGGCCGAAGGAAGTGGCCGGACCATGAACCCGTTGGTCAGATTTGGCAACCCTTCAATCGGCAAAAGCCGATAGAAGGTCAGGCAGTCTTTATCGCGAAGCTGGAATCGCTGCGCTCGTTGATGGGAATGTGGATTGCGGCCGAGGCGAGCCCAAGCAGAATCCCGAGATACCAGACCAGGTCGTAGGCGCCGGTGACATCGTAGACATAGCCGCCCAGCCAGACGCCGACGAAGGAGCCGAGCTGGTGGCTGAAGAAGGCAATGCCGTAGAGCATGCCCATGTAGCGCGGGCCGAAAAACAGCGTCACAAGCCCAGCGGTGAGCGGTACGGTCGAGAGCCAGAGCAGGCCCATCATGGCGGCAAAGGCATAGGCGGTGACTTCGGTCACCGGCAGCAGCAGGAAGCCGGCGATTGCCACGGCGCGCAGAAAATAGATGGTCGCCAGCAGCATCTGCTTGGGCAGGCGGCTCCCCATCCAGCCCGAGAGGAGCGAGCCGACTATGTTGAAGAGGCCGATGACCGCGATGGTCCAACTGCCTACTTCCGGCGACAGGCCGCACTGCACAAGGTAGGCCGGCATGTGGACGTTGATGAAGGCCAGGTGGAAGCCGCAGACGAAAAAGCCGATCACCAGCAGCCGGTATGAGCCGTATCCCCAGGCGCGGGACAGGGCCTGCATGAAGGGCAGGTCGGCCTGGCCCGGCACGGATTCGGTGCGTCCACGCAGCGCCGAAGCGAGCGGCACGATCAGCAACAGCAGGACGGCAATGTAGACAAGCGCCATCTGCCAGCCGAATGCCGAGATGAAGCCCTGCCCGAGCGGGGCGAAGATGAACTGGCCGGCCGAGGATGCCGCGGTGGCCACGCCAAAGACGAAGCTGCGCTTTTCAGCGGGGACGACTCGACCGAAAGCGGCCATGACGACACCGAAGGACGCGATGGCAATGCCGACACCGGTAACGACGCCTGCGGTGATTGTCATGGATAACACGTCGGTCGAGAAGGCCATGCCGAGCACACCGAGGGCATAGATCACGCCGCCAACGGCCAGGACGCGACCCGAGCCGTGCTTGTCGGCCATGCCGCCGGCGAACGGCTGCGCTATGCCCCAGACCAGGTTCTGCACGGCCATGGCCATGCCCCACTGTTCGCGGGTCATGCCCAGATCCTCGGTGACCGGCAGTGTGAACAGGCCGAAGGAGCCGCGCGTGCCAAAGCCGATCGCGGCAATGATGCAGCCGGCGATGATGACGAGGGGCAGGGGGACGGCCCGGCGGGCGGGTGCGGCGACGGCGACAGTCATGGCGGAGCCTCGACAGGATGTTTCGCCAATCTACGCCCCGACTCTCATCACGCAAAGCGATATCGGGTGATGAGAGCTATCGGATTTGGTGATGCAATATGTGGACGGGGCAGGTAGCCTGCTCCTGTCGCAATTCAAATCTGAAGAGGAAACAGCATGAGCCACAAGCCAGTCTGCGCCATTGGCGCCGATCGTCGCGGCCGCTGGTCGGCCGTTTTCCTCAGCAGTGTCCGGCCCTGCCTGGACGCCATTCTGGATTTGCACATTGCACGAACTCAAGAGAGAACACTTCTCCAGGGTTGAGCCCCTATTCCATGATCTGATCGCGCTGCATGGCAGCGTCAGTGCCACGCTGAGTGGCGCGGCCGAGGGCCATATCCTCGTCGATGACCTGAGCGCTCCGTCGGTAGCACTGCTCGATGGGCCCGAGGGCTTTTATCTCGGCGGCGGCCCGATTGCTGGGCGCGACTACTTCGCCCTTCGGCAGATCATTCCGCCATGGGCCTACCTCTATCCGTCCAAGGAGTGGCTAGCGGCGCGGGAATGGGCCATGCCGCATCCCCATATGCAGCGGCACGACCGGGTGTATCTAGCGACGAGACCAAGCGACAAGCCGATGCCGGCGCTGTCCGCACCATTCGAGCTGGTGCTCGAGCAGGACGGGCCGCTCAGCAGCGCCGTACTTTGCGATGGTGAAACGGTTGCCCATTGCCGGCCGGACATGATTGTCGATGACAGGATGGAGATCGGGGTGTGGACGCGGCCGGACATGCGGCGGCGCGGGCTCGCCAGCGCGGTGGTGCGGGCAAGTCGTGGTCTTGCGGCGGCGGCGGGTATTCGCAGCGTCGGCTGGCATTGCCACGCCTCCAACGCGGGATCGATCGCGGTGGCCCGCCGCGCCGGGTTCGAACCGGCAGCGACCTATGTCGCCTGGAGCGCGAGCCTGCCTGCCGAGAATGCGGGGGACCTCCAGCCGGATCGATGCCGAAGTCTGGCGCAAGCCTTTGAAGCTGGTCGGCAAGACTTCGACTGGCTCGATTTTCACGCGGCGGTTGCCTGGTCGGAAGCTGGAGAGACCGAGCGGGCGCTGGTGGCGCTCGAGAGACTGGTCGAGGGCCCGTGGATGGGCCGTTCAGACTGGCTTGAAGGCCATTGGGCGTTGCAGCGCCTGCGGCACGAGCCGCGTTTCCAGCGTGCTCTCGAAATCCAGGCCGGCAAATAAAAAAGGGGCCGCGCACCGCGCGGCCCCAATTCGTTCAGCAGCGCGATCAGGCGCTCTGCTTGACCTCGACGCCGGCCTGCTCGAAGTGGGTCTTGAGCTCGCCCGACTGGAACATCTCGCGCACGATGTCGGCGCCGCCGATGAACTCACCTTTGACGTAGAGCTGGGGAATGGTCGGCCACTTGGTATAGGCCTTGATCCCCTCGCGCAGTTCTTCGCTTTCAAGGACATTGGCGCTGGAATAATCGACGCCGAGATAGTTCAGGATCTGAACGACCTGGCCCGAAAACCCGCACTGCGGGAAGTCGGGAGAACCCTTCATGAAGAGGAAAACGTCGTTGGTCTTCACCTTGTCGTCGATAAAGGCGTTGATGTCAGTCATGGGATGAGCCTTTCAAAAAGTCCGGTTTCAAGGGCCGGCTTCAGTTCGCCCTTAGATAGGACAGGAAGAGGGCGGTGTCGAGATCACGTTACTGGGTGTTGGTGCAATGCCACTCGCCGCTCGCGCTGATCGTGCCGGTGGCGACCTCGAAGACGCGCTGTTCCGATATCACCGAGCCAAACCCTGCTGATTGATGCTCGGCAAAGTCGGGACAGTTCTCTGCCGTACCCTGATCGGTGCGTTCCCAGTAAACGACCTGCTGGTCGTCCACGAGAACATCGTCATCGGCCGGTACGTCGATGATGGGGGCGAATGCGCCGGCATCGAGATCGTAAATGACGAGGCTGCCGTCGGGACCGGTTGACCGCTCGAGGACGAGATAGGGGCCGGCAAGGCCTCGATAGTAGATCGGGTCCTCGGGCTCGCCGATGCGGACGTCACCATCCTGCGTCGCGAAAACACAGGCAATCTTGCCCCGGGCCGGCGGACGGATGATGAAATCCGTGCCGACCTCTGCGACGCGTTCCTGCGCAATGACCAGATAGTCCTCGTTCTGGAAACATTGCGCCTCCTGCGACAGTGCCGGCAAGGCAGGGAGGAGGGTCGCGGCGGCGAAAGTAATCAAGGCAATATGGCGCAAGGGCGGCCTCTTTGGTGTCCGGGTTCAGGTCAATCGCGCCGCGATCCACGGGTGGTCGAAGAACTGGGCGTTCGTTTCGAACCGCACCGCTTCCCAACCTGCCTTGTGGGCCATGTCGATGACCTTAGGTGTATCGTCAAAGAACAGCGGCTTTTCGTCGGAACTGCCCATCCGGTCGTCGGCGAAGGCGAAAAAGCCCTGGTGTGCCTTGGTCATGCCAATGCGGGCGGAATAGAAGATGTCCTCGAAGATCTCGCCAAAGCCGAGCGTCTGCCACAGCCATTGGGCACGCATGTGGTCCTGGTTGGTGGCGAGGTAGAGGCGCACGTCCGGATGCGCCTTGAGCCGGCGGATACCGGCAACGAGATCGGTGTTGAGTTGCCCGTCATGCTCGAGCCAGAACTGCGCGAAGGCCATGGACGAGCCGCGATAGCCGAGGCCCGGCAGTCGCTTGTCGAGTGCCTCTACCAGCGGCGTCTGGCCGATGAGCACCTTCTTGAGAAAAATGTCGAAGATGAAGTCGGTCTGGAAGCGATCCGGGTCGACGCCCATGCTGCGTATATGCTCGTCCCATTGCTCACGCAGGTCGGGGCGGGCATGGAAGCCGTGAACCAGCACGCCGTCGACATCGAAGACGACGGCACGGCTCATCTGGACCTTGCGGGACTGGCGCCGAGACCGTTCAGCACCTCTTGCGGAATGCCGAGATCGCGGATGACGTCATCATGGCGACGGAAGCCGATCAGTTCACGCTGGACGAAATATGCCCACACCGCCTGCTGGGCCTCGCTCAGCCATGTCGGCCGGTCGGCGCCGGCCGTGAGTTCGGCCAGGGCCTTCACCACGCGACGTTCCGCAGCAGTCAGCGAACTGGCGCGCTCAGCCAGGATTTCGTGCTCGATGGCAGCGTGCCCGGCTTCGGGCCGGACCATGCGGATCAGGTCGAGAGAGTCGCGCAGACCCGCCATCCGGTCAGTCCGGGACGCTGGTCTGGAGGGCCAGGGCGTGAAGTGCGCCACCCATGTCGCCCTGGAGGCTATCATAGACCAGCTTGTGCTGCTGCACGCGGGTCTTGCCGCGGAACTGCTCGGATATCACCGAAGCCGCCCAGTGGTCGCCGTCACCGGCCAGGTCGCGAATCTCGATCTCGGCATCGGGAATGGCGGCCTTGATCCGGCGCTCGATCTCGCTTGCGTCCATGGCCATCTGCAGTCTCCCGATTGTCTCAACTGGCGCCCGGATCAAGCCGGGCGATGCCCCTGATATGGCACGCGGAAGCACCCGCTTCAACCAGCGCTATTGCGCCGGCGTGGCCTCTTCGGGGAGCGCGACTTCGGCGCCGATGCAGCAATCTGCATCCGAGCGGGTGGCAAAGTTGGCGATAATGAAATCGACCAGCGGCCGCGCGTTCGCTGACTGGTCTGTGGCGTAGTAGCAGTCCAGGGTATAGCCGCGGCCATTGGCGACCGTTTCGGTATGCACGAGGGTCAGCGGCACACCCATCGAGGATTCTGGGCTGCTGCCTTCATAAAGCAGGGCGGTGGCGTCCTGGTAGGCAGCCGTGCCTTTGGTGCTGAGCGCAAATCCGGGCATGATTTCCGCCCAGGATGCCGCCACCTCGGCATCGTCGACGGCGCCCAGCGCTGCCTCGGCGGTCCAGCCGGTATCTTCTGCGGCGACCACCGTCATGGTGCATTGCAGCGGCGCCTGCGGGTGATTGATGGTCACGCTGAGCGGCTCGACGCCGCCGCCGGCTACGATCATGGGTTCAGGGAAAATCAGCGTATAGGGTGTGTCGGGCAGGATGGAGCGATTGACGCTGACGCTCTGTGCCGCGGCGATGGTGGGGCTTATGACAAGGCTCAGGCTGGCCAGGGCCGCGACCAGTGTTTGCTTCATCTTCTGCTCCTCGTGAAAACGCCGCTCTTCGAGCAGCACAGCGGCCCAAAGAACGGCGATCATATGGCAGTAGCCGATAAATGCCAGATTAGCCGTTCATATAGCTGGGGAACCAGCTTTCATGAGCGACCTTGAGCGCGGCGACCGAGAGCGGGGTTGCCGCGCCCAGGGTCAGCGTGGTGCCGCCGGTCGTGCCGATCCAGGGCGCGAAAATGCCAAGCGCCTTGGCCTCTTCCCAGAGGGCGGCGATTTCGTCGCCCTGCGGATCGAGGTTGACGGTCATCAGGTAGCGTCCCTGGTCCTCGCCGAAGAAAGTCAGCACCGGATCGTTCCCGTCCACGTCGGTCACCGTGGCGCCGATATTCCCGGCCATGGCCATTTCCGCCAGCGCCACGCCAAGGCCGCCATCGGACAGATCGTGGCAGGCGGTGACGACGCCCGAGCGTATCAGCTTGCGGACAAAGTCTCCAGTCCTGCGTTCGGCGGCCAGATCAACATGGGGCGCGTCGCCGTCGCGACGGCCGAAGAGGTCGCGAAGGTAGATGGACTGCCCGAGATGGGTGCCGCGCTCCGCCGGGCCGCCAATGAGCAGGATCGGCTGGTTCTCGGCGACGAAGCCGATACCGACGCTTTGCGTCCATTCGGGCAGGAGGCCGACGCCGCCAATGGTTGGGGTCGGCAGGATGCCGCGACCGTTGGTTTCGTTGTAGAGGCTGACATTGCCCGAGACGATGGGGAAATCCAGCGCTCGACAGGCATCGCCGATACCCTCCACGGCCTTTACGAACTGGCCCATGATTTCAGGGCGCTCGGGATTGCCGAAGTTGAGGTTGTCGGTGGCCGCAAGGGGTTCAGCGCCGGTGGCGGTCAGGTTGCGCCAGGCCTCCGCAACAGCCTGCTTGCCACCCTCATAGGGATTGGCTTCGCAATAGCGCGGATTGACGTCGGAGGTGAAGGCGAGGCCCTTGGTGTCGTGACCCTCGACGCGGATAACGCCAGCGTCACCGCCGGGCCGCTGCATCGTATTGCCCTGGATCAGCGTGTCGTACTGCTCGTAGACCCAGCGGCGGGACGAGCAGTGGTGACCGCCGACCAGCGCCATCAGCGCCTCGGCGACATCCATCTGCGGCACGTCGGACTTGGCGAGCGCCGCCGGAGCCTTGGGCTCGGTCCAGGGGCGGTCGTATTCCGGGGCTTCGTCACCTAGTTCCTTGATCGGCAGGTTGGCGACTTCGTCGCCCTGCCAAAGCACGCGAAAACGCAGGTCATCGGTGGTATGACCGACCGTGGCGAAGTCCAGCTCCCACTTCTCAAACACCTTGCGGGCAACCGCTTCCTTGTCGGGATGCAGCACCATGAGCATGCGCTCCTGGCTCTCCGAAAGCATCATCTCATAGGCGGTCATGTGCGTTTCGCGCACCGGCACCTTGTCGAGGTCGAGCTCGATGCCGAGGTCGCCCTTGGCGCCCATTTCCACAGCCGAACAGGTGAGGCCGGCGGCGCCCATATCCTGGATGGCGATGACCGCGCCGGTGCCCATCAGTTCGAGGCAGGCTTCGAGCAGGCGCTTTTCGGTGAAGGGGTCGCCGACCTGTACGGTGGGGCGCTTCTCTTCGATATCGTCGCCGAATTCGGCCGAAGCCATGGTGGCGCCGCCGACGCCGTCTCGGCCGGTCTTGGCGCCGAGATAGACCACCGGCAGACCGACGCCTTCGGCCTTGGAGTAGAAAATCTTGTCGGTGTCGGCCAGGCCGGCCGCAAACGCGTTGACGAGGTTGTTGCCGTTGTAGCGGGCGTCGAACTCGACCTCACCGCCGACCGTCGGAACGCCGAAAGAGTTGCCGTAGCCGCCGACGCCGGCCACGACGCCATTGACGAGGTGACGGGTCTTTTCATGGCTCGGATCGCCGAAGCGCAGCGCGTTCATCGCCGCGACCGGGCGGGCACCCATGGTGAAGACGTCGCGCAGGATGCCGCCCACACCCGTCGCCGCGCCCTGATAGGGCTCGATATAGGACGGGTGATTGTGCGACTCCATCTTGAAGACGATGGCCTGGCCGTCGCCGATATCGACGACGCCGGCATTCTCGCCCGGTCCCTGGATGACGCGTGGGCCCTTGGTGGGCAGGGTCCGCAGCCACTTTTTCGAGCTCTTGTAGGAACAGTGCTCGTTCCACATGGCCGAAAAGATGCCGAGCTCGGTATAGGTCGGCTCGCGGCCGATCAGGTCGAGGATCTTCTGATACTCGTCAGGCTTGAGGCCATGGCTGGCGACGAGTTCTGGAGTGATGGCGGGATCGTTGCGCAGGGTCATCGGTTGTTCAGGTCCGGTTATGCGACTTGCTTCAGTGCCGAGGCAAAGAGGGCGCGGCCGTCATCGCCGCCATGGGCGGCTTCGATCAGATTTTCGGGGTGTGGCATCAACCCGAGGACGTTCTTGCCCTCGTTGAAAACGCCTGCAATGTCGTTGAGCGAGCCATTGGGATTGGTCCCTTCGGCATAGCGGAAGGCGACCCGGCCTTCGCCCACGATGCGCTTCAGCGTCTCGGCATCGGCGAAGTAATTGCCGTCGTGGTGCGCGACGGGCGAGCGGATGATCTGGCCCTTGGCATAGCCGCGGGTGAAATCGGTCTCGGCATTCACCACTTCGAGCTTCACTTCGCGGCAGACGAATTTGAGCGAGGTGTTGCGCATCAGCGCGCCGGGCAGGAGGCCCGCTTCGATGAGGATCTGGAAACCGTTGCAGACGCCGAGCACCTTGACGCCCCGCGCCGCGCGCTCACGCACCTTATCCATGATCGGCGAGCGGGCGGCGATGGCGCCGCAGCGCAGATAATCACCATAGGAGAAGCCGCCGGGGATCACGATCAGGTCGGCATCGGGAATATCGGCATCCTGATGCCAGACGACGGCGGGTTTCGTGCCCCCGATCTTGGTCAGCGCCGCGATCATGTCGCGGTCGCGGTTGAGGCCCGGAAACACGATGACGGCGGCCTTCATCGGTCAATCCTTTACGTCTGTCAGGGGTGCGCGAGGCCCTTTTGGTGAGTCTTGCTCGAAAAGGCAAGGGCCCGCACGGCGTGGCTGGCGAAATGCTCTTTCAATGTGGCCCAAAGGTGGAACTGTGACGGCAGTGGTGCCGTTGGGCCCCGTGTTTCAAGGGAGGCAATCATGCAGAATCTGACACCATCCCAGGGCAAGGCCCTCACCATGCGCGGCGCCGACGGCAAGCCGCACCTCGTGAGCGACATGAAGCGCGAGCAGCGTCCGGCATTGCCCCGCATCCGGCCAATCGTGCCGGCTATTTTTCGTCTGCCGGACTGACCACCGGCAAAGGATGCAAAAAGGCCGGTCCATGGACCGGCCTTTTGTTATTCGGCAGGAGCGAGTTTCACCCGCTGGCGCGTGCCGGGCAGGTGCGCCCAGGCGGGCCGCTCGAAGAGGAATTTGCCCAAGCCTGTCTTCTGGGTGATCCACCACAGGACAAGTGGCGCGACGATGGCGACAGCCATGGTGATGAGGCTGAGCAGATTGGGTTCATCCAGGCCGATCGCCAGCAGGACGGTTCGCGCCACGCCCATGGGCAGCACGAAGGCGACGTAGACCACCAGCGATTTCGATCCCAGCCAGCGCAGCCAGTCCATGGCCCGCACCCGTGTGAGGAGTGCGGTGATCATGCAGATGGCGGCAGCGCCAGCCAGCGCCAGCAGAAGGTGGATGCCGGGCAGGGCGCCCCAACCCATCTGGATGTGAACGGGGTCCATGCGGAAGCCGGGCGAGAAGACCAGAGCGGCATTGACCATCGCCCAGACCGCGAGCACAGCCAAGGCAGGCAGCACCCGGTTGGTGGACCATGCGGCCAGACGGAAGAGCTGCGGAGCAAAGACAGCGCCGGCATAGAAGTAGATGAAGTATTCCGCGGATTGATCGATGAGATAGCTGCCGGTGTGGATGCTGGCCATCTGCAGCACTGCCGCGACCGCGAGCACGGCCCAGGCGGGCGCCTTGATCTCATGAAGGATTTTAGAGACCAGCCCGAAGACGGCCAACGTGTAGATGAACCACAGGACGCCATAAGGCTCGACCACGGCCCAGGCCAGCGACGAAACTGCGCCGCCAACGTCGCGCGCTAGCAGTGCTTCCTTGAAGACGATGTGGATCACCGCCCAAAGCGCGTAGAAATAGGCGTAGTGGACCACGCGGCGGTCGAGATAGGCCTTCCACGGGCGATCGATGACCTGGCTGAGAAAGAGCCCGGATAACAAAAAGAATTCCGGCATTCGGAACGGCATCGCAAAGGCGATGGTCCAATGCAGGAAACCGGTCTGGCCGGTGTCCTCGCCAACGCTGGCGGCGCAATACATGGTGACGACAAGAAAAATGGACAGGCCCTTGGCCATGTCCACCCAATCGTGTCTCGCTCTGTCCGTAGCCATCCTGCGCCTCCCTTGATGGTGGCAGCATAGGCGCAAGTCCTTATCCGACCCCCTAATGAGCGGGTCGAAGTTTAAGGAAACTGCCGGATGGTAAGGATTTGGCTAAGGCCGATCAAACGGGAACGGACGCGTAAGCCGCGAACAGCAGGCCCATCGAGGCGAAGAACATGACGGAAAGAGCGATCTGGGTCTTGCGCATAGTCATATGGTCCTGCGCCAGGAACGGCGCGAATAGAGGTATAGCCCGAAGGCGTTAATTTGAGATTTCGACCGAGTAGTTTTCGATCACGGTGTTGGCGAGGAGCTTGTCGCACATCGCATTGATCTGGGAACGCGCGGCCTCGATGTCGGTTCCAGCGACTTCGAAATCGAAGACCTTCCCCTGTCGCACATTTGCAACACCGGCAAATCCAAGGCTGGCCAGCGAGCCTTCGATGGCCTGGCCCTGCGGGTCGAGAACGCCGTTCTTGAGCGTGACTGTGACGCGCGCTTTCATTGCAGCAATCCCTCGATACTACTACTGAACCAGGCGCGGACCGGTGGTCAGCGCATTGTCGTTCTCGACAAGAATGCCGAGACGCTGGGCGACTTCGCGATAATTCTCGACGAGGCCACCAAGGCCTTCGCGGAAACGATCCTTGTCCATCTTGTTGCGGGTCTTGATGTCCCACAGGCGGCAATTGTCCGGGCTGATCTCGTCGGCCAGGACAATACGCATGAGGTCGCCTTCATAGAGGCGGCCGCACTCGATCTTGAAGTCAACGAGCTGGATGCCCACGCCCATGAAGAGGCCGGTGAGGAAATCGTTGATGCGGACCGCAAGGCTCATGATGTCGTCGAGTTCGGCAGGGGTGGCCCAGCCGAAGGCGGTGATGTGCTCTTCCGAGACCATCGGATCGCCCAGGGCGTCATCCTTGTAGCAGAACTCGATGATCGAGCGGGGCAGGCGGGTGCCCGGCTCCAGCCCAAGGCGCTTGACCAACGAGCCCGCGGCCACGTTACGCACGATCACCTCGAGCGGGACGATCTCGACTTCCTTGATCAACTGCTCGCGCATGTTGACGCGGCGGATGAAGTGGGTCGGGATGCCCAGGTCGTTGAGCTTGGTGAAGATGAACTCGGAAATCCGGTTGTTCAGCACACCCTTGCCATCGATGACTTCATGCTTGGCGCCGTTGCCAGCCGTCGCGTCATCCTTGAAGTACTGCACCAGCGTGCCCGGCTCCGGACCCTCGAACAGGATCTTGGCCTTGCCTTCATAGATTTTGCGTCGACGGTTCATGGCGAATCCGGTGCCTTGCGAAGGGATGGATGGATTGGGCGCTTCATGCGCCAGAACGGGACACAAAAGCAAGGGCTTTCGTCCCGCCGGGCGCGCGGGGCATGCGGTCGCAGCCCATGCGCGCGCCGTTGATTTGCGGCGGCGAACCGCCTATGTCCACAGGCACAAGCCGAAAGCTCGGCAGATGAGCCAATTGGGAGTGACCATGAGCGGGTTCGACGAACGCAAGAAGGGCCAGGAAGCCAAGTTCGCATTCGATGCGGAAAAGAAGTTCAGGGCCGAAGCGCGCCGCAACAAGCTGCTGGGCCTCTGGGCTGCGGAGCTGATGAGCCTCGAGGCCGAGGCCGCCAAGGCTTATGCCGCCGAAGTCGTCGCTGCCGATTTCCAGGAAGCCGGTGACGAGGACGTGTTCCGCAAGGTCTCGGGTGATCTCAAGGCCAAGGGCGTTGCCGTTTCCGACGAGGCAATTCGCGAAAAGATGCTGAGCCTGATTGCCGTGGCCGGCGAGCAGATCGCCGCCGAAGGCTGATCGATCATGGCGAGCCCGGCAGCCGAGAAAATCCGCGCCGGGCTCGTTCGCTTTCCACCCAGCACCGATCTCGCCGCCGAGCGGGCGGGATGGGAAGGCTGGGCCGCCGGTCAGACACTGCCGGCAAAAATTTCCGAAACATTTCAAACTCTTGGTGGCGTCCCTGGACGCCTGCTGGTACCCGCCGGGGCTGCTGATGGGCGGCTGGTCGTCGCCTTTCATGGCGGCGGGCTGGTTTCGGGCGCCAGCGTGACACATCGCATGCTGGGCGCTGAACTGGCACTGGCCTGCCGTCAGAAGGTGTTCCTGCCGGACTACTCGCGTCTGCCTGAGAATAGTCCCCAGCAGGTTCTGGCAGACGGTATTGCCGTCCTGTCTGCGGCTCGCTCAGAGAGTGACGTGACGGTCTATGCCGATTCCAGCGGTGCGGCCCTGGCTTTGGCAGCGATGCAGTCGATGCGAGACGCCGCCCAGCGCCTGCCAGACCGCGTCGTCTTCTTCTCGGCGGCTATCGACGCCACATTGTCGGGTCGCAGCTTTATCGAAAATGAGGCGCGGGACCCGACCCTCTCCCACGCATCCCTGCGCCACTGGCAATCGGTGCTGACCGATATTGCGCCGCTCGACAGCCCTCTGTTGTCACCGCTGTTCCAGCCGGTCCACGGCCTGCCGCCCATGTTGCTGCTCGCCGGTTCGGATGAGCTGTGGCGCGACGATTCCGTGCGTCTCGCCGAGCAGCTTCGTATCGCGGGTGGTCAGGCGACGCTTCGTGTCTACAAGGACATGTGGCACGTCTGGCCGATGAGTGGGGCGACGCCCGAGACTTATCAGGCCTTTGCCGAGTTCGCGGCTTTTCTCGCCTAGCGATCTAACAGGCCAGACAAGCGCTCAGCCAGAAAGCTGACTGTTGCCCGCGTGGCCGGCAATTGGCCGCGCCGATGCGGATAGAGAAGCGATGTCGTCGGCCCGGGGCTGGTCCAGTCGGGCAGCACCCGCACCAGATCGCCACTGCCGATCAGCGGCGCGCAGATGCAGCGCGGCAATCGGGCAATGCCCAACCCTGCCATCGCCATGGCGACGACCGACCCCGGATCGTCACTGCCGAAGCGCAACGGAAGGCGGATCACGGCGCGTTCGCCGCCCTGGTTCACCAGTGGCCAGTTCGCCGCCCGAGCTGTGCTTGAGCAGTACAGCCCGTCACTGGCCTCGATGTCGTCCGGCGATCGGATCGGACGATTGGCCCTTACCCACCCGCTACTGGCGACCAGATAGTCCGGTTCCGACCCCAGATGCTGGGCGATCAGGTCGGTGTTCTCCAACGGCGCAACATGGTCGCGCAGGGCCAGATCGAACCCTTTACCGATCAAGTCGACCATCCGGTCCGAGCAATTAACTATGAGCGCTACCTTCGGGTAGAGGCTCGCAAATTCGGGCCAGAGCGGCGCCAGATAGTAGCGGGCCGTTATGGTGGAGCAGGTCAGGCGAACGGTTCCGTTCGGTTCAGCCAATCGCTCGGCCACCGCGGCTTCCACGACTTCGGCCGACAGCAGCATGGTCTGCGCATGTTCGGCGATGGTCGCCCCGAGCTCGGTCGTTGCCAGGCGTCGGGCATTACGCTGCAAAAGCCGGGCGCCAAGCCGCTCCTCAAGCACGGCGACGCGTTTGCTGAGGGTGGACTTGGGCAGCCCAACAGCACGTCCCGCCGCTGCAAATCCGCCATGCTCGACCACTTTCGCGAAGAGGCGGAGGTCATTGAGATTGATCCTGTCGTCCATATTTGTGGACCTTCCGACGGTTTATTGGCGTCTACGCCTGCTTCGTTCGCCAACGTAGACATATGTCTCACACATCAAAAGAGGCGAAGATGAATCTCAAGGACAAAGCAGTTCTGGTGCTCGGCGGTACACATGGCATGGGACGCGCCACGGTGGATTTGCTGATCGAGGGAGGGGCGCGCGTCACGGCGACAGGGAGCCGCGACAAAACGGTCGACTGTCTGCGACAGGAGCAACCCCGTGTCACCGGCGCGGTGCTCGACCTTGCCGATGACGGTCAGGTCGAAGCCTTTGCCGGCCAGGTCCCGGACACTCTCGACGCTGTCATCGTCTTTGCGGCTATCGCGGAGCTGACGCCGCTGGAAGCGGTGAGCCGGGCAGAGTTCGACCGGTCCTTCGCGATCAATGTGCGCGGCGTATTCTTCGCCCTGCAGTCGCTCCTGCCGCGACTGAAAGCCGGTGGCGCAATCGTGCTGACCACGATGACGCCGTCGACGGCGACGCCGACCATGGGCGTTTATTCCGCGACCAAGGCGGCGCTGGGTGCCTACGGTACCGTGCTGGCCGCCGAGTTGCTGCCGCGCAATATCAGGGTCAACATGCTCGCGCCGGGCTTTATCGACACGCCAACGCTGGGTGTCGCTGGACTGAGCGAAAGCCAGCGGGCGGAGCTGCATGCCATCGGCGATGCGGTCACCCCGATGCGGCGTCATGGCCGGATGGACGAAATTGCGCGCGCGGCATTGTTTCTGGCTTTTGATGCCACGTTTTCGACCGGCATCGAGCTGGCAGTGGACGGCGGCCTGTCGACAGTCGACGCGCCGGTCGACTAGCGCCTCACGCGTGTCGCCATGCCGATCGAGGCCGGCATGACCGGGTCGAAGCCGAACTTGGCATAGAGGTGCTTGGCGTCGCCATCGGCGATCAGGCTGACATAGGCGCCTTCGGGAGCGTTGGTGCTGAGATGGGTCATGAGCGCCGCCATGATCGCTTTGCCCAGGCCTTTTCCCTGGTGGGTTGGTTCGAGCGCGATGTCCACGATCTGGAAGGCAGTGCCGCCATCGCCGATGATCCGGCCCATGCCGATAGCGGCGCCGGCATGGAACACGGTCACTCCAAACCAGGTATTGGGCAGGCCTTTCGTGGCCTGCTCCTCGGATTTTGGACTCAGGCCCGCAACAACGCGCAGCCGCCGATAGGTGTCGGCATCGGGCGTCCCGGGAACGAGGTCGTAACCGTCCATCACAGCCGCTGCATCAGCCGGGTGAACATGAGGAGGCCCTCGGGCCATGGACCGTGGCCGGAATGGACATTGATGTGTCCGGCATTGCCTGCCTGGTGGAAGTCAGAGCCCCAGGCGGCCGCATAGTCGGCGGCGCATTCGAGCGAGCAGAACGGGTCGCTGTCGGAGATGACGAGCAGAGACGGAAAGGGCAGGGGATCGCGTGGCACGGTGCCGAAGGCGCGTGCCTCTTCCGGCACGTCCCGGCTGCTTTCGATGTCAGGCGGCGAAACGAGGAAGGCGCCCTTGACCTTGCCCTCGGGGAAGCGCCCGGCGGCCTGCACCAGGGCAATGCAGGCGAGCGAGTGTGCGACCAGAACGACCGGCCGCTCGGCCAGTTCGACGGCCTTGACCATGGTGTCAGTCCAGTCGTCGGGATCGGGATCGTCCCAATCGGCCTGTTCGACAATCGCAGCGGTGGACATCTTCTCCGCCCAGCGCATCTGCCAATGGCCGTCGCCGGAACTGCCGAGACCCGGCAGGATCAGGATGTCGGCGTCAGCAATTCTCATGCGCCAAAGACCCGGGCAAAGATCGTGTTGACATGCTTGAGGTGATAGCCATCATCGAACATGGCGTCGATTTGCGCATCACTGAGAGTCACTTCGGGGTCGTTCTTGAGGTTCTGGGCAAAGAGGCCCGCGCGGTCGCCCCGGTGCTCCCAGACCTTCATGGCATTGCGCTGCACGGCAGCGTAGGAATCCTCGCGGCTGTACCCGGCTTGGGTCAAGGCCAGCAGTACGCGCTGCGAATTGTGAAGCCCGCCGAGCAGGTCAAGGTTCTTGCGCATGTTTTCGGGGTAGACCACGAGCTTGTCGATGACGCCGGTGAGGCGTGCCAGCGCGAAGTCCAGCGTGATGGTCGCGTCCGGGCCGATCATGCGCTCGACGGAAGAGTGCGAAATGTCGCGCTCATGCCAGAGGGCGACGTTTTCTAGAGCCGGCACGACCATGCCGCGCACGAGGCGGGCGAGGCCGGTGAGGTTTTCCGTCAGCACGGGATTGCGCTTGTGCGGCATGGCCGACGAGCCCTTCTGGCCCGGCGAGAAGAACTCCTCGGCCTCCAGCACTTCTGTGCGCTGCAGGTGGCGGATTTCAACGGCGACGCGCTCGATGGACGAGGCGATGACGCCCAGCGTCGCAAAGAACATGGCGTGGCGGTCGCGCGGGATCACCTGGGTGGAAACCGGCTCGATGGAGAGGCCGAGTTTTTCGGCGACATATTCTTCCACCGAGGGGTCGATATTGGCGAAGGTGCCGATGGCGCCGGATATGGCGGCGGTGGCGATCTCGTCGCGGGCGGCGACCAGGCGGGCGCGGTTGCGCGAGAATTCGGCATAGGCCTCGGCCAGCTTGACGCCAAAAGTGGTCGGCTCAGCATGGATGCCGTGGCTGCGGCCAATGGTGATCGTGTCCTTGTGCTCATAGGCGCGCTTCTTGAGCGCCGCGAGCAGGGCGTCGATGTCGGCGAGCAGGATGTCGGCGGCGTTCTTGAGCTGAACCGAAAGGGTGGTGTCGAGAATGTCAGAAGAGGTCATGCCCTGATGCACGAAGCGGGCGTCAGGGCCGACGATTTCCGAAAGATGCGTCAGGAAGGCGATGACGTCATGCTTGGTGGTGCGTTCGATCTCGTCGATGCGCGCGACGTCGAAGCCGTAGTCACCGCGCGCCGCCTTGCGGGCGTTCATGACGTCCCAGATCTTATCGGCGCTGTCCTTGGGCACGACACCAAGTTCGGCCAATTTCGAGGTGGCATGGGCCTCGATTTCAAACCAGATGGCAAACCGGCTTTCGGCCGACCAGTTGGCGACCATTTCAGGACGGGAATAGCGCGGGATCATGGGCTTAGGCCTTCAGCTTGCGAGTTTGATTCATCCGGCGGAGACCGGTAGCGCGCCAGGCGCTCGGGCAGGGTGCCGGTATGGAGTTCGAAAAGGTGGTTGTCGCGGTCGTGGAAATAGAGCGAACGGCCTTCGCCTGCAACCCGGGAACGGCTTTCGCGCAGGTCGAGCCCCAGAGCTTCAATCCGCTGCCGGTATGTTTCGACATCTGTATCTTCGATCTTGAAGGCGATGTGGTTATAGCTGCGCGCGGGAAGGGCGTGGCCCTTCATGGTGGCGATCCAGATGTCATCGCGCCCGACCAGAAAGAAGCGTTCCTCGGAGATCGAAAACGTGGCGCTGCCGCTGTCATAGACCTTGCGGGCGCCAAGGACACCGACCAGGATTTCCTCCATCGCGTCGAGGTCTTCGACGATGAAGGTCATGTGGCTGAGACCCTGAACCTGCGCGTCAGGCATTGATCGCGGTCGCAGCGTCGCGGATGGCTTTGATGCGCCCGGCATAGGTGGTGGAGTCGTTGCCGCCATAGACGGACGATCCTGCCACCAGCACATTGGCGCCGGCCGCCACGACGGCGCGGGCATTGTCGGCTGTGACGCCGCCATCCACCTCGAGATCGATATCCCTGCCGCCGATCAGTGCCTTGGCCTGGCGAATTTTATCGATGCTGCCCGGAATGAAACTCTGGCCGCCGAAGCCGGGATTGACGCTCATGATGAGCAGGAGGTCGACATCGTCGATCACGTGCTGGATGGCCGAAACCGGCGTTGCCGGATTGAGCGCCACGCCTGCCTTCTTGCCCAGCGCGCGGATGGCCTGCAGCGAGCGATTCAGGTGCGGGCCGGCTTCGGCATGGACGGTGATGATATCCGCGCCAGCCTTGGCGAAATCGGCAAGGTACGGGTCGGCTGGAGCGATCATCAGATGGACATCGAAAACCTTGTCGGTCACGCCGCGAATGGACTTCATTACCGGCGCGCCGAAGGAGATGTTGGGCACGAAGTGCCCGTCCATGACGTCGACATGGATGTAGTCTGCGCCGGCATCGACGATGGCCTTCACCTCGTCGCCCAGCCGCGAAAAATCGGCCGAAAGGATCGAAGGCGCAATGCGGACGGGACGACTGGACATGCAGAACCTCGACCGGGACGGAATGAGGCTGCTCTACCCCGCGAATGTGGCGTGGGCAAGCGTCCGGCCGGGAAAAGCTTCGAAATGGGCCGCTTGGCCCGATAGGCAATTCATCATAGGCTTCGGCACAGAGTGGAGTTGCCGATGCCGACTTATCACAGCCGTACGTTGTCCGTGACGATCGCGCGACCTTGGAAGGAGGTCTACGCCTTCGCCGCGGACCCGGCCAACATGGCGGAGTGGGCAGCCGGACTGGGCGGCGATTTTGAGCCCGCACCCGATGGCGATGGCTGGATCGCCAATCAGGACGGCACCGCCATCCGCATCACCTTCACGCCACCCAACGATTTTGGTGTCCTCGATCACGACGTACATACCCCGGGCGGCGTCGTCCATGTGGCACTGCGGGTCGTGCCCAATGGCTCGGGCGCCGAGGTCACATTCCTTCTGCTGCAGGAGCGCGCCATGAGCGACGCTGAACTCGAACGTGACGCCGCGGCGGTGCAGAAAGACCTCGATACGCTCAAGCGCCTTATGGAAGACGCCCCCAGATGACCGCGCCAGGAGGAACGATTATGCGTCACATGCTTGCCCTCGTCATTGCTCTCCTCGCGCTTGTCGCCCCGGCAAAAGCCGACGAAGCCATGGTTCGTGCCTTTATGGAGGATTGGATCGAGGAGCAGGGCGGCGCGGCCGAGGAGACCGACATGGCCATTGGCTTCGTCGACCTCGACTATGATCGCGTCGACGAGGCCATCGTTCTGCTGTCCGGCCAGTATTGGTGCGGCTCAGGCGGTTGCGACGCGCTGGTGCTGCGAAGCAATGCCAACGGCTATGACATCATCATGGAATCGAGCGTAACCCGCGCGCCGATCGGTGTGCTCGGCACATCGAGCAACGGCTTTCGCGATCTCTTCGTCCAGATTGGCGGCGGCGGACTGCCCGCCGGTCCGGTGGCCATGCGCTTCGATGGGGCGGCCTATCCGAGTAATCCCACCGCCGATGGCGAGGATCTGCCCGAGGGCTTCAAGGGCAAGGTGGTCATTCCTGCCGCGGATTAGCGCACTATTTGACCCGGCGCAGCAAAAGCCTATCTCCTCGCGGGCATAATGCCGAAAGTCGGACGCGTGCTCACATCCCTGCGATGCGGCCAAGCAGCTCATTGCCTTCCGGCCTGCGCGCGCTAAACAGGGCGCAGCAACAAGGAGCGACCTCAGTTGGAGTTTTCCCTGCCTCTGGTGATCGGCGCGGGCGTCTTGAGCTTTCTCAGCCCCTGTGTGCTGCCACTGGTGCCGCCTTATCTCACCTATATGAGCGGGGCGAGCTACGATCAGTTGCGGGCCGAGGCCGTGTCGGGGTCGCCCGGCAAACTGACGGCAAAGGTCGCGCTCACCTCGATCTTCTTTATCCTGGGTTTTTCGGTCGTCTTCATTGCCCTCGGCGCCACGGCTACGGCTTTCGGGCAGGTCTTCCGGCAGTTGCTGCCCATTCTCACGCCGATTGCTGGCGTCGTCATCATTGCCATGGGCCTGCATTTCCTAGGCGTTTTCCGCATCGGCATCCTTGACCGGCAATTGCGCTCCAACGGGCCGGGCCAGGCTTCTGGTCCGCTGGGCGGGTTTCTCCTGGGCCTTGCCTTCGCCATTGGCTGGACGCCCTGCATCGGGCCTGTGCTGGCAGCGATCCTGACGGTCGCGGCCAGCCGCGAGACGGCGTGGGAAGGCGCTTCGCTGCTTGGCCTCTATTCGCTGGGGCTCGGCATCCCGTTCTTTCTCGCCGGCATCGCGATCGGTCCGTTCCTCACCTTCTTGAATGGGTTCAAACGCCATCTGGGGACGGTAGAAAAAGTCATGGGTGGCTTGCTGGTGCTGACCGGCCTCTTGTTCATCACCGGAAATTTCACCCGCATTTCCTATTGGTTCCTCGAGACTTTCCCGGTCCTCGCCACCTTTGGCTGAGCCCGTCCGTAGCGTCGGGTTAACTCTCTTCACGGTCTGGTGAACCGGAACGGCTTTTGCGCACCGATGTTCAGGCCCGGTTTACCCCTCGCGGTCAGACTGACGCCGTTTCAGGCAAAGCATGGTCAGGCCAGTGAACGCGCATAGTCAGTTCGCCGCCCGCGCGGTGGAGCAGATCAGAGCGGAAGTCAGCGCCCCGGTGGCCGCGCCCATCAGCGCGCCCTACGACTTTGCCGTCACTGTCTTCCACGACATCGCCGCAGTCGAGAGTATATGGCGCCGCTTTACCGCCGCGGGCATCGAGTCGCCGGGCCAGAGTTTTGACTTCATTCGCCTTTGGGTTGAGGATCGCCGCATCCGCTCCGCCGACCAGCATTATGTCCTTGGAACCGTGAATGGCGAGCCGGTGGCGATTTTGCCGCTGCATCGCAAGCGCGTGCATGGCGTCAGAGTTTTCACCTGGTTTCCGGGCGCCCATGCAGGTTGCTACGCTCCGGTCGCCGATATCGCGCAGCTTGCGGCCCTGGGGCCACAAGGCCGCGCTCAACTGTGGCGCGCCATGGCCGGAGCCCTTAAGGGCGCCGATCTCGCCTATCTCCGCTCGGTCCCGGCAAGCCTCGGTGTCCACGGCAACCTCTTCGACGAACTCGGATCGCATCTCTCGGTCGAGACTCTGTTCCGCGCCCAGTTTTCATCTTGGGAACAGTGCGACAGCGAGCAGCGCAGCCGTTCGCGGCGCAAGCACGATCGGCAGCAGGGCGACCGCCTGGCGGCACTGGGCGAAGTCGCCTTCGAGGAGGTGACCGA
The DNA here is from genome assembly GCF_016411825.1 of Devosia sediminis. Taxonomy (GTDB): domain Bacteria; phylum Pseudomonadota; class Alphaproteobacteria; order Rhizobiales; family Devosiaceae; genus Devosia; species Devosia sediminis. The sequence continues at coordinate 900,892 of NZ_JAEKMH010000001.1, forward strand.
ACCGGTTGCCGCCCATACCGCTGTCGACATCATGTTCGCCCAGCGTTCGGCCCGCTTCCGGTCGCAGGGCATACGGGACGCCTTCGTCGCCGACCACCTGATGGGATTTTATCATGCGGCACTCGACGCCGGTTCGGGCGTCAATGTCCGGCTTCACGTGTTGCGGCTCGATGGTGCCATCGTGGCCGTGCGCTACAATGTCGTGCATGGCGACCGCATGTTCTGCCTCATTTCCTCGATGAGCGATTGCGAGCGCGTACAGTCCGGCTCCCCGGGCAAGCAATGCCTGCTGAGGGTGATGCAGACTGTGTTCGATGAGGGCTTTGCCATATTCGACATGGGCAGCGGTTTCACCGACGAAAAGCGGCATTGGTGCAATGTACAGGTGCCGCTGCGTCAGCACTATCTTAGCCTGTCCCTAGTTGGCGCACTGATCGTAGCGGGACATCAGTCCTACCAGCGCCTGCGCGCCTGGGCCAAGGGCAATGACCGGATCAAGGCGCTGCGGCGTATGACCCGCCTGGCCATCGAACGCGTCACCGGCGCCAGGACTTCAGATCAGCTTTAGCCCGCGCAGCGAGGCGTGCCCCGCTTTGCCGATGATGATGTGATCGTGCAGCACGATGCCGAGCGGCTTGGCCACGTCGGCAATCTCCTTGGTCATGCGGATGTCGGCGGAAGACGGGGTCGGGTCGCCGGACGGGTGGTTGTGCACCAGGATCAGCGCCGTGGCCGACAGTTCCAGCGAGCGCTTTATGACTTCGCGCGGGTAGACCGGTGTGTGGTCGACCGTGCCGGTCTGCTGCACCTCATCGGCGATCAGCCGGTTCTTCTTATCGAGAAAGAGGATGCGGAACTGCTCGATGCTCTGGAAGGCCATCTGGCTGTGGCAATAGTCGATGAGCTGCGTCCAGGAGGAGAGAATCGGCTTGTCATTGTCGAGCCGATCACGCCCGAAGCGTGCGGCGACTGCCTGGATGACCTTGAGATGGGCGACCGTGGTCGGCCCCAGCCCATCGATGTTCTCCAGGCGCGACGGGCTTGCGGAAAAGACGGCGGAGAACGATCCGAATTCCTTCAGCAGCGCCTTGGCAAGCGGCTTGGTATCCTTCTGCGGAATGACGATGTGAAGGACCAGTTCGAGGAGCTCGTAGTCCTCGAAGGCATCACCGCCCACCTTCAGGAAACGGTCGCGCACGCGCTTGCGATGCCCGGCATGGTCCGGCGCTAATGGGGCTGGGAAGGTGGCCTCGGCGAGTTCGTCGGGGCCGTTGCTCATGTCATGCCGCCCGCTTGGCCAGGGGATTGAAGAGATCGCCGGGCGACAGCGTAAACACTTCGCAGCCGGTTTCCGTAATGCCGATGGAATGCTCGCATTGCGAGGACAGCGTCCGGTCTCGGGTGACGGCCGTCCAGCCATCGGAGAGAATTTTCACATGCGGACGGCCAAGATTGATCATCGGCTCGATGGTGAAGATCATCCCGGGTTTGAGGGGCACGCCAGCGCCCGGCGTGCCGAAATGGAGGATGTTCGGCTCGTCATGGAACAGCCGGCCCAGCCCGTGACCGACAAAGTCGCGCACCACTGACATCCGCTCGCCCTCGGCAATGGCCTGGATGGCGGCGCCAATGTCGCCGGTCGTGTTGCCGGGCTTTGCCGCCTCTATTCCCGCCGCAAGGCTCTCGTAAGTAACTTCGATCAGCCGCTCGGCCTTGCGCGAGATTTCGCCCACCGGATACATGCGGCTCGAATCCCCATGCCAGCCATCGACGACCAGCGTCAGGTCGACATTGACGATATCGCCCTCACGCAGCGGCCTTTCGTCGGGAATGCCGTGGCAGACGACGTGGTTGATGGAGGTGCAGACCGAGTGCCGATAGCCCTTGTAGAAGATCGTGGCCGGGACGGCGCCATGGTCGCGGGCGAACTCATAGGCCACGCGGTCAATGGTCGAAGTGGGTACGCCGGCCTCGATGAAGGGGGTGATTTCGTCCAGCGCCCGCGCGGTCAGCGCACCGGCGCGACGCATGCCCTCGAAGCCTTCCGCGCCATGCAGCGGAATGACGCCGTGTGTGCGGCGGGCTTTGGTGGCGGCGTCGACATAGGTAATCATGCAATAGTCTCCTGAACCGGCAAAATAGGAGCTTAAACCCCGCTTGGGAAGGTGGCAGGGGCGTTGACTTGGCCATCGCAGCCGGGCATCCACATCTGCTCCACGGGAATTTTGGCATGACCCAGCACGAGACGCGCGTAACCGCCGGCATGATCGTCATCGGCGACGAAATCCTCTCCGGCCGCACCAAGGACGTCAATATCGGCGCCGTGGCCGATTTCTGCACCGACCTTGGCATCGACCTCACCGAGGTACGCGTGGTGTCGGACGAGCAGGACGCCATTGTCGAGGCGGTCAATGCGCTGCGCGCCCGCTATACCTATGTCTTCACCTCGGGCGGCATCGGCCCGACGCATGACGACATCACCGCGGACGCCATTGCCGCCGCCTTCGGCGTCGCCTTGCCGATCAATGCCCAAGCCCGTGCCATGCTCGAAGCACGCTGGAAGGAGACGGGCACCGAGGTGAATGCGGCGCGCCTCAGGATGGCTCGCATCCCTGAAGGGGCCGACCTGATCGTCAATTCCGTCTCCGCTGCGCCGGGCTTCCGCATCGGCAATGTGCATGTCATGGCCGGCGTGCCCGTCATCATGCGCGCCATGCTCGAGGCGCTGGCCCCGACACTGAAGGGAGGCAAGAAGGTGTCGTCGGTCACGATCAAGGCCGCGGTGGGCGAGGGCACCATCGGCGGACCGCTGGGGGTTCTGCAGACGGAATATCCCGACGTGAAGATGGGCTCCTACCCGCAGATGGGCAAGGACCGGGTGATGACCGAGCTAGTGCTACGCTCGTCCGACGAGGCCCTTCTGGCAGAAGCCGCCGAAAAGGTCCGTGCCATGGTCGCTGCCGCCCATGAAAGGGCCGGCATCGCCCCGCCCGACGGGGAGTGATTGGCCTTTGCGCCCGCCTTTGCTAAGCAGCACGTCAAACACATGAATTCCGGGGCCTAGCCCCGCCAGGAGACAGATCCCGTGAGCAATCCCAACCAGAAGTCGTTTCCCGTCACCTGGGACCAGTTTCACCGCGACAGCCGTGCCCTGGCCTGGCGCCTGGCCGGCATCGGTCCGTTTGACGCCGTCGTCGCCATTGCCCGCGGTGGCCTCGTCCCCGCCGCCATCGTCGCGCGCGAACTCAATATACGCACCGTCGAAACCGTCGCCGCCAAGAGCTACGATCATCAGAACCAGAGCGGTATCAAGATCCTCAAGGAAATAAGCCAGCCGGTGCTCGATCTGGTCAAGACCGGCGGCAAGGTCCTTATTGTCGACGATCTCGTGGACACCGGCAACACGGCCCGCGTGGTGCGCGAAATGCTGCCCGGCGCCCATTTCGCCACCGTCTATGCCAAGCCCAAGGGCCGCGACATGGTCGACACCTTCATCACCGAAGTCAGCCAGGACACCTGGATCTTCTTCCCCTGGGATCTCGACGTCGCCTATGTCGCCCCGATCTCGGGCGGCACGGACTAAGCCGGCGACGCTTATCCCCGCATCCTGACGTCATGAGACCATGCCCACGCATTCACGCGAGGGCAGGGCATGGCGAAACTTTCCAAGAGACTGAGTAACGCGCGCAAGGCCCTCCAGTATTTCGCGGCACGCAAGGCATTCGACGGTTACCTCCGACGGGGGCGTGTACCGCGAGATCTGGCTCTGCTCTCGGCCGCTGCCGCCGACGGGCAAAAATTTCTCGACCTCTGCACCAGGTTGTCGACAAAGTCCGTTCAGGAGGGAAAGGCCACCACCCACTACACCTGGCGCACCGCTGGCGACGACAAAGTCCGCCACGCGCATGCAGCGCTCGAGGGCAAGGTGTTTTCCTGGTCATCACCGCCCGAGGGCGGCCATCCCGGGGCAGGGCACAATTGCCGCTGCTGGGCCGAACCCTATTATGGCGATCCGGCTGTGCCGGATTCCCTGTTGCAGCTTGTCCGTGAGCGCCGCGTCCCATCGGACCCGGTGCAGCGCATCGCAAGTATCGAGACGCTGACACGGCCGGATGGCAGCATGGCTGCCTCAACCATCGACATGGTCGACGGCACCAGCATCAACTCGATCTTCCAGGGATCCAGCGTCTCCCAACTGGTCTCCTTCCCAGACGGAGCGTCTTACCAGTTCCTGCGCGTTGGGCAGACGCGCGACCTGACAGTTCGGCAGGATGGCGAGACTCGCCTGCACGTCGCGCAGTTGCGCCTGTTTGCACCCGGCGCCGTGCCACCACTGGTGATCCCCCGGGCGCCATTCGGCCAAGTTGAACCTGATCACCCGCTGATCGAAACAACCGTCGTTCCATACGCAACGCTGTATCGCGGAGCACTGGAGCTTTACAACGCTGCCGTCGCTGCACCCGAGCCGATGGGGGTAGGGGCAAGTGACCTTCCGGTAATGGCCATCAAGGTGTGGCAGGGCGAGGGGGACGATGGCTCAGTTGTCGTGACGACAATCGCTCTCACGGCCGAGCAGGTGGCGCAAACCTGCAAAAGGTTACCTGAAATCCAGAGCTTGACCAATGCCGCCGCTCGAACCTTGACGCCGATGCGGCCCTTCCAGTCGCCACAAACTTTTGGAACTGCGCTGCATCTGACGGTACACCGCATGATCGAAGCGATGAAACTGGAATTTCCGACGCGCTACTATAACCTCTGGTCTGAACTTACCGTATTGCCCGGCGGGGCCAACAGCGTGCTGGGTAACGCGTATTATGGTCAGGCAGGTTCCACTAGGTTGGACGTAGTTGAACGAGTAGATGGGACGACCGCCTGTGTCTATGACATCAAGACCGGGGATCGGGGGCTATCCATGACGAGACTAACTGAACTGACCGATCGTACGAAAGAATTTTCCGGCGTCTCAATCGTTATTGTCGTGCAAGTGAATCCGGAGTGAGCACCGCGAAAGAGATAAAGGCGTTTGTCGCGCCATTCCTGGAGCGCCACCCCGAACTGCGGCTTCATAAACGCCGAGTGTTTCGACCTCAGGTCCGGCACTGCGTCGTGGGCATTTCGTTTGAGGTTCCGCACTATCGGGGCGAAATCATTCCCCGGTGGGAAGTGTCCTATCTCTTTGCACCTCCGCCCTATTCTGCTGCCGGCTTTGGCGGACGTTTGGAGAAGGGCTGGGGCGAACTCGGCGATCCCGGCCTGCAAACGCGGGTCTTTGCGGATATGGACAGAGTGCTCCAGGACATCATTCCAGCTGGGACGTCGATAGAAAATGCCATTGAAGTAAACAGACACGCGCCTTCGTACTTCGGAGAAATGACGCCTCAGGGTCATGCTCTTCTCCTTGCGGCTCTTGGCCGATTTGAAGAGGCACAGCCGATTCTCCAGGAAGACGTGGCGCGTAACCGCCTGAATTTTGCAAGGGCCGCTGGCAGCGGCTTAAAAGGGGCAAGTGCATCAAACCCTTCACACGGCTACGCCGAATGGTTAGCTACCATCGAAAATCTCGAAAAACTCCTTGAGCTTCTGCGCGCTCAACAAACTCTAGCAGTTTCTTCACTTCTGCATGAATGGGAGGCGATAGGTGCCGAGTACCACGGCATCAAGCGCTATTGGGAACCCTCGCCCTTTCCATTCGAACGCGTCTGACTACTCGCCGGAACCCTGACCCTAGCTCGCGTGTTGGCCTTCAACCATCGCGCAGGAGACCTTCCATGGGCAACAAGGGCAATATTACCACGACCGAACACGATCCGCATCCGTCCAATGAGGAGCATACCCACGAGCAGGCTCGGCCGGGTGGGGCGCGGCCGCCGCGAAACGATATCGGTCCGAACGATGCGGTCCATGACGGCAAGCCGCAGCGCCGGCCGGCCAATGTCGAGAATGGGGATGCAGGCCGATGAACGTCGCCAATCTCCAACTCGAAGGACTCTATCTGGCCGTCGCTGCCATCAATGATCTGTTGGTAAAAAAGGGCGTTCTGGGCCGTGAGGAAATCGACCTGGCCCTGCGCCGCGCGGAGCAGACCGCCCTGGGTGACTATCGGGTGCAGGAGCTGAGCCCGGCGGAAAGGGATGCCGTCGCCTTTGCGTCGCGTCTGCTGGCGGTGGCGAACAACTCGGCAGGGGACGAGTTCCTCCCGCCCTTTTCCGAGCTCGCCAAGCAGGTGGGCCAGAGCAAGGACAAATATCCCGATCAGGGGTAGGTCAGGCTAAGGCTCGATCTCAACCTCGTCGAGAAAGACGAAATCGACGTTTTCACCGGCCAGGGCAGCCGCGATTTCTACCGCGTGGCTGTGCACGGTTTCCTGGTCGAGGATGGCGACGAGATTGTCGCCCTGCCGGGCGATGCCGGCGAGGAAGCGGGCGGCCGATCCTGCAATCTGCGGGACTGCCAGCATGTCTTCGGGCTTCACTTCGATGATGTCGGACACGCTGTCGACCAGCAGGCCCATATCGTGCCCTGCCACCTTGAGCACCAGGATGACCTGGCTCTCGTGCTGGGCGCGCGGCTCGGCAGAACAGCCGATGCGCAACGCTAGGTCGTGAATCGGCACGACGCGGCCGCGGATATCGATGACGCCGAGCACGTCAGGCTTCTGCGCCGGGAGGGGCGTCACCGGGCTCCAGTTGCGGATTTCGCGCATCGCCATGATGTCGATGCCGAAATCCTGACCGGCGCAGGAAAAGGTGATGAATTGCCTCGGCTCCAGGCCAAGCCCCGGCGGGCTTTCGAATTCGTCCAGTTCCATTGCCAGAGCCGACATTTTGACGCCTTACGCAAACTCGCACACGCCCCAGCGGGCAGGGCGATCATTGTCGAGAAAGGTTGTCGCAAGGTTAGTGCCTGGTGCGGGCGGCGGGCACAGGAAACGAACATCACTCGATGTCAGCGCCTATCAATCCACATCAAAGTGCCAGCAAAACTAAGGGTGTTCTTGTTTCGTGCTGCGTCATGATGTATCACCTAGCCCCAGCCAATAGCGGCGGAAAAGGTGGATAGGCGGGTGGATAAGGAATGGGGCGCGGCCTTCACAAACTTTCAGTTGTAGCAGTTAGGCACGCAGCGCCCGGCAAGCATTCCGATGGCGGCGGCCTGTGGCTTCACAAGCGCGACGACGGCGGCGCGCAGTGGTTTCTCCGATACACCGTTCACGGACGGCGACGAGAGATGGGGTTGGGCTCGGCAAACTTGGTCACATTGAAGGACGCGCGCGACGCAGCAGCGGCATGGCGCGCTCGCTTGCGGGAGGGCATCGACCCGATCTCCGACCGAGACCGCCAGCGGCGCGCAGCGCGGCGGAACTTGCACAAGTTGAAGGATATTGCCCCCGATGCCTTTGAGGCTCGGAAGGCCGATCTGAAAGATGATGGCGTCGCCGGCCGCTGGTATAGCCCGCTGCAACTTCACATCTTGCCCAAGCTGGGCGACACGCCAGTAGGCGAACTCGACCAGGCCGACATCAGAGATGCGCTGGCGCCGATCTGGCACACAAAGGCGGAGACAGCGATCAAGGCACTCAATCGCCTCGCCATCTGCATCCGATACGCGTTCATGGCGATGCCAAGAACCTCTCGGTGCATTTCGTCGGCACGACAGTGCCCGTTGCCGGCGCAATCATTGCTGACCAGGTCGAAGTTTTCGCAGCCTCGTCATCTGGTGACGCCATGATCCCCCAGGCGGCGGTGGTTGTCGGCTATGGAGATAGTTGGGTCGCTGGGGACGTTGGCACTTCGCTCGAGCGGGAGAGCTTCCTGACCCAGTTGGAAGCCGAGTTGCCGGACGCCACGATCATCAATGAGGGCATTCCGGGCGGCGACGTGTTCGATCTGCTCGCGAATTTTGACACCGCTGTCGTGCCCCATAGTCCGACGCATGTGATCGTTTGCACCGGCACCAATGACGCCTACAGCCCAAGCTCCGGAACCTTCGACCCAACGGCGATCGAAGGCTTCACACTTGCCATGCTGCAACTGATCAGCCGCATCACCGGCATCGGCGCGAGACCGATCATCCTCGGTGTGCCCGCGCTTGCCGAGGCCGATGGGGCATTTGCTGCCTGGGAGATGAACGCCAGGGCGATGAAGTACAGCAGAAATCTGTACCTAATGTTGTCGTCGGCCGGCGATCCCAGGGGCGGGTGGAGCAATAGTCCGACCTTGTCCCAGTACATCATCGGCCGCCCTGCGTCCGCTGTCGGGGCGGTGAATGGCAAGACGCTGGGGGAGGATGCGATAGAGTCGTCACGTTCGACGACGGGCGCTGCCGGGCATGCCTACTTCTACAATCCGAATGGAACCGTGGGGATGATCTCCACCAGCGGCTCGGCAACCAGTTACCTCACCTCTTCGGATGAGAGCCTGAAGGATTTTGACGGTCTTTATGACCCGGTGGCAGCGATCGACATCATTCGGGCAGATCCAGTTCGCGTTTTCACATGGAAGGTCGACGGTACTGCCGCGGTGGGGTGGGGTGCCCAGACCTCGTATTCAGTCTCGACGGACCTGGCGGTACCGGGAGAAGGACTGATCGGAGACGAGAATTTTCGGCCCTGGGGCGTAGACCAGGGAAAGCGCACGCCCTATCTATGGGCGGCCCTGAGTTGGGCGCTGGATCAAATCGACAAACTGGAATCGCGCGTGGCTGCGCTCGAAAGAGACAATCCGGAGTGAAGGCTTTCTTCCTACCTCATCAACACAGGTCCAGGCCCCGTGCATTGGTTGCATGGGCAGTGGGCGTTGTCGTCGTCGCGATGGTGATTGGCGGTGCCTTCGGCGCCAAGAGGATTGTCGAGGTCCTGGAACTCAACTCTATGCGGTTGGAGGCGCTGGAGGAGCGCTTGTCCAATGCCGAGGCGCGCATCCTCGGGGCAGAAGCGAGCCTCGTAGCGATCGAGGCCAGGCCCTGCACCTCGTGGCCATTCTTCGTCCAGATGAAGATGGCCAATGGTTTATCCAAAACGATGTCGACCACCGTCCCTTTGGCATAGACACCTATATCGAGCAGACGCCCGACAGCATCAAGATTTTCACTTGCTGCGGGGCTCCGCGAGACTTCGCCGGCTCCATTCAGATCAACGGCGACGATCAGTTCGGCACGACCATCACCGGTCATGCCAATCTTGGCATCGGCGGGGCCACAATCGAAGTTCGCGCCAATGGCCGCAAGATCAATCCGGCGGATATCTGGTCATACCTGCCGCCGGGCGGCGGTAACTTCTGGATCGATATGTCCATGATGTCGGCCGGGGCCGAAACCGGTTCGTCCGACGGCTGACGGCTGACGAGACTTTCTGGCTACTGCCCCCGGCTGTCGTAGATGCACTCAAGCTCACCGTCATCATCAAGGGTGACGGTGGCGGCGATGCTTTGAGAGAAGTCAGACCTAGCCATGGCCAGTGCGCCTTCCTTGGCGGCGCGTCGATGCAGGTAAGGTCCGAAGCGCATCGAGTCCCATGTGACGAACCAGCGACCGTCGCGCACTTTAATCAGGTATTCGTTGACCTGCATCTAGCGCGCTGCCTCGTAGAGCCGCACCATGTTGGTGTTGGTTCCGTCTGACCAGTACACCTTGCAAACGAGACGGGAGGGGTGCCCGGCTCTAACCAGTTTCAGGTTGAAAGCGCGGGAGGCCGCACCCTCTGGCGTCACATGGAGTTCGGTGATTTCAGGCTTCTCGGGGTTGCGCAAATCCACGATGCGAAACTCATCCATATTTTCCTCCAAGTAAGGCTTCTTCAAACCGTCTTGATCATCAGCTTCGTCAGGGCTTCGATGAGTTCGTCCATTTTGGCAGGTTTGCCGAAGATCTTGCTTCCCGGCACCGCTTGGGTCCGCCAGTCTGCTAGGCTGTCTCCCGTCAAGTAGATGACGGCGATGTCGGGATGAAGTTCGCGTGCTCTTTTGGCTACGTCCCAGCCGAACACGCCCGGCATGCGAATATCGGTCACAAGACCGTGGATTTCTCGCCCTGGTTCGGCATTGAGCATATCTATCGCGTCGTCCCCACGAGGGGCTGAAATGACCGAGAAGCGCTCGCTCAACAGATCCTCCATCAGGGCGAGGAGGAGGAACTCGTCTTCAACGAGCAATATCGTCTGGGTATCGGGCAAAGGAGACTTCCGGTTGACTGGGGTCAACTGGCGGGGTGTCAAAGGGTTCCGTAGCGGCTGTCCAGATCGCCCCGATCAGTGCGGGTAGATCCGCCAGAACGGGAAAGTCAGCATGGTGACCATGATTCCGATCACGCAGAAGACGAACATTGTCGTCCGAATATCCGGGAAGCGGGTAGGCCACCATCGCTTGCCTATTCGTCCCACTACAAGGCCCACCAGTGTCCAAAGGACGATGTCGACGGCAAAGGCGACGAGCATGAACACGCTCGTCTTCCCTATATCGAGCCAGGTCAAGTGACCAGATATCCCTGAGAGGCCAAGGCCACCTCGACCTCGCCCTTGTCGGCGCCGATCACGCTGTCGCCGGCGACAGTGGTGGCGAAATAGCGCCAGTCGATGTGCTGGAGATGCTTCGGGATGGAAGCTTCTGGCCCGGCCGGCAGCACCAGCACCTGCGTTGGCGAGCCGTTGTGTTCCGGGGGCGAGATAAAAACGTTGACCTGCATATGACGCTCCTCTTCTTCCCGGCCAATTGAGCCACGACAAAGCCCTTCACTCAATGCCCCGCTTCGGCGGGGCTTTTCTTTTATCAACATCAATGGAGGCCGAAATGGCCAAGACCAACGCGGAAGCGGTTTTCCGCGCGAAGGCGCCTGGCGTCATGGCGCAGCTCATCAGCGATTTTCCGATCACCCCTGCCGACGCGGCCGCGATCCTCGGAAATTTGGGCCATGAGTGCGCGGGCTTCACCAAGCTGCAGGAGATGAAGCCGACTGTTCCCGGCTCGCGTGGTGGATACGGATGGCCGCAATGGACCGGGCCGCGGCGCCGCGCCTATGAGGCCTATTGCAAGCGCACCGGCAAGGACCCGGCCAGCGATGAGGCCAACTACGCCTATCTCTTCATCGAGCTCAAGGGCATCGAGGGCAGTGAGAAGGCCGCCATCGGCAAGACCATCGCTGCTGAAGGCCTAGACAACAAGGTTGTCGCCTTCGAGCAGGCATTCCTGCGGGCCGGGGTGAAGCATTACCCTGAGCGTAAGATGTGGGCGGCAATCGCGCTTGATGCCTATCACAAGGCCGGAAGCCCCGTCGGTCCGTATCCCCAGGCCGAGCCGACCCCCACACTCCCATCCAAGCCCCCGGAGCCGCGTCCCAGCGCTCCGAACGCGCTGTCGGCCTTCATCATCGCAATCATCGTCCTGGCCGCCGCAGCGGCCTTTTTCTATTGGAGGTTCTAACTATGGGTCAAAACGTCATTCTGGGCTGGATCGCCCGCCGTGTGCCCGAAGTCCTCGGCCTCGTGACCATGCTCGTCACGTTCTACAACGCCCTTCCGCCGGCGCATCAGGAGACCATCGTGGCCGTCGTGACGGGGCAGGGCGGGGGCCTCACCGTCTCCGCTGTCATCGGCCTTGGCCTCTACGTCTGGGCGCAGATCATGTCCTACCGGGCCACGGTGAAGCCGCAAGTGGTCACCACCGATGCCAAGAAGATTGAGCTGCCAAAGGCAGGGGAAGGCGTCGGCACCACGCGCAAGGTCGAGGCCCTGGCCGAGGGCGCCCCGCAGCCGAAGTCGCTGTGGGAACGGCTGACGGGGCGATAAGATGTTCATCCGAGTTGTCACCGGCATTGCCCAGCACCTCGACGTCCGCATCCCCGAATGGATCGGCGGAATCGGTCTCATCCTCTGGGGCATGAACCTCATCCTCACCGACACGTCTTGGACCAACCCTCAGGCATGGTCCCTGATGCTGTCGATCACCAGCGAAGACACCTGGGGGCTGATCTGCGTTGTCGCTGGGGGCCTGTGGCTGCTGGCGCTGACCGTCAACGGCACTTTCGCCGACACGGCCTATCCGGTCGGTGAAGTTTTTGAGGGCTGCCTGGCGTGGATCGCGCCTTACACTCCCGTCTACAACTCCTGGAAATGGGTAGTCTCATGGGACGGCTGGTTTGGGCACTCCGGGGTCGCCGAAAGCAAGCAGGCGGCTGCCGATGCTGCCACGAACGCCTGGTGGCGCCTGGTACAGACCGATGTGCCACGGGATGTAGATTTCGATGCCACCCGCATCGTTGCTCAGATCCTGGTGCGCCCCATGCCAAACAGCCTCTTTGGCGAGGACGGGCCATTCCTGCAAAGTCTCCATTGGCATTTGACCAGAATATTCCATGAAGAGCTCGCGGCGGGGACGGCCCCAGCTGTAGTGCTCGATCTTGCCCGCATGCTCGGTAGCGAGATTGAGCGCCGCCATGAAGGGGGCGAGTTGAAGCGGCCGGTACAGTTTACGCCACAGAAGATGCGGCGTCGGCGCCGTTAGAGGGGACACACGTGGTGCCCCCTGAGCTAGTTGAGCGGGGAAATGCGCCCCCACCGGGCGTCCCAGACGCTGAGATCACCAGAGATGCGCAGTGGGTGCCCCGTCTGCATTGACAGGAAGACCGCGTAGGAGAGCGCGCACGCAATCTTCATAGGTTCTTCGGCGGCGGGAAGTTTCTGGTTCTCGAGTTCAAGTGCAACCGCAGATGGCATGTGAAGGATGGCCGTCCTCTCGGCCGCCTTCCAGGACATCTTCACTGTTATGCAATTACCCCCAGGCTGCGCCTGGTACCGAAAGTCGCCGATCATAGCTGTGCTCCACTTTGGCTGCCATGATGCTCTCCTGAGCCCCTACTTATAAGTCCGTACGCAAACTTAGGGGAAACCCGCATATCCGCTGCATTACATCTGACATGATGACAATTCCCTGACAACAGGTGAATTGAAAATGTAATAAGAAAATCAAGGATTTAGGGGAACTATAGTCCCGGGCGGAAGTTGCTTGTTCGTCGAACAACAGGAGGCGGCTCAAGCCGCAAAACTGATGACGCAGAAACTTTCCACCGCACTTGCTCTGATCCTGGCTCTCAGCGCCCCGATGGCCATGGCTCAGGACACTTCATCCAGCGGCACCGCGCAGGCCGGCACCGAAACCAGCGCTGGGGAGACAAGCACCGACACCGAGACGTCTAACGAGGCCGAGACGTCGACGGAGACCGAGGCGACCACCGATACCTCTACTGAGGGTTCTGCCACCACCGACGCCAGTGCTGCGCCTGCCACTGGCAGCGCCACTGTTTCGGCCGGCTCGGAAGTGACCCTCACCACCGAACAGCAGACGGAAATTCGCACCGTCGTCACCGAAGTCGAGGTGGAGCCGGTAGTGACCGCCGATGTCGATTTCGACATTTCGGTGGGTGTGGCTGTGCCGCAGACAATCGTTCTGAAGCCGCTGCCGGTGCGCATCGTCCAGATCGTGCCGGAATATGAAGGCTTCCTGTTTTTCAAGCTGGATGACGGGCGGATCATCATCGTCGATCCCGACACCATGCAGATCGTGTTGATCATCAACGCCTGATTGGACGCGGGCCCGGGGCGGGGCCCGCATCATTCCTACTGGAGGGTCAATTGGGCGTAGGAACAGCTTTCGTTCTTATTCTCGTTCTGCTCCTGGTCGACGTATTGCCGATCTGGAGGCATTCACGAGGAATGAGCTACGTCCCTGCAGGCGTGGTCAGCGCCTCGCTGCTCGGCGTGGTCTCCCTGATAGTGACCGGGCAATTGTAGAAGGAGGCAAAGATGCTCCTCTTATTTATGGCTATCGTTTGTATATTGATTGGCAGCGTGGCGGCGGCCAGCCTTATTGCTGCTGCCGAGGAAGTGCCGCCTAGACCCGAAAGCGGACCGCGATGAAGCGAGCCGCCGGTCATAAGGCACTCGCCGTAGCAGGGTGAGGCATGTTTATAGCATGGCGGCGGGGGTAGTTGGCTATATGCCAAGCTGCGCAAGGATTGGCTGAATGCCGGGAGAGGCAGAAACTATGAGATGCTTAGGGGAGGTGCTGCCCGCAGCGGGATTGGGCTTTTTCTTGATCGCTCTAATCACCCTTCAGCTTCTCGGCCTAGAATCCGTCGGAAGCTGGGCACAGACCACTTTCGGTGCCATATCGTTGATCGTCGGGATATTGATCCTGGGCCTGTGCGTTGTAGCGCCACTAGCTTGGGTCGTGCACACTCTCATTAAGATCCTCGGCAAGAAACACTGATACGGGGTGGAAATCGGCCAGGCGCCGAAACCAGGGTGCCCGTCAAAAGGCAACGCCAGGCTGCACCATTGCCGAGCACTCACCGAGCGATCCGACCTCTATAATCAGCAAACGAACGCCAAACCCCCATCCGACTTCGACCTGTACCCTGGGCGCGACCTGCGCCCCCAGGGCTGCATCGATGTGGGGACACACGTGGGGGCTCACATCTACTGGTGGTTGACGGAGCTCAGACGCCATTGGTGCGGCCATCACGATGCCGCCAAAGCGATCCGCCAATCGCCCTTCCAGGGTGAAACGCTGTGCGACCCACAATATTACCAAGGTCAGGGTAATGGTGACGCCAAGAACCACCAGAGCCGGATTTCTGTGCAGCACTATCTTGGTTCCTTGTCACTCGTGGTGTCCGTGCCCATAGACCAGGCATGGATACCTCCAACGGCGCACTCTCGGACAATCTACTGATCGGCGACGGCGATGGGGGTGTAGTTCAAACCCTCACTTCGTCGCCGCCGCGCTCGCGCGAAGAGAGGGTGACGAATAGGAGAAACACGTAGAATATTCCCACCGCAGCGACGACCAACCAGCCTGGAATTGGCCCGGTCGAGGCTTGGCCGACCAGAACGGCCACCGGGCGCTGCGGATCGAGATGGATACCGGATTGAAGGTCGGGCGAAGCTATCTTCAGCAACCAAGCCATCAGCAAGATGACGAACATCCAGATGTAATTGCGTCGGAGCCGGCGTCCCGCCGCCCGGCGAAAGGAGATGCGAAACCGGGGATGCCGCAAGTCCTGGGCGAGCATCAGCAGCCATGGTTCTGAGCCCCCCTCTGTCTTGGGCCCATAGAGCTGGCCAAAATAGTGGCGTTCGAACTGTCGCACCCGCATGCGGTAGACGTCGAAGAACCGGTATCGCCGTGCTTCCACCCCGAGGAGCAAACCAACAATGACCATCGCGAACAAAACCAAGCCATGGTGCGCGGCCGGTGTTGAAAGGGTGACAGACAGCATGGCCGCCATGACCGTAATCGCCCAGTTGGTTGTGAGGTCGAGACGAACACGCCAAGCGTTAAGGCGGGTCATTTCCGCGCGATAGTAGTGGATCATCGCATTGGTCGCCTCCGCCGAAGTCGTCGGCAGTGCGGCAGAGGCGATCGGCGGGGCAATGTTCTCTGTCATTTCGGCTCGATGGCTCTTAGGTACAAAGGCCTAGTCAAAGACAAGTAGCCGCCGCATTAGTCAACGCAATCGAACAGACGATTTCGTATCCAAAGCCTGCAATTCGAACCGGGAAGGCAACTCGCCCTTTACCGTGACCTCCTTCGTGACTGAGCTTCAAGGGGGACTTAATCATCTGTAAAGCCCTGCGGGCGCGATCGTTGTCCTAACGCAGAATGCGAGAGGGCGAAATGAGAGCGATATTGTTGGTCCTGGCGTCCATCCTGGTGTTTGGTGCGCCGGCCTTCGCCCAAGAGTGGGTAGTTAGTCGAGTCCGTGGAACCGCCGAGATGCAGGTCGGTCTCCGTTGGATTCCAATACAGCGTGGCAGTCTAGTCCAGTCGAACCAGTCGCTGCGCACCGGAGCCGATGGCCGTGTTGGCCTCACGCGCGGCAAAGAGACGATCGAGCTGGGCAGTGACTCAGAAATAACGCTCCTGGACGCTGGCTCGGAACTCAAGACTAGCGTGAAGCAGAACCATGGTACTGTGACGGTCGATGTTGAGCGGCGGAATGTGCACCACTTCTCGGTGCAAACCCCGTTCCTAGCCGCTGTGGTCAAGGGGACGCGCTTTACCGTCATCGTGGGTGATGGCGGTGCGGAGGTCGATGTCGATCGCGGCGTGGTGCAGGTGCAGGACACCAGTCGCGACCTGGTGACGGAGATCCGGCCGGGACAGCAAGCCGCCGTGCTCAAAGACGTGCCGCTCAATGTTAGCGGCGGAGGGCAGGTGGCGATCTTCACTTTTGAAGGCGAGCGTGTAGTTCCAGGCACCACGGACGTGATGGATTCGACCACAGGCGCACAGCGCAATAGTGACACTCTGCCCGCAGCCAGCACTGAGGCCGAGGATCGCGGCCCGCCGGCGCACGCCAACGCGGGCGGCAACAACAATGGAAACGGGCAATCGAACCCCAGCAACGGCGTCAACGGCAACGGTCCTCCAGAGCATTCCAACGGCGGCGAAAATGGCAACGGCGACGGTCCTCCAGAGCATTCCAATGCGGGCGGAAATGGCGGTGGACAGCTTAGAGAAAACGGCCCGCCGGCGCATTCGAATGCCGGCGGCAATGGCAATGGGAATGGCCCGCCGGATCATTCCAACGCTGGTGGCAATGGCAAAGGTAACGGGCGCGAGTAAGTTCGCTCCGGCGGGTTATCAGTCGAGGTGCAACGCTACAGGGAGTTGATGAGGGGCTTCTTCGTGTCGGTGCCTTCGTACCGGCTGTTGTTGACCTCTCGGCCGACCCGGTGGAACTGCAGCTGGCTATCGAGATGGTTGTGCAGCAGCAGCGCTTTGGCAGCATCGCCCTGGGCCTCGCCCGAGAGCCAGGCGTCGTAGGCGCTCTCCTCGAGGATGACCGGCATGCGTCCGTGGATATGGGCAATATGCTCGACCGCGGGCGCCGTTATGATGGTACAACTGGTGATGCCGAGATTGTCATTGTGGGCCCAGAGGCCGGCGAAACTGAACGGCTTGCCCTCAGGCAACTGCAGCAGCCACGGATCCTTCTTTCCGTCGATCAGGCTGGTCGTCCACTCCAAATAGCCATCGGCAGGGATCAGGCACCGGCGCTTCTTGAACGGCTCGCGAAACGCTGCCGATGTGTCCACCCTCTCGATGCGCGCGTTGAACATCGTTGCTTTCGGCAGCTCCTTGGCGAAGAAGGGTACGAGCCACCAGCGGCCACGAAGCAGCTCGCGGTTGCCGCCCTTATCCAGGGCGAGGAAATCCACGTCCTGGGTAGGCGCGATATTGTAGCGCGGCTGCATATTGTGCGGCGCCACCGGGAAAAGCTCGTCGCTAAGGCTATAGAGCGCATGGAGCTCGGCCCAGGTGTATTCAGCGGTAAAGCGGCCACACATTAGCGTTTCTCCAGATCGCTCAACATTGCCCGGATGCCTCGCTCCCGCACGTCCGCGTGTTCATCCTCCCGCCGGTGAGCGGGAATGCGCTCAAGGTCCGCCAAAAGCTTGCGTAGGCGGGCGGCCTCCAGGTCTCGCTTTGCGTGGACGACGGGGACACGGATCATTGCCGTACAAAATCACAGCCGACACCGGTCCGCTAGTCGGCGAGCAGGAACCGGCGCGCATGGCGATTCGTTCTACCGCGGCAGTACCGGAGGATGTGATGGCCGCGCGTGCGATTTGGAAGGGCTCAATCAAGATTGCGGAGATCGTTTGTCCCGTCGCCATGTATACGGCCGCGACGACTTCGGAGCGCATCTCCCTCCACCTGGTGAACCGCAAGACCGGCAATCGACTCCAGCGCGTCTACATGGACGAGAAGACCAAAAAGCCAGTGGAGCGCGAGGACCAGGTCAAAGGGTACGAGGCGCGCGAAGGGCAATATGTGGTCCTCGAGTCGGAAGAGATCGCGGCGGCCGTGCCGAACAGCGACAAGGTGCTGACCGTCGACAACTTCATCACCTGCAGCGAGATCGAAACGACGTTCTTCGACAAGCCGTACTACCTTCTGCCTGGCAACGATGCTGCAGAGGAAGCCTTCATCCTGATCCGGGAGGCGCTGAAGAAGTCGAAGGCCGCGGCGATCGCGCACACGGTGCTTTTCCGTCGTATGCGGCCGGTCCTGATCCGCGCGCACGAGAAGGGCCTGATCGCCACAACTCTGAACTTCGACTATGAGGTCCGCTCGGCCAAACAGGCATTCAAGGACATCACTGCGAAGAAAATCGACCCGGAGATGATGGAATTTGCCCAGCACATTCTGTCGAAAAAGGCCGGCAAGTTCGACCCCAGCAAGTTCGAAGATCGTTACGAAGGCGCACTGACCGAGCTCGTGCGCGCCAAAATCGAGGGGCGGAAGATCATCCCCTTCAAGAAGCCCGAACCGACCAAGCCCAACGACCTCCTCGAGGCGCTGCGAATGAGTGCGGAAGGAAAGGGGGCAGAGCCGAAAAAGACCACCAAGGCTCGCGCCACCAAAAAGGCGGCCGCCGAGAAGGCGCCGCCGCGGAAGAAGGCCAGCTAGCGCCGCGCCTTCTTTTTGTCGTCCGGGGATCCTTCGAGGCTGCGCTTCAGGGCCGCCATCAGATCGATGACATTGGTTGCTGCTGGCGCTTCCTCTTCCTCATCGGCCTTTTTGGCTTTGGTCTTCTTCGCCGGCCTGTCCTTGGCCTTGATGATCTCCAACAGCTTGTCCTGCACCGGATCCTCGACCATCGTCTCGCTCCACGCCGTGGTGCGCTCCTCGATGATCTTCTGGACCATGCTGACCATCTTGGGATCGGCCTTTTGGTCGTCGATCTTTTCCCAATACTCGCTCTCTTCGCGGACCTCGTTACCGTAGCGCAGGGTCCAGAGGATGATGCCGCGATCCCAGGGCTGCAGCATTACGGCGCGTTCGCGGTTGCCGATCACCAGGCGCGAAATGCCGACTACGCCCTTTTGCACCATGGCCTGTTGGATGACACGGAAGGCCTCTTCGCCGACGTCGTCAGCGGGCACCACGAAGTAGGGGCTGTCGAAATAGACCCACTCGATTGAATCGGCCGGCGCGAACTCGTCGATATCGATGGTGCGGGCGCTCTCAAGCTGGACTGACTCCAGATCCTCGTCCTCGAGGATTACATATTCGTCCTCGCCCTTTTCGTAGGCTTTGACCTGGTCGTCCTTATCGACGGCCTTACCCGACTTGGCATCCACATACTGGGTGAAGATGCGGTCACCCGTTTTTCGATTGATGGTGTGGAATTTGACCTTCTCACCTTCCGTCGTAGCAGGGGCGAGCGTGATCGGGCAGGTGACGAGCGAGAGCTTCAGATATCCGCGCCAATAGGGTCGAACGGCCATTTACGCCTCCACAAGATGGGAGGCAAACGTACGGAGCGCCGGGCGCGTTCCCCGGGCAGGCTAGCATGATGCGACGTCGTTTTCTCTGGCGACCTCACCTCGAGAGCACGCTACTCCTCCATCGTAGGTTATTGAGTGTCGGCCTCCACGCTGTACAAAGATCAAAGTGGTTCTTGGGGAATCGGCGCTGTGCCTGAACATCTTGCAAGTCGGGCGACCGCGGCAGAGAGTGACTTCCGAAAGCTCGTAGACATCGCCCCCGCGATGATATGGGTGGCAGACCTCGACGGGTCATGCAGTTATCTCAGCCGATCATGGACGACCTTCACCGGCCAGGAGATGGAGGACGGTATCGGGCAGGGGTGGCTCTCCCTCATACACTCCGATGACAGGCACGAAGTGCTTGGCGCCTTGGCGCTAGATGCTGCACAGTTGGCAGTATGGGAGCTGGATATACTGAACGATCGAATTGCCC
This sequence comes from Devosia sediminis, assembly GCF_016411825.1. Classification (GTDB taxonomy): domain Bacteria; phylum Pseudomonadota; class Alphaproteobacteria; order Rhizobiales; family Devosiaceae; genus Devosia; species Devosia sediminis. Next base: position 920,655 of record NZ_JAEKMH010000001.1, read on the forward strand.
CATCACCCATGCTCAACGTGCTCTACGGTTTCCCGCCGGACGCCCAACCATCGCTGGATGATTTGAGATCCCGCTACGCGCCGGGTGAGAAGGAACGGCTGGAACAGCTCGGCCGCGAAGCTGCCGAACGCGGTGAAGACCGCATCCGAGCCGAGGTCAAGCACATCATGCCGGACGGGTCCATCAAATGGTTGCTGGTCCAGGCACAAACCGCAGCGCCCAATGCCGATGGTGGACCGAGAGCCATCGGAGTCGTCATGGACATTACCGACCGTAAATTGCACGAAGAAAAGCTGGCCGTAGCTGCGCGAGAGATGCAGCACCGAATAAAGAACTCGCTCGCACTGGTGCAGAGCATGGTCGGTCAATCATTCCGTGCGGATCGATCCGTCGAAGAGGGCAAAGAGGCCTTCAGCTCCAGATTGCAAGCCTATGCCGGCGTTACATCTTTGCTCTCCGGGGAACGGAAAGGCCAAGCGAGCCTGCCGGCATTGCTTGACCAGGCTCTATCTCCATTCCGTGAAGCCTTCAGCGAGCAGTTCGTTATCGACGCACCGGAAATCGTGCTCCCTGAGAGGATCGCTTTTGGGGTTGCGCTGGCGATAAACGAACTGGCCACCAATGCGATCAAGTATGGCGCCCTGAGTGTTGCCGAAGGGGTCGTGCATATTGAATGCCGTGTCGCTTCGAACGAACTCTATTTGACGTGGAGAGAAAGCGGTGGACCGTCCGTCGAGGAGCCGCGCAGCCGAGGGTTTGGCACCAAGTTATTGCAGGGTGCCGTGCTGCAGGGGGGAGAGGGCAGCGCTACGTTGAGCTTTCTTCCAGATGGCGTGTACTTCGAAGCAAAGCTCCCGCTCAACGACGTCTGAGCGGTGCTGCGGGCTTGCGATGTCGAGGTCAGATTGGTCCGGACCCGGCCGGCCACAAGCATGAAGGATTGCGGTTAACGCGGCGGGGAACTTCGTTCATGACTTGGCGTTGAAGCGCCGCTATGACCCCTAGAAAACACCCCTACATTTTCCGCTTCACCTACCTGCACCGCAACGGAGCCTGGATCGTACTGGATACGTTATCGGGCGAGGCTGCCGGCAAGTACCGTTCGGAGGGCGAGGCGATCAATGCGGCTTTGGCCGCCACCGCCTGGACCAGCACACCGGATGCTCGATTTGACTGCCGGGTTTTGGAGCTTCTTTGAAGCTCGAACGACACTACGGTGGGTGTCCTGTCGAGACGATAGTCCCTCCCCATATTCAAGGCGAGTTTGGCTGGTTCAAGAGCTGTGATACGGCTGTGATCATCTGCGCCATTGCGAATGGCTTGGATAGCATCAAACTCTGCGGTACCCCATAGGCAGCCCAATCGTGGGGGCTCTCGCCAGTCATGTAGACGATTGGAATGTGGGGGAAGAGCTCGCGCGCTCTCCGTGCAACGTCCCACCCGGTTGGTCCGGTTCCCATACGCACGTCCGTTAGGAGGGCTGCTATGCCCTCGCCTTCGCTTTCCAACCGGCGGATATGCGGCCAGATCCATTAAGGCAATCCCTCTGGCGGCCTTCTGTGACCCCTCAATCTGGACGAGTGGCAGGTCGATGTCGCCCTCGGTGACTTTGCGCACAAATTTCGCGGCGCTCAGGTGAGGGAAGAAATCCGTGACAACGGTCTCGACAGGCACGATCGGGATGCCATCGTAGCGAGCCGCCAATAGCCATATCGTTTTCATGTCAGGCTCCTCGCATGCAGTTTATTCTTACCCGTGAACAAGCCTATGAGCTCGCGTGGTCAGCGCCACTGACGACACTGGCACTGGACATGGGCATTTCAAACGTCGCGCTGGGCAAGTCCTTCCGCGTAGCCGGAATTCCACTCCCAGGCCCAGGCTATTGGAACAAACTGAAGGCCGGAAAGCCAGCAAGACGCCTCTTACTCGCTGACCCTCATCTCGGGTCAGCAAGGTTCGTTCATATTTCGGGCAACCTTACCGGTCTGGTACGACGTTCAATCACTGGCGAGCCCGGGGAAAGGGCTGACCCTTGGGAGCCGACTGAGCTACTCAAAAATAGGTTTGTCAGCTCTCTCAGAAGCTTGTCGCTCCCGCAGGGGTCAAAATGGGTCCATCGTGGGGTACAGCGGCTACTCGATAAAGATGACCGGACGGTCGCAAAGGCCGAGGGGTCTCACCCAATATTCGCCCAAATCTACCGGCCGAAATTTCGCGATGCCCTAGGGGTTCGAAGGTTAAAGTTCATCAACCGTCTTGCTTACGCACTTGAGAGGGCGGGTGGCAGCCTGTCCATCACCAATGATGAGGCGAGCGTGCTTGACTTGCATATAGGCTCTGGAAGCGCCACTTGCCGGATCGAGTATAGAGATCGGGACCTGTGTGTGTCAGATTTCTCCACTGATCGTTATGGTCAAACGTTTAGGGCCAAATGGGCGGATGATGAAACTGGCAGGTTGGAGGCCAAACTTTCGGACATCATTATAGACGCCGCCGTCGCTGCCTGGTCACAAGAACTCAAGTGGCGCGATGACGTGAAGGCGCGTCGGATCCAGCGCGAACTCGAACTGGAGGCAGAAGCTGCCCGTAGAAGGGCGCTCGCCGAAGAGCAGCAGCGACAAGCGGAAAAAAAGGCACGAAGACGGGCGAGGAAGAAATTGGTCGCGCTGGCCCGCGGTGCGGATGAGGCGACCTTGATTAGGCGATACGTTCGAGACGCACAGGAGCGGCTAGGCCAGGGTTTGTCGGAAGAGGAATTGGTGGCTTGGACCTCCTGGGCCTTAAGGTTTGCTGACAGCATTGACCCGTGGAAGAACGGTGACGCACTGCACCATGCCAAGAAGGTGACTCTGTCTAAGCAGGAAGATGAGGGATGACTGACGCGGAATGCTCAACGCTTGGCGGGAGGGCACAATCCTGCAGCGCCTCTTATCCATCACAGCCAGGCCAGATCGGCAGCGGCGTAACGGCACAGTCACGTGACGTAACGTTACGTCACGCATGTCACGCGTGACCACAAACGCAAGCGTCCGCCCGATTAGGGGACGGTGCTTGAAGCGTTAAGGAAAATCAGGGTAGGTTGATCGCGAAGCCTAGAAACTTCCGCTGTGGTCCCTTGCCGGGGATGGCACAGCAATCGCGATAGATGAGGGGAAGGCTTGCCGGCCTGAAACTCATCGAAAACTGACGCGCCCGATACCGTTGGGCCGCGACCGGCTCACTATGCCGGGAGTGCCACGGTTATGCAATACCCGAAAGGGAAAGGCTGTGGCGCATGTTTCGCGACATGTTTCTAGGCTCCCGGTGCCAGTGACGACTACTGGCAATGACCGACCACGCCTAGAAATCGTGGGAAGTCCCGGCCCTAGAAAGCCGGTTTTCGCGAGAACCGAAATGACAATCCATCTACCAGCCGACACGGCCATGGCGCTTGCCCTGGCCTTCAGCCATGCCGACTATTCCGTCGCTGCCCGGCGAAAACTCGCCGCCGACGCGATCGAGGATCTGATCGCCTTCCTGGACGACACAGACGGCGACTGCGATCTCGAGGAGAACGGTGACGAGCACGATAGCTCTTGGCCTGCCGTTGGCCCCCACGCCTTTGGCATGGCGCTGGACGAAGGCGACGAGGAAGATGACCCCAAAGAGGCCCACGGCGACGACGAGCCCAGCCTCGGGTCTGTTCTGGGCACTGGGGTCTATGTCGAGGCCATGGGCTTCTGGCGCGTCAAGCCGCACTACCTGACCGAAGAGGAATTCGCCCAGAGCGAACGGCTGCGGCAGGACGTGCGGCCCGTCCACGGCGCCATGGGCCAGGCATCATGGTCGGCAGGCGCTGGCGGCGATATCGAGGACGAGCACGATGGCTCAGAGGCTGACGTGGGCGACTTCGAACATTCGCTTGGCCGCCCTGACCACGTCATCGATCAGAGCCTGCCTTGCGGCTTCGGCCAGGACGAGGCCGAAGAGGTGAACGAAGATGGCGGAGACATCCTGGACGAGCCTCACGACGACAATGAGCTTGATGGCCCGGAGTGGGGAGGCGAGCCTGAATGGCCGGTCCACGGAAATCAGATGACAGACGAGGAAAAGGCGGCTGTTGCCTCGGAGGGCCGGCGCCTGCTCAAGCGTGCCCGCGCGATGGAGTCCGGACCATGCGTTGGCTGATGTTGCAGCGGGCAATCTACCTAGTCCGGCGCTCCCGCCGTCGGCGCGAGGCCAGTCACTCTGACATTACCCGGGCCAGTGACATCCTGCGGCAGCTCTACCCGGAGCAGTTCGCCGAATTTTAGTTGGCGCCCTCCATCCACTAAGACAGCCTCCGGCCTGATGGCTGGGGGCTTTCTTTCCCCAGAATCACAGGTGGACGGTGAGGTGGGTAGGTCTCTCGCAATTTTCATAAACGCTTGTTTATAATGCAGAAAATACCGGTTGCTGGTGCGGGCGGCGGGAATCGAACCCGCAAGGCTAGCGCCGAGGGATTTTAAGTCCCTTGTGTCTACCAATTCCACCACGCCCGCTTGGCTCGGCTGCCCGTGTTTGTCACAAGGTTCTGCGCAAGACAATTGCCTGAACGATTCTTCCAGCGAGGCTCCATGATCGAACGGATCGAAACCGGTAGTGCCCCGTCTTCGGCGCCTATCAACGATGCGGTCCGCGCCGGAAAGCATCTGTGGCTCGTGGCCATCGCAGAAGATCCCGTGACCGGCGAGATCGTCGGGGGCGGCATCGAGGCACAGGCGCGTCGCTGCATCGGCAACCTCGACATCGCGCTCAAGGCGGCAGGTGGCAGCCTGAGAAACCTCGTCATGGTGCAGATTTTTCTTGTCGACGGCGCCGATGCCGCCGGCATGAACGCGGTTTATCGCGAATTCTTCACCGAGCAGCCGTATCCGGTCCGGGCTACCGTGGTGGTGAAGGAACTTCTGGCCAAAGGCCTCAAAATCGAAATCACGGCAACGGCGGTACTGGACTGATGCTGCTCAAGCGCGACCTTCTCGAACGCATCAAGGCCAGCGAGGTGGATCTCATCTTCCGGCGCTGGAACCGGCCAACCGTGAAGCCCGGCGGCACGCTCAAGACCAAGGTGGGGCTCCTCGCCATCAAGGCAGTCACCGATACCACGCCAGATACCGTCACCGATGACGAGGCGCGCCGCGCCGGCTTTGCCGACGTCGCCGACTTCCGGCGCTGGCTCGACACGATGAAGGAGGGCAGCCTCTTTCAGCGTATCGAGGTGGGCTATGTCGGGGAAGCCGACTAGAAGAGGCCGAATTGCAGCGCGGTGAAACTGCGCTGCATCACCGCGCTGCTCCAATTGAGCATGAGCGTGTTCGCCTGGGCGACATCCGCCTCGGCATAGGTCAGGGTCATCACGGCGATGGACAGATCGCCCTGTGGCACGATGGCGATGTCCGGCCGCGAGGGCACGAGCGGAAACTCCACCAGTCGGTGACGGACGTAGCTTGCCGCTGCCTCGGCATCCTCGGCCCGGTCATAGGGCAGGGCGATGCGCAAATGTGCACGGGTGCCATCGCGGTCGAGTGCGAAGATCGCCAGCGGAAAGGGCGGGAACAGCAATTGCGGGCCACCTTGGGCGGCCGCGATGGCTTCTTCGATATCGCCATCGAGCAGGATCGCGGGATCGACGAGCATGCCAGCGAAGCTGTCGCCGCCCCAGCCCCAGGCCGCGTCAAGGTGGCCATCGCCGCGCGTTTCGGCCAGCGCATCGAGCGTTGCCGTCCAGACGACGGCACCGCCCTTGGCCTTGCCGAGCCCCTTGAGCGCCGTCTCAATGCCCGGCCAGCTCCGCGCGACGGCAACGAAACCGTCCCCCAGCGCCACGCGCTGCGCCTTGCCCATGCCGCCGCCAAACGGGTCGGGCTTGCCCGTGCTGGCGAAGTCCATGGCGTAATCTTCCCCCGTGCCGAAGACCGGCACACCCGCAATCTCGCGCATCTCGAAGCCGCGGCCGGCAAGGGCCTCATCGATATGGTCCGACATTGCGGCGGGACCCATGAGGACCAGCAGCTCGTCCGGCGGACCGCCCACCGTCAGCACGCCGGCAATCGCATCCAAGTCGACACCGCTGGCGGGATGGACGCCCTGCTGAGCGACCATCACGCTGCGCAGGCCATCATCGCTCGGCCCCTGCAGGGTCGGCGCACCGGGCGCATACCCGTCCAATGGCGCGGAATAGTGAAACACCAGGCCCGATGGATTAGCGGCAAACCATGGCGTGAACCGGGCCAGCGGATCCTCGGCCAAAGCAGTGGCCGGTGCCATAAGGATCAGAGCAGTTGCAAGCAGGCGACGCATCTTTTTCCTCCCTAAGGCTGCCTTGATCGGCAGTGCTGATTCAGTTCGGGTCAGAAAGGCGTAGGCGCCACGAAGGTGGTGAATACCTCGGTCGTGGGGTGGGTGAAGCCGAGTTCGGCGGCGTGAAGCTGAAGGCGATCAGCCGCCGCGAGGGCCTCGCCTTCGGCATAAAAGGCATCGCCCAGAATCACATGGCCGATGGCCTTCATGTGTACCCTCAACTGGTGCGTGCGCCCCGTCAGCGGCACAAGCCGCACGCGCGTGGCGTTTTGCTCGCGTTCGATCACATGCCATTCGGTCTGGGACGAGCGGCCATTGTCACGGTCGACTCGCTGCCGCGGCTTGTTGAGCCAGTCGGTCGCCAAGGGCAAGTCGATGAGCCCGGAATCCGCCTCGATGATGCCAGCAACACGGGCGATATAGCTCTTGGTCGTTTTGCGATGCTCGAACTGACTGCCGATGCGGCCGTGGGCGCGCTTGTTGAGCGCCAAGACCAGCACACCCGACGTATCCTTGTCGAGCCGATGGCACATGCCTGCGGTTGGCCAGGTCTGGCGGGCGCGATGCTCGACACAGTCCCAGAGGCTCGTATCCTTGCCCGGGACGCTGAGCAGGCCGGACTGCTTGTTGACGACGAGAATATCGTCATCGACATGGAGCACGTCGAGATAGGGCTCCATCGGTGGAAAATAGTCTGTGAGCGTGGGCATTGCGGGCATGGCATGCCCTCTATCAGACACGCGCGGTTTGACCAAGGTTCTTGGCATTGTCATCCCGCCCGGCCTATCCTTGCGGGATGGAGACCACGACCTTCGATACCGCGCTGGGACGCTTCGGAATCGGCTGGACCGACAAGGGCCTGGCGCGCCTGCTGCTGCCCGGCGACGACGACGCGGTCTTCCTCGAGCGGCTCAACCGCGGTGGCGCCACGCCGGGCGATCCGAGCCGGGACATCACTGCGCTGATGGACCAGATCGAGGATTATGCCGAGGGCGCGGAGGTCAGCTTTGCCAGCGTGTCGCTCGATCTGGCGGGGGTGCCGGAGTTTCACCGCCGCGCCTATAGTCTGCTGCTCTCAGTGGGCTGGGGTGAAACCCTGACTTACGGGGATCTGGCGCGGCAGTTGGGCGATGTCGGCCTGTCGCGTGCGGTCGGGCAGGCCATGGCTGCCAACCCCATTCCGCTGGTGATCCCATGTCACCGCGTGCTCGCCAGCAATGGCAAGCCCGGCGGGTTTTCGGCGCCCGGCGGCGCTGCAACCAAAGTGCGGATGCTGGCTTTGGAAGGGGTGGAGGTCGGCGCGCCTGCCGGCCAGTTGAGGTTCGGTTTCTAGCATGGGCTATGCATTTTCGAAGGCGAGCGGCGTTGCCGACCAGGTTCGCGAGATTGCCGCTGAACAGATAGACAAGGCGCTTGATCTGGCCCGGGCAGCTGACGATTTCGACGAAACGGTGCATTCGCTGCGCAAGCACTGCAAGAAGTTGCGGGCGCTGCTGAAACTGGTTCGTCCCGCCTTTGACACCTACGGTGATGAAAATGCGGCGATCCGCAGCATCGCCGAACAGTTTTCCGTCGCGCGCGACGCTGCGGTGATGGTGGAGACCATCACTGGCCTCCTCGGTCCGGAGACGAATACGGCCGAACAGCATGTGCGCACTCGCCTCGAAGAACGCGCCGGGCACCTGCGCAGCCAGGTGGGCGAGGCGGCGTTGCTGGAGAATACCATCAAGCAGTTCGACGCCCTGCGCGAGCGCGTCAACGATTGGAAATTCAGCGCCTCTGGCGAGGACATCGTCCTCCCCGGCCTCAAGGTATCCTATTCGCGGTTCCGCAAGGACTATGACCTTGCCCGGCACGATCCCGCCGGTGAGGTCATGCATGAATGGCGCAAGGCGGCCAAGGCGCATTGGTACCACATGCGCCTGTTCGAAAAAGCGGCGCCCGGCGTCCTGGCGGCGCCAATCAAGGAACTGGACAGGCTGGGCGAAAACCTCGGCGACCACCACAATCTGACGGTGCTCGCCGACTGGATCGGCGCTGGAGCATCTGCCGGAGACGAGGGTCTCGATACGCTGCGGAAGACCATCGCCCGGCGGCAGGGCAAGCTGGCGGACGAGAGCTTTGCCATGGCAAGGCAGTTCATCGTCGAAAAGCCGTCAGCGCTGATCGACCGCTTCCGGGGCTATTGGAAATTGCTGGAGTAGGCCATGGCCGAGGAAATCGAACGGAAATTTCTGGTCAAGGGCGATGCCTGGCGCGGCGAGGCGACCGGCAGCTCAGCGCTGCGACAAGGCTATTTATCGAGCAGCGCCAAGGCCACGGTGCGCATCCGCATCTTTGACGATGAGCGCGCCGTCCTGACCCTCAAGGGCCCGACATCCGGGATCAGCCGAGCGGAGTTCGAATACGATGTGCCGCTGGCCGACGGCCGGACGCTGCTCGAAATGGCGCGGCCGCATGTCGTGGAAAAGCGCCGGTTCGAAGTGCCGCATGGCGGCTTGGTCTGGGAGGTCGACGTCTTCGAAGGCGCCCATGCCGGGCTCGTCATGGCCGAAGTCGAATTGGAGTCCGCAGACCAGGCGGTCGACATGCCAGACTGGATTGGGCGGGAAGTGAGCCACGACGACCGCTATTTCAATGCCAGCCTCTCGCGGGTGCCCGGCGTGCCGCCTGTTGACCCTGACGCGGCGTGAGGGACTATCGGTCAACTCGCGGAGGATGCGAGTGACATGAAGACCTATACCGTCAATCACCTGGCCCGGCTGGCGGGCGTCTCGGTGCGGACCTTGCACCACTATGACGAGATCGGACTTCTCCGTCCCGCATTCACCGGCGAGAACCGCTATCGCTATTATGGCGAGGACGAATTGCTGCGCCTGCAGCAGATCCTCATCCATCGCGAACTGGACATTCCCCTCAATGAGATCGGCGCCATCCTCGATGCGCCAAATTTCAACAGGCTCAGCACCTTACAAAGGCAGCGGGAGCGGCTGGAGGAGCAGGCCAAGCGGTATGCCGTGATGGTTCGGACGATCGACCGCACGATCGCCCGTCTCAAAGGAGAACGCAGAATGACCGATGCTGATCTTTATTCGGGTATCGTCTCACCGGAAATACGAGGCCTGGCTTATCGAGCGCTATGGCGCTGATATGGAAGAGGAAATTGCCCGCAGCCGCAAGGTCATGGGGGCAGGGCACGCCCAAATGATGGCGGATCTCAAGGAGATAGAGGACGGCCTTGCCGAAGGCTTGCGCCGGGGCCTGCCGCCGCAGGCAACAGCGCTCGACAAGATGTTGGAAAGACACAGGAATTGGGTCGCCGCAGCCTGGGGCAGGGAGTGCACGCCGGAGGCTTATGCGGGGCTGGCGGATGTCTATGAACATCCCGATTTCCGCAAACGCTTCGAGCAAATCCAGCCCGGATTTGCCGATTATCTGGTGACGGCGATGCGGGCCTGGGCACGCCGGCAAAACCCGGACTAGGTCCTGGACCCCGCGGATGAACGGACTGTTCGCTCCCGAGTTTGATCTTGGTCATGGCGGCGACGGCATCCGGTCCCAATATGAGAGGAACACGACCAAGGAGATTGAAGATGACCAAGGATTTTGCCGGCAAGGTTGCGTTCGTGACCGGAGCCGCGTCGGGAATAGGCGAAGCCGTCGCCCGGCAGCTCGCCGAACGTGGCGCCAAGGTGGTGGTGGCGGACCTCAAGCTCGAGCCCGCTGAGAAGCTGGTGGGGGAAATCAAGTCCTCCGGCGGTGAAGCGGCGGCGGTGGCGGTCGACGTCAGCCAGATCGACCAGGTCGAAAAGGCGGTCCAGTACACGATCGACACGTTCGGACGGCTCGATCTCGCCGTCAACAATGCCGGCATTGGCGGCAAGGCGGCCAAGGCCGGAGACTACTCGTTCGAGGACTGGCACAAGGTCATCGACGTCAATCTCAACTCGGTCTTCTACTCCATGAAGTACGAGATCGCGGCCATGCTGAAATCCGGCGGCGGCGCCATCGTCAACATGGCTTCGATCCTGGCCACCAATGGCTTTGCCAATGCGCCCGCCTACGTGTCGGCGAAGCACGGTGTCGTCGGCCTCACCAAGGCGGCGGCGATCGACTATGCCAAGGATGGCATCCGCGTCACCGCCGTGGGGCCGGGCTTCATCGAAACGCCGCTGCTGGGCTCGGCGACTCCCAAGGAGGTCATGGATGGTCTCCGTTCGCTGCACCCGGTTGGCCGGCTGGGTCAGCCTGACGAGGTGGCGGCGCTGACACTGTTCCTGCTGTCCGATGCGGCCTCGTTCATCACCGGGTCTTATCACCTGGTCGATGGCGGATACGCCGCCCAGTAACCCGGACGCCCCCTTTGGCGCTGTGGATCGCTTGCCGCCTTCGGGCGTTGGGCGAGGGCACGGCGCGAGGAGGGTGGCTTGGACGGGGAAACACTGCTGCACGGCATCGTCCGCGCCATTGAGTGGAGCGGCATCATAATCATCGTGCTCGGGCTGGTCCTGGGCACTTTGCGCTTTATCTGGCAGCTCCGCACGCCGGATGTCCATGACCGCTTCCGCAATTACCGCGCTGATATCGGGCGCGGCATCCTGCTGGGGCTCGAGGTCCTGGTCGCGGCGGATATCATCGCTACCGTGGCCATCGAGCCGAGCCTGGAGAGCCTGGCGCTGCTGGCCGTCATCGTCATCATCCGGACCTTCCTCAGCCTGTCCCTCGAGGTCGAGGTCAGCGGCCGCTGGCCCTGGCAGCAGCCGCACGATGAAGTCCGGGATCGCAAGCAGTCCCGCTGACTGCTGACTTCCTCGCCGTCGCGTCGGGCGCGATTGTGCGACTTGTACTCCGAGCGGTTTCGCCCACGTGCCCTTGAGGCTATACCGCGCCATTCAGGCATTGCGCAGACAGGAAGAACGACCATGCTGATCAGTGCAGACGATTTCGAGGCCATTGCCTCGGGCCGCGTGGACACCGCGTTCCGCCGCTGGGTCCGCCCCACCGTCAAGGCCGGCGGCACGCTCACCACCGAGGCCGGCGTGCTCGCCATCGACGCTGTGGATGTCATCGCGCTGGACGCCGTGACGCCGGAAGACCTCGCGCGTGCGGGCTTTGACGCGCGCGACACACTGGACGACATGCTGGGTGACCGGAAGGGCTCGCTCTATCGCATCCGCCTTCATTATGTGGGCGAGGATCCGCGCCTGGCCCTGCGCGAAAACGCCGAGCTCTCCGATGCCGACGCCCGGGAGATCGCCGAAACGCTGGCCCGCATGGATGGCTCCAATCCGTGGGTTCATCGCACGCTGGTGTTGATCGGCGAACGGCCCGGTGACCCGGCGCAGGCGCTCGCCGAAACGCTCGGGCTCGACAAGGTCAAGTTCAAGGGCAATGTCCGGCGCCTCAAGTCGCTCGGCCTCACCGAAAGCCTCGATATCGGCTATCGGCTGTCCCCGCGCGGGCGGGCCTGGCTTGATTGGTCTATTGCCAGCGCTTGAAGCTCTTGTGGCTGAGGGCGCCCGTCACCGTGGTGACGATGCGATTGACCGGGTCAGTCACCGGTACCACCAGCACATTTTCGATCTCCGGGTCCGGTACTTCGAGCGTCGCGAACTGGCTGTCGAGGAGGCTCGTCGGCATGTATTCGTGGCTGCGCCTGGCCATGCGCTCGCCGATCACCTCGCGGCTGCCGTGGAGATAGACGAACAGTACCGGCTCGCCGGCTTTTTCGGTGATGAAATCGCGATAGGCCTTCTTCAACGCCGAGCAGGCGCCGACGGCGACGCCTTTTTTGACTGAAGCCTCCTTCAGCGCTGCGGTCAGCGCTTCCAGCCAGGGCCAGCGATCCTCGTCGGTCAGCGGCGTGCCGGCCCGCATTTTTTCGACATTGGCCTCGGGGTGATACTTGTCGCCATCGAGGAAGGGCGCGTGCAAGGCCCGGCCCAGCGCGGCACCGACCGTGGACTTGCCCGAGGAGCTGACGCCCATCACGATGATGAGGCGTGGGTGATCAGACCGTGGCTGTGAGGGCGCCGTCGACATAGAGGATGTGTCCATTCACAAAGCGGGAAGCATCTGAGGCGAGGAAGACAACCGAGCCGCCAAGTTCCTCCGGCTGCGCCCAACGGCCCATCGGCGTGCGCGCCTCGACCCAGGCGTTGAACTTTTCGTCCTTCACCAGCGCTTCGTTGAGTTCGGTGACGAAATAGCCGGGCGCAATGCCGTTGACGTTGAGGCCATGCCGGGCCCAGTCGACGGCCATGCCGCGGGTCAGGTTGGCCACGGCCGCCTTACTCGCGGCATAGGGCGCGATGGAGGAGCGCGCGAAAGACGACATCAGCGAGCAAATATTGATGATCTTGCCGCGCCCGCGCGAAATCATGTTGCGCGCCACGGGCTGGCTCACATTGAAGACCGAGGTGACATTGGTCTCGATCAACTGGTCGAACTTTTCGGGAGGGAAGGCTTCGAGGGCGCTGCGGAACTGCATGCCGGCATTGTTGACCAGGATATCGATGGGCCCGATTTCGGCTTCGATATGGGCGACGGCGTCTCCGACGCTGTCGCGGCTGGTGACGTCGAAGGCGACGGCCGATACATCGGCGCCGGTCGCGGCCAGATCGGCGGCAGCGGCGCCGAGGGCGACCGTGTCACGGGCATTCAGCACCACGCCAGCGCCGGCTTCGGTCAGAGCCCTCGCCATGGCGAAGCCAAGGCCGCGGCTGGATCCGGTGACCAGGGCCCGGCGGCCGGTGAGATCGAATGGCGAAGCTTTGGCGATCATGCTTGGCGCGGCCTTTCCCATGTGGCACCCTTGGCTACAGGTGTTAGTGGAGCACCGGATTGTATGCAAGGCGCGGGGAGGGGAACCATGGCGCTGGACTACAAAACCTCTATCGTCATCGATCTGCCGCGCGCCAAGGTCATCGAGCTCTTCGATGACCCAGCCAACCTCGGCAAATGGCAGCGCGGCTTTCAGAGCTTCGAGCCGATCTCCGGTGTGCCCGGCCAACCCGGCGCCAAATCGAAGCTGGTCTATCAGATGGGCAAGCGCCGCATGGAGATGATCGAAACCATCACCCGCCGCGACCTGCCCGATGCCTTCGATGGCACCTATGACGCCGAAGGCGTCCACAACATCGTCGAAAACCGCTTTGTCGAGCAGGGGCCGAACCAGACCCTCTGGGAAAGCCGCAATGTCTTCGAGATGGGCAGCCCACTCATGAAGGTCATGGGTTTCCTGCTGCCGGGCATGTTCAAGAAGCAGACGCAGACATATGCCGAAGACTTCAAGGCCTTCGCCGAGCGTGGAGCGGATGTGCGCGCGTCCGGAGCGGCTTGATCTTCCATACAAGTTATGCGATCTGGCCGGAAATCGTCCATTCCGCCCTTCCTTCGGAGGCCGGTTTGTGGTCATTTCGCGCCGCGTGCCGTGCCAGTGCGCATGGGATGAACACGCAAGAGCTTTAGAAGGACTGTTTGCATGTCGACAGCGGATATCGGCCTTATCGGCCTGGCGGTCATGGGTTCCAACCTCGCCCTCAACATCGCCGAGAAGGGCTACACTGTTGCCGTTCACAACCGTTCGGCCGGGCGCATCGAAGAATTCGTCGCCGAGGCCAAGGCGCAGGGCCTGGATGGCAATACCATCCCGAAATACGACCTGGCCGATTTCGTGCAGACGGTGAAGGCGCCGCGTTCCATCATCATCATGGTCAAGGCTGGCCAGCCGGTTGACGACATGATCGAGCAGCTGCTGCCGCATCTCGAGCCGGGCGACGCCATCATCGAATGCGGCAACTCGCTCTATACGGATACGCAGCGCCGTTTCGATTATCTCAAGCCCAAGAATATCGGCTATCTCGGCGTCGGCGTCTCCGGAGGCGAAGAGGGCGCGCGCCATGGCCCGTCGATCATGGTCGGCGGCTCCAAGGAGCAATGGCACAATGCCGAGGCGGTGCTCACCGCCATTGCCGCAAAGTTCAACGGCGAGAGCTGCTGCGCATATCTGGGCGAAGGTGGCGCCGGCCATTTCGTCAAGATGATCCACAACGGCATCGAATATGGCGACATGCAGATGATCGCCGAAATCTATGGCGTCATGCGCGACGGTCTGGGCATGGATGCAAAGGCTTGCGCCGAAGTCTTCAAGGAATGGAACAAGGGTCCGCTCAATTCCTACCTGATCGAAATCACCGGCCATGTGCTCGAGGCCGTCGATACCGAGACCGGCAAGCCGCTCGTCGACCTGATCCTCGACAAGGCCGGCCAGAAGGGCACCGGCATGTGGTCGGCCGTGGTCGCCCAGCAGATGGGCGTGCCGGCGACCGCCATCGAAGGCGCCGTCGCCGCCCGCTCGCTGTCGTCGCGCAAGAGCGAGCGCGTCGCTGCCGAAGGCATCTATGGCAAGCCCAACCGCGCCAAGACCGACGTGACTCTGGCCGATCTCGAAAAGGCTCTGCTGGCGGGCAAAATTGTCTCCTACGCGCAGGGCTTTGCCGTCATCGCCAAGGCTTCGGAAGAGTTCGGCTGGTCGCTGCCGCTGGCCACGATCGCAAAGATCTGGCGTGCCGGTTGCATCATCCGTTCGCGCTTCCTGGACCAGATGAGCTCGGCCTATGCCAAGGGCGAAGCGGTCAATCTGCTGGTCGTGCCTGATTTCGTCGAGATCATGAAGGACAGCCATCCGAGCCTTCGCAAGGTCGTGGCCGCCGCTGCCGTCGGCGAATTCCCGATGATCTGCCTTTCGGCCTCGCTGAGCTACTTCGACAGTTACCGCCAGGCCCAGGGCACGGCCAACCTGACCCAGGGCCAGCGCGACTTCTTCGGCGCCCACGGCTTCGAAATCGAAGGCCGCGGCGCCGACCTGCACGGCACCTGGCCGAGCACGCTGGGTAAGTAGGCGAGTCCAACCGAAATCGAAAGGCCCCGCTTCGGCGGGGCTTTTCTGTTTGGGAATGCACTCAATCCGATAGTTGTCGGTCCCTGATCCGTACCAAGCTAGTTAATTTGCCGTGGCCAGAACTGCCCGTCTGCCATGAAAAAATGAGATGAGCGGCTTTTCGATAAGTCGGTGGGCTACCAGGCCACTCGCAACACATAGAAAACCAAGCAGCAGCCCATAGAACAATGGTGGTAGTTTCGGCATCAGAAAAGGCGAGGCCACAATCATGACGGCGTGAAACAGGTAGATCGAATATGACGCGTCACCCAGATATCGCGGGAACGCAAGTGCTTGCTGCCGAAACCAGGGCTCCAAGCCAAGGCAGGCGGTTACCAGAAGCACAGCGAAACCACCTTGGCCGATAAACCTTGGTGCGGGCATGAAGAAGCCAAAAACTATGCCCCAAAGCAAGGCAAAGCCGGCTAAGGCCGCAAAATGCCACTGTTGAAACCCCCGAAATTGCGGCAGCGCGAGTGCGATCAGCATACCAGCCGCAAACTCGAGGATTATTGGACTGCCATAAAACTCGATGACGTCTGATTGTTCTCGACTGAGAACTCGCATCCCTACTCCAAGCAGAAATATCCCTGCTATGGCGGCAAGTTGAGGAGCAGGACGCATAGAAATCGTGAGTGCAAAGACGATATAAAACATGAGTTCGAGATTCAACGTCCAGCCAACAAGAAGAAATGGCTGAAGTAGGTCATTGAGGCTGCTCGTGTATGGGACGAAAAGAAAGCTCTTGAGAATTTCCTCACCAGTAGGCAATTGGCTTCCCGTGACGGACCAAACTACCAAGGTCAGCGTCAACGCTACCCAGTACAACGGCACGATCCTCTGTATGCGTCGCCATAGGAAGGCGCTGGCCACCCTTTTTTGCCTATTGCCAGTGGTCAAAACCATGACGAAGCCGGAAATCACGAAGAACAGATCTACGCCGCCGACAAGGAAAGGTGAGATCAATATTCCCGCCACTTCCGGTTGGTTTATGATGTGATATACGACCACCATCATCGCCGCTACGCCACGCAAAACTTGTATTGACTGAAAGTCCTCGCGCATGCCCCACCCAATCACCCATATCCAAATCATATTAGGCGAAGTTGGACACGAACGATAGTCTGTGTTGTTGAGGCCGAAATTGACAGCGGTGTTGAAGTTGGCCTGTAAAGCTTTGGAGCATCAGACGGCACCCGGCAGCGATTTAACGGACAATGTTGTAATGCCTTGCCAAACGTCCTGGGAGGTATAGACCTAGTCGCGGGGGGACAATATGAACAATTCTGCAGGGTCCACGCGAAGCGCATATTTTGACGTGATCCGAGGCTGCGCGATCATCATGGTAGTGGCTATCCACAGCAGTAGCACCGGGGTTCAGTTCCTGGACCATGGGGTCGATGATCCCAACTTCATGTTTACGTTGGTGGTTCGTCAGGTTTTGATCTGCGCGGTGCCGGTGTTCGTCATGCTCGCCGGCTACTTCTCGCCGACGGCACGAGGCGACATCGACCGGGAGGGCACAACTTGGAAGCGCCTTGTAAGGATTCTTGTTCCCTACATGGTGTGGAGCGTAGTCGCTCTTGTATTTGCCAAAGCATCATTTGGATCAGGCCTGCTGGCAATCGCGACAGGGCGCGCACTGGGCCCGCACTACTTCATTCCTGCTATTGTAATTTTGATAATTTTTGAGTTCTTGGTCCTCCGGCATATCAAACACCGTTGGATTCTTGCGGTCGGCCTAGCAGTTTCCACACTACATATTCTGATTGCGTACGTATTACATTTTGCGGTGCCCCAGTTAGACTGGTGGTATTACATGGCATCGCCGACTGCGTGGCTGGTGTACTATTCCCTAGGCATTTTCCTGCGGCGCAGCCCCCCTGAAATCGGTCTGTGGCCTGCCGTAGCTGCCGTTGCTTTCATCTTGTCAGTTTTCGAGGCATACGGCCTGACGTTGTTACTGGGCGTAAACTCCGGCGCATTCGAGCCAATCAAACTCAGCACAATGTTATTTTCGGTTTCAGTTTGCATCGTCGTCGTCGCTAGACGGAGTGCGCTGATAAAATCGGCCTTTCTGAGTTGGCTCGGCATTGTGTCTTTTGGCATTTTTCTCGCCCATGAACTCGTCCGAGGTAGGCTGAGCACTTTGATATTCCGCCAGGTTCCAGCCCTTTTCGAAATTCAGCCGGCGTTCCAAGGTGCAATATTGGCTGCTACAATGGTGACCATCTGCGTGTTCGCCATAGCGTGCCAACGCGTGCTGGGCACACAGCGGAGCAAATTCTGGCTCGGATTTTAGGGCTGAGCGGAGACATCGGCATGCCGGACGCTCCGCGTTGAACGAACCTCATCGCCGCTTACAGTCCGTGCCAAAAATAGCCGAGGTCAATTCGGCATGTCTTGGGGCGTCTAAACCAGCGTCTGAAACATCACATAGGCATCGACATAGCCGAGGCTCGGGTGCTGGAAGGCGCCGGGGAGGGTGCCGACGATGTCGAAGCCGTGTTTCTGCCAGAGGGCGACGGCGCCGGTATTGGTGGAGACGACGTGGTTGAATTGCATGGCGCGGAAGCCGCGTTGGCGGGCGCGGTCGAGGGAATGGCGGCACATGCTGCTGGCGACGCCCCTGCCGCGTGCTTCAGGGGCGGTGACGTAGCCGCAATTGGCGACGTGGGCGCCGCCGCCATGGCGATTGGCCATGAGGTAGTAGGTGCCGATGACAGCGCCGTCCAGCTCGGCGACGAAGACTTCGTGCGCCGGCATCATCCAGAAATCGCGAATGGCTGCGTCATCGAGATCGCGATCCACGGCATAGGTCTCGCCGGCCGCAAAGACTGGCTTCAGCATCGCAAGGATGGCGGGCCAGTCGGCCTCAGTGGCGGGGCGGATGGAGAGGATCATCGTCGGTATCCAGCGGCGCTACGCGGACCTGGCCGGGCGGCGGAATTTCGGGGGCGTGTGGATGGTCGGCAATGCTGGGACGGCGACCCAGCTCGAAGCGCCAGGCCGCTATGGCAAAGACCACCAGCGCCAGCACGACGGCGATGCTGCAGGCGATGAAGGGAGCGCCGGGGAAGTAGTGCCCGGATTCGGGGCTGCTGGTGTAGTAGGAGAAGATCTGCGTGGCCGCCAGCGGGCCGATGATGGTGGCAAGAGAACTCGCGGCATTCACTGCACCCTGCAATTCGCCCTGGCTGTTGTCCGGCACCTGCCGCGACAGCACGCCGTTGATGGCCGGCGGCGCGAGGCCACTGATCGTGCCCACGGCGATGAAGAGATAGAGCTGGTAGACATCGGCCGAGAAGGCGATGCCGGCAAAGCCGATGGCGGCCGCCGTCAGGCCGATCATGCCCACGGCGGGCTCGCCGACGCGCTTGGACAGGGGGCCGGCAATCACCGCCTGGCTGATGGCAAAGCCGATGGCGAAGCCGCCCAAGGTTCGGCCAATGGTGGACGAGGAGAAGTTGAAGACTTCGACCGTGAAATAGCTGAAGACGGTCGGCAGCGCCTGGGTGGCGAGCTGCAGGAAGAACAGCACCGCGAGCAGCCAGAGGACCGAGGAATATTGGCGCAGGCCCACCACGGCGCCGAGCGGGTTGGCGCGACGGATGTTGAACTTGCGCCTGTTAGCCTTGGGCAGGCTTTCGGGCAGCACCAGGAGGCCGAAGAGGAAATTGGCAAAGGCCAGGCCGGCGGCGGCAAAGAAGGGCACGCGGGGGCCGAATTCACCCAGTTCGCCGCCGATCACCGGGCCGATGATGAAGCCCAGGCCAAAGGCCGCGCCGATGAGGCCGAAGCGATGGGTGCGTTTGTGCGGCGGGGTGATGTCGGCGACATAGGCGGTAGCGGTCGCCAGCGCCGCGCCGGCAATGCCGGCAATGATGCGGCCGACAAACAGGTACCAGACGAAGGGCGCGATCGACATCATCAGGTAGTCGAAGGTGAGGCCCAGGAGCGAGAGCAGCAGCACGGGGCGCCGTCCGAAGCGGTCGGAGAGATTACCCAGCACCGGGGAAAAGACGAACTGCATGAAGGCATAGGCGAAAACCAGATAGCCGCCGATGACTGCGGCCTGGGCGACGCTGCCGCCGGTCAGTTCTTCGAGCAGTTCGGGCAGCACCGGGACAATGATCCCCACGCCGATCATGTCGATCAGGATGGTGATCAGAATGCAGGTGAGCGTCAGTTTGGACCGTGTCGCAGCTTGCATTCGGGGGCTATTACCTTTTCTTGGTCCCACCGGGAAGGTGCGTTGCAATTGACACGGTGCATGCCGACAAGGCAAGCGCGCGACGGATGGCCTGACGGGGCCGGATTATTCAGGCCCGCCGATTTGGCCGGCCGCGTCATGGGCATAGACCCAGTCGAGACGGCGCAGGTGGGCCTGCGGACCCTGGAGCCGCATGACCGTGTCGCGGGCGAGGCTCAGCGGCCAGGGCAGATGGAAGATACGGCCGTTGCGGGCCGAAAGTGCGGCGACCCGCCGAACCCGTTGCTGACGATGGGCGGCGTAGCGGGAAAAAGCGGCGGACGTGGAATCAGTTCCCAGGAGGCACGCGGCGAGCACGGTCGCATCCTCAATGCCCATGGCGGCGCCCTGTGCCTGGAACGGCACCATGGCATGGGCGGCGTCGCCGACAAGGCCGATATTACCCTTGTGCCAGACGCCGGTTTCGACCGTGTACATGGGCCAGGCGGTCCAGCCCTGGGCGGCAGCGGCGAGAATGGCCTCGACGCGCGGACCAGGGTTTGCGGGGCGCGGCTGCGCGGTCGTCTCGGGCGTGCCGGGCATGAACAGCGCCAGGTTGACCTGGCCGCGATGCGGCAGCGGATAGCAGACGAGGTGAAAGCCCGAGCCGAAGAACACCGATACCCGGT
This sequence comes from Devosia sediminis, assembly GCF_016411825.1. Classification (GTDB taxonomy): domain Bacteria; phylum Pseudomonadota; class Alphaproteobacteria; order Rhizobiales; family Devosiaceae; genus Devosia; species Devosia sediminis. Next base: position 940,795 of record NZ_JAEKMH010000001.1, read on the forward strand.
CCGGAGCAATCTGGCCGGAAACGAGGTCGAACGGCACGAGCGTGCGCCAGGCGATGCGATTGCGGAATTGGGCCCTGGGTCCATCGAGCACTGCGAGGCGGGTGTGCGAATGGACGCCATCGGCACCGATAAAGGCCTCGGCGCGAGTGGTCCGGGTCATGCCATCGGCTTCGTCGATGGAGACGGTGACGCCGCGGGTATGGGACACGACGTCCCAGTTTCGCACCCCAAAGAGAATGTCGATATTGGCGTTCTTGCGGCAGGCCTTGTAGAGCGCATCGGCCAGGTCGGCGCGGTGCATGACCATGTAGGGCGCGCCGAAGCGCTTGCGCATGATGGCGCCCAGCTCCATGCTGAGCAGCGGTTTCTGCCCGCCCTGGGGGTAGATGTCGAGCGCCTGAGGCTCAAGGCCGATGCGGTCCAGCGCCTCGGCAAGGCCGAGGCGATCGAGGCATTTGCGGGCATTGGGGCTGATCTGCAGACCGGCGCCGAATTCCTGCACCTGCGCCTGACGCTCCAGCACGACCACCGTCGCTCCGGATTGGGCCAGCGCAAGGGCCAGCGTCATGCCGGCAATGCCGGCGCCCGCAATGACAAAGGTACGGCCCGTGCCGGGCATGGGCGCGCCTCAGGCGGCGTGGGCCTTGAAAATGGCGGAGGCAGGGTTGGCGTTACCTTCGCCCAGCTCGGCCTTGAAGATGTAGAGCGTCGAGCAATAGGAGCAGACCGCCTCGGTTTCCTTGCCCATATCGATGAAGATATGCGGATGATCGAAGGGGGGCAGGGCACCGACGCACTGGAATTCCTTGGACCCGACCTCGATGCTGCGCAGGCCTTGGGTATTGTGGAAATGCGGGGTCGAGCCGTGGGCCATGGTGGAAACCTGGATGGTGTTGATTTGGCGCGACCATAACCAAAGCCCCAATCCAAGAAAAGGGCAAAGGGGCGCTTGATTTTGTCGCGCGAAGCCGCAAAACCCGCCCTGTGCCGCAACGAGGAAATGCCATGCCCAGCTTCACCAGCGCCGGATTTTCGCTCTCCTACGATGTCGCCGGGGCCGGCCTGCCGGTGCTGCTCATCCACGGCTTTGCTTCCAGCGGTAAGGTCAACTGGGTAGACACGGGCTGGGTCGAGACGCTGGTGGGAGCAGGGTACCAGGCGATCACGCTGGACAATCGGGGCCATGGACAGTCGGACAAGCCGCATGATCCGGAACAATACTATCCGTCGCAGATGGCGGACGATGCCGTGGCGCTGCTGGACCATCTGGGCATCGAGCGGGTGGCGGTCATCGGCTATTCCATGGGCGCGCGGATCGCGGCGTTCATGGCGTTTTCACATCCGGAGCGGATTGCCAGCGTCATCTTCGGCGGCATGGGGATGAACCTCATCAATGGCCTGACCGACGGCAACGACATCATCGCCGGGCTGCGAGCGCCGTCGCTCGAGGATCTCAAGCATCCCACGGCGCGGCAGTTCCGGATATTTGCCGAACACACCGGATCGGATCGGGAGGCCCTGGCGGCGTGCATGGAAACCTCGCGGCAGCCGATGCCTCGGGCCGATGCGCGGCGGGTCGAGGTGCCGGTCCTGGTGGCTGTCGGGGAGGCCGATGTGATGGCCGGCCCGCCGGAGCCGCTGGCCGAACTGCTGCCGCAGGGCGAGGCCGTGGTGATCCCGAAACGCGATCACATGCGCGCGACCGGGGACAAGGTATTCAAGGCCGCAGCGTTGGAGTTCTTGAGCAAGACTTACTCCAGTGGGTCGAACTCGTGAACCAATCGGCTCGCTTTGGCTTTGAAAGCGGAAACAAAGTGGCTTATATCGTCACTTATCGATGAAGCGGAGTGTCGCGCGATGAGCGGGAATATCAAGAAGTCGGCGCAGATCCAGGCCGTCGATCCCGTTTGGGAAGCCGTCCGCGCCGGTGCCCAGCAGATTCTCGACGGCGAGCCGTCGCTCGCCAACCTGGTGCTGTCGACGATTCTCAATCACGACACGTTCGAGGAAGCGCTGGCGCATCGCATTGCCGCGCGTCTGGACCACGAAGACGTGTCGGCCGACATGATCCGGCAGGGCTTTGCCGAGACTCTGCGCGACAACCCGGAAATCGGCGACGCGGCGCGGGCAGACCTCGCGGCCACGCTGGAACGCGATCCGGCCTGCCACCGGGCCATCGAACCGTTGCTCTATTTCAAGGGCTACCAGGCTATCCAGACGCATCGTTTTGCCCACGCCATGCAGCGTGCCGGGCGTCGCGATTTCGCGCTCTACCTGCAGAGCCGATCCAGCCAGGTGTTCCAGGTCGACATCAATCCGGCCGTCGTCATGGGCAGGGGCATCATGCTCGACCATGGCACCGGGCTGGTAATTGGCGAAACGGCCGTTGTTGGCGACAATGTCTCGCTGCTGCAAAACGTAACCCTTGGCGGCACGGGCAAGGCCGACCAGGACCGCCACCCCAAGATCGGCAATGGCGTGCTGATCGGTGCCGGCGCCAAGGTCTTGGGCAATATCCGGATCGGCGATTGCTCGCGTATCGGCGCCGGTTCGGTCGTGCTCAAGGAAGTGCCGCCGCGGGTAACGGTGGCGGGCGTGCCTGCCAAGATCATCGGCGAGGCCGGGTGTGCCCAGCCAGCGCTGGTGATGGACCAGATGATCCTGGTTTACGACCGCGACAGCGAAAGCTGAGGCAAGACCCGCGCATGGGTTGTTCCCGCTAATTTGGGCGGGGCAGGGGTTGCCAGCAGCGGACCAAGGACTATTTTGCCGCTCAACGCAATCAGCAGGATGAGTTCTCGTGAACCACCCCGAAATTATCAAGCTGCAGAAGTTCCTGCAGCGCACTTTCAACAATCGCAATATCGACGTGCGCCCCCGCGCCAAGCTCAATGACTCGGTGGAAGTGTTCATTGGCGAAGAGTCGATCGGCCTGATCCATGTCGACGATGAGGACGGCGACAAGTCCTACATGTTCTCGATGTCGATCCTCGACATCGACCTCGACGATATCGACTGATCTCTGATCCGGCGCGCTTCCAAACGGCAAAACCGCACACACTTTTGCTGGGAGTGCTCTATAGCGCGCCGATCTGGCCCAGCCAAAGGGCCAGTTCTTCATCAAAGCGCTTCCAGTGGGCCAGTGCTTCGGCATCAAAGCCCAGAACCACCGCCAAGCCATTGGCAAGATGGATCGTGCGCAGGCACTTGTCCTTGCGCGTTTCCTGTGGCGCTGCGGCGCATTTGGCAACGAAGGGAGCGGGCGAGAGCGGATCGTACCAGACCGTTTCGCCTGCATAGCCCTCGGTGGCGACCAGGGGTTTGCCCACCAGCCCCGGAATGCCGCCGACCGTGCCATCCACGAACTGATGCAGATATACCCCGTCGAGCAACGTGCTGCTGGCGCGTGCGCCGGTGCGCGAGAGCAGTGTCACGTCCACCGGAACCGGTGGCTCAAGCGGATCGAGCGCGAGCTGGAATGACAGGTCCACCTGGCTGGCAAAGCCGGGCTTGATATCTTCCCCGAAGCGGAACCAGTTCGCTGGAATGGACAAGTCCCGGCCAGCTACGGTTTGGGTGACCCGATCGGCATCGGAAAGTTGGGGCAGCGCCGGGCGCGCACTGCGGGTCGCCCGATCGACCATATAGGCCGCACCCACCGCCACGAGCAGCACGAGAACGGCGATGCCGGCCAGGTTGTAGACCAGGTGGTCGCGGCCGGGTTCGGTGCCCTCGGCGGGCGTTGTGGAAGCCGACATGCCGAAATTAACCAGTTTTCTTGGCAAGGGGTGACAGCCATTAGGGCAATCAATATGATTAACAAAAGGTAAAGAATTGATCAGCGCGCGCTAAGAGACGGGGACGGCGAAGCATGACCAGGGAAATCTTGCTTGCGGCTTTCATTATCGGCGTCGGCCTGTGCATGGCGGGCGCCGGTACGCACCTCTACCAGTGGATCACCAAGCAGCAGGCCGCCCTGCGCATGGATGGCAGCACCTATCTCGCATCACTCGGCAACCTGGCGATGAGCTTCGTCTGCGGCCCCTATATCCTGCTGCAGGTAGGCTGGAAGCACGAGGACGATGGCACGATCTCGATGACCTCGGTGCTGCTGTCGGCGCTGGTTTCGTTTGGCTGGGCCTTCATCACCGGCCTCTTGTTCCTCAGCGCCTACGTGACGCTGCGCTGATTGCTGGAAATAGATGCAGAAAAGCCGGCTTCGCTTGCGCGGAGCCGGCTTTTCTCTTCAGACCCCTATCAGGGATAGGCTTGGGGCGGGGTCCGGAAACTGGTCAGCTTGCGGCAGCCACGACGATGACGCGGTCATCGATCATGTCGACCCACTGGCCGGAATGGGCCTGGGACTGGCGCTTGATGAACTTGTAGGGGGTCTCGTTCCAGAGGCGGATCGAACCGTCCTGGTTGTCGAGGACGAGATCGCCGCGATCGGTGCGGGCCATGAGCACAGCGTGACCGTTGCCATTGGCTTCCTTGACAACCGCGATCATCAGCGTCGAAGGATGCCAGCCCGAATTGATGAGGTCGCGGCGCTTGGCGAGGGCAAAGTCCTCGCAGTCGCCATAGCCGTTGGGGTAGGTCCAGAACTCGGCGACCTTGTAGAGATCCTGGTCGGTAACCGGGACAACGTTCTGATTATAATAGGCATTTACTGAGACGAGCTGCTGCCAGCTTGCTTCGTCCAACGCCATGGCCGGCACGACGCGGTCATTGGCGCGGCACTCGGACGGGTGGGCATTGCAGAATTCCAGGTGGCCCACCGGAATGGAGGTGGCGGCGACCGAGGTCTGGATAAAAGCGACGTTGGTGAGATCGAGTGCGGCGGCGGGGGCGGCGGAAGCCATTGCGATTGCTGCGAAAAACAGCCCCGCGAGCAGCCCCTTCTTGTTGAATGACATGGTGTAGTCTCCCTGATGGAGACCACACTAGGGGCGGCCGATTGCCCCGATCCGAAAACTAAGACGCAGTTTTTATGCGTGTTTTATCGGTGCTTTTCAGGGGGCGTTTACCATGCTGCCGCGGCCGAATTTGCTGACGGACTGTTAGCGCCAACTCAGTTCATGCGAAGGTTCTGCTGCACCACGGTGAGCATTTCCTGGGCGGCGGCAAATTCGACCGCGACGCCATTCTGGAAATGACGGACGACGCGGGCGCGCATCCGCCCCAGCGTGATCGGCGTGCCCATGGCGGGACGGACGTCGAGCTCGACGGCGGCACCCGAGAGCGAGATGTCGATAATCTTGCAATTGTAGCGCCGGCCATCGTCGAGCACGACGGTGGAATGGCGGATGTCCGGAACGACGCGCTCGTGGCGGCGATCCTCGGGCAGGTTGAGCAGGTCCTTGTTGGCCAGCCAGGTGAGCTGGGCCGCCATCTTGTCGCGCTTGCGCGGGGAGGCGGCGATATCCATGACGAAGCCGCCATCGACCTGCGAGAGGATGGTGCCCTCGATGCGGCCCAGATGATCGAGATAGGCAATGATGCGCTCGCCGATGATTCCCGGGACTGGGGCGATGACAACAGCATCGCCGGGCGACATGGAGAGCACCTGGCACGGGAATTCGCGGCGGTCGGCGAGCATATAGCGGCCGAGAATCGACACGTTTACACGCTGGAAACGCCGGTCGGCTGTACCATTGGGCAGCCCGCGGACGGCCTGTGTCGAGATGTCGTCACTGAGCATGCGTCAACCTGTTCCACGCACTGGGGAAATCCACAGCAACGTTAGCTGGTCTTGGTTAACGCATGATGAGGCCGGCGGCCCCGACAAGCCTAAAATGCAGGCGTCGTCGTTAGTTGCGGCCGCCGTCGATGACAGCCAGGTGCGCATAGCGGCGCGCGGTCCGGCCATAGACGGTGGTCGGCAGGCCCGCAGGCGAAGCCGGCGCGAAATCGACGTCGTTGACGACGCTGGCCAGCACTTCGCGGGTGGTTTCCTCGGCAGAGATTTCGTCGGGCCAGATCAGACGCAGGCCGGTGATCCGCTGTTCGAGCACCGGCTGAACGCCCAGCCAGTAGGGCTCGTCCAGCGCCGACATGGCGCCGAGGATACGCGTATGGGTGGAGCCGTTGTGACGCAGCGGCATCAGAATGGTCTCGAAGGTGACCTTGGTCTGGAGCGCGGTGGTGCCCTGGAACGTTACCAGCGCAACGGCATGGTCCTCGGTGACGGCGCGGAGCAGGGTCTCCATGGCGTCGCTGTCGCGGTCGTGCCAGAGCGCCGAGAAGGAGCGGCCCTTCAGTTCGCGGCAATAGCTGGTGCAGAGGTGCGAGCCGGCGAGGCGGAAGGAGAATTTGTCGTCGCCGTCGAGCTCGAGGATGAAGGTATTGGCCAGGGCTTCGCGGATGCGGGTCGGGTCGATGTCGCGGCGATCGGGCGCGCTGCGGGAGCCACGAATCGTGTTCCAATAGCCATAAAGGGTCTTCGTGCTCGGCATCTGCATCGTTCGGGGTCCGCATCTGGAATCGAGTAGGGGTCCCGCGATGGGGCCCGCCGCGTCCTGACAATTGCAAAATGCGGGCGCAAACACCCGCTTAAAGAAGAGTTAAGGTTAACGCCTGTGGCCAAATGTGGAAAAGCTGACGCAGGTCCATGCCGGGCCGAGGATTGGGGTCGATAGACATGACGGAAGTGCCTCAAACGCCCGATCTGCCGGAGCCTCCGAAGCGGGAGCCGATCCTGCTGCTGCCGGTTCCGATCATGGCGCTGGCCGGCGTGCTGGTGACCATTCACCTGGCGTCAACCCTGATCCTTAACCCGGACGCCCAGTATGAGCTGCTGTTCTGGTTCGCGTTCCTGCCGTACCGGATCGTGGTGGCGGGTGTGGATCCGAGCCTTGCCGTACCCCTGATCTGGACGCCGTTCTCGCATGCCTTCCTGCACGCGGGCTGGGACCATCTGCTGGTCAATCTGGCCTGGATGGTGATTTTCGCGACCCCGGTCGTGCGCCGCTATGGGGGCGGGCCGATGCTGGCGCTGTTTCTGCTCTCGGCGGCCGGTGGCGCGGCGATGTTCGCGGCAACCACGCTCCATAGCGAAATCTACCTGATCGGCGCCTCGGGCGGGGTGGCGGGGCTCACGGGCGCGGCAATCCGCTTCATCTTCCAGCCGGTGCTTATCGGCCAGAACCCGGAAACCGGCGAGCGAATCGTGCTCGGGCGGCGCCTGGCCAGCATCGGCCAAGTGTTCGCCAATCCACGCTCGCGCTGGTTCACGCTGATCTGGCTGGTGCTCAATGCCGCCGTGCCGCTGGTGCCGCTGCTGACCGGCTCTGACCTTGCCATTGCCTGGCAGGCGCATCTGGGCGGCTTTGCCACCGGCTTCCTCTTGGTGGGGCTATTCGAACGGAAGGTTTAGTGGCCGTAGACGGCCTTGGGGTCGAAGAGACGGGGCAGGCCGGTATCTTCGAGGCTGGCTTGACCGTTCTCGACGACCACACGTCGATAGAAGCAGGATTTGCGTCCTGTGTGACAGGCGGCGCCGCGGCCGGTCTGCCGGACGGTCATGACGATGCAGTCCTGGTCGCAATCGGTGCGCAACTCGACCACTTCCTGCAATTCGCCCGAGGTTTCGCCCTTCTTCCAGATGGCCTTGCGAGAGCGCGACCAGTAATGCGCGATGCCGGTTTCGAGCGTCAGCGACAGGGTTTCGGCATTCATATGCGCGACCATCAGTACCGTATCGGTCTCAGCCTCGAGGGTTACGACGGTGATGAGTCCGTGGGCGTCGAAGCGCGGCGCAAAGGCGGTACCTTCCTCGACGGTGTCGTGGTCCAGCGCTTTGGGATCGGCAAAGGTGAGGGGCATGGAAGGGCCTGCGGTCTTGGAACTGGTCATCCATAGGCCGGGAGGGCCACCCGGACAAGCCGGGCGGCGAATGTCGCGAGAGGTCAGGGCGCGAGGCCGTACCAGATCTCGATATCTCCGGTGCCGGTGCGGCCATCGAAGCGCGGGCCATAGTATTCGATGAAGCTATGGACAGCTTCGCTCGGCTCGTAGCCTTTGGCGGTCAGCCACTGCTCGGCGGCGCCGATGGTCTGGCGGATGGCGGACACGTGGCCCGCATGGGTGAAGCGAGCCCAGCGCAGGGGAGGCACCGTCACCGCCGTGAGTTCAGGTGGGACGTCGATGCCGGCGCGGGTTTCCACGGCGACGAAGTAGTCGAACATGCCATCGGCGGTAATCTCGCCGACAAGGCCATAGGCGGCGCCTTCGATGGCGCCATCGACATTGCCGATATAGGGCTGGAAACGGCGCCATTGCTCGGGAATGCCGACAGGCATGCTCATCTTGTGTCGCTCGGCAATGCCGGCGAAGTGCAGTGCCGGCCGGTTTTCGAAGCGGGGCGGCGCTACGGTGGCGGAGGTTTCGGTGTCCATTCTGAGAGGCTCCACGAGGTCTAGTCCTTCGAGACTGCGCCGATCACGGACCATTTGCGGGGTTAGCCCGAAATGATCGCGAAAGGCGCGGGTGAATGCCTCATGCGAGCCGTAGCCGCTCTCCAACGCCACCGAGAGAATGTCGGGGGCGCCGCCGGCGAGGAGGCGTGCCGCCTCGCTCAAGCGTCTCGCCCGCAGGTATCCGGTCACGGAATGACCGGTGACGAGCGGGAAAATGCGGGAAAGGTAGCTCTTGGACCGGCCGGTCACCGAGGAAAGTTCTTCGAGGTCCAGCGGCTCGCGCGAGCGGCTTTCAAGGACCCAGAGCATTTCAGCGATGACAGACATGACACGAACCCGCGTTGAGGCAGGTAGTCTATGTCATGTTCGCGACGAGCGCATTTGATCGCGCTTGTCATAGGCAGGACGGTTGTGTTCAGCCCGCTAGGCACCGGAAAGGTGGATTGCCCGGTCGAGCCGGGCAATGACGGCGAGGAGAATTCGGCGCGCCGCTTGACGCCGGGAGTTCCGCCTAGCGATGGCCCACCATGGCGAAGAAACGGTCCTGTTCGACGCGGTCTTCGGCGAATACGCCGGTGAAGCGGTGGGTGACGGTCTTGACGTCGTGGGCGCGCACGCCGCGCATGGTCATGCACATATGCTCGGCTTCCAGCATCACGGCGGCGCCGCGGGGGCCGAGGTTTTCGTTGATGGCGTCGATGATCTGCGCCGTCATGGTTTCCTGGGTCTGGAGACGCCGAGCAAAGACCTCCACGAGACGGGCGAGCTTGGAGAGGCCGACGACGCCATCATGAGGCAGATAGGCAATATGGGCCTGGCCAAAGAAAGGCACCATGTGGTGCTCGCAGTGAGCATAGAAAGGAATGCCTTTTACAAGGACCAGGTCGTCATAGCCGCCGACTTCCTTGAAGGTCTTGGACAAGACCTCGCCAGCGTCCTGGCCGTAGCCGGCGAAAAGCTCGCCATAGGCCTTGGCAACGCGTGCGGGCGTTTCCAGCAGCCCTTCGCGGGCCGGATCGTCGCCGGCCCAGGCAATCAGCGTGCGGACGGCGGCCTCGGCCTCTTCCCGGCTCGGGCGGGTCACGGGGGCGCTGGCGACAGGTGGTGTCGTCAGTGACTTAACGCGTGCATCCATTTGGGTCCGGCTCCTTGCATGGCGACAACCATCATATACGCGACGAACGGCGCGTCAGATTTCGACAGGAGCACAAACTCCTGACAGTCGGATGGAGACCTCCTATATAGAAGCGGAACGAGACCGGAACAAGAAACAGATTTGTCGCGATCATGGACCTGAGCGATCTCTATTCCGAAAAGATCCTGGACCTGGCGGGAAATGCCCGGCAGCCGCCCAGGCTCGCCGCGCCAGATGCGACGGCTCGCAAAGTCAGCCGGGTCTGCGGTTCGGTCATCGAGGTGGATGTCGTCGTGCGCGACGGGATCATCGCCGGCTATGGCCATGACCTTTCAGCCTGCGCGTTGGGCCAGACGTCGGCGGCGGTAGTGGCGCGGGAGATTGTCGGCACGCCGATCGCGGAGTTGATGGGCGTCAGGCAGGCCATGCACGACATGCTCAAAGCCAATGGTGCGCCTCCGACGGGGAAGTGGAGCGACTTGCGCTATCTCGAGCCGGTGCGGGATTATCCCAATCGGCATGTATCGACGCTGCTGGTCTTCGATGCCGTGGCGGCGGCGCTCGAAAAGCTCGAGTCTTCTCAACCGGTTGCAGCGTCGCGGTGATGCAGAGAGTCATCGACGTCCTGTGGAAGGCGATCGACCTGCCGTTCAAGGTGGCAGCGATTTTCCTCATTACGCTCTATCGCTACACGCTCTCGGCTTTTACCGGCCGAAGCTGCCGGCATCTGCCGACATGTTCGGAATTCACGCGCGATTCGATCTGGAGGTTCGGCTTCTGGCCGGGCGGCTGGATGGGCCTGGCGCGGATCTGGCGGTGCCGTCCCGGCGGTACGCATGGCTATGACCCGGTGCCGGAAGCGTTGCCGGCCGAAGGGCGTTGGTATCTGCCCTGGCGCTATGGCCGGTGGAGGGGAGACGTGCATGACCACGCTTAAGGGAAGCTGCCTCTGCGGCGCGGTGGCCTACGAGGTCGAGGACGACTTTGCGGCCGCATTCTACTGCCATTGCTCGCGCTGCCGGCGGGCGACGGGCTCGGCCTTCAAGCCGATGGCCTCGATCAAGACCGGCAAGCTGGCGCTGACTGAGGGCAGGGAGCAGGTGCTGATTTACGGGACGCCGCCGGGCTCGCATGACGTGCATTGCGGTCGCTGCGGCTCGTTCCTGTATTCGGTGATTGCGGAAAACGGCAACACGCATGTGGCGATGGGGACGCTCATCGATAGCCCTTCGGTGCGGCCCTCGTTCCACATGTTCGTGGCTTCCAAGGCGGACTGGTACGAGATCAACGACGACCTGCCTCAGTATGAGGGTCTGCCCGGCTGAAGGCCGCCGACCAACCACTGTCTGTCACCCCAGCCTACGGCGGACTGACCGCCGAGTTTTTGAGGGGTTTGGCTGGCACAGCCGAGAAATCATGATAGACAGACCGCCTCATTTGCATTTGCGCGAATGCGAAACCTCAATTTCTGGAGACTCAAAATGTCGATCAAGGTGACGTTCCCCGATGGTGCTGCTCGCGACTATTCGCGCGGCACTACCGGCACCGAGATCGTGGAGGGCATCTCCAAGTCGCTGGCCAAGAAGACGGTGGCGATGAAGTGGAACGGCGTGCTGTCGGACCTGTCCGATGCGCTGGAGGCCGACGGTTCGATCGAATTCGTGACGCGCGACAGCGGCTCGAAGGACGTGCTGGAGCTGATCCGGCACGATGCCGCACACGTGCTGGCCGAGGCGGTGCAGGAACTCTGGCCCGACACGCAGGTGACGATCGGCCCGGTGATCGAGAACGGCTTTTATTACGACTTCTATCGTGAAGCCGGCCCGTTCACGGAAGAAGAGCTGCGCGTCATCGAAAAGAAGATGAGCGAAATCGTCGAGCGCGGCGCTGCCTTCACCAAGGAAGTGTGGAGCCGCGACCAGGCCAAGGATTTCTTCCGGGCCAAGGGTGAGGACTTCAAGGTCGAACTGGTGGACGCCATTCCGGCCGACCAGTCGCTCAAAATGTACAAGCAGGGCCAGTGGATCGACCTTTGCCGCGGCCCGCATATGCGGACGGTCAAGGATGTCGGCCAGGCCTTCAAGCTGACCAAGGTGGCGGGCGCCTATTGGCGCGGCGACAGCAATCGCGAAGTGCTGAGCCGCATCTACGGCACGGCCTTTGCCACCAAGGAAGAGCTCGACGCCTATCTCACGATGATGGAAGAGGCGGAAAAGCGCGACCATCGCAAGATTGGCCGCGAGATGGACCTGTTCCACATGCAGGAAGAAGCCCCGGGCCAGGTGTTCTGGCATCCCAAGGGCTGGAGCATCTATGTCGCGCTGCAGGACTATATGCGCCGCAAGCAGCGCGCCGATGGCTATGTCGAGGTGAACACGCCGCAGGTGGTCAGCCGCAAGCTTTGGGAAGCGTCCGGCCACTGGGACAACTACCAGGAAAACATGTTCATCGTCGAAGTGGACGAGGAGCATGCCAAGACCAAGACGGTCAACGCGCTCAAGCCGATGAACTGCCCCTGCCATGTGCAGGTGTTCAACCACGGCCTCAAATCCTATCGCGATCTGCCGCTCCGCATGGCCGAGTTCGGCTCCTGCAACCGCTACGAACCCTCAGGCGCGTTGCACGGGATCATGCGCGTGCGTGGTTTTACCCAGGACGACGCGCATATCTTCTGCACGGAAGACCAGATCGAAGCCGAAACCAAGAAGTTCATCGACCTGCTGGCCAGCGTCTATGCCGACCTTGGCTTCGAGGGCTGGCGCATCAAGCTTTCCACGCGTCCGGAGAAGCGTATCGGCTCTGAGGAAAGCTGGGATCGGGCAGAGGCTGCGCTCGGGAATGCCTGTAACGCGGCTGGTCACGACTATGTCGTCTTCCCTGGCGAGGGCGCCTTCTATGGTCCCAAGCTGGAATTCGTGCTGACCGATGCGATCGGCCGCGACTGGCAGTGCGGGACGCTGCAGGTCGATCCGAACCTGCCCGAACGGCTGGATGCGGAATATGTGGGCGCCGACGGCGGCAAGCACCGGCCGATCATGCTGCATCGTGCGGTGCTCGGCAGTTTCGAGCGCTTTATCGGTATCCTGATCGAAAACAGCTCGGGCAAGCTGCCGATGTGGCTGGCGCCGACGCAGGTCGTGGTCACGACGATTGTTTCGGAAGCCGACGAGTATGCCGAAAAGCTGGTGAGCCAGCTCAAGGCTGCCGGCATCCGCGCCGAGATCGACACCAGGAACGAGAAGATCAACTACAAGGTGCGCGAGCACTCTGTCGGCAAGGTGCCGCTGTTGTTCGTGGTGGGCAAGCGCGAGGCCGAAGAGGGGAATGTGTCGGTGCGCCGTCTGGGCACCGAAGGCCAGCAGGTTCGTCCATTCATGGACGCCCTTGTCGACCTCATCGCCGAGGCCACGCCGCCGGACCTCAAAACCGTAGCCGGCAAGGCTGCCTGATGCCGCAGCGTCCGTCCAATCGCGAGATGAAGGCTCTTTATCATCTGGGCGAGGACAATGTCCTCGGCCCGGATGACTTCAAGGATGTCGGCGAAAAGACCTTTGCCGGCATGCTGAAGAAGAAGTGGATCGAAGAGGCCGGGCCCGGAAAATACCGGACCACGGAAAAAGGCCGCATCATCCACGACGAGGAAGTGTACTTCACCGGCCGCTCGAAGCGCTGACCGGGGAGGGTGGCATGGCTGATCCCATCCAGATCACCCGAACCGTCGCGATCGACCCTGCCGAACTCGAGGAAAGCTTCGTGCGTGGTTCGGGGCCGGGGGGGCAGAACGTCAACAAGGTCGCGAGCGCGGTGCAACTGCGCTTCGATCTTCTCAATTCCCCGAACATTCCCGAGCCGATGAAGCGGCGGGTCGCCGCGCTGGCCGGCAGCCGCATGACCAAAGAGGGGGTTATCGTCATCACCTCCAATTCCCATCGCGACCAGCCGCTGAACCGGGCGGAGGCCCAGGCGCGGCTGGTGGCGCTGCTGCGCGAGGGCGCGCATGTGCCCAAGCCGCGGGTGGCCACGCGGCCGACGCTGGCTTCCAAGAAGCGCCGGCTCGACGGAAAATCGGTTCGATCCGAAGTCAAGCGGATGCGCGAAAGGCCGGGCGGCGAGGACTGAGCGCGCCGTATTCATTCAACGGTTTTTGCAAGCCGCTAGGGTAGGACTTGCAGGCGGCCGAAGATCGACGACATTTGGCCAGGTGAGTGACGCGCGGAAACGGGGACCGGTCCGGTGAAGATTGCAGTTGTGGGTGCGGGTTATGTGGGCCTGGTAACGGGCGTGTGCCTCGCCGATTTCGGGCATGAAGTCGTCTGCATCGACAAGGACGAGGGCCGGATTGCGGCGCTGCGGCGTGGCGAGGTGCCGATCTTCGAGCCGGGCCTGGTTGAATTGGTAAAATCCAATGTCGAGGGCGGACGGCTGTCGTTTGCCAGTGCACTCGGCCCGGCGGTCGCGGCGGCCGATGTGGTGTTCATCGCCGTGGGCACGCCAAGCCGGCGGGGCGACGGCCATGCCGACCTGACTCACGTGCATGCGGCGGCCCGTGAGATCGCAGGAGCCGTATCGGGCTTCACCGTCGTCGCCACCAAGTCGACGGCGCCGGTGGGGACGGGGGACGAGGTGGCGCGCATCATCGGCACGGTCAATCCGGGCGCCGATGTCGCGGTGGTGTCCAATCCCGAATTCCTGCGCGAAGGCGCCGCCATCGAGGACTTCAAGCGGCCCGATCGCATCGTCATCGGTACGGATGACGATCGCGCACGGCAGGTGATGACCGAGGTCTATCGCCCGCTCTACCTCAACCAGGCGCCGCTCTTGTTCACCGACCGACGGACGGCGGAGCTGACCAAGTATGCCGCCAATGCGTTTCTGGCGATGAAGATCACCTTCATCAACGAGATCGCGGACCTTTGCGAGGCGACGGGCGCCAATGTCCAGGAGGTGGCGCGCGGCATCGGCCTCGACAACCGCATCGGCGCCAAATTCCTGCATGCCGGGCCGGGTTATGGCGGATCGTGCTTTCCCAAGGACACTACGGCTCTCGTCAAGATCGGGCAGGATTTCGGCAGCCCGATGCGGCTGGTGGAAACCACCATCGCAATCAACGACCAGCGCAAGCGGGCCATGGCGCGCAAGGTCATCGCCGCCTGCGGGGGTGATGTGCGGGGCCGGACGATCGGTGTGCTCGGACTGACGTTCAAGCCCAACACCGACGACATGCGCGAGGCGCCGTCGCTCGATATCATCCGCGGTCTGCAGGACCGGGGGGCGCGGATCGTGGCTTTCGATCCGCAGGGCATGACCGCGGCGAGCGCGCTGCTGGAGGATGTCCGCTTTGCCGAGAATGCCTATGACGTCGCGGTGGGCGCGGATGCTGTGGTGCTGATCACCGAGTGGAACGAGTTCCGCTCGCTCGACCTCGCGCGGCTCAAGACGCTGATGGCGGCCCCGCTGTTTGTCGACCTGCGCAATGTCTACCGGCCGCACGAAATGCGGCGGCAAGGCTTCAACTATGTCAGTATCGGACGATCCGGCGCGGGCCAGGGCGACCTGGCCAGCGATGCGGCGGAATGAGACAGCGGAGCAGGTCGTCTTGACTGTGTTGGTGACCGGCGCGGCCGGCTTTATCGGTTTTCACCTCAGCCGGGCGCTGCTCGAGGCGGGCCATGACGTGGTCGGGCTCGATGCACTGACCCACTATTACGACCCGGCGCTGAAGCAGACGCGGCTGGATATCCTCAGGCGCTATCCGAACTTTGCCTTCAGCGTGGCTGATCTGGCCGAGGCGGGACAAGCCGAGGCAGTGGTGGGTGCGGCAGGGGCCGACGTGGTGTTCCACATGGCCGCGCAGCCGGGCGTGCGCTACAGCATCGAGAACCCGCAGAGCTATATCCAGTCCAATATCGTGGGTACGGCCAACCTGCTCGAGGCTCTGCGCCGCCACCCGCCGCGGCACCTGATCTTTGCCTCGAGCAGTTCGGTCTATGGCGGCAATGCCAATATGCCCTATGCCGAGACGGACCGGGCGGATTCGCCGCTGTCGCTCTATGCCGCGACCAAGAAGGCGGGGGAGGCGCTGGTTCATTCCTATGCGCATCTGTGGTCGATACCCTCGACCTGCGTGCGCTTTTTCACCGTCTATGGTCCCTATGGGCGGCCGGACATGGCGCTGTTGAAGTTTGCGCGGGCGATCGTCGCTGGCGAGCCCATCGACATCTATGGCCAGGGCCGGATGCGCCGCGACTTTACCTATGTGGACGACCTGATCGTGGTGCTGGTGGCGCTGATGGACCGGATCCCGGTCATGGGCCAGCCGGTGGAGGGCGACAGCCTGTCGGCAGCGGCGCCGTTTCGTGCCCTCAATATCGGCGGGGGCAGGCCCGTAGAACTGATGGATTTCGTCGCCTCGCTCGAACGGGCGCTGGGCCGGAAGGCGAGGCTCAACATGCTGCCGATGCAGCCGGGTGACGTGGTCGCCACGGAGGCGGATACACGGTTGCTGCGGTCGCTTGTCGGAGAACTGCCGAAAACGCCGCTCGACATCGGCATAGACCGGTTCGTCGACTGGTTCCGGGACTATGCCGGACCGGCGAAATGAAAAGGGCCGCCCCGGGGGGCGGCCCTTTTGCCTACTTGGCTTCGGCGCTCACATTGACCTTGCCCAGGAGACTGGTCGGGTCCTGCTCGGCGGCCATGAAGTCCTCCATGGTGAGGCCCGGCTCGGTCTTGGCCTCGATGCCGATGGCCAAGGTCTTGGCATTGCCCGAGACAAAGGCGTTGATGGCCTCACCGAGCTTTGCGGCATCGGCGGCACCGGCCATCATGCTGATGACGGTGCCTTGGGCGAGACCGGCAAAGACCGGCCGCAGCGAAGCGGGATCGGCGCCCTGTTCGGCGGCCACCATGGCTATGATGATGTCCGAAAGGCCCGCATCGGTGACGTTAAGATCGAGGTCACGCACCGCCAGGCCCATGCCGGCCACCAGCGCGGTGTCCATGTCGAGCGCGAACAGGTCTTCGGTGGCATTGGTGATGGTGCCGGCCAGCATCACCGTCGCGAGGTCGACGCCGGTCATGGAGACTTCCTCGACAGCGATGGTGCTGGTGGCTTCATCCCATGCGGCCGCCATGCGGAAGCCCGCGTCGATGTCCGTGATGCCGAGGGCCAGGAGCTGCTCGAAGGTCTCATCGCCGCTGTCGGCGGGGATTTCTGCCTGAATGTTGGCGGCGGAGACATCGAAGTCGGTGGGAATGCCGCTGAGATATTCGGTCAGCGTCAGGTCGAACGCGCCGACCTTGGCCTGAAGACGGCTGTCGGGGGCATCTGGATCGGGCACGTCGATATCAAGGCCGGTGAGCGAGATGCCTTCCATTTCGGGAAGGAGGGCGCGAGCATTGGCCTCGAACCAGGCCTCGTCCACCTCGTCGGGGGCCGTCTCGAGCGTGGCGATGGTCGAGGTCAGGTCCATCGGCTTGATGGTGAAGTTTTCCAGCGTCACGAAGCCATCGTCTTCGACATCGACGGTGAAGCCGTCCATGGAAATGGCCGGGTAGACGCCCGGGCTCATGGCGCCCATGGTCATGGCTTCGACGGCAAAGGTCATGGCGCGGCCGTCTTCGTCGACGCCGTCGCAGGCGAAGCCGTCAAACGCGACTTCCGAGGTCTCGAAGGCAGTCAGGATGTCGGCATACATCTTGAGGAAGCGGCCGGTCAGGGCCGGGTCCGTCATTTCCGGATCGTCTTCCACGGCCTGGGCAATGGCCATCATTTCGCCGAATGAGGTTTTGAGCGGGCGCGCCTTGAATTCGGCTCCGGTGACGCCGCCAATGGTGCAGGAGACGTCTTCAGCTTCCATGCTGCCGCCCTCGGAGACGAGGTCGGTATAGATGACTTCGAGTTCGGTCTGGCCGCCGTGATCGACGAGACCATAGACGCCGAGCAGCCCACCGATATCGAGGTTGGATGCGGACATGGCGCCGAAATCAACGGCTGCGTCGTCGGCCGCAAGATTGATGCTGCCCAGGCTAACGCCTGCCGCCTTGCCATCAACGACATTGTCGAGCACGAGATCGGAGAAGGTCACCGTCGCTTCCTGCGGGCCGTCAGCGGTTTCGGAGCTGACGCTGACGATGATCTCGGGCACGGAAATGCTGGTGGCATCCAGCTCGGCGAGGCTGGCGGCGTGGTCGACGATATTGCCGCTCAGGATTTCGGTCAGCACCTCGTTGGAAAGGCTGGAATCCACGGCGTCGATGGTGGGAATCGAAATCGAATATTCGAACTCGGGGGTGGCTGCGGTGCTGGACGTCGCGGCCGGCTTGGTCTTTTCCTTGGCAATGACTGCGGTGGCGGGCAGAGCCGTGCCGAGGAGGCAAAGGGTTGCGATCGCCGACAGGTGCCGGCGGCTATTGTTGCGGAACAACATGGTTTTCTCCCGTTCCATGCCTGGTGGCATCCGGGCCTGAGCCCAGGATCATTCAAGTGGAACAAGTACAGGCCCGCGCCCGATTGTGCAATTCACAGGGGGCCTGTCTGGCAGGCGCGGCGGCGAAAGGGATGTTGTCGGATGGCCGGCGCTTATGCGCGGGCGGCGTCAGTACACCGTGGTCAGGACTTCGATTTCGCGCGGGCTGCCGGGCTGGACCTGAATTTCTCGGTTGTAGACCTGGTCGCCCAGCTTGGCGAGGACGAGATATTCCCCTTCGGAGAGCACCGTCGAGGGGAAGGCGCCGCGTTCGGCAAAGATCGTGGCGCCGTCGCCGGTCTTGACGGTCCATTCGACGTCGGCAATGGCCTCTCCGCCCTCCTCGGACACCAGCTTGAAGGAAACTTCGGCGGCGTGGTGATAGAGCGTCGCATCGGTCAACTGGCCGGCCTCGACCCGCAAATCGGCGCGCACGACGGCGTTGATCGGCCCGAAGCGGGAGACGATGTGATAGGTGCCGGCATTGAGCGTGACGATCTCGTTGGGCGGCAGGCTGTCGGCAACGAGGGCGCGATCGGCTTCCGGGCCGGCGGTGTAGATGTCGAAGTGAAGGAGCGCGGGCGAGATCGGAATATCTCCGGTGACCGCTGAATTGAGCCGCAGAGCGCCGGCGTCGAGCACGACATCGTGGGTGTTGGGGCCAGGAACGACGCTAAGAGGTTCGCTCACCTGGGCGCGACCGTAGGCCGCGTGAACGACATAACTGCCCGGCGCCAATTCCAGCGCGGCGGTGCCGGCATCGGCCTTGGCGATCAGGGCCATCTCGCCGGTGGCGTCAGGCTCGTCGTCGAAGATGCGCCAGACCACGCCTTCGGGAATGGTCGACCCATCCTGGGTGATACGGGCGGTCAGCGTCACCGGCTGCGGCACATCGGTCAAGGCGGCAATGGCATCGGTCGCGGCCGTCGGCTCGGCGGGGGTGGCGGCGGGCGTGGTTGCGGCATCGCGATCCGGCCGGGGCCGGGGCAAAGGCGGGATTTCCGCGCTGTCCTGGGCATAGGTGGCGGCCGTGGGCAGGACCGTCACGAAGGCGGCCAGAAGGCTCATGAGGATCGCAATATGCCTGGCCGAACGCATGGGGTCTCCGGGTGCCACATCGGTATTCACGACCCGACTCTCCGGTGCAAGTAGGTCATGATTGGGGAAAAGCTGTGTCACAACGGACGCGGTTTTGAAACCGCCCGGCACCTGAACCCAGCATTTTTTGCCGCCGGAACTGGCTTCGGTCGCGAGCGGAGATTAAACGGGTGGGCAAAGGAGTGCCATATGCCTGCCAATCCAGCCCTGCGCGATTACCTGCTCACGCGTCGTTCGGTGGGTCCCGCCTTTCTCAAGGAACCGGGGCCGAATGCCGAGGAGCTGCAGACCATCCTCACCATCGCCACCCGCGTGCCGGATCATGGGAAGCTGACGCCATGGCGGCTGGTGGTGATTGAGGGCGAGGCACGCCACCTCGCTGGAGAGGCGCTGGCCTCCATCGCCGCGCGTAAAAATCCCGCGCTCGACGCGGCAGGTCTCGATATCGAGCGGCAGCGGTTTCTGCCCGTGCCGCTGACCATCGGGGTCATTTCCGCGCCCAAGCCCAGCGAGAAGGCGCCGGAGATCGAACAGGTCCTGTCGGCCGGCAATGTCGCCTTCAACCTAGTGCATGCCGCGCATGCACTGGGCTTTGCGGCGAGCTGGGTGACGCGCTGGTACAGCTTCGATGCCGAAGCCGCCGCCATGCTGGGCGCCGGGCCGGGTGAACGCTTCGTCGGCTTCGTGCATATCGGGACGCCCGCCATCGTGCCCGAGGACCGGCCGCGGCCCGATCTGGACGCGGTGGTGTCGCGCTGGGCGCCCACGCAAGGTTGATAGAGCGCTGCGTCGCCAAAGTGTTAAGATTCGGGAATTGATTCTCTATGCGGAAGGCCCCGCATGGGTGTGCAGCCCGTTTCCATATCGCAGAGCCTGGCCAATGCCCTGACCGCCGCGGGTAACCGCAGCGGGGTGGATTTCGGCTATCTGCTGCAGACGGCGATCCGCGAAAGCAGCCTCAACCCGGAAGCGCGCGCCAGCACGTCCTCGGCGGTCGGGCTGTTCCAGTTCCTCGAAGGCACCTGGCTGCAGGTGATGAAGGAGGAGGGGCCGCGGCTGGGCTACCAGTCCTACGCGGATCAGATTTCACGCACCGGGGACGGCGACTATGTGGTCACCGATCCGGGCAAGCGCTCGCAGATCCTGGCGCTGCGCGAGAACCCCGAGATCGCGTCCGACCTTGCCGCGGCGTTTACGCGGTCCAATGGCGAATACCTGCGCTCGGTGTTCGGGCGGATGCCTAGTGCCGGCGAACTTTATATCGCGCATTTCCTGGGGGCGCAGGGCGCCGAGAAGATGTTCCGGGCCGGGCTCGACAATCCCGACCAACTCGCGGTGGGGCTGTTTCCGCGCCAGGCCAATGCCAACCGAGCCATCTTCTATGACCGCGAGGGGCAGGCCCGCACGATCCGGCAGGTCTATCAGGTGCTGGTCGCCAAGCATGAGGGCGGCAACCCCGCCTTTTCGGCGCAGCAGATGACGGGCGAGTCCGTGACCCCCGAGCCGGTGCCGGTGGTGCCGTCGCGCTTTTCCGAGGAGAACATGTCGTTTACCGGACTTTTCCGCACCGAACCGGAACCAGCGGCCGAGGACGCACAGCCGGGCAGCGCGTTCTTCACGCAGCTTTATGCCCAATAGCGGCCGGATTGATAAAATGCGGAGCTATTGACTGGCACAGGCGTTAACTTTTGGACGGCAGAGTGTTGCCATCTCGCGCGGATAGCGCCGGAGGAACAAATGCAGCGTATCGACACAATCAAACACCGCACCATCTCCGTGCCACGCGGATGGTATGTGCTGGGTCTGGCGGCGCTGTCCTGGGCCCTGGTGATTGCCGGTGGAACCGCTGTCACTTCGAGTGTGACCCTGCTGCTGGGCTAGAATGTGGCGAACGCCAATCCTTACCGCCCTGCCTCCCCGTTATGGTGAACCGTTCCTTAAGCACTGACCAATAGGGTGATTTCCGCCAGTGTGCGGAGATAGTCATGATTGAGTACAGCGCGTTTTCCAAGCTTTCGCAATCGAGCGACAGCGATGCGCGTGGACATGCGGCGCATCTGGCGGCACTGGCCTACCTCCAGCACAAGGGGCCGGCCGACGAACAGGCGGCGCTCTATGCGGCGCTGATCTCATTTCTCGACGACCCGTCCATAAAGGTGCGAGCGGCGCTGGCCTATGGTCTGCTGCATTCGGCGGAAGCGCCGCGCCCGGTCATTCTGTCGCTGCTGCGGGACAGTCCGATCATTGCGCGGGCCGTGCTGCAGTATTCGCCTGTCCTCGTCGATGCGGACATGGTGCCGCTGGCTCGCAATGCGGACAGTGCAACGCTGATCGCCATTGCCCAGCGTGCCAGCCTTTCGCCGCGGCTTGCGGAAATCCTGATCGGCCGCGGCGATCGCAGCCTGACGCTGCGCGTGCTGCAGCGGCCGGGGCAGGTGCTTGGCGAACAAATTCTGCTGCAACTGGCGCAGGAGCAGGGCGAGGACGCGCAGATACGGGGGGCGCTGCTGGCGCTCGATACCCTGCCGGACCGGGCCAGGCTGCACCTTGTCAGCCTCGCCACCGAGGCCCTGCGCTTGTGCCGCCTGGTCAAGGGCGCGCTGGCGCCGGACCGGCTGGAGCGGCTGCTGCGGGATGGCAAGGATTCGGCGCTGGCGACGATCGGCGAGACCGCCTCGGACGCGCAGCGCGACAAGTTCGTCGAGGACCTGGTCGGCTCGGACCGCATGAACATGCGCATCCTGCTCCATTCCATCGCCACCGGGCGGGTCATGTTTTTCTCGGCGTGTCTCGCCAACCTGTCGGGCAGCTCGCGGGACAAGGTGCTGGGCCTGCTCGAACATGGCAGCCGTGCTGCCATCGGCGCGCTGATGGTGCGCTGCCGGATCGAGCCTGCCCTGGGACGCCTACTGGTGCGGATGGTGCTGCATGCGCGCAGTGCCGACCTGCTCGACGACCTAGCAGCCCGGCACTATGTGGTTACGGCGCTGACCGAGGAACTGCTTGCCGAATATGACGGCGACATTCCCGCCGAGCTCGAAGAGGCCTTTGCCTATCTGGGCGAACAGAATGTGCGGCTTGCCCGCAAGGCGGCGCGGGGCGTGCTTTCCGCCTTTGCCGCGTCCAGCACGGCGAGCCTTGCCCTGCCGTCACCAGCGCCGCAACTGGAATTGCCGGCGGCCTAGAAGCGAAACTGCTCGCTCAGCACCCGCTCCTCGAGCGTGGTGCCCGGATCGAACAGCAGGGTGACGCCGTGGCTGCGGTCCTCGGTAACGGTGACTTCCAGCACATCCTTGAATTCCACATTGTCGGCCACTGCACTCACCGGGCGCTTTTCCGCTTCCCGGGTGACGAACTTGACGGCTGCCCGATTGGACAGGATGGCGCCGCGCCAGCGGCGGGGGCGGAAGGGGGAGATCGGCGTCAGGGCCAGCAGCGGCGCCTCGATGGGCAGGATGGGGCCGTGTGCGGAGAGATTATAGGCGGTTGAACCGGCCGGCGTCGCGAGCAGCGCGCCGTCGCAGATCAGTTCATCGAGCCGGACTTCGCCATCGACGATGATCTGCAGCTTGGCCGCCTGATAGGTCGAGCGGAACAGCGAGACTTCGTTGATGGCGAGCGCCGTGCGCGTCTGGCCCGAGGCGTCGAGCACCGTCATGGCCAAGGGGTAGATGACCGTGCGCTGGCTGGCCTGCAAGCGGTCGATGAGGCGCGCTTCGCTATAGGGGTTCATCAGGAACCCGACGGAGCCGAAATTCATGCCATAGACCGGCTTGCCGGTGCCAAGGACACGATGCAGCGTCTGCAGCATCAAGCCGTCGCCGCCCAGGGCAATGACCGCATCGGCCGTGTCCAGATCCGCTTCCCCGTAGAGCCGGCGCAGCCGCGCCGCTGCGTCCTGGGCCGCCGGAGTTTCGTTGGTCACGACGCAGATAGTGTTCATGCGGCCCGGTCCTTGCGACTGACATGTCGGCCGCCTGCGTAACACGGGACGGAATGGCTCGCCAGCGCGGCGGCTCCCCGGCAGCCGGCGCCGTGAGGGGAAGAGGCGGGAACTTTTTTTCTCCCGGATACCGCAGTCGCGCATCGGTCGAACCGGCTGAAGCGGGCTTGATGGTGCGGTTTCATAGCCAGCGTTCCTGCGAAGGCAAATTTGCCTCAACTGCCCGTATTGCCGGGCTTTTTCGCGGTTTCCGGCTTGCTGGAGCGGGGTGAGGAAAGGTACGAAATGGCCCTGTTGCCACGCGTGTGGCCCTATGCCGGATCGGGACCTTGAACCAAAGTCGATTGACGCATCTGCAAGCACTCGAAGCTGAGAGCATCGAGATCCTGCGCGAAGTAGCGGCCAGCTTCGAGCGGCCGGTGATGATGTATTCCATCGGCAAGGATTCGAGCGTGCTGCTGCATCTGGCGCGCAAGGCGTTCTTTCCCAGCAAGATCCCGTTTCCGCTGCTGCATGTGGACACCACGTTCAAGTTCAAGGAAATGATCGCTTTCCGCGACAAGACGGCGGCGGATTATGGCTTCGACCTGATCAGCCACACCAATCCCGATGGCGTGCGGGACAATATCAACCCGTTCACGCATGGCTCGTCGCGCTATACCGACATCATGAAAACCCAGGCGCTGCGACAGGCGCTCAATGCCGGTCGCTATGACGCGGCCATTGGCGGCGCCCGTCGGGACGAGGAAAAGTCGCGCGCCAAGGAGCGCGTCTTCTCGCATCGCAATGCGGCCCATGCCTGGGACCCGAAGAACCAGCGCCCCGAACTCTGGCGCACGTTTAATGCCCGCCTCAATCCGGGCGAGAGCATGCGCGTGTTTCCGATTTCCAATTGGACCGAGCTCGACGTCTGGACCTATATCTATTCGGAAGGCATTCCGATCGTGCCGCTCTATTTTGCCAAGCCGCGTGCGGTGGTGGAGCGCTCGGGCACGCTGATCATGGTCGACGACGAGCGGTTGCCACTCAATCCCGGCGAAACGCCGCGAGAGGAAACGGTGCGGTTCCGTACCCTCGGTTGCTACCCGCTGACCGGGGCCATCCGGTCCAATGCGGCCGACCTGCCGTCGATCATCATGGAAATGCAGGCCAGCCGCACCTCGGAGCGGGAAGGCCGGCTCATCGATTCCGACTCCGTCGGCTCGATGGAGAAGAAGAAGCAGGAAGGCTATTTCTGAGAATGTCGCTCGCCATGGCCACTCCCGATACCGATCTCGACCTCTGGCTGGCACAGCAGACCGACAAGTCGCTGTTGCGCTTCCTCACCTGCGGCAGCGTCGATGATGGCAAATCGACCCTGATCGGACGGCTGCTCTATGACAGCCAGCTCATCCTCGACGACCAGTTGGCGAGCCTGCGCAAGGAAAGCCACAATCGCACCGTGGGCGACGAGGGGATCGACTTCTCGCTGCTCGTCGATGGGCTGGTTGCCGAGCGCGAGCAGGGCATCACCATCGACGTCGCCTACCGGTTCTTTTCCACCGACAAGCGCAAGTTCATCGTCGCCGATACGCCGGGCCACGAGCAGTATACGCGCAACATGGCCACCGGCGCCTCCAATGCCGACCTCGCCCTGTTGCTGATCGACGCGCGCAAAGGCGTGCTCACCCAGACGAGGCGGCACAGCTTCATTCTCTCGCTGATCGGGGTGAAGCATGTGGTGCTTGTCATCAACAAGATTGACCTTGTCGACTACGATCAGGCGACTTTCGATCGCATCGTTGCCGAGTATAAGGCGTTCGCTGCGCCGCTGGGCTTCCAGACGCTCAGCGCCGTGCCGGTTTCGGCCCTGCGCGGCGACAATATCCTGACGCCGAGCGACAAGACGCCCTGGTTCAACGGCACGCCGCTCATGCCCTATCTCGAGAGCATCGACGTGGCGGAGGACCGGACGGCACAGAAGTTCCGCTTCCCGGTGCAGTGGGTCAACCGCCCGAACCTCGATTTCCGCGGCTTCTCTGGAACGGTCGCGTCCGGGTCGGTATCGGTAGGCGACGAGGTGCTGATCGCCTCCTCGCGCAAGCCGGCCGTCATCAACCGCATCGTCACCATGGACGGCGACCTGCCGCGCGCCATTGCCGGTCAGGCCGTGACACTGGTGCTGGACCGTGAAGTCGACATTTCCCGCGGCGATGTGCTGAGCCATCCGGGCCACACGCCCGAATATTCGAACCAGTTCCAGGCGCGGCTGATCTGGATGAACGAGGAGCCGGCCTATCCTGGGCGATCTTATCTCCTCAAGATCGGTTCGCAGACCGTTCCGGCGGCCATTACCGACCTCAAATTTCGCACCAATGTAAACACGCTGGATCAGACCGCGGCGACCAAGGTCGACCTCAACGAGGTCGCGACAGTCACCATCGCCACCGACAAGCCGCTGGCCTTCGACCCCTATGCGAGCAATCCGCTGACCGGCGGGTTCATCCTCATCGATCGGCTGTCCAACGCCACACTGGGTGCGGGCACGATCGATTTCGGGCTGCGGCGCGCGCAGAACCTCACCTACCAATCCTTCGACGTGAACCGCGCCGTGCGCGCGCAGATGAAGGGGCAGACGCCTCGCATCGTCTGGTTCACCGGCCTGTCCGGCTCTGGCAAATCTTCGGTCGCCAATATTCTCGAAAAGCGGCTGACCGCTGAGGGCCGCCACGCCTATATCCTGGATGGCGACAATGTCCGGCACGGACTGAACAAGGACCTCGGCTTCACCGAAGCAGCGCGCGTGGAAAACATCCGCCGCGTGGCCGAAGTGGCCCGGCTGATGGCAGATGCGGGATTGATCGTCCTGGTCTCGTTCATCTCGCCCTTCGAGAAGGAGCGGCGGCTGGCGCGCGAAATCGCCGGGGACATCGACTTTACCGAGGTCTATGTCGATACGCCCATCGAGGTGTGCGAGCGGCGCGATCCGAAAGGCCTCTACAGGCGGGCACGTGCCGGCGAGATCAAGAACTTCACCGGGATCGACTCGCCATTCGAAGCGCCGAGCAATCCAGAGCTGGTGCTGCACGGCGCCGACGCGGAGCCGGCGGCCCTGGCCGACGAGCTGCACGCCTTCCTCAAGCTCTAGCGTCCGGCGTCACACCCGGACTTCGGAGGGGAGGGCCGCGATGTCGGTGTCATCGACTGCGGCCAGCGTCTTCATCAGCAGGCCCCGGAAGATAGGCTCCTTCTCGTCGAGATGAGCGGAGATGACGGGAAGGCCATTGATGCTGCAGACGAGGGAGGCCGTGAGCGCGGCCTCGATTTCTCCCCGCATGAACGACAGGGCGCGCGCGCCTGGGCCCACCAGCAGAATGTGGGACGGGTCGAACATGGCCAGCATGCGGCTGAGGCCAAAGCCGAGCGCACGTCCGGCCAGGTTGAAGCCATGGGTGGCGGCGCGGTCGCCCTGTTCGGCGCGCTGGATCAGCGAGTCATATTGCTGGGTTGGGACGGCCGGGGCAGGGGTGGCCGTCTCGGGCACGGAATAGCTGGTGCGCAGCACGCCATAATCGGCGGCATAGGCCTCAATACAGCCGCGCATGCCGCAGCGGCAGAGCGCCCCGTTGGGAATGTGGTTCATATGCCCGAATTCGGTGGCGCCGCCTTCGCTCCTGCCCATGATCTGGCCATGCAGGCTGAGCCCCATGGCGACGGTCGAGCCGATGAACACCGTCGCGACGCTGGCGTCATGCAGGTTCGGATCGAGCCAGCGGGTGCCTTCGGCGAGCAATCGGCCGCGCTTGTGCACGGCGACGGCGACGCCGGCCTCGGCCGCGATCTCGGTGGCAAACGGTGAACCAGCCAGATGGGCGATCGGCGACCATTTCAAACCACTGCCGTCGCGATCCAGAATGCCCTGAACGGAAATGGCGATGCGACGGATCAGTGGCGCGGCGACCGGGTTGCGCTGGCGCAGTGCGGAAAGATGTTCGAGCAGGAATGCCGTCGGTGAGGCCGCTGCAAAAGTCTGCGGTGTGACGGCCGTCTCGATGCGATCGACGAGCACGCCCGCATAGTCGACCAGCGACGCGCGCAGGCGATTCACGTCGAGCTCGAACAGGACCACATAGGCGGCCTGGCGCCGGAAGCCGACAAGGGTGGCAGGACGTCCGCGCATACGTCCGTCGGCCGGGCCGGGCGTGGAAAGCTCCTCCACCACCCGCTGGTTGAGCAGATCCTGCATGATGGCGGTGACACTGGCATGGCTCAGCCCGGTAAGGCCGGCCAAGACGGTGCGCGACTGCGGCCCGCCGGAGCGGAGGGCAGCCAGAAGCAGCCCGCGGTTCTCCCGCCGGACGCTATCGCTGTCGCTGACCTTCCGCGTCAAGCACGCACCTCCAACCCCAGGCCCTAATCAGCACTCAATCGGCTGGATCGCAACCGGTGATTATCTTCGGGCTCCGAAATTGACGTTGACATGCCGCGTTCACACATGCGAGAGCTTTTTTCGAGCAGTAAAAATAATGCTCAAGGCGCAGGGAGGCGGCGCCTGGTTGGGGTTATGCCGCCAACTTGCATGGCGGGCAGCATGCTGCCCTTTGGGAGGACATCTATGAACAAGTTTGCAGCGATTCTGCTCGCATCGACGGTCCTTTGTGGAACCGCGATCGCGCAGGACCAGATCGTGGTCGGCGTTTCCTGGAACAACTTCCAGGAAGAGCGCTGGAAAACCGACGAAGCCGCCATCAAGGCCGCACTCGAAGCCGCTGGCGCCCAGTACATCTCGGCCGACGCCCAGTCGTCCGCATCCAAGCAGTTGACCGACATCGAAAGCCTGATCAGCCAGGGTGCCGATGCGATCATCGTGCTGGCCCAGGACAGCGACGCCATCGGTCCCGCCGTGGCCGCCGCCGTTGCCGAAGGTATCCCGGTGGTTGGCTATGACCGCCTGATCGAGAACCCCGATGCCTTCTACCTGACCTTCGACAACAAGGAAGTCGGCCGCATGCAGGCCCGCGGCGTGTTCGAAGTGCAGCCGGAAGGCAACTACGTCTTCATCAAGGGCAATTCGGCTGATCCGAATGCGGACTTCCTGTTCGCCGGCCAGATGGAAGTGCTGCAGGAAGCCGTGGATTCGGGCGCCATCGTCAATGTCGGCGAAGCCTATACCGACAACTGGAACCCGGAAGTCGCCCAGGCGAACATGGAACAGTTCCTGACCGCCAACAATAATGAAGTCGACGCCGTCGTCGCCTCCAATGACGGCACTGCCGGCGGCGCCATCGCTGCCCTCAGCGCCCAGGGTCTCGCCGGTTCGGTACCGGTGTCCGGCCAGGACGGCGATCACGCCGCCCTCAACCGCATCGCGCTCGGCACCCAGACGGTGTCGGTGTGGAAGGATGCGCGCGAACTGGGCAAGAAGGCCGCCGAAATCGCGGTCGAACTCGCTGGCGGGACGGCGCTCGATGCCGTGACCGGGGCGACCAAGTTCGCCGACGGCCCGAACGGCGTCGAAATGAACGCCGTGCTGCTGGCTCCCGTGCCGATCACCAAGGACAACCTCAACCTCGTCATCGACGCGGGCTGGGTAGCCAAGGACGTGGTCTGCCAGGGCGTCGCCGCCGGTTCGGTGGCTGCGTGTAACTGAGGCCAAACTGGCTTAGACTGGTAAGGGGTGCCGCGGCGTCATGCGCTGCGGCACACCCATACCGGATCGCGCCCCGGTCCGCCGGAGCGCTGCTTCCCCAGGGAGAAACTGATGGCCGACCAGCGCGCCATGTCCAGCACCACGCATCATAGTCAGATGGTGCAGAATCCGCTCCAGCGCTTTCTTCTGGCGACGGAGATCGATACCCGCCTTCTGGGGATGATCGGCGCGCTCGCCACTATCTGGATCGGCTTCAACTTCTTTTCGGGCGGGCTGTTCCTGACCCCCCGCAATCTCTGGAACCTGTCGGTGCAGACCGCATCGGTCGCCGTCATGGTCACCGGCATGGTGCTGGTCATCGTCACCCGCAATATCGACCTTTCCGTCGGCTCGATCCTCGGGCTGGTCGGTATGGTCATGGGCGTGATGCAGACGCAGATCCTGCCGGTGCAACTGGGCCTGGGGCTCGGCCATCCGGCCATCTGGATCCTGTCGCTGGCAACCGGCCTCATCGTGGGCACGGGCATCGGTGCCCTCCAGGGCGGGATCATCGCCTATCTCAAGGTGCCGGCCTTTATCGTGACGCTGGGTGGTTATCTCGTCTGGCGCGGCGCCGCCTGGTGGGTCACTGCCGGACGCACCGTGGCCCCCATGGATACCAAGTTCCAGCTCATGGGGGGCGGCCCGGCTGGCTCCATCGGCAGCCTGTGGAGCTGGGTCGTCTGCGTGATCGCCTGCGCCGCCATCGTCGTCGGCCTCTACTTCGGGCGGCGGCAACGCCAGCGCTTCAATTTTCCGCAACGTCCGGTCTGGGCCGAGGTGTCGCTGGCGCTGATCGGCTGCGGCGCGACGATCGCTGCCGTCTGGGTGGCGAACGCCTATCCCTGGCCGACGCGGATCGCCGAGAATTACGCCGCGGCCAGCGGCATCCCGGTGCCCGAGGGCGGGCTGTTCATTTCGCACGGCATTGCCATTCCGGTGCTGATCGCGGTCGGCGTGGGCGTGGTGATGACCTTCCTCGCCACCCGCACGCGGTTCGGCCGCTATGTTTATGCCGTGGGTGGCAATCCCGAAGCGGCGGAACTTGCGGGCATCAATACCCGCTGGGTGACGGTCAAGATATTCATGCTGATGGGCGCGCTCTGCGCAATTGCAGCGGCGATCTCGTCGGCCCGCCTTAATGCCGCGACCAATGCACTGGGCACGCTGGACGAGCTCTATGTCATCGCTGCGGCGGTGATCGGCGGCACCTCGCTTGCCGGTGGTGTCGGCACCATCGCGGGCGCGCTGCTCGGAGCGCTGGTCATGCAGTCGCTCCAGTCGGGCATGGTGCTGATGGGCATCGACAGCCCGCTGCAATCCATCGTGGTTGGTATCGTCCTGGTTTTCGCGGTGTGGCTCGACACGCTCTACCGCCGGAACAAGCATTAGGAGTTGCGTTATGCTGGATACCGGCACGCCACTGGTCGAAATGACCGACATCTCGATCTCGTTCGGCGGCATCCGCGCCGTCGACCATGCCTCGATCGACCTGCATAGCGGGGAAGTGGTCGGCCTTTTGGGCCACAATGGCGCGGGCAAGTCGACGCTGATCAAGATCCTCTCCGGCGCCTACAAGCGCGATGCCGGCGAAATCCGCATCAATGGCGAGACGGCTGTCATCAACAATCCGCGCGACGCCAAGGGCTATGGCATCGAGACGATTTACCAGCAGCTCGCCGTGGCCGACAATGTGGACGCCGCGGCCAACCTGTTCCTCGGGCGGGAAATGGTGACGTCGCTGGGCACGCTCGACGACGCGGCCATGGAGTCCAAGGCGCGCGAAGTGATGGGCCGGCTCAACCCGAATTTCCGCCGTTTCAAGGAGCCAGTGAAGGCGTTGTCGGGCGGCCAGCGCCAGTCCGTCGCCATTGCCCGGGCGATACTCTTCAATGCGCGCATCTTGGTCATGGACGAGCCGACTGCCGCGCTGGGCCCCCAGGAAACGGCGCAGGTGGGCGAGCTGATCAAGCAGCTCAAGTCCGAGGGCATCGGCATTTTCCTCATCAGCCACGATATCCACGACGTGTTCGACCTGGCTGACCGGGTCGTGGTGATGAAGAACGGCAAGGTGGTGGGCGAGGCCCGGACCTCAGATGTCACCAAGGACGAAGTGCTGGGCATGATCATCATGGGCAAGGTGCCGCCGGGCGCCACGCCGGGGCCGGGAGCCATTGCGGGCTGACGGCGTTGAGGGGGTGCCGGCACGCTGCCGGCATCCGGAAGCGTCAACATGCCCAAAACCGTATCCCGACCCGCCCGTGGTCAGCCTCCGCGCCGCAAGACCAATGCCAAGCAACCTGCACGCCAGGAGCATGGACCGGCTCTGAAGCGGCTCATGCCGCGCCATGCGCCATTCTATTTCGGCCTCGCCATCGGCGTGGTGACCTTTCTGGCTGCGCTGTGGCTGATGCCGCAGCATTCCATAGGCCTGGGTGCGACCGGTCTCTTCGTCGGTTTCCTGCTGCTGACACTGCTCAAGCTTCCCTATCTCACCGCTGACTATCTGCGCGAGAACGCGCGGGACGAGGATACGCCCGCGGGCGGCATCTTCCTCATCGTGCTGATCGTGGTAACCGCCTCGGTGGTCTCGCTGTTTCTCGCGCTGATGGGTGGCGAAAGCCCCGACCCCTGGGCCGTGGCGATCAGCGTCGTCTCGGTGCTGCTGGGGTGGTTCACGGTGCAGGCCATGGGCGCGCTGCATTATGCCTATGAGTTCTACCAGGTGGATGCCGCCGCCGAGGGCGCGGCTGTCGAGGGTGGCCTCGACTTCCAGGGCGACGAAGACCCCGATGGCTACGACTTCATGTACTTCTCCTATACGGTCGGAACCTCAGTCGCGACGTCGGATACCAAGGTGGAAAGCCACAAGATGCGCCGGCTGGTCATGGTGCATCTGATCTTTTCGCACCTGTTCAACACCATCATCCTGGCGGCTGCCGTCAACGTCATGCTGAGCCTGGGCGGCTCCTGAGCCGCCGGCAGATTCAGGTTGCGTCCGGTGCAATCAAAGTGATATCACTTTGATATCGCAGTGGAGGCGCGGATGGAAAACGAGCAGAAGCCGGTCAGCCAGTTGGTGGCGCAGGGATGGGAGATCATCGACAGTTCCTCCTGCGTCGATTCCATGGGTCGAATGGTGCATTCGGTGCTGTTGCGCCGCCATCGCCAGCACAGGTTCGTCACCATCAGCCGCAAGTTGCTTGGCGGTGGCGTCACCGTCGAAGAACGCGACGTCTAGGCACTGAGGGAAGGGAGATCATCGTGGAACAGGTTCAGATTCCCCGCACCGGGGAAAAGCTCATCGCTCGCAGCAGCGGCGTGCCAATGCTCATCGTGGTTGCCGGGCTCATCCTTGCGGCGGTGGCCATATTCTTCGTCGGCGTCAGCGGCGAGGCCAAGGTGCTGCTGGTGCTCAGCTCGATCGGCATCCTCGTGGTCGCCGTGCTGATCGCCTGCGGCTTCTACAATCTGCAGCCCAATCAGGCCGCAGCGATCACGCTCTTCGGCGCCTATATCGGCACCGACCGTAACCCTGGTCTCGGCTGGGTGCTGCCCTGGTATGGACGCACCAAGATCAGCCTGCGTGTCCGCAACGTCACCAGCGAAACGCTCAAGGTCAACGACAAGCGCGGCAACCCAATAGAGATCGCCGTCAACGTGGTCTGGCGGGTGCAGGATTCGGCGCAGGCGCTGTTCGACGTCGACAATTACACGGCTTTTGCCGGCATCCAGATCGAGACCAGCCTCCGCGAGGTGGCGCGGCAATATTCCTACGACCACTCAGAGGACGAGGAACCGACACTGCGCGACGACGCCGAGCTGATCGGCGAGCGGCTGCGCGCGGACCTTTCCGCCCGAGTCGCCGTGGCTGGCATCCAGGTCGACGAGGTCCACCTGATGCACCTGGCCTATGCGCCCGAAATTGCCGGTTCGATGCTCAAGCGCCAGCAGGCCGAGGCTGTCATCGCGGCGCGCCAGAAGATCGTGGCGGGTGCGGTGGGCATGGTGGAAATGGCTCTCAACCAGCTCAGTGCCCGCGACGTGGTGGACCTGGACGAAGAGCGCAAGGCCGCGATGGTCTCGAACCTGTTGGTGGTGCTCTGTGCCGACCGCGAGGCGCAGCCCGTGGTCAATGCCGGCACGCTCTATACCTGATCGTGGCTTCACCCGGTAAACGCGCATTCCTGTTTCGCACGGCGCCC
This sequence comes from Devosia sediminis, assembly GCF_016411825.1. GTDB lineage: Bacteria > Pseudomonadota > Alphaproteobacteria > Rhizobiales > Devosiaceae > Devosia > Devosia sediminis. Next base: position 973,729 of record NZ_JAEKMH010000001.1, read on the forward strand.
GAGCTTTTGGACGCCGTGGAACGTCTCGCCGCGTCGGAGTTCCGCAGCGTCAATGCGGAGATGGAAGTGCTGGTGCGCGAGGCGTTGGCGCGGCGCGGCATCAAGGTGGCCAAGCCGCCAAAGGATGGCACCGTCTCGGACGATTGAACGGGCGGCGGCGTTGTCCCTCCCGCCCGGCTGTGCGAGTGTCCCCCGGATTCGTTGCCTGGAGTATGTCGCATGAAAACCCGTGCCGCCGTTGCTTTCGCCGCTGGAAAGCCGTTGGAAATCGTCGAAGTCGATCTCGAAGGCCCCAGGGACGGCGAGGTTCTCATCGAGATCAAGGCGACGGGCCTCTGCCATACCGACGATTTTACCCTATCCGGTGCGGATCCCGAGGGCCTCTTTCCCTCGATCCTCGGCCATGAAGGCGCGGGCGTGGTGGTGGATGTCGGCCCCGGCGTCACCAGCCTCAAGAAGGGTGACCATGTCATCCCGCTCTACACGCCGGAATGCCGCGAGTGCTACGCCTGTCGGTCGGGCAAGACCAATCTTTGCACCGCCATCCGCGCCACGCAGGGGCAGGGCGTGATGCCGGATGGCACGTCGCGCTTCTCGTTCGAGGGCAAGCCGATCTTCCACTACATGGGCTGCTCGACCTTCTCCAACTACACAGTCATGCCTGAGATTGCGGTGGCCAAAATCGACCCCGCAGCCGCCTTCGACAAGATCTGCTATGTCGGCTGCGGCGTCACCACGGGCATCGGCGCGGTGATCAATACGGCCAAGGTGGAGATCGGCGCGACGGCCGTGGTCTTCGGCCTCGGCGGCATCGGCCTCAATGTCATTCAGGGCCTGCGCCTGGCGGGCGCCGACATGATCATCGGCGTCGATATCAACAACAGCAAGAAGGAGTGGGGCGAGCGCTTCGGCATGACCCATTTCGTCAACCCTACCGAAATCGGCGAGGATGTGGTTCCCCATATCGTCAATCTGACCAAGCGCCGGGGCGATCTGATCGGCGGCGCCGATTATACCTTCGACTGCACTGGTAGCACCAAGGTTATGCGTCAGGCGCTTGAATGCAGCCATCGCGGGTGGGGCAAGTCGGTGGTGATCGGCGTGGCCGGAGCGGGGCAGGAGATTTCCACCCGGCCGTTTCAGCTCGTCACCGGACGCACATGGATGGGCACGGCCTTCGGTGGCGCCAAGGGCCGCACCGATGTGCCAAAGATCGTCGACTGGTATCTCGACGGCAAGATCGAGATCGATCCGATGATCACCCATACCCTGCGCCTCGAGGACATCAACAAGGGCTTCGACATGATGCACAAGGGTGAGAGCATCCGCAGCGTCGTGGTCTACTGAACCATTAGATAGAGGTGCCCATGATCGGACTGATGATGAATTCGCCGCACAGACGTTTGCTGGCTTTGGCATCTGTCCTCGCGCTCACCGTTGGCGTGGGTCTTGCCTTGGCTACCGGGGTGCTGGGCTGATCATTCCAGCCACTCCGTGCTGAACTGACTGGCCTCGTGGATGTCGATCTGTTCGAGCGTCCCGGGGCCAAGATTCTCGAACTTGTGGGCAACATTGGCGGGGCAGGTGATGATCTGCCCCGCGCTTGCCTCGAACCGGTCCTCGCCGACCGTGAACAGAGCGCGCCCCTTGCGGATGATGAAGGTTTCGGCGTAGGGATGCCTATGCAGCCGCGGCCCTCCGCCCGGCTTGTCGGTGTGGACGAAGATCACGCTGACATTGGCGCCCAAATGGCGGCCCTCGATTTCCCCGCGCCAGACGCCCGCGTCATCCGACGCCCCTGACCATTGCGCGCGGTCCACCAATTTCCCCACCATTTGCCTTCTCCTCACCGCAGCACCATGCTGCCTGCACAAGGACGAACCATGCCCCTGCATTCCGACAAACTTTTTGTTCTCTCCGGCGCTCCGGGCGCAGGCAAGACGACGCCGCTCGCGGCATCCGGGTGGGCAGGGAAGCGGCGCGTGCCGTGATCCAGGTGCAGACGGCCATTGATGGGCCGGCGCTGCAATGGCGGGACCCGGCGCGATTTGCGGAACTGATGCTGGACCGGGATATCCAGACCCACGAGATGCTGGCGGCGACGGGGGAGGTGGCGCTGTGCGATCGCGGCCTTCCGGACCTGATCGCCTATGGTCGCATCATGAACCTCGCCGAAACCGCCCATTTCGAGCGAGCCGCCCGGCTCTACCGCTACAATGCCACGGTGTTCCTCGCGCCGCCGTGGCGCGAAATCCATGTCGAGGATGCCGAGCGCATCGAGGGCTGGGAGCATGCGCAGCGGATCTATCCGGGGCTGCGTGACGCCTATGTGGAAATGGGCTATCGCGTGGTGGAACTGCCCAAGGCGCCGGTGGACCAGCGCCTGGCCTTTGTGATGGACGCCATATCGCATGCCTGACCCGCAAATCTTCGTCGATGCCGATGCCTGCCCGGTCAAGGAGGAGGCGAAGAAGGTGGCCGAGCGGTTGGGCCTTGTCATCACCTTTGTCAGCAATGGCGGGGTGCGGCCGTCGCGCGATCCGATGGTGCGGGTTGTGGTTGTGCCGGCCGGGGCCGATGCGGCGGATGACTGGATCGTCGACCAGGCGGCGGCGAATGACATCGTTCTCACCGCTGACATTCCGCTGGCGAGCCGATCCATTGACAAGGGCTGCCATGTGCTGGGCTTTACCGGGAAACTCTTCACGACGGCATCGATCGGCATGGCGCTGGCCATGCGCGATCTCAAGCAGCACCTGCGCGAGACCGGCGAGATCCAGGGCTACAACCCTGGCTTCCGGCCAGCGGACCGATCGGCTTTCCTGAGCGCCCTAGACACCCTCGGGCGGAAGGCTAAAGCATTGGCCGGTAAGTAGTTCTTAAGAGTTTCCAAGGGGAATATTAACCATAATCGCAAATTGTGAGTGGGCGTTGATTTGGCGTCAGGGGTGCTCACTTGCGGTTGTTGCGTACGCTATTTGCAGTGGGCCTCGTCACGGCCGGGCTGGCCGGTTGTGCCAAGCCGATCCGTCACACGGACACTGTCGCCGGCTTGTCTCCGCGGGCGGACAATGTGGTGACAGCCAGCATGGCGCAGACCCCGTCGGCGCGGCTCGATCAATCCATGCCCAACCGCATCCTGTCGTCGACAAACCTGGCTGGGCGTACGCTGGAAGTCGCATCGACGGCGGACATCATCCTCCGCCCGGGCGAAGTCATCCTGACCTTTGACGATGGCCCGCGGCCGGGCAAGACCCCCGCTATTCTCGATACGCTGGATCGCTATGGGGTGCGGGCGACGTTCCTGATGCTCGGCTCGGCTGCAAAGGCCCACCCGCTGCTCGCCCAGGAGGTCGCGCAGCGCGGCCACACGGTGGGCAGCCATACCTATGACCATACCGATCTCGGCAACCTGTCGCGGCAGGCGGCCCTCAACGAAATCGCGCGGGGCGAAGCCGCCGTCGCCGATGCGCTGGCCAACGAACAGTTATCGCCTTTCTTCCGCTTTCCCTATCTGTCACAGACCGGTTACCTGAGGACCACACTGCTGCAGGGCGACATGGTGGTGCTCGATGTCGATATCGACAGCAAGGACTATTACAAGGACAGCATCGAGGTGATCACTGCGCGCACGCTCGACCGGCTGGAAGCGCGGGGCAGCGGCATCATTCTCTTTCACGACATTCACCAGCGCACGGTCGACATGCTGCCCGGCTTCCTTGCCGAGCTCGACGCGCGTGGGTACTCGGTGGTGCGTCTCGTACCGAAGTCGCCCGGTGTTTTCGGCCGCAGCGTGATCACGGCCGAGACCGGCCTGCCGGGATCAGTCGAACAGTAGTTTCGTAACGAAGTCGTTGCGGAATTTCCCTGCCGGATCGAGGCGGTCGGCCAGGTCGCGGAAGGCGTCCATCTGCTTGTAGTGCGGCCGGATGCCGGACGGGGGCAGGGTGAAGACCTTGGCCCAGTGCGGGCGCGGGTTGAATGGCGCCAGCGCGGCTTCGACGACTTTTACCGCGGCAATGGTCGCGTCCCATTCGGGCTTCCAGGTGAAGTGAAAGCCGACCGTGTCCCCACCGTAAGCCGAGCTCAGCCAGAGCTTATCCGCGGCTACGGTGCGAACTTCAGAAATCATCAGGGCGGACGAGAACTGGTCCTGCACCCTGAAAAGCGCTGCGATGGCGGCTGGGGCATCGGCGCGCGCGACGAACAATTCCGACTGCAACTCGGCACCGGCCGAGGCCGTGTTGCCGATGGAAAAATGGAAGAGCCGTTCGTGCCAGGGCCCGGCAACGCCCATCTGTCCGGTGCAGACAGTGCCGTCGAGACCCGGAATGGGGTGGCAGGGGCCGGTTGCAGCTGTGGCGCCCAGGATGTCCTCGACCGGATCGTCGCCGCCGGCAAGGGCCTTGACCCAGACCTGGTCGACCGCCTCGCCCTGCCAGCGGGTGAAGAGGCTGACGCTGTAGGCGCGGCTCATCACGGCGTCGAAATTGTCGATGAGGGCAGGGACGGGCAGGCCAAGATAGACATTCTGCCGGATGTCATAGTCGGGCAGCAGGTCAAGCGTGAGTTCGACCATGACGCCAAGGGCGCCGAGATTGACGACCGCGCCATCAAAGTCAGTGTCGCCGCGCCGCAGCGTCAGAAGCTCGCCGCTGCCGGTGACGAAGGCAATGGCGCTGACGGCGGCGGACAGATTCTGATTGGCATCGCCCGACCCGTGGGTGGCCGTGGCGACGGCGCCCGCGAGGGTGATGCTGGGCAGCGAAGCCACGTTGCCCAGAGCAAAGCCGGCGGCATGCAACACGGGCGCGACATCGGCATAGGTTGCTCCGCCATCGACGGTGACCGTGCCTGCTGCGGCATCGATGTCGATCCGGCGCGGCAGGTGCGCCAGCGAGATCAGGGTCTCGTCGGTATCGGCTATGCGGTTGAACGAATGCCCGGAGCCGAGAACGCGCACCTTGCGGGCGGCACGAACGAGGTCCTGGACCTCGGCGACAGATCGGGGGCGCGCCAGCGACCGGGCCGCGAAGGTGATGTTTCCGGCCCAGTTGCGCAGCGTTTCGGTCATTCTTCCTCGTCGTCCTCGACGTCGGTCAGGTAAACGGAAATCTCGATGTCGATACCGTATCCGGCAATAGCGGCAACGGCATGAGCGGGCAGGCGAGCCGACATCGCCTCGCCCTCATGCGGATAATCGAAGGCGATGTCGAGCACGGCCTTGCCGATGCGGCGGTCGTCCAGCATGGCGGCAAGGGCCGGGCCCGAGCGCTCCGCCAGATCGAGGACGGCGCGCACGGGATTGTCCACCGGCACGTCGACCTGCGCATAGAAACTGTTGTCGGCATCTTCCGGCTCGTAGCGGACACTGAGCTGCTTCAGCGCAACATCGAGATCGGCTTGTGGGACGGTTACGCCGGCGAGGCGCAGCGCCATGGCGAAGGGCTCGAACGTGCTCATGCGGTGCGTCCGGCGGTGGCCGCGAACAGGGCGATGGCCGCGGCATTGGAGACGTTGAGTGACTTGATCGGGCCGGGCATGTCTAGGCGCACCATCTCGTCACAGAGTTCGCGGGTGCGCTGGCGCAGACCCTTGCCCTCGGCGCCCATGACCACGGCCATGGGGCGCGCATCGGTGCGTGGACGAAGCGGCGCTTCGGCCTCGGAGTCGAAGCCCAGGACCAGGAGACCGCGCTGCTTGAGCTTTTCCAGCGTGTCACCGAGGTTGCGGACCTCGATCATCGGCACAAGGTCAAGCGCGCCGGAGGCGGCCTTGGCCATGACGCCGGTTTCGCGCGGCGAGTGGCGGGCTGTAGTGATGACGGCATCGGCGCCAAAGGCGCAGGCAGTGCGCAGAATGGCGCCGACATTGTGCGGATCGGTCAACTGGTCGAGCACGACGACCAGCTTGAGATCCTTGATGTCGTCGAGCCCGAAGCGGCTGACCGGATCGACCTCGAGGGCCGCGCCCTGATGGACGGCTTCGCCGCCCAGAAGGCGGTCGAGTTCCTTGGGATTGGTCTCGGTGACCTTGACCTTACCGAATTCGGCGCCGGTTTCCTTGAGCCGGTTGAGGGCATTGGGGGTGACCAGCAGCTCCTTCTTGAGGCGCTGAGGATTGTCCAGCGCGGCGCGCACGGTGTGCAGGCCATAAAGATAGACCGGACCGGTATCGGGATCGTATTTGGGCTTGGGCGGAAACTTGTTGCGGCTCATGGCGGAGCGGTATCGGGTTTCCGATGTTTCCGCAAGGATAGCCCGATACGCTCAGTTGGCGAACGGGTCCTCATCGGGGCGCGCCTTCTTCTTCTTGCCGGCAAACGGGTCGGCTGCGGGCGCGGCAACCTGCTCTTCCTGGCAATCGAGCATGGCATTGGTGGCGCGGGCGCTGCCGGAGAGGCTGAGCTTGGCGATGGACTGGCCGTCGTAGAACAGCGTCACCGCATTCTTGCGCACGAACTCATCGAAGAACTCGATGTCGGAGCCGAAGACATAGAGAAAATTGACGTCGCCACCCATGTTGACGCCGGTGGCGCCCGCCGTCCATTCCGGCTCGCGGTCGAATTGCAGGGCCACGTCGTATTCGCCACCATCTTCGATGGATGCCCAGCGGTCATTGCCGAACATGATGTACCAGCGATCGTCATCGGCCGACATGTCGAGGCCAATGCGCATTACGGTGCCATCGTCATATTCGTTGAGCGCGAAGCAGGAATTGTCGAGCGTCGGGTCAACGGCAATCAGCCAATCGCCGACCTGGCCCCAATCGGTCGTGTCTTGCGCGGCAACCGGGGCGGCCAGCAGGGCGGCAGCCATGGCCAGGCTCAAGGCTCGTGAGATTTTCTGTTTTGCCATCGTTGCATCCCCCAAAGACCAATTCGCTCAAGTGGATATGAAGCAGACCGGAAGCGCGGAGTCGAGAGGGCAGTACCGGTGCTACGGGGGCCAAAAATGCACGAACCCGCAGATTTGATCGGGCAGGCGCCGCGATGTCGGGGCAGGGTGGTGGAGGGGACTGGATTCGAACCAGTGTAGCCTGAGGCGTCAGATTTACAGTCTGATGGATTTAACCACTCTCCCACCCCTCCACATTTCCGGGCAGGACACGAAGCGCTCTCGCGTTTCGTCGGGGCGGTTTATGGTGGGCTGTCGCAAAGGTGTCAACACCCTTGCGCTACTCTCCCGCAAGAAATTGGCCCGACAGGCTTATTGTGGAAAGCGCGGCACCCACACCCTTGCCAGCGCAGGCCGGTTCGCGCTAATCCCTGCCTTGGCCTTCAAGCCCTTGCGGGTATAGCTCAATGGTAGAGCAGCAGCCTTCCAAGCTGAATACGCGGGTTCGATTCCCGCTACCCGCTCCAAAACTCCCCTCATGAATATGCCCTGACCGTCCCGCTATGGCGGGACATCGCCGGCTTCTGGCTGCCGATATCGACCAAAGTATTGCTTTTGCGCAGACCGCTGCCCTGATCTTTGGGGGAACAGATGGGCTTGCGGCGAAAAGTGCCGCCCTGGCATGGCCCGAGCGAGGAGAGAACAGTGTCTGACACACCCAGCCTGCGCGACGCCGCGCTGCATTTCCACGAATATCCGCGCCCCGGTAAGCTGGAGATCGTGGCCACCAAGCCGCTGGCCAATACGCGCGACCTGTCTCTGGCCTATTCGCCCGGCGTCGCCATTCCCTGCGAGGAAATCGCCGCCAATCCGGCCGATGCCTATAAATACACGTCCAAGGGAAACCTCGTGGCCGTGATCTCCAACGGCACGGCCGTGCTGGGCCTTGGCAATATCGGCGCGCTGGCTTCGAAGCCGGTGATGGAAGGCAAGGCGGTGTTGTTCAAGAAGTTCGCGGGCATCGATTCCATCGATCTCGAAATCAACGAGCAGGACCCCAAGCGCTTCATCGAGATCGTGGCGCCGCTCGAACCCAGCTTCGGCGGTATCAACCTCGAGGACATCAAGGCGCCCGAATGCTTCGAAATCGAGGAAGCGCTGCGCGAGCGCATGAACATCCCGGTGTTCCATGACGACCAGCACGGCACGGCCATCATCGTGGCGGCGGCGGTCATCAATGCCATGCGGCTGGTGAAGAAGGATATCGGCCAGGTCAAGATCGTGACCTCGGGCGCCGGAGCGGCGGCCATTGCCTGCATGAACATGCTGATCGCGGTCGGTGCAAAGCGGGAAAACATCTGGATCGCCGACAGCAAGGGCCTCGTCACCAAGAAGCGCGACAACAGCGTCGATCGCTGGCGCGGCGCCTTTGCGCAAGATACGGACGCCACCGAACTGGCCGACGTGATGGCTGGCGCCGACATCTATGTCGGCCTCTCCAAAGCCGGGGCGCTGAAGCCGGAAATGATGCGGGACATGGCGGAGAACCCGCTGATCCTGGCGCTTTCCAACCCGATCCCGGAAATCATGCCGGAACTGGCCAAGGCCACGCGGGCGGACGCGCTGGTCTGCACCGGGCGGTCGGATTATGCCAACCAGGTCAACAATGTCCTCTGCTTCCCGTTCCTGTTCCGGGGTGCGCTCGATTGCGGCGCTACTATCATCAACGAGGAGATGAAGGCGGCGGCGGCGCATGCCATTGCAAAGCTCGCGCATGAACCCGGCCTCGAGGCCACTGCGCATGGTGTGCCGGCGATCTTCGGGCCGGATTACCTGATCCCCAATCCGTTCGACCAGCGCTTGATCCTGCGGATAGCCCCGGCTGTCGCCAAGGCGGCGATGGATTCGGGCGTTGCCAAGCGGCCGATCGAGGATTTCGACGCCTATCGCGACCAGTTGCGCCGCTTCGTCTTCCGTTCGGGCCTCGTGATGAAGCCGATGATCGAGCAGGCCCAGGCGACCGACAAGCGCATTGCCTTTGCCGACGGCGAGGACGAGCGCGTGCTGCGCGCCGCACAAGTGATCCTCGAGGACGGCATCGGCAAGCCGATCCTGATCGGGCGCCCGCTGGTGATTGAGAGCCGGCTCGAACGCTTCGGCCTCACCATCCGTCCGGGCAGGGATTTCGAGGTCATAAATCCGGAAGACGATCCGCGCTATCGCGATTACGTGGACGAGTTCCACGCGCTGGTGGGCCGCAAGGGCGTAACCCCCGATACCGCGCGTACCATCGTGCGCACCAATACCACGGTCATCGGGGCACTGGGCGTGCGGCGTGGCGATGCCGATGCGCTGATCTGCGGGCTGCAGGGCCGCTTCATCAAGCATGCCCGCGATATCCATTCGATCATCGGCGTGGCGCCGGGAGCGCAGCAGCTCTCGGCACTGTCAATGCTGATCCTCAATCGCGGCGTGTTCTTCCTGGCCGATACCTATGCCAATATCGACCCCAGCGAGGACGAGCTGGTTTCCATTGCGCTCCAGGCGCGGGACCACCTCAAGCGCTTCAATATCGACGCCAAGGCCGCGCTGCTGAGCTATTCCAACTTCGGCTCCCGCGATGGAGACACGTCGATCAAAATGCGGGCCGTGTTCGAAAAGCTGCAGAGGCTGGCGCCGGATCTGGTGGTCGAGGGCGAAATGCAGGGCGACCTGGCGGTCAATGCCGAGCTGCGCGAGCGCTATATCCCCGACTCCGTGCTCAAGGGCGAAGCCAACCTGCTGATCTTCCCCAATCTCGAAGCTGCAAACCTGTCCATGACGCTGCTCAAGGAACTCAACAACGGCCTTCATATCGGGCCGATCCTGATGGGTACGGCCAAGCCGGCGCATATTCTGGCGCCGACCGTCACCAGCCGTGGCATCGTCAACATGGCGGCAATCGCGGCCACCGAGGCGGCAGGGTAGGGCCGGAAGTGGGCGGAGCAGGAGGCGCGCCGTCCCCGGCCTTTGCCGACAGGTGTGCGCGCTAGACTGCCTGGCTTTCGTCGAGCAGCCGGATGCTTTCATAGAGTTTTGCCGCCGCTTCCGGGGTGCCGCTCTCGATGGCGGCGGTGAGGTCGATGAAACGACCGGCCAGGGCGGTGCGATAGGCCTCCGCACCCATGGTGCGGTCGCGGGTCAGAGCCAGGGCCAGGGTCAGTTCGATCACGCCGAGGATCGAACGGAGCAGCGGGTCGCGACCGCTCTCGGCGATGACGCCATGGACTTCGAGGCAGGCGAGCCCGAACTGCTCGATGCTGTCGCCGGCCGTTTCCATCTGGTGGCACCAGTATTTGAGCAGGCGCACGTGCTCGGCGGTGCGATGGCGGGTGGCCAGGGCAATCATCGGCGTTTCGAGCGCCGCCCGGACGCGAAAGAGGCTCTCGTAGAGGCCGGGATCGGGCGCGGCGTGGTAGTGCCAGGCCAGGACCTGCGGATCAAAGAAATTCCAGCGGCTCTTGGGCGAGACACGGGTGCCGACCTTGGGCCGCGCTTCCACGAGCCCCTTGGCCTCAAGCGTTTTCAGCGCCTCTCGCAGGACAGTGCGGGAGACGCCGTATTTTTCCATCATCACCGCGTCGCTGGCCAGCACCGAACCGATGGGAAATTCACCGGTAACAATGGCATGACCGATTTCGTTGATGACGAAATTGTGGAAGTTGCGTGCAGCGCGCCGCCCGGACAGTGAGCGGATGAGGCCGCCGGTTTCTATCATGGTGGCGCTTTCTCAGCGCACGGGGTGGGGCGACAAGCCGCCCACACCCTCCGTAGACCAGACATCTAGGACGCTTTCTCTCCCTGTGCCGAGGCTGCGAAGATCAGCCGCTGCAGGACAATGAACAGGAACAAGAGCGCGCCGATGACGATCTTGGTCCACCAGCTCGACAGCGTCCCGTCGAAGATGATGTAGGTCTGCACCAGCCCGAGCAGCATGACGCCGATGAATGTGCCCAGGACAAAGCCGTAGCCGCCCGTCAGCAAGGTGCCGCCAATGACCACGGCGCTGATGGCATCGAGCTCGACACCCACTGCGGCCAGTGGATAGCCGGCCGATGTATAGAGCGAGAAGACGATTCCCGCCAAGGCGGCCAAGACCGAGGAGAGGGTGTAGACGGCGACGGTGGTGCGGGCCACGGGCACACCCATCAGCGAAGCCGAAACCGGATTGCCGCCCAGCGCATAGACATAAGAGCCGAACTTGGTGCGGTGTGCCACGAGCGCCCCGACGATGAAGACCGCGACCATGAGCAGGCCGATGAAACTGAGGCGTCCGCCGCCAGGCAGGCGGATGATGAGCTGGGAAATCCAGTCGTAGAATTCGTGATTGATGGGCACAGAATCCTGGGTGATGACCGAGGCGCCGCCGCGGGCGAGGAACATGCCGGCCAGAGTGACAATGAAGGCGGGCACTTGCAGGTAGTGGATGGCGAGGCCCATGACGCCGCCGAAAATCGCGGCAATGGAAAGCGCCAGGGCGAAGGCCGTGAGCGGATGCCAGCCGGCCCAGGAAATGAGCACGGCCACCAGCACGCCGGTGAAGCCGATCACTGCGCCGACCGAGAGGTCGATGCCGCCCGAGAGGATGACGAAGGTCATGCCGACGGCGGTGATGCCGAGAAATGCGTTGTCGGTCAGGAAGTTGCCCAGCACACGGGTGGAGAACATGGCCGGGAACTGCAAGACGGCCAGCGCATAGGCGATGGCGAAGATGACCGCGGTGGCCAGGAGGGGACGCAGGCTGCGGCTCATGAACGGGCCTCCCGGGCCGAGGTGCGCACCGGCACGATCCGGCTGGCCAGCGGCGACTGGATGATCAGCACCAGGAAAATCAGCGCCGCCTTGACGATGAGGTTGAATTCGGGCGGGAAGCCCGAGACGAGGATGCCGGTGTTCATGGCCTGGATGATGAGGGCGCCGACCACTGCCAGGGGTACGGAGAAGCGGCCGCCGAGCAGTGACGTGCCGCCGATGACCACCGCCAGGATGGCGTCGAGTTCGAGCCACAGGCCGGCATTGTTGGCATCGGCACCCCGGATGTCGCCGGCGACGATGAGGCCGGCGACCGCGGCGCAGAGGCCCGAAAGACCGTAGACAAGGAACAGCAGCATGCGGCTGCGGATGCCGGCGAGGCTCGCCGCCGCGCGATTGACGCCGACTGCCTCGATGAAGAGGCCGATCGCGGTGCGACGCACCAGCAGGGTGACCAGTATCATAAGGACGAGCGCTATCACCGCCGCCATGGGCAGGCCGAGGAAGGAGCCGGTGCCGATAAAGATCAACAGCGGATCGGTGAAGGTGACGATAAAGCCCTCGGTGATGAGCTGTGCGATGCCACGCCCGGCGACCATCAGCACCAGCGTGGCGACGATGGGCTGGATATCGAGTACGGCGACGAGGAAGCCGTTCCAGAGGCCGCAGACGAGGCCGACCGCGAGCGCGGCAGCGACGGCGACAGGTGCTGGATAACCGGCCACCACCATTGTCGCGGCCACCGCGCCCGCCATGGCCATCACCGCGCCGACCGAGAGGTCGACGCCTTTGGTGGCGATGACGCCCACCATGCCGATGGCGAGGATGGCCACCGGCGCGCCCCGGTTGAGGACATCGATGAGGCTGCCAAAGAGGCGACCGTCCTGCCAGGTGATGCGGAAGAAGTTGGGGAAGAGCAGCCAGTTGACCAGCAGCACGCCCACCAGGGCGAGCAGTTGTGGATTGGCCAGCCGAGTGAGAATGCGCCGCATCATGTCGACGGGCCCTCGCGATGGTTGGCGATCGCCTGGACGATGACGCCGGGATTGATGTTTTCGCCCGAGAGTTCGGCCACCATTTCGCGGTCGCGCATCACCACGATGCGCGAGGAATAGGCGACGACTTCGTCGAGTTCGGAAGAAATGACGACCAGGGCCAGGCCCTCGTCGCGCAGCCGGTTGATCGTGCGGACGATTTCGGCATGGGCGCCGACGTCGATGCCGCGGGTCGGCTCGTCAAGGATAAGAAATGCAGGGTCGGTCGCCAGCCAGCGCGACAGAATAACCTTCTGCTGGTTGCCACCGGACAGCAGCTTGATGGGCATGTCGAGCGAGGCGGCGCGTATATCCATGCTTTCGCCGAAGCGGCCGGCGATTTCCATCTGCTCGTCGCGGTTGAGGGCGCTGAACCAGCCCAGCTTACCCTGGAGGGCGATGATAATGTTCTCGCGCACGCTGAGGTCGCCGAAAATGCCTTCGGCCTTGCGATCCTCTGGACAGAAGCCGAAGCCGTGTCCGATGGCGTCGGTGGGGCGCGCGATGCTGGCCGGTTTGCCGGCGACCTTTACGGTGCCTTCGTCGGCGGCATCGGCGCCGAACATGATACGGGCCATTTCGGTGCGGCCCGAACCCAGCAGGCCCGCAACGCCGATGACCTCCCCCTTGTGGATGGTGAGATTGAACGGATGCACGCTGCGCTTACGGCCATAATTGGCAAAGTCGAGCAGGACTTCGCCCATAGGACGCGCGTCCTCGACGCCGGTGGCGCCGGAGAAAGCGACGTCCTTGCCCAGCATCAGGCGGACGACGTCCGTGCGGGTCATGTCGTCGAGGGCGCGGGTTTCCACCAGCTTGCCGTTGCGCAGGATGGTCACCCGGTCGGCGATGGCGAACACCTGGTCGAGGAAATGGGTGATGAAGACGATGGCAAGCCCATGGGCCTTGAGATCGCGAATAATCTCGAAGAGGCGTTCGACCTCGTTGCGGTCGAGGCTGGCGGTGGGTTCGTCGAGGATGAGCACCTTGCCCGACAGTTCGACGGCGCGGGCAATGGCGACGATCTGCTGGACGGCCACCGAATGGGCGCCGAGTTCGCTCGATGGATCGATGTCGAGCCCGTAGCGCTTGAGAATGAGACGGGCGTCCGCCTCCATCTTGCGGCGCCTGACGAGGCCGAAGCGGGTCGGCTGGTGGCCGAGAAAGAGGTTTTCCGCCACGGAGCGGTTGGGCAGGAGGTTGACCTCCTGGTAGACGGTGCCGATGCCGTGAGCCTGGGCCTGCTGGGGATTGTCGAGATGCACCTGCGCACCGGCCGCAAGGACCGTGCCGCCATCAGGCTGGTAGGCGCCGGTCAGGATCTTGATCAGTGTCGACTTGCCGGCGCCATTTTCGCCGAGCAGGGCGTGGACTTCCCCGGCACGCAGGCCGAAATCGACAGCGTCCAACGCCACGTGGTTGCCGAAAATCTTGACGATGCCGCGCGCTTCGAGCGCGTATTCACTGCTGCTCATTGCCCTCTCCCCCCAGGGTACCCCCACCCTTGGTCCCTCCCCACAAGGGGGAGGGAGACGATGAACACAAAGCTGCGGTCTTTCGCCTCCCTCCCTTGGATGGGGAGGGAATGAGGGTGGGGTGGGGCCACACTAACCGGCCCCACCCCCAAACACCTATGGTCTTTAGTAGCCGAGGCCCTTGCGGCGTTCGTACTCACCGGCCGGATCGTCAGCAGCGGTATAGAGCTTGGATTCGGTGATGATGAACTTTTCCGGCTCGGTACCATTGGCCCAGTAGGCGGCCAGGGCGTCGAAGGCGGGGCCGGCCATGTTCGGGGTCAGTTCGACCGTGGCATTGGCTTCGCCGGCGGCGATGGCGGTGAAGATATCCGGAACGGCGTCGATGGAGACGACCAGGATATCCTCGCCCGGCTTGAGGCCGGCATCCTTGATGGCCTGGATGGCTCCGACGGCCATGTCGTCATTGTGGGCATAGACGGCGCAGATGTCGGCGCCGCCATTGGACGACTTGAGGAAAGCCTCCATGACTTCCTTGCCCTTGGAGCGGGTGAAGTCGCCGGTCTGGCTCTGGGTGATGGTGATGTTGGCGGCCGAGGCGATGCCTTCCTCGAAACCCTGCTTGCGGTTGATGGCCGGGCTGGAGCCCACGGTGCCCTGCAGTTCGACGACGTTGCACTCTTCGCCGGCCACTTCGTTGACCAGCCATTCGCCGGCTACGCGGCCTTCGAGCACCTGGTCGGAGGCGACCGAAGTCAGGTACAGGTCTTCGGGGGCGTCGATGCCGCGGTCGAGCAGGATCACCGGGATCTCGGCTTCCTTGGCTTCGGTCAGCACGTCGTCCCAACCGGTGGCGACAACCGGGGCGATGAGGATGGCGTCAACGCCCTGGGCGATGAAGCCGCGGATGGCCTTGATCTGGTTTTCCTGCTTCTGCTGGGCGTCGGCGAACTTGAGGTCGATGCCGCGTTCCTCAGCCTGCAGCTTGGTCACGGACGTTTCGGCGGCGCGCCAGCCCGATTCCGAGCCGATCTGCGAGAAGCCGATGACCTTGCCGGTCAGATCCTGTGCCAGGGCACCGGAAGACAAGGCGGTAACGAGGCCTGCCGCGAGGGCAAGCTTGGTGATGATGCTCACGATGGTATCCTCCCAATGTCCGCCCGGCGTATGCGCTTCAGGCGGTGAGAGGACGCTATATAAAGTACTATTATATGTAAAGTCGGAAAGTGCGGGGCCGGAATGTTTGCGCGGTGACGCTAACATGGTGAGCAAATTCAATGGGTTAGGAGAAAAGCGTTGGCGGCGGGGAAGACGCGACACCCTTTCCACCGTCCGTACAATGAGCCTCTTGCATCATGCCGGCTTTGCGATTAGACACAGCCTCGCCTGAAGGGGTTTAGCTCAGTTGGTAGAGCATCGGTCTCCAAAACCGAGGGTCGTGGGTTCGAGTCCCCCAGCCCCTGCCAGGCACTAAAATGGGATCGTCGAGCAGAGCTCCGATCAGTACAATACCAATCACGCTGCCTTTTGAGACAGGAAACGATCGATGATCGGGTCCCGCAGCCGGTGGTATTCGTCCTTGTCGATACCGCCTCGCTCGTAGACTTCCTTGAGCCGCGTCAGCATGAGCAGGACTTCCTCGTTGGAAGTGGTGGCCTGGCTCGGGGCGGGAGGAGGGACGGCTTCGGTGCGCAGGTCGATCTTGACCTTGGGCGTGAGGTCACCGCCGGCCACGCAGGCCCAGATCAACGACGCTACCCAGCCCAGGAAACTCCAGCCCAGTACGAGGTTGAGCGCGAAGATGGCCCAGCGATTCCGATGCCTGCGGCGGAATGCGATTATGGAGGGCACAAAGTAGAGGACGATCAGTGCCACGAAGAAAAATAAGGAGAGAATGCCAAAAATCGAAGTTGCCATAGATGGGCCTGCGTCCAAATGTGCCGGAGAACTGCTATGGGCAGGGTAGGTGGCTGCGGCTGAAACAATCGTAAATAGTTGAAGCAGAGAGATTTTTTCCTTACCGGCGCGTAAACGGATGCATCCGCCAGGTTGCGGGCAAAAAGACAAAAGGTTGGGGAAATAGGCCAGCCCCCGGTAGGGGTTGGGGAGTGCATGGGAACCGGGGACTGACGTTGGAGGTCGCAGGAGGCTAAGCCTGCGTTGTATCAACGACCGGGGCGGACAATGGTTGCTTGCGCGGGGAAGTAATTGTCGATCGCGACTATTCAGCCGCAGCGGGCAGGGCGCTGGCCAGGTGGCGCGCCTTGAGCTTGTTGAGCTGGTGCGCGGCGTGGGCGAGCAGGGCTGTGCGAGCCTGCTCGTGCGGGACGAGGCCGCAGTCGCTCTTCACCGGGAGGTTGAGACCATATTCGGTGACATTGCCCATGAATGCTTCGCGAATGCGGACGCGAACGGTACCGGTGAGGCGACCCTTGATGGTCCGGTGCGGACCAAAGTGCAGCAGCTGACAGCCGATAATCTCGAACGACATAGCCCCCTCCAAGAGCGCGCCGCCACATTCCGGGCACAATTCATCCAACGACATGGCCGCAAGACGCGCAAGAGAAATCGCTCGGGTTTTACACTTATACTTTACAGAAGGGTGAAATCGGCGGGTGCGGCGGGGTGAACGATTCTCCCCTGGCCCTGTTGCAATCCGTTTCCAAAGCCTCTAGATAGCCCGCTCTAGCCGTGCGGGATTCCTGCGCGGCCTTTGGTTTTGCACCAAGATATACGAGTTGAACGCCCATGGCCCGTACGAACCCCGTCCAGTTTCTCCAGCAGGTTCGCTCGGAAGTCAGCAAGGTCACCTGGCCCGGCCGCAATGAGGTGGTGATTTCCACCATCATGGTGCTGGTGCTGGTCATCCTCGCCAGCTTGTTCTTCCTCACTGCGGACCAGGTCATTTCCTGGCTCGTGTCCTTGATGCTGTCGATCCGCTAAGCGGATCCGTTATTAGATACAAGTGGAGCGGCGACCCTTTATGGCCAAGCGCTGGTACATCGTTCAGGCTTACTCGAATTTCGAGCGCAAGGTGGCGGAAGACATCCGCCTCAAGGTTGCGCAGAAGAAGCTCGAGCACCTGTTTGAAGACGTGATCGTGCCGACCGAGAAGGTCGTGGAGATCCGTCGCGGCCGCAAGGTGGACACCGAGCGCAAGTTCTTCCCGGGCTATGTCCTGGTGAAGATGGACATGACCGACGAGGCATTCCATCTCATCAAGAACACACCCAAGGTCACCGGTTTCCTCGGCGCGGACAACAAGCCGATGCCGATTTCGGAGCGTGAGGCCATGTCGATCCTGCAGCAGGTGCAGGAAGGCGTGGACCATCCCAAGCCCTCCGTCAGCTTCGAAGTGGGCGAAAACGTGCGTGTTTCGGACGGTCCCTTCGCCAGCTTCAACGGCGTCGTCGAAGAGGTGGACGAAGAACGCTCCCGCCTCAAGGTCGAGGTCTCGATTTTCGGGCGTCCCACTCCGGTGGAGCTCGAATACGGTCAGGTCGAAAAGGTCTGACCAAGGCGCCCGGGCAACCGGGCGAAACCCGTGGAAGGGGATGGCGCTTTGCCGGCGCCAGGAAACCGCACCACGGCTCAACTGCCTTAGGGCAAACAGAGGATAGAAAATGGCAAAGAAAGTCACTGGCTACGTCAAGCTGCAGGTTCCTGCCGGCTCGGCTACCCCGTCGCCCCCGATCGGCCCGGCCCTCGGTCAGCGCGGTCTGAACATCATGGAATTCTGCAAGGCGTTCAACGCCGCCACGCAGGAAATGGAAAAGGGTTCGCCCATTCCGGTCGTGATCACCGCCTATGCCGACAAGAGCTTCACTTTCGAGATGAAGCAGCCGCCGGTTACCTACTTCATCAAGAAGGCCGTCAACCTCAAGTCCGGCTCCAAGCTTCCGGGCAAGGAATCGGCCGGCACCATCACGACGGCCCAGCTGCGTGAAATCGCCGAGAAGAAGATGAAGGATCTCAACGCTGACGATATCGACGCCGCCGTGTCGATGATCGCCGGTTCCGCCCGTTCCATGGGCATCCAGGTCGAGGGCTGAGAATTATGGCAAAGATCGCAAAGAAGGTCGCCAAGGCCCGTGAAGGCATCGACCGCAACAAGCTCTACGGCCTCGAAGACGCCGTGAAGATGGTCAAGGCCCGCGCCTCCGCCAAGTTCGACGAAACCGTCGAAATCGCGATGAACCTGGGCGTCGACCCGCGTCACGCCGACCAGATGGTCCGCGGCGTGGTCAACCTGCCCAACGGCACCGGCAAGACCGTTCGCGTCGCCGTGTTCGCCCGTGGCGCCAAGGCCGACGAAGCCAAGGCCGCCGGTGCTGACATCGTCGGCGCCGAAGACCTGCTGGAAGTGATCCAGGGCGGCAAGATCGATTTCGATCGTTGCATTGCCACCCCGGACATGATGCCGCTGGTCGGTCGCCTCGGTAAGGTCCTGGGCCCGCGCAACCTGATGCCGAACCCCAAGGTCGGCACCGTGACCATGGACGTCAAGGGTGCCGTCGGTGCTGCCAAGGGCGGCGCCGTGGAATACCGCGTCGAGAAGGCCGGTATCATCCATGCCGGTATCGGCAAGGTGTCGTTCTCGGAAGAAGCGCTGCTGCAGAACATCAAGGCCTTCACCGACGCCGTCGTGAAGTCCAAGCCTGCCGGCGCCAAGGGCACCTACGTCAAGAAGGTCGCCGTTTCCTCGACCATGGGCCCCGGCGTCCATGTCGAGCCGGGTACCGCGCTTTAAGAGCAGAGCGCAAGCTCTGCGCGCACCGTGTGCCGCCCCGGGCTTGACCCGGGGGCCAATCACAGTTAGGTGCCGCGTTTAAAGTGGCCCTCGGATCAAGTCCGAGGGCGGCACGGTGAGTGATGATAGATCGCGCACCACGAATTCCGGACGGCCATGGCCGCCCGGTGTTTCAACCGGAAGTGGAGTGATCCGCTCGAGGTTGGAAAAGTCCTGTCCGAGACTGCCGGCCGGCGTCATGCCGTTAATTCCATCCGGAGCCAGCAATAGACGGGGTGAGACCCAATTCCGGGCCGAAAGGCTCACACGGGTTGCGGTTCGAACCTAAGCCAGTTGCCCCATGCGGGCACTCGGTTGGCAGGCACTAACCGTTGTTCCCCGGCCCGAACAGGGCAGGGGGCAGCAATTGGCAATGGTCCCTTGGCGGATGCCTCGGGGCTTATTTGTGGAGACTAGCTTTGGAAAGAGCGGAAAAGAGTGCAGTCATTGCCTCGCTCCAGGAAGCCCTCGCGGGCGCTGGATCGATCGTGGTTGCGCACAATACCGGCCTGACCGTCGCTGCGTTCACCGACCTGCGCGTGCAGGTCAAGAAGGCTGGCGGCAAGGTCAAGGTCGCAAAGAACCGCCTTGCCAAGCTCGCTCTGAAGGAAACCGATGTCGCTGACATTTCGGGCCTGTTCACCGGCCCGACCGTCATCGCCTATGCGGAAGATCCCGTCGCTGCGCCCAAGATCGCAGCGGCCTTCGCCGAGAAGAACCAGAAGTTCGTGATTCTCGGTGGTGCCATGGGTTCGACCGCTCTGGACGCCAATGGCGTCAAGGCGCTGGCGACCATGCCGTCGCTCGACGAACTGCGCGCCAAGCTCGCAGGCCTCGTCAAGCAGCCGGCACAGAACATCGCTTCCATCCTCGTGCAGCCGGGTGCGGGCATTGCTCGCGTCCTCAAGGCTCACGCGGAAAAGAGCGAAGCGGCGTAAGGCCGTTCCAAACTACCTCAACATTCGAAACCGAACCCAAACTGGAAAGAGTATAAAATGGCTGATCTCGCCAAACTCGTTGATGACCTCTCGGCCCTGACCGTTCTGGAAGCTTCCGAGCTGAGCAAGCTGCTGGAAGAAAAGTGGGGCGTCTCCGCCGCTGCTCCGGTTGCCGTCGCTGCCGCTGGCGGCGCTGCTGCCCCGGCCGCTGCTGCTGAAGAAAAGACTGAATTCGACGTGATCCTGGCCGCCTTCGGCGACAACAAGATCAACGTCATCAAGGAAGTCCGCGCCATCACCGGCCTCGGCCTCGGCGAAGCCAAGGCCCTGGTTGAAGGTGCTCCGAAGGCCGTCAAGGAAGGTGTCAACAAGGCTGAAGCCGAAGACATCAAGAAGAAGCTGGAAGACGCCGGCGCCAAGGTCGAACTCAAGTAAGTTCGACTTCGGTCTTGATTTTTGCGGGATGGCGCTTTATGTGCCATCTCGCTTTTCCGTTTCTGACGGAATGATTCGCCAGGGCCGATTGGATGGGTCCAGGCCCCAATTTGCGGAAATATATGACGATTTTGGATGTCGCGGGCAGTTCGAAGCCTCTGATGACCTCGCCGTGGGCTGTCCCTCGTGCGGGGCTTTAGTCGCTGATCACGTGTCTGTGAACCTGCTCATGGGGCTGTGAGCGGGTTCGTGTCGGCATCTGCAAAAGCCCCCTGAATTGACTACCAGGCATATATCCCGAGCGCCGACGGCTGATAGTCGGGTCTTTGGATATCTGCCTCCGAGACAAGCAAAAATGGAGCGCCGGCCGCAGGGCAGAGGCGCGACAACCAGAAACAGGAGCTTTCATGGCTACCACGTTCAACGGCCGCCGCAAGGTTCGCAAGTCCTTCGGTTCCATCCGCGAAGTCACGGAGCTGCCCAACCTCATCGAAGTCCAGAAGGCTTCGTATGATCAGTTCCTCCAGGTCGACGAGCCCAAGGGCGGTCGTCCGGAAGAAGGGCTGCAGTCCGTGTTCCGCTCGGTTTTCCCGATCACCGACTTCTCGAATACCGCCAGCCTCGAATTCGTGCGCTACGAATTCGAACAGCCCAAGTATGACATCGACGAGTGCCGTGCGCGCGACATGACGTTCGCTGCCCCGCTCAAGGTGACGCTGCGCCTGATCGTGTTCGAAGTGGACGAAGAAACCGGCGCCCGCTCGGTCAAGGACATCAAGGAGCAGGACGTCTATATGGGCGACATGCCCTTCATGACGCCCAATGGCACCTTTGTCGTCAACGGCACCGAGCGCGTCATCGTTTCGCAGATGCACCGTTCGCCCGGCGTGTTCTTCGACCACGACAAGGGTAAGACCCACTCGTCCGGCAAGCTGCTGTTCGCCGGCCGCATCATTCCCTATCGCGGTTCCTGGCTCGACATCGAATTCGACGCCAAGGACATCGTCTATGCGCGTATCGACCGTCGCCGCAAGATTCCGGTCACCTCGCTGCTCAAGGCGCTGGGCATGGATGCCGAGGAGATCCTCGACACCTATTACACCAAGCTGGAATACGAAAAGACCGAGAAGGGCTGGCGCGTTCCGTACGATGCCGAGAAGTGGAAGGGCGCCAAGCCGAGCCACGACCTGATCGACGCCAAGACTGGCGACGTCGTCCATGAAGGCGGCAAGAAGCTGTCGGCCCGCCAGGCCAAGAAGCTTGCCGAAAACGGCCTGACGCACCTGCTGGCGGTCGATGAAGACCTCTATGGCATGTATATCGCCGAAGACCTGGTGAACCTCCAGACGGGCGAAATCTATGCCGAAGCCGGCGACGAGCTCGACGAGAAGCTGCTGACGAACCTCGTCGGCAAGGGCTTTGACGAGCTGCCGATCCTCGACATCGACCACATCACCATCGGCGCCTATATCCGCAATACGCTGGCCGTGGACAAGAACGAGAGCCGTGAAGACGCCCTGTTCGACATCTACCGCGTCATGCGTCCGGGCGAGCCGCCGACCGTCGAAACCGCCGAAGCCATGTTCCAGTCGCTGTTCTTCGACAGCGAACGCTATGACCTGTCGGCCGTTGGCCGCGTCAAGATGAACATGCGCCTCGAGCTCGATGCGCCCGACACCATGCGCACCCTGCGCAAGGAAGACATCGTCGAAGTCGTCCGCACCCTGGTCGACCTGCGCGATGGCCGGGGCGAAATCGACGACATTGACAACCTGGGCAACCGCCGCGTCCGTTCTGTCGGCGAACTCATGGAAAACTCCTATCGCCTTGGCCTGCTCCGCATGGAACGCGCCATCAAGGAGCGCATGAGCTCGGTCGAAATTGACACGGTCATGCCGCAGGACCTGATCAACGCCAAGCCGGCCGCGGCCGCGGTGCGTGAATTCTTCGGTTCCAGCCAGCTTTCGCAGTTCATGGACCAGACCAACCCGCTCTCGGAAGTGGCGCACAAGCGTCGTCTTTCCGCGCTCGGGCCGGGCGGTCTCACCCGCGAACGCGCCGGTTTCGAAGTGCGCGACGTGCACCCGACCCATTATGGCCGTATCTGCCCGATCGAAACGCCGGAAGGCCCAAATATCGGTCTGATCAACAACCTGGCCACCTATGCCCGCGTCAACAAGTACGGCTTCATCGAGACTCCGTACCGCAAGATCGTCGACGGCAAGCTGACCGACGAGGTCGTCTACCTCTCGGCCATGGAAGAGGCGAAGCACTACGTCGCCCAGGCGAACGTGCAATTTGCCAAGACCCTGGAACTGCAGGACGACCTGGTCGTGGCGCGCCATGCCGGCGACAACGGCCTGACGCCCAAGGAAAACGTCGACCTGATGGACGTTTCCCCCAAGCAGATGGTGTCGGTTGCCGCTTCGCTGATCCCGTTCCTCGAAAACGACGACGCCAACCGCGCCCTGATGGGCTCGAACATGCAGAAGCAGGCTGTGCCGCTGCTGCGTGCCGAGGCTCCGTTTGTCGGCACCGGCATGGAGCCCGTCGTGGCCCGTGACTCGGGCGCCGCCATCGTGGCCAAGCGCACCGGTATCGTCGACCAGGTGGACGCCACCCGTATCGTTATTCGCGCAACGGAAGAAACCGATGCGTCGAAGTCGGGCGTCGACATCTACAACCTGATGAAGTTCCAGCGATCGAACCAGTCGACCTGTATCAACCAGCGTCCGCTGGTGGTGGTGGGCGACCACATCAATGCCGGCGACATCATCGCCGACGGCCCGTCGACCGAACTGGGTGATCTCGCCCTTGGCCGCAACGTGCTCGTCGCCTTCATGCCCTGGAACGGCTACAACTTCGAAGACTCCATCCTCCTGAGCGAAAAGATCGCGATGCAGGACGTCTTCACCTCGATCCACATCGAGGAATATGAAGTCATGGCCCGCGACACCAAGCTTGGTCCCGAGGAAATCACCCGCGACATTCCGAACGTTTCGGAAGAAGCGCTGAAGAACCTCGACGAAGCCGGTATCGTTCACATCGGTGCTGAAGTTCAGCCGGGCGACATTCTTGTCGGCAAGATCACCCCCAAGGGTGAATCGCCGATGACCCCGGAAGAAAAGCTTCTCCGCGCCATCTTCGGTGAAAAGGCTTCGGACGTCCGTGACACCTCGCTGCGCGTGCCCCCGGGCGACGCCGGCACCGTCGTGGAAGTGCGCGTCTTCAACCGTCATGGCATCGACAAGGACGAGCGCGCCATGGCCATCGAGCGCGAGGAAATCGAGCGCCTGGCCAAGGACCGCGATGACGAACAGTCGATCCTCGACCGCAACGTCTATGCCCGTCTCAAGGAAATGCTGTTCGGCAAGGCCGCGACCGCAGGTCCCAAGGGCTATGTCGTCGGCACCAAGCTCAATGACTCGATCTTCGAAGGCCAGCCGCGCTCCAAGTGGTGGCAGTTTGCCGTCGAAGACGACAAGGTCATGACCGAGATGGAAGCTCTCCATGCTCAGTATGAAGAGAGCCGTCGTCTGCTCGAGCAGCGCTTCATCGACAAGGTGGACAAGCTGCAGCGCGGTGACGAATTGCCGCCGGGCGTGATGAAGATGGTCAAGGTCTTCATCGCCACCAAGCGCAAGATCCAGCCGGGCGACAAGATGGCCGGCCGTCACGGTAACAAGGGCGTGGTTTCGCGCATCGTGCCGGTCGAAGACATGCCGTATCTCGAAGACGGCACGTCGGTGGACATCGTGCTCAACCCGCTCGGCGTGCCCTCGCGCATGAACGTCGGCCAGATCCTCGAAACGCACCTGGGCTGGGCTTGCGCCGGCATGGGCAAGAAGATCGACGAGATGGTCCGCGCTTACCATGCCAAGGGCGACCTCAAGCCGCTCCGCACGGAAATCCAGACGCTGTTCGCCAATGACGAGACCATCACCGATCTCGACGATGACGGCATGATCCGCCTGGGCGAGCACCTGTCGAAGGGTGTTCCGATCGCGACGCCGGTGTTCGACGGCGCCAAGGAAGCGGACATCGTCACCATGCTCGAGCGGGCAGGGCTGAAGTCCTCGGGCCAGTCGACCGTGTTCGACGGCCGTACCGGCGAACAGTTCGACCGCCAGGTGACCGTGGGCTACATCTACATGCTCAAGCTCGATCACCTCGTGGACAACAAGATCCACGCGCGCTCGATCGGCCCGTACTCGCTCGTTACCCAGCAGCCGCTGGGCGGCAAGGCGCAGTTCGGCGGCCAGCGCTTCGGCGAGATGGAAGTGTGGGCCCTCGAAGCGTATGGCGCCGCCTATACGCTGCAGGAAATGCTCACCATCAAGTCGGACGACGTGGCGGGCCGTACGAAGGTCTACGAGGCCATCGTGCGCGGCGACGATACTTTCGAAGCGGGTATCCCGGAAAGCTTCAACGTTCTGGTCAAGGAAATCCGGTCGCTCGGTCTCAATGTCGAACTCGACATGCGGGAAGAGCCGGAAGCCAGCCAGGCCGAAGCGGAGCTCGCACCTCCTCAGGAAGCGGCGGAATAATCCGGCACTTCCTACCCCCATTCACTTCCTGAGGGAGCGGGCGCTGCCCCTCCCGACGGAAAGAGGAGAGAATTGATGAACCATCATTCCCACGTCATGGACCCGTTCAACCCGGCCGTCCCCGTGCAGACTTTCGATCAGATGAAGATCTCGATCGCGAGCCCCGAGAAGATCCTTTCGTGGTCCTACGGCGAGATCAAGAAGCCCGAGACCATCAACTACCGCACGTTCAAGCCCGAGCGTGACGGCCTGTTCTGCGCGCGTATCTTTGGCCCCGTGAAGGACTACGAATGTCTTTGCGGCAAGTACAAGCGCATGAAGTTCAAGGGCGTCATCTGCGAAAAGTGCGGTGTGGAAGTCACCCTGAGCCGCGTTCGCCGCGAGCGCATGGGTCATATCGAACTGGCCGCTCCGGTCGCTCACATCTGGTTCCTGAAGTCGCTGCCGAGCCGCATCGCCCTGCTGCTCGACATGACGCTCAAGGATATCGAGCGCATCCTCTACTTCGAGAACTACGTCGTTCTCGATCCCGGCCTCACGCCCTTCACCCAGCATGAACTGCTGACCGAAGAGCAGTTCCTGGATGCCCAGGACGAGTATGGTGCCGACAGCTTCACCGCCAAGATCGGCGCCGAAGCCATCCGCGAAATCCTGCTCGCGCTCGATCTGGAAAAGATCGCGGCGGACCTGCGCGTGGAAATTGCCGAGTCCACCACGGAACTTAAGCCCAAGAAGCTCGCCAAGCGCTTGAAGATCGTCGAGCAGTTCATCGTCTCGGGCAACAAGCCCGAATGGATGATCATGACCGTCATTCCGGTGATCCCGCCGGAACTGCGTCCGCTCGTTCCGCTCGATGGCGGCCGTTTCGCGACGTCCGATCTCAATGACCTCTACCGTCGCGTGATCAACCGCAACAACCGCCTGAAGCGCCTGATCGAACTGCGCGCGCCTGACATCATCATCCGCAACGAAAAGCGCATGCTGCAGGAAGCCGTCGACGCGCTGTTCGACAACGGCCGCCGTGGCCGCACCATTACCGGTGCCAACAAGCGTCCGCTGAAGTCGCTCTCCGACATGCTCAAGGGCAAGCAGGGCCGCTTCCGCCAGAACCTGCTTGGCAAGCGCGTCGACTATTCGGGCCGTTCGGTGATCACCGTGGGTCCGAACCTCAAGCTCCACCAGTGCGGTCTTCCCAAGAAGATGGCGCTCGAGCTGTTCAAGCCGTTCATCTACTCGCGCCTCGAAGCCAAGGGCTTCAGCTCGACGGTGAAGCAGGCCAAGAAGCTGGTCGAGAAGGAAAAGCCGGAAGTCTGGGATATCCTGGACGAGGTGATCCGCGAGCATCCGGTGCTGCTCAACCGCGCTCCGACGCTCCACCGCCTCGGCATCCAGGCTTTCGAGCCCATGCTGATTGAAGGCAAGGCCATCCGCCTGCATCCGCTCGTCTGCTCGGCCTTTAACGCCGACTTCGACGGTGACCAGATGGCCGTGCACGTTCCGCTGTCGCTCGAAGCGCAGCTGGAAGCGCGCGTGCTGATGATGTCGACCAACAACATCCTGCATCCGGCGAACGGCCAGCCGATCATCGTGCCGTCGCAGGACATCGTGCTGGGCCTCTACTATCTCTCCCTCATGAACGAGGGCGAGCCGGGCCAGGGCATGGCGTTCGGTTCCTATGCGGAACTCGAGCACGCGCTCGACAACAAGGTCGTCACGCTGCACACCAAGATCAAGGCACGCGTTCCCGCCTGGGATGCGGATGGCAAGCAGACCACCGAGATCGTGGAAACGACCCCGGGCCGCATGCTGATCGGCCAGATCCTGCCGCTCAATCCGGCCGTGCCGTTCGCGACCGCGAACCAGCTCATGACCAAGAAGATGATCTCCAAGATGATCGACACCGTGTATCGCGGTTGCGGCCAGAAGGAGACGGTCATTTTCTGTGACCGCGTCATGCAGCTCGGTTTCAAGAACGCCTGTGACGCCGGCATCTCGTTCGGCAAGGACGACATGGTTATCCCGGCGTCCAAGTACACGATCGTGGAAGAGACCCGGAAGCTGGTCGAGGAATTCGAGCAGCAGTACAATGACGGCCTGATCACCCAGGGCGAAAAGTACAACAAGGTCGTCGACGCCTGGGCCAAGTGCGGTGACGCCGTTGCCGAGAAGATGATGGACGCCATCCGTACCGTCCAGATCGATCAGGAGACCGGTCGTCAGAAGCCGATCAACTCGGTCTACATGATGAGCCACTCCGGTGCTCGCGGTTCGCCGGCCCAGATGAAGCAGCTCGCCGGTATGCGCGGCCTGATGGCCAAGCCCGACGGATCGATCATCGAGACGCCGATCACCGCGAACTTCAAGGAAGGCCTCAACGTTCTCGAGTACTTCAACTCGACCCACGGCGCCCGCAAGGGTCTCGCCGACACCGCGCTCAAGACCGCGAACTCGGGTTACCTGACCCGTCGTCTCGTGGACGTGGCGCAGGACGCGATCATCGTCGAGGTCGATTGCGGTACCGATCGTGGGCTCACCATGGAAGCGATCGTCGATGCCGGCCAGGTTGTGGCCTCGCTCGGCCAGCGTATCCTGGGCCGTACCACTGCGGACGATGTGTTCCATCCGATCTCGGGTGACCTCATCGCTCCCAAGGGCACGCTGCTCGAGGAAAAGCATGTCGACGTGATCGAAGAGGCCCGCATCCAGTCGGTCCGCATTCGTTCGCCGCTGACCTGCGACATGCGCCAGGGCTGCTGCGCCGCCTGCTACGGCCGTGACCTTGCTCGCGGTACCCCGGTCAATATCGGTGAAGCGGTCGGCGTCATCGCCGCCCAGTCCATCGGTGAACCCGGTACCCAGCTCACCATGCGTACCTTCCACATCGGCGGTACGGCACAGGTGGTCGACAGCTCGTTCCTGGAATCGGGCGCCGAAGGCAAGATCGAGGTTCGCAACTCGAACCTGGCTACCGTCGAAGGCGGCAAGCAGGTCGTCATGGCCCGTAACGTCGCTCTCGCCGTGGTCGATGCCGATGGCAAGGAACGCGTGATTCACAAGGTGACCTACGGCTCCAAACTCCTGGTCAAGGAAGGCGACATGGTCCGCCGTGGTCAGCGCCTGGCCGAATGGGATCCGTACACCCGTCCGATCCTGGCCGAAGTCGAAGGCGAAGTGCTGTTCGAAGACCTCGTGGATGGTGCTTCCGTTGCGGAAAACACCGACGAAGCGACCGGCTTCACCAAGCGCGTGGTCATCGACTGGCGCGGCAACCAGCGTGGTGAAGGCCTCAAGCCCGCGCTCGCCATTGCCCGCGGCGGCGCCGTGGCCAAGGTGGAACGTGGTGGCGACGCCCGTTACCTGCTCTCGGTCGACGCGGTTATCGCGGTCGAGCCGGGCGAGAAGGTTGCTCCGGGTGACGTCCTGGCCCGTATTCCGCTGGAATCGGCCAAGACCAAGGACATCACCGGCGGTCTGCCGCGTGTGGCCGAGCTGTTCGAAGCCCGCCGTCCGAAGGATCACGCCATCATCGCCGAGATCGATGGTACTATCCGCTTCGGCCGCGACTACAAGAACAAGCGTCGCGTCATCATCGAGCCGACCGAGGAGGGTGCCGATCCGGTCGAGTACCTGATCCCGAAGGGCAAGCCGTTCCATCTCCAGGAAGGCGACACCATCGAGAAGGGTGAATATATCCTCGACGGCAACCCGGCGCCGCATGACATTCTGGCCATCAAGGGCGTGGAAGAGCTTGCTCGTTACCTCGTCAACGAAATCCAGGAAGTCTACCGCCTGCAGGGCGTGTTGATTAACGACAAGCACATCGAAGTGATCGTTCGCCAGATGCTGCAGAAGGTCGAGATCGTGGAACCCGGTGACTCCGGCCTGCTCAAGGACGAGCAGCTCGACAAGCTGGACTTCGACGAACTCAACGACCAGCTCGTGGCCGAAGGCAAGAAGCCGGCGACCGCCAATCCGGTGCTGCTCGGCATCACCAAGGCATCGCTGCAGACCCGTTCCTTCGTGTCGGCTGCCTCGTTCCAGGAAACCACCCGCGTTCTCACCGAAGCGGCGGTTTCCGGCAAGGCCGACCTGCTCGAAGGTCTCAAGGAAAACGTCATCGTCGGCCGCCTCATCCCGGCCGGTACCGGTGCCGGTATCTCCCAGGCCAAGCAGATCGCCGCCAAGCGCGACGATCTCATCCTGGAAGAACGCCGCCGCCAAGCCGAGACGGTGCAGCTCTCGGCGCCGGCCGCCGAGTAAGCGTTCGCACATGCGTATTGGGGAAGGGGCCTTCGGGCCCCTTTTTCTTTGCCTTGTCGATAGGTGGCCACGCGGTTCGTCGCTAAGGTGAGTTGATTGAGGAGGCTGCCATGAAGTTCACCACCACCATTTTTCTCGATGGCAACAATACCGGTATCGAGGTGCCGCCGGAGGTGGTGGAGCAATTGGGTGGCGGCAAGCGTCCGGCGGTTCATGTCACGGTGGCCGGCTTTTCCTATCGATCGACCGTGGCGCCGATGGGCGGCAGATATCTCATTCCGCTCAGCGCCGCGCGGCGGGCCGAAGCCGGCGTGAAGGGAGGGGATCAAGTCGAGGTGGAGCTGACGCTCGACGCGACGCCGCGGGAGGTCGAGGTGCCGCCGGACCTTGCCGCGGCCCTGGCGGAAGATCCGAAGGCGAAGGCGTTCTTCGAGGCGCTTTCCTATAGCAACCAGCTCAAGCACGTGCTTTCGGTCACCGACGCGAAGACCCACGAGACGCGGCAGAAGCGGATCATCAAGGCGATGGAAACGCTGGCTGTCGGCAAGAAGTAGGGGCTAGCTCGCCAATCCCAGGAAGCTCGTGAGCTCCCTTGCCGCAGCAGCGCCGGCACGATTGGCACCGATGGTCGAGGCCGAAGGGCCGTAGCCAACCAGATGCACGCGCGGATCCTTGGCCACCTGCGTGGCGAGGCGTCCGGTCATGACGATGCCGCCGCTGTCCTCGCGAAGCTGCAGCGGGGCGAGGTGATCGAGCGCGCTGCGAAATCCGGTGCACCAGAGGATCACATCCACGGCCAGTTCCGTGCCGTCCTCCCAGCGCACGCCGGCGGTGGTGATTTCGGAGAACATCGGCAGGCGCTCAAGCGCGCCGCGTTTGCGCATCGCCTCGACGGCCGGGGTGACCGGCAGGCCGGTGACCGAGACGACAGCGCGCGGCGGCAGGCCGGCGCGCACCCGCTCCTCCACCATGGCGACTGCCGCCCGACCGGCTTCCTCGTCGAATGGTCCTTCGCGCCAGCGGGGTGGGGTGCGGGTGACCCAGGTCGTCTGTGTGACCTGGGAGATCTGGTCGAGCAACTGGATGGCAGAGATGCCGCCGCCGACGATAAGAACATGCTTGCCGGCGAAATCATCCGCGCTTCGGAAATCGCGGGTGTGCAGGGTCTGGCCTGAGAATGTGTCCGCTCCCGGATAGGTAGGGATGTAGGGATTTTCCCAAGTGCCGGTGGCATTGATGATGGCGCGGGCCGAAAACAATCCTCGGTCGGATTCCACGCGCAGTCGCTCGCCGCGATCGCACACGACGTTGACGGCTGCCGGGCGCAGGACCTCAAGCCCGAAGTGATCTTCATAGGCCGCGAAGTAATGCGGCACGGCGACCGAGGCGCGCACGGTTTCGTCGGTGCCGGCATAGTCGGCAAAGCCGAGACCGGGCAGATCGTGCACGCGATTGACGGTGCTGAGGGTGAGGGAGGGCCAACGATACTGCCAGGCGCCGCCTGGGCTGGGCGCACGATCGAGGACGATGAAGTCCTTGCCCGGCTGCAGGCCCAGCTTTTTCAGGTGATAGGCCGAACTCAATCCAGCCTGGCCTGCGCCGATGACGACGATGTCGAGTTTGAGCGCGGCGCGCAGGGCAGGGGTGGGCAAGGTTGATAGGCTCCGGATCGGTTTCGGACCATATCACAGGACAAAAGGAAACCGACCCGGCTTGAGCGCGGGTCGGCGGAGCGGTACGGCGAGGGCAGGTTAGAACAGCTCGTTATTGTCGTTGGGCTGGGGCAGGGTCTTGCCATCGCGGCGATCGAGGCCGTCGATGCGGGTGATGTCGTCGCTCTCGATCGTGAAGTCCCAGACGTCGAAATTCTCGACGGCGCGCTCCGGCTTGCTGCTCTTGGGCAGCACGATGAGGTTCTGCTGGAGATGCCAGCGGATCATCACCTGGGCCGGCGACTTGCCATATTTCTCGCCCAGCTCCACCAGCAGCGGATTGTCGAGGAGCTTGGAGTCCTTGCCGCCGAGCGGGCTGTAGCACTCGATCTGGATGTCCTTGTCGCGATGGAATTCGCGGATGTCGCGCTGCTGCCAGGCCGGGTGCAGCTCGAGCTGGTTGACGGCCGGGACCACCCCGGTCTCGTCGATGATGCGCTTGAGGTGTTCGGGCAGGAAGTTGGACACGCCGATGGATTTCACCTTGCCCTGGTTCCTGGCCTCGATCAGCGCCTTCCAGGTATCGACGTAGCGATCGTGGGCCGGGGC
Organism: Devosia sediminis; assembly: GCF_016411825.1. Lineage (GTDB taxonomy): Bacteria > Pseudomonadota > Alphaproteobacteria > Rhizobiales > Devosiaceae > Devosia > Devosia sediminis. Next base: position 1,005,095 of record NZ_JAEKMH010000001.1, read on the forward strand.
GGGCCAGTGGATCAGGAAGAGATCGAGATGGTCGAGCCCGAGGCGCTCAAGGGATTGGTCGAGCGAGCGCAGGGCACTGTCATAGCCCTGATGGCTGTTGCGCAGCTTGGAGGTGACGAAAAGCTGGTCACGCGAGACCGAAGCGTCCTTTATGGCTCGGCCCACACCCGCCTCGTTGTCATAGCCCTGCGCGGTATCGATATGGCGGTATCCGGCATCGATGGCGGCGCCGACAACGCGCGGAGCATCGGCCTCGTCCAGCCGCCAGACGCCGAAGCCGAGCTGGGGAATCGTCTTGCCGTCATTAAGGGGGATGGTGGGATAGTCAGTCATCGAATGCACCTCTTTGGATCTCGTGCCCCAACGATGCGAGTTCGCGTCTGGCTCCACACCGGGACCCATTGCACCAAGAAAATCCGAGTGAGGCGAACGGATTTTTCACTATCCGTCCAGTTTGTCGTCCGGTATCGGAAGGGGTGATCCCTCCAGAACGCAAGGCTCTCCTTCGGATTTTTCACGAAAGAATCCTTGACGGGGCGAGTCATCGGCTCTAAACAGCGCCTACCTTAGCGGTCGGTCGTGATTGTCACACCGGGTCCCTGCCACCTCGCGCGGGAATCCAGGACGATCAAACACACTGTCGGGTAGTTAGACGAAGCAAATCCTTGTGCGCATGACTGCTGCCGAAAGGCGGGTGGTCCGCTGCAATTGGGGCGCTGCCGAATCCTCCGGGATATCGGGCATGCGCCGCTTTGGTTTGCTTGTGTAGACCGCACTGCGCGCCTCAAGGGGCGTGAATTTAGTACTGGAGCCGGACGCATGGCGGATGGCTCCGAATTTTGGACGATGGAAAGAGCGCAATGCCCACCATTAATCAGCTGATCCGCAAGCCACGCGCCAGCAAGCCAAAGCGGAACAAGGTTCCGGCCATGGAAGCCAACCCGCAGAAGCGCGGCGTTTGCTCCCGTGTGTACACCACGACCCCCAAGAAGCCGAACTCGGCTCTGCGCAAGGTTGCCAAGGTTCGCCTGACCAACCAGCGCGAAGTGATTTCGTACATCCCGGGCGAAGGTCACAATCTGCAGGAGCACTCCGTTGTGCTCATCCGCGGCGGTCGCGTGCGCGATCTGCCGGGCGTTCGCTACCACGTGCTCCGCGGTGTCCTCGACACGCAGAGCGTGAAGGACCGCAAGCAGCGCCGGTCCAAGTATGGCGCGAAGCGTCCGAAGTAAGGAGATATTGAGCGATGTCCCGTCGTCACCGCGCCGAGAAGCGTGAAGTCATCCCTGATCCCAAGTTCGGCGATCTGGTCGTTTCCAAGTTCATGAATTCGCTCATGAAGGACGGCAAGAAGTCGGCTGCCGAGTCGATCGTCTATGGTGCTTTCGACATCGTCGAGACCAAGACCAAGCAGGACCCGATCACCGTTTTCCACGGCGCCCTGGACAATATCCGTCCCGCCGTCGAAGTGCGTTCGCGCCGCGTTGGTGGTGCGACCTACCAGGTTCCGGTGGAAGTCCGTGCCGACCGTCAGCAGGCCCTGGCCATCCGCTGGCTCATCGAATCCGCCCGCAAGCGCGGCGAGAACACCATGCGTGAGCGCCTCTCGGGCGAACTCATGGACGCGATGAATGGCCGTGGTCAGGCCGTCAAGAAGCGCGAAGATACGCACCGTATGGCTGATGCCAACCGTGCCTTCTCGCACTACCGCTGGTAGTAGGAGCGCCCCATGGCACGCGAATACCCGATCAATCTCTATCGTAACTTCGGCATCATGGCTCACATCGATGCTGGCAAGACGACCACGACCGAACGCATCCTCTACTACACCGGCAAGTCCCATAAGATCGGCGAAGTCCATGACGGCGCCGCTACCATGGACTGGATGGAGCAGGAGCAGGAACGCGGCATCACCATTACGTCGGCCGCTACGACCACGTTCTGGAAGGACCGCAACGGTACCCAGCACCGCTTCAACATCATCGACACGCCCGGCCACGTGGACTTCACCATCGAAGTCGAGCGTTCGCTCCGCGTGCTCGACGGTGCCGTCGCGCTGCTCGACGCCAATGCCGGCGTCGAACCGCAGACCGAAACCGTCTGGCGCCAGGCCGACAAGTACCACGTTCCGCGTCTGATCTTCGTCAACAAGATGGACAAGATCGGTGCGGACTTCTACCGCTGCGTCGAAATGATCGGCACGCGTCTGGGCGCCAAGGCAGTCCCGGTGCAGCTTCCGATCGGCGCCGAGAACGAGTTCAAGGGCGTCGTCGATCTCATCGAGATGAACGCCATTGTCTGGCGTAACGAAGAGCTGGGCGCCCAGTGGGATGTCGTCGAGATCCCGGCCGACCTCAAGGACAAGGCCGCGAAGTATCGCGAAGCCATGATCGAGGCCGCCGTCGAAATGGACGACGCCGCCATGGAAGCCTATCTCGAAGGCGAAATGCCGAACAACGACACCATTCGTCGTCTGCTCCGCAAGGGCGTCATCGAGACCAAGTTCTTCCTGATCTTTGCCGGCTCGGCCTTCAAGAACAAGGGCGTGCAGCCCCTGCTCGACGGCGTGATCGACTTCCTGCCGTCGCCGATCGACGTGCCCGCCATCCAGGGTATCGACGCCAAGACCGAAGAAGTCATCGAGCGTCATGCCGACGACAACGAGCCGCTCTCGATGCTGGCCTTCAAGATCGCCAACGACCCGCACATGGGCTCGCTGACCTTCTGCCGCATCTATTCGGGTCACCTCGAAGCCGGTGCGCAGCTGGAAAACACCGTGAAGGGCAAGCGCGAACGCGTCGGCCGCATGTTCCAGATGCACGCCAACAGCCGCGAGCAGATCACGGAAGCCTATGCTGGTGACATCGTCGCCATCGTCGGTCTCAAGGACACCACCACCGGTGACACCCTGTGCCCGTCGAACTCGCAGGTCATCCTCGAGCGCATGATCTTCCCGGAACCGGTCATCGACATCTCCGTCGAGCCGAAGTCCAAGGCCGACCAGGAAAAGATGGGCCTTGCCCTCAACCGCCTGGCCGCCGAAGATCCGTCGTTCCGCGTCAAGACCGACGAAGAATCGGGCCAGACCATCATCTCGGGCATGGGTGAACTTCACCTCGACATCATCGTCGACCGCATGCGCCGCGAGTTCAAGGTCGAGGCCAATGTCGGCCAGCCGCAGGTTGCTTACCGTGAAACCATCACGCGTAAGACCGAGAAGGACTACACCCACAAGAAGCAGTCGGGTGGTTCGGGTCAGTTCGCCCGCATCAAGTTCACTGTCGAGCCGGGTGAAGTCGGCAAGGGCCTCGAATTCGTCAACGCCATCGTTGGCGGTGCCGTGCCGCGTGAATACGTTCCCGGCGTCCAGAAGGGTCTGGAATCGGTCATGGGCGCAGGCCCGCTGATCGGCTTCCCGGTCGTCGACGTGAAGGTCACCCTCACCGACGGTGCCTACCACGACGTGGACTCCTCGGTCCTGGCGTTCGAAATCGCAGCCCGCGCGGGTTTCCGCGAAGCCCTGCGTGAAGCCGGTCCGAAGATCCTCGAACCGATCATGAAGGTTGAAGTTACGACGCCGGATGAGTACATGGGCGACGTCATCGGTGATTTGAATTCCCGTCGTGGGCAGATCCAGGGCACTGAAAGCCGTGGTGTGGTCCAGGTCGTGAACGCATTTGTGCCGCTTGCCAACATGTTTGGTTATGTGAATTCGCTCCGGTCGATGAGCCAGGGTCGCGCGAACTATTCGATGGTGATGGATCACTACGAGCAGGTTCCGCAGGCTGTCGCCGACGAAGTCCAGGCCAAGTACGCCTAAAAACAGCGCAAGCTACTAAACTCAACTGAATGTCGGCGATTGCGCTGACGAATTTGGAGAAAAGCGATGGCGAAGGAAAAATTTGCCCGTAACAAGCCGCACTGTAACATCGGCACCATCGGTCACGTCGACCATGGCAAGACCTCGCTGACCGCAGCGATCACCAAGGTCCTGGCCGAGACCGGCGGCGCCACCTTCAAGGCGTACGACCAGATCGACGCCGCTCCGGAAGAGAAGGCCCGCGGCATCACCATCAACACCGCTCACGTCGAGTACGAGACCACCAACCGTCACTACGCTCACGTCGACTGCCCCGGCCACGCCGACTATGTGAAGAACATGATCACCGGTGCTGCCCAGATGGACGGCGCGATCCTGGTCGTGTCGGCTGCCGACGGCCCGATGCCGCAGACCCGCGAGCACATCCTGCTCGCCCGTCAGGTCGGCGTGCCGGCCCTGGTGGTCTTCCTGAACAAGTGCGACATGGTCGACGATCCGGAACTGCTCGAGCTCGTCGAGCTCGAAGTCCGCGAACTGCTGTCCTCGTACGAATTCCCCGGCGATGATATCCCGATCATCAAGGGCTCGGCTCTGGCCGCCCTCGAGAACTCGGACCAGAAGCTCGGCCACGACGCCGTTCTCGAGCTGATGGCTGCCGTCGACTCGTACATCCCGCAGCCGGAACGTCCGGTTGACCAGCCGTTCCTGATGCCGATCGAAGACGTGTTCTCGATCTCGGGTCGTGGTACCGTGGTGACCGGTCGCGTCGAACGCGGCATCGTCAAAGTTGGCGAAGAAGTCGAAATCGTCGGCATCAAGGCCACCCAGAAGACCACCGTGACCGGTGTCGAAATGTTCCGCAAGCTGCTCGACTCGGGTGAAGCTGGCGACAACATCGGCGCCCTGATCCGCGGCATCGACCGCACTCAGGTTGAGCGCGGCCAGGTTCTCTGCAAGCCCGGTTCCGTGACCCCGCACACCGACTTCGTTGCTGAGGCCTATATCCTCACCAAGGAAGAAGGCGGCCGTCACACTCCGTTCTTCGGCAACTACCGTCCGCAGTTCTACTTCCGCACCACCGACGTGACCGGCATCGTGACCCTGCCGGAAGGCACCGAGATGGTTATGCCGGGCGACAACATCAACATGAACGTTCAGCTCATCGTTCCGATCGCCATGGAAGAGAAGCTCCGCTTCGCTATCCGTGAAGGTGGCCGCACCGTCGGCGCCGGCGTCGTTGCGAAGATCCTGAAGTAAGCTTCTTGGAAATATCGCGGCGCGCGGCTAAACGCGCGCCGCGAACCTTTTAATTCAGGATTGTGAAGATGAACGGTCAGAATATCCGCATCCGCCTCAAGGCGTTTGACCACCGCGTGCTCGACACCTCGACCCGCGAGATCGTCAATACCGCCAAGCGCACGGGTGCCCAGGTTCGCGGTCCGATCCCGCTGCCGACCCGCATCGACAAGTTCACCGTGAACCGCTCGCCCCATATCGACAAGAAGGCGCGTGAGCAGTTCGAGATCCGGACCCACAAGCGTCTTCTGGACATCGTGGACCCGACTCCCCAGACGGTCGATGCACTCATGAAGCTCGATCTCGCCGCCGGCGTCGACGTCGAAATCAAGCTCTAAGACTACCGACTACAAAGATATTCCGCGCCTGCCGCTAAATGGGTCCTCTGAAGTCATGACCCGGCAGAGCGCCAACAAGAAGGTAAAACCGATGCGTTCTGGATTGATCGCACAGAAGCTGGGGATGACCCGCATCTTCACCGAGGACGGCAACCACGTCCCCGTGACGGTGCTGAGCCTGCAGAATTGCCAGGTCGTGGGCCAGCGCACCGTCGAAAAGGACGGTTATGTCGCCCTGCAGCTGGGTGCCGGCCAGGCTAAGGCCAAGAATGTCTCCAAGGCAGAACGCGGCCAGTATGCCGTTGCCAAGGTCGAACCGAAGCGTCACGTGGCCGAGTTCCGCGTGGATGCCGACAACCTCATCGAGGTTGGCGCTACGCTCAAGGCCGACCACTTCACTGATGGCCAGCTCGTCGACGTGACCGGCACCTCCATCGGTAAGGGCTTTGCCGGTGGTATGAAGCGCTGGAACTTCGGTGGTCTGCGCGCCTCGCACGGTGTGTCCGTGTCGCACCGCTCGATCGGTTCTACCGGTGGCCGTCAGGACCCGGGCAAGACCTTCAAGAACAAGAAGATGCCGGGCCACATGGGCGATCGTCGCATCACCACGCAGAACGTCAAGGTCGTCAAGACCGACGTGGAGCGTGGCCTGATCATGATCCAGGGTTCGGTCCCGGGCGCCAAGGGCGCCTGGATCATGATCAAGGACGCCGTCAAGAAGCCGGCTCCCGCGAACGCTGCCTTCCCGGGCTCGTTCGAGGCCGCTGCTGCGGGAGAAGCGAAGTAAATGGAACTCAAGGTAACCACTCTCGAGGGTAAGGCCGCCGGTTCGGTCGATCTCAAGGACGAAGTCTTCGGTCTCGAAGTCCGTCCTGACATCCTGCACCGCATGGTCCGCTACCAGCAGCTCAAGGCCATGGCCGGCACGCATGACGTGAAGAACCGGTCGGAAGGCGCGCGCACGGGCAAGAAGTTCGTGAAGCAGAAGGGTTCGGGCGGCGCCCGTCACGGCGATCGCAAGGCTCCCCAGTTCCGTGGCGGTGGCCGTGCATTCGGTCCGACCCCGCGCAGCCACGCCATCGACCTTCCCAAGAAGGTTCGTGTCCTGGCCCTCAAGCATGCGCTGTCGTCCAAGGCCAAGGCCGGTTCGCTGATCGTCATCGACAGCGTTGCCCAGAAGGAAGCCAAGACGGCTGCCCTGCGCACCACCTTCGGCAAGCTCGAATGGGCAAGCGCGCTGATCATCGATGGCGCGAATGTCGACCAGAACTTTGCTCTGGCCGCCCGCAACATCCCGAATATCGACGTGCTGCCGATCCAGGGCATTAACGTTGTTTCGATCCTGAAGCGCGACAAGCTGGTGCTGACCAAGGCAGCGCTCGAAGCGCTCGAAGCGAGGTTCGCATGAACAAGCTTGCCGCATACGACATCGTCCGTAACCCCGTCGTGACCGAAAAGTCGACGATGGCTTCGGAATACAACCAGGTCGTTTTCGACGTGGCGATCGATGCCAGCAAGACCGAGATCAAGGCCGCCGTCGAGCAGCTCTTCTCGGTCAAGGTCAAGGCAGTGAACACCCTGGTCCGCAAGGGCAAGGTGAAGCGCTTCCGTGGCAAGGTTGGCGTTCGCAACGACGTCAAGAAGGCCATCGTGACCCTCGTCGACGGCCAGTCGATCGATATTTCGACCGGCCTCTAAGGGATAAGAGACAGCAAAATGGCTCTAAAGACTTACAACCCCACCTCCGAAGGCCGTCGTACCCTTATTACGACCGATCGTTCGGAACTGTGGAAGGGCGCCCCGGTCAAGGCTCTGACCGAAGGCCTCAACAAGAAGGGCGGCCGCAACAATACCGGTCGCATCACCGCTTTCCATCGCGGCGGCGGTCACAAGCGCAGCTACCGCATGGTCGACTTCAAGCGCGTGAAGTTCGATGCAGTCGGCACCGTGGAACGGCTCGAATACGATCCGAACCGCACCGCCTGGATCGCTCTGATCAAGTACGAAGACGGCGAACTGGCCTATATCGTTGCCCCGCAGCGTCTGGCTGCCGGCGACAAGGTCATCTCCTCGCTCAACGGCGCGGACGTGAAGCCGGGCAATGCCATGCCGCTCGAACGCATGCCGGTCGGTACGATCGTGCACAATATCGAGCTCAAGCCCCGCAAGGGCGGCCAGGTTGCCCGTTCGGCTGGTGCCTATGCCCAGTATGTCGGTCGTGACCAGGGTTGGGCCATTCTGCGCCTCAACTCGGGCGAACAGCGCCGTGTTCATGGTTCGTGCCTCGCCACCGTCGGTGCCGTGTCGAACCAGGACCACGCCAACACCTCGCTCGGCAAGGCCGGTCGCAACCGCTGGCTCGGCCGCAAGCCGGTCAACCGCGGTGTGACCATGAACCCGGTCGACCACCCGCATGGTGGTGGTGAAGGCCGTACCTCCGGTGGCCGTCACCCGGTTTCCCCGTGGGGCAAGCCGACCAAGGGCAAGCGTACGCGCAGCAACAAGGCTACGGACCAGTTCATCGTTCGCAGCCGTCACGTGAAGAAGGGCAGGTAAGTCATGACCCGTTCGATTTGGAAGGGCCCGTTTGTCGACGGCTACCTGCTCAAGAAGGCCGAGAAGGCTCAGTCGTCTGGCCGCAACGATGTGGTCAAGATCTGGTCCCGCCGCTCGACCATTCTGCCGCAGTTCGTTGGCATCACCTTTGGTGTCCACAACGGTCAGAAGCACGTTCCGGTGTCCGTCACCGAGGACATGATCGGCCACAAGTTCGGTGAGTTCGCGCCGACCCGTACCTACTACGGTCACGCGGCCGACAAGAAGGCCAAGAGGAAGTAAGAGATGAGCAAGCCAAAGACTGAGCGCGCTCTCAAGGATAACGAGGCAAAGGCTGTCCTGCGCATGCTGCGCATCAGCCCTCAGAAGCTGAACCTCGTCGCGCAGTTGATCCGTGGCAAGAAGGTCGAGAAGGCTCTGGCCGACCTCGAGTTCAGCCACAAGCGCATCTCCGGCCAGGTGAAGAAGGTGCTCGAGAGTGCCATCGCCAACGCCGAAAACAACCACGGCCTGGACACCGACGCCCTCGTCGTTGCCGAAGCCTATGTGGGCAATTCGCTGGTGATGAAGCGCTTCACCGCACGCGGCCGTGGTCGTTCGGCCCGCGTCGAGAAGCCATTCTCGCACCTGACGATCGTTGTCCGGCAAGTTGAGGAGGCCGCATAATGGGCCAGAAAATCAATCCGATCGGCTTCCGTCTGGGCATCAACCGGACCTGGGACAGCCGCTGGTTCGCCAACAAGGGCGAATATGGTTCGCTGCTTCAGGAAGACCTGAAGATCCGCACCATGCTGATGGAAGATCTGAAGGCCGCTGCGGTCTCCAAGATCGTCATCGAGCGTCCGCACCGCAAGTGCCGCGTGTCGATCCACACTGCCCGTCCGGGCATCGTGATCGGCAAGAAGGGCGCCGACATCGACAAGATCCGCGCCAAGGTGAAGAAGTTCACCGACAGCGAAGTGCACATCAACATCGTTGAAGTGCGCAAGCCGGAAACCGATGCGACGCTGGTTGCCCAGGGCATTGCCCAGCAGCTCGAACGCCGCGTGGCCTTCCGCCGCGCCATGAAGCGTGCCGTGCAGACCGCAATCCGCATGGGCGCCGGTGGTATCCGCGTCAACGTGGGTGGCCGTCTGGGTGGTGCCGACATCGCTCGTACCGAATGGTACCGCGAAGGCCGCGTGCCGCTGCACACCCTGCGTGCCGACATCGACTACGGTACCGCCGAAGCCGAAACCACGTATGGCATCATCGGTATCAAGGTCTGGGTCTTCAAGGGCGAAGTCCTCGAGCATGATCCCTCGGCTCACGAGCGTCGCGCCACCGAAGGTGGTAGCGAAGGTGGCCAGCGTAGCGAGCGCGAACCGCGCCGTGAACGCGGCGACCGCGATCGCGAACGCGCATAAGAAGGTTAGTTCATTATGCTGCAACCAAAGAGAACCAAGTTCCGTAAGGCTCACAAGGGCCGCATCCATGGTCTGGCCAAGGGTGGTACCGATCTGGCCTTCGGCCAGTACGCTCTCAAGGCCACCGAGCCCGAGCGTGTTACCGCCCGCCAGATCGAGGCTGCCCGCCGTGCGATCACTCGCGAAATGAAGCGTCAGGGCCGCGTCTGGATCCGAATTTTCCCGGATCTTCCCGTTTCCAAGAAGCCGACCGAAGTCCGTATGGGTAAGGGCAAGGGCTCGGTGGAATACTGGGCAGCGCGCGTAAAGCCCGGCCGCATCGTTTTTGAGATTGACGGCGTACCCGAAGACGTTGCAAAGGAGGCGCTTCGCCTCGGAGCAATGAAGTTGCCGATCACCACGCGTATCGTCACGCGTATTGCCGACTAAGGAACACGAGCATGAAAGCCAGTGATGTGCGGGCCAAGACCGCAGACGAACTGAAAGATCAGCTCGTCGACCTGAAGAAAGAACAGTTCAACCTGCGTTTCCAGCGCGCTACCCAGCAGTTGGAAAAGCCGGCCCGTGTGAAGGAAGTCCGTCGCGATATCGCGCGGATCAAGACCGTCCTCGGCCAAAAGAACGCAGCTAAGTAAGGAATAGATCCATGCCAAAGCGCGTTCTGCAGGGGACTGTGGTCTCCGACGCCAATGACAAGACCATCGTGGTTCGTGTCGAGCGCCGTTTTACTCACCCGCTTCTGAAGAAGACCGTTCGTCGTTCGAAGAAGTACCACGCCCACGATGAGAACAACGTGGCCAAGGTCGGTCAGACCGTGTGGATCGAGGAAACTGCGCCGATCTCCAAGAACAAGCGCTGGGCGCTTGTTCCGTCCGCGTAAGAGAAACAATTCAGGTCGGCGCGCCGGATGACGGTGCAGCCGATAAACTAGAAGGCATCCAGTCATGATCCAGATGCAGTCCAACCTCGACGTCGCCGACAATTCCGGCGCCAAGCGAGTCATGTGCATCAAGGTGCTGGGCGGTTCGCATCGCAAGTACGCCTCGGTCGGCGACATTATCGTCGTTTCGGTCAAGGACGCTATTCCGCGCGGCCGCGTCAAGAAGGGCCAGGTGATGAAGGCCGTGGTGGTTCGCACCGCAACCGACATCCGCCGTCCCGACGGCACCGTCATCCGTTTCGACAAGAACGCCGCCGTTCTTCTGAACAATCAGAAGGAACCGATCGGCACCCGTATCTTCGGACCGGTTCCGCGCGAGCTCCGCGCCAAGAACCACATGAAGATCATCTCGCTTGCCCCAGAGGTGCTGTAATGGCCTCCAAGATTAAGAAGGGCGACAAGGTCGTCGTCCTGGCCGGCAAGGACAAGGGCAAGACCGGTCAGGTCCTGTCCGTCATCCCGTCCGAAACCAAGGCACTGGTCCAGGGTATCAACCTGGTGAAGCGCCACCAGAAGCAGACCGCTTCGACCGATGCCGGCATCTTCACCAAGGAAGCGCCGATCCATCTTTCGAACCTGGCGGTCGCCGACAAGGATGGCAAGCCCACCCGCGTCGGTTTCCAGATCAAGGACGGCGTGAAGACCCGCGTCGCCAAGACCACCGGAGATCAGATCGATGGCTGAGACCGCTTACATTCCGCGTCTCCGGACCGAATACGACAACACGATCAAGGCTGCACTGCGTGAGCAGTTCAACTACCAGAACGTCATGGAGCTGCCACGCCTTGACAAGATCGTGCTGAACATGGGCGTGGGCGAAGCCGTCAACGATACCAAGAAGGTGAAGTCGGCCGCCGACGAGCTGCAGAAGATCGCCGGCCAGAAGCCGGTCATCACCCATGCGCGCAAGTCGATCGCAGGCTTCAAGGTCCGCGAGCACATGCCGCTGGGCGTCAAGGTCACCCTGCGCAAGACCCGTATGTACGAATTCCTGGATCGCCTGGTGACCATCGCACTGCCGCGCGTCCGCGACTTCCGTGGCCTTAACCCGAACGCGTTCGACGGCCGTGGCAACTATGCCATGGGCCTCAAGGAACACATCGTTTTCCCCGAAATCAACTACGATCAGATCGATCAGGTTTGGGGCATGGACATCGTGATCTGCACGACGGCCAAGACCGACGATGAAGCCCGCGCGCTTCTCAAGGCTTTCAACTTCCCGTTCCGCCAGTAAGCGGGCAGGGAAGGGATAAAGGATCAGGACATGGCAAAGACCAGCTCCATCGAAAAGAACAAGAAGCGCGCCGCTCTGGCTCAGCAGTACGCCGAAAAGCGCGCTGCGCTGAAGGCGACGATCAAGAACCAGGACACTCCCATCGAGGAGCGTTTCAAGGCCAGCCTCAAGCTGGCTGAACTGCCGCGCAATTCGGCCAAGATCCGCATTCGCAACCGTTGCGAAGTGTCGGGCCGCCCGCGTGGTTACTATCGCAAGCTCAAGATGAGCCGTATCGCCCTGCGTCAGCTGGGCAACCTGGGCCAGATCCCGGGTCTGGTGAAGTCGAGCTGGTAAGGAGAAACATCAGATGAGCTTTTCCGATCCCATCGGCGATATGCTGACCCGCATCCGCAACGCTCAGGAGCGTCGCAAGAATTCCGTCACGACTCCGGCATCGACCCTGCGTGGTCGCGTGCTGGATGTTCTCCAGTCCGAGGGTTTCATCCGCGGCTACTCGGAGACCAAGTTCGAGAACGGTGCCGCCGAGTACGAGATTGAACTCAAGTACTCGGACAATGAAGGCGTCATCCGCACGATCGAGCGCGTTTCGCGTCCCGGCCGTCGCGTCTACGCATCCGTCAAGAATATCCCGCAGGTTGCCAATGGCCTGGGTGTCTCGATCCTCTCCACCCCCAAGGGTGTGATGGCCGACCACGAAGCCAAGGCCGCCAATGTGGGTGGCGAGGTACTCTGCCGCGTCTTCTAAGCCATTCGGCTTGGAGGATCGGCAAGACGATTACTCAAGGATAGAATATGTCACGTACTGGCAAGAAACCGGTGGCCCCGGTTAACGGCGTCACCGTTACGATCAATGGTCGTAACGTCACCGCCAAGGGCCCGAAGGGCGAGCTCGGTCTCACCCTGATGGACATCGTCAATGTCGAGCAGGGTTCGGACGGCCTCGTCGTCTCCCCGGCCAACGAAACCCGCGAGGCTCGCGCTGCCTGGGGCACCACCCGCGCGCTGATCCAGAACATGGTCACTGGCGTGAGCGCCGGCTTCGAAAAGAAGCTCGCCATCCAGGGCGTCGGTTACCGCGCCGCCATGCAGGGCAAGGATGTCAAGCTGTCCCTCGGTTTCAGCCACGAAGTGGTCTATGAGGCGCCCAAGGGTATCACCCTGGCCGTCCCGGCTCCGACGGAAATCGTCGTCACCGGCATCGACAAGCAGCAGGTGGGTCAGGTTGCGGCCGAGATCCGCGGCTGGCGTCCCCCCGAGCCCTACAAGGGCAAGGGCGTGCGTTACGCCGGCGAGCAGGTCTTCCGCAAAGAAGGCAAGAAGAAGTAAGGAGCGCCACCGATGGCAATTTCTGCAAAAGGTGCGGAACGCCGCAAGGCTCGTGTCCGCAAGGCGCTCAAGGCTCGTGCCTTTGGTCGCGCCCGTCTCAGCGTGTTCCGCTCGGACAAGAATATCTACGCCCAGATCATCGACGACACCACTGGTCGTACGCTGGCTGCCGCTTCGACCCTCGAAAAGGACGTGCGCGGTTCGATCAAGAATGGCGGCAATGCCGAGGCGGCTGTGGCCGTTGGCAAGCTGATCGCCGAACGTGGTGTGAAGGCGGGCGTCGCCGAGGTCATCTTCGACCGCGGCTCCTACATCTATCATGGCCGTGTTAAGGCCCTTGCAGACGCTGCCCGTGAGGGCGGCCTGCAGTTCTGACAACGGCGAGGAAAACATTATGAGCAGAGACGTTCAGGAACGCGAAAGCGAGTTCGTCGATCGCCTGGTCCACATCAACCGTGTGGCCAAGGTTGTGAAGGGCGGCAAGCGCTTTGGTTTCGCTGCCCTCGTCGTTGTCGGTGACCAGAAGGGTCGCGTCGGTTTCGGTCACGGCAAGGCCCGTGAAGTTCCCGAGGCAATCCGCAAGGCTACCGAGCAGGCCAAGCGCCAGATGATCCGCGTGCCGCTGCGCGACGCCCGTACGCTGCATCACGACATTACCGGCCGCCACGGCGCCGGCAAGGTCGTGCTGCGTGCAGCCGTTCCGGGTACCGGCATCATCGCCGGTGGTCCGATGCGCGCCGTGTTCGAAACTCTTGGCATCAACGACATCGTTGCCAAGTCGACCGGCACCTCGAACCCGTACAACATGGTTCGCGCCACGTTTGACGCCCTCAAGCGCGTTGACAGCCCCCGTTCGGTGGCGTCGCGTCGCGGCCTCAAGGTTTCGGAACTCCAGGCTCGCCGCGGCGAGACTGCAGTCGAAGCCTGATAGGGCAGGTGGAGAAGTACAATGGCTAAAGACAAGACCATCGTCGTCCAGCAGATCGGTTCGCCGATCCGCCGTGAAAAGAGCCAGCGCGCGACCCTTATCGGTCTCGGGCTCAACAAGATGAACAAGCAGCGTGAGCTGGTTGATACGCCCGAAGTTCGCGGCATGATCAACAAGATCCCGCACCTCGTCCGCGTCGTCGGCGAGTAAGGAAGGTCGGATCATGACTCGTTTGAACGAACTTCGCGATAATGCTGGTGCCAACAAGGTCCGCGTCCGCGTCGGCCGTGGTATCGGTTCGGGCGTCGGCAAGACCGGTGGCCGCGGTGGCAAGGGCCAGACGGCCCGCGCCGGTGTCGCGATAAACGGCTTCGAAGGCGGCCAGATGCCGCTTCACATGCGTATGCCGAAGCGTGGCTTCAACGCCTGGAACCCGAAGGACTTCAATGAAGTCCGCATCGACCGCATCCAGGCCTACATCGACAGCGGCAAGCTCGACATCAAGGGTGTCGTGGATGCTGCTGCCCTGGTCGCCGCCGGCGTGATCCGTCGTCCCAAGGACGGCGTGCGCCTGATCGGCTCCGAGGGTTTCTCGGCCAAGAAGGTCACCTTCAAGGTCGACTACGCCACCAAGGGTGCTGCTGCTGCCATCGAGGCGGCCGGCGGCAAGCTCGATCTGATCCCGGTCAAAGAGACCTGGAAGAAGACCCCCTACGCTGGCAAGTAATCTTGCCGTTGCGCACCCGGTCGCGAGGCCGGGTGCGCGCTTTTGGTTTGTTGCGTCTGGCCGGCACATATCCCATATATGCGTCTCCAGCGCTCCGAGCGCACCTGGCATCTAAGCCGTAGGAGCGGTATATGGCGTCCGCAGCCGAACAGCTGGCACGTAATCTCAGTTTCTCGACCTTTTCGAAGGCCAAGGCCCTTCAGCAGCGCATCTGGTTCACACTCGGAGCGCTGCTTGTTTATCGTTTGGGCACATTCATTCCGGTTCCCGGCATCGATCCCGATGCGTTCCGCGCGACTTTCGAACAGTCGCAGCAGGGCATCATCGGCATGTTCAACATGTTCTCCGGCGGTGCCGTCGAGCGCATGGCGATCTTCGCGCTGAACCTTATTCCCTACATCACCGCGTCCATCGTGGTGCAGGTGGTCTCGACCGCGTCGCCGCGCCTGGAAGCCCTCCGCAAGGAAGGCGGCGAGGCCGGCCGTCGCAAGATCAGCCAGTATACCCGCTACCTGGCGGTCGTGTTCTGCGTCATCCAGGCCTATGGCATTGCCGTGGGCCTTGAGGGCAGCCAGGGCGTCGTGCTGAATCCAGGCTGGTTTTTCCGCATCTCGACCGTGATCACCCTCGTGGGTGGCACGATGTTCCTGATGTGGCTGGGCGAGCAGATCACCGCACGCGGCGTCGGCAATGGCATTTCGCTGATCATCTTCGCCGGCATCGTGGCGAACCTGCCCGCGACCGTGGCGCAGACGCTGGAACTGGCCCGTACCGGCGCCATTCCGGCCTTTGCAGGCCTCGGCATGCTGGTGCTGGCCCTGGTGGTGATCGCGGTCATCGTGTTCTTCGAACGCGCCCAGCGCCGGCTGCTGATCCAGTATCCAAAGCGCCAGGTGGGCAACAAGATGTTCCAGGGTGACACGTCGCATCTGCCATTGAAGCTCAACACCGCAGGCGTCATCCCGGTGATCTTCGGCTCCTCGCTGCTGCTGCTGCCTGCCACGATCGCGTCTTTCGCCGCCCAGGGCAATGCCCCGGCCTGGCTGACGACGGTGACGGCGCTGCTGGGCCGGGGGCAGCCGCTCTATCTGGCGCTGTTCGCCTTCTTCATCATCTTCTTCGCCTTCTTCTACACGGCCATCGTGTTCAACCCGACCGAGACTGCTGACAATCTGAAGCGCTCCGGCGGCTTCATCCCGGGCATTCGGCCGGGTGAGCGTACTGCCCAGCACATCGACTACGTGCTGACCCGCATCACCGTTGTCGGTGCGATCTACCTGACGGTCGTGGCGCTGATCCCGGAAGTGCTGTTCAGCCAGTTGGCGGTCAGCCAGTTCATCGGCGGCACCTCGCTGCTGATCATGGTGACGGTGACGCTCGACACGATCACGCAGATCCAGAGCCATCTCGTGGCTCAGCAATATGAAGGACTGCTCAAGAAGTCCCGTCTTGGAGGAGGCAAGCGTCGATGAGGTTGATCCTGCTGGGGCCCCCGGGGGCAGGAAAAGGAACTCAGGCTAAAATTCTGGTGGACGACTACGGTATCCCCCAGCTCTCTACCGGCGACATCCTGCGCGCCGCGATTGCCGCCAAGACCCCGCTCGGGGTCGAGGCCAAGGCGATCGTCGACCGTGGGGACCTGGTGTCCGACGCCATCGTCAACGGCATCGTGTCGGAGCGTCTCGACGCCGAAGACTGCAAGCCCGGGTTCATCCTCGATGGTTTCCCGCGCACGATCGCCCAGGCTGAAGCGTTGGATCGCATGCTGGCAGAAAAGGGCATTGCCCTCGACGCCGTCATCGAGATCAAGGCAGATGCCGATGAACTGGTTCGCCGGGTCATCCAGCGTGGCAAGGAATCGGGTGGCGCCCGCGCCGACGACAACGAGGAAGTGCTGCGCAAGCGCCTCGGTGTCTATTCCGAGCAAACCGCGCCATTGGTTGCGTACTACTCGGGCAGGGGGCTCCTGAAGCCCGTCGACGGGATGGCGCCCGTTACCGAGGTTACGGCTGCCATCAAGGCCGCCCTCGGCAAGTAATGCGGGGCGGGATCGGCTGTTGACTCGGCCCGGTCTTGTCCTTAAAGAACCGCACCAGACTCATGGATCATTGGGCTGGATTCGGTTTTCCCTTAGTTGGGGGTCGAAATCCGGTCCCTTGTTGTTTAAAGGCACCCGCCGCGATGGCGCGTGTGAATGAAGGAGAGCAGACGTGGCTCGTATTGCTGGCGTCAACATCCCGACGAATAAGCGCGTGGTCATCGCGCTGCAGTATATTCACGGGATCGGCGAGAAGTTCGCCCATGATATCACGACCAAGGTCGGTATTCCGGCCGAGCGCCGGGTCAACGAACTGACCGACGCCGAAGTCATCCAGATCCGTGAAGCCATCGACCGCGACTATGTCGTGGAAGGCGATCTTCGCCGTAACGTGGCGATGAACATCAAGCGCCTGATGGATCTGGGCAACTACCGTGGCCTGCGTCACCGTCGTGGCCTGCCGGTCCGCGGTCAGCGCACCCACACCAATGCCCGCACCCGCAAGGGTCCGGCCAAGCCGATCGCCGGCAAGAAGAAGTAATCTGCTCCCGCCAGTGCGGGAACAGCAATTTGAATTGGATGTGGCGGGGCAAGCCTTTCGGTGGCTCGGTAGAGCTGGCCGGAATGACTTGAACCGCTTCTTCCGTGGTGGAGCTGCTGGTACTACGGCAGCGCCGATACCCTAGAGGATAGTAATGGCTAAGGCTGAAGTCGCACGCGTTCGTCGTAAGGAACGCAAGAATATCACTTCCGGCGTCGCACACGTGAACGCCTCCTTCAACAACACGATGATCACCATCGCCGACATGCAGGGCAACACCATTTCGTGGTCGTCCTCGGGCGTGATGGGCTTCAAGGGCTCGCGCAAGTCGACCCCGTATGCTGCCCAGGTTGCTGCTGAAGATGCTGCCAAGAAGGCCCAGGAACACGGCATGAAGACCCTCGAGGTCGAAGTTCGTGGCCCCGGTTCGGGCCGTGAATCGGCTCTGCGCGCCCTGCAGGCTGCTGGCTTCAACGTCACCTCGATCCGTGACGTCACGTCGATCCCGCACAATGGCTGCCGTCCGCGCAAGCGGCGCCGCGTCTAACAAGACGATTGGTTCACTCCCGACCGATTGGATGGGTCGGGAGTCCTATTGTGTTTGCGGCGGAGCGGCCGCATGGCCGCTAAATTGAAAGGACAATACCGTGACGATCCAGAGGAACTGGCAGGAACTGATCAAGCCGACCAAGCTGGACATTGTTTCGGGCAGCGACAACGCGCGCGTGGCCTCGGTTGTTGCCGAGCCGCTTGAGCGCGGATACGGGCTTACCCTGGGCAATGCCCTGCGTCGCGTGCTGCTGTCGTCGCTTCAGGGCGCGGCAGTGACCGCGATCCAGATTGACGGCATCCTGCACGAATTCTCCTCGCTGCCCGGCGTGCGCGAGGACATCACCGATCTCGTTCTCAACGTCAAGGAAATCGCCCTGAAGATGGGTGGCGAAGGCCCGAAGCGCCTGACCCTCACCAAGCAGGGCCCGGCTGCCGTCACCGCTGGTGACATCAAGGTTTCCGGCGATATCGAAGTGCTGAACCCCGAGCTGGTCATCTGCCACCTTGACGACGGCGCCGAGATCAACATCGAGTTCACCGTCGACACCGGCAAGGGTTATGTCCCGGCCGAGAAGAACCGTCCCGAAGACGCCCCGATCGGCTACATCCCGGTCGATGCGCTGTTCTCGCCGGTCCGCCGCGTGAGCTACAAGGTCGATGCCACCCGTGCAGGCGAAAGCCTCGACAAGGACAAGCTGACGCTCAGCGTCGAGACCAATGGCGCGATCTCGCCGGAAGATGCTGTGGCCTATGCCGCCCGCATCCTCCAGGATCAGCTCTCGGTCTTCGTCAACTTCGAAGAGCCCACCAAGGAGAAGGCCCAGGACGCTGTTCCGGAACTTGCCTTCAACCCGGCGCTGCTCAAGAAGGTCGACGAGCTCGAACTGTCGGTGCGTTCGGCCAACTGCCTCAAGAACGACAACATCGTCTATATCGGCGACCTGATCCAGAAGACGGAAGCCGAGATGCTGCGGACTCCGAATTTCGGCCGCAAGTCGCTCAATGAAATCAAGGAAGTCCTGGCACAGATGGGGCTTCATCTCGGAATGGACGTCAACAACTGGCCCCCCGAGAATATCGATGACCTCGCCAAGCGCTACGAAGATCATTACTGATCCGGCGCTGCCCAGACTTTAGGAGATAACCCATGCGCCACGCTTCCCGAGGCCGCAAGTTCAGCCGTACCGCTTCTCACCGCAAGGCCATGTTCGCGAACATGTCCGCCGCGCTGATCAAGCACGAACAGATCGTCACCACGCTTCCCAAGGCAAAGGACCTCCGTCCGATCGTCGAGAAGCTCATCACCCTGGGCAAGCGCGGCGACCTGCATGCCCGCCGCCAGGCCATCGCCCAGATCCGCGATGAAGCCCAGGTTGCCAAGCTCTTCGCCGTGCTCGGCCCGCGCTATGCCGAACGCCAGGGCGGTTACATCCGCATCCTCAAGGCCGGCTTCCGCTACGGCGACAATGCCCCGCTGGCCGTGATCGAGTTCGTCGATCGCGATGTCGATGCCAAGGGCCAGGATTCTGGTCCGGTCTTCACCCAGGACGACGAAGCCGAAGCGGCGTAAGTCTTGCCGGCAGCACGATTTTGATTGGAGGCGGTCACGGGTTTCGTGGCCGCCTCTTTCGCTTTGGGGGAAGCAATGGATCGTATTCTCGTTACCGGCGCGTCCGGCTTCGTGGCTAAGCATGTGATTGGTGAGCTGCTGCGCGCCGGCTATGGCGTGCGCGGCACTGTACGAGGGCAGGGCAAGGTACCGGGCGTATGGGCCGCTGTGGCTGCCCTGGCGCCCGGATTTGAGGGGCAGCTCGAACTGGTCGAAGCCGACCTGCTCGACGATCGTGGCTGGGCAGAGGCCATGGATGGCATCTCGGCGGTGATGCATGTGGCAGCGACGATCGTCGCGGTCGAGCCGAAGGACCCGGACCTTGTTGTCCGCCCCGCGGTTGACGGGACCGAGCGGGTGCTGCGCTTTGCCCGCGCGGCCGGCATAGAGCGTGTGGTGATGACGTCTTCTATCGCCACGGTCGGCTACGGGCTGGGCCACGAAAGGGGCGTGCGACGCTATAGCGAGACCGATTTCACCAATCTCGAGGGTATGCGGCGGAGCTGGGCCTATTGCATCGGCAAGACCAGGGCCGAACGTGCCGCCTGGGATTTTGCCAAGGCCAATGGCATGGCGCTGACCACGATCCATCCCGGCGCCATTCTGGGGCCGGCAACGGACCCCGAAACCTCGATATCGCTCGGTCTCGTGACCGGACTCCTCGATGGCTCGACGCCGGCAATGGCACGCATTGGCTTTGCCATCAGCGATGTGCGGGACGTGGCGGCCATGCATGTGGCAGCTCTCAGGACGCCTGAGAGTGCCGGCCAGCGCTATCTCTGCACCGGTCCCTATATGACTTTTGGGCAGGTCGCGGATGTGCTGCGCGCGGCCTATCCCGATCATGCAGTGACCACGAAAGTGGTGCCGGACTGGATCATCCGCATTATTTCGATGCTGGGTGGGCCAACGCGGCAGATCATCAACGATGTGGGCAACGAAAAGCACTTCGACGGAAGCAAGGGCGAGGCTCTGCTCGGACGGCCGTATCGCAGCAACCGGGAAGCCATCCTCAGCGCCGCCGAAAGCGGTATCCGCTTCGGTCTGGTCAAGCCGAAGGCAAAGTGAGGCCCCAGGCGGCATAGAGCGCGTCCAGTTCGCGTCGATTATTGACCAGAACATGCGGCAGGCCCGAGGCGCGGGCGATCTGCTGGTATTTGCCGATTGAGTTGCGCGTGTGCCAGAGCCAGTGGATCATCTTGAGGTTCACCGGTCCTGGCCGCCCTCGAGCGCACCGGCCCGTGTCTTCTGAAACAACGTGCGGGTGAAATAGCGGCGGTAGCGGGTAACGAGGCTGTCGGTGAGGACGATGATGCCTGTGGCCCGGGCGAGGCGCTGCGGCATGAGGCGCGAATAGGAGCCGTCGATGATCCAGGCATCTGTCGTGATAGCGTCGTCATGCAGGGCGGCGAATTCCGCCTCGGGGCGAACCTCCCAATTGGTGTTCGGCAGGTGCTGGAGCTGGTCGAGATGAACGGCCGGAACGCCGAGCCTGGCTGAAAGAGCCACGGTCAGCGTCGACTTGCCGGAATTGCTGAGGCCCAGGACCATGATCCGGCGGCCGAGGGCTGGGAGAGGTGGGATGTCGGTCATGCGCAAACAGTACCCCCACCCTTGATCCCTCCCCACAAGGGGGAGGGAGACGAAGTACACAGGCTCCTCGGTCTTGCGCCTCCCTCCCCTTGATGGGGAGGGAATGAGGGTGGGGTGGCGTGCGGCTTACTCCGCCGGGGCCATGTCCTTGCCGGTATAGACTTCCTCGACCCAATACTGGTCGCGGCGGTCGAAGCCGTTAAAGGGCGTGAGCGAAGCCTGGGTATAGGCGCCCATGAGGCCGAATTCGATCCAGTCGTCCTCGTCGATATCGGCCGGCAGGGTGAAGACCTGGGGCAGCACGTCATAGCTGTCGCAGGTGGGACCCCAGATGGTGAATTCGGAGAATTCCTCGCCATTGTCATGCACGCGCGGGCCGCGCCAGACGCGGACCGGCGGGGTGAAGTGCATGAACTTGACTTCCATCAGGGAGCCATAGGCGCCGTCATTGACATAGACCGACTGGCCGCCGCGCTGATGCTTTACGCGCAGCAGCAGTGAGGTCGAGGAGGTCACCAGCGCCCGGCCGGGCTCGATGATGAGCTCGGGCTTGTTCTTGTCGCCGAAATGGTCGGAAACGGCCTGCGAAATGGTCTCGAAGTAATAGTCCATCGGCGGCGCTTCGCTGGTCGGGTAGGGGGCCGGATAGCCGCCGCCGATATTGAGGCGCTTCAATTCGATGCCGCTTTCCTCGACGATGCGCGAGGCGGCCGCGATGTGGCGCTCATAGGCATAGGCGTCTTCGCATTGCGAACCGACATGGAAGCAGAGGCTGGGCGTATAGCCCATCTTCTCGACGGCGGTGACGATTTCTGCCGCGCCCTGTTCCATGACGCCGAACTTGATGCCGAAGTCATAGCTCTTCAGCGCTTTGCCGGCCTTGAAGCGCGTGGTCACTTCCACGTCGCGCGATGGCGACACCACCGCGGCGAGCTGGTCGAGCTGCTGCGGATGGTCGATGGTGAAGGAGCGGACGCCGAATTCTTCATAGGCGCGCTCGATCTCGCGCTTGCTCTTGATCGGGTTGTTGTAGTGCATCACGGCGCCCGGCGCGTAGTCGCGCACCAGTTCCATCTCGGTGTTCGAGGCCACGTCGAAGGCCTTGAGGCCCTCGGCATGGAGCTGTGCAATGATGTGCGGCGACGGGTTACACTTGACAGCATAGGTCAGAAGCCCGTCAAAGCCCTTCTTGAAGACCTTGATCGCCCTGTGAAACTCCCTCTCGGAGAAGAGGAAGGACGGAAAGTCGGGTGCTTCAGCGGCAATCAATGCCGAGGTATTGGCATAGACGGTCTTCGGCTCGTCAGTCATTGGACAACAGGCCTTTCAGGGCTGGAGAAAATGGTGAAAACGAGCGCTGCATATAGGGCTGTGCAACCCCTCACGCAAACGTTTATTTCGGTTGCAAACCAACAATCTGGACGCGTCATTTTCATGACAGAATCCGGGCGTTGTCGTTGACCGGCGTCAGCGCCGTCTGCTGTCTCGCACATCGATTCCGAAGGTCTCTTCATGTCTTTGCGTACGTTGGCTTTTTCGCTCGTTGCTCTGCTTATTCTAGGAGGCGGCGGCATGCTGGCGTTGAGCCCCTGGAACGGGACGCCGCCCGCACTGGCGCAGGCCGAACCGGCAGCAGTCCCGGAGCTACAACGCGCGGTGCCCCGGAGCGATGCAGAGATCACCCTCAGCTTTGCGCCCATCGTGCAGGCGGTGTCGCCATCTGTGGTCAATGTCTATGCGACGCGCGTCGAACAACAGGCGGCCTCGCCCTTCGCCAACGATCCGTTTTTCTCCCGCTTTTTCGGCGAGCAGTATTTCCAGAGCCGTCCGCGTCAGTCGCAGTCGCTGGGCTCAGGCGTGATCGTCGATGCCGCTGGCGTCATTCTCACCAACCGCCATGTGATCGAGGGAGCGACGGATGTCCGCATCGCCCTCAGCGACGGTCGGGAATTCGCGGTCGACATCGTCATCGAGGATGCCGATACCGACCTTGCCGTGCTGCGGGTGCGCGACGCCGAAGGGGTTGAATTTGCCGCCATGCAGTTTGCCGACAGCGACAATCTGCTCGTGGGCGACCTGGTGCTGGCCATCGGCAATCCGTTCGGCGTCGGGCAAACCGTCACCAGCGGCATCGTCTCGGCCCTGGCCCGTACCGGGGTGGAGGCGACCGACTACGAGTTCTTCATCCAGACCGATGCTGCCATCAATCCGGGTAATTCGGGCGGGGCGCTCGTCGACATGGCCGGACGGCTCGTGGGAATCAATACTGCCATCTATTCGCAGACTGGCGGCTCGGTGGGCATAGGTTTTGCCATTCCCGCCAACATGGCCCGGCTGGTGGCCGAGGCCGGCGTCACCGGCGGCGCAATCGTGCGGCCGTGGTTTGGGGCAAAGATGCAGGCGGTGAATTCCGACATTGCCGCGAGCCTGGGCATGACGGCGCCGCATGGGGCGCTCATTACCGAAACCGCGCCCGGCGGGCCGGCTGAGCGCGCCGGCTTCCAGTCCGGCGACGTAATCCTCTCCATCGATGGCTATAGAGTGGACGATCCCAGTGCCTTCAATTTCCGCCTGGCCACGCGGGCCGTGGGCGAGACGGCACAATTGGAGCGGCTGCGCGGTGGGGCTACGGACACCATTACCCTTGCCGTCGAGACGGCGCCGCAGCCGGCAGAGAATGCGACCGTGACCATCGAGGGCAATTCCCGCTTTGCCGGCGTTACGGTGCGGCAGCTCGATCCGGCTTTGGCCGAGAGCAAGGGCCTGCCCTATGACGCGACCGGGGTCATCGTCACCGCCATCGAGCCTGGCTCGGAGGCAGAGGCCATGGGCCTCAATATCGACGACGTCATCCTCCAGCTCAACGACACGGTCATCGCCGACGCCCAGAAGTTCCTTCAGACTGCGTCGCAGCGCGTCCGCACCTGGCAGATCATCCTGCAGCGCGACGGAAGGGTGAGCCGGGCGATCGTCAGCGGCTAGGGGCGTGCCACAGGGGTCACTCGATGACGATGCCCGGAACCTCCATGAAAGCCAGGGCCTCGATGGCGGGCTGGCGCATGCTCTTGAGGTTGGTCAGGAAATCGGTGACCTCGTCATCATATCCGCGCCGGCTGATGCCGAACATGGCGAGTCCGGAATCGGTGGGCACATACCGATAGGCGTTCCATTCGACGATGAGCATCTCTCCGTCGTCGCTACTGAGCACGAAATCCAGGATCACTTCGCCGGTGCCCGTGTTCCTGATGACTTCGAAATTGACGACCGGGTCATTGGCCCGGCGCTGTTCGAGGGACTGGACCATGGCATTGGCCGCCACATCGGGCGTGGGACCATCGGTCATGAGGTCGATCATGAACATTTGCTGGTAGGCTTCGACGGCCTGTCCGGCGGGCAGATATTCCTGCTTGTAGTCAGTATCGGTGGGGTGGCTGGTCCAAACGAGATCGAAGCTGACGCCTTCGAACTCAATCGGACCCGGGATGCCGATGGCATCGTCCTGTGCCAGAGGCGAAACCAGGCCAAGAATGGACACGGCCAAAGCGGCCAGCGCGCTGCGGATCATCGATTTGCCCTCGATACACTGGGTCGTTTTGGTGCTAGTGCTAAGTACCATGTTCGCACCGGCCTCGTCCGCGTCAACCCTCCCACAAACCTGAAGTCCATTTCCCTACATGGCTGACCTTTTTTCCGCCGACCCGAGCGAAACCGACAAGGCCCGTCCGCTGGCCGATCAGTTGCGGCCGAAAACCCTCGACGAGGTGATCGGCCAGCAGCATCTGCTTGGCGAGGGCGGCACGTTGCGGCGCATGCTGGCCTCGGGACGGCTCGGATCGCTGATCCTCTGGGGACCGCCGGGCACCGGCAAGACCACGGTAGCGCGGCTGCTTGCCGACCAGATCGATTTCCGCTTCGAGCAGATATCGGCGATCTTTTCGGGCGTGGCCGATCTCAAGAAAGTCTTCGAGAAGGCGCGGTTCGAGCGCCTGTCCGGTCATCGTACGTTGCTCTTCGTCGACGAGATACACCGCTTCAATCGCGCCCAGCAGGATAGTTTCCTGCCGGTCATGGAAGACGGTACGGTGGTGCTGGTGGGCGCCACCACGGAAAATCCCAGTTTCGAGCTCAACGCGGCGCTGCTGTCCCGCAGCCAGGTGCTGCGATTTGAATCGCTCGGCCGGGACGATCTGGAAAAGCTGCTGGAGCGGGCGGAGACTCTGCTCGGGTCCCGCCTGCCGCTGGATGACGCTGCCCGCGAAACGCTGCTCGGCCTCGCCGATGGCGACGGGCGAGCGCTGCTCGGCCTCGTGGAAGAGATTTTAGCTTCAGTCGGTCCCCAGGAGACCGTTGATGCTAACAGTCTGTTAACCATCGTCCAGCGCCGGGCGCCGATCTACGACAAGGCACAGGACGGGCACTACAACCTGATTTCAGCCCTGCACAAGACCATTCGCGGCTCCGATCCCGACGCGGCGCTCTACTATTTCGCGCGCATGTTGGATGCCGGCGAGGATCCGCTGTTCCTGGCTAGACGGTTGATTCGCATGGCCTCCGAAGACATCGGCCTGGCCGATCCGCAGGCGCTCGTCCTCGCCGTGGCGGCACGCGATGCTTATCAGATGCTGGGGTCGCCCGAGGGCGAACTGTCGCTGGCCCAGGTGGTCGTCTATCTGGCCCTCGCGCCCAAGTCGAACGCCGTCTACACCGCCTACAAGGGTGCGGTTTCCGTCGCAAAATCAACCGGTTCGCCCATGCCTCCCATGGTGATCCTTAACGCCCCGACCAAGATGATGAAGGGCGAAGGTTATGGCGAAGGCTATATCTACGACCACGACACGCCGGAGGCCTTTTCGGGGCAGGAATACTTCCCAGAAAAAATCGGACGACAGGAATTCTACCAGCCGGTGGAGCGCGGGTTCGAGCGCGATCTCAGGAAACGCATGGACTATTTCGGTAGATTGCGGGCCGCCAAGCGGGGAGAAGGCTAGGTGCAAGCCCTTGTTCTCGTTGGACTTGGCGGCGCAATCGGCTCCATGGCTCGCTACGGCATGAGTGTGCTGATCGGCCGGTTCTGGAGCGGATCCTTTCCGCTGGCGACGCTCCTGGTCAACATCACCGGGTCGATGGCCATGGGCCTGCTGATAGGATTCCTGGTGCGGACCTTGCCAGCATCGGGACCCGATATCCGCCTTTTCGTGGGGATTGGCGTCCTGGGTGGGTTCACCACCTTCTCCTCGTTTTCGCTCGATACCATATCCATGATCGAGCGCGGTGAGCTGGGGCAGGCGGCGCTCTATGTCGGCTTGTCGGTTGTGGTTTGCCTCGCGGGCCTATATTGCGGGCTCCTGATGACGAGAGGCGGCATGGCATGAGCGGCGTTCAACACAGAGAAGTCACGGCGGACGACGACGGCATGCGCCTCGACCGCTGGTTTGCGCGGCATTTTCCGCAGGTCGGTTTTGCCCGGCTGCAGAAGCTGATCCGCAATGGCGAAGTCCGCCTCGACAAAGCCAAGGTCGAAACCAGCACGCGTGTGTCCGAGGGGCAGATCGTCCGCATCCCGCCGGTCGACGACCCGGATACCGTTCGCGCGTTCAAGGTGAATCCGGAGGAAGTGCGGTTCCTCAAGGACCTGATCCTTTACGAGGACGATGATCTCTACGTCTTCAACAAGCCCCATGGCTTGGCCGTACAGGGTGGCAGCGGTACGGTGCGGCATATGGATGGGCTTCTCAAGAACTTGCCCAACAAGGCCGGCGAGGCACCGCGCCTGGTGCATCGGCTCGACCGGGATACGTCGGGCTGTCTCGTTGTTGCCAAGACCGCGGCGGCGGCCAAGCATTTCGGCTCAGTCTTCCGCTCCCGCTCGGCGCGGAAGATCTACTGGGCGGTGGTGGCCGGCAATCCGACGCCGCGGCAAGGCGAGATTTCGTGCTTTCTCGCCAAGCAGGCTACCACGGATGGCGAGCAGATGGTCGTGGTGCGCAACGGCGCGCCGGGGGCGGTGCATTCGTCGAGCTATTATTCGACCACCGACACCGCGAGCCGGCGCTTTGCCTGGGTGACGCTGAAGCCGGTGACCGGCCGCACGCACCAGTTGCGCGTGCACATGGCCCAGCTCGGCACCCCGATCATCGGCGATCCGCGCTATTTCAACATCGAGAACTGGATGCCGGCGCCGGGCCTGGGCGAGGGGCTGCACCTCCATGCCCGCCGCATCGTGCTGCCGCTGCGGAACGGCAAAAAGATAGACATTTCAGCACCTTTGCCGCCGCATATGCGAGAAAGCTTCGAGGCGCTCGGGTTTGACGCCGATCGCTACGATGCGCAGAAGGCCGATCCGGAGGAGGGCGCGTGAGGCTGGTCATGTTCGACATGGACGGCACGCTGATCGATACCGAGGCGCTGATTGCCGAACACATGGCGACGACCTTCGCCGAGGCTGGATTACCGGTGCCGACGCCAGCGCAATCGCGCCGGGTCATCGGGTTGTCGCTGCCGCGGGCGATGCAGCAATTGCTGGGATCGGAAGACCTTGATCTGGCGAATGAATTGGCTGAACGCTACCGGGCGTATTACCGCGCGTCGCTGGTGGCCGCCGAGGGGCGGGAGGGGCTGTTCCCCGGTGCCCGCGAGGCGCTGGAGCAGTTGCAAGGCCAGCCCGAGACCATTCTGGGCATTGCAACCGGCAAGGGCCTGTCGGGCGTGCACCGGTTGACCGAACTCCATGGCGTTGCCGGATTTTTCTCGACCTTGCAAACGCCGGACCATAATCCGTCCAAGCCCGATCCGGGTATGATGCTGCGCGCCATGGGCGAGACCGGTGTCGACAAGGATCAGACTGTCATCATCGGCGACACCACGTTCGACATGCTGATGGGCAAGGCCGCTGGCACCAAAACCATTGGCGTGACATGGGGTTACCACGACGCCGAAGAGTTACGCGAAGCCGGCGCCGATATCCTGATCGATGATTATTCCCAGCTTTGCGGGGCCATCGACACTGTCCTGGAGACCCGATATGCGTGACCAGCTTGAAGAAGCCCACAAGCATCGCGACGATGGCTATGGCCGGGCGCAGCACCTGAACCAGGTGGAATTGCCCAAGCGTTTTTACACCGAAGTGGACGTGGCGCGGGGAGAGGATGGCTACTCCATTACTCTCGACGGGCGCCAGTTGAAGACGCCGGGCAAGAAAATTGCCGTTGTTCTTCCGGTACTTGGCGTCGCTCAGGCAATGGCGAAGGAATGGGCGGCGCAGGATAAGGTGATCGATCCGGCGACCATGCCGATGACGCGGCTGATCAATTCGGCGCTGGAAAGCGGCGAGAAGACAGCGCCGGCCTTCCGCGCTGAGGTGGGCAAATTCGCCGGCAACGATCTGCTGCTCTATCGTGCTGATTCTCCTCATGAATTGGTGGAGGAGCAGGAGCGGGTCTGGGACGGTGTGCTGGTGAAGCTGGCACGAAAGTTCGACGTGGCCTTTCAGCCGACAGTCGGAATCATCCATCAGCCGCAACCGGTTAGCACGCTGGAAAAGCTCGATGCGGCATTGGACGGGCAGGGGCTGCTGAGCCTGACTGCGCTGGTGTCGATCACGGGCCTGACCGGCTCCGGCCTCTTGGCAATTGCCCTGTTGCATCAATTGGTTACGCCGGACGAGGTGTGGACGGCGGCGCATGTCGACGAGGATCACCAGATCCGCCTGTGGGGCGAGGATGAAGAGGCCTCGGAGCGCCGGGCCAAGCGGCGGATCGAGTTCGATACGGCGGTGTCGGTGGTCGACGCGCTGAACCGGACCTAGTCCTGGAGGCCTCGGATGAACAGCTTATGAACGGCTGACGATCCAGTCTGCGGTTTCCGGAGAAATCTCGCGCAGTGGCTCGAGGACGAAGTCGCGTTCATGGGCGAAGCGATGCGGCAGGATCAGCTTGGTCGTGTCCATTTCCACCCGCTCATAGGCAATGAGGTCGATGTCGATGAGACGCGGACCCCAGACCTCGTGCCTGATACGGCCCATGTCGCGCTCGATATCGAGACAGGCATGGAGCAGGTCGACGGGCGGCAGGTCGGTTTCGATTGTTGCGGCCATGTTGGCGAAGTCGGGCTGGTCGATCTTGCCCCAGGCTTTCGTGCGGATAACCGAAGACTGGGCCGTGACGGCAATGGCGGGATGCGCGTCCAGGCGCCTGATCGCTTCGGCGAGCTGAACGGCGGGATCGCCGATATTGGCGCCGAGAGAAAGCCAGGCCGTCGGCATCAGACGGGGCGCACGCGATGCAGTTCGATGGCGGCCTCGCCATGGACCATGGCAATGGGCGCCTCGGGCTTGCGGATGCGGATGATGATCCAGCCGATCTCGGGGAACACTTCAAAGAGGCCCGTGACGATATTCTGGGCCAGGGCCTCGATGAGTTTCGTACGCTTCCCTTCGAAGTTGGCTTTCACCACTTCATAGATATCCGCATAGGAGAGGGTGTGGCCCAGTTCGTCGGTAGTTCCGGGGGCCGTGAGATCGACACCGCACTGGATGTCGATGAAAAAGCGCTGGCCGAGGCGGGCCTCCTCGGAAAAAACGCCGTGATAGCCGTAAAAGCCCAGATCGTTGAGGATGATGCGGTCGCCGGTGAAGGGAAGCATGTAAAACTCTTGGCTCTGCGTTTGGTGATCGTCCGACACCCCCACCCTCGGTCCCTCCCCACAAGGAGGGAGGCGCAGGGGCGATGCCCTCAATGCTAAGTTGGACTGTACAGTGTTGCTTCGGCGACGCGAAGGGCGTCGCTGAGGGGGCGGACGTCGTGGACGCGGAAGATGTGGCCGCCGCGCTCGTAGGCCTGCACATTGGTGGCAATTGTACCGGAGAGGCGCTCACCGGGTTGGTTGTCGAGCAACTTGCCGATCATGGATTTTCGCGAGGTGCCGACCAGGATGGCGTTTCCCGGGAAAGCCTGAGTCAGTTCAGGCAGTTGGCGGAGAATGCTGTAGTTCTGATTCAGCGTCTTGGTGAAGCCGAAGCCAGGGTCGAGAATGATGCAGGTGGGGTCGAGCCCGGCGCCATGGGCGGTGGCCAAGGTGGTCCGGAACCAGGCGATCATTTCGGGCATGGGATCAGTCTCGGCGGTCCACAGGCGATCCCAATGCATTGCGATGACCGGCGCCTGCATGATGGCCGCTATCTCGACCATTTCGGCGGCGCCTTGCAGGCCCTTGACGTCGTTGATGATGTCGGCGCCGGCTTCCAGGGCCTGATGGGCAACCAGGGGCTTCATCGTGTCGATGGAAATTGGAGTGGTGATGCCGGCGGCCCGGATGGCGTCGATGACCGGAATGACGCGGTCGAGTTCGACCTGGACGGGGACGGGCTCGGAGCCGGGCCGGGTGCTTTCGCCGCCGATATCAATGATGTCGGCGCCTTCCGCCAGCATCTGGCGCGTATGGGCGAGGGCGGCGTCCACTGCGTCGTGGGTGCCGCCGTCGGAAAAACTGTCCGGCGTGACGTTCAGAATGCCCATGACGAGCGCGCGGCGGCCAAGAGTGAGTGGCGGACGGTGGCGGAGCGGGATAGTGTGGGTGGTGTGGGGCATGCGGGCTGGCGATCCGGCTTGGCTATCATCCCAGGCGTTGCCCTCGGGCTTGACCCGAGGGTCTGCACTTGTGTTGGCACTTAGGAAGTATAGAGCCCTCGGGTCAAGCCCGAGGGTGACGAGTAGTGGGTTGGGGAGGTCCTTCACGCACCCCCACCTAGCTCTGCTACGGCCCGATGGGCCTAGCGTCGCTACCTCCCCCGTCAAGGGGGAGGTGGGCAGGGGCCGGGACGCTGCAGCGCGCGGAGGGTTCAGCCGTGCCGCCGGCTTTCGAGGATGGACTTGAGGAGCAGCGTGAGGACGGCGATCAGCGTCAAGGTGGAGGCGGCGGCGAAGGCGCCGGTGACGTTGAAGTCGTTGAAAAGCAGGTTGATCTGGAGGGGCAGGGTATTGGTCTGGCCGCGGATGGCGCCGGAGACCACAGAGACGGCGCCGAATTCGCCCATGACCCGGGCATTGGTGAGCACTGCGCCGTAGGCCATGGCCCAGGAAATGTTGGGCAGGGTGACAAACCAGAACATCTGCCAGCCATTGGCGCCGAGGGACAGCGCGGCCTCCTCGTCCTCGGTGCCCTGCTGGCTCATCAGCGGAATCAGTTCGCGCGCCGCGAACGGGGCGGTCACGAAAAGGCTGACCAGTACAATGGCGAGCGGAGTGAACATAACCTGGATGCCGAGGCCCTGCAGTGTCGGGCCGAGCAGGCCCTGGCCGCCATAGAGGAAGAGGTACACCACGCCGGCGACGATGGGGCTCATCGAGGCCGGAAGTTCGATGAGGCTGATCAGCAACTGACGGCCACGGAAGCGGAAGCGCGTCACGAGCCAGGCCAGGGAGGCGCCGACGACGATATTGATCGGGACGACGATGATCGCCGTCATCACCGTCAGCCAGATGGCGTGGAGGGTGTTGGGCTCAAGGATGTTGGCGAAATAGACGGCCATGCCTTCACGCAGGGCGAAGCTGAAGATCAGCGCCAGCGGGGTGACGAGGATCAGCCCGGCCAGGATGAAGGCGAGTACGATGAGAGCAATGGCGCCGGGGGAGTGGGGGGCGTGCGTGGTCATAACAGGGGCCCCCACGTCCGCCCTGCGTTGGATTGTTGCGCAACCGGATCGAAGTGCCGCAAGGCGAGAAGGGTACCCCCACCCTTGATCCCTCCCCACAAGGGGGAGGGAGACGATGAACACGGCCGCTCCAGTCTTGTGCATCCCTCCCCTTGATGGGGAGGGAATGAGGGTGGGGTGTTGAAGGCCCGAACCATCACGTGCTCCTCTCCGCATAGCGCGTCTGGTGGGCGGAGAGGGCGTTGGTGGCGAGGAGGGTGAGGAAGGCAACGAGGAGGAGGACAAAGGCGAGGGCGGCGGCGCCTTCGTAGCTGTATTCCTCGAGGCGAATGAAGATCAGCAGCGAAACGATTTCGGTCAGGCCCGGCAGATTGCCCGCAATGAAGACGACGGCGCCGAACTCCCCCAGCGAGCGGGCGAAGCTGAGCACGCAGCCGCCGATAAAGGCGGGCATGATGGTGGGCCAGATGATGCGGGCAAAGATCTGCCAGCGGCTGGCGCCGAGTGTCCGCGCCGCAGCCTCCAGGCTCTCGTCGACCTCTTCGAGTACTGGCTGGACGGCGCGGACCACAAAGGGAATAGACGTGAAGGTCATCGCGGCGACAATTCCGATCTGGGTGTAGTTGACCTTGATGCCGTTGGGCTCGAGGAACTGGCCATACCAGCCGGTATTGGCAAAGAGGGTGACGAGAACGAGGCCGGCGACCGCCGTGGGCAGGGCGAAGGGAAGATCGACCAAGGCATCGAGGATTCGGCGGCCGGGAAAGCGATAGCGCGTGAGCACCCAGGCCAGCAGCAGGCCGATGATGCCGTTGAGAATCGTGGCGTAGAAAGCAGAACTGAAGGTGACGCGATAGGCCGCGAGCGCCCGGTTGGAGGTGACGATGCGCCAGAATTCGGGGAAGCCCATGCCGGCGAGCTTGAGCAGCATGGCCGCGATCGGCAACACGATGATGAGCGAGATGTAGAAGAGCGAGATGCCCATGGTGAGCCCGAAGCCGGGAAGCAGGTGTTTGCTGCGAGTGGGCATGGGGCGTCGATATCCTCGGATCGTCGATGGTACCGCTTAAAGTAAAGAGCCCCCGGGTCAAGCCCGGGGGTGACGTATGTGTATGGTTGAGGGGTCAAGGACAGATATGCACCCCCACCTAGCTTCGCTACGGCCGAGGCCTAGCTTCGCTACCTCCCCCGTCAGAGGGGGAGGTGAAGAGGGCATCACTGATTGACGAAAACCTTGTCGAGCAGGCCGCCTTCGGCGAAGTGGTCGGCGGCGATGGTGTCCCAGCCGCCAAAGGCTTCCTCGGCGGTGACGAGGCGGATTTCGGGGAAGGTTTCGGCGTGGGCGGCGGCGACCGTCTCGTCATTGGGACGGTGGAAGTTGGCGGCGGCCACTTCCTGACCCTCGGGCGTGAAAAGGAAGTCGAGATAGGCCTTGGCGAGGTCACGGCTGCCGCGCGCATCCACGACCTTGTCGACGATGGCCACCGGGAATTCCGAAAGGAAGCTCACCGACGGGGTGACCGGCTGGTAGTTGTCGGTGCCGAGCTGATTGGCAACGGCCAGGGTTTCGGCCTCGAAGGTGATCAGCACGTCACCCAGTTGGCGCTCGGTGAAAGCAGTGGTGGCGGCGCGGCCGCCGGTTTCGAAAACCGGGACATTGGCGAAGAGCTTGGTGAGGAAAGCTTCGATCTGCGCTTCGTCGCCGGCATATTCCTCGGTCGCCCAGGCGCGGGCGGCGAGGTAGGTGTAGCGGCCATTGCCCGAGGTCTTGGGGTTCGGGAAAATCACCTGCACGCCCTCTTCGGCCAAATCGCCCCAATCCTCGATGCCCTTGGGATTGCCAGCGCGGACGAGGAAGGAGGGGAAGGAGTAGAAGGGCGAGGCATTATTGGGGAACTGGGTGGTCCAGTCCTCGGAGACGAAGCCGCCTTCGACGAGCTTTTGGATGTCGGTCACCTGGTTGAAGGTGGCGACGTCGGCCTGGAGACCTTCGAGAATGGCGCGGGCCTGGGCCGAGGAGCCGGCATGGGACTGGTTGACAGTGACGGTTGCGCCGGTCGCCGCATAGGCGGCGTTCTCCGCCTCGAACAGCTCGCGGGCAATGTCATAGGAGGCGTTGAGAATGTCTGTGGGCTGAGCCAGAGCAGGCGTTGCAGCGAGCACGAGGGTCGCGGCGGCGGTGGCGAGAAGCTTGTTCATGGTGACGCAAAATCCATCGGATGAAGTCGAACTGACGATGGTGATGCGCCGGGTTGGCGGCGGACGTAAAGCGCTAAACGCCTCTAGCGGATGAGTAATTTACGGCACATGGGTGCGCGGCAAAGTCGTTTCGCGGCGCGCGGCTTTCGCGCCAATTCCTTTCGGAGGCGTGCCGGCCGCGGTGGCCGCGGCCGGCGCGCAGTCTAGCGGCGGATCATGCGGGCAATGGCAATAAGAATACAGGCACCGATAAAGCCGGCGACCAGATAACCCAGCCAACCGCCAAAGGAGACGCCCAGCAGCCCAAAGATCAGGCTGGCGACGATGGCACCGACAATGCCCAGAATGATGTTCATCAGAACACCCGTGCCGGACTTCATGAACATGCTGGCAAGCCAGCCGGCCATGCCGCCGATAATGATGGCGGCGATAAATCCAACTCCGTCAAAACCCATTTGCTTCCTCCTCGCAGGTGAGTCCCTGCACAGGAGAGCGTGGCAGAGTGGACGGAAAAGGCAAGAAGCGTTCGGGGGATGGTGGATGGGGAAAGCCATTGGAGCGCAGCTCTCATGGCCTTCTTCTCTCAAATCTCTCCGCTGGAGAGATTTGTCCGCTAAGCGGAGCGTTCAGAAGGGCCACACAATCATCAGGGCGGGAACGCCGACAAGGACGACAATGATGGATAGCGGCAGGCCGAGGCGCCAATAATCGCCGAAGCGGTAGCCGCCGGGCGCCATCACCAGAGTGTTGCACTGGTGGCCGATGGGCGTGAGGAAATCGCAGCCGGCGCCGATGGCCACGGCCATGAGGAAGGCTTCGGGGCTATAGCCGAGGCCGGTGGCAAAGGCGGCGGCGATGGGTGCCATGACCAGCACGGTGGCGGCATTGTTGAGAAAAGGCGTGACCGCCATGGCCGCGACCATGATGAGGGCAAGGGCGCCCCAGCCGGGCAAGGTGGCGGCGGTGGCGGTGAGCCAGGCGGCCACGAGATCGGTACCGCCGGTGGCCTGCAGGCTCTCGGACACCGGGATCAGGCAGGCCAGCATGATGAGAATCGGCCCATCCACCTGGTTGTAGACCTCGCGCAGGGGTAGCGCACCGGTGAGGACCATCAACGCGGCGGCGGCGAAAAAGGCGGGGGCTACTGGCACGATGCCGAAGGCTGTGGCAGCCATGGCGGCGAGGAGAATGCCGAGCGGCAGGAGGCCATTGCGGACGCTGCCGAGCCTTAGGCCGCGCTCGACCAGCGGCAGGCAATCCCATTCGCGCAGCAGCTCGGGGATGCGCTTGAGGTGGCCCTGGAGCAGGATGACGTCGCCGTTCTGGAAGCGGATCTGGCCCAGGCGCTCGGTGAAGCGCTGATCGCGGCGGGAAATGGCGAGCAGGTTGAGCCCGGTGCGATCGAAAAGGGTCAGTTCCTGGGCGTTGGCGCCGATCAGCCCCGAGCTTTCGCCGATGATGGCCTCGATGACGCCGACATCGGCGCTGTCGCGCGTGGCGACGCCGCGGCGCTCGGAAAAGGAAAGGCCGACCTGGCTGACCATCTTGTCGAGGGCCTCGGGATCGCCTTCGACCAGAAGCACGTCGCCGGCGCGCAGCTTGGCATCGGGCAGCGGGGTGCGGCGCTGACCGCTCGACCCGACAATGCCGGTGACCATGGCCGCGCCGTCTGCAGCGGCATGGAGTTCGCCCAGCGTCTTGCCGATGGCGGGGCTGTCGGCAAGGACGCGGGCCTCGGTCGTGTAATTCTTGATCTCGATGGCCCGGTCCATGCCGTGGTCTTCGCGCCGGCGCTCGGGCAGCAGGCGGTAGAACAGCGCCAGGAAGACGACGCCGACCAGCGCCAGGATGGCGCCGACGGGGGTGAAGTCGAACATGGTGAAGGCGGTGCCGGTCAGTTCCTGGCGGACGCCTGACACGATGATGTTGGGCGAGGTGCCGATCTGGGTCATCAACCCGCCCAGCAGCGAGCCGAAGGCCATGGGCATGAGGAACATGGAGGGCGAGACATTGGAGCGGCGCGCCATTTGGAAGGCGATGGGCATCATGATGGCGAGGGCGCCGATATTCTTGACGAAGGCGGAGAGCACGGTGACCGTGCCCACCAGCACGATCAGTTGCAGGCGCGGGGCGTCGAGCCCGGGGAGGAAGCGACGGATGGCGGTTTCCATGATGCCGGAGCGGGCCACGGCGGCGCTGACCACCAGGGCGCTGCCGACAATGATGACGATGTCGTTGGAAAAGCCGGAAAATGCCGCTTCGGGCGGGACAACTCCGATCAGGAGAGCGACGAGGAGGGCACATACGGCCACCAGATCGTAGCGCCAGCGCCCCAGGATAAAGGCCACCATCATGCCCGCAATGACCAGGAAAGCGAGCAGTTGCGGGGTGGTCATGGCTTCTCCGTGGCCGTGGATATTCAGAATTCAGACGCGCGAGACTAGCCGCATCGCAGAGGAGAAAACACCCGCGATGCGTCAGCAGTTGGGGAAATCACGAGGGGTCAGTGCGTGGCGCCGGAGTCCCGGATGGCGTAGGGAACGCGGGCAACGAGCTGACGGCCCGAATCCTCGATCTCGAAGCAGCCGCTGGTCGGTTCATCGGCCAGGGCGACGGCGCCGCGGGCGGCGTAGCTGGCTTCTTCGAGCGCGGTGTTGAGCGAGGGCAGGATGATCCCGTCGATGTCGATTTCGAGATCGCCGGATGCATCGCGGTGGTTGAAGAAATAGCGTTCCATTTGCAGCCTCCAGTATTTGGAAGCACGAACGGACAAATCGGGCGCCGCGTTCCTTGGCACCCGATCACATTTGTTAATGGTTACTTAACAGCAGGGACGGCGAAGAGGTCGTATTCGTCATTGTCGGTGACGGTCACCGAGACGATGTCGCCAATCTTGATGCCGTGGGCCTGGTCGACGATGACCTGGCCGTCGATTTCCGGCGCGTCCCACTTGGAACGGGCAATGACCCGGTTTTCCTCTGGGCGGATGTCGTCGACGATGACGTCGATGGTGCGGCCGACCTTTTTCTGGAGCTGCTGGAACGACACGTTCTGCGCCACTTCCATGAGCTGGGCAAAGCGCTCTTCCTTGACCTCGTCGGGAACGACGCCGTCGAGTTCATTGGCGGTGGCGCCGGTGACGGGCTCGTATTTGAAGCAGCCGGCGCGATCGATCTCGGCTTCCTCGATGAAATCGAGCAGCATTTCGAAATCTTCCTCCGTCTCGCCGGGGAAGCCGACGATGAAGTTGGAGCGCACGGTGAGGTCCGGGACCTGGCGCTTCCAGTCGAGGATGCGGTTGAGCGTCTTTTCCTGATGCGCGGGGCGGCGCATGGCCTTGAGCACGTTCGGAGACGCGTGCTGGAAGGGAATGTCGAGATAGGGCAGGACGAGGCCCTCGGCCATCAGCTCCATCACTGGATCGACATGCGGGTAGGGGTAGACATAGTGCAGGCGCACCCAGGCGCCGAGCTCGCCCAGTTCCTTGGCGAGATCGTAGAACTTGGCCTTCACTTCGCGGCCGCGATACTTCGAAGTCGCATATTTGAGGTCGAGACCGTAGGCGCTGGTATCCTGCGAGATGACCAGCAATTCCTTGACGCCGGAGCGGATAAGGCCCTCGGCTTCCGACAGGATGCCGGCGGCGGGCCGGCTGGCGAGATCGCCGCGGATCTGCGGAATGATGCAGAAGGAGCAGCGGTTGTTGCAGCCTTCGGAAATCTTGAGGTAGGCGTAGTGGCGCGGGGTGAGCTTGAGGCCGCTTTCGGGCACGAGGTCCACAAAGCGGTTCGGCACAGGCGGCAGGTGCTCGTGCACGGCCGAGACCACGCTCTCATACTGATGCGGGCCGGTGATGGCGAGAACGCTCGGATGGGTCTCGCGGATCAGGCCTTCCTCGACGCCCAGACAACCGGTGACGATGACGCGACCGTTTTCATTGAGCGCTTCGCCGATGGCCTCGAGGCTTTCCTGCTTGGCGCTGTCGAGGAAGCCGCAGGTGTTGACGAGCACGACATCGGCACCGGCATAATCGCGCGAGAAGGAATAGCCCTGGGCCCGCAGGGTGGTCATGATGCGCTCGCTGTCGACGAGTGCCTTGGGGCAGCCGAGGCTGACGAGACCGATTTTGGGCGCCTGATTCATGCGCGTGCAGTGTCCGGGGTGCTGAATTGGATGGCGCGTCATACAGACAATTGCACGGTTACGCAATGTGACTGTCCGGCGACTGGGGCGGGGCAGACCTTCCCTGGGCGCGGAACACGCGAACTTGAACGTGCATAAGTTTGAACAGTGCGTGCGCAGTTGGTGCGATTATGGTGACAGTGGCGGTGCAGTAAGAGACAGGCCCCAATTCACCCGCGCCAGACCGGTGCACCTTCCAGGAGCATTTAATGTTCGATCGTCTCTCCGCCTACGCGCCGCAGGCCCTCGCCGTGCTGCGCATCGTCACCGCCTTGCTTTTTCTCGCTCACGGCACTCAGAAGCTGTTCGGTTTCCCTGTTCCTGCGCAGGGGCCAGCTGAAGGTCTTATGCTCGCTGCCGCCATCATTGAAATCGTGACCGGCATCCTGATCGCCATCGGCTTCTTCACCCGTCCTGCCGCGTTCATTGCGTCCGGCACCATGGCTGTTGCCTATTGGATGGTCCATGTCGGCATGGGCGGCTTCTGGCCCGTGGGCAACGGCGGCGATGCTGCCGTGCTGTTCTGCTTCGTGTTCCTTTACCTGGTGTTTGCCGGTCCGGGCGCCTGGAGCGTGAACAAGAAGTAGGAGCGGGGGTTGGGTGCTGAGCGACTGATATCCAGCGCGTTGGCACCCCCACCTAGCTTTGCTACGGCCCCCCGGGCCTAGCTGCGCTACCTCCCCCGTCAAGGGGGAGGTGACGAAGGAGCCGAAAGAAAAGGCCGCTCTGTGGAGCGGCCTTTGTCGTTTCAGATCACCGTTTTTGGCGGGGTGCGGCGGGCGGTGCGGCGGGGTTTGCTGTGGGTTTCGCCCGGGGCGGTGGCCGGTTCGCGCTTGGTCGGCACGCTGGCGGCGGCTGTGACCGGCGACGACTTGGCCGGTGGGACCGGCGGGACGGGTGGCACCGGGGGTACGGGCGGGGTGGGCGTGAGAGTAGGGACGGGCTCGGTCGCCGGGGTGATGTATTCGTCGGCTTCGGCGAAATCGCGCTCTTCGCCTTCTTCTGCGAGATCACGGATGGCGTCGCGGACCTCGTCGAGCAGCGAGGCCGAATAGCGCGAGCGCTGCACGGTTTCGCCGGTATTCTCGTGGCTCTTGAACCAGACGAGCAGCGCTTCGGAGCCGATGCGCAGCGCGACGAGGGACAACAGGCCAAAGACCACGATTTCCAGGAGGCCCCAGAGGCCGTCGCCAAAGCTCATGCCGAAGCGGAAGAAGAAGTGATTGACGGCCCAGAGCAGGATCGCGGCGAGGCCGAGCGCGTAGAGAATCGGGACCAGCTTCGGGGACAGGATGGAATCGAGCCGGAACAGGGTCTGGCGGGTCAGCAGGCGCTTCAGATCATCCAAAGTCATTTGGGTCTCCTCGAATCCGGTTGCTGGGGTGCAAATTGGTCGCCGGGCGCATGGATGGCAAGGCTTGTGGGGCCGAAAATGGCCTCGAAGCGCGCACGCAGGATCGAATCGACCTCAGGCAGAGTGACCAGAAGGCCCAGATCCTCGAAGGAGGTGACGCCCTGATCGGTGATGCCGCATGGGACAATGCCGTCGTAATGCGAAAGGTTCGGCGTGACATTGAGCGAAATGCCGTGGAAGGTGATCCACTTGCGGACACGCACGCCGATGGCGGCGATCTTGTCCTCGCGGGCAAGCCCCTTGTTCGGGCGCGGCACCCAGACCCCGACTCGGCCCTCGCGGCGCTCGCCCCTGATATTATGCGCCTCGAGCGTGTCGATGACCCACTGCTCGAGCCCCTGAACCAGGCACCTGACGTCGCGTCCCCGCCGCGTGAGATCGAGCATGACATAGGCCACGCGCTGGCCCGGGCCATGATAGGTGTATTGGCCGCCTCGTCCGGCCGGAAAGACCGGGAAACGCGGATTGAGCAGATCCTCGGGGCGAGCCGACGTGCCCGACGTATAAAGCGGTGGGTGTTCGAGTAGCCACACAGCCTCGGGCGCCGTGCCGGCGGCGATGGCAGCGACGCGCTCGTCCATCATGCGGAGGGCCAGCTCGTAGTCGAGCGGCGCATCGAAAATCCGCCATTCCACCGTCTCGCCATCGGTGCGATGCAATTTTGCATCGATCTGGCACGCTTCGTTTGCGTTCGTTAACACTTCCATAACCAGCTCTGGCAGACTTTGAGGGGACGCGAATCCGTGGCGCTGCGGCGCCGGGCCCGGGACCCATCCTTATCTATGAACACCCTGGACAATATTGAAGTCGATATCACGGTCGAGCTGGGCGCGACCACCATACCGATCCACCATATGCTGCGCATGGGCCGCGGCGCGGTGATCGAACTGGACGCCACCGAGCACGACCCGCTGCGCATCTATGCCAACAACACGCTGATCGCCAAGGGCGAGGTCAATGTGGAAGAGGGGCATCTGCGCGTCTTCGTGACCGAAAAAGTCCTGCGCGTCGGCTGATGCATCGAAACGCGTGATCGTCCGTTATCCCGCCAGATCGGGAGACCCATGATGATCAAGAAATTCGCTACCCTCTTTGTCCTGTGCCTTGCCCTTGGCGCGCCGCTCGCGGCCTGCGATGTCGCGCCGGATCTCGACGACGCCGAAGTGGAAGTCGACGACTGAGGCCCCCAACAGCCCTCAGAGCCCGCGGATTTCGCGGGCTTTTTCGTATCGCGGGGCAGAGGATGCATGGGGCTGTGAAAAACCCACAAACAATATCCGCCTTTGTGCTTGTGGTTCTGAAACAGCTTTGCTACATCCCCACTCGCTTCGGGGGCTTAGCCACTGAGGCTTCTACCACACTGTGCGGTCGTGGCGGAATTGGTAGACGCGCAGCGTTGAGGTCGCTGTGCCGCGAGGCGTGGAAGTTCGAGTCTTCTCGACCGCACCAGTCACTTCAAGTGACGAAACAAGAAGCTGCCGCAAGGCGGCTTTTTTGTTGCCTCAATGGCTTCAGAGCGGCGTCTGCTGATGCTGAGCGAGTTTCAGTTCGCCATCCAGCACGAGATAAGTCGACGAGCAGAGGGCGCGATAAGGTTTGCCGCCGTCGCGCATGGCTTCGGCCTTGTAGGCAATCACGATGGCAATGGTATCGCCGGGCGTCGTCAGCCTGGTCTCGCTGATCTCGACGCTGGCCCAGCGCGGAGCCTGCTCAATGGTTTGCAGTACCTGCTCGCGGTCAAGGATGCCCATCGGGCCAAAAGCCATCACGCATTGGTCCGCGAGGCGGGCCCTGTAGGCGTCAACGCCGTCGAGCCAGAGGCTCCGTTCGATGTTCCAGACTTCGTGCATCATACCCTCCGGCGCCGTTGAGGAGGTAACTGTTCGGGCGCCGAAGGGTTCAGTCTTTCTGCCGGGAGATCAGGCCGGCAGCAGTTCGATGACCGGAATGGTCCGGTCGGTCTTTTTCTCGTAGTCGGCAAATTGCGGGAAGAGATCGGCCTGGCGTGCATAGACGCGGTCCCGCTCGTCGCCCTCGACGATGCGGGCAGTGACCGGCACGCGGGAGATGGTCGTGCCATCGCCCACCGACACGGCGGCGTCGGGATTGGCCTTGAGATTGTGGAACCAGTCGGGGTTGTTCGCATGGCCACCCTTGGAGGCGAAGATGAACCATGAACCGCCGTCGCCGGGCAGATACATGAGCGGCAGGGTGCGTTCGATACCGGTCCTGGCGCCGCGCGAATGCAGCAGCAGCACCGGAGCATTCTTGAAATAGCCGCCGGGCTTGCCCTTGGTGGCCTCGAAATCGGCGATCACCTGCTCATTGAAGTCGGACATTGCTGGTTTCCCTGTTGGTACTGACATCTCGACGCCGAATATGGGGCGGACGGGGCCGGCTGCCTAGGGTGGCTCAGGCGCTGATCTTCTGCGTCACCGCAACCTTGGGCACCTTGAAGCCCATGGCGATCCAGGCCCAGAGCAGTTTGGCGTAAAAGCCGGCCGTGGTCATGGCACCGGCGGGCAGCGATGCGTCGAGGACGGTGCCTTCGGCAACATCGGCGGTCTGGGTGCGAATCTGCATGGCTGGTCGCGCAGGGTCGGGCCAGAGGGAGGCGAACATGCTGAGCCAGTGGGCGCCCTCGAACTCGGTGAAGACAGGGGTGTTGCAGCAGGTGGTGAGCACGCGGCGGGTTGGTGCCTTGTCGCTGAGACGGAACTCGGCCAGGGCCGAAGTGCCATCGGGGAAGGTCACGCGGTCCTTGCGATAGAGAATATAGGGCACGCCGCCGCTGGCGCTGGTCAGGGGCCGCGATGGCGGCAGGGCGCCAAGCCGCTGGGCGGCACTGCGGCAGGACTTGCAGTGGCATTCCGCGGTGATGAACGGCGCGCCCGTCACCTCGACACGGAATTTGCCGCAAGCGCAGGCAAGCGTCGTCGTTTCGGGCATCGATCGGTCCTCCATCAGTTTCCCAATAGCCTGTCGACGAACGGAATTCGAGCTTTTCGACATGGCCATGACGCTTATCGCGCGGCGTTCATTCGAACCGTCCAGACATCGTTGTGAACCGTCATCCAACGGTCATGGAACCTTCAAGTGAACGTCAAGCAAGCTCACTAGAGGGGGCGGGCAGGGCGATGCTCCTCGTGAGCGGGAACCCTGTGCGCCGGGCCTTTCGGTTTGTTTCGGATGGTTTCGAACGCCTCAGGGCGGCGCTCACAAAACATGGTCTGGCAGGAACCGGCGTCCGTTTGCGGGCGAACCGGTCCGTTGGGAGACAAGCATGACAATTCTGAACCGCATGGGCCTTGCTGCCCTTTCGCTGGCCCTGACCACTTCGGTCGCTTTTGCGCAGACCGAAGTCACCTGGTGGCACGCCATGGGTGGCGAGCTGGGCACCAAGCTCGAGGAAATCGTGGCCGGCTACAATGCCAGCCAGTCCGACTATGTCGTGACCCCGGTCTACAAGGGATCCTATGCCGAAACGATGACTGCCGCGATCGCCGCCTTCCGCGCCGGCGAGCAGCCCGACATCGTGCAGGTGTTTGAAGTGGGTACCGGCACGATGATGGCCGCAAAGGGCGCCGTCTACCCGGTCTACCAGCTCATGGCCGACATGGGCGCCGACTTCGACCCGGCCGACTACCTGCCGACCGTCGTGGGCTACTACACCGATACCGAGGGCAACATGCTCTCGATGCCGTTCAATTCCTCGACCCCGATCTTCTACTACAACAAGACCGCGTTCGAGAAAGCCGGCCTCGACCCCAACACCCCGCCGGCCACCTGGGAAGACCTGGAAGCCTATTCCAAGCAGATCATCGAGAGCGGCGCGGCCACCTGCGGCTTCACCACCGGCTGGATCTCCTGGGCACAGCTCGAAAACCTCTCGGCCTGGCACAACCAGCCGATCGGCACCAAGGAAAACGGCTTTGGCGGCTTTGACGCCGAGCTGACCGTCAACGGCCCGCTGCAGGTCAAGCACTGGGAAAACCTCAAGCGCTGGCAGGATGAAGGCATCTTCCAGTATGGCGGCCCGGGTGGCGGCGCCGATGCCCCGGCCAAGTTCTATACGGGCGAATGCGCCATGTACATGAACTCCTCGGCCTCGCGCGCCGGCGTGCTCGAAAACGCCGCCGACTTCGAAGTCGGCTTCGGCATGCTGCCGCACTATGCCGATACTCCGGCTCAGAACTCCATCATCGGCGGCGCGACCCTCTGGGTGCTGCAGGGCTCGGAAGAGGCCGAGTACAAGGGTGTCGCCGACTTCTTCACCTACCTGTCCTCGCCGGAAGTCCAGGCCGACTGGCATCAGTATTCGGGCTACCTGCCGATCACCCAGGCCGCCTATGACCTGGGCATCGAACAGGGCTATTACGAAGCCAATCCGGGTTCGGACGTGGCCATCAAGCAGATGACCCTCAACCCCCCGACGGAAAACTCCAAGGGCCTGCGCTTCGGCAATTACGTCCAGATCCGCGACGTGATCGACCAGGAATTCCAGGCCTTGCTGTCGGGTGACAAGGATGCCCAGCAGGCCCTCGACGACCTCGTCAGCCGCGGCAACCAGCTGCTGCGCGATTTCGAAGCCGCCAACCAGTAAGGCGCCTCACACTGCCGGGCGGTGGCGGCGTGATGCTGCCCCGCCCATTCGTCTTTTTCGGGGCGCCTGACGGCGTTCCCCGCGGATCGGGTCGATGGATACCAAACGCACAGTCTTTCCCTCGCAGGGGCTGCCTTATCTCCTGGTGGCACCGCAGATCATCATCACGCTGATCTTCTTCATCTGGCCCGCCGGCCAGGCCGTCAAATCCTCGTTCGAGCGCGAAGATCCGTTCGGGCTCGCCACGAGCTTTGTCGGCCTCTCGCACTATGTGCGGCTGTTCCAGGATCCGGCCTACCTCGCCTCCATCGGCCGTACGGCGGTATTCGCGCTGGCCGTGACGGTCATCTCGATGGGTCTGGCGCTGATCCTCGCCGTGGCGGTCAACCGGCTCATCCGCTCGGCGACGACCTATTCGACGCTGCTGCTCTGGCCCTATGCCGTCTCACCCGTGGTGGCGGGGATCCTCTGGTGGTTTCTGTTCAATTCCTCCACCGGCATCCTGCCCTACATGCTGAGCTTTTTCGGGGTCGACTGGAACCACCAGCTCAACGGCACGCACGCGATGATCCTCATCATCGTGGCGGCGAGCTGGAAGCAGATTTCCTATAATTTCCTGTTTTTCCTCGCGGGGATGCAGTCGGTTCCTCAATCACTGAACGAAGCGGCGGCGATCGACGGGGCAGGGCCGTTCAAGCGGTTCTGGACCATTGTCTTCCCCCTTCTGTCGCCGACCACCTTCTTCCTGCTGATCGTCAATCTCAACTACACCATGTTCGACACATTCGGCGTCATCGACGCAACGACGACGGGCGGGCCCAACCAGGCCACGAATATCCTCGTCTACAAGGTCTATACCGATGGCTATATCGGCCTGAACCT
Source organism: Devosia sediminis (assembly GCF_016411825.1). Lineage (GTDB taxonomy): Bacteria > Pseudomonadota > Alphaproteobacteria > Rhizobiales > Devosiaceae > Devosia > Devosia sediminis. Next base: position 1,049,930 of record NZ_JAEKMH010000001.1, read on the forward strand.
GGGATCGAGCTCGGCCCAGTCCGTCATCCTGATGCTCTTCGTCATCGCTCTCACCGTCATCCAGTTCCGCTACGTGGAACGCCGGGTGCAGTACTAGGAGGGCGCGCATATGGTCGAAAATCGCCCCTGGCTGACCTTCTTCACCCACGCCGTGCTGGTCATCGGCGTCATCATCGTGGTGTTCCCCGTCTATGTGGCGCTGATCGCCTCGACCCATGGTCCCTTCGCCATGGGCTCTGGCCGGATGCCGCTGCTGCCCGGCGACCAGTTGTGGAACAATGTGGTCGAGGTCCTGACCGAGACGCGCCGTGGCGCCGCGCCCTTCTGGCTGATGGCGTGGAACTCGCTGTGGATGGCCGTCATCATCACCGCCGGCAAGATCGTCATTTCGATCCTTTCGGCTTTCGCCATCGTCTATTTCCGCTTTCCCGGGCGGGTGCTGGCCTTCTGGATCATCTTCATCACCCTGATGCTGCCGGTCGAGGTGCGCATCATCCCCACTTTCGCCGTGGTGGCGAACCTGGGACTGCTGAACTCCTATCTGGGCCTCACCATTCCGCTGATCGCTTCGGCAACGGCAACCTTCCTGTTCCGGCAGTTCTTCATGACCGTTCCGGACGAATTGATGGAAGCGGCGCGCGTCGATGGAGCGGGGCCGATGAAGTTCTTCCGCGATATCCTGCTTCCCTTGAGCCGCACCAATATCGCTGCGCTCTGCGTCATCCTCTTCATCTTCGGGTGGATGCAGTACCTGTGGCCGATGCTAGTGACCACCGACCCCAATTATTACACGCTGATGATGGGCGTGAAGCGCATGGCGGCCGTCCAGGATGCGGACCCGCAATGGAACATCATCATGGCGGCCGTGGTCATGGCCATGTTGCCCCCCGTCCTCATCGTCATCTTCATGCAGCGCCTGTTCGTCAAAGGCCTGGTCGAAACGGAGAAATAAGAACAATGGCAAGCATCGACATCAAAGGCGTGCGCAAGGTCTATCCGGGCAATGTCAAGGCTATCCACGCGCTCGACCTCAGCATCGAGGACGGCGAAATGGTCGTGCTGGTCGGCCCCTCGGGCTGTGGCAAGTCCACGCTGCTGCGCATGATCGCGGGGCTCGAGACCATTACCGACGGCACGATTTCCATTGGCAGCGACGTGGTCAACCGCAAGGAGCCGGCCGAGCGCGACATCGCCATGGTGTTCCAGAACTATGCGCTCTACCCGCATATGAGCGTGCGGCAAAACCTGGAATATGGCCTCAAGAACCGAGGCACACCGCGCGACGAGATCGACCGGCGGGTGACCGAGGCGGCGCGGATACTGGAGATCACGCCCTTCCTGGAGCGCAAACCACGCCAGCTTTCGGGCGGACAGCGGCAGCGCGTGGCCATGGGTCGCGCCATCGTGCGCCAACCCAAGGCGTTCCTGTTCGACGAGCCATTGTCGAATCTCGACGCCAAGCTGCGCGGGCAGATGCGCATCGAAATCCGCCGGCTGCAGCGCAACCTCAAGACCACCAGCGTCTATGTGACCCACGACCAGCTCGAAGCCATGACGCTGGCCGACCGGCTGGTGGTCATGAATGGCGGGCGGATCGAGCAGGTGGGCAAGCCGATCGACCTCTATGACCGGCCTGCCTCGCTGTTCGTAGCAGGGTTCATCGGTTCGCCGCCGATGAACCTGATCCCGGTGGAACAGTTGCGCGCGCTGGCGGGCGCGGCAATGCCGGTGCTTCCTGAGGGCACCGATATCCTGGGCATCCGGCCCGATGGTATAATGGTCGGCGGCAGCGGCGGCATCCCATTGTCGGGCGTGGTGGAGCTGATCGAACCGGTCGGTGGCGAAAGCCACCTCTATGTGCGGGTCGAAGGGATCGACCAAGTGCTGATCCTGGTGCTGCAGGGACGCGCCGAAGTGGCCGAGACCGAACGCGTGGACTTCGTGCTGCCGGTCGCTGCGCTACACGGGTTCAATCGAGAGAGCGGGAAACGAGTGGAGTAAGTCACCCCACCGAGCTCTGCTACGGCCCTGACGGGCCTAGCGACGCTACCTCCCCTTCGTATGGGGAGGTGATGAAGAACATTTCAACCTGCGCTGCGCCGCCCTCGGGCTTGACCCGGGGGCCACTGCCCGGTGGCACAATGACGGTGTGGTGACTCCCAAGCAGGCCCTCGGATCAAGTCCGAGGGCGGCACGGTGGCTGGGGCAGGGCCGGGATCACGCTGGCCGAGTTTCAGCCCTTCTTCAGCTTTTCCGGGGCCTTGAACGTCCAGGCGTCGTGGAGGCGCAGGGAGAGTTCCTCGTCGCTGATGCGGTCGAGGCGGATGAGCATGGCGTCGTGGCCGACATAGTGTTCGGTCTCGAAATAGAGATCGGGTGAAATCTCCATCAGCAGCACCTTCTGGTCGACCGGGCATTGCAGCACGGCCGTGCTTTCATCGAGCAAGCGAATGAAGGCGACACCGCCGACCTTGAGGGCGGGTGTATTGAAGCTGGTGCTGCGCTCGACCTCGGCGAGGCTGCGCGCCTCGGCCAGCTTGGCGAGGCGCTCGAAGGCGGATTCAAGGCTGGGACTGGACTGCATGGGTGACGCTCCGCAGTTGCACGAAAAAGCAGTGCGGCAAGTCTGGCGCAAGCCTTGCCGATTGGCTACATGCTTGTCCTGCCCCTGAAACCCCGCAGACACGCAAAGGGCTCCCGATGAGCGACGATTTTGATCTGCCGCCCGGCCCTGATGCCGGGACTGACAGCAACATGTTCCGCGATGCGGAAGGCCATATCAGTCCGCTCTGGCTGGAGCGGCTGCGCGCCTACCTGGAAGCCGGACGCCATGACGATGTCGCCATGGTCATGGCGCCGCTGCACCATTCCGATGTCGGCGACGTGCTCGAGCAGCTCGACGCCGAAGAGCGGGTGGCGCTGGTGCAGGCGCTGGGCGACAAGTTCGACTTTTCCGCGCTGACCGAGGTCGACGAGAGCATCCGCCTCGAGATCATGGAAGCCCTGCCCAATGCCGACATTGCGCGCGGCGTGGCGGAACTGGACAATGACGACGCCGTCTTCCTGCTCGAGGACCTCGAACAGCAGGACCGGGACGAAATTCTCGACGCGCTGCCGACCTTCGAGCGGCTGGCACTGAAGCGTAGCCTCGATTTTCCCGAGGAATCGGCCGGCCGCCGGATGCAGACTGACTTCATTGCCATTCCGCCGTTCTGGACGGTGGGACAGGTGATCGACTACCTGCGCAAGGAAAAGGACCTGCCGGACGAATTCTACCAGCTCTATGTGGTGGATGCCGCCTACAAGGTGCAGGGAACGCTGCCGCTCGACAAATTCCTGCGCGCGCAACGCGCCACCAAGATCGACGCGATCATGAATACCAGCTTCGAGCTGGTGAAGGCCGAGGAAGACCAGGAAGAAGCCGCCCGCACCTTCGAGCGCTATGACCTCGTGGAAGTGGGCGTGGTGGACGAGAGCGGACGCCTGGTCGGCGTGCTGACCATCGACGACATCGTCGACGTCATCCATGAGGAAGCCGACGAGGACATCAAGCTCCTGGCGGGCGTCGGCGACGAGGACGTGTCGGATACGACCGTGGATACGGTCAAGAGCCGCGTGCCCTGGCTGGTGGTGAACCTTTTTACCGCCGTGATGGTGAGCTTCGTGATCGGCCTGTTTGGCGCCACGATCGACCAGATGGTGGCGCTGGCTGTGCTGATGCCCATTGTCGCCTCGATGGGCGGCAATGCCGGGGCGCAGACCATGACCGTGACGGTGCGCGCGCTGGCCATGCGCGAGCTGGATGGCGGGCGCCTGAGGCGCCTCATTCGCCGCGAAATGGTGGTGGGCGTGGTCAATGGCGTCATCTTCGCCATTCTGATCGGCATCGTCACCGCGCTGCGCTATGGCGACTACCAATTGGGAATCGTCATCGGTCTCGCCATGGTGATCAACATGATCGTGGCCGGCACGTTCGGAATTCTGGTGCCGCTGACGCTGGACCGGCTCAAGGCCGACCCGGCCATCGCCTCCGCCGTGTTTGTCACCACCATCACCGATGTGATTGGCTTCTTTGCGTTTCTTGGAATTGCAGGATTGTGGTTCGGGCTGTTCTGACCGGTCCAAGCCGCTCTGCGAGGCTGTGGAGTGTTGCATTCTGGTCGCTTGCAAGCGTTAAGGCGCACGGCTAACCATTCGTTACCGGCTGGAACGACCCGATTAGTGGAGCGTTCAAGAGTCCGGTGTGAATGGCTGACAAGGAGCGATCTATGCGCAGTCAAACCAAGACCATTGCCTGGCAGACGATGAGCTGGGCGCTGGTATGCCTCGTTTCCATGGGGCTGGTTTTCTCCGTGGTTGCTAGCGTCTGAGATTGGTGGCCGGATTGCCCGAAAGGGTCCGGCAGAAGACGCTGGAGTTCTTCACTGCAAAAGGTTTAAACGAAGGGCGCCCGGCCACTGGGCGCCCTTCAGTTTTGAGGTGAGGATTTTCCATGAAGCTCCTGATCGGGAATCGGAATTATTCCACATGGTCGCTGCGGCCCTGGCTGGTGTTGCGGCACTTCGAGATTCCGTTCGAGGATGAAGTGCTGCAGCTTTCGGGGGCCGGCTGGCGCGAGACGCTGGCCGCCCGCTCACCCACCGGCAAGGTGCCCGTCCTGCTGGACGGCGACCTCGTCGTGCCCGAGACCATCGCCATCATCGAGTATCTGGCCGACCTTTATCCTGAAAAGCCGATCTGGCCGGCCGATCGCGCCGACCGGGCGCGGGCGCGGGCGGCTGCAGCGGAAATGCACTCGGCCTTCATGGGCCTCCGGAGCAATGCGCCGATGAACCTGCGCGCGTCCCATCCGGGCAAGGTGAACCTCGACGCGGTGCGCAAGGACCTGCACCGGGTGGAAGTGCTGTGGGGCGATCTGCTGGCGCGTTCGGGCGGACCCTATCTGTTCGGCGCCTTCACGGCCGCCGACGCCATGTTCGCGCCGCTGGCGACGCGCCTGCGGACCTATGACCTGCCGGTATCGGACGTGGCAGGACGCTATGTCGAGGCGATCTATGCGCTGCCCGCCTTCCAGGACTGGCTGGCCCAGGCCCTGCAGGAGCCATGGGTGGTAGACGACGACGAGATCGACGTGATCCAGGGCCGGGTCGCGCCGGGGACGATTGCATGATCCATATGGTCAAGCTCTGCGTCGGCGTCGCCAGCGTGGAGGAACTGGAAAGCTATCGGGACGAGCGCGCCCATTGGTGGGACGCCGACTATGGCGAGGACGTGCATGTGCACCGCACCCGCATGATGCCCAAACGCGGCGCCGAAATGGAAGGCGTGTCGTCGATCTACTGGGTGATGTCGGGGACGGTGTGCTGCCGGCAGCGCATCCTGCGGCTGGCGCCCTATACCGATGCCGAGGGCAAGGATTACTGCGATATCATCATGGCGCCCGATATCGTCAGGACCGTGCCCTATCCCAAGCGGCCATTTCAGGGCTGGCGCTACCTGCGAGTGGAAGATGCGCCGCCGGACATGGAGGCGGGCGGCAATGACAATTCGGCAGAGATCGCAGCCGAGCTGGCGCGGATGGGGCTGATTTAAGGGGGCGTTGAACGCTCCTGCACCCACAGGCCGTCACCCTCGGGCTTGACCCGAGGGCACTGTACTTACCGAAAGTGCGTCTAGTGTAGAGCCCTCGGGTCAAGCCCGAGGGTGACGATCAGTGGCGGGACAGCGCCGGTGCACTTGCGAGAGACCCCGTACCCCTCATCCGCCCTTCGGGCACCTTCTCCCGCAAGGGGAGAAGGGGAGCCGGTGGTAGGGTTTACTCCGCTGCCCTTGTCGCGAAATGTGGGCGGCGGTCCATGACTTCCTTGAGGTAGGTGCCGGTGTGGGAGCGCTTGTTGGCGGCCACATCCTCGGGTGTGCCGACGGCAACGATCTCGCCGCCGCCATCGCCGCCTTCGGGACCGAGATCGATGATCCAGTCGGCGGTCTTGATGACTTCGAGATTGTGCTCGATGACGATGACGGTATTGCCGCCATCGACCAGTTCATGGAGCACTTCCAAGAGTTTGGCGACGTCGTGGAAGTGCAGACCCGTGGTGGGCTCGTCGAGCATGTAGAGGGTGCGGCCGGTGGCGCGCTTGCTTAGTTCCTTGCTGAGCTTGACGCGCTGGGCCTCGCCGCCTGACAGGGTCGTGGCGGGCTGGCCGACCTTCACATAGCCGAGGCCGACGCGCTGCAGCGTCGCGAACTTGTCGCGGATGACGGGGACGGCCGAGAAGAACTCGACGCCCTCGTCGATTGTCATGTCGAGGACGTCGGAGATCGACTTACCCTTGAACTGGACTTCCAGCGTCTCGCGATTGTAGCGCTTGCCCTTGCAGACGTCGCAGGTGACGTAAACGTCTGGCAGGAAGTGCATCTCGATCTTGAGGACGCCGTCGCCTTCGCATTTCTCGCAGCGGCCACCCTTGACGTTGAAGCTGAAGCGGCCGGGCCCATAGCCGCGGGTCTTGGCTTCGGGCAGGCCGGCGAACCATTCGCGCAGGGGCGTGAAGGCGCCGGTATAGGTGGCCGGATTGGACCGCGGGGTGCGGCCGATCGGCGACTGGTCGATGTCGATGACCTTGTCGAGATATTCGAGGCCTGTCAGCGATTCATGCGGGGCCGGGACGACGCGGGCGCCGTTGAGACGGCGGGCGATGGCCTGGTACATGGTGTCGATCATCAGGGTCGACTTACCGCCGCCGGACACGCCGGTGATAGCGACGAACATGCCCAAGGGCACATCGACCGAGACGTTCTTGAGATTGTTGCCGGTCGCGCCCTTCACCGAAAGGGCCTTACCCTTCTTGCCCTCGCGGCGCTCGGGCGGCACGGGGATACCCATGCGGCCGGAAAGGTACTTGCCGGTGAGGCTATCGGGATGATCGAGAATGTCCTGCGGCGTGCCTTCGGCGACGATGCGGCCACCGTTGACGCCGGCACCGGGCCCGATGTCGAGCACATAGTCGGCGGTGAGGATGGCATCTTCGTCATGCTCGACGACGATGACGGTGTTGCCGAGGTCGCGCAGGCGCTGCAGGGTTTCAAGCAGGCGGGAATTGTCGCGCTGGTGGAGGCCGATGGACGGCTCGTCAAGCACATAGAGCACGCCCGTGAGACCCGAGCCGATCTGTGAGGCGAGACGGATACGCTGCGATTCACCGCCCGACAGGGTGCCGGAATTGCGCGACATGGAGAGGTATTCGAGACCCACGTCGTTGAGGAATTTCAGGCGCTCGCGGATTTCCTTGAGGATGCGCTCGCCGATCTGCGACTGCGTGGCGTTGAGCTTGTCGGAGAGGTCGATGAACCACTTCGACGCCACCTTGATCGACATGTCGCTGACCTGGCCGATATGGAGGCCATCGATCTTGACCGCCAGGGTCTCGGGCTTGAGACGATAGCCGCTGCAGGCTACGCACGGCCTGGCCGACATGTACTTTTCGATCTCTTCGCGCATGCCGGCGCTTTCGGTTTCCTTGTAGCGGCGCTCAAGGTTGCCGATGACGCCTTCGAAGGGCTTGGTTGTCTTGTACTGGCGCAGGCCATCGTCATAGACGAAGTTGATCGGCGTCTTGTCGGTGCCATAGAGCACGGCATGCTGGACGTCGAAGGGCAGCTCGTTCCAGGCGGTGCCGGTGGAGGCACCGAAATGCTTCACCACGGCCTGGAGGGTCTGCTGGTAATAGGGCGCGGAGGTCTTGCTCCAAGGCAGGATGGCGCCATCGCGCAGCGACATGGTCGGATCGGGGACGATCTGGTCGGGATCGATCTTCTGCTCGGTGCCCAGGCCATCGCAGACCGGGCAGGCGCCGAAGGGATTGTTGAACGAGAACAGGCGCGGCTCGATCTCGGCAATGGTGAAGCCGGAGACCGGGCAGGCGAACTTTTCAGAGAAAGTGATCTGGCGGGCGGTGCCGTCCTCGTTCTTCTCATCGGCGAACTCGACCAGGGCAATGCCCTCGGCCAGCTTCAGGGCCGTCTCAAAACTCTCGGCGAGGCGGCCGGAGATTTCCTTGGAAACGACCAGACGATCGACCACGACTTCGATGTCGTGCTTGAACTTCTTGTCGAGGGCGGGCGCATCTTCGATCTCGTGGTATTCGCCGTCGATCTTGACGCGCTGGAAGCCCTTGCGCATCAGGTCGGCCAGTTCCTTCTTGAACTCGCCTTTGCGGCCGCGTGCGATGGGGGCGAGGAGGTAGAGGCGGGTGCCCTCGGGTAGCTCCAGCGTGCGGTCGACCATCTGCGACACGGTCTGCGATTCAATCGGCAGGCCGGTGGCGGGGGAATAGGGAATGCCGACGCGAGCATAGAGCAGGCGCAGGTAGTCGTAGATTTCGGTGACGGTGCCGACGGTCGAGCGCGGATTGCGCGACGTGGTCTTCTGCTCAATGGAAATAGCGGGCGAGAGTCCTTCGATGTGCTCGACATCGGGCTTCTGCATCATCTCGAGGAACTGGCGCGCATAGGCAGAGAGCGACTCCACATAGCGGCGCTGGCCTTCGGCATAGATGGTGTCGAAGGCGAGGGAGGATTTGCCGGAGCCGGAAAGGCCGGTCATGACGATCAGGCTGTCGCGCGGCAGCCTGACGTCGATGCCCTTGAGATTGTGCTCGCGGGCGCCACGCACGACGATTTCACGATTGAGACTGGGCGTAGGCTTCATAGTTCACGTCCGTGGCAAGTCGCGCCGATAGGCGGCACAGCAGCAATGAGGTCGAGGAGGGCTGGAAAGCCCATGAAATAAGTCTCGCGCGCCGCGGTTGCAAGCCATGGCGGCGCATGGCTGGATAGCGTCGCCGTCACCTTAGCGTGTCCCGCCGACTTGGCAAAAGCAGCTTTGTCCTTCGTGAACATCTGCAGAACACCTCGGATTCGGTCAAGTGGCGGGCGTGGCGAGCGTATGCCAGGCGGTGACGGCGGCGGCCAGGAGGAACAATGCACCAGCGCCGCGACTGATCCAGATGGTGGCCGAGGGGTGATCGACCAGCGCATCGCGACCACGACCGGCAGCGAGCGCCAGGCCGCCATAGACGGCGCCCTGGGTAAGGACAGTGATGGCACCGAGCGCCAGGGCCTGGGTCCAGGCGGGACCGAATTCGGGCCGCACGAACTGGGGAAACACCGCCAGCACGAACATGTAGGCCTTGGGATTGAGCAGGCAGGTGATGAGACCCTGTCGGAAGGCGGCGGCCTCGGTGCGTGTGGTGGCAAGGCCGATGCCGTCCACCGTGATGGTGCTGCGGACCAGCGTGTAGCCGATCCAGGCCATATAAGCGGCGCCCGTGATCATCATGGACTGCACCAGCAGGGTGGGGAGCTGGGTCAGAACGCCGACTGCCAGCGTGCCGACAAGGCTGTGGACAGCGCCGCCCAGCATCACGCCGGCCAGCGCTGCCATGCCCATGCGGCGTCCGCCGGTCAGCGTATTGGCGAGCACGAAGAACATGTCCATGCCCGGCACGACGACGATGCCGAAGACGAGGACGGTGTAGAGCCAGAGGGCCTGGGTATAGTCCATGGTGATTTCCCGGGTGTCGGGAAGGGCATGGGGCAGGGCTGCTGACAGGGGGAGTCAGGAGCGGAACGCGATACACAAAGAGTCTGAGGTCCCGGCCCGGCTTTCCCCCTGAAGAAGGGGAAGAGAAGATGACGGATCAGACCCTCATGCTGCCGGTGGCCTTTCTGCGGATATGCCAGGAGAAGGCTTCTTCGAGCAGGTGCGGGGTGTGGCCGCCGCGGGCACATGCGCGGGTAAAATAGTCGTCGAGCTGGGCCCGATAGGAAGGGTGAACGCAATTGTCGATGATGAGGCGGGCGCGCTCGCGCGGGGCGAGCTCGCGCAGATCGGCCAGACCGACTTCGGTGACAAGAATATCCACGTCGTGCTCGGTGTGGTCGACATGGCTGACCATCGGGACGACCGAGGAAATGGCCCCATCCTTGGCCAGGGACTTGGTGACGAAGATGGAGAGCGAGGCATTGCGGGCGAAGTCGCCCGAGCCGCCAATGCCGTTCATCATCATGGTGCCATCGACATGGGTGGAATTGACGTTGCCATAGATGTCGAATTCGAGCGCGGTGTTGATGCCGATGATCCCGAGGCGCCGGATGATCTCGGGGTGGTTGGAAATCTCCTGCGGGCGCAGCACCAGCTTGTCCTTGTAGCGTTCGAAATTGCCAAAGACCCGCTCGGCGCAGGGCGCGCTGAGGGTGATCGAGGAGGCCGAGGCAAAGGTGAGCTTGCCGGCATCGAAAAGATCGAAGGCGGAGTCCTGGAGCACTTCGGAATAAAGGCGCAGGTGGTGGAAGGGGCCATCGGCCAGGCCGCGCAACACGGAATTGGCGATGGTGCCGATGCCTGCCTGGAGCGGCTGCAGCGTGAGATTGAGCCGGCCTTGCGCGACTTCGCTTTCAAGGAAGGCGATGAGGTGATGGGCTATGGCATCGGTTTCGCCATCGGCGGGAAGAATGGTCGAGGCGCTGTCGATCTCGTTGGTGATGACGATGGCGGCGATCTTTTCGGGCGGGATCTGCACATAGCGCGTGCCGACACGGCTGTCGCAGGCCATGAGCGGGATCGGGGCGCGGGTGGGGCGCTTGCTGGGAATGTAGATGTCGTGGAGGCCATCGAGACCGAGCGGCTGGGAGAGATTGATCTCGACGATGACCTTTTGCGCCAGAATGGCGAAGCTGGCGGAATTGCCGATGGAGGTCGTGGGGATGATGCCGCCATCCTCGGTGATGGCGGCGGCCTCGATGATGGCATAGTCGATGGGACCGAGCTGGCGCGAGCGCAGATGTTCCACCGTTTCGCTCAGGTGCTGATCGATGAACATGACCTCGCCGCGGTTGATCGCCTTGCGCAGGGTGGGATCGGCCTGAAAGGGCATCCGGCGGGCCAGCACATGCGCCTCCGTCAGCATGCGATCGATGTCGTGGCCGAGCGAGGCGCCGGTGATCAGGGTAATGCGGAAGGGGTCGGTGGCCGCGCGTTCGGCCATGGCCACCGGCACGGCCTTGGCGTCGCCGGCCTTGGTGAAGCCGCTCATGCCCACCACCATGCCATCTTTGATCAGCGCGGCGGCCGCTGCCGGCGTAGTGACTCGGTCGAGCAAAGCAGGGTGGCGAATGCGGGCACTGAGATCGGTGTTCATGTCGGCTTCCGTGAAAAGACGCTGTGGCCATAAGGGATGGTCACACCTCGCGCTTTGACACCGATCAAGGAAAGTTTGTTGACACCTCCATCGTGAGAACATAAAGAGAACATCAGGAGGCGCCTGGCTCGTGAGGGAGACGGGTCGCGGCGCGAAGATTGTGCGAAAGCGGTAATTTTACCGGTACCGCGGGCCGGAAAGGTCTATGGTGCAGGCCATGGCGGGCGGGCGCATGGGCCCGGTTTCCCGCGACAGACACGAGAGCGTCCCGGACCCCATGCAGGCCGGGACTGAATTGGAAGGATATGCGCCATGGCTGGCAGCGTGAACAAGGTCATCCTGGTCGGTAACCTCGGTAACGACCCGGAAGTGCGGAACCTGCCGAGCGGCGGCAAGGTGGTCAATCTCAGCGTCGCGACGTCGGAACGCTGGCGCGACCGCAATAGCGGTGAGCAGCGCGAAAAGACCGAATGGCACCGCGTGGTGATCTTCTCGGAAGGCCTGGCGCGCGTCGCGGAGCAGTATCTGCGCAAGGGCAGCAAGGTTTATATCGAAGGCCAGTTGCAGACCCGCAAATGGCAGGACCAGTCCGGCGCGGACAAGTATTCCACCGAGGTGGTCTTGCAGAACTTCAATTCCTCCATGGTGCTGCTCGACGGCCGTGGCGAAGGCGCTGGTGATAGCGGCGGCTATGGTGGCGGTGGCGGCGATACCGGATTCCGTGGCGTGCGCGACAATTCTGGCAATGGCGGCGGTGGCGGACGGCGGCCGTCGTCCAATGCGCCGGCCTTCGAGCCGGGCGGCATGGATGACGACATCCCGTTCTAGACCCGGGTAGTTTTCGGTTTGTAAAGATAAAGGGAGAAATCCCTTGTTAATCAAGAAGTAAAGGGGCTGCTGACGCGGCCCCTTTTCGCAATTACGGTGCGAGACAGAGGCGGGTACTTACGAATGTAAAGAAACGAGGGCTAAGTGACTGCTGCAGAAGCGATTCCACGTTTACATCGGGTTAAAAGGATCACTTACCCATCAAACGGGGAGAGATCAGTTCTTATCGAGGGACCACCCTGCGGCATCGGCCATGAAGCGTCCAGCCTCTACGTGGTGGCGTGTCTTCGCGCCGCAGGTCAGTCGCCCAACTCGATGTACCAGCAGCTTCTTGCGGTTTCGTTGCTTCTGGACTGGGCTTCCCATAGTGGGATCAATGTTGAGCAGCGCACCGGATCCTGCAATCTCTTCACGCGCGCTGAGGTGCTCTCGCTGAAGGACGCACTGCGAACTGATATGCGCCCTGACCGTCGGGGTCATGTTGTGTCGCCGAGCCATTTCGTCGCCCGATGCCTAGCGGTGAAGGACTACGTGGTCTGGCATACCGAGAATGCAATTTTTCGGATGCGTTCTGACGATGTGCGTCGAACACAATCATCGCAGATCTTGGACAACTTCATCGCCATGATCACGACAGGCCTGCCCACTGCGCAATCTGGCGAAAGGGAGGGCCTGGACGAGGAAGTGCAAGAGCTTTTCCTCCAAGCAATTCATCCGGAGAGCCCCCTGAATCCATTCCAAGAACAGCATCGAGTGCGCAACTACGCACTGCTGCTGCTGTATTGGGAGAAAGGCTCTCGCAGAGGCGAAAACCTAAAGATCAAGGTGAGCGACCTCTACTTGGTGGGTGACAATCCCAAAGCTCAAGTTCGTGCCCATCATGATGATCCGCTGGACACTCGCAGGATCGAGCCTCGGGTGAAAACCAACGAGCGAGATTTGGATATCAGTGAGAAGCTTCGGGCCGCGATCGAGGCTTGGCTGGGAGCAAGAACCAAGTACCCTCGCTCCAAGAAATGTCCTTACCTTTTCATCTCTCGGACTGGTTCGCCGCTTGCTGCGGACACCGTCAACGACATGTTCCGACTGCTTCGCAGTCGAGTAAAGGGCCTTCCTGCAGATCTCGTAACGCACCACCTCCGACATTCGGCAAACGACCGTTTCAGTGACTACGCTGAGGCTGCTGGTATGGACGAAGCCGAAGAGCGGTTGGTGCGCAACTACATGTTCGGCTGGAACAAGAACTCGTCGCAGGGCGAACGATACAGTCGACGTAGCACCCGTAAAAAGGCCCAGAAGGCCGCTCTAGCCATGCAGAGTAAACTGGTTGAGGGCGGCAATGCCTGAGTTGAATCCCAATCTGAGGAATGACCGTTCATTTCCCGGTCAAGGAATATTCCGAGATCAGGCAGGCTTGGAAGTAGATGGCAGGGGCCTGATTTGGCGTCTGAATAGCCCCCGCGTGGCCCTCAGACTAAATTGGTCGTTGATGCCCAGCCTTCCAGACGGCGTATTGGTTGCCACAACAGCCTTCATGCGCAACGTCATCGAGACGCAGAACGCGCAATCGGCTCACAATACGTTCTCCCACTTGAAAGAGGTACTCAAAAGCGATGTGTTCGCCGCCGCCTTCATCGAAGGTATGCCAGGCTTCGGCACGTTCCAGGAGTATTTGAATACCGTAGAAAATTCCTGGCGTGCCCATTACGCCCGGCAATGGTTCGAATGGTGTTCAACGATGGGCTACCCGGATTTTTCGGCCGAAGTCGCGCTTGAGATTTCTAGGTTGCGGGTTGGAGGCAACGAGAAGGGAAGAGCTGTCCTCTCAGCGGATCCCCAAGCAGGGCCGCTACTGGATCAAGAGGTCAGCAGTCTCATCAATGCTCTTCGGGCATCAGGCGATCTCTTGTCTTTACAAGAGCGGGCGTTGATCTGGCTGTGCCTCGCGCTTGGGCCTAATCCGATGCAAATCGCCCATCTGCGGGAAGAGGACGTCAAGATCATTAACGATGATGATCGACCCGCCTTCTTCCATTTGTCCGTGCCGCGAATGAAGAAGCGCGAAGCAGAAATGCGAAGCAGCTTCCGAACAAGAGCTCTGACTTGGGAAATTGGGTCGATCCTAATCGATCTAATGGAGGAAAATGCCAAACGGCGGTCCGATGCCAAAATCCCCGATCGGCTAGGCCATATCTTTCCATTGTTCCCTAGGGACTCGATACGCGCATCTGCACTTGGAACGCCGTTGGAGGAACTCGCCCTTCATCACAGTTCGCCCGATATCGGCAAAATGCTCTCTGAGGCAATTGATCGCCTCGCAGTGCCTTCTCGAACTGCCGGAGAGCGTCTACGGGTGACTTGCCGTCGCCTACGGTACACGTTCGCAACTCGTTTGGTCAGGGAAGGCGTCACCAAGCGCGAGGTGGCCGATCTTCTCGATCATACGGACTTGCAGAACGTCCAAGTCTACTTCGACATCAAGTCGGACATCGTTCAGAAGCTCGACAAGGCCATCGCAATGGCAGTGGCGCCAATAGCCCAGGCCTTCATGGGCCAAATCGTATTGGACGACGGCTATGCGGTGCGGTCTGGCGACCCTGACGCTAAAATTGCAGTAGTAGACGAGATCAACGGTGCCATCAAAGAGGTCGGCACCTGTGGCGAATTCTCGTTCTGCAGATTGTCGGCACCGGTGGCCTGCTACACGTGTGCCAAGTTCCAGCCTTGGGTGGAAGCACCGCATCATCTGCTTCTCGATGACCTCCTCAAGGAGCGCGAGCGGAAGCGAGAGGCTGGCCTGGATGGGCGCATGGTGACGCTCATGGACAATACGATCTTGGCCATCGCCGACGTCATTCAACGCATCGACGCCCGCCAGGGAGTTCAGACCCCATGAATGTGATCATCCTTCCTTCGGCTCGTGAACGGGATGCAGATGCAAATTTATCTGCATTTGTTGCAAAAGGCCGGGCCAGCAAAGCATTCGGCGTGGTGGACTTCGATGCCGATGTTTGGTGCGATGTTCAGTTGTCGAAGGCCAAACGCATCACCGCCGGCAACACTGGGCCCAAACAGTTGCACTTCCTTGTAGGTACTGGCGCCAGGGGAGCTGAGGACAAAGGAGCCCTGGCTAAGCCACTTAACGACTTCGTCAAGGCACTGCTTCGGCTAAGAGAAGAGGCCCGTCCTCAGCACATCGAAAATCATCGTGTCATGCTCCGTGCAGTGAGGCATCTGCATGCCATTATGGAAGAGCTGAACTACGACCCCTGTCGACTCCTGCCACGCCACTTTGACGCCGCGGCACGTAGAGCAGTGGCGATGGAGACCCCGAGCACCGCCTACGCAACGGGCAAGTTCTTGGCAGAGATCGTCGGCTGGATAAACCAACATGGCGTGGGCCGGATTCGCATCGAGTGGCGAAATGTCATCCCTCGCCCCTCCAACGATGATCGCATCAGCGAAGACGCTGCCAAACGTCGCACGGACAAGATGCCCAGTCCTGCTGCGCTTGAGGCATTGCCCAAGATCGCACAGTTGATGAACAGCACCACCCTGCCTGCTGACTTGATCCGCATGAGAACCGTTGAGCTTCTGGTCTGCGGAGGATGGCGTATCAACGAACTGCTGACAATTCCTGCAGATTGCGAAGTGGAGGAGGGCAACGTTGGCGATGAGGATTACCGTTACGGGATCCGTTACTTTGCTGAAAAAGGTTATGGTCCGGATATCAAATGGATTTCGACGCCTCTGATCTCGGTCGCCAAGCGGGCTATTTCTGACATTCGTCGCTTAACTCAGGATGTCCGCGAGGATGCGAAATTCATCTTCGAGAACCCAGGCAAGCACCCGATGCCCGTCCTTCAGGGTGATGCGGACGAATTGATCCAAGTTGCTGACATGGCGGCGGCTTTCAATACCACTGGCCCCATCATGACAGGCATCTGCAAGACCCGCCAAGTTAACCTGCCGGCCAGGGGAAAGATCCGCAGGGGTGATCTTGCATGTGCCTTGCTCGCTGACGTGCCGGTCGTACCCGCGGCATTCCCGCTAAAGCTTCATCAGTTCATGTTCCTCATTCGCGAGAACGAAATGCATGCTCGGCGGGGAGCTGTACCGGGCACGGTCCGCACCGTGGTCTGGGAGATGATCAGCGACTTCATCACCGGCGCCGAAGGGGTCCAAAACGTTTTCCAGCGCTATGGCTTCTCGGAGCCGGACGGGACTTTGATCACGGTAAAAAGCCATGCGTTCAGGCACTGGCTGAACACCTTGGCGCAGGAAGGCGGCATGAGCCAAGAGCTGATCGCGCGATGGTCTGGCCGCAAAGACATGAACCAGAATTCTTTCTATGACCATGTCAGTGGCGCAGATCTGGCAAAGAAGGTCCGCGGCATGATTGAGAGTGGCGGTCTCATCGGACAGGTCGCCAAGGTGCGTGAAACTCTTCCTCCCATCGAGAGAGATGCGTTCCTGGCGACGCAGATTTCGACGGGTCATGTCACGGACATTGGTATCTGCGCCCATGACTGGCAGTTGGCCCCATGTCCGGTGCACGGCGACTGTGCCACCTGTGGCGAGCACATTATCGACAAGAACAATGCCGACCAGCGAGCGGCAGCCGAACGGCAGCTAGAGCAGGTGGAGTCTATGCTGGCCATTGCAGAAGCCGAGGCAGTAGATGGGACCTTGGGCGCTCCTCGTTGGGTGGAAGCTCACCGAAGAAAGCGTATCGGACTGCTGGAAGTGATTGCCGTTCACAATGACATCGCAATCGCCGATGGGACGTTCGTGCATCTGGGTAGTAAGGGCTCGGACGGTCGTTAACCAAGAGAGTAGGACAGCACTTGATATCTTGCTGTTCCACCCAAATCTGGATGATCAGCGAAGGGTGGACCAAATGGAAATCAGGCCATTTTCATACGAGCAATCCGAACTTGTCCATGCGGCCGTTCCTTTATGGCGAGAGAGGGCACGACTGCTGCTGGCAGACGCAAATCTCCATGGGGGTATGCGCTGGAAATCGGTTCGAGATCGTGAATATCTAATCCACTACTGGACGGATCGGGCCACTGGCCAGAAGAAATCAAAGTCCTTTGGACGACGTTCAGAAGCCAGTGAGGCGACGCTAGCGACCTTTATCAACAAGCGAGCTGATCTCAGTGAGCGCTTTGCTCGATTAGATTGCAGCACCTCTTCTTGGGCTGAGAGCGCACGCGGAATCGGAGCCAGAAGGCTGTCGTCATTCGTCTCGAACCTTTACCGCGAGTTCCATGTATCGAACATCGTCGGGGTGCAGCTCGTCGACCGCGATTCGTCGTTGGCGCAATCGGTTCACTTGGGATCCAACCTGACCGGGGTGCCCCCGTTTGACCCCTTTGACGTGGGGAGGGGTGCAACCGTCCTGTTTGTTCCCCCAGGCGTTGAAATCGACGAGGTCGCCAAAGCGGTGCTGCGCACCGATCGTAGATTGGAGAGATCGGGTCACGCTATCATCGGGGATGATGGTACTCGCGCTGCGGCTGTATTGGTCGAAGTCCCCCATCTGGTGGGTTGGGCTGTCCAACATGGTGGTGAGGATCTAGGGGCAGCCTTGTTCCAGTGTCTTGGTGCGGGCTCAATCGATGCCGTGCTTCCAGATGCCAACTGGTTGCCTTTGTCCGTCAGCGCGTTGCAGCCGGCAGCAAGTGTGATGATTGCTTTCGCTGCCCAGAGCGCGATGCATGGCCAGCGGCTCGCGGCTATCGAAGACTACACCGTCCATATGGCGCGGTTGCTGTTGGATCGCGAAGATCCGTTGATATTCCCGGCACTTGACGCAGTGCCAGAATTGCTGGAGCAGGTTCAGGCTGGGGGCTATGATGGCCTCAGGATCTAGAGCAACTCATCGCTCCCCGAACTCGATCAAACCCACCTTAAGAAATTCCCGGTACCAAGTGCCTGGGGCACGAAGGGCGGCAGGGATGGTCGAGAATAGCAAACCAAGCGGAAAGGCCGTGGCGCGAGGGAACAAGCGCATGTCTTCCGCGGATGTTGAAAAGGTTCGCAAGATCGTAAGCGAATGGGCGTCCGAGCCGATGAGCTGGGACCTCATCCGCGAAAAGGTTTTGATCGAAGTTCAAATCCCAAGCAAGAGCGCAAGCAGAAATGGTTCTGCTGTTGAACCCTGGACGCGTCAGGCCCTTTCGGGTCATGCAGAGATCAAGAACGCATTCCAGAAGCGCAAGAACGAACTTGCTGCCGAGCGTCGTCGGAACGAAAAGAACCCTGCTCGAAACAACGACCCTGAGGTGGTCCTCCTCAGGCGCGAACGAGATGCCCTACGTATAAAGTTAGCCGACGCCGAAGCCAAGCTCGCCCACTACGAAGAGCTATTCCAACGCACCGTGTACAACCGGTTTGAGCGTGAAAACAACGCGCCCGACTTACTGAAGCCGTTGCCCAAAAAGTTTGACCGCCAGGGCCGCGACAAATGAGCGGCAAATCCGGCGTCGAGATCGGCGTCGAGAACGTTGCTCGGCTCCAGGCTTATCTCGATGGATTGGCCGCCGTCGGGGAGCCCCTGCCCATGCGGGCTGGCAAGCCCAACATGTCGGCGATCGCCTTGGCATGCGGGTTCGACCGGCAGGTCCTTTACAAGAACCCGGCTGCCGTGGCGCTGATCGACGAGATCGTGGCCCGTGCGCCGGCGAGGGAGCCCGAAGCCGACACCGATCCGGAGGAGAAGCCGCGGTCCGACCGGCGCGACCAGCGCATCATGCAGCTCGAGCAGCAGTTGGCCGCCGCTCGGGCTGAGAACGCCGGCTTGCGGGAACGGCTACGTCGCCTCCAGCACATCGAAGAGCATGTCACCGAAACAGGCCGCAGGATAGCGAACCCGGCCCTCCCTTCCTTTGGAGGGACCGGGGAATGACCTTCCTTCGGAGCCGACCTGCGAACAGCAGCACCGCCACGCGCAGTGGAAGGCAAGGGGTTACACGGTCCGGGCGCAGCCCGGAGTGGTGCGGGCCCCCCTTGCCGGAACGAGCATGGTGGTAGCCTTGCATCGTAGTCGGGAAAGAGCCACCGACGTCATCGTCCGTCACTTGGCGACCAACCCATCCTTCGCCGGCATCGGCTTCGCCAAGGCGGCCAAGCTCGGCGAGGCGTTCGGATCCGATCTGGCTCGTGTCCTCGCCGATGGCGATGTCCAGCAATTCGTACCGATCGTCGGCCGAGAGGTCGCCGAGGGATTGATTGTTGCCTGGCGCGAGCACCTTGCCCGGGGCGACACGGTGGTCTGGCTCGGCGAGCATGGCCTCGACCCGCGCTTCGCCGGCAAGATCGTCGACTTCTGGGGTGAGGAGGCGCCGCAGCGCCTCAACGAGAACCCATACATCCTCCTGGCCTTCACCGGCTTCGCGAAGGTCGATGCCGCGGCCAGATCGCTCGGCATTGCCGCTTCGGATCCGCGGCGCTTGATCGCTGGCGCAGAAGCGGCGCTCTACGCCGGCTTGGATGACCGGCACACCTGGATGAGCAACGATGACCTGGTGGCCGGCATTCGCCGGCTTCTGGCCTGCGACGCCCAAGCCGCAGCCAATGCCATTGCGCTCGCGATCGAGGATAATGCAATTGAAGCCTGCGGCGAGGGTTGGCAGGCGGCCGGTCCAGCCATGATGGAACAGTTCGTTGCCCGGCGCCTGGAGCAGATGGTCAAGCCTCCAATGATGGAAGACCTGATAGCCCGTGAGGTCGGCGCCGACGAGGTGACTGCGGCCCTCGAGGATTGGTGTCGGCGCGAGGATCTTGTCCTTGATGACGAGCAGCGCCAGGCTGTCGAGATCGGTGTGCGCGAACGCTTCGGCATCATGACGGGTGGCGCCGGCGTGGGCAAGACCACCGTGCTCAAGGCACTGGTGGCCCTGTGCGAGCAGTTCGGCCGATCCGTCCACATGGCAGCGCTGGCGGGCAGGGCGGCCGTTCGCATGTCGCAAGCCACTGGAAGACCTGCGTCGACCATCGCGGCCTTCCTCAAGGCCGTGGCGGCCCATAAGATCGCCCTGGGGCCCGAGAGCCTCGTCGTCTTCGACGAGAGCTCCATGCTCGACCTGCCGACCTTCTACAAGATCCTGCGCGTGCTGCCAGATGGCTGTCGCCTCATGCTCGTCGGCGATCCCGGCCAGCTCCCGCCTATCGGCTTCGGGCTGACCTTTCACGTCCTTGCCGAAGCCGGCATCTTCCCCATGGTCGAGTTGCAGAAGGTCTATCGCCAGACCGGTGTCAGCGGTATTCCCGCCGTGTCGCGCTCGATCCGTAACGGCATCGTTCCCGATCTCGGTCGGTTCGAAGGCAAGACCGCTGGCGTCTCCTTCGTGCCCTGCGGTGCTGAAGCCATGGCCGATGCCATCGTTGATGTCGCAGCCGAGCTCGGCAATATTGGCGACGAAGTTCGCATGCTCTCGGCGGTGAAGGCGGGGCCGGCTGGGATCCTGGCGTTGAACCAGCGCTTCCATCGCATCATGGCCGCCGGACGGGGAGTCTGGATGGGCTATGCCGTCGGCGAGCCGGTGATGTTCCTGAAGAATGACTACCAGCGCGGTCTGCGGAACGGCTCGCTGGGCAAGGTGCTGGCCCATGACGAGGGGCTGGTCTGCGACTTCGATGGTCAGGAGCATCGCTTCAGTCAACAGGACCTTTCGGACCTGATGTTGGCCTATGCCATGACGGTCCACAAGAGCCAGGGGTCGCAGTTCAAACGGGTCATCGTGCCCGTCCAGCGTAGCCGAATCCTTGATCGCACCCTGATCTACACCGCCGTAACGAGGGCGACCGATCAGGTGGTGCTCATTGGGGATACCAAGGGTCTCAGGATGGCCATTACCGACCCACCTTCGGCATCCCGGCGTAAGACAGGGATGTTGGCTCAATTCAGCCGTTTCGAAAGGTCTTGAACTTCTAGGAAGGTTCGCCGACAATTAGCTCCAGACGTCGGTGCCCCGACAACCCTTGATGCTATTTTTACATCGACCTTAACGCGCGGCTAAATCGTTAAAGATTACAAGTCACTAACACACACATTGCGCTATGTACCCGGGTCAACCCTTCTGAACGGGCAGGACACAAAGGGCGGCCGGTGGCCGCTCTTCTTGTTTTGGGGGGCCGAACCTTGCGGCTGACTACGCGGCAAACCGCTCGCGATAGGCCTGGGGACTGACGCCGACGCGGCGCAGGAAGGCGCGGCGCAAGGTTTCCTCGCTGCCGAAACCGCAGCGGCTGGCAACGCGTGCCACCGACAGGCTCTGCTCGAGCAGGCGCCTCGCGGTTTCGATGCGCAGGTCTTCGACGGCCCGGGCCGGGGTGCGGCCGGTTTCGGCGCGATAGCGGCGGGAAAAATTGCGCTCGCTCATGCCGGCGCGATCGGCGAGTTCGGGCAGAGCCAAAGGCCGGTCGAGATTTTCCATGATCCAGCCATGGAGAGCGTCGAAGCGACCGCCTTGATCCTGGAGGGTGAGCGCAGCGCTGAACTGCGACTGGCCGCCGGGGCGCTTGAGGAAGACGACCAACTGGCGGGCGACCGACAAGGCCAGGTCGCGCCCGAGATCGGCCTCGACCAAGGCCAATGCCAGGTCGATGCCGGCGGTGACACCGGCCGAGGTCCAGTACTTGCCATCGGCAATGAAGATCGGGTCGGGATCGAGTTTGACGGCCGGGAAGCGGGCGGCGAATTCGGCGCAGCGCCACCAGTGGGTGACGGCGCGGCGGCCATCGAGGAGACCAGTGGACGCCAGGAGAAAGGCGCCGCTGCACACCGAGGTGGCGCGCCGGGCACTGCTGGCGCGGGCCTTGATCCAGCCGACCAGGGCGATGTCGTCGCAGGCGTCATAAACGCCCCAGCCGCCTGAAATCACCAGCGTATCGAGCAGCAGGTCGTCGGGCGGGAGCGGCGCGGCTTCGAGGGCGAGGCCCGACGAGGTGACGAGGCGCGGCGTGGCGGCCACGACCACCGGCTCATAGGGGGCGGGCAAGCCCATGGAACGGGCCATGTCATTGGCCGAGGCAAAGACCTGCAAGGGCCCGGCGACGTCGAGCAACTGGCAGGCGGGAAAACCGAGAACTTCAATGCGGCGAGGCATTTGGCGAGAACCGTGGGGACTATGGCAATTCAGCCAGGAGGCTGGCGCATAGGATCGGCTCGGTCAACCCAGTGGAGGCAGCATGACCATCAGCATCGGACTTCTGGTTTTTCCCAATGTGCAGCAACTCGACCTGACCGGACCCTATGAAGTGTTCGCCTCGGCGCCCGGCGTCACGGTGCACCTGATCTGGAAGGATCTCGCGCCCATACGCAGCGCTACCGGCCTCATGCTGGCGCCGACCATGCTGCTGGCGGATTGCCCGCAACTGGACGTGATCTGCGTACCGGGTGGCGCGGGCGTCAATGCGCTGCTGACCGACGCGGTGGTGCTCGACTTCCTGCGGCACCAGGCGGCAGAAGCACGCTTCGTCACTTCTGTTTGCACCGGGTCGCTTGTGCTGGGTATGGCGGGACTGCTGGAGGGGCGGCGGGCGAGTTCGCATTGGAATGCCGTGGATCTGCTGCCGCGGCTTGGCGCCATTCCGACCGAGGGCCGCGTGGTGCGGGACGGCAATGTCATCACGGCGGGTGGCGTGACCTCTGGGATCGACTTCGGGCTGACCGTGCTGGCTGAACTGGTGGGCGAGGACGTGGCGCGGCGGGTGCAACTGTCGCTCGAATATGCGCCGGAACCGCCCTTCGACAGCGGTACGCCGGATCGCGCGCCTGCGGAGCTGGTGGCGCAGGCGCGGGCAGGCATGGCGGCATCGCGCGCGGAGCGGGAGCGGTTGCTGCCTCCGGTGTCGTAAAGAGGCCGGCCGGGTGGATGTGGTCAACCGGCTTGTCGGATGGGGTCGGGGGCGGCAACTAAGCCTGCTCGCCCTCAAAAAGTATCTGACCGGGTTCGTCCCACAGCATCACGGCTTCATGCGCTGCGAGTGCCAGTAAAATCCAAAGGGCAAGACTGCTTGCGATGGCGAAGAGCCATCCTTTTGCACGGTAGGTCATGGCGCGACCCTGCCACCTGCACGGTAAACAGGTCTAGCCTGATCACATGGACGTCAGTGGAGATCGGGAGCCAGCATTTCGGGCAATTGGCGATCTGTGCCGCCGGCCACCCCATAAGCAAAGGGCAGCCCGGAGGCTGCCCTTTTCGAAGAGGGAATGCGATGTTCAGCGCGAGAAGGGCACTTCGGCGCGGAGGCTGTCACCAGATTCGACATAGACGACCTCGAAGGTGACGTGAATGTCTTCGGGATTGAGCTGGATCTGGGCAGCGATGTTGAGGTCCTTGCCCTCTTCGTCCTGATCGCGTTCGCGCAGGTTGAAGATGAGGCCCGAGCCGCGCTTCTGACCTACGGCAATACCAGTGAAGGTGGCGTTGGAGGTCATGGCAGCCTCAAAGCGCCTGTTGGCCTCGACATAGGCCAGTGTGCCGGCGACGGACAGGTTGGTGCCGGCCAGGGCGCAGCGGCCGTTGTAGTTGACCTTGTCCTGGTTGCCCTGAGTCAGCGTCAGGCGGCAGACCACGGTCTCTTCGCTGGCGCCATAGAGGACGCCGCGGCCGCGCCATTCCCCGATATAGGACTGTAGCAAGGCGACGTCGGCTGGTGCCGCAACCGCCGGAGTGACGCCGGCAATGGCGGAAAACAGGAGACCTGCCAGCGCCGCGGCACGGGTCAGGGATCCGAAAGTGGTCATGGCAGGAAGCCCTCCAAAAAGCGAAACAAGCCCCCCGGCCGTTCAGCGAATCATCGATAGCAAATTTGCCAGCGTTTTGCGCGTCGGCTCGCCAGAATTTGCTTTGCGCGAGCGATCATCCGCCGACCGTGTGCGGCGCGCCACAGACCGTCAGGCTCCGCCCGCCGCGCCCGGAGCAGCCGGCGGCGTCGCCCCGGTCGTATGGGTGTCGGCGGTCGGGTCGTCCGGGGTAGGGTCGTTGTCGACCATGCGCACGCCGATCCTGCCCAAGGGATGGAAGAATTTCCCGCCGGCCGCCAGCAAAGCGGGAAGGATGAAGAGGTCGCCGACCACGGCAAAGGCCAGGGTGGACACGAAAAGCGTGCCGAACAGGGCCACCTGCGGCAGCTCGGAGAAGGTGACGATGATGACGCCCGAGCAGAGGATGATGGTGGTGGCGACGATGGCGCCGCCGATGCGATCGAGCGTGTGCTTGACCGCATCGAGATGGGCCATGCCCTCGTCTCGCCGGGAATGGAGATAGTGCGAGAGGAAATGCACCGTATCGTCCACGGCAATGCCGAAAGCGATGGTGAGGGCGATGACCGTGGTCAGTTGCAGGCCGGCGCCGGTGAAATAGAGCCAGGCAATGGTCGCCAGAACCGGAAACAGGTTGGGGATGGCGGAGGCCAGTGCCACCCGGAAGGACTGGAAGGCAAAGCCGATCAGCGCGATGTTGACGAGCACCGAAAGGGTGAGGTCGAGCTGCAGGCCGCGCACAATGTCGTCGGTGGCGAAGGTGGTGAGGATGCGGAAGCCGCCGATCTCGGCATCGGTGATGCCGGCGGTTGCGAGCTCGGCATCGAGATCGGCCACCAATTGCTTGAGCACCTCGGAATCGATGATGGTGGGCATGAAGCCGGTCACCAGGGCCTGCGAACCGTCGTCTGTAACGAAACGCTGACGCATGAAGGGGCCGACGGCGTCGAACACCTCCTGGCGGGTGAAGCCACTGTCGGTGTAGTTGGTCATGCTCGCGGCGGAGATGACCTTGTTTTCCCCGAGGTGGCTTTCGACGATGCGGTGGACGGTCGCCACCTTTTCGAAATCGACCGGCGCGATGTTGGGGTCGTTGCCCATGAGGGGCACGCGCACATAGAGCGGGGCGACGCCGCCGACACCCTCGTCGATGCTCTCGGCGGCCGTCAGCGCGGTGGATTCGCGGGCGACAAAATCCTCGAAGGAGAAATGCGGCTTGATCAGCCCATAGGGGATGAGCAGCGCGAAGGTGACGACGATCGCCAGGATCGAGATCGGGCGGCCGAAGCGGCTGGCGAGGAACCAGCTCAGCGGCAGGGGCGCGGTCAGCACGACGCTGGACTTGGGCGGCGCCTTGAAGCCGAGCCGAAGCGCGAATTTCAGCAGCAACGGCAGGAAGGTCATCAGGCAGACAAAGAGCAGGAACGTCCCTAGCGCGCCCGCCATGGAGAATTCTCGGATGCCCTGGCCCGGGGTCAGCGCCAGCGAGGCGAAGCTGACGAACGTCGTGAGCATGGTGAGCGCAGCGGCGGGCCCGACGAGCTTGACGGTGGCGTCCACCGCCTTGTTGGGCTCCATGCCGTCGCGCCAGAACGCCAGCCAGTTGAAGACGAAGAACATGGACTCGGCGAAGGAGATCACCAGAACCAGCGTCGTGACGATGATGGTGAGGAAGGAGAATGATCCGAAGAACATCAGGATCATGCCCATGGACCACATGACCGCGAGGAACGGCGTGGCTGCGACGATGATGGCGCCAAAGAAGGACCGGAGGGCAAAGAGGGCAATGATGGCGCCGAGCCCGAAACCCCAGACGGTGAACTTGATCTGGTCGTCGACCGCGGCGTTGAGCATTTCCGAGGTCCAGACCGGCGGGCCGGTCAACTCAGTGCTGAAGCCTGCATCCTTATAAAAGGAAATGGTTTCGCGCAGGCTTTCGATCATCGCCTTGGCGCCGCGCTCCTTCACCAGTTCCTGGTTTGGGAACATGATGAGCACCACGCCGGTGAGATCGGGCGTGATGAGATTGCGCATCATGGGATCGTTCTGCTGCAGATCCATGAGGCTCATGGCGACTTCGTCGGCCGTTAGCATGCCCTCGGGAACCGCGGGCGCGGAGCCGCCGCCTTCGGTGGGCTTGCGGAGGGTGAAGGGCGACATGGTGCCGACCGCGAACTCATTGAGCTCGAGATCAAAGGCCAGGTTGCGCACCTGCTCGATGACATCAGGGTCCACGAGATTGGGCGCGTTCACGAGAACATAGATATCGTTCTCGAAGGTCCCGAAGGTTTCCGACAGGTGCTCGTAGGCGTCGTAATACTGGCCCGAATGCGCATAAACGCGCAGCAGGTCGCCATCGACATTGGCCTTGGGGATCTGGGTGAAGGCGAAAATGGTGAAGACCAGTACGGCCAGCGCCGTCAGTCGCGGGAAGCGAAGGGTGGTCAGGCCGATATATTCGAGACCAAAACCGATCGAGCGCTTGTAGAGGACGCTTTCGTAAATACGCTTGAAGACAGAACCCGCAGACACCAGAACCCGACTCCCCCTTGGGCGGCATAGAGCGCTTTTTCTACGGGTTTGATGCGAATGCGTCCAGCATGTGCCGGTATGCCGGGCGGTCACAATGCGACCCGCCCGGAGGCGGGTCGCATGAGGTCAGGCGCCGAGGGCGGCGGCATTGGCCTTGAGGAAATCGGAGAAGGCCTGCGGCTTGCGACCGGAATAGCGCTCCACCACATCGGTGACGATGGCATGCTGGCCAGCAGCGGCATCCAGATCGAAGGCGACCAGGAGGGCAGCGTAGGGGCCGGGCAGGCCGGCGGCTTCAAGGCCAGCCTGCAATTCCGGGCCCGTGAGGCCAATGCGCGTGACCGGCTTGCCGGTCAGCTCGGTGTAAAGCGCAGCGACCTCTTCCTGGGTGATGGGAGCAGGGCCGGTCACCTCGACAATTTCCTTGCCGGTGGCCGAAAGCAGCGCGCCAGCGGCGGTGCGGGCGGTATCCAGGCGCGTCACATAGTTGCGGCCGCCGCCATTGGTGGCGTCGAAGAGCTTGCCGCTGGCAAGGGCGGCACCAGCGCCGACAATCGCCATATCGGCATAGATGTGATCGCGCAGTAGGGTGAAATCGAGACCCGAAGCGGCGATCGCCTGTTCGGTCCAGTAGTGATCGGAAATGCCGCCGGCATCGGCATTGGGGCGGGCGGCGGGGGCGGAAGTATAGGCGATGTATTTGACACCGGCGGCCTTGGCGGCGGCGACGGCGCCGATCTGCTGCTGGGCGCGATTGGGCGCAAGGCCGCTGATCAGCAGCACGCGGTCGACGCCGGCAAAGGCGCTGGCGAGGCTGGAATCATCGTCAAAATCGAGATGGCGGACGTCGACGCCCCGGGCGGCGAAGTCTGACAGTTTGGCAGTATCGCGGGTGCCGGCGACGATTTTGGTGGCGCCGCGCGCCAGCAGTTCGTCGACCGCCAGACG
Source organism: Devosia sediminis (assembly GCF_016411825.1). Classification (GTDB taxonomy): domain Bacteria; phylum Pseudomonadota; class Alphaproteobacteria; order Rhizobiales; family Devosiaceae; genus Devosia; species Devosia sediminis. The sequence continues at coordinate 1,077,215 of NZ_JAEKMH010000001.1, forward strand.
GCCAAGCTGGCCGCCGGCCCCGGTGACGAGCAGGGTTTGATCCTTGAATTGAGTCATGTCGAATGCTCCTGAGTTGGGACCTGACCTCTCTTGAAGCTTTTGCCGGTGGAGAGTAAGTATCCGAAAGAGAGTGCCTATCTAGTCGCGCCTGATGAGGCTGAAAAGGAGGCACTTTTTCGGCCGAAGATTACCTGAAGGTAAGTGCATGCAGCAGGGAAGCGATATTGCGGGTGAGTTCGTGGAGCGTTGGAACGCAGCGGCCGAGGTCGAACAGACGGGCACCTGCCCGGTGCGGGACGTGCTCGACAAGATCGGCGACAAGTGGAGCATGCTGATCGTTATGTACCTGGCGGCCGCCCCAAAGCGCTTCAATCAGTTGCATCGCGAGATCCCCGATATTTCCCAGAAGATGCTGACCCAGACCTTGCGCGACCTGCAGCGGGACGGGCTCGTGTCGCGACACGTGTTCGACACCAAGCCGCCCTCGGTGGAATACCGCCTCACGGGGCTTGGCCAATCGCTGATCGTGCCCTTCGGATACCTGATCGAGTGGGCAAACAAGAGCATTCCCGAGATCGTGGAAGCGCGCGCCTGCTTCGATGAGATTGCCTGATTGCAAATAAATCTTTGCAAAGAGGTGTTTGCAATGTAACCTCCGCAGCAGAGATGTGGAGGCAGGCGCATGGCAGAGCGGCGAACAATCAGTCGGATAGAGCCCGATGCCATGGCATTGCGAGCGCTGGCACATCCGGTGCGGATGCGCATGTTGGGCCTGCTGCGGATCGAGGGCCCGGCCACGGCTAGCGGTCTTGCCGAGCGGCTCGGGCTCAACAGCGGGGCCACCAGCTATCACCTGAGGCAGCTGGCGCGGCACGGCTTCATCGTCGAGGACGAGGAGCGGGGCAATGCGCGCGACCGCTGGTGGAAGTCGGCGCATGAGTCGACGGTGTTCCATTCCGACAACAGTGACGACGACGCCCTCGACGCGGGGATCGCCTTTGCCGAAGCGGCCCTGCAGAACCAGATCGGGCAGATGAAAGCGGCGCTGGCGCAGTATGGCTCGCTGTCGGCGGAATGGCGCGACGCCTCGACATTGAGCGATCTCATCATTCCGCTGACCGCTACGGACGCCAAGGCGCTGATCGAGCGCCTCAACCGGGTGATTGCCGACGCAATGGAGCAGGCGCCAAAGCTCGGTGGACCCTATCCGCCCGATGTCGAGCCCTTCACCGTGATGCTGCATGCTTTTCCCCGCCCATCCGAAGAGGGGAATGAGCAATGAGCCGCCATGCGCCACTCGTCGGGCTGGCCACGGCCACGGTGATGTCGGTTGGCGGCACGCGGCTCTCGGCCATTGCGATTCCGTGGCTGGTGCTGACGCTGACCGGCAGCCCGGTTCTCACAGGGCTCGTGGGGTTTGCGGAACTCCTGCCCTACGTGCTGGCCAAGGCGTTGGGCGGGCCACTGATCGACCGGCTGGGGGCAAGGCGCATCGCCATCTGGTGTGACTGGCTGTCGGCACTGGCCGTGGTCCTGGTGCCGGTGCTGTTCTGGATGGGCTGGCTGTCGGTGTGGGCACTGCTGCCGGCGGTGGCCCTGATCGGCGTGTTGCGGGCGCCGTCGGACGTAGCCAAACAGGCGCTGGTGCCGACTCTGGCAAAGCTGGGCGACCTGCCGCTCGAGCGGGTAACCGGGGTCATGGGGGCGAGCGACCGGCTCGCGGGGACGCTAGGAGCCGCTGCCGGCGCTGCCCTCATCGGGGTGATCGGACCGGGTCCGGCGCTGCTGGTCAATGCCGTCGGATTCGGTCTCTCCGGCCTTTTCGTGGCGCTGTTCGTGCCAAAGGCAGCAGCGTCGGAGCATCACGGGCAACGGGGTCGCTATCGCGATGACTTCACGGCCGGCTGGGCGGTGCTGCGCGGCGACCCGGTTCTGGTGAGCCTCGTGGTGATGATCGCCTTCACCAATTGCTTCGACCAGGCCTATGCCATGGTGCTGCTGCCGGTCTGGGTGAAATCCTCCGGCCTCGACGTGGCCTGGGTCGGCATTCTGCTCGCGACGTTTTCTGGAGCGGCGATTGCCGGGGCGATGGTGGCCGCGGCCATCGGCAACCGGCTGCCGCGGCTTCTGGTCTATACGCTGGGGTTCATGTTTGCCGGGCCGGTGCCGATGATGCTGCTGGCCTCGGGCGTGCCGCTTCCGGTGGTGCTCGGAGTGCTGCTGGTCAGCGGCTTTGCCGCCGGTTTCATCAACCCGATCATCGGGGCGATCCTGTTTGAGCGCATTCCCGGGCCGATGGTGGGGCGGGTCATTGCCCTCGTGGGCGCGCTGGCCTGGACGCTGATGCCGTTTGGCGGGCTCTATGCCGGGTTCCTCACGGAAAACCTCGGGATCCAGGCGGCACTGGCGATAACCGGATGCCTTTACCTTGCGGCAACGCTGGCGCCAATCGTGGTGCCGAGTTTCCGGCAGATGAACCGGCCCCGGCAGGCGAGCGCCTGACGGAGCCGGATGCGGTCAGCCGCGCAGGATGCGCGCGGTTTCGACCAAATGGCCGAGCGATGCCTTCACCTCTGGCCAGTTGCGGGTCTTGAGACCGCAATCGGGATTGACCCAGAGCTGGGCCGCAGGGATGCCCTCGGCCGCCTTGCGCATCAGGGCGACCATGTCGTCGCGCGACGGTATTCGAGGCGAATGAATGTCCCAGACGCCGGGGCCGATCTCGTTGGGATATTTTAAATCGCGGAAGGCTTCGAGCAGTTCCATGTCGGAGCGCGAGGTTTCGATCGAGATCACGTCGGCATCCATTTCGGCGATGGCGGGCATGATGTCGTTGAACTCGGCGTAGCACATATGGGTGTGGATCTGGGTGTCGTCGGCAACGCCCGAGGCGGAGAGCCGGAAACAGTCCACCGCCCAGCGCAGGTAGCTCTCCCAATCGGCCTGGCGCAGCGGCAGGCCCTCCCGCAGGGCGGGTTCGTCGATCTGGATGATGCCGATACCGGCCGCTTCGAGATCGAGCACTTCGTCGCGGATAGCGAGGCCGATCTGGCGGCAGGTTTGCGAGCGGGGCTGGTCGACGCGGACAAAACTCCATTGCAGGATGGTGACCGGGCCGGTGAGCATGCCTTTCATGTGGCGGTCGGTGAGGGAGGCCGCATAGGCGGACCAGCGCACGGTCATTGGGGCAGGGCGGCTCACATCGCCATAGATGACGGGCGGCTTGACGCAGCGGGAGCCGTAGGACTGGACCCAGCCGTTTTTGGTGAAGGCGAAGCCATCGAGTTGCTCGCCAAAATACTCCACCATGTCGTTGCGCTCGAATTCGCCATGCACCAACACGTCGAGGCCCAGTTCTTCCTGGATGCGGATGGCGCTTTCGGTCTCCCGTTCGAGGAAGGCGTCGTAGCCGGCGGCGTCGAGGAGGCCCTTCTTGTGCGCGGCGCGGGCCTCGCGCACCGCGCTGGTCTGCGGGAAGGAGCCGATGGTCGTCGTCGGATAGGCCGGCAGTTTGAAACGGGCGCGTTGCCGGTCGCGACGGGCGGGGAAGGGGGAGTGCCGGTCGAGCGGGATGGCCTCGGTGGCGCGGGACTTTACCGCGGGCTTGTGAATGCGCGGCGAGGCCTTGTGGGTTGCCATGGCGGCGGCAGAGGCCTCGAAGGCAGGTTTGGCGGCGCCGCGCCCCCGCTTCTGCGCCAGGGACAGAGCGGCGACTTCGTCGAGCTTCTGCCGGGCAAAGGCGAGCCAGGATTTCAGTTCAACATCGAGGGCGGTTTCGGCATCGAGATCGACCGGACTGTGCAGCAGCGAGCAGGACGGGGCGAGCTCGAGCCGGTCGGGGCCGACCTTGTCCCAGGCGCGGGCGACGAGGCCAAACGCCCGGTCGAGATCGGTACGCCAGATGTTGCGGCCATCGACTACGCCGACCGAGAGCACCTTGTTTTTGGGAAGGGCGGCAAACACCGCATCGAGCTGGTCCGGAGCGCGGACGAGATCGATATGGAGGCCGGCGACCGCCAGGCCGGCAGCCAACTCGGTATTGTCCAGCAACGAACCGAAATAGGTGGCGAGCAGCAGGCTGGGGCCGGCTTTGCCGAGGACGTCATAGGCGTTCCGGAATGCCGCCTTCTGCTTTTCGGTGAGGTCGAGGACCAGGATGGGTTCATCCACCTGAACCCATTGTGCGCCGGCGCCGGCGAGGCGGGCGAGGAGATCGGCATAGACCGGGATCAGAGCGTCGATGAGGTCGAGCGGGTCGAGTTCGGCGTCCTTGGCCTTGGCGAGACTGAGGAAGGTCACTGGGCCGAGGATGACGGGGCGGGTCTCGATGCCGAGCGCTTTCGCCTCCCGATACTGCGAAAGGGGTTTTGCGGCGTCGAGCGCGAAGGCCTGGCCGGCATGCAGTTCGGGGACGATGTAGTGGTAATTGGTGTCGAACCACTTGGTCATCTCCATGGCCGGGGCGTCGGCGGTGCCGCGGGCCATGGCGAAATAGAGCTGGTCAGGATCGTCTATTCCCGCAAAGCGAGGGGGAATGGCGCCTGTTAGCACCGATGTATCAAGGACGTGGTCGTAGAGCGAAAAATCGTTGGAGGGGATGACGTCGATGCCGGCGTCGCGCTGCAGCGTCCAGTGGCGGGCACGGAGATCGGCGGCAGTGGTGTGCAGCGCGGCGGCGTCGGTCGCGCCTTTCCAGAAACTCTCCTGAGCTTTCTTGAGCTCGCGATGAAGGCCGATGCGGGGGAAGCCGAGATTGGCTGAACGGGTCATGATTTTTCCAATGCGAATGGGCCCGGCGCTCAGGCGAGCGCAGGCGAAGAAGCTCAAATGGGGGTAGGGCCGGCCGGAGCCGGATCAGCGACGCATTCGGAAATCGAGACGAGGGGTCGTCATGGGTCAGTCCTCTTGCCGATCCACCCGATCAGCGCGAAGTGAGTGTCAATTCCAGGGTAGGTCTCCTGGCTTGCGGATCGAACCGGGTGTCCGCCTTCCCAGCCGCAAGGGCCAGTGGACTGTTGAACACCCGTCTCCGCCGACAGTTGCGGGGGCAGCTCCGGACTTGAGACCGGATTCCCTGTTATCCCCTCGCGGGGACCCTGGACAACTTACCATCGGCAATCGGGCAGGAGGTGTCAACATGAGATATAAAGAATTCTTTATATCTACGTCCGGGCGGCGTCTCTCCACAGCTCAAACGGCCCGGAAATTGGCAATCCGGCGCGGAATCGCCTATCTAACGGACAACTGGAACCAACGTAGAATCACAACGTGACAGATACGCCCGAAGATGTGAGCGGCGGCAGCCTTCCGCCCTCCGACATCGCCCCGATCTACATCACCGATGAAATGCGCAAGAGCTATCTCGATTACGCCATGAGCGTGATCGTGAGCCGCGCGCTTCCGGATGTGCGGGATGGCCTCAAGCCGGTGCACCGGCGCATCCTGTTCTCGATGAGCGAGAACGGCTACGAATACAACAAGCCCTTCCGCAAATCGGCCCGTGTGGTCGGCGACGTGATCGGTAAGTATCACCCGCATGGCGACAGCGCCGTCTACATGGCCTTGGTGCGCATGGCCCAGGATTTTTCCATGGGCGAAATGCTGGCCGAGGGCCAGGGCAATTTCGGTTCGGTGGACGGCGATATGCCGGCGGCCATGCGATATACCGAAGTGCGCATGCAGAAGATCACGAATTCCCTGCTCGATGACCTCGACAAGGACACAGTGGATTTCCGCGACAACTACGACGGCTCGGAACGCGAGCCGACCGTATTGCCGGCGCGCTTCCCCAACATGCTGGTCAATGGCGGCGGCGGCATTGCCGTGGGCATGGCCACCAATATCCCGACGCACAACCTGGCCGAGACGATCAATGCCGCCCTGGCTGTGCTCGACAATCCGTCGATCACGACCGAAGAGCTGCTGGAACACCTGCCGGGTCCGGATTTTCCGACCGGCGGCATCATTCTCGGTCGTGCGGGCATCCGCCAGGCCTATGAGACGGGCCGCGGCTCGATCATCGTGCGCGGGCGCTCGACCATCGAGGAAGTGCGTAAGGAACGCGAAGCCATTGTCATCACCGAGATTCCGTATCAGGTGAACAAGGCAACGATGGTGGAGCGTATTGCCGAGTTGGTGCGCGAAAAGCGGATCGAAGGCGTGGCAGACCTCCGGGACGAATCCAGCCGCGAAGGCATGCGCGTGGTGGTCGAGGTGAAGCGCGATGCGCTGCCCGATGTCGTGCTCAACCAGCTCTACCGGTTCACGGCGCTGCAAAGCTCGTTCGGCTGCAATTTCGTGGCGCTCAATGGCGGCAAGCCGGAGCTGATGAATCTCAAGCAGATTCTGGACGCCTTCATCGCCTTCCGCGAGGAAGTGGTGACCCGGCGCGCCCGTTTCCTGCTCAACAAGGCCCGCGACCGCGCCCATATCCTGGTTGGTCTGGCCGTCGCCGTGGCCAATATCGATGAAGTCATCGCGCTGATCCGCACCGCGCCCGATCCGGCGACGGCGCGCGAGCAGTTGATGACCCGCCGCTGGCCGGCCGCCGATGTGGAGCCGCTGATCCGGCTGATCGACGATCCACGCCACAGGATCAACGAGGATGGCACGTTCAACCTTTCGGAAGAGCAGGCCCGCGCCATTCTCGAACTGCGCCTGGCGCGCCTGACCGCGCTCGGCCGCGACGAAATCGGCGACGAACTCAACGGCCTGGGCACGGAAATCGAGGATTATCTAGATATCCTCAGGAGCCGCGAACGCGTGCGCACCATCATCCGCGAGGAGCTGGTGGAGATCCGCGAGCAGTTCGGTTCGCCGCGTCGCACCGAGATCAGCGATCACGTCGCCGATTTCGATGACGAGGACCTGATCGCCCGCGAGGACATGGTCGTGACCGTGAGCCACGCCGGCTACATCAAGCGCGTGCCTCTCTCGGCCTATCGGGCGCAGAACCGCGGCGGCAAAGGTCGCACGGGGATGTCGACGCGCGAGGAAGATTTCGTGGCGCGGCTCTTCGTGGCCAATACGCATACGCCGGTGCTGTTCTTCACCAGCCGCGGCATTGCCTACAAGCTCAAGGTCTGGCGGCTTCCCCTGTCCGCGGCCAACGCCAAAGGCAAGGCGCTGATCAATATCCTGCCGCTCGAACAGGGCGAACGCATCACCTCGATCATGCCGCTGCCTGAGGACGAAACCTCCTGGGGCAATCTCGACATCATGTTCGCCACGACGCGCGGCACGGTGCGCCGCAACTCGCTGGCCGACTTCGTGGAAGTGCGCCAGAACGGCAAGATCGCCATGAAGCTGGACGAGGGCGACGAGATCGTCGGGGTCGAGACCTGCACGACCAGCAATGACGTGCTGATGACCACTGCGCTGGGCCAGGCCATCCGCTTCCGCGTCGACGATGTCCGTCTGTTCAAGGGCCGCGATTCAATGGGCGTGCGCGGCATCCAGCTTGCCGACAAGGACGTGGTCATCTCGATGGCCATCATCAACCACGCGGACGCCACGGCGGAAGAACGGGCCGCCTATCTCAAGATGAGCCGCGCCCTGCGTGGCGAAGAGGAGGGCGAAGATGCCGCCTCGGACGAGGGCGAAGTGGTGGCCGGTGCGCTGCCGCAGGATCGCTATGCGCTGATGAGCGCGACCGAGCAATTCATCCTGACCATTTCCGAGAACGGGTATGGCAAGCGGACGTCGAGCCACGAGTACCGGATCACCGGTCGCGGCGGCAAGGGTATCGTGGCCATGGCGGTCAACAAGCGCAACGGCAACCTGGTGGCCAGCTTCCCGGTGGAAGAGGAAGACCAGATCATGCTGATCAGCGATGGCGGCCAGACCATCCGCCTGCCTGTCGGCGGCGACAAGCCGATCGGCATCAAGGGTCGCTCGACCCAGGGCGTCATCGTGTTCGACACGGCCGAGGACGAGAAGGTGGTTTCGGTGGAGCGCATCAGCGAACCGGAAGGCGAGGAGGGGAATCTCCCCGAGGCGCCTGAGGCGGCACCGGATGGGCCGGCCGAGGAATAGGAAAGGGGCGCTTCGGCGCCCTTTTTTGTTCCCTTCAAATTGGGGATACGTCCTTAATGACTGTCACGCTCCCACCTACTAGCAACTCCACCATTCCGCTCGGTTCACGGGTCCAATAATCCAACGCCCAATCGGACATGTAGTCGACATAAGCCTCAGTTCGGCCTGATGTCGAAATAGAGTCGAAGTTTGCGCGGAAAATTGTTGTGCCAACTGATGTGGACTTCACGAAGTACACACGACCGCTGCCACCACGGAAGCGCGCGCGAAACATAAGCGCGTCCTCGAGCGTCTCGCAGGCGAAGACACTTTCGAGCCTGGACGGAACGTGGGGAGCCACGGCTTTCCGGGCCGTCTCTAGTGCCAGTTCAATTAATAACTCTGTGAACGCAGGTTCTTGAGGGTACGGTCCACCAGGTCGGAACCGTCGATATTGTTGTCCGAAATTGCCAGGGTGAATGATGTCGCCGATATTGTGCGGAGTTAAGCTAACTCTGAACATCACCTGCCACCCTCTGGCTCCTACGGTGCACCGATATTGCCGAGGATTCATCTTGCCGCCCAGAAAGAATTCTCGCCTTGTTTTTTCCGGCAGCCGGTGGCTTGCTCGCTCCAGGAGGAGTCTCGCCGTGTTCGACCTCAACGTTCTCATCCCCTATCTCGGGGCATGTTTCCTGCTGGCCATCGTGCCGGGGCCGACGGTGACTGTCATTGTCGCCAATTCGCTGGCGCGGGGGACCGGGGCGGGGCTGGCCATCGTGGCGGGAACGCAGGCCGGGTTCCTGGTGATGACGCTGGTCGTGGCGCTGGGCATGCAGGCGCTGGTGGCGTTCATGGGTGCGGCATTCGACTGGATCAAGCTTGTCGGAGCCGCCTACCTCATCTGGCTCGGCTTCAAGATGTTGCGCAGCGATGGCGATCTCGGCGCGGTGGAGGCCGAGCGCGGCAAGTCCAACATGCGGACGGCGCTGGAGGGATTCCTGGTCATTCTCTCCAATCCGAAGGCGCTGATCTTTCTCGGGGCCTTCCTGCCGCAGTTCGTCGACGTCAGCCAGCCGACCTTTCCGCAGGTCATGGTGCTGGGCCTCTTCTTCATGCTGGTGGCCGGATCGACCGACGCAATCTATGCACTGGTGGCGGGTCGGGCGCGCGGACTGCTCAGCGCCGCGCGCGTGCGAATGGTGTCGCGGCTTTCGGGCGTCATCCTGATGTTTGGTGGGGTGTGGCTGGCATTGCAGAAACGGGCCTGACAACTCCGATCCGGCTTCACTTTCACGATCAAGGATTTCCTCCAATGCCTTCTACCAGAATCGAAACCCGCCGCGGCTGGCTCGGCGACCGGCGTCGCGACTTCGTCGAGGCGGTGCAGGCTGCTCTCGTCGAGGGCATCCTCATTCCCGAGCAGGACCGCTGCGTGCGGCTGCTGGAATTTGACGAGGATGCCATCATCACCTCGCCACACGCGGGCCTGCGCTATACGGTCATCGAGATCAGCCTGTTTACCGGTCGCAGCATCGACGCCAAGCGGCGTCTCTACGCAGCCATGACTCGGAAACTGGCGCCTTTCGGACTGGAACCACATGAGATCAAGCTGATCCTCCACGAAGTACCCCGCGAAAACTGGGGCCTGCGTGGCCTGCCGGCCAGCGAAATCGAGCTGGGGTTCAGGGTTGACGTCTGACGCGGCAGCGCCAAGCTACAAGGCTTTATTGGGGCTCAAACCGGCGCGTCGCCTGGCGCTGGCAAGCGTACCCGCAGACTTCTCCGACTGGCTCGATTATGCGGCTGTCATCGCACTGGTGGTGTTCGCCTGGGGCGAGGGGCCCTATGTGATGGCGCTGCTGGCGCTGGCCCTGAGCCTGCCATACGTCGTAGTCGGGCCGTTCCTGGCCGTTATCGTCGACCATGCTCCGATCCGCACCGTGCTGGTGATCAGCAATCTCGGACGCGGCCTTGCGACGCTGGCCTTCGCCTTTGTCGACCAGACTTTCGTGCTGCTGGCGCTGGTCTTTTTGCGGGGTTGCATCGACTCGGCTTTCACGCCGGCGCGACAGGCCGCGATCCAGGCGACGACGCCTGAGGCGCTGCGCGGCCATGCGAACGGGTTGCACCAGGCCATCAACCAGACCTCGAAGATCGCCGGCCCGGCTATCGGCGGCCTGCTGCTGGCCGTATGGCAGCCACAGCAGGTGTTTCTGTTCAACGCGGTGCTTTCGGGCGTGGCCATGCTGTTGGCGGCGACGGTGATCGTGCCAACGAGACCGGTTTCCGATGCGCCAAAGGGCAAGTTTCTCACCGAGTCGCTCAAGGGCATCGCGGAATTCCGGCGCAGCACGAAGCTGCTGATTGCGCTGATCTTTTCGTCCTGTGCCTATTTCGCCTTCTTTCTCTATGACGCGTTGATCGCGCTGCTGGCGGACGGGTTCGGATTTGATGCCACCGTGTTCGGCTTTTCCATTGCCGCTTCGGGCTTTGGTGGGCTGATCGGGGCGCTGGTGGCGGGGCGGGTAGCTGAGAGGCGGCCGATCCTCACCATGTCGCTGGCGGCCATGGTGTCCGGGACGACGACGGCGCTGCTGGCTAGTGCTGCGCTTTTGGGCTGGCCGGTGCAGGTCGCCGCGTTCCTCCTGGTGCTCGGTTTCATGGGTGGGGCGACAGCGTTCATGCTGGTGCCGTATCGGACCATCGTGCAACGCGAGGCGCCGCCGGACCGGATCGCGCGTGTCTTTGCGACCGGCGAGGCCGTCATCGTCGGCTCGATGCTGTCGGCGCCGCTGATCGGCAGCGTGATCGCCAGCCAGTGGGGAACACCCGCGGCCTTTCTGGCGGGTGGCGTGATGCTGGTGCTGCTGGGGGTGGTCACGCTTGCCTCGGTGCTGCGACCATGACAAAACCGCAGTAAAGACAACAGGGAAGGGCGGAGATGAACGGTCTGGTTGGGTTCTATCCCGGGTCATTCGATCCATTGACCAACGGGCACCTGGACGTGATCGAACGGGCCTGCAAGCTGGTCGATACGCTGGTGGTTGCCGTGGGCATCAGCGCCACCAAGAAGAATCCGCTTTTTACCCACGAAGACCGCGTCGCCATCCTCGAACAGGTGCTGCCGCCGATCGGCACACGAACCAACACGACGTTCAAGATCGTCGATTTTTCCGGGCTGATGGTGAATGCGGCGCGCGACAATGGCGCCAAGCTGATCATCCGCGGCCTGCGCGACACTACGGACTACAATTACGAAATGCAGATGGTGGGGATGAACGCCCAGATGGCGCCCGACCTGCAGACCGTTTTCCTGCCCTCGAGCCCGCCGGTGCGGCATATCTCGGCCACATTGGTGCGCCAGATCGCTGAGATGGGTGGGGATATTTCCGCCTTCGTTCCTCCAATCGTCCTCAAGGCACTCAAGTCCAAATGACCAAGCTTTTCCGCACTGCCGTCGCCGCCCTGTCGCTGGGCGTGGCCCTCGTTGCCGCTCCGGCTTTTGCCCAATCGGGCGCGCCGCACCTGATCCTGACGCTCGAGGACGGCGTGGTGGACATCGAACTGCTGCCCGATCTCGCCCCCAAGCACGTGGAGCGTATCGTGGCGCTGACCGAGGCAGGTGAATATGACGGCGTGGTGTTCCACCGCGTGATCGATGGCTTCATGGCGCAGACCGGCGACGTGGCCAACGGCGATTCCGACGATGCCGGCTACAACCTGCAAATGGCCGGCACTGGCGGCTCGGACCTGCCGGATGTGGAAGCCGAGTTCAACTCGGAGAGCTTCCAGCGCGGGATCGTGGGCGCGGCGCGCTCGCAGGACCCGAACTCGTTCAACTCGCAGTTCTTCATCACCTTCGCCGATGCCAGTTTCCTCGACGGCCAGTACACGGTGTTCGGCAAGGTCGTTTCCGGCATGGAAGCCGTCGATGCGCTGGAAAAGGGCCCGCAGGACCAGAATGGCGCCGTGGCCAATCCGGACAAGATCGTTTCGGCTGTGATTGAGTATAAGTAAGCTTGTCACACACGCTGTGCCGCCCTCGGGCTTGACCCGAGGCCACTATCCACCGCGCCAATGTGCCCGCTGAAACTGGCCCTCGGGTTAAGCCCGAGGACGGAATGGCGGTCGTTTAGGGATCGTGTTCGCCTTGCGCACCGCGCGCAATGGAATTACATCCCGGCCACACTCTGAAACGAAAGAGACTTTCCATGGCTTATGCAGATCCGGAAAACACGCTGATCGTCGAGACCACCAAGGGCACGTTCGTTATTGCCATGAAGCCCGACGTGGCGCCCGGCCATGTCGAGCACATCAAGAAGCTGGCTCGCGAAGGCGCCTATGACGGCGTGGTGTTCCACCGCGTGATCGAGGGCTTCATGGCCCAGACCGGCGACGTCAAGTTCGGCAATTCCAACCTGACCGAATTCAATCCACGCATGGCCGGCACCGGCGGCTCGAAGTATCCGAACCTCAAGCAGGAATTCAACGCCGAACCGCACAAGCGCGGCACGGCCTCGATGGCTCGCGCCCAGGACCCGAACAGCGCCAATTCGCAGTTCTTCATCTGCTTTGCCGATGCGCCCTTCCTCAACCGGCAGTATACTGTCTGGGGTGAAGTCATCGAAGGCATGGAAAATGTCGATCAGATCAAGCGCGGTGAGCCGGTCGTCGATCCGGACAAGATGGTTTCCGTCAAGGTCGCGGCCGACGTCGCGTAAGCTCGGCGGGGCGGCACTCGTCGCCATATCCATGGCTCTCGCTTCGCCCGTTGTGGCAAGCGGGGGCCTTTTTTGTGAGGGCGATGGCGGATCGATCGACATCGCCATGGGACGCCTTGTCGTGCTGCAGGTGCTTGGCGCCTCAGCCGAGATCGACGGCAAGACCTACTCGACGGGACCGGAGCGCGGCGAGGGCACGCCCTTCACGGTCGGCCAGGCATTTGCCGAGGGCGACCACGTGATGGTGGATTTCGTGGACCCCAATTTCGAGGACATCCTCGTCAGCCTGCGCGCGATCTGGAACAAGGAAACCGAGACCTATGCCGGTGTCCTCAGCACCCCGACCGCCAATGTCGGCGTCACCTGCATGGAGGGCTGAATGCGCCCCGTCCTGATCGGATTTGTCGTCGTGGCTGGCATGGCTGCCGCCCCGGCGACGGCGCTCGACACGGTGCGCTGCGCGGATGCGGATGGGGAAATCACCTTCACCTATGTGACCGGTCCGGCGCTGGTGCAGCCGGTGCTTGGCGTCGAGATGCAGATGACCGATGATTTCGGCATTTCCACCGATCCTGACCATCCCGACCACGACGGCGAATATGTCTCGCGCGGCTTTATCGGCGAGGATGTCGAGGGCGGGGATGTGTCCTGGAGGGATGAGGATGGGCGGGAACACCTGGCCATGAGTTTCCGTATCGGCCGCGTTTATGAGGCGCAGCGGGCACAGGTCGGCGGCGTGGTGGCCGTGGCGGGTGGCGGGCTCTGGACGGTGACCTGCACGTCGAGCGACCTCGGCATGTAGCAAGACCGGGTTGACGGGGCAGGGGCCAGCTTGTCTGGTCGGGGCCTCAAGCGGACCTGCCAAACTGAGTCCGCCCCTCACATCAGGTCTTTGATTTTGAAAATGGATACAGTTCTCTGGGCGCTCATGGGCGTCATCGCCGGTGCCTGCATCGCTGCACAGGCGCCGATCAATGCGAGCCTCGGCAAGGCGCTGGAAGTGCCGGTCGCGGCAGCGGCGGTTTCGTTCCTGGCCGGTGGCGTGGTGCTCTGGGCGCTGGCCTTCATCTTCAGCCATCTCAGCCAGACGCCGATCAATTTCGGCGCGCCGGCGCCCTGGACCTTCGTGGCCGGCGGATTGCTGGGGGCATTCTATGTGTTTTCCAACATCACGCTCACGCCGATCATGGGTGCGGCGGCGGTGATGGCGCTGTCGGTGACCGGGCAACTGGTGGGCGGCCTTTTCCTCGACAAGATCGGCTTTATGGGCATGGCGGTACGCGAAATCTCCATGGGGCGGATCGCCGGGGCGGGGCTGCTGGTGATCGGCGCGGTGATGATCCGGGTGCTCTAGCAACCCGGAGCGGATTGCCGACGTTTGCGCGAAGCCAAAGCCATGCTAACGAGCCGCCATGCGCGTATCTGAATTCGACTTCGACCTGCCCGAGAGCCACATCGCCCTGCATCCCGCGGAGCCGCGCGACAGCGCGCGGCTGTTGGTGGTGCGTCCGGGCGAGCCCCTCGCCGACCAGCATATTCCCGATCTCAAGACCTTGCTGCGGCCCGGAGATGTGCTGGTGGTCAACGACACGCGGGTGCTTCCGGCCGAACTCAAGGGCGTGCGGGTGCGTGGCGAGGTGCGCGCCAATGTGTCGTTCAATCTGCACAAAAGGGTCGACGCGCATACCTGGCGGGCCTTTGCGCGGCCGGCCAAGAAGCTGGCGCTGCTGGACCGGCTTGAGCTGGGCAATGGCGAAGCCGAACCGCTGGTCGCGCGGATTGCCGGCAAGGGCGAAACCGGCGAAGTGACGCTGGAATTCGAGCTGGGCGGGGCACAGCTCGACGAAGCCATCAAGTCGCACGGGGCCATGCCGCTGCCGCCCTATATCGGGGCCAAGCGAGGAGTGGAGGAGCGCGACAAGGTCGACTACCAGACCGTCTATGCGGCCGAAGACGGCGCGGTGGCGGCGCCGACGGCGGGCCTGCACTTTACCGAAAAGCTGCTGCAGGACCTTTCCGACATGGGCGTCACCATGGAGCGAGTGACCCTGCATGTGGGGGCCGGGACCTTCTTGCCGATGAAGGCCGACGATACCGACGACCACGTGATGCATTCGGAATGGGGCGAAATCGACCAGGCAACGGTGGAGCGCATCAATGCGCGGCGTCGAGCCGGCGGGCGGGTCATTGCGGTGGGTACGACCAGCCTGAGGCTGCTCGAGACTGCGTCGCGCGCGACCGGCGAACTCAAACCCTTCGTGGGCGACACGGACATATTCATTACGCCCGGCTTTCACTTCCGCACGGTGGACGTGCTGATGACCAACTTCCATCTGCCCAAATCGACCCTCTTCATGCTGGTCAGCGCCTTTTCGGGACTGGAGCAGATGAAGCGCGCCTATGCGCATGCCATCGCCTATGGCTACCGGTTCTATTCCTATGGCGACAGCTCGCTGCTGCACCGCGCGCCGCATCCCGAGGATGACGTGTGAACCGGCGCGGCGCGCCGATCACACGCTACACCCACCGCATAGCGTCTGCCCTCCGCCGCGCCGCGGAGGAGGACCAGTCGCATATGACGCTGACCCGGCTCGTGGACGTGCTGGGGGCGCGCGCCCATCGCGTGCTGCTGCTCGTCGTGTCGCTGTTCAACATGATCCCCGGACCGCCGGGATATGGCGGCACAATAGCCTTCACCACCTGTGCCATTGCCGTCGCCATGCTGATGGACCGGCCGATCCGGTTTCCCGGGATCATTGGCAGGCGAAAGCTACCGCTCGACCTGATGATCAAGGCCAGCGACAAGATTGTGCAGGTCGCGGCGATCCTTGCCCGTTTCTCGCGGCCGCGGCTGCGCTGGCTGACCGCAGCGGCGGCGAACACGCCCTACGGAATGCTGGTGATCGCGGTGAGCCTAGTCATGGCGCTGCCGGTGCCCTTCATCAATGCCATCCCCAATGTTGGCCTCTGCATCATCGCCTTTTCCATGCTGAACCGCGACGGCGTCGGGGTAATCGTGGGCCTCGTGGCGACGGCGATCGGCCTCGTGATCGCCGCCGCGATCCTGTTCGGGGCGTTCCACCTGGGGACTGCGGCGCTTGGCATGGTCCGCCAGGCCTAGAGGCCGGCCGCGTCGTGGCTCAGGGTGCCACTGAAGCCGCAGGCGGCGCCATGATAGGGCAGGCAGCCCTCTTTTTCTTCGACTGTCAGGGTGCCATCGGCGTTGAAGGTCAATGCGATCTCGCAGACTTTCGCATTGACCGGAGAGGGTTCGGCCGCGCTGTCATACTCCTCATTCTCCACGGACAGGATGCCGCCGTCGCTGGTCAGGTCGAGTTCGCCTTCCACGCCGCCGGCGCATCCGCCACCCTGATCGGAGATCGGCACGACGGTTTCGAGCGCGGCACTGTAGGTATCTCCCTCGATGTGGGTCAGGTCGAGCGTGATGTCGCCTTCGCCCTGGCCCGACCAGAGGCCCTCATGATCCTGCGCCATGGCGGGTGCGGCAAGAACGGCAAAGGCGGCGAGCGCCAGGATACGACGGGACATCGGGGACTCCTCTCGTTGGGTTTGCAGGACCATGGGGTCGGCAAACCTTGACCTTTTTATGGACCGCACTGCTGACAGGCTCCACCGTCGTGCAACCAATCCCAAGGCGATGGCTTACTCAGGTGTATCGCATGGGAGAAAGCCTTGACTGATAATGCCATTTTCGGAGTTTCGACCGCCTGGCTGCTGGCCACCGCATGGTCGGTGCTGGTCGCCTTGATCGTGCTGGCCGTGGGCTGGTTGATCGCGCGCTATGTGTCGCGAGCCGTGTCCACTTTCATTGCCACTCGGGTCAAGGACAGCGCCATCATCGCGCCACTGGTCGGCCAGGTCGTGCGCTATGGCGTCCTGGTCGTGGCCATCATCGTGGTCTTGGGCCAGTTCGGCGTGCAGACCGCTTCGATCCTCGCCGTGCTCGGCGCAGCCGGCCTTGCCATCGCGCTGGCGCTGCAGGGAACGCTCTCCAATATCGCCGCTGGCATCATGCTGCTGTTCCTCCGGCCCTTCGACAAGGGCGACTACATCGACGCCGACGGGATCGTCGGCACTGTGGTGGAAGTCGGTCTCTTTGCCACGCAGATGCGAACCATCGATGGGGTGTTTCTGCTGGCGCCCAATTCGAAGCTCTCCAACGCCAAGATCATCAACTACAGCCGTGAGCCGGACCGTTATGTCGAGGTCAAGTTCAACGTGCCGCGCAATGCGAACCTGGACCTGGTGCGCGCAGAACTGAATGGGGCTATGCGGACCGACTATTCGGATCCGCAGGCGAAATCCGAAGTGCTGGTCGATACGCTGGGCGATTCCACGCTGACGCTGGTGGCGCGGGTGCCGGTGCGCAGCCAGGACTGGTGGCGAGCCCGATCCGAGGTGCAGGAGCGGGTAAAAAACGTGCTCGATAGCAACAACAATTTCGCCAAGCCGGCACAGACCTGACCGGGGCGCGGGCTCTGCATTGTCGTGGGCACGACAATTGGCTAGAACCCGCGCCATGAAACAGGTCACCTTCTCCCTCCTGGCTACCGACGGCATGGCCCGTCGCGGCCGCATCGACACGCCGCGCGGCGAGATCAACACGCCAGCCTTCATGCCTGTCGGGACCGCCGGCACCGTCAAGGCGATGTATCCCGAGCAGGTGCGCGAGACCGGCGCCGATATCCTGCTCGGCAACACCTACCATTTGATGCTGCGGCCGGGTGCCGAGCGGGTGGCCTCGCTGGGCGGGCTCCATGATTTCATGGACTGGCAGCGGCCGATCCTGACCGATAGCGGCGGCTTCCAGGTGATGTCGCTGGCCAAGCTCCGGAAACTCACCGAGAAGGGCGTGACCTTCAAGTCGCATATCGACGGCTCGAGCTATGAGCTGACGCCGGAGCGTTCGATCGAAATCCAGACATTGCTCGACAGCGACATCATCATGCAGCTCGACGAGTGCATCGCCCTGCCGGCAGAGCGCAAGGAAATGGAACGGGCCATGGAACTGTCGATCCGCTGGGCGGACCGCTCCAAGACCGCGTTCAACAACCAGCAGAACCGGGCCTTGTTCGGCATCGTGCAGGGTGGCGACGACGCCGAACTGCGCCGGCGCTCGGCGGACGGGCTCAAAAGCATCGGCTTTGATGGTTATTCGATCGGCGGCCTTGCGGTGGGCGAGCCGCAGGAGGTGATGTTCCGGGTGCTTTCCGACATCACCCCGGAACTGCCGACCGACAAGCCGCGCTACCTGATGGGCGTGGGCAAGCCGGACGACATCCTGGGCGGGATCGAGCGCGGCGTCGATATGTTCGACTGCGTGCATCCGACGCGTGCCGGGCGGCACGGCCATGCCTATACGCGCTTCGGCGTGATCAACCTCAAGAATGCCCGGCACAAGGACGATCACCGGCCGCTGGACGAGGCCTCGCCCAACCCCAATTGCAGGCGCTGGAGCCGGGCCTATCTGCACCATCTGGTTCGCACTGAAGAGATTTTGGGCGCCATGGTGCTATCGCAGATCAACCTGGCCTATTATCAGGAACTGACTGCGGGAACGCGGGCGGCGATCGAGGCCGGGCGGCTGAGTGATTTCGCGGCGGAAACGCGGGCGGCATGGGCTGCCGGCGACCTGCCGGTGCTTTGAGCGAGCAGAAATAACGGAGGTTCCCGCTTTCGCGGGAATGATGCGGTGGGTAGAAATCTATCCGCGCAAATGCATGGGACAAGCGAATGGCCAAGGGCGAACGGGGCGATGTGCTCAATCCACTGATGAAGCAGCGCAAGCGGCTTGATGACCTGACGATGCGGGAGATGTTCGCGCTCGACCCGAACCGCTTCCAGCGCTTCTCCGCGACCGGAGCCGACATCCTCCTCGACTATTCCAAGAACCGCATCGACGAAGACGCCATGGCGGCACTGTTCGAACTGGCGCGCGCGGCCGGCGTAGAGGAGCGTCGCAGCCAGATGTGCGAGGGCGAGCACATCAACATCACCGAAGACCGCGCCGTCATGCACATGGCGCTGCGCTACCAGGGCGACAAGCCGGTGGAGGTCGACGGCAAGGATGTCATGCCTGACGTGCGCGGCGTGCTCAAAGCCATCGAAGCCTATACCAATGCCATCCGGTCGGGCGAAATCCGCGGCCATGGCGGCGGGCAGTTCACCGATGTGGTCAATATCGGCATCGGCGGCTCGGATCTCGGTCCGGCCATGGTGACACTGGCGCTGGAGCCCTATACCCGCGCCGATCTGCGCGCGCATTACGTGTCCAATGTCGATGGCGCGCATATCCACGATGTGCTGAAGCGGCTCGATCCAAAGAAGACGCTGTTCATCGTCGCCTCGAAGACCTTCACGACCGACGAGACCATGACCAACGCCAATTCGGCGCGGGACTGGATTGCCGATACGCTGGGCGAAGACGCGGTGCCGAACCACTTCGCGGCGGTGTCGACCAATATCCCTGCCTGCGCAAAGTTCGGCATCCGCGAGGATCGCATCTTCGGCTTCTGGGACTGGGTGGGCGGTCGTTATTCGGTGTGGTCTGCCATCGGCCTGCCCATCGCGCTGGCCGTGGGCTACGACAATTTCGCGAAGTTTTTGGCCGGCGCCGATGCCATGGACCGGCATTTCCTCGAAACACCGCTGGAGCGCAACCTGCCGGTGATCATGGCGCTGATCGGCGTCTGGTATCGCAATGCATGGGGGTTCTCGACCCATGCGGTGTTGCCGTATGACCAGCGTCTTTCCCGCTTTGCCGCCTATCTGCAGCAGCAGGACATGGAATCGAACGGAAAGTCGGTGACGCTGTCGGGCAAGAAGGTGGACTGGCCGACCGGGCCGATCGTCTGGGGCGAGCCGGGGACCAATGGCCAGCACGCCTTCTACCAGCTCATCCACCAGGGCACCGATGTGATCCCCTGCGACTTCCTGATTGCGGCGCGGCCGCATGAAAACCTGCCGCCGCACCATGACAAGCTGGTGGCCAATGTCCTGGCGCAATCAGAAGCGCTGATGCTGGGCAAGACCAAGGACGAGGTCGTGGCCGAGCTCAAGGCGCAGGGCCTCGACAAGGACCAGATCAAGGCGCTGGCACCGCATAAGGTGTTCCCGGGCAATCGCCCCAGCAATACGCTGTTCTACAAGCAGCTGACGCCGGAAGTGCTGGGCTCGCTGATCGCGCTCTACGAGCACAAGGTGTTCGTGCAGGGCGTGATCTGGAACGTCAATTCCTACGATCAGTGGGGCGTGGAATTGGGCAAGCAGCTCGCCAAGGCGCTGCTGCCCAAGGTGAAGGGCGAGCAGAGCGGCGAGGGGCACGACGCATCGACGCAGGGCCTGCTCGGCTACTATCTCGCCAACAAGGGCTGACGTTTGATTATTACCACTGACGAGCAGCTCGAGAAGCTCAAGACCATCGGGCGCATCTGCGCCCAGGCCCGAGAACTGATGGCCGACGCCATGCGTCCGGGCATGACGACACTGGAACTGGATGAGATCGGCGCGAAATTCCTGGCTCAACACGGCGCGATTTCGGCGCCGGTGCTGACCTATGACTTTCCGGGCGCCACCTGCATTTCCGTCAACGAGGAAATCGCGCACGGTATCCCGGGTGACCGGGTGCTGAAGGAAGGCGACCTCGTCAATATCGATGTGTCCGCGGAGCTCAATGGCGTCTTCGCCGATTGCGGCGCGTCCTACATTCTGGGCAAGGGCGACAGGCGGCTGGAAGCGCTGTGCCGGGACGGAAAGAAGGCCATGTGGGCCGGCATCAATGCGGTCAAGGCCGGGGCGCCGCTGGCCGATATCGGCGCGGCCATCGGCAAGGTCGCCAAGAAGGGCGGCTATACGCTGATCCGGAACCTCGCGAGCCATGGCGTGGGCGACAGCCTGCACGATGATCCAGGTGAAATCCCGACATGGCCGGACCGGTCGGAACGGCGGAAGATCCAGAACGGCCTCGTCTTCACCATCGAGCCATTCCTGTCGCTGGGCGGGCAGATGGCCGAGCAGATGTATGAGGACGACGAATGGACGCTGACTGCCGAACCGCTGGCCCCAACCGTGCAGTATGAGCACACCGTGGTGGCAACGCCGCGCGGCGCGGTTGTGGTGACGCTGGCGGGCTAGAGCCACACCAGCAGCAGCGGGCCGAGGATGATGAGGCCGACGCCGACGGCGAAGCGCAGGTTGCCGAGGCGTCGCAGGGCCGGGACGCTGAGAAGCGTCGAAAGCACCAGGAAGCCGATCAGGCCGATGATAGCGGGCAGCAGCGGATTGAGGTTCAGCGCCGTGTTTTCGGTGAGCTGGAGGTAGATCATGTGACCACCGGCAAAGCCGAGCAGGGCCATGATCACAACGGTGACGGCCTTGGCGGTGATCAGCAGGGCCATGTCGATCGTGGTGCTGGTGAGCAGCAGGGCGATGCCCGATGCGGTGACATGGACGGCGGCGAGGGTGGCGAAAACTCCGGTCCCCACCAAAAGGGGCACGAGCTCGGGCGGCGCATTGAGCGGCAGCGAGCCGACCATGGGCAGATTGGCGCCATATTGCGCCAGCAGCAGGATGGAATAGAGCATGACCAGGGTGCTGCCGGCGAAGACCAGCAGCGTCACGGCCAGGACCTTCAAGAGGTCGGTGGTTTCCGAAGACATCTATACCCCCAATGCATTCGCCTTGCCGATATTACGGCATGGCACTGATTCTCAAACGCGATTGCGACGGGGATTGGCGCTGAGGCGGGTTTGCGTGGCCGGCTGTCCGGGACGGACGAGACGGGCTATGCGGATCGGCTTGCGGAATTCCTCGGACAATTCGCCCGCATCGGCGCGGTAGTCGAGTTCGGCATAGGGATCGGGATCGACAAAGGTCTGGGTCATGGCGGGAGCGGTGCAAAAGCCTTGGGGCAATGTGCCCGGCCAATGGGGCAGTGTCACGACACACGGGAGGAGAGAGAGTGGTACGCCGGGTGGGGTTCGAACCCACGACCATTCGATTAAAAGTCGAATGCTCTACCACTGAGCTACCGGCGCCTAGGGGGATGGCGCGGAAAATAGCCAGACTTGCCCCCGAGTCAACCGTAATTGGACACTATTGCCCAGTGGTCAGCGGGGTTCCCGAATAGGGCATGGGAATGCAGGCGATCGAGACGCGCTCGAAGCGCTGGCAGAGGGCCCGGGCCTCGGACAGATCGGCAATGGGTCCGACGACAATGCGCTTGTCGTCGCCATTGGCTTCGTCGACGACCAGCGGCGCGAGGCCGAACAGCAGGGGGCCGAGCTTCAGCGTCAAATCGCTCCAGAGCGCTCCGGTTTCCTCGAAAGGCACGGCGGCGCCGACGGCGATGCCATAGGCGCTTTCGTTGGGCGCGACCATGGCGACCTGGGGCGCCACGATTTCGGGCAGCGGCTGATCGGCCGGCTCGCTGGTTGCGGCCTGCGGCAGGTTGGACTGACGCACGGCCACGGAGCCGCCATCGGCATCGAAGGTCAGGGTTTCATTGGCGCCGATGGAGGAGGTAAAGGTCGAGCGGTCGACGAGGGCGCCATCGGGCATGGTCTCGAGCAGGCGCGGCACGCTGACCTCGAGCGCGCCGACCCGGCGGGTGACCTCGTTGCTGGAGCGCTCCTGCATGGTGAAGCGGGTGACCAGCAATTCGTTCTCGCGCTTGAGCCGCGTGGTTTCCTCACGCAGATCGGCAACCTGGAGGCGAAGCGTCTCGATCGAGGCGCCGGCGACGCGCGGCTGATGCAGGCCGCCAAGGATGCTCTGGGGCACGAGCAGGGAGATATTGGACCCGAACACGGCGAGGGCCACACAGACCAGCGCGACAATGCCCCAGACGGTGACGTCCGATTGCCGGAACTGTTCGGATGCTTTAGCCAAAGTAAAACCTCTGGAACCCCCGAATCGCCGGGTGTATCGGGGCAAGAGTGGTCCCTTTGTTATTGGTTCGCCAACTCCTGGCTGCCATAAAACTGTGTAAATGCCGGGCGACAATAAGCCGGCTTGGAGAGCGTCATGACGGAACTGCTTTCGATCATTCTGGCGGCCGGCGAAGGCACGCGGATGAAGTCCGCCTTACCCAAGGTGCTGCACCCGGTGGGCGGCCTGCCGGTGGTGAGCCACGTGCTGCGCACCGTGCAGAGCTTTGGCTCGCAGGTCGCCGTGGTGATCGGGCCCAGCCACGAGGCTGTGGAAGCTGCGGTGACCCGCTTCGAAGCCAGCGCGCAGATTTCCAAGCAGGTCGACCGGCTCGGGACCGCCCATGCGGTGCAGCAGGCGCGCGCCGCCTATGATGCTGCACCGGGCCACGTGCTGGTGCTTTATGCGGACACGCCGCTGGTCACGGCAGGGACGATCAGCCAGATCGTCGAGAAGCTCGACGCGGGCGCGGACATGGTGGTGGTCGGCTTCCGGCCCGACAATCCCACCGGCTACGGACGGCTGCTGACCGATGGCGGGCGGGTGCGCGCCATCCGTGAGCACAAGGATGCCAGCGACGAAGAGCGACTGATCGATCTCTGCAATTCGGGGATCATCGGTTTCCGCGGCGATACGCTGCGCGGCGTGATCGACCGGATCGGCAACCAGAATTCCAAGGGCGAATACTACCTCACCGATGCCGTCGAACTGGCCAATGGCGACGGCAAGCGCGTCGATTTCATCGAGGCCGATGCGCGTGAGCTGGTGGGCGTCGACAACCGCGAGAAGCTGGCCGAGGCCGAGGCGACGTTCCAGGCGTTCAAGCGCAAGGAGGCCATGGACAATGGCGTGACCCTGCGCGATCCGCACAGCGTGTGGTTTTCCTGGGATACGGAACTGGGCCGTGACGTGACCGTGTTTCCCAACGTGGTATTCGGGCCAGGGGTCCGGATTGCCGACAATGTGGAAATCCGGGCGTTTTGCGACATCGAGGACGCTGTCATCGGCGAGGGCGCCAGCATCGGCCCGTTTGCCCGCATTCGCGGCGGCGCCGAGCTTGGGCGCGATGTGCATCTGGGCAATTTCGTCGAGGTCAAGAAGAGTAAGATCGGCGCCGGCACCAAGGCCGGGCACCTGAGCTATCTGGGTGATGCGGAGATCGGCAGCAAGACCAATATCGGCGCGGGAACCATCACCTGTAACTATGATGGAACAAATAAAGATAAAACGGTCATCGGCGATAGTGTATTTATCGGCTCGAATGCGTCATTGGTGGCGCCGGTGACGATCGGGGATCGGGCTTATACTGCATCCGGCAGCGTCATTACCGAGGATGTGCCGGCAGATGCGCTGGCCCTTGGGCGGGCGCGGCAGGTGAACAAGCCTGGATATGCTCCCCAGCTCAGGGAACGAGCGCTGGCCAAGAAGGCCGCGAAAGGAAAGTAACATGTGTGGTATCGTTGGGATTGTTGGCGATGCTCCCGTAGCCGGGCGTCTGGTCGATGCGCTGAAGCGCCTCGAATATCGCGGCTATGACAGCGCCGGCGTGGCGACGCTGGAAAGCGGCGCGATTGCACGGCGCCGCGCCGAGGGCAAGCTCGGCAATCTCGCCGGCAAGCTGGGCATGGAACCGCTGGGCGGGCATATCGGCATCGGCCATACCCGCTGGGCGACGCATGGCGCCCCCACCGAGAACAATGCCCATCCGCACGCCACCGAGCGTGTCGCCGTGGTCCATAACGGCATCATCGAGAATTTCCGCGAGCTGCTGGCCGACCTCAAGCAGGACGGCTACCTGCCCCAGACCCAGACCGACACGGAATCGGTGGCGCTGTGGGCCACGCGCGAACTGGACAATGGTGCCGATCCGGAACTGGCCGTCGCGCGCACGCTGAAAAAGCTCAAGGGTGCCTTTGCGCTCGCCTTCATGTTCAAGGGCGAGAACGGGCTGCTGATCGCCGCGCGCCATGGTGCACCGCTGGCCGTCGGCTATGGCACCACCGAAATGTACCTGGGCTCCGACGCCATGGCACTGGCGCCCTTCACCTCGCGCCTGACCTATCTCGAGGATGGCGACTGGGCGGTGATCACCCCGAATGGGGTGACCATCCGTGATGGCAAGGATGTCATCGTGCAGCGCGAGCAGATGGTCTCGCAGGCTTCGGCGCTGATGGTGGACAAGGGCAACCACCGCCATTTCATGGCCAAGGAAATCTATGAGCAGCCAGAAACCATCTCGCATACGCTGAGCCACTATGTGGACATGGGCGCCGAGAAGGTGGCTATCCGCGAAACGTTGCCCTTTGACTTCGCTGACCTCTCGCGCCTCACCATGAGCGCCTGCGGCACTGCGTATTATGCTGGCGCCGTCGCCAAATACTGGTTCGAGCGCTATGCGCGCCTGCCTGTCGACATCGATGTGGCGAGCGAATTCCGCTATCGCGAGCCTCCCATGGAGCGCGGCGGGCTGTCGCTGTTCATCTCGCAGTCCGGCGAAACGGCCGACACGCTGGCGGCGCTGCGCTATTGCGCCGGGCAGGGGCAGCACGTGGCCAGCCTCGTCAACACAATGGAATCCACCATTGCCCGGGAATCGGGCGTGGTGTTCCCGATCCTCTGCGGGCCGGAAATCGGCGTCGCCTCGACCAAGGCGCTGACGGCGCAGTTGACGGCACTGGCGAGCCTTGCCATCGCGGCGGGCCGGGCGCGCGGCGCGATCAGCGCCGAGCAGGAGGCCGAGCTGGTGCAGTCGTTGATCGCATTGCCGTCGGCCGTGTCGGCGGCGCTAGGTGCCGAAGCGCAGATCATGGACATTTCCAAGCGCCTCTCGAAGGCGAAGGACGTGCTCTACCTGGGACGCGGGGCGATGTTCCCCGTAGCGATGGAAGGTGCGCTGAAGCTCAAGGAAATCAGCTATATCCACGCCGAAGGTTATGCGGCAGGTGAGCTCAAGCATGGTCCAATCGCGCTGGTCGACGAGGCCATGCCGGTGATCGTCGTCGCGCCTTCGGACGAGCTGGTCGACAAGACCCTCTCCAATATGCAGGAAGTGGCGGCGCGCGGTGGCAAGATCATCCTGATCACCGATGCCGAGGGTGCCGAAACGGCCGGTCACGGCGTGGCGGACATCATCGAAATCCCGCATGTCCACAGCTTCGTTGCGCCGATCCTCGCGACCATTCCGGTGCAGCTCCTGGCTTATCATACGGCCGTGTTCATGGGCACGGACGTGGATCAGCCGCGTAACCTGGCGAAATCGGTGACGGTGGAATAGGGCCTACTCCGCCTTATCCCATCCTTCGTCATTGCCGGGCTTGTCCCGGCAATCCATCTTGGCCGGGCATGGACCACCGTGACGAGCCCGGTGGTGACGATGAAAGGGTCGCTTCAGGTCGTTGTTACCCCGCCCGGATGAGCGGGATCGCCAGGTCTTTCCGGAACAGGTAGAGCAGGGCACGGGCGGCGTCGCCTTCGGGGCCGGTGAGGCCGGGATTGCGCTGCATCAGCGCCTTGGCGTCGTCATGGGCAAATTCGAGCAGGTGGCGGTGAACGTCGGGCACGGCGAGACGGTAGCCGGGCATGCCTGACTGGCGCGTGCCCAGTACGTCGCCCTGACCGCGCAGTTCGAGGTCACGCTCGGCGATCTCGAAACCGTCCTCGGTGGACTTGATCGTGTCGAGACGGGCCCTGGCGGTCTCCGATAGCGGATCCTTGTAGAGCAGGAGGCAGGCCGAGCGCTGCGATCCGCGACCGACACGGCCGCGAAGCTGATGGAGCTGAGCGAGGCCGAACCGCTCGGCATGCTCGATGATCATAATCGTGGCATTGGGTACGTCGACGCCGACTTCGATGACGGTGGTCGCCGCCAGCAGTTTGATCTCGTTGGCCTTGAAGCGGGCCATGACGTCCTGCTTGGCGGCGGCGGACATGCGGCCATGGACGAGGGCGACCTGATCGCCGAAGACTTTTTGCAGTTCGGCGAAGCGATCCTCGGCGGAGACGACTTCCAGAGTTTCGCTTTCCTCGACCAGCGGACAGACCCAATAAGCCTGGGCGCCCTCGGCGAGGCGGGACTGCAGGCGAGAGACGACCCTTGGATAATCGCCGACGGACATGACGGCCGTGTCGATGGGCTGACGGCCACGCGGCTTTTCCCGCAGCACGCTGACGGCCATGTCGCCGAAATGGGTGAGCACCAGGGTGCGCGGGATGGGCGTGGCGGTCATCACCAGAAGGTCGGTGTGACGGCCCTTGTCGGAGAGTGCGAGGCGCTGATGCACGCCGAAGCGGTGTTGTTCATCGACGACGGTCAGCCCGAGATCCTTGAACTGGATGTCGGACTGGAAGAGGGCATGGGTGCCCACAACGATGGAAATCGATCCATCGGCGAGGCCGGCAAGGATGGCCCGGCGTTCAGCGGCGGGCATCTTGCCGGTGAGCAGTGCGCAGGTGAGGCCGGCGCCCTCGCAGAGCGGCTGGATGGTGCGGAAATGCTGGGAGGCGAGGAGCTCGGTGGGCGCCATCAGGGTAGACTGGGCGCCGCTCTCGGCCATGGCGGCCATGGCCATCAGGGCGACGACGGTCTTGCCGGAGCCGACATCGCCCTGAAGCAGGCGGGACATGCGCTCGGGTGCGCGAAGATCGGCGAAAATCTCCTCAAGCGCCTGTTGCTGTCCGGCAGTGAGCTCGAACGGAAGCTGGGCGCCGACTCGGGAGGTCAGGTGGTCGCCGAATTGCCTGGCAATGCCGCGGGCAGAGACCATGCTGGAACGCACCAGTTGCAGCGTGATCTGGCCAGCCAGGTATTCGTCATAGGCGAGGCGCTGGCGGGCAGGGGACCAGAGCTGAGCGTCGTCGGGGTTTTCGGGCAGGTGAACCGTGCGCATGGCGGCGGCGAAAGTCGGCCACTTGCGGTTGGCCAGGGTTTCGGGGGCCATCCATTCGGGCAGGTCGGGCACAGCGTCCACGGCCTGGCGGACCAGCTTGGCGAGCGCGCGCGAGGAGAGGCCGTTGGTCAGCGGATAGACCGGCTCGACAAGGGGCAGGGTGCCGAACTTGTCGGGCTCGACGACATAGTCCGGATGCGTGATCTGCTTTTCGCCGTTGAAGAAGCCGATCTGGCCCGAGACGTAGCGCTCCTCGCCGACTGGCAGGGCCTTTTCGACCCACCCGCCCTGGGCGCGGAAATAGACGAGGCTGATCTCGCCGGTTTCATCATGGGCGAAGACGCGGTGCGGAATGTGCGGCTTGCCGCGCGGCGGCGGCTGGTGGCGGTCGATATGGAGACGCAGGGTCACGACCTGGTTGAGATAGGCCTCGGCAATGCCGACCTGGCGGCGCCGGTCGACCACACCTGAGGGCATGTGCATGAGCACATCGAGGACGATGGCTTCCTGGCCTTCGGGGGCGCCGAAATAGCGGGTGAGAAGGGCAGCCAGCTTGTCGCCTACGCCCTTGATGGCGTGGAGCGACGCGAAAAGCGGTTGCAGTGTCTCAGGGCGGCTCATTGGCCCGCCTCCGCACCGGCTGGACCAGCGGCGAAATTCACCACGATTGCAGGAGCCCGTACAACTCCTGATACCCGCTGCGCAGGAAACTGAGCAGTCTCCGAAACCGTGACTGGGGAAAGTTCAAATGGAGTTCGGAGTGTTGAATTGTTCCACCAAAAAGAGTGCTTCGATGTCGACGAGGAGGTCGACCTTCCAAACAACGCAAACCGGGGACATTGCCTCGTGCTCATCCTGGCGCTGGCCGTGTCCGGCTGGGGCCTGCTCATCGGCCTTGCCCTGCTGATCTGGCAATTGCTGACCTGACCATGCGCCAGACCATCGACACCCGTGCCGGAGCAGGCAGAGAGTGGGACTTTCTCGGGCTTGGCACGGGGCAAAGGCGGTTCTCCTCAGAGATCGAATAGTGGGCGCTCGTACCGGGGCGCACCTGCTACCGACTGCCGCTCAGTGCATCGGCGGCAGTGGTGACAAGGCGTGTGAACACGCGTAATAGACATGTCCAAATCGAGAACAAATTGCAATCATGGGTGTCGAAATGGCGGCCGGTGAAGACATTTCTATTCGTCGCAAGCGGCTGCGCTACCGCGCCTGGCACCGCGGCACCAAGGAGATGGACCTGATCCTGGGGCCATTTGCCGACGCCAATGTCGAAGGCTATGGCCAGGCGGAACTGGATCGGCTCGAAGCCCTTATGAACGAGGAAGACCCACCGCTCCTCAAATGGGTGATGGGACAGGAAGAGCCGCCGGCCAATGTGGACCGGGACTTTCTTGCGCTCGTCATCGCCGACCATCAGGCCCGTATCGAAAAATGAACGAACTTTCCGGGATTTCACCGCTGCGCACGATTTCCAATGTGCCGGACGGGATGCAGCCTATGGTGCTGGCGCGCCTGGTCGAGCAGCGGCTCAAGGAAGCGCCCGACGACCCGGCGAGCATTGTCTTCGTGGCGCGCGACGGGCGGCGCATGCAGCGCATGGCCGAAGTGCTGGGCGCAATGCTGCCCGGGCATGCCATCCTGACGCTGCCGGCATGGGACTGCTTGCCCTATGACCGGGTTTCGCCCAATACCGTGACGATTGCCGCGCGCATGAATGCGCTGGCGGCGCTGACCAGCGGCGCAAAGGGTGCGGTGGTGCTGACCGCCGTCAATGCGCTGATCCAGAAGCTGCCGCCCCGTGACCTGGTCGAATCGATGAGTTTTTCGGCCGTGGTGGGCCGCGTCGTGGACAGCGACAAACTGGTCGCCTGGGCGGCGAACAACGGCTATCTGCGCGTGCCGACGGTGCGGGAGAGCGGTGAATTCGCGGTGCGCGGCGGGCTGGTCGACCTGTTCCCGGCCAGCGCGGAAGCGCCGCTGCGCTTCGACTTCTTCGGCAGCCAGCTCGAATCGATCCGGAGCTTTGATCCCGACAGCCAGCGCACCACCGGCACGCTCAAGCGCGTCGACCTGACGCCGATGAGTGAAGTGGTGCTCAACGAAGAGACCATCCGCCGCTTCCGGCAGAATTACACCGCCAGCTTTGGCGGCAATACCGTCGACGACACGCTCTATGCGACAGTGAGCGGTGGATCGCGTTATTCGGGCACCGAGCACTGGCTGCCGTTTTTCTACGACCACATGGACCGGTTGGCCGACTATGTCGGTGACGCGCCCTTCGTCTTCGACGACCAGGTGGCCGAGGCCTATGTCGAGCGCGCCACGCAGATCCGTGACTATTACGATGCTCGCGAGGCGGCGCGGGTTGCGCCCAAAGTGGCTGGCGCCGGAGCCCCCTACAAGCCGATAAAGCCTGAACTGCTCTACGATCTGGACGTGGCGCCCGCGGCGCTGGCCGGGGCATCGGTGGTGCAATTCTCGCCTTTCCTGTCGCCGCAGACGGCACGGGGCGACGATGCGGGCGGGCATATCGCGCCGAGCTTTGCGGCCGAGCGCGTGGCGTCCGACGTCAATCTGTTCCAGGCAGTGGTGGATCGGCTGCTGGCCGAACGCCGCAACGGAAGGCGGGTGATCATCGCCTGCTGGAGCGCGGGCACGCGCGACCGCATGGCGCAGGTGCTCAAGGATCATGGCCTGACCAATCCGCGCCTGGCGGAAAACTGGCGCGATGCTGAAACCACCAGTGCAGCGACCACCTCGCTCGTGGTGCTGCCGCTCGAAACCGGCTTCGAGACCAAAGACCTGCTGGTTCTCAGCGAACAGGATATCCTCGGCGAACGCATTCTCCGGCCGCAGCGCAAGAAGAAGGCTTCGGACGCACTGACCGAGGCGGCGAGCCTCAATGCTGGCGACCTGGTCGTGCATGTCGACCATGGTATCGGCCGCTTCATCGGCCTCAAGGTGATCGAGGCGGGCGGCGCCCCACATGAATGTGTCGAGCTGCAATATGCCGGCGACACCAAGCTCTACCTGCCGGTCGAAAATATCGAGCTGCTGACGCGCTATGGATCGGATGATTCCTCGGTCAGCCTCGACAAGCTGGGCGGCGTCGCCTGGCAGGCCAAGAAGGGCAAGCTCAAGAAGCGCATCCGCGAAATGGCGGAGCAGCTCATCAAGCTGGCAGCCCAGCGGCTGCTGGTGAAGGCCGACGTGGTCGACATCAATGCCGGCGCCTATGACGAGTTCGCGGCGCGCTTCCCCTATGAGGAAACCGAGGATCAGCTCGCTGCCATCGAAGCGGTGTTCGACGACATTTCTTCGGGCAAGGTGATGGATCGGCTGGTCTGCGGCGACGTCGGTTTCGGAAAGACCGAGGTGGCGCTGCGCGCCGCCTTCGCCGTGGCCCTCTCCGGCAAGCAGGTGGCGGTGGTGGTGCCGACGACGCTGCTCGCTCGCCAGCACTTCAAGACGTTTTCGGAGCGCTTCCAGGGCCTTCCTGTCCGCGTGCGCCACGCCTCGCGCATGGTGCCCGCGGCGGAGCTCAAGGCGACCAAGGAAGGGCTGGCCGACGGGCAGGTGGACATCGTGGTCGGCACGCATGCGCTGCTGTCCAAGACCATCAGCTTCAAGGACCTGGGCCTGCTCATCATCGACGAGGAGCAGCATTTCGGCGTGGGCCACAAGGAGCGCCTGAAGGAGCTCAAGGCCAATGTGCATGTGCTGACGCTGACGGCGACGCCGATTCCACGCACGTTGCAACTGGCCCTGACCGGGGTGCGCGACCTCAGCCTTCTGGCGACGCCGCCGGTGGATCGCCTGGCCATCCGCACGTTCATCTCGCCCTTCGATCCGCTCTCCATCCGCGAGGCGCTGCTGCGCGAAAAGTATCGCGGCGGACAAAGCTTCTATGTCGTGCCCAAGATCAAGGATCAGCCCGATATTGCCGAGTTCCTGCGCCAGCAGGTGCCGGAAGTGTCCTTCGTGATTGCCAATGGCCAGATGCCGCCGGGTGAGCTCGACGACATCATGAATGCCTTCTACGACAACAAGTTCGATGTGCTGCTGGCGACGACGATCGTCGAATCGGGCCTCGACATTCCCAACGCCAATACGCTGATCGTGCATCGGGCCGACAATTTCGGCCTGGCGCAGCTCTACCAGATCCGCGGCCGCATCGGCCGGGCCAAGCAGCGTGCCTATGCGCTGTTCACCGTGCCGCCCGATCGCAAGCTGACCGATACGGCGGAGCGGCGGCTGGGGGTGCTGCAATCGCTTGAGAGCCTGGGCGCCGGCTTCCAACTGGCGAGCCACGACCTCGACATCAGAGGCGCGGGGAACCTCCTCGGCGACGAGCAGTCGGGCCACATCCGCGAAGTGGGCTACGAGCTCTATCAGGCGATGCTGGAAGAGGCTGTCGCCTCGCTCAAGTCGGGTGAGGAAGAATACGAAGACCGCAATGAGTGGAGCCCGCAGATATCGCTGGGCATGCCGGTGATGATTCCCGAGCATTACGTGCCGGACCTGCAGCTCAGGATGCAGCTTTATCGCAAGCTGGGCGACCTGACGGAAATTCGCGACATCGATGCGGCGGGCGCCGAGCTGATCGACCGCTTCGGCCCGCTGCCCGAAGAAGTGGAAGCACTGCTCAAGGTGATCCTCGTCAAATCGCTCTGCCGGCAGGCCAATGTCGAAAAGGTCGATGCCGGCCCCAAGGGTGCGGTGATCACGCTGCGCAACAACGAGTTTCCGAACCCGGCGGGCCTTGTGCGGATGGTCAGCGATCTCTCCAACCAGGTGCGCATCAAGCCCGATCAGAAACTCGTGTTCGCGCGCAACTGGCCGACGTCGGAACAGCGCCTGAAAGGCGCTGCCGCGATCCTCTCAAAATTGGCGAAACTGGCGGAAACCGGGGCCTGAGCGTGCCCCGGTTACCACGCAGCACCATAATGTTTTGGCAAGGCGCATCGGTCATGTTATTGCCCGATTTGCGCCCTTGAAGGGCAGTTCAAGTTTCATGGCGGCCGCTGGGCCGTCCGGACCGCCAAGGAAGGCAAGGATATTCTATGACTTTCAGGAAACCCCTCGTCGCCGGAATCGCGGTGGCCGCTCTTATGCTGTCTCCCCTTTCGGCATTTGCGCAGGATGCTGCCCCCGCTGAGGCGCCTGCTGCGGACGCGCCTGCCGCAGAGACGCCCGCGACCGACGCCGCTCCTGCCGAAGGCGCAGCGGTGGACGAGATCGCGGCTGCCGTCGATGGCCTGGCATCGCAGAACTGGCTCAAGGTATGCGACCCGCTGCCCGATGGTCAGAAGGCCTGCCTGATGCGCCAGGTGCTGCTGGCCAACGGCCAGTTCCTCGGCTCGTTCCTGCTGCGCGACGATCCGGGCCAGGAAAGCCGCCTGCTGGCCGTCGCCTCCGTGCCGCTCGGGGTGCTGCTGCCGTTCGGCCTGACCTGGCAGATCGACAATGCCAAGCCGATCCGCGTGCCCTACATGCTGTGCGACACCCAGTCGTGCTCCACCCAGCTCGTGATCAACGAGCAGTATGTCGATTCGCTCAAGCGCGGCGGCAAGCTGACGCTGACCGCCAAGAATCGCCAGAACGAAGATCTCGCCATCGAGATCGACCTGGCTGGCTTCACCGCCACCTATGACAGCGATTCCGCGCTGACCTTCGAACAGCTGCAGCAGCAGGAATCGGGTCAGAATGCCCTCGAGCAGGTTCTGCAGGATCGCGCCGAACAGCTTCGCCAGGAATTGTCGGGTGAAGGCGCGGCTCCGGCCGAAGGTGCGCCGGCCGCCGAAGCTCCGGCTGCGGACGCGCCGGCCGCGCAGTAATCAGGCTTAGTCAAGAATGACGACGGGCGCAGGAGACTGCGCCCGTTTTATTTTGGGCGCGACGCCTAGCGCTCGCCCATGCCGATGGCAAAGGCCTGACGGCGAAGCGGTGGCAGCAGTTTCAGCGCCCAGAGGCCGCCCGCGCGGAGGGCTTGGCTGGGCAGCATGTCGGCGAGGAGCGAGCGGAACAGCGTGTCGACCATGCCGCCCGTGCGAGCCAGGTCGCCGGCGCGGCGCGCGGCATAATCGAGGCTGGCGGCGATACCCCATTCGGGATCACCTTGATCCACCGCCTGGAGGGCTGCCAGCAGATCGCTGACGTCGCGCAGGCCGAGATTGAGCCCCTGTGCGCCGATCGGTGGGAAGGCATGAGCGGATTCGCCCACCAAAGCCACGCCGTCGCGTCCGGCCTTGTCGACCGTCAGGGTCGAGAGCGGAAAGACGAAGCTGGGCGAGGCCAGGGTCATCGTGCCGAAGAGGCGCTGCGAGCGCTCATGCAGCGAGACCAGCAGGGCTTCGGGCCCGCCAGCCTGGATGCCGCGCAGCTTCGCCTGCTCGTCAATCCAAACGAGGTTGGCGCGATTGCCGCCGGCCGGGACCAGAGTGAAGGGGCCATGCGGATAATGGAACTCGATGGATGTGCCGCCGATGGGGCGGCCGAGGTCGAGATCGCAGACCAGCGCAGCCTCGGCGAACTGATGCTCGCGCGCAGCAATGCCGGCCGCAGTGCGGATCAGGGATTTCTTGCCATCGGCGCCGACAATGAGCGGAGCGCGAAGCGTCGACCCGTCGCCAAGGGTGACGACGCCGAGGGCACCGTCGCGTTGCCATGCGGTAACGGCTTGGTTGCGGGTTTCAAGCCCGTGCGGGGGCGCGGCCTGCTGGAAGCGGGCGAGCAGGGCGGCATTGCCAAAATTCCAGCCGAAGGCGGATAGCCCCACTTCCTCCGCGTCGAACAGCGTTTCGGGCGCGCGGATGAGACGGGGAGTGGCGTCGATGATGCGGATGGCCGTCAGGGCATGGCCCAGCTCTCTCGGCGCGTCGATCAGCCCGGCGCTGCGCAGGAAATCCACGCTGGGCATCATGAGCGCCGAGGTGCGGCGGTCGGGCGGGGCGGGGGGCGCGAGGTGAATGACCTGGTGCCCGGCGCGCGCCAGCCCTACCGCTGCAGCAACGCCCGCAAGGCCACCGCCCACGACGATGATATCGGCATCCTGGGTCATCGGGCTGCATCCGCAAGGCGGCGGACGTGGCCGCTGGGTACGATGAGGCTGCCAGCCAGAGATCCCGCGAGCATGGCGGCGAGGAAGAGCCACAGACCATCGGGCTGGAAGGCGATGAGCGAAATGGCCGGGCCGGGGCAGATGCCCGACATGCCCCAGCCAAGGCCGAAGAGGGCCGCACCACCGATGAGGCGCCGGTCGATTTTCGTATATTCCGGTGAGTGGAAGCTGGTGTCGAAGAGGGGGGCGGAACGGGCCTTGCCGATACGCACCGCGATGAACATAACGGCTATGGCGGGCACGATGACGAAGGCCAGGCTGGCGTCCCAACCCCCGGTTGGGATGGCGGTGACATCTAGGAAGCGCAGGACTTTGAGCGGATCGACCATCTGCGAGACGTAGAGGCCGGCGCCGAACAGGGCGCCGCTGAGCGCCGCGGTGGCGAGATAGGGCAGGCGGGCAATGGGCATCAGACTATCCCCGTGACGGCGACGGTGAGAATGGCGACCGAGAAGAAGACCGCCACGGCGACCAGCGAACGCAAAGACAGGCGGGCAAGGCCGCAGACGCCGTGTCCCGACGTGCAGCCATTGCCAATGCGGGTACCGATGCCGGTGAGCAGGCCTGCGGCAATCAGCCAGACCGGCACGGGCACGGACCATGCGGCGGGCGGCGGCACGAGTTCGGCCGGTACCACGCCGCCCACCCCCAGTTGCGGAAAGGCCCGGGCAGCGAGGAAGGTCGCGGCGACAAGGCAAACCAGAAAGACCAGGCGCCAGAGCACGGTCTGCGCTGGCGGCAGCAACTGGCCGAAGATACCCGAAATGCCGGCGATGCGGCCATTGCCGAGCCAGAGCACAGCGGCGGCCAGCCCGATCAATGTGCCGCCAAGGGCAGCGGTCAGGGGAGTGAAGGATTCCATCAGACGCCTCGCAAGCAGGTCGGGAACTGGAGACTAGCATCCCGCATTGCGGCGATACCAGCAGACGGAAAGAAGCGACATTCCGTTTGATGCCGCAGGAACGCAAAATATGCGTTTGCGCCCCTTCACCGCACGAGAACCTGTCCCTAGATTGTCGCAACACCCTGACTCGCAACGGAGCTTGTGATGCTTGAACTGCTGGCTGATCCCAATGTCTGGGTCGCCTTTGCCACGCTGACGGTCATGGAGATCGTGCTGGGCATCGACAATATCGTATTCATCTCCGTGCTGGTGTCGCGCCTACCGCGCGAACAGGCCGAATTCGCCCGCAAGCTGGGTATCGGCCTGGCGCTGGTGTTCCGCATCGTGCTGCTGTTCCTGATCAGCTGGATCGTCAGCCTCAAGGAGCCGCTATTCTCGGCCTTCGGGCACGACTTCTCGTGGAAGGACATCATCCTGATCGCGGGTGGCGGCTTCCTCATCTACAAAGCCACGCACGAAATGCACGCGGCCATCGAAGACACGCACGAGGTCAGCCTCAAGGATGCGGCCAGCGCAACGCTGCAGGCCATCCTGGTGCAGATCGTGGTCATCGATATGGTGTTTTCCATCGACTCGATCATCACCGCCGTCGGCATGGTGCCGGCCGATCAGGTCGCGGTGATGGTGGCGGCCGTGCTGGTGGCCGTGGGCGTGATGTTCGTCGCCTCGGGCCCGATCGCGCGGTTCGTGGCGGAGCACCCCACCACCAAGATGCTGGCGCTGGCCTTCCTGCTGCTGATCGGCGTGACGCTGGTGGCCGACGGCCTCGGCTTCCACATTCCCAAGGGTTACATCTATTCGGCCATGGCCTTCTCGGTGCTGGTCGAGGCGGTGAACATCTTCGCCAAGAGCCGCAAGGGCGGCGCCAAGGCGAAGGCCGAATTCACGCCCTTTACCGGCGACACCGGCTCGGTGTCTTCGGGTGAGGCGCTGGCCGCCCTGGGATCGCGGCCGGCGGCCGTGACAGCGGCGCCCAAGCCAGCGGCGCCAGCCACCACCAGGCCGCGCACCAAGGCCAGCCCGGCCAGCAAGGCTCAGTCGCGTCCGAAATCGGCGCCGCGCAAGCCCAAGGCACCCAAGTGACGCGCGTCGTCGCCGTCCATGAATTCGGCGGGCCGGACGTCCTGTCCGTCGAAGACCATGACGTGGGGCAACCCGGGCCGGGACAGGCCCGGGTGAAGCAGAGCGCCATCGGCCTCAATTTCATCGACACCTATCAACGCAGCGGGCTCTACAAATTGCCGCTACCCTTCGTGGGTGGAAACGAGGCCGCCGGCGTGGTCACGGCGGTGGGCGAGGGTGTGAGCGGGATCAAGGTCGGCGACCGCGTCTGCTATCAGGGCACGCCGGGCGCCTATGCCGAGGAACGGCTGGCGCCGGCGGAAAAGCTGGTGCCCATTCCCGACGGAATCGACGACCGCACTGCCGCGGCCATCCTGCTCAAGGGACTGACCGCCTACTATCTGCTGTTCAAGACTTGGCCAGTGCAAGCCGGCGAAACCATTCTGTGGCACGCCGCCGCGGGTGGCACCGGGCTCATCGCCACGCAATGGGCGCGGGCGCTGGGGGCCACAGTCATCGGCACGGCGGGCGGGCCTGAGAAGGTGAGAAAAGCGCTCGACCATGGCTGTCACCACGTCATCGACTACAAGGCGGAAGATTTTCCGGCGCTGGTGAAAGAATTCACCGGGGGCAGGGGCGTTGACGTCGTCTATGACGGTGTGGGCAAGGCAACGTTCGAGGGTTCGCTCGACTGCCTCAGGCCACGCGGCCTCCTGGCCAGCTTCGGCAATGCCTCGGGCGTCGTCAGCGTGCCGGACCTCGGCGTGCTGGCGCGCAAGGGTTCGCTCTACGTGACACGACCGACGGGCACGCATTATTTCGCGCGGCGTGAAGACCTGCTCGAGGGCGCCAGGGCGCTGTTCGATGCGGTGCTTTCGGGCGCCATCAAGGTGGAGATCGGCCGAACCTACCCGCTGGCCGAAGTGGCCGAAGCGCATCGGGCGCTGGAAGCGCGGGAGACCACGGGTTCGGTGGTGCTGCTTCCGTAGGGGATAGCAAAACGGTCCCGTCCTTGGGCCGAGCCTGCGGCTTGGTGGGTGAGGACAATGAAGCGGCACGGCCGAGTCCTCTAGACACATTTCTCCCGCGCCGCTAAAGGGGCGGCTACGGGTAGGTGGCAGAGCGGTTGATTGCTCCGGTCTTGAAAACCGGCGAAGGTGCAAGCCTTCCGGGGGTTCGAATCCCTCCCTACCCGCCAATCCTCCATCGATTGCACATCGTATCGTCCCGCCTGAGACGGCGGGCGGTGGCATCCCCGTCTCCAGGGCCTCCCTTTTCCATAAGCCGATCCGCTGATTTTCCGCCAGTTCGCCGCGATGGCGGCAGATCGTCCATCGCCTTCGAACTGATTGTATCAGTGGTTGAATCGCTTAATGGATATCCCTAAACTCCTCTCTCGGGAGGAGAGATGCGGATAATTTGCGAGCCCTCCCTGCCACACAGAAGGAGGACTAGGATGCACAGAATTGGATTGTCACTCGCGGCCGCCGTCGTCGTAGGAGTCGGTGGCTCTCACGCGCAGGAGCTGTCGACCACCATTCCGTTCGAGATGGCGGGAGAGGTTCTCAACTTCGCTGACACCGACGCCCTTGGGCTGGAGGTTGCCGAGGGCACCGAGACGATCACGATTTTCGCCCCGGAAGAAGGCGGCCAGCAGTTTGCCCATGGCGTCGTGCTCCTGCCGTTCAAGGACAAGCTCTATGCACAATGGCAGAGCTCGGCCAAGGACGAGGATGGTCCCGATACGACGGTGAGATATGCGGTGAGCGAGGACGGCACGACCTGGTCGGAGCCGATGTCGCTCACTGAAGAATGGGACGAAGGCTACAAGTCGTCCGGCGGGTTGTGGTCCGACGGGGAAACGCTTGTCGCTTATTTCAATGTCTGGCCGGCCGACGCGACACCGCGTGGCGGGCATGTCGAATATGTCACCAGCACCGATGGCGAGACCTGGACGGAGCCGCAGCCGGTGCTGATGGCCGATGGCAGCCCACTGATGGGCATTTTTGAACAGGATCCGCGTGCTCTGGAATCGGGACGCATCATCAATTTCGCGCATTTCCAGCCGGGGCTGATCGCAACTCCGATTTATACCGATGACCCGCTCGGCGTTTCCGGCTGGACCAAGGGCGCATTCAACAATCTGCCAACCAGCAATTCCGAAATCAGCCGGGAGCTCGAGCCCAGTTCATTCGTGCGGAGCGACGACAGGCTGGTGGCCATTTTCCGCGACCAGGGGAATAGCTTCTACAAGATTGCTTCCCTGAGCGATGACGAAGGCGAGACCTGGTCCGACCCAGTGCTGACCAACATGCCGGATTCCCGCACCAAGCAGAGTGCCGGCAACCTTCCCGACGGAACCGTCTATTCAGTCGGCAATCCGCATCCGAACAAGGCCCGCATGCCGCTGGCCGTGGTGCTCAGCGCCGACGGCTACATGTTCGACCGGGCATTCCTGCTGCGCGCCGCCAGCGACATGCAGCCGCTGCGTTTCGAAGGCCAGTACAAGCGCCCCAGCTATTCCTATCCCAAGTCGATCGTCTGGGGTGACCACCTCTATGTGAGCTATGCGACCAACAAGGAAGACGTGGAGCTGACCCGCGTGCCGCTGGCCTCGCTTGAGGCTCCGGCCGAATAGCGCCTGCCGCGACTGTCCCCAGGCCCACCGCCACGGCGGTGGGCTTTTGCATTTGGGGGCGACACGGCAAGGCCCGGCTTGGCAAGGCCGGTGGAAATCTACTAGAGCAGGTCCGACCGGTCCTGACCGCCCACAGCCAGCGAA
Source organism: Devosia sediminis (assembly GCF_016411825.1). Lineage (GTDB taxonomy): Bacteria > Pseudomonadota > Alphaproteobacteria > Rhizobiales > Devosiaceae > Devosia > Devosia sediminis. Next base: position 1,116,657 of record NZ_JAEKMH010000001.1, read on the forward strand.
AGAAACAGCCATGAGCCGCAAGGAATTCGACGCTTCGCGCATGCGGCGCATGAAACGGGTGGCGGGACGGCATGGGCTGACCATCCTGACGGCCGAGAAGATCAAGGTGTTGGGGCAGGCCGGCGGGCACCAGGTGCGCGACGACGAGACGTTCAAAATTGTCTATGGCGATGTGCCCAAGCCGTTTTCCGCCTCGCTCGACGATGTCGAAATCTGGCTCGAGGCGCTGGACAACGAATCGGAATAGGCGACGGGGTCGGCATCGATCCGAGCAACCTGTTGCCCGATCAACCGTTTCCGGGCTGTACGACGTTTGTGTGAAAGCGCGCGAAGCGTAAGCGAGGCTGACCTGCCCGGCAAGCCGGGTTGAGAGGACCTTCAAGCCATATCCGTTATTCAAGCGGTAATGGAATCGACGCACACTCAGCTTCGTAGGCTCGTCTGGAGCCGGTCTGGTTCCAGACTATTGTGGTTGCGGGCTTCTGCGGAAACCCTTCCTACTTCCGCATCCCGCTTCAGTGTGGAGGCGCGTTCCTCATGTTTACCTTGATCAACGCCGACGCCGAAGAAGATGACGCCGAAATCACCGACCCCCAGGAAATCGCTGAACTGTTTGCGGCCATCGCCGCCGTGGCCATCGAGGCTATCGGTGCCGGTCAGGCCCGCACGCTGTTCGAAGCGGTTGTGGAGCAGGAGGGTCGCGACCCCAACTGAGCCCGGAAGTCCCCGACCTGACCATTATCGAGCCGTTCCAGCATCCTGTCCGCAATTGCGGATGACAGCACCTTGACGGAACGCGGTGCGCTCTGACTCACTGCGTTCCCAAGGGAAGACACTGGATTGCCATGAGCGGATTTGACAGCGCCACGCCGCGCAGAGCTGAGATTTTGCCCCTGGGTGACTGCGCGCTGCTGGTGCGGTTCGGGGAGAGGCTCGACGACGCTGCCAACCAGGCGGCGCTGGTCCTGGCGGACCGGCTGGCCGGAGCAGGCATTATGGGGATCAAGGAAATCGTGCCGAGCCTGGTCTCGGTGCTGGTGCGATATGCGCCCGAGATGATCGGACCCAATCGGCTGGCCGGTGAAATAGCGCTGCTGCTCGGGGCCAAGGCAGCCGAACGGCAGGCTCCCATCCATGACATCGAAGTGCGGTTCGACGGCCCGGACGTGGCCGAAGTCGCGGCCGCGCTCGGTCTCGGGGTCGATGACTTTATTTTGCGCCACAACGCAGCGCCGCTGCGGGTGCTGACGACCGGGTTTGCGCCCGGCTTTGTGTATTGCGGATTGCACGAGGAGGCGCTGGTGCTGCCGCGGCGGACCAGCGTGTGGCCGATGGTGCCGGCGGGTAGTGTGTTGTTCGCGGCCGGGCAGACGGCGATCGTGGCCACCGACATTCCTACCGGATGGCATGTCATCGGGCAGACCGCGTTCCGTAATTTTCGCCCCGATGCCGATCCGCCGACGCTGCTGCGGGCAGGCGATCTCATCCGTTTTACGAGTGTGCCGTGAGCGCCCGGTTGCGCATCCTGCGAGCAGGGCCGCTGACGACCATCCAGGATGGCGGGCGCGAAGGATTGCTGGTGCATGGCATCAGCGCCTCGGGACCTATGGATCGCAGCAGTTTTGACCGGGCGGGCCGGCTTGCGGGAGCCAGTGCCGAGGCCGGGGTCGAATTCACCCAGGCGGGAATCGATGTGGCGGTCGAGGCGGGCACGCTGCGTCTCGGCTGGGCCGGAGGGGCATTTGTGATATCCGTGAACGGCGTGGCGCAGGACTGGCCGGGGAGCGCGGAACTGCATGCCGGGGACCGGCTATCAATCACGCCGGGTGCCTGGGGCAATTATGGGTACCTGCGGTTCGGCCCGGGCCTCGACCTGCCGCTGGTGATGGGGAGCCAGTCGACCAGTACGCGTGCGCGGCTGGGTGGCGTAGACGGGCGGGCCTTGGTGGCAGGCGATGTGCTGAAGCTGGTCGGGCAAGGTAAGGCGCCCGAGGCGGTGGAGGCAGCACACCGACAGGATGGGCCTATTCGCTTCATCTGGGGCATTCACGCACGCCATTTCACCCAAAACGTACGCGAAAAATTCGTAACCGCTGTGTTCCGGATCAGTCCGATGATGGACCGGATGGGCGTGCGGATTGTCGACGAGAACAGGGTTTTCGAGGAGGCCAGCATTCTGTCGCTGGTGTCCGACCCCATTCTGCCGGGAGACATCCAGATCCTCGGCGATGGCACGCCGATCGTGCTGATGCGCGACCACCAGCCGACTGGTGGCTATCCGCGAATCGGCACCATCATCACCGCCGATCTCGACCGGCTTTCGCAGATGCGACCAGGCCAAACAGTTGCCTTTGCACCCGTTAGCGTGGAGCATGCCCAGCACCTGTTGCGGAGCAGTGCATGACCAGCATCGATCTCAATGCCGACCTCGGCGAGGGCATGGGAACGGACGATGACCTGTTGGCCATCGTGTCCAGCGCCTCGATTGCCTGCGGCGGACATGCCGGCGACGCGGCGACGATCCGGCGCATTCTCAAGATCTGCAAAGCACGCGGTGTGCGTGCCGGGGCTCACCCAGGCTACAGTGATCCCAAACGCTTCGGACGGTTCCGCCTGGTCATGCCGCTCGAACAATTGCTGGGGCAGATCCGCAGCCAGCTTTTCCTTGTGCGCCATATCGCAGACGAGGTCGATGTGCCGCTGTCCTATGTGAAACTGCATGGCGCACTGGCCAACCAGACAGCCGAGGAGCTGGCTTTCGCCGTCGGCATTTTTGCCTCGATCCAGGCCATGGATCCAAAAATCGCAGTGCTGGCGCTCGACAACAGCCAGCAGGTGAGGGCCGCCAAGGCCGTCGGCCTGCCGCTGATCCGCGAGGCCTATGCCGATCGTGCCTATACGGCCGAGGGCCTGCTGGTGTCGCGGACGGAAACGGGAGCGGTCATTCATGACCCCGAAGCGGTGATCGAGCGCTGCCTGCGGCTGGCCAAGACGGGCGAAATCGTCGCGGTGGATGGGACGGTGCTGAAATCCTCGGCGCGATCGATATGCCTCCATGGCGACACGCCGGGAGCGGTGGACCTCGCCCGAGAGGTCAGGGATGCGCTCGAGGGCGAGGGCATCACCATTGCGCCGGCGGAGCCGGAAGAGGACTTACCCTGGGACCTCTGAAGGGGGAGAGGTGAAATCGGCGACATGCCTTGAATTTCAGAGGACCCAGGGTAGCTTGGCCACACCACCGGCTGTCATCCCGGCGAAAGCCGGGATCCATCTTGTGATCTCAGGATGGGCCCCGGCTTTCGCCGGGGTGACAATCCGGGGGTGGGAAGAGTTACGAAGCTAGATCGCCAGGTATTCCTGGCGGAGTTCGGCATTGTCCAAGACTTCCTTGGCGGTGCCGGCGAAGGCGACTTCGCCGGTGTCGAGGATGACGGCGCGGTCAGCCAGTTTCAGCGCCGCCACGGCGTTTTGCTCCACGATGATGGTGGTGATGCCGAGCGGCTTGATCGAATGCAGGATGCGCTCGATCTCCTGCACGATGACAGGCGCCAGACCTTCATACGGCTCGTCGAGCAGCAGGAGTTTCAGATCGCGGGCGAGGGCGCGGGCAATGGCCAGCATCTGCTGCTCGCCGCCGGAAAGGGTCACGCCTTCCTGCTTGCGGCGTTCGGCGAGGCGCGGAAAGCTCTCGTAGATCTGCTCAAGGCTCCAGCCATTGCCAGGCGAGACTTTTGCGAGGGTGATGTTTTCCTCGACGGTCAGGCCCTGGATGATGCGGCGATCCTCCGGGACAAGCTGGATGCCGGATCGGGCAGCTTCAAAACTCTTCATCTTGTGGATGGGCTGATCGTCGAGCCAAATTTCGCCCTGGCGCATCTGCGGATTGTCGACGCGGGCGATGGTCCGGAGTGTCGAGGTCTTGCCAGCGCCGTTGCGGCCGAGAAGTGCGAGGATTTCGCCCCGGCGGATGTCGAGCGACACGCCTTGCACGATATAGCTTTCGCCATAGTAGGCATGCATATCCCGGACCGAGAAGAAGGGGCGGGTGGTTTCGTGTGTCGCGGCCTGGCTGCCGGCGGCGGTATCAGTTTGCATGGCAACAGAACTCATCAGTGAGTCCCCCCGAGATAGGCTTCCTGCACCTTGGGATTGCCGCGGACCTCGTCCGGGGTGCCGTCGGCGATGATACGTCCCTGTGCGAGCACGGAAATCTTGTCGGCCAGCGAGAACACGACATGCATGTCGTGCTCGATGATGACCTTGGTCATGCCGCGGCTCTTGATCTTCTTGAGAAGCTCGATGGTGGTGTTGGTGTCATGGCGGCTCATGCCGGCCGTGGGTTCGTCCAGCAGCAACAGCCGCGGGTGCTGGATGAGGCACATGGCCAGTTCCATGCGGCGCTTGTCGCCGCGGCTGAGGCTGGCCGCCTGCATGTCCTTGCGGTTGAGCATGCCCACATCCTCGAGCATGTGCTCGGCTTCCTGGCGGATGCCTGTTTCGCTATCGAGCGAGCGCAGCATGTTGAGGGTGAAGGTGCCGTCGCGCTTGGCGAAGGCCGGGATCATGACGTTGTGCAGCACCGAGAGATCGGCAAAGATTTCCGGTGTCTGGAAGACGCGGGCAATGCCGAGCTGGTTGATCTGGTAGGGCTTGCGGCCGGTGAGGATCGCGCCGTCAAAAACCACCTGACCACTGGTCGGCGCAAGCTTGCCGATGATGACGTTGAGCAGGGTCGATTTGCCCGCGCCGTTGGGGCCGATGATCGCATGGGTCTGGCCTTCTTCGACCTGGAGGTCGATATCGGCCAGGGCATGCAGGCCGCCGAAGCGCTTGTGGACGTCCGCGACGTGCAGGACAACGTTGGAATTTGCCATTTCGCCTGTCCTTATTCAGCCGGCTGCGTTTGGGTCTTGGCCGCCGGGGTGCCGGAGCGGCGGACGGCGGCGGCGATGCGCCGGACGCCTTCCATGATGCCGCCGGGCAGGAAGATCACGATGATCACGAACAGCAGCCCGAGGGTCAGGTGCCAGCCATCACCCACGAACTTGCTGGTGACGGTGACCATGAAGTCGGCCATGCCATCAGGCAGGAAGCTCCAGAAGCGGGCGAGGATGTTGTCGTTGAGCGCCGAGAGGATGTTCTCGAAGTATTTGATGATCCAGGCGCCGATGACGGGCCCGACCAGAGTACCGACGCCGCCGAGGATGGTCATCAGCACGACTTCGCCCGAAGCGGTCCACTGCATGCGCTCGGCACCGGCCAACGGATCGGTGACGGCCAGGAGGGCACCGGCAAGGCCGGCATACATGCCCGAGATGACGAAGGCCGAGAGGGCATAGGGTCTTGTGTTGAAGCCGGTGAACTGCATGCGCGTCTGGTTGGACTTGATCGATTTCAGCATCATGCCGAAAGGCGAGCCGGTGATGCGCTGGGCAAAGAAGAAAGCCAGGATCAGGAAGCCGGCGCAGAAGTAGAAGCCGGCATAGCCCGAGAGCTGCTGGCCGAAGAGCGTCGGCACAGGCTGGCCGACAAAGGTCTGGCCGATGGCGGCGTCCAGCACGCGCGGATCGTTGAGCGTGAGCTGGAGGCCGGTCTCGCCATTGGTGATGGGCGTCAGTACCGAATAGGCGAGGTTATAGCTCATCTGGGCGAAGGCCAGGGTGAGGATGGAGAAGTATATGCCGGAGCGCCGGAGGCAGAGGAAGCCGATGACCAGCGCGAAGAGGGCCGAGACGATTACCGCGAAGACCATTGCCGGGATGGCGTCGAGGGTCAGCAGCTTGAACGACCAGACGGCGGTGTAGGAACCGACGCCGAAGAAGGCGGCGTGGCCAAAACTGAGGTAACCGGTCAGGCCGAAGAGGATGTTAAAGCCGACGGCGAAGATGCCGTAGATCATGAAGCGTTGCAGCAGGTCCGGGTAGCCCGCGCCGAAGGGCGCCAGCCAGATCGGCATGGCCAGAACGACGATGGTGAAGCCGAGGAAAAGAAGCAGGTCGTTGCGGGACATGAACGTAGTGGGCATGTCAGCTCTCCATCACGCCGCGGCGGCCAAGTAGGCCACGGGGGCGAACGAGTAGAATGACCACGGCAACTAGGTAGATGATGATCTGGTCGATGCCGGGAACGATGGCCTTCACCTGCGTCATCGAGGCGAAGGACTGGAGAATGCCGAGCAGGAACCCGGCAGCCACGGCGCCGGGCAGGGAGCCCATGCCGCCCACGACCACGACCACGAAGGAAAGGACCAGGAAGTCCATACCCAGGTGATAGTTGGGCGGGAGCAGGGGCGTGTACATGACGCCGGCCATGCCCGCGACCACGGCGGCAAGGCCGAACATCACGGTGAAGCGCCGGTCGATGTTGATGCCGAGGAGGCCCACCGTTTCACGGTCCGCCATGCCGGCGCGGACGACCATGCCGAAAGTGGTGAACTGGAGGAAGGCGAAGACGCCGGCAATGACTACTGCCGAGAAGACGAAGTAAATCAGGCGCCAGAGCGGATAGGTGATGACATTGGCCTGCATGCCGAGGAAAGCGCCGATATCGGCGGCCCCACGTAGGTCGGTCGGCATGGGTTGGGGAATGGGGTTGGGTCCGAAGATCGACTTGATGACTTCCTGCGCCACGATGGCAAGGCCGAAGGTCACGAGGATCTGCTCGGCATGGGGGCGCTTGTAGAAGTGCTTGATGATGCCGCGCTCGAGCGCAATGCCGACCAGGAGCATGATCGGAATGGTGATCAGGATCGAGAACGGCACTGAATAGTTCACCAGCACCGCACCGAAGTCGCCCAGCCAGGCCTGTACCAACGGCTCGCGTACTTCCAGCGGCGATCCCCAGGGGGAGAGCTTTGTCGGGTCGATGGTGACGGTTTCCATGGTGAGGAACATGCGCACGGTGACGGCGCAGAAGGCCCCGAGCATGAACAGGGCACCGTGGGCGAAATTGACGACGCCCAGCGTGCCGAACACCAGGGTCAGCCCCAGGGCGATCAGCGCATAGGCAGCGCCTTTATCGAGCCCGTTGAGGAATTGCAGAAAGATGACTTCGAACATTTGATGCTCCGTTCTTCACCTCTCCCTTTGGGGGGAGGTCGGCGCGAAAGCGCCGGGCGAGGGGGCCTCCTGCAAGGAAAGGCCCCCTCACCCCAACCCTCTCGCCTGGGGGAGAGGGGGCGGTTCAGCGTGCGTCGTGACTCAAGCGCACATCGGGGCCGGTTCGGCCGGGCCGAGGTCGCCGCCGAAGATCGACGGATCGTAGGCCACGGTTTCGCGGTCGATTTCCTGCACCACGTTGAGCACGTCGTATTCGCTGGTCGGGCTTTCATTGCCCTGCACAACGAGAACCGACTTGATGCACTGGTGATCTTCGGCGCGGTAGAGCGTCTTGCCGTTGCCCATGCCGTCGAACTCGTGACCTTCCAGCGCCTTGATGACTTCGGGCGGGTAGAAGGTGCCGGCGCGTTCGCAGGCATCTGCGTAAAGCAGAGCCTGGACATAGGCGGTGTGGGCGGCCTGCGACGGCGGCGAGCCATAGGCGGCGCCGAACGATTTCGTGAAGGCAATGGAGCCCGGATCCTGGAGGTTCCAGTGCCAGTTGGAGGTGCCGAAGATACCCTTGACGCTTTCGCCGGCACCCTTGGCCATGAGCTCGGAGATGAGCGGGGTGACGATCTGGAAGTCCTTGCCGTTGGCCTGGCGGTCACGCATGCCGAACTGCACGGCCTGGGTGAGCGAATTCACCATGTCGAGGCCGTAGTGGTTGAGGATCAGCACGTCGGCGCCGGAATTGAGGATCGGCGTCAAGTACTGCGAGTAGTCGGTGGCGCCGAGCGGGGTGCGCACGGCGGCAACGGTTTCCCAACCGAGGGCTTCGGTCGCCGCCTTGATCGATTCTTCCTGGGTCCAGCCCCAGGTGTAGTCGGCGGTGAGGTGATAGGCGCGGCGATCATTGCCATAGGACTGGCCGAGCACCGGCGCGAGGCCGATACCGGACTGGTAGGCATTGAAGAAGTGGCGGAAGCCGTAGCGGCGCTTGTCCTTGCCCGTGGTGTCGTTGGAATGGGTGAGGCCCGCCATGAAGATGACGCCCATTTCCTGGCAGAGACCCTGCACAGCGATGGCTTCGCCAGAGGACGAACCGCCGGTGATCATGATGGCGCCATCGCGCTCGATCATGCGGGTGGCGCCGGCGCGGGCCACGTCGGACTTGGTCTGGCTGTCGGACGAGACGTAGACGACCTTCTTGCCCAGGATGCCGTTACCCTTGAGGGCGGACGGGGCGAGGACGTTGAGCAGGCCGCCGTCGCCTTCACCATTGAGGTGGGCGATCGCCAGTTCATAAGCCTTCTGCTCGTCGGCGCCTTCTTCGGCATAGGTGCCGGTCAGGGGCAGGTTGAGGCCAAAGGTGACAGTGTCCCCAGTGGGATTGTTGCAGAACTCCTGCGCCCAGGCGCCCTTGGTGAACATCATGGGCGCAACGCCCGTGCCGATAATGCCGGCCATGCCGGTCTGCAGAACCCTGCGGCGGGTGAGCCCGCGCGTCAAAAGTGTCATTGATCTCCTCCTTGAGGCGCGGGGCGACCGATACATTGCCGGTCACTCACCACGCCTGCCCAGTATTCGACACATTTGAAAATGACGGCAATAGGCCGTTGTAAACACTGGCGTAATTTGTCGATTGTTGATCTGCGCCCTATCGCTTATTGTAAATTCGTTGACAGGCGACGCGTCGAGGAGGGGAGACCCATGCGTGCACCGATCGGTTTTCGGATCAGCAACAGACGGAAATCCCTAAGGATTTCGCAGGCGGCGCTGGCCCGCCTCGTCGGTATATCGCCGAGCTACCTGAACCTCATCGAGAACAACAAACGCGACATCGGCGGGGCGCTCCTGCAGCGCGTGGCGCTGCATCTGGACATCGGCATCGACGATCTCACTGGCAATGCCGAACAGAAGCTGCTGCAGGACCTGGAAGAGGCCTATGCCGATCCGATGGTCGAGTCGTTGCCCTTCCAGGCCGACGAGCGGCGCCAGATGGTGGCACAGTATCCCGCCAGCGCCGCCGCCATGGCACGGCTGCATCGCGCCTATGCCGACGCCGTGGCCAATGCCGATGCCTATGCCGACCGGCTGCGGTCCGATCCCATGCTGGGGCAGATGCTGCACCAGATTCTCTCCGGTATCACCGCCGTGCGTTCGAGCGCTGAAATCCTCGAGGACGTGCCTGACCTCGATGACAGCGAGAAGCAGAAATTCGTCGGCGCCATCGGTCGCGAGGCGCGGGTGTTGAGCGATGTGGTGCGCAGCCTCATCGGGCAGTTCGAAAGCACCAGCCAGACCGCCAGCCGCATGTCGGCGCTGCGCGAAATCGACGATCTCATCATCGAGCACCGCAACTACTTTCCCGAACTGGAAGGGACAGCGGTGCAGATCCGGGCGGAAGTCGAGCGGCAGGGCCGGTTCGACCTCGCGACCCTGACCCAGTATCTCGAGGAGCGGTTCGGCGTGACCGTGCGGATCGGCGGGCGACCCGACCTGCCGGATTTTCCGGGGCAGTACCGGTTTCAGCGCGACGAGCGGGTGATGTGGTTCCAGGGCACCACGACGCAGGCGACACGGCTGTTCCAGATGGCACGGCTGCTTGGCGAGCTGACGGCGCCAGACGTGCTGCGGCAGACGCTTGATGGCGCGGTGCTCACCTCGCCGACAGCGCGCCGGCTGGCGGCGCGCGCCATGGGATCCTACCTCGCCGGGGCGATGGTCTTTCCCTATTCGCAATTCCTGGCCCAGGCCGAGGCATCGGCATACGACATCGACCAGTTGCGCCAGGCCTTCAACGGCAGCGTCGAGCAGGTGGCGCATCGCCTCGTGTCGCTGCGCAGGCCGGGCGAGGAGGGTATTCCCTTCGGCTTCCTGCGCTCAGACCCCGCAGGACGGCTGACCAAGCATTTTCCACTGCCGGGCCTCCTGCTGCCCAATGCCGGCCATGCCTGCCCGCTTTGGGCGATCTATGGCGCGTTCCGGCAGCCGGACACGCTGTTGCGCCAGGTGGTGCGGTTCTCGGACGGGTCGCGCTACCTCTTCCTGGCAAGGACACTGCAGCACCGGCCGAACTCCTATCGCGACCAGCCGACGGTGATTTCGGTGATGCTGGCCTGCGACGTGCTCCACGCCGATCGCACCGTCTATGGCGCGGGGCTCAATCTCTCGGACCAGAGCGCCGACGTGCCTGTGGGGCCCAGCTGCCGGTTGTGCCCGCGACGGGATTGTTCGGCACGCCAGGAGGAGATGCTGGGGCCTGGCGGACAGCGTTCGGTGACGCGCCTGCCGTTGATCCCGCAAGAATTCGGCCTTGGCGAAAACGGCTGATTGCACTCGGTCCTGGTCTTGTCGCGTTTTCCGAGCCGCAAGACCGTTGCCACTTTTGCTGGAAAACGCTCTAGTGGGAAAGTTCGCGGTGGGGAGACCGCGAACTATTGGGGGGAAATTTGGCCGTCGATGTTTTGATCGCCGAAGATGAGCCAAGCATTCTGGAGTCGCTGGACTTCATCCTGCGCCGCGCAGGATGGAGCATCGATTCAGCGACCGATGGCGAGGCCGTGCTGGAAAAAGTGCGGCGCAGCCGGCCGCGGGTGCTGGTGCTCGATGTGATGCTGCCGCGGCGCAGCGGCTTTGACGTGCTCAAGACGCTGCGCGCCGATGGCGAAACCAAGGACCTGCCGGTGCTGATCCTGACCGCCAAGGGCCAGCAGCAGGATCGGCGCATCGCCGAGGAGCTGGGCGCTGACGGGTTCGTCACAAAGCCCTATTCCAATGCCGAGGTGGTGGGAGCAGTGCGGCAACTGCTGGGTGAAGATGGCGGACCGGCGTAGGGTCGTCGGCGGCATGCTGGTGCTGACGGTGGCGGGTTTCCTGCTGCTGGTGCCACCGCTGGTGCAGCTCTTCAACCACCCGGTGATGTTCCTCGGCGTGCCCCAAATCGTGGTGTATCTGTTCGGGGTCTGGCTGGCGCTGATCCTCGGGACCGTGGCGCTGACCCGACACCTCCAGGCGGACCAGATCGACCCCGCCGAAGACGGTGACACCTGATGCTGTCCGCCGATTTCGTCATCGCCACGTCAGTCGCCTATGTTGGCCTCCTGTTCGTGCTCGCTTATTTCGGCGATCGGCGGGCGCGGCGCAACAAGCGCAGCTGGCTGCACTCGCCGGCTGTCTACACCCTCTCCATTTCGGTCTATTGCACCAGTTGGACCTTCTACGGCGCCGTGGGCAATGCGGCGCGTAGCGGCCTTGAGTTCCTCACTATCTATCTCGGGCCGACCTTGGTCTTCGTGGGCTGGTATTTCTTGCTCAGGAGACTGGTGCGCATCAGCCACCTGCACCGCATCACCTCGGTGGCGGATCTCTTGTCGTCGCGCTTCGGCAAATCGAGCCGGTTGGGCGTGCTCGTGACCTGCATCGCGGTGATCGGCATTGCGCCCTATATCGCGCTGCAGCTCAAGGCCGTGACATCGTCCATCCAGGCTGTGGCTGGTGCATCAGAATTCGGGCGGGGAAGCCTGACAGGCATTGACGATGTGGGCCTGGCGCTTGGCGTGGCGGCAGCCATGGCGCTGTTCACGATCCTCTTCGGAACGCGCCACGTCGATGCCAAGGAGCAGCATCACGGCGTGGTCGCGGCCATTGCTTTCGAGGCGGTGGTAAAGCTGGCGGCGCTGGTCGCGGTGGGGGTGTTCGTCGTCTATATCGGCGGCGGGCTCGAGGCGATCTTCACCCGGGCCAGCGACATGGGCATCGTGGTGGATACATCGGTGGCCTTTGACAGCCGCTGGATAACCACGCTGGTGCTCTCCATTGCCGCGATCGTCTGCCTGCCGCGCCAGTTCCAGGTGACTGTGGTGGAGAATTCCGACGAGAACCACCTTCGCGTCGCCGGCTGGGCTTTTCCCGCCTACATGATGGCGATGAGCATCTTCATCCTGCCCATCGCCGTCTACGGGCTGACGGTGATGCCGGCTGGATCGAACCCCGACATGTTCGCGCTGACCCTGCCGTTGGCGGCCGGGCAAAACGGGCTGGCGCTGTTTGCCTTTATCGGGGGCTTTTCGTCAGCGACATCGATGATTATCCTCGAATCCATCGCGCTCTCGATCATGGTCTCGAACCACATCATCATGCCGCTGGTGCTGCGCTTCAGTACCTCGGAATTGTCGGCGGACGGGCAAGGGGTGAGCCGGCTGCTCCTGGTGGCGCGGCGCTTTTCCATCGTGCTGATCCTGTCACTGGGATTTTTCTACTTCTTCTTCACACGCGATTCCGACGCGCTGGCACCGATCGGGCTGATCTCCTTCACCGCCATCGCGCAGTTCTTTCCAGCGCTGCTGGCCGCCATTTTCTGGAAGGATGCCTCGCTCAAGGCGGTAACTGCTGCGATCCTCGCCGGCTTTGCCGTCTGGGCATGGTGCTGCTTCCTGCCCTCGTTCGAGTCGGTGTCGGAATCGGTAGCGACGCTGTTACAGTTCGGCCCCTGGGGCATCGGTTGGCTGCGACCGGAAGCAATGTTCGGGCTGGAGGGCTGGGACCCGCTTACCCACGCGGCGTTCTGGAGCCTTTCCATCAACGTGGTCATCCTGACCATCGGCTCGCTGCTGACCAATCCGTCGGCGCTGGAGCGCATCCAGGCGACGGCCTTCGTGGACGTCTTCCGCCGCAGTGGGTTGCCGCAGGGCAATTTTGTGCGTGGCTCGGCGACCGCCAATGACCTGTTTTTCGTGGCCGAGCGCGTGCTGGGCGAGAAGCGGGCTGCGGCCTTGTTCGAAACGGCGGCGCGGGAGCGGGGGGTCGATCCGGCGGTGTTGGAGCCGACGCCCGATTTCATCGCCCGCCTGGAGCGCGAGCTTGCCGGTTCCATCGGCGCGGCTTCGGCGCATGTGATGCTCTCGAAGGTGGTGGCTGGCGGCGACGTGTCGCTGGAGGAAATGATGCAGATGGCCGACGAGACGCAGCAGGCCATCGAATATTCGCAGGAGCTGGAGCGGACCTCGGCCGAGCTGCGGCTGACGGCGCGTAAGCTCGAGGACGCCAATGCGCAACTGCGCGAACTCGACAGCCAGAAGGATGAATTCCTGAGCCAGGTGAGCCACGAAGTGCGCACGCCGATGACCTCCATCCGATCGTTCTCGGAAATCCTCATGGAGCCCGGTGATCTCAATGACAGCCAGCGGCGGCGGTTCGTCTCGACCATCCACCAGGAGAGCCTGCGGCTGACAAAGCTGCTCGACGAAATCCTCGACCTCAGCGCCCTCGAGCGTGGCGAGCGGAACTGGCGCAATGTGCCTGTGGATGCCGAGGCGGCGCTGGACCAGGCGATTGCCGTCTGTGACGCGCTGCTGCGGCAGAGGGGCATGCGCGTGGAGTTCGGCGAGCGGGCGCGGGCCACGATGGTGGAGGGTGACGGCGACCGGCTGTGCCAGGTGTTCATCAACCTCATCTCCAATGCGGTCAAATACAACGATGCCGACAATCCGGTGGTGAAAATCACCTCGGGAGTGAAGTCGGGCCAGTTCGTAGTCGATGTCGCGGACAATGGCCCAGGCATTTCCAAGGGCGACCGGAAGCTGATCTTCGAGAAGTTCTGGCGGGGCGTGGAGGGCGGCGGCGACCAGGGTGGGGCAGGCCTCGGCCTCGCCATCAGCCGGCAGATCGTGGCCCGGATGAACGGTTCGCTGGAGCTCGTGCCGGGCCCGCTGCCGGGCGCCTGTTTCCGGGTGCGGCTGCCGGTGGTCAAGCAGGTCGCGCCGGCTTAGCTTCAGCCCTCGCCTTCATCGGGAATGTTGAGCAGGTGGCCGCAGGCCTTGCAGTGGACGGCGTCGTGGTCATGACGAGTGAGCCCGCATTGTGGGCAAGGGAAATGCACCTTGATCGGGCGGAAGACGAGCTGCGCCAGACGGACGAACAGCGAAATGCCGATGATCATCACCACCACCGACGTCAGCTTGCCAAAGGTGCCCGGCAGCACGATGTCGCCAAAGCCGGTGGTCGTCATGGTGGTGACGGTGAAGTAGAGCGCGTCGACATAGCCCTCGATGCCGGCGTCGCGATCGATGAAGGCGGTATAGATGAAACCCGAGACGACGAAGATGAAGACCAGGAGATTGATCGTCGCCTGGATCGTCTCGCGATAGGCTTTGAGGCCCCACTTGTTGAGATTGTGCCAGACGAGGCTGCTGCGGCTGAGGGTCCAGAGCCGGAGGATGCGCAGGAAGCCGAGGTTGAAGAACCAGGTAGGCAGCAAGAGCGTGATCAGGATGAAGATGTCGACGATAACAGGCATCTGGCCGAGCCAGCGCAACGGATGGTTCGAGGCGAGGCCCCGGGCAGCCAGATCGAGTGCCAGGATGGCTGCGATCGAATAGTCGATCCACAGGAAAACCTCGTCGTCCCGCAGGATCGGCGTGGCGATGAAGAAGGCGATGATCGCCAGATCGACGATGAGGATGAACGACTGGAAGCGCAGGGCGGCCGGCGTCTGACCGTGATAGAGGACGCGCAAATGCGACCGGAGCCGACCGAAGCCGCTCAGATCCTCGCCTTCAGGTGCTGCATCAGGTTTGCTGGTGTCGGCCACGCGTATTCAACACCATTGGGGCCAGCGCGGTTGCATTGCCATGCGACGCCTCGGCATGTGCAGACGCCCTGATGCGGACATCAGGGCACACGCCTTTGCGGGAGGGGCACGGGCTGCGCCTGGGGCAAAGGCTGAGGCGTTGGCTCGGCCAGTGGTAGTTCCGGAGGCTGAGGCGAGGGACGGACCTGCGGGCTGCCGGTCTCGGTCGTGGTGACCGAGGCGCCGCCTGTCGTATCGGGGGATGCCGTCAGGCAGGCCTGGGCGCCCGGGACCCGGAAGTCGGGCAGGAAGGCAGCCTGGATATTGGGCAGGGGAAACTTGGCCGCGGCGGGAGGATGGCGCTCATCGCTGCGCCCATAGAGATCGGCAAGGCCACCGCCAGTGACCGCGATGTCGCAGCGGTCTTCCAGATCGACACAGACGCCGTCATAGCATTGGGTGAGGGCGCCTTCGAAGAGCATGGTGAAGGTCTGTCCGCCCCCAACGGTCAGATCGAATTTCGTGCCGCGCACCGCGATCGACGCCGTGGGTGTATGGATGGAATAGACCGGCTTCGGGCTGTTGCCGGAAATGAAACGGAACGTGCCGCCCAGGGCGTTGACCGCGAAGCGATCGGCACCGCTGCCGGTGAGCAGATAGGTCTCGATCTTGAGCCGGCTGCCGGGCCCCACGACCAGTCGCGTCTGGTCGTCGAACAGCAGTTGCACATGTCCCGAGGGACCTGTCGTGACCGTGTCACCCACCGAGACGTCCGACCCCACCACCAGGACGAGTTCGGCCGCGCCGCTTTGGGACGAGGCATCAGGCCTGACCCCGACGGCCGTCCCCTCGGCGTCGGCGAGGGCCGGTGCAGCGAGGACCAGGCAAGCAATGGCGGCAATGGCTGAGTGGTTCATCATGATGAATACCGTGCAACTTCGCCGCTGAACCGGAGCTGAACCGACTTCTACTTCCTGGATCGTAGCAGAGACTAAGGAGAAGTGGAACGGATGGAGTGCCGATCCGCACACATCCATGGAGGTTGCCGCAAGGGGCGCGGCGCGCTATGTGCTGCTCAACAAACAACCGGCGAAGTGCCGGGCAAGGGGACCCAATGAAGCTCGCCTTCGTCATTCCCGCCTATAATGAAGAAGCGCTGATCGGCAAATGCCTGGAATCGGTGCTGGCGGAAATCAAGCGCTCCGGCCGGGATGCCGACGTCATCGTCGTCAATAATGCCTCCAAGGACCGTACCGGCGAAATCGCCCGCAGTTTTGCCGGCGTACGCGTGGTGGACGAGCCCAAGAAGGGCCTGGTGAATGCGCGCGATGCGGGCTTTGCCGCCAGCGAGGGCTATGATCTCGTTGCCAATATCGACAGCGACACGATCGTGCCCGAGGGCTGGCTCGATACGGTGTTCAGCGAATTCGCCAAGGACGACAAGCTGGTCTGCCTGAGCGGGCCCTATATCTATTACGACATGGCCTGGCACAATCGGGCGCTGATCGGACTGTTCTATGGGCTGACTTATCTCATCTATCTCCTCAACCGCTTTGCGCTGCGGGTTGGGTCGGTGGTGCAGGGCGGCAATTTCGTCTTCAAGCGCGCGGCCTGGGCGGCGGTCGGCGGATATGACCGGTCGATCGAGTTTTTCGGCGAAGACACCGACGTGGCGGTGCGTCTCTCCAAGGTGGGCGGGGTCAAATGGACCTTTGCCCTCAAGATGAAGACATCCGGACGCCGGCTCGAGAGCGAGGGCGTGTTCCGCACGGCGGGTACCTATACGCTCAACTTCTTTTGGGTGACATTCCGTGGCAAGCCCAAGACCAAGGCCTATAACGACATCCGCAAGCAGTAAGCGGTTCGGGCTGGCGCGACCAAGGCGTTGCGCTAAAGTCGGACCGAGCCACATGCCGTGGCCGGAGTCGGCTGGCCGATGAGCATAACGTCTCAACTCCCGCCTATTTCCCTGGCCCAGGCCAGTGCGGGCCTGCGCGCCCTGGCACAAGCTGCCGGGCAGACGGTCGAGGCGCGGGTGCTGAGCCTGAATGTCAATGGCACGACGCAGGTGCAGATCGGGCGGCAGGTGATGAGCCTGACGCTGCCCGAACGGCAGCCGGTCGGGGCGACGCTGACCCTTTCGGTACAACAGTCCGACGGGCAGTTGCGGCTGGCGCTGGTCAGCGTGCGGCTGCCCGATCTGCCGTCCATCCCCCAGCCTCAGAACTTGGCACCCGCGACATCGGTGCAACTGTCGGCTGCGGCGCTGGCAAGCAGCGCGAGTGCGCCATCGGTGAACCCGGCTCCGGCAGCCAATGGCGCACCCCCTCCGCCTGTGAGCGGGCAGACTGTGACGTCAGGCCCGACGCCAGCGGGACAAGTGGCAGCTTCCGTCGACGCGCCGCCAGGCGTGTCGTCAGCGTCACCTGCAAACCCAGCGCCTTTGCCTGCGGCTTCCGCCGTTCCAACCGCGAGTACTAGACCGGGTGCAGCTCCAGCCGTGCCGGTGACCGGAGCCGGGGCACCGGCCGTTGCACCGGCCACTACAGGGCAGACGGGAACGAACATCCAGGCGCAGGCAAATGTGGGGTCGCCATCGGCTGCCGCTGCTGCGCCCACACCGATCCCCGCTGCACCTAGTCCGAGTGTACCAGCCGGCGCGGCGCCCGGCCTGGTTATGGTCGAGGGCGCAGCCGCGCGACCGGGCATTCCCTATGC
Source organism: Devosia sediminis (assembly GCF_016411825.1). Classification (GTDB taxonomy): domain Bacteria; phylum Pseudomonadota; class Alphaproteobacteria; order Rhizobiales; family Devosiaceae; genus Devosia; species Devosia sediminis. The sequence goes on from NZ_JAEKMH010000001.1 coordinate 1,133,985, forward strand.
CGTGGCGGCGCCTGCGACCGTCCCCCTGCCGACGGCAGGCAATCGCAGCACTGCTGCGCCGACCTTGCCGCCCGTGGGGCAGGCATTGTCGGCGAGCATGGTGGGGCAGCATGCGGCATCACCCAATATGGGGGGCGGCGTGATTTCGGCATCGGTAACCCCGCAGGCACCGGTCGCGACCGCTCCGGCGACGAGTCCGCAGGCGGCGCTGGCCCAGATGGTGCAACAGGCTCTGCCGCGGCAGGACAGCATTCTGGGGCTCACCCGCGCGCTGACGGCGATTGCCGGCAAGGTGGCGCTGCCCGAGCCTGTGGCCAAGGCCGCCCAGCAGGTGCTGGCAGCGCGGCTGCTACTCGACGGTGGCAAACTGGGCGGCGCGGCGCTCAAGGTGGCCATCCAGCAGTCGGGCGTATTCCAGGAGGCCATGCTGGCTTCCGGTCAGGCGGCGGGTGGCGAACTCAAAGGCGCGTTGTTAACGCTGCGCCAGGGGCTGGGGGCTTGGCTCGGCAACCAGGCGCCGGTGGCGCAGGTGGGTACGGTGCCACCGCCGATCCGGGGCCACGTGCCGCGGGCGCGGGCGGGCGAGGGCGCGCCGCCGGACATGCCGGACGATCCCATAGAGGCAGGTAAAGTGCTGCTGGAGCGAACCGAGGCGGCGCTGTCCCGACTGCGGCTGCATCAGAACGCCTCGCTGCCCGACCCCAATCCGGCGCGGCAGGATGCGCAGTGGAGCATGGACCTGCCCGTCATCGTGGCCGGGCAGAACCAGATCCTGCACCTGCAGATCCAGCGCGACGCGGAGCAGGAGGCCGAGCGCAGCGAGGAGCGGAGCTGGCAGGTGCGCTTTGCCATCAACCTGGCTGAACGCGGCGAGGTCGGGGCGCAAATTTCACTGCGGGCGAAAAATACCAGCGTGCTGCTCTGGGCCGACCAGGTGTCTACGGCACAGTCATTGGGTGTGGCAGTCGAAGAGTTGCGCGAGGAGCTGGCGGGTGTCGGCCTCGTGCCCGGTGCCATCGTGGTGCGGGCAGGGGTGCCGGCGGAGGAACCGGTGCACCCACCGGGGTTGGGCGGTCATGTGGTGGATGCGACGCGATGAGTGACGACGAAATCCGCGAGCGGGCGTTAGCCGTCGCGCTGCATTACGAAAAAGGCTCGAAGGAAGCGCCGCGCGTCGTTGCCAAGGGCAGGGGCCTCGTGGCGGAGCGGATTATTGCCCTTGCCGAGGAGAACGGCGTCGTCATCGAAACCAATCCGCTCCTTGCCGAAGCACTGAGCGGGGTGGAGCTCGATGACACTATTCCGCACGAACTCTACGACGCCATCGCCGTTGTGATTGGCTATGTGCTGCAGCAAACGCGGCGTTGAGACTTGTGGGCCGGGCCAACGTTACCCATGTCTTGATGACGAAAAGGGAGATTGGCCATGTTGAGACATGAGGACGAGACCGCGATCGAGGACCTGTTCGAGCGCCTGCGGCGCGTCGAGGGCAAGAGCGGGCCACGCGATGCCGACGCCGAGGCCCTGATCCGCCAGCGTCTCTCGGAAAATCCGGCGGCGGCCTATTACATGGCGCAGGCCATCATCGTGCAGGAAGCGGCGCTGCGCGAACAGCAGGCGCGGCTGGAAGAACTGGAAGCCCGCGCCGAACGCGGGCGCTCCGGTTTCCTGGGCGGCATTTTTGGCGACGACGAACCACAACGGCAGCCGCGTCAGCCGGTGGAACCTCAGCGCAATGCCGGACCCTGGGGGCGCCAGGAGCGCCAGGACGGTGGCGGCTTCCTCGCGGGCGCAGCACAGACGGCGCTTGGCGTGACGGGCGGCCTGCTGCTCGGCTCGGCCATTGCCGGAATGTTTTCAGGTTCCGCTGCGGCAGAGGAGCATGCGCCCGAAGAACCAGCCGATGAGCCGGTAGCCGATGAAGGTTTCGATGGTGGCGGCGATGACTGGGGTGGTGGCGGCTTCGATATCGGCGGCGAGTTCTAGCGCACCGTCCGCTTTTCGTAGAACTCGTTGCCGCCGGCTTCGAGCACATAGAACATGTTGTTGTAGGGGAATCGCAGACCGGCCGTGTGGAAATGCTGTGCATTCTGCACGCCGGGATGGCGCGAGCCCCTCAGCACCTGATCGGCAACCTGTGAGGCCAGAACGGCGCCGCTATCGGTCATTGGGCGGCTGAGCACGCCCTGGGCGAACTGGTTTTTCTGGCCAACGACGCCACACACCGTTTTGGGATAGCGCGGGTCATTGTAGCGGTTCATCACCACCGTGCCGACTGCCAGCATGCCCTCGGCGCTGGATCGGTTGGATTCGAAATACATGGCGCGCATCATGCATTCCTTCTCGCTCATCTGGTTCATGGCGAAATTGATGCCCATGAAGCTGCAGCCGCCCAGGCCCGTCGCGACGACGGCCAAGGCGGCAACGCGCAGAAGCGTGGAAGAAATGGCGCGCATGTCGATACTCCGGACTGTGACCAAAAGGCCGCTTGGTCCGAAAATGCGCGCTCAGGCTTAAGGAAAGCCTCAGCCGGACGGTGAATAAAGCGTTAGCGCCGCTGCAGCAGCCGGGCAAGCAGCAGGCCGGTGCCGACGACGGCAATCAGCGGCAGCGGATCGCGCCGCACCATCTCCGCACCACGCCGCGCCTGCGACCCTGCAAGTTCAGCGAGCTGGACGGCCTGCCGACCTGCGTCCTGACCGAAATCGCTGAGCTGGCCGCTCCAGTCGTGCGCGCTATGGCCGACCTGGTGCGAGACGCCGCGCCCCATGCGGGCAATATCCCGGCGCAAAGCGTGAATCTGCTCAGCGAGGGTTGCTGGCCGGCTGGGTCGCAGGCCAAGCTGAGAGAGGACGGTGTCGAGGGACATGGGACGCTCCGTGGACAGATTGCACAATCGGCGGGAAGTCCTCATAAACGAGATCGGGGGCAATGCGGTTCCGCCCCCCTTGACCTCATCTGGGCTGCGTTCCATCTAGAACCAAAGGACGGAGTCCCCATGAGCAAAAGCGCAGACCGGCTGAACAGGTTGTTTGACCGACTGGAACGGAGCGTTCCGGGCCTGGCCGCTGGCTGGCTGGCGCGCGTGCGCCGCCCGGAAGCGCGCTGGATCCGCATCCCGCTCGGCGTGCTGCTGGTCTTGGGCGGAATTTTCAGCTTCCTGCCAGTGCTCGGCATCTGGATGTTGCCGCTGGGCCTGTTGCTGCTCGCGCTCGACCTCATTTTTCTGCAGGGACCGGTCAACCTGGCGGTGCTCCGCGGCGGCCGCTGGTGGACACGCTGGCAGCGCTCGCGCCGCGACAAGAAGCGGGCCCGCGAACAGCAGAAATAGTCAGGTTACTCTGGCGTGGTGGGCTTCCACCAGGTCCACCGCAGCGGCCAGCTTTTCATCGATGATGTGCAGATAGCGCGTCCAGTCGGCCATCTCCGTCAGCTCTGCCTTGCCATCGGAAATGCCCCGCAGGGCCAGGAGCGGCACGCCGAACGCCTGGCAGGCGCGCAATACCGCGAAGGTTTCCATATCCACCATGTCTTCGACGATGGCCGCGTAGGCGACGCCCGAAACGACGTTGGCGCCGGTGGAGAGGGTTGCTGGCGTGAGGCCCGGCACCAGGGGCGCCAGAGGCAGGGTCGCGGGAAGGTCGGTGAGCGGGGTGATGCCGCGCGGAAAGCCGAGAGCCGAGGCGTCCATGTCGCGATAGCTTACCGATTTGGCCTGATAGACCGCGCATTGCTCCAACCTTGCCGAGCCGGCCGAGCCCAGCGACACGACGAGTGTCGGGAGGTCATGCTGTCGCGCAGCCAGAGCGCGCGTCGCGTTGACGGCAGCTTCCACAGGACCAATGCCGATCATCACCGGCTCGATGCGGGCGCGCAGGTGCGGGCCGAATTCGGCATCGGCAGCCATCAGATAGAGAATGGTCATGACGCGACCCTAGCATTCGTGATCGGCCGGCCAAGCGGAATTTTCGGTTCGGTAACCAAGTGACCCCTAGGGTAAGGGCTTGCTGCGGCAGGATGCGCGCGGCCAAGGGTTCGCAAGAATGCGTTTTGCAGTCATCAGGGATACACGCGAGTGGAGTGAGCCGCAGTCGAGGGTGCCCCAGTCGGGCCATACGATCGACGCGGTCGAGGTCGAGAACGAAGCGCGGCGGCGCAAAAGCCTGTTACGCTTGGACGAGTGGCAGTTGCGGCAATTCGTGACCGACCGTCCGATGCCGGAGCATGTCACGCAGATGTGCCGGCAAATCGACCTGGCCGCCGCGGCGCTGTCTCGGCTCTCGCCCATCCCCGCAGACTTTGCCGACGATCTCTACTGGCCGCGCATGTGGTAGGCGCGACCAGCGGAAGCGGGACTGGCCGGTTCAGGCGGCCTTCCTGACGCGGGCCGTGCGTTTGCGCGGTGGCTTGATGGCCTTGGCGGCTTCGGTGGTGATCTCGTGGACGGCCCTGAACCAATAGGACTGGTCCTGCCCGTGGGGGCGGCCGTCAGCCTCCCACAATGCATAGGCGCGACGCTGTATATCTTCGTGCATAGCTGGATTCCTTGAAAGGGAGGCAAGTTCGAGCCTGCGCGCTTATGGTTGAGACATGGTAAAGGCTTTGGCTGTCGAAAACGGCCGTGCTCGCTCGTCGTTTCCGTATCGAGTCCCTGGAGCGCCGACATGTCGCTGTCGCATTTTGAAGTCGTCACCCTGCTAGTTTCCGACATCGCCGCGACGCGCGCCTTTTACGAGAAGGTGTTTGCCGTCGACGTCGTCTATGCGGATGATGTGTCGGCGGTCTTCGCCTTCGAGGGCACCATGGTGAACCTCTTGGCCGAAAGCGAAGCGCCCGGCCTTGTCGCACCACTGCCGGTTGGCGGCAGTGGGAGCAGGGCGCTCTTCACGATAAAGGTGGATGATGTGGACGCCGCATGCGCCCGGCTCGAGGGGTTTGGCGTCACCCTGCTCAACGGACCCATCGACCGGCCTTGGGGACGGCGGACCGCAGCATTTGCCGATCCGGCCGGGCATGTGTGGGAACTGGCGCAGGTTATCGACGCCTGAACTGGATAGGTGTGTCGAACTCTGCCCGTGTCAGACGTCGCGTTGGCGTGACGCCAGGAGGACAGCATGACGAGCGATGAGAAAGCCATTCGGCAGGTGATCGAGGATTGGGCCGCTGCAGTGCGGGCGCTCGAGATGGACGCCATTCTCGCCAACCACACGGCAGACATGGTGATGTTCGACGTGCCCGAGCCGCTGCAAAGCCTCGGCATGGCGGCCTACAAGCAGACCTGGGACCTGTTCTTCCAGTATTCGAAGGGTGGCCCTACCGCTTTCAACATCCGTGAAATGCAGGTGACGGCGGGCGACACGGTCGCCTTCGTCACCGCTATCCTGACCATAGAGGGCGGACCGCTGCGCCTGACCGTTGGCCTGCGCAAGGAAAGCGGTCGCTGGCTGATCGCCCATGAACACCACAGCTATGCCGCCAAGATGGGTGAATAGTCACTGACACGACCTGTCAGCGCCGCCCGATAATCGTTGAGCAAGAGGCGGCGCGCGCTTAGTGTCGCCGCCGGCCGCAAGAACTGGATTTTGGATATGACCCCGTTTCATCTGATCCTGGCGAACAATCTTGTCGCCAATGTCACTAACTTCACCGTGTGGTTTGCCGTCACCTTCTGGGTGTTCCTCGAAACCAATTCGGTCTTTGCCACCGGCATGATCGCGGGCATCTACCTGATCTTCACGGCCTCGTTCGGTATCTGGTTCGGCTCGATCGTCGACCACAATTCCAAGACGCTTGCCATGGTCGGGTCGAGTGTGGTGTCCGGCATCCTCTATGCGGTGGGACTCGCCATGGTGCTGCTCGAGCCGGAAGGCGCGTTCACCAATCCCTATGGCCCCTACTTGTGGTCGTTCATTCTGGTGGTGATGCTGGGCGTGATCGCGGGCAATATCCGCTCGATCGCGCTGCCCACGCTGGTCACCATCCTCATTCCGGAAGACCGGCGCGACAAGGCCAACGGGCTGGTGGGCATGGTGAGCGGCATCGGCTTTTTGACCACGTCGGTGATCTCGGGTTTTCTCGTGGCCTATACGGGCATGCTCGGTGTCATGGTGCTGGCGCTGGCAGCCACGGCGCTTGTCCTGGTGCATATGATGTTCGTCAAGGTCGACGAAGGCCGGGTGGAGCCGAGTGCGGACACACCGGCCGAGCCCAAGCGCGTGGATCTTGCCGGGACCATCAAGGTAATCGCCGCGGTGCCTGGACTGTTCGCGCTGATCTTCTTTGCCTGCTTCAACAATTTCCTCGGCGGCGTCTTCATGGCGCTGCTCGACGCCTATGGGCTGTCGCTGGTGCCGGTCGAGGTCTGGGGCCTGACCTTCGGCGTCTTGTCGCTTGGCTTCATCCTCAGCGGTATCATCATTTCCAAGACCGGCCTGGGCAAGAACCCGTTGCGGACACTGCTGATGGTCAATGTCATCACCTGGTCGGTGTGCTGCGTCTTCACCATCCAGCCCTCGTTCTGGCTCTTGGTAGGCGGGTGTTTTGTCTGGATGTTCCTCGGGCCCTTCGCCGAGGCGGCCGAGCACACGACACTGCAGAAGGTGGTACCGCTGGAGCGCCAGGGCCGGGTGTTCGGCTTTGCCCAGTCCATCGAACAGTCAGCGTCGCCGCTGACGGCCTTCCTGATCGGGCCGCTGACGCAGTTCGTGGTCATCCCCTTCATGACCGACGGAGCCGGAGCCGACGCGATCGGGGGCTGGTTCGGCACAGGTCCGGACCGCGGCATGGCGCTGGTGTTCACGATCGCCGGCCTGATTGGCCTCCTGGTCACCATCATCGCCTTCAACTCCCGCTACTACCGCGAGCTGTCAGCGGCCTATGCGGCGGGCAAGGATGATGACGGGGAAGATGGCGGGGCGGCCGCTGTGGCCACCCCGGCCTGAAGCGAGCGCTACGCCGGCAGCGCGTCTGTCGGCGTGGTCTCTTCCCGCTTGGGCGGGAAGGCCAGGGCCAGCATGGCGGCTCCCAGGCCTACGGCAGCCGAGGCCACATAGAGCCAGTGGTAATCGCCGAACGTATCGAATAGATAGCCGCCGCCGACCGGACCGAAAGCCATGCCGAGCGAGGAGGTCATGGTGATGCCGCCCAGGACAGTACCCAGCACGCCGGGGCCGAAATAGTCGCGGGCCAGCACCGAATAGAGCGGCATGACGCCGCCATAGACCAGACCCAAGACGACGGCCAGCAGGTAGAAGTGGGTCAGCTCGGTGACGTAAATGTAGCTATAGATGCCCACGGCCTGGAGCAGCAGGCCGAGCACGATGACGCGCTTGACGCCGATGCGGTCGGCCATGACACCGAAGATGACGCGGCCGAAGAGGCCGGCAAAACCCTCGACGCTGTAGATGCTGGCCGCCGCGAGCGCCGAGGCGCCGCAGAGCATGGCATAGCTCACGGTGTGGAAGATCGGGCCGGAATGGGCACCGCAGCAGAGGAAGAACACCGCCGCGAGGACGATGAACTGCGGCGTGCGGAAAATGGCGCCGATGCTGGTGGGCGGTTTTTCGGCCGGGACGACGTCGCTGGCCGGGGTCGGGCTTTCCGCCAGGGCCTGCGGCGCGCGGCGGATAAGGAAGGCGGCTGGAACGATGAGCACGGTCGCGGCGATGGCTGTCATCATCATCGAGGTGCGCCAGCCATAGGTCTGGATCAGCACGGTGGCCAGGGGCGTGATGGTCATCGGCGCGACGCCGCCACCCAGTGACACCAGCGACACGGCGAGGCTGCGATGCTTGTCGAACCAGCCCAGCGTCGTGGCGATGAGCGGTGCGAAGAAGGCGCCGCCCGATGCGCCGACCAGCCCACCATAGGCGATCTGAAACACGAGCAGGTTGCTGGCGCGGCTGGCGATGAAGAGCCCGAGGCCGAGCATGATGGCCGCCACAAGGACCACCGGACGGGCGCCGATGCGATCGGTCAGCGTGCCCCAGAAGAAGCCGGCAATGCCCATGACGATGAAGCCAACCGTCATGGCGCCGGAAATGCCGGCGCGGGTCCAGCCGGTTTCGTCGGCAATGGGTTGGAGATAAACGGGCAGGGCGAACATGGCGCCCATTGCGAGACAGGTGATCACGGCCCCCGCCGCAACAATCACCCAGCCATAGTGTCGTTCCATTTTGGAAGGTCCCTCCTTGCAAGGAATTCTCCACAGCGACGGATGGAGCGCCTCCCGTTCGACAGGCGCAAGCGAAATTTACCGCCCTCAGGCCGCTCCGACTTGCCGCTGGTGCCGCGGGGCCACATATTCCCCCTATGAGCGAGAAAAATCCGACGCGGCGGGGAGACTCCATCGCCCCCGCGGGAAAGGTCCGCAGCGACGTCGCGGACTTTGTACGAAAGGTGGGCCAGTTGGCGCGGCCCAATGCCGGCGAGGACGGACGCCTGCTGTTTGCCATGGACGCGACGATGAGCCGGCAGCCCACCTGGGACATGGCCGTGTCGTTGCAGGCGGGCATGTTCGAGGCGATCCCCAAGGACGCGGCGCTGCAGGTGCAGCTCATCTATTTCCGTGGTCTTGGCGAATGCCGGGCTTCGAAATGGGTGGTGGATGCCAAGGCGCTGGGCCGGATGATGAGCACGATTGCCTGCCAGGGCGGCAATACGCAGATCGGGCGGGTGCTCAACCATGCGCGGGATGAGCACAGGCAGCGCCGCATCCATGCATTGGTCTATGTGGGCGACGCCATCGAGGAGAATGTCGACGCGCTCTGCGCAAAGGCGGGCGAACTGGGGCTGATGGGCCTGCCGCTCTTCGTGTTCCAGGAGGGGCGCGACCCACGTGTCGAAGCCGCGTTCAAGGAGTTTGCGCGTCTTTCCAAGGGCGCCTATGCCCGGTTCAACAGTGGCGCGCCGCAGCAACTGGCGGACCTGCTCAAGGCCGTGGCGGCCTATGCCAGCGGCGGTCGGGCCCAACTCAAGCTACAGCCGAGCGGCGCGGCGCGGGCCCTGCTGACGCAGATCGAGGGACGATGAGCTGGATTTTTCTCGGCGCGCTGGGGCTGATGGGCGTGCTCTGGCTGGTCTTCGCGCTGCGCAACATGGACCGGCGGCTGCTGATGCGCGGCCTGCGCTGGATCGTGGGTGGCGGCGCGGCCGTCATTGCGGTGGCAGCTTTGCTGCTGCGGCGCATCGACATTGCTATGATCGTCGGCGCCGTGGCCGCTTCTGTGTTGCTGCGCGGCCGGTTGGGGCAGTTTTCATTCGACAGCGTTGGCGGCGCGCCAGCCAATGTCTCCAAGGTGCAGAGCCGGTTCCTGGCCATGGAGCTCGATCATGATACGGGCGAACTCAGCGGGCGGGTGCTCGATGGGCAGTTTGCCGGCTGGGACCTGATGGACCTCGGCGAGGGCGAAACGCGGGCGCTGATCGAGGAGATCGGCCACGATGCGGAGAGCGTCAACCTGCTGGAGAGCTGGCTCGACACCAACAGGGCCGGCTGGCGCGAATATTTCGCCGAGCAGGAGGCGGGCGGTGCGAGCGCTGGCAGCGGGTCAGGCCGTGACCCGGTGGCAGAGGCCTATGCCGTGCTCGGCCTCAAGCCTGGAGCGAGCCACGAGGAGATCAAGGCGGCGCATCGCGAGCTGATGAAGGGCGTGCACCCCGATCGGGGCGGCTCGGAATTTCTGGCCGCCAAGATCAACGAGGCGCGCGACCTCTTATTGGGGCGGTGACGCCGGCTTCAGTGCACGCCGATATTGATCATCCAGCGGGTGCCGAACTTGTCGATCAGCATGCCGAACGTGTCGCCCCAGGGCGCCTTGACCAGCGGCTCAATGATGGTTGCGCCCTCGGTGAGCCCATTCCAGTATCCAGTGAGCAGCGCTTCCTCGTCGCCGCTCAATGACACGGTGATGTTGCTGGCGTCGGCCAACTCCATGGTTTTGGGGGTGTCCGAGGCCATGATCGTCATGCCATTGGGGATGTTGATCTGGCCGTGCATGACGAGGTCGTTTTCGGACGGGTCACGCGCGGCGCCATTGTCGCCGAAGGACATGATCTGCAGGTCGCCACCGAAGATGCCGTGATAGAAGCTCAGGGCGTCGCGGGCTTCGGTGCGAAAGCCGATATAGGGATTGAGGCGTGCGGTCATGGGGGTTGCTCCCTTTGGTTGCCGGCGCGGCCAGTTTACGCTCAGCGCGTGACAGTTGATAGGAGGCGCGAATGGCTGATGTGAGCGGCGGATGCCTGTGCGGCAAGGTGCGGCTGGTGGCCGAGGGCGAGCCGCTGCGGGTGGGCATCTGCCATTGCATGGATTGCCGCAAGCACCACGGCGCGCTGTTCTTCGCTGCGGCGATCTTTCCGCGGGACGCGGTGCGGATCGAGGGCGAGGTGCGCGACTTTCGCGGGCGCTGCTTCTGCCCCGAATGCGGCTCGTCGGTCTTTGCCGTCAGTGGCGACGAAATCGAGGTGCATCTGGGCGCGCTCGATGCACCGGACCAGTTCGTTCCGGGTTACGAATGCTGGACGCTGCGGCGCGAGGCGTTTTTGCCGGAATTCGTGGGGCTGACGCACTATGAGCGGGACCGAGAGGCGTGAGAGGCTGACGGTTCGGCCCCGTTGGCAAGGGCGTGCGGAAGCGCCGCCGGGATTGTCTCCCTGCGGATGGCGCTCGACCTTTGCCGGTGTTGCGGCATGGGGCGAAGTTCACTTCGGTGCCGGTCGTCCGGCGGAAGATAGAGGTGAAGCAAGCTTCGCCCCATGCTGACGGAGACTCTTCGGGAAGGACCGTCCGTGGCTTAATCCCGTGCCAAACGCTGGAGCCTCGCTCCGGACCGGGGGATCAGATCGATCCCGGATCATCCTTGTCCGAAGGATCACGGGCGACCCCGCAATCATCCGACATCCCCACACCGACCGTTCGTCGCGACCGCGCAGCTTGTGCGGAGATGGGTGGGAGAATGGGGGAGGATTTGGGGGCGGGGATGAGATTTTCGAGCGCGTCGCTCCGGCGAGCTTTTGAGATGCTTGCTCACAACCAGGACAAATCCTGTCGACACATTGCGTCCGGCAAGTAAACTCTCCTTTGGGGGGAGTGGGCGATGACTGAAAATCAATGGATATTAGTGGCGAGCCTCAGTTGCATTGTGCTGGCCTTTGCCATTCTGATGTACGTGATCATCCGGGATCGCGCCCAGGCTCGGCGAGCAATAGAGACCGAAACCAAGAAGCGAATCGCGGTGGAGCGGCGCTTCTCGGTTGTCGTTGACGCCGACGCCGAAGCGCAGAAGATCATTGACCTAGCTAACCAACGGGCACAAGCACGGGAGGAGAAAGCCGCATCGGAAGTCGCTTCTGCGACCGCTCAGACGGAAGCATTGGCCGCCACTCTGTCCGAGCTTCAGCGATCATACTCTGAAAAGAAGACTATCTTTGACAGGCTCGCTAAGGAGGTAGCGATCTTTGACGACCGATTGGCGTTTGCGGAAATGGGGGTCTACGAACCCCATTTTGATTTTGATACGAGTGAAGAGTTCAAGGTCGCGATCAATCGTGTGCGGGATCATCAGAAGCTGATGGTATCCGGAAAGACCGCAGCGGTATGCCACATCCCTTGGACAGTGGATGGCAGTATTGCAAAAGGTCGAACGATGACCGAGCGCAATATCAGGCTAACTCTCCGGGCATTTAATGGGGAATGTGATGCTGCCATCGCCAACGTGCGGTGGAACAATGCGAACGCCATGGAAAAGCGCATAGAGAACGCTCGTACGCAGATCGACAAGCACAATGCATCGAACCATGTTGCAATTACCGAGCCCTACTTCCGGCTGAAGCTAGAGGAGCTTCGCCTGACACATGAGTTGCGCGAAAAGGTCAAGCAGGAGCGGGAGGAGAGAGCGGAAGACGCGAGGGCAGCCCGAGAAGAACAGAAGCTTTTGAGGGAAATGGAGCGCGCTGAAGAAGAGGAGGCGCGCTACCAGCGACTGTTGCAGAAGGCCCGCCAAGAGGCTGCTAGTGTGGATGGTCCTAAGTTGGAGGCGTACTCCCAGCAAATTGCAATACTGGAGCGGGACCTTGCCGAGGCCCATGCGAAGGCCGAGCGTGCGCGGGCCATGGCCGAGATGACGAAGACGGGGTACGTCTATGTCATTTCTAATATTGGTTCTTTCGGCCCTGATTTCGTGAAGATTGGCCTAACTCGGCGACTTGAGCCAGCCGATCGGATACGTGAACTTGGCGACGCCAGCGTGCCGTTCCTCTTCGACACTCACGCTATGATTTATAGCGACGAGGCGCCGGCGCTGGAACGAGCGTTGCACAACACGTTTGCGGCTAGGCGCGTCAACGCCACAAACTTCCGCAAGGAGTTTTTTCGGGTGTCCATTGATGAGGTGGAAGCTGCGGTTAAGCAACTTGCTCCGGGGGCGGCTTTCTTTAAAGACGTCGAGGCGCAAGAGTATCGAGAGACAATGGCGATCCGAAATGCCAATTTGGTGCAGCAGCAATTGATCGATGAGCTATCGTTTCCGTCGGCTATATAGCCAGAATCCACTTCTCTACGTTGGCGCCTAATACGGGTTTTCGTACTTTGGTGTTGCCAATAATGCTGACATACGGCGATCAACTACATCCAATCGTCGTTCCAAGTGTTGCTCTCTGAACAAGTGCCATCCCTTCTTGCGAGCTTATGCCCGAAGCGCGTCAAAGAGGGGACGGGCTGATTGGGACGGGCTGAGGGCAGTGGGGGCCTGTCGATCTTCAGGGCTCCAACGCCGCGCATGGCGGTGACGGCAGCGCTTCTCGCTGACGTGGGTAGCGGGGGGTCTACTGATGGCACCAACCTGAGGCTTCCATGGATGGGTTATCTAATCGATCGCCCGCAGCCCGCGTCTTTGCCCGCGGTACACCCAGATGGCCATAGGCAGCATGACGAGGCCGGCCCAGCCGTAGGCGGGGAGGATGCCGATGCGGTCGGCGAGGAGGCCGAAGGCGAGGGTGCCCAGGATGCCCGAGACGTTTTCGGCCATGACCAAAGCCGATGTGGTGGTGGCGCGACTGCGGCCTTCCATGACGCGGTGGAAGCGCGCTTCGGCTAGGACGCTGACCGGGGCCATAACCACATAGGCGGCGCAGAGCAGCAGCACGAACCAGGGCGTGGTGCCGAGGGACGAAGCCACCAGGAGGGCGCCACCGAGCAGCGGCAGCAGCCAGGCGAGCCACGGCCGGCCGGCGAGGCGATGGGCAAAGATGCTGGATACGGCGAAGACGAATTCGACGCCTGCGCCGGTGAGGCCCCAGGCCCAGACGGGCAGGGACACCGCAAGGTAGTAGAGCTGGTCGAACTCCTCGATCAGCTCGAAGACCACGAGGCCGACGGCGATATAGGTGGTGACGAAGCGCAGGTCGGCGTGGTGGCAGAACTCGTTGGCGGCGTCGACGAAGTGGGACAGGTAGCCGGAAGGGGTTTCCTCCGGCTCCTCTGCTGCCTTGATCCGCCTGACGTCGCGGAGGCCGAGGGCCAGCAGCGCAGCGAGGACCAGCGGCGGGATGGAGAGCCATAGACCCCAATCAAAACTGAACCAGGCGACGAAGCCGCCCAGGAGCGTGCCGCAGCCGATGCCCAGTTCCTCGGCGGCATTGTCGCGGCCGAGGACCTTGTCGAAATCCTCGCTGCGACCCTCATGCGCCATCCGCTCATAGAGCAGGGATTCGCGGGAGCCCGATTGCAGCGCCTGGGCGAGGCTCCAGAACAGGAAGCCGGCGGCGTAGAGCCAGAAATTGCCGGCTGCGACGGTCCAGAACAGGAAGGTCAGGCATTTGAACAGGGGCGCGGCGACCAAGAGCCAGCGCCGGTCGAAGTGATCGGACAGGGCGCCGGACGGCATTTCCAGCACGATGGCGGCGGCTGACCAGAGGGCGAACAGGAGGCCGATCTCGGTGATCGAGAGACCCTGGAGCTCGAACAGTGCCGTATAGAAGGCATAGGCGAGAATGAAATCGAAGAGGAAGACATAGGCGTAGTAGAGCCCGAGGAAACGGCGGAGGCTCACGGCGCCGCGTCCAGGACCCGGGTGAGCAGCGCCGCGAGGCGGTTGCGCGTGGCCGGGTCAGAGGGCGCGGAATTGCCGTTGAAGACCATGCCATGCTCGGACATGAAGTTGAGAAGGAATTCAGCCACGTAGAAGGAAAACACGCCATCCTGCGGCAAGTGCATCCGGGCGAGCCACGGTTCGATGTAGTCGGCCGGGCCACCAAAGGCGAGGAGGGCAGCCCTGGTCAGGGCGGCGGCATAGCGCGGGTCGCCGAAGCAGAGGTCGTCCACATCGACAATGCCGGAAAATCGGCCTGTGTCGGCGACGATGACATTCTTGGTGGTGGTGTCGTGGAGGAAGGGCGTCGCGGCGATGGCGTCGAGCGCCGGGCGGTGGTGCTCGAAACGCGCGATGACGGGGGCGGCAATGCTGGGCGGAAAGAGACCGTTGGCGGCGATGCGGCGCGTGGACCGGTCGATGCCGGCCGCGATGACGTCGCCCCAGGTCCGGTGGGGTGCTGCCTCAGGGCGCGCCGCAAAGCCGAATGTCTGGCCGGGGCCCAGACGGGCCGTGGCCAGTTGTGCGTCGGCAACGGACTGGGCGATGGCGGTCCGTTGTGGCGCGGTCAGGCTCATCATGACATGGCCGAGATCGGTACCTTCGAGGCGGGTCATAATGACATAGGGCAGGTCAGCATCGGTGCCGTCGGCGAGGATGGCGGGCAGGGGGACGCCCAGCGGCGTGAGGCGGCGCCAGAGGGCGAGGCCTTCGGCCATGGACCCGGCCTGGTTGGGCAGGCCGATGCGCACGACCACGTTGTCCGGCCCGTGAAGCACGTCATAGACGTAAAAGGCCATCCCCGTCGTGAAGCGGCGCGCCTCTGCCGTGTTCCAGCCGAAGCGCTCGCGGACGATGGCCAGCACGGTGGCCTCGGTCGGAATTGCGGGGGTTGCGGTGGACTTCGGGCCGGACATGGGCGCATCTGAACCCAGGCCCGCGACGTTGTCGAGAAGGCGCCATCAGGGCGCCCACTTTTCCCGATCATGCTCTAGGCTCACCTGCCTTCGCGTGCTAAACCGCCAAGGCAAATCGACCGCCTATCAATTCGGAATCGTCCCGTGGCCAAATCCGGTATCAAGCAGTTCCTGACCGAAATCTTCGCCTGGTGGGGCGGCAATACCTGGGGCACGCGCCTCTGGATCCGCCGCTTCGGCGACTATGTCGGCTCGGACGAGTTCGGCAACCGCTATTACCAGGACCGCAAGGCCAATCGCCGCTACGTGACCTATGCCGGTGGCTATGCCGATGCCTCGGCGATTCCGCCGGGCTGGCACGGCTGGATGCACCACCGGTCCGACGTGGTACCGGCCAATGCCAAGTATGAACCGCGCGCCTGGGAAAAGCCGCACCAGCCGAACCTGACCGGTACGGCCGCGGCGTACCGTCCCGACGGGAGCCTGCTCAACAAGGGCGAGCGTCCGCGCGTCACCGGCGACTACCAGGCCTGGTCGCCCGAATAAGGGACCGGTCTTGCAAAATACCTGCAAAACCATTCTGCGGCCGCTGCTGACAGCGGCCGTTTTGACCTTGCCCGTGATGGCGCCCGTGCAGGCACAGCCCATGGCCAATCCGGTTGCGACGTTTGCCGGGCTCGACAAGATTACCGGGCGCATTACCCGCTTCGACGTCTATATCGACGAGACCGTGCTGTTCGGCGCGCTCGAACTGACGCCGCGCGCCTGCTACGACCGGCCGAGCAGCGATACGCTGCAGCGCACCTCGGCCTTTCTCGAGGTCGATCAGCGCAGCCTCGACGGGACAACCGAGCGCATCTTTACCGGCTGGATGTTTGCCGACAGCCCGGCGCTCAATGCGGTCGACCACGCCGTCTATGACGTGTGGCTGATCGAGTGCAAAACCTCCACCAACGTGCCGCCGCCAGACCAGCGCTGATTTTTTTCTCCTGAGCGTGTTCAATCCGCCGGCCCTCCTTCGTCGAGAGGGAAAGGCGTGGTGGCGCGCAGGGGAGGACAGCATGTTGCTCAAGGACAAGGTGGCCGTGGTCTATGGGGGTAGCGGCGCGGTGGGAAGCACGGTCGCGCGGGCCTTTGCGCGGGAAGGGGCCATCGTGCACCTGGCAGCCCGCCGGCTGGAACCGCTCGAGGCCGTGGCGCGCTCCATCCGGGAAAGCGGCGGAACCGCCTATGCCGCCAAGGCCGATGCCTTGAGCCCGGATTCGGTCTCGGCGCATCTGGAGCAGGTGGTCAGCCAGAGCGGCCCGGTGAAGATCGCCTTCAGCGCCATCGACTGGGGCGACTCGCAGGGCAGGAGCCTCGTCGACCACAATTTCGAAACGTTCATGAGACCGGTGCAGAACGGGCTCAAATCCTGGTTCAACGTTGGGACAGCCTCGGCCCGGCATATGGGCGAGAATGGCGGCGGGGTCATTCTCGGCTACACGGCAAATGCCGCGCGGCAGGCTTATGGGAATATGGGCGGCTTTGGTGTTGCCTCCGCCGCCGTCGAACACTTCCTCCGGCATCTGGCGGTCGAGAACGGACCCAAGGGCGTCCGCTGCTGCTGGGTGCGCTCGCCGGGGTCGCCGGATACGCCGGGGATCAAGGAAGTGTGGACCATTCACGCCAAGGAGCGCGGCATGACATTCGAGGAGATGCATGCCGAATTCGCCAAGGATACGCCGTTGCGGCACATCGCATCGCTGCGTCAATGCGCCGATGCCGCGGTGCTGCTCGCCAGCGACCTGGCGTCGAGCATGACCGCGACGCTGGCCAATACGACCGGCGGCGGACAAGTCGACTGAACGAGGAGGACAAGATGCTGACACTGCCCAAGACCGAGAAGCGCAAGGCGCAGCCCTATATCTACGTGCCGTTCACCGTGACCATGCGGCAGATGCAGAAGCCGGCGCGGGAGGGCTTCCCGCTGGTTTTCGCGCATCTGGAAAAGCATGGACTCAAACCGGTGGGCGCGGCCTTCTACAACTATCGCCGGATCAACATGTCGGAGACCCTCGATGTCGAGGCGGGCATCGCGGTCGAGAAGCTCGGGCCCGAAGAGGGCAAGGTGAAGAACGGCACCTTGCCCGCAGGAAAATTCATCGGCCTGAGCTGGACCGGGCATCCGGACAAGCTGATCACCGTGACCGGCATGCTGATCGGCTGGGTGCGGCAGTCCGGGCAGCAGCTCGACGTGGATGAAAAAGCCGATGGCGATCACTTCGCTTGCCGGCTGGAAATCTACGACACCGATCCGGAGGAAGAGCCGGATATGGAAAAGTGGGTGACGACGCTGGCGTTCAAGCTGCGGGAGTGAGGGTAGGCGCGATCTGCTCGCATGCTCTGCGCTGCCCTCGGGCTTGACCCGAGGGCCTTTCGTCACCGGCACAATCCCAGCGATGTGCGCCTTGAAACTGGCCCTCGGGTCAAGCCCGAGGGCGGCTCGGTGGCGGTGATGGGCCAAGGCGCCTTCAGAACATCTCGTCCAGGGCGCAATAGTAGCTATACCTGGCCTCGTCCCATTCGGCGCCGTAGCGGGCCAGGAATGGGGCTACGTGTTCGCGGCCGATATTGTATTCGATACTGCGACAGGCCAGAGCCAGGTCCTGCCAGACATCGGCAAGGCCCAGGCGGCCGCAATCGACGAGACCAGAAAAGCGGCCATCCAGCGCCAGGACATTGGGCGTGGAGGCGTCGCCATGGGTGACGATGCGCTGACCCTCGGCCGGGCGGTTGGCATGCAGCCAGTCGAGCACCTGGCGACCAGTCCACCCCGATCGTTCGTCGTCGAAGTCGGTTTCGTCGACCATACCAGCAACGAGCCGCGCTTCTGCGGCGGCGAGCCGGGCATCGAGGCTGTGGTCGAACGGACAATTGGCGGTGTCCAGCGCGTGGATGCGCTTGAGACCTTGGACATAGGCGCGGATGACGGTGTCGGGCTCGTCCCCATAATGGGTCAGGTCCTCGCCGGGCACGGCGCTCATCAGCAGCCAGACACGGTCGGCCGACTGCTCGGTGTCGATGACGCGCGGCGCCTTGAAGCCCATGCGGGTGAGCCAGTTGAGACGCTCGATCTCGCCGGGCAGTTCGGCCAGCGGGTGTATAGGCTCGGACTTGAGGAATACGGAATTGCCTTCGCTGAGCACGATGCGCCAGATGGCGGCGCCGGATTCACCGATGCTGACCGGCGTCCAGTCGAGATCGCGCAGCGGCGAGAAGCTTTCGGGCAGGATTTCGGGCTTGATCATTTGCGGTCCCAGGCGTGCCAGTCAGCGTCCTGCGCCGTGGCGCGGACGAGGCGATCTTCGTAATCGGCACGGGTAATTTCGATACCACCGAGCGAAGCGAGGTGTTCGGTGAGGAATTGGGTGTCGAGCAATTCGAAGCCGCCCGCATTAAGCCGGTCGACCAAATGGGCCATGGCCATTTTCGACGCGTCGGTGCGGCGGTGGAACATGGACTCGCCAAAGAAGGCGGCGCCGATGGCAAGACCATAGAGCCCGCCGATCAGGTCGTCGCCGTCCCAGACTTCCACGGTGTGTGCCACACCGCGGGCAAAGAGCTCACCATAGACCGATCGGATCGTGGCGTTGATCCAGGTCGTGTCTCGGTCCTCGCCGACCGTCGCGCACCCTTCGATGACGCCATCCCAGTCGGTGTCGACGCGAATGTCCCAGCCGGATTTGCGCATGGTTTTGCGCAGGCTCTTGCTGGCGTGAAAGCCATCGAGCGGAATGATGCCGCGCATGTCAGGGCTGACCCAGAAGATGTCGGTATCCGTCGCGTCCTCGGCCATCGGAAAAATGCCGGCGCGATAGGCACGCACGATCAGCTCGGGCGTCAATTCGATGGCAAAGGGATCGGTGCGGCGGGCCATGGGTCTAATCTAGTGGCAACTGGGCCGAAACCAACCCCCACCCGGCCTCCCCCTGACGAAGGGGGAGGGGCGCATCGGGTTTGCCTCGATGCCTTCGTACCTCACCGGACGGCTCCTCCCCCTTCTTCAGGGGGAGGTTGGGTGGGGGTGGCTTACGCCTTGTTGTTGGCGAGGAAATTTTCCAGCCAGTGGATGTCGTAATTGCCGTTGAGAATGTCCGGCTGCTTGAGCAGGCGCTGGAACAGCGGCAGCGTGGTCTTGACGCCATCGATGACGAATTCGTCCACGGCGCGGCTGAGGCGCTTCAGACACTCTTCGCGGGTGCGGCCATAGACGATCAGCTTGCCGATCAACGAGTCGTAGTAAGGCGGGATCTTGTAGCCCTGATAGACCGCCGAATCGACGCGGATGCCGACGCCGCCGGCGGGGTGGTAGAAGGTGATGGTGCCGGGCGAGGGCGCAAAGGTCTGCGGATCCTCGGCATTGATGCGCACTTCGATGGCATGGCCATAGAACTGCACCTGGTCCTGCGTCATCGACAGCTTTTCGCCCGAAGCGACCTTGATCTGCTCATAGACGATGTCGATGCCGGTGATGCGCTCGGTCACCGGATGCTCCACTTGAAGGCGGGTGTTCATTTCGATGAAATAGAACTCGCCGTTTTCGTAGAGGAATTCGATCGTGCCGGCGCCGGAATATTTCAGCTTGCGCATGGCGGCGGCGCAGATTTCGCCGATCTTGTCGCGTTCCTGCGGGGAAATGGTCGGACCACCGGCCTCTTCCCATACCTTCTGGTGCCGGCGCTGCAGCGAGCAATCGCGCACGCCGAGATGCACGGCATTGCCCTGGCCATCGCCGAGCACCTGCACCTCGATGTGGCGCGGCTTACCGAGATACTTTTCCATATAGACGGAATCATTGCCGAAGGCGGCCTTGGCTTCGGTACGGGCCGTGGACCAGGCTTCGAGCAGGTCCCTTTCGGTCTTGGCGACCTTCATGCCACGGCCACCGCCGCCAGCAGTCGCCTTGATCAGCACCGGATAGCCGATGGATGCGGCGGTCTTCTTGGCGTCTTCCTCGGTCTCGACGGCGCCAGCAGAGCCGGGGACGACGGGAATGCCCAATTCGACGGCCGTCTTCTTGGCCGTGATCTTGTCGCCCATGATCTCGATATGGTGCGCCGAGGGGCCGATGAAGGTGACGTTGTGTTCCGTCAGGATCTTGGCGAAGCGGGCGTTTTCCGAAAGGAAGCCATAGCCCGGATGCACGGCGTCAGCGCCGGTGATCTCGCAGGCCGCCATGATCGAGGGGATGTTGAGATAGCTGTCGCGCGCGGCATTGGGGCCGATGCAGACACTTTCGTCGGCGAGGCGGACATGCATGGCATTGGCGTCGGCCGTGGAATGCACGGCCACTGTTGCGATGCCCATTTCCTTGCACGCACGCAGGATGCGCAGGGCAATTTCGCCGCGGTTGGCGATGAGAACCTTCTGGAACATGGTCGCCCCCTTACTCGATGACGACGAGCGGCTCGCCATATTCGACCGGCTGGGCGTCGTCCACGAGAATGCGGGTGACGGTGCCGGAGCGGTGCGCGGGGATCTGGTTCATGGTCTTCATCGCCTCGATGATGAGGACGGTCTGACCTTCGGTCACCTTGGTGCCGACATCAGCGAAAGCCGGCTTGCCCGGCTCAGGGGAGCGGTAGGCGGTGCCGACCATGGGAGAGGTCAGGGTGCCGGGATTGGAGGCAAGATCCTCGGCCTTGGCGGGCGCAGCGGCAGGAACCGAACCGGCCGGTGCGCTCGGGGCAGCAGCGGGAGCAGGTGCCGGAGCGGCCATATACTGCATGGGAGCGGGCGCATAGGCCGGCGCCTCGACGGGGTAGGAACGCGTGACGCGGACCCGCAGGTCGTCCTGCTCGATTTCGATCTCGGCAAGGTTTTCCTTGTTGAGCAGTTCGGCGATGGCGCGGATCAGGTCCTGATCCACTGATGACTTGGTCATTCTGTCGGTCTCCCGGCTTCTCGCGTCGAAGCGTTATTTGAGTTTTTCGGCCATGGCCACGAGGGCCAGCTTATATCCAAGCGAGCCGAAGCCGCAAATGACGCCGAATGCGACCGACGACACATAGGAATGGTGCCGGAACGCTTCACGCTGGTGGATATTGGTGAGGTGGACTTCGGCCACGGGCAGGCTCACGGCCCTGAGGGCATCGTGGATGGCGACCGAGGTGTGGGAATAGGCAGCCGGATTGATCAGGATGCCATCGGCGGTCTTGCGGGCATCCTGGATCCAGGTGACCAGCTCGCCTTCATGGTTGGACTGGCGGAAATCGAGGCTGAGCCCCAGTTCGTCCGCCGCCGCCTTGCACAGGTTCTCGACATCCTTGAGGGTTTCCGACCCATAAGTGCCCGGCTCGCGCGTGCCGAGCAGGTTGAGGTTCGGGCCATTGAGGACGAGAACGCGTTTGGTCATGATCCAAGCCTTGTGCACCGGCGCTTTTGACCGGCGCAAGGGCGGTTACACGAAATGCACTAAAAAGCAAACAAGGCAGAAGCAAGCCCTGGCATCAGCTGCACTGGCTCTGGCCGCAGGCGCGCATGTCGGCGATGCGGGCGCGCAGTTCGTCGACGCCGATGGCACCAGGAATGATTTCGTTACCGATGATGTAGGTCGGGGTGCCGGTAATGCCCAGCGCCTGGGCGATTTCGTAGGAGCCCTGAATGGTCTGGGCGACCGTGGGGTCGTTCATCTGGGCTTCCAGTTCGGCGGGCGAAAGACCAAGCGACTGGGCGGCGGCAAGGGCCACGTCCTTGTCGACCTTGCCCCGGCTGGTGAACAGCGCCTGATGGAAATCCCAGTAGTCGGCGTCGCTGGCGCCGACGAGCACGCCGACGCGGGCGGCGTCGATGGATTCGTTGGAGAGGATGGGGAATTCCTTGAGGACGACCTTGAGGTTCGGATCCTCGGCGAGCAGCGCTGCCATGTCGGGCAGGGCCGCACGGCAATAGCCGCAATTGTAGTCGAAGAATTCCACCAGGGTCACATCGCCATCGGGATTGCCCAGAATAATCTGGTCGGGCGCGTTGAAGATGCGGTCCTTGAATTCGGCCATGGCCGTTTCGGTGCGGGCCGTTTCCTCCTGCCGCAGGGTCACTTCGAGCGCCGAGGACACGCGCTGGAGCACTTTGGGGTCGCTGAGCAGGTATTGCTCGATCATGGGATTGAGCACGGCCGGATCGATGGCAGCGGTTTCGACAGGAGCGGGGCTGACCGAAGCACTGACGGCAGCGAGAGCGGCTTGTTCCGAAAGGACCTGCTCGACAATGGCGCGGACTGCGACAGCGTCGGTCTGGGGCTCCGGCTGGTTGAGCAGGGAATATCCCAGGGCGCCGGCAAGCAGGCCGGCAGTGGCGGCCAGGACGATGGAAAGGCGATTCATGAGGCGCTCCAGGCGAGTCAGTGCGAACTTTCTAGCAGACCGCGCCAGAAACACGCAGTGCGTTGTCGTGTGCGGAATGTCAGCGCCATCAATTGTGGTTGAGAAGCGGGGCGGAAGCGCGCTAGTCGGAAAGCCAGGCCGGAGGCAACATGACCGACAATTCGAGCGCGCTTTCCAACCGATGGACCGATGGCATCAGGCCATTCCTCGCCATGGACATCCTCAAGCGGGCGCGCGAACTGGAGGGCGAGGGGCGCAGCGTCGCGCATCTGGAACTCGGCGAGCCGGGTGCGGCGCCGGCGCCACGCGTGCTGGAGGCAGTGGCCAGGGCCCTGCCGGAGCCGCAGGGTTATACAAATGCCAAGGGTCTCACGAGCCTGAGACAGGGCCTGGCCTCCTATTATGAACGACAGCACGGCGTCAGCGTCGACCCGGACCTGATCATGGCGACGATGGGGTCGTCCTCGGGCTTCATCCTGGCCTTTCACGCGGCATTCAAGCCGGGCGCACGCATCGCGGTGACGCGGCCCGGATATCCGGCCTATCTCAATACGCTCGCCGGACTGGGATTCAATCCAGTGGAAATTCCGGTCTCGGCCGGCAATGGCTGGCGCCTGACGGGCGCCGATATCGAGCAGGCGTTCTGGAAGATGCCGTTCGACGGTCTGCTGTTTGCCAGCCCGGCCAATCCGACCGGCGCGTCGCTGAATCGCGCCGGGCTGCAGGACGTCGTGGCCACTTGCAAGCGGCTGGGGATCCAGCTCATTTCCGACGAAATCTATCACGGGCTCGACTATTCGGGACCTTCGGTGAGCGCGCTGGAACTGACGCGCGATGCGATCGTCATCAACAGTTTTTCCAAATATTACTGCATGACCGGCTGGCGCATCGGCTGGATGGTGCTGCCAGAAAGCCTGATCCGGCGGGCCGAAATCCTGCAGCAGAACCTCTTCATTTCGGCGCCGACGCTGAGCCAGATCGGTGCCACCGTGGCGTTGGGCGAGCGTGACTATGCCGAAGAGCAGAAGGCGGCCTATGCGCGCAACCGGACGCTGCTTGGCCAGGGCCTGCGCGAACTTGGCTTCGACCTGCCTGATGATGGCGACGGGGCATTCTACGCCTATGCGGGGATCGGCAGGTTTTCCAATGACGCGCTGGATTTCTGCCTCACCATGCTCGACAGGGCCGGGGTGGCCGCGACGCCGGGCGTGGATTTCGACCGCATCGACGGCAATGGCTTCGTACGGTTCAGCTATGCCGGGACGGAACGTTCGATGGAGCAGGCGCTGGAGCGAATGCGCATGTTCCTGAAAGCGGGTGGATAGATGAGCAGCATTCCGACGCTGCAGACGGAGCGGCTGGTGCTGCGGGCGCCTGTCATGGCCGATTATCCGGCCTATGCCGATTTCATGGCCTCGGAACGATCGCGGATGATGGGCGGCCCGCACCTGCGTTGGGCGGCCTGGGGGATGTTCTGCAGCGACGTTGCCATGTGGGAACTCTATGGCCACGGGGCGCTGATGATCGATCTGCGGGAAACCGGGGAGTGTGTCGGGCAGGTGGGCATCAATCACGGACCGATGTTCCCGGAAAAGGAACTGGGCTGGATGCTCTACGAGGGTTTCGAGGGCAGGGGTTTTGCGACGGAAGCCGGCCGGGCGTTGCAGGACTGGGCGTTCGAGACGCTGAGGCTGGAAACGCTGGTGAGCTATTTCGATCCGGCCAACGAGAAGTCCATGGCTGTGTCGGCGCGGCTGGGTGGCGTGCGCGACCACAGCGCGACGCCGCAGGATGAGGGGGACGTGGTGTTCCGGTATTTTGCCTAGCTTAAGAACCCCCACCCTTGGTCCCTCCCCACAAGGGGGAGGGAGACGATGAACACTGGCGACCGATGCCTGCGCCTCCCTCCCCTCAATGGGGAGGGAAGGAGGGTGGGGTGGCCCTTCTGAATTTGTGACATGAAAAAGGGCGACCCGAGGGCCGCCCTTGCTGTTTCTAGCCGAGGCCGAGGCGGCGCTGCCACCAGCCGGCCTTTTTCTTGGGCGGCTCGGGCTCGCCTTCGGCGGGCGCGACAGGCTCCTCGGCAGCGGCCGGGCTCGATGTCACCACCACGCCTTCGGGCGGCAGCTCCTTCTTCACGCGCCGCGAACGCGCCGGCTTTTCGTCCTCGGTCGCAGCGGCAACCGGCTCTGCGGCCGGAGCTTCCGCCGGCGCCGCCTTGGCCTTGCGGGCGCGCGGCGCCTTGGCCGGGGCAGTCTCGGTCAGAGCCACATCGGCGGCGGCCTCGGCGGTTTCTGCCTTGGGCTTGCGGGCGCGCGGCTTGCGCTTGGGCTTCTCGTCGTCGGCGGTTTCAGCAGACGCATCGGCGGTTGCCTCGACCGGCGTGGTTTCGGCGGGCGCCGATTCCTCGGTTTCGGTGACCTTCTTGCGGCGGCTGCGGCGCGGCTTTTCAGCCGGCGCTTCCTCGGCGGCAGCTTCGGCCGGGGCCTCGGCATTCACCTCGACATGGTCGACGACGGCGTCGGCCGGTGCGGAGACAGCGGCCTCGGCAGTGTCGCTGCCGCCTTCGCCGTTCTCGCGACGGTTGCGACGGCCACCACGGCGGCCACGGCGGCGGCGGCGGCGGCCTTCGCCATCGCTGTCGCCATCGGCCCGCGCGACGGCGCTCTCATCGCTATCGGCATCTTCGCCTTCGGCATCGCCATCGGCGTCCGGTTCGCTGCCGGCTTCGGCAACCTGCTGGTTCGGATGATCCCCGCCACGACCACCGCGACGGCGGCGACGGCGGCGGCGGCGGCCATTGCCGTCCCCTTCACCCTGCTGCTCGGACGAGCGGGCTTCGGTTTCTTCAACCTCTTCGGCTTCCGCCTCGTCTTCTTCCTCGACCGCGTCCTCGATGACGGCGCTGTCGACGCGCACATGGGCGGCGGCGCGCTGATCGGCATAGGCGGACACGCGGGTCTCGCCCTTTTCGATGGCGAACTGGTGCCCGGTCATCTTGCCATCGGCAGTGATGGTGATGGAGAGGTTGTTCCGCACTTCGAGCTGCGAAAGGGTGTCGCGCTTGTAATTGAGGATATAGAGCGCGACTTCGACGGGCACGCGGACATTGATCGACTGGCCCTGCTTGCGCAGGACGTGATCCTCGATGTGGCGCATGATCATCAGCGCCAGCGATTCAGTCGAGCGCACGAGGCCGGTGCCGTCGCAGATCGGGCACTTGTGGGTGGACGATTCCACCACGCCGAAGCGGATGCGCTGGCGGCTCATTTCCATGAGGCCGAAATGGGAGATGCGGCCCACCTGGATGCGGGCGCGGTCGTCCTTGAGGCAATCCTTGAGCTTGCGCTCGACGGCCCGGTTGGAGCGGTTCTCCATCATGTCGATGAAGTCGATGACGATGAGACCGGCCAGGTCGCGCAGGCGGAGCTGGCGGGCCACTTCCTCGGCCGCTTCCAGATTGGTCTGGAGGGCGGTGTCCTCGATATTGTGCTCCTTGGTGGAGCGGCCCGAGTTCACGTCGATGGAAACGAGCGCTTCGGTCGGGTTGATGACGATATAGCCGCCGGAGGGCAGGGTGACCGTGGGCGAGAACATCTGGTCGAGCTGGTTCTCGACGCCGAACTTGGAGAAGAGCGGCTGCTCTTCGCCATAGGGCTTCACGTTCTTGGCGTGGGACGGCATGATCATCTTCATGAAGTCCTTTGCCTCGCGGTAGGCATTGTCGCCTGCCACCAGAACTTCATCGATGTCCTTGTTGTAGAGATCGCGGATGGTGCGCTTGATCAGCGAGCCTTCCTCGTAGACGAGGCACGGCGCCGAGCTTTCCAGCGTCAGCGTGCGCACGCTTTCCCACAGGCGCATCAGATATTCAAAGTCGCGCTTCACCTCGGCCTTGGTGCGCGAAGCACCGGCCGTGCGCAGGATCACGCCCATGCCCTGCGGCACTTCGAGATCGGCGGTGATTTCCTTGAGGCGCTTGCGGTCGGCCGCATTGGTGATCTTGCGCGAGATGCCGCCGCCACGGGCGGTATTGGGCATCAGAACCGAGTAGCGACCGGCGAGCGAGAGATAGGTGGTAAGGGCTGCGCCCTTGTTGCCGCGCTCTTCCTTGACCACCTGCACCAGCATCACCTGGCGGCGCTTGATGACTTCCTGGATCTTGTACTGGTGACGGCGCTGCTGGCTGGAGCGGCGACGCTCCGGCACTTCCTCGAGCGCGTCCGCCCCGCCGATCGATTCGACCGGTTCGCTGTTGGCGGGGGCTTGCTCGATATGGCTGGCATCGCCGGGTTCCTGCGGATCGGCTTCGGCGTCCGGCTCGGTCACGCCTTCGGGCACCGAGACGGTGTCTTCGGCTTCCTCGTGGTGATCGTCTTCCGTTTCCTCATCGCGCAGCAGCGCTTCGCGGTCGGCAACGGGGATCTGGTAGTAGTCGGGATGGATTTCCGAAAAGGCGAGGAAGCCGTGGCGATTGCCGCCATATTCGACAAAGGCGGCCTGCAGGCTGGGTTCAACCCGCGTCACCTTGGCGAGGTAGATATTTCCCCGCAACTGGCGGCGTGCCGCCGATTCGAAATCGAACTCCTCGAGCCGGTTACCTGATGTAACGACAATCCGTGTTTCTTCCGGGTGGATGGCATCCACCAGCATTCTCTTGGTCGCCATATTGAGCTCCGCGCACCCGCGCGCCGACAAGGGGACGCCGGGAGGCCGGCATCCTGGTCATGGCGCATTGCGGGGCGAATAGGTTTGATGTTGGGCGGCGCGAACCTCTCACGTTCAGCGCCATGGTGTTTTCGGTCAGGGCCGGCATTGAGGGCGAAGCAAAGCGGCAATCGGTAGTCTCGATCGCGTCGCGCTCTGTTCGCCAGCGGGCCATATGACCTCTTCCTATTGGGTGTCAGGCCAAGCGCCTGGCACCGTCCGGCCCGGTTGGGCCGAAATTCGTTCATGCAGGAGGTTGAAACCGCAACTTCCGCTCCGGGCCATAGAGGGTGTCGTCAACACCCCGAAAACGACCGCGGAACATACGCACCTGCACTCTAAGCGTGTAGAAAAGTTGCGCCGGAATGGCAACAGGAAAGTCAAATTGGTCTCGCTGGGGCGGTTTTCCAGGTTCATTCCTTGGCCCGTGGCGCAAATCATCGCATAAGGCCATATCTGCCGAAGAATCGCCGTAACTGCGCGGCAACTAGCGGCCCGGATTTTTGGGAGCCGGTCGACGTCTTGACCATGCGATTTCTGATACGCCTCGCCTTGGGCGCGCTGGCCATGGTGGCCGGTCTTGCTGTGGCTCAGGCGCAGGACGCTGCCGTCCTGCCGCCGCTTCCCAATGTCATCGATGCGCGCGTGACCGCCACGGCCGATCGCGCGCGGCTGGTGGTCGACCTCGCCGAGCGCACTGCATTCTCCTTTGTTTCCCTCGCAGACCCGCAGCGGCTGGCGATCGACGTGCGGGCCGGCACCTTTTCCGTGCCCGAACCTTCGGGCGCACCGGCAGAAGGCCTCGTCGAAGCCTATGTCATCGAACAGGCAGCGGCGGACCGCGTGCGCACGACGTTGACCCTGCGCGGGCCGGCACAGGTGCAGCAGGCCTATGTGCTCGACGCCTTCGAGGGCCAGCCGGCCCGGCTGGTGGTCGACATCATTCCCGCCACGGCCGAGGAATTCGCCGCCAATGTGGAGCGCGACAAGCAGGGTTCGGAGGCCGTTGCCGCGCCAGCCGTCTCGACGCCCGCGGGCGGCTCGGAAGTGGCCAGCGACAGCCGGCCGCTCGTGGTGATCGATCCCGGCCATGGCGGCATCGACAGCGGCGCGGAGACGCCGGAGGGCGTCAAGGAAAAGGATATCGTCCTGGCCTTCTCGCTGCGCCTGCAGGAACTGCTCGTGGCATCGGGGCGGTTCGACGTGGCCCTGACCCGCGAGGACGATTCCTACCTGCGGCTCGAGGAGCGCGTGGAACTGGCGCGTCAGAACAAGGCCGACCTTTTCATCTCTCTGCATGCCGATAGTTTCCAGCAGCCGGAAATCCGCGGCGCTTCGGTCTATACGCGTGACGAGAACGCCACCGACGTGCTCGACAAGGTGCTGGCGGACAACGAGAACGCCTCGGACGTGATCGCGGGCTTTGCCATGCCCACGACCATGGCGCCGGAAGTGGTCGATATCCTGCTGGACCTGATGCGGCGGGAGATGCGCGTGCAGTCCTTCATGGCCGCCCAGTCGATCGTGCATCAACTGGAGCCCAGCGTGCAGTTGCGGCGCTTCCCCGTGCGGCAGGCCGACTTTTTCGTGCTGCAAGCGCCCGATGTTCCATCCGTGCTGGTGGAACTGGGTTTCCTCTCCAACGCCAGCGACATGGCCAACCTGATGCAATCCGATTGGCGGGATCGCACGGCCGAAGCCATTGCGCGCGGCATTTCCACCTATTTCGACGGTCTCGAGGAACAGCCGTGAATCGCGTTCGAGTGATCAACAGGGCGGTTCGCTTCTGGTATGATTCCGTGAAGGCCGCTTCGGCAGCCGGGAGAGTCTGACCAGATGTTTCGTCTGCTTGGCTGGCTGTTTGGCTTCGGCATGTTCCTCGCCCTGGGCGGGGTTGCGGCGGCGGCCGTCTATCTGAGCGTCGTTTCGGCGCAATTGCCCGACTATACGGTGTTGCAGGACTACCAGCCGCCCGTTACTACCCGCGTGCACGCCGCCGACGGGACGCTGCTGGCCGAATATGCGCGCGAACGGCGCCTGTTCCAGCCGATCGAGACCGTGCCGCCATTGGTGGTCGAGGCCTTCCTCTCGGCCGAGGACAAGGATTTTTACAGCCATAGCGGCATTGCCGTAGACGGCGTGATCCGCGCCCTGCGTGACAACGTCATGGCGCGCATGGATGGCGACAGCTCGATCCAGGGTGGCGGCTCCTCGATCACCCA
Source organism: Devosia sediminis (assembly GCF_016411825.1). GTDB lineage: Bacteria > Pseudomonadota > Alphaproteobacteria > Rhizobiales > Devosiaceae > Devosia > Devosia sediminis. Next base: position 1,163,282 of record NZ_JAEKMH010000001.1, read on the forward strand.
GCAGGTGGCCAAGAATTTCCTCCTGACCTCGGAACAGACCTGGGACCGCAAGATCCAGGAAGCGGTGCTGGCGCTGCGGATCGAATCGACTTTTTCCAAGGACAAGATCCTCGAGCTCTATCTCAACGAGATCTTCCTCGGCCTCAATTCCTACGGGGTGGCGGCGGCGGCGCTGAATTATTTCGACAAGGCGCTCTATCAACTGACGCTGCCGGAGGCGGCCTATATCGCTGCCCTGCCCAAGGGACCGAACAACTACCATCCGTTCCGTCGCGCCGAAGCGGCCATCGAGCGCCGCAACTGGGTGATCGACCGCATGGTCGAGAATGGCTATGTCACCTATGAAGAGGCGGCGGCCGCACAGAAGGAGCCGCTGAACGTCATTCCGCGTGCCGCCGGCAGCCAGCTCTATTCGGCGGAATATTTCACCGAGGAAGTGCGCCGCGACCTCGCCAAGCTCTACGGCGAGGACCAGCTTTATGGCGGGGGCCTGTCGGTGCGCACGACGCTGGAGCCGCGCCTGCAGGAATATGCGCGGCGGGCGCTGATGGACGGACTGGTGGATTTCGACCATGCCCGCGGCTTCCGCGGTCCCGTGGCCAGCGTGGAACTGGGCGATGACTGGGGCGCTGCCGTCGCGGCCATCGAACCGCTCAGCGACGTGCCGGAATGGCAGCTCGCCGTCGTGCTGGACGTTGGCAACAACCAGGCGCGCATCGGGCTGCGGCCCGAAGACGATGTCGATGGCGCGGTGACTTCGGCGCGCGTCGAGGGGACGCTTTCCGGGCCGGAGATTCGCTGGATTTCCCAGCCGGTGCAGGACATCCTGAAGGTCGGCGACGTGGTCTATGTGTCCCCGGTATCGGGGCAGGACGGCGTCTTCACGCTCGAGCAGGTGCCCGAGATCGAGGGTGCGCTGGTGGCGATGGATCCGCGCACCGGCCGCGTCCTGGCCATGGTGGGCGGGTTCTCGTTTGCCGAAAGCGAGTTCAACCGCGCCACGCAGGCGCTGCGGCAGCCCGGTTCGTCGTTCAAGCCCATCGTCTATGCGGCGGCACTCGACAATGGTTATACGCCGGCTTCCGTGGTGCTGGATGCGCCGGTGGAAGTGCGGATGGCGGATGGTTCAGTCTGGCGGCCGGAAAACTATTCGCAGGAATTCTACGGGCCGCAGACCTTGCGGCGCGGCATCGAGCGCAGCCGAAACGTCATGACCGTGCGCCTGGCGCGCGATATCGGCATGCCGCTGATCGCCGACTATGCCCAGCTCTTCGGCATTTATGACAATATGCAGCCGGTGCTGGCCATGGCGCTGGGTGCCGGGGAAACGACGGCGATGCGGATGACGGCGGCCTATGCGACCATCGCCAATGGCGGGCGCAAGATCGTGCCGACGCTGATCGACCGTATCCAGGACCGCTATGGCGAAACCGTTTATCGCCACGACCAGCGGGTCTGCGACGGCTGCGAAGCGGCGGACTGGCACGGGCAGGGGGAGCCGCGCATCCTCGACAATCGCCCGCAGGTGCTCGACCCGATGACCGCCTACCAGATCACCTCGATGATGGAAGGCGTGATCCAGCGCGGCACCGGCACCAAGGCCCGCGCGCTCAATCGGCCGGTGGCAGGCAAGACCGGCACCACCAATGACTACAAGGATGCCTGGTTCGTCGGCTTTACGCCCGAGTTGGCCGTCGGCATCTATGTCGGCTACGACCAGCCGCGCTCCATGGGTTCGGCATCGACCGGCGGCGACATGGCCGTGCCGATCTTCACCAGCTTCATGGCCAATGCGCTCCAGGGCAAGCCGGCGACGCCGTTCAACGTGCCGGATGGCATGCAGGAGACGTGGATCAACCCATCGACGGGCGTCAAGGCGTTCGAGGGCGAGGAGGCCATCGCCGAAGCGTTCAAGCCCGGCACGGGGCCGAACCTGATGACCTCGGTCATCGGGCTCGATGTGCAGGCGTTCGACGCCATCCAGCGCGAACAGATGATGCAGCAGCAGTATGGCGCCGGCTTCACGACCACCCAGCCGAGCGGCAATGGCAGCTTCCTCGATCCCAGCTTCGAGGAGAGCACCGGACGCTGGTGACAGGGCCGCGCAGGCTGTTGCGCGGCGCCCACTTCTCGGCTAGGAACCGAGCCGTGCCCCTCTGGCGGAATGGTAGACGCAGAGGACTCAAAATCCTCCGCCGCGAGGCGTGCCGGTTCGAGTCCGGCGGGGGGCACCATTCCTTCCAATCCGATCCGGACATGGATTGCGGCGACGACCGCCGGGCAGTCGTCGCGCGCCTGTTGCGGCACCGCAATTGACGCTCCGCCGGGCGAGGCGTATGCAAGCCGCCGTCATTGCCCAAGCCTCCAGCGCCCGTCCAGCCGGCACCGCAATTGCGCGGTGTGAATTGGTCCCCCCGGCCGCCTGCCAGGTATTTTCGACAGCAGCCGGATTGGGGCCAGAGCCGTGACGCGCCCTTTGTTGCATTTTCCGGAGCGTTCGCATGAACCCCCAATCCACCCGCCCCCTCTGGCAGCGGTTTGCCTTTTTCCTGGTGCCTCTGATGGCATCGAATATCCTTCAGGCGCTCTCGGGCACGATCAATTCTATTTATGTTGGGCAGATGATCGGCGTGGAGGCGTTGGCCGCCACCGCGACCTTCTTCCCCATCATGTTCTTCCTGATGAGTTTTATCATCGGCCTGTCGTCCGGCTCGACCGTGCTGATCGGGCAGGCCTGGGGCGCACGTGACATCGACAAGGTGAAGCGGATCACCGGCACCACGCTGACCGCGGCGATCGCCCTGGGACTGGTCGTGGCCTTTGTCGGCGGCATCTTCACCGAGCAGATCATGACGGTGCTGGGGGCGCCGGAAAACATCCTCCACATGGCCGTGGGCTATGCGCGGATCGTGCTGATCGGCATGCCTGGCTTTTTCCTCTTCCTCGTTGTCACCTCGGTGCTGCGCGGGGTCGGCGACACGATCACGCCGCTCCTTTCGCTGATCATGTCCATGGCCGTGAGTCTGGTGGTGACGCCGGCGCTGATCCAGGGATGGTTCGGCCTGCCACAACTGGGCGTCGATGCCGCTGCCTGGGGCATGATCGCCGGCTTCCTCACCGTGCTGGTCTTCCTGTTCGTCTATATGCGCGCCCGCAACATGCCGCTTGCCCCCGACGCGGTGTTGCTCGGCGCCATGCTGCGTCCTGACTTCAGGCTGCTCGGGCTGATCCTGAAACTGGGCGTGCCCGCAGGCCTGCAGATGGTGATCTCCTCCATCGCCGGCATTGTTGTGGTGGGCCTCGTCAACCGGTTCGGTTCCGATGCCACGGCCGCCTATGGCGCGCTGGGGCAGGTGATGAGCTATGTGCAGTTTCCGGCCATGTCGATCGGGATTGCCGCCTCGATCTTCGCGGCCCAGGCGATCGGCGCGCGCCGCAACGATCAGATCGGGGAGATCACCCGCACGGCGGTGGTGCTGAACCTCATCATCACGGGCGGGCTGATCATCCTGGCCTATCTGTTCAGCCAGCATGTCGTGGCCCTGTTCATCACCGATCCGGAGGTCGTGGAGCTGACCGAGACGCTGCTGCATGTGGTGCTGTGGAGCATCCTCTGCTTCGGCTGGAGCGTGGTGTTCTCGGGCATCATGCGCGCCAGCGGCACCGTCTATGCGCCGATGATCCTGTCGCTGGCCTGTATTCTCCTGATCGAGCTTCCCGGCGCGGTGTGGCTGAGCCAGACCAGCCTCGGGCTGACCGGCATCTGGGTGGCTTATGCGGCGAGCTTCACCATGATGCTGGTGCTGCAAGCGGCCTGGTACCAGTTCGTGTGGAAGAAGAAGGAGATCGTGGCGCTCGTTTGAGCGCCACGACACCGATCAGACAGCCCGCGCTGCGGCTACGGCCAGGTAGTGCGGGTTGTACATCAATGCCAGGATGTGGCCGAAGGGATCGATCACCGAGGCGCCGATGAACCCGCGGCCGAAGTCGCGTGCCGGTTGATGCAGCGTAGCGCCGAGGCTGACGAGGCGCGCCAGCTCGGCCTCGATATCGTCGACATGCCAATAGACGATGGCGCCACCGGCCGCAGCGGGCGCCTGGGCGAAGCCACCCGACATCGGGACGTTCAGAAGACCGAATTCATGCTGGTAGTCCCCGACCCGGAACTCGGCATAGGCCGGCGTGTCCATATAGGGCGCAATCCCGAAGACTTTGGTGTACCAGCTCTTGGCGGCGTCGAAATCGGTGACCGGAAAGACAACGGTCGTGAGGCCGCGCAGCGGCGACGGGATGGGGTCGGTTTCGGTACTCATGCTGGGTCTCCTTTTGAAACGAGGCCAGCATGGAGGAGCGGGGCGTCAGTTTTCGTCAGCTGACGCCGGATGTCAGGAGACCTCAGCCCTGGCCGAGGGTCAGCCGCAGCGCGCGCTTGCCGCCGGGGGCGAAGACATCGACTTCGACATGGACCGGGTCCTGCGCCATGCGGCGGGTGCGGGCCGAGAGCGCCATGACCACGCCGAGCAGGTCGCCCACCGAGCGCTTCTGGCGCGGCAGCATCCGCTCGGTCATGCCACTCAGCGCCTTGTTGCGGACCTTCATGTCCGGCGAGGCGAGGGGTGAGCGGCCAACGAAATTGGCCAGCTCGATAAGAGCATTGCGGTCACTCATTGGGCTACTCCATACACAAGCACCAATTGATCCCCGGAGACGGCAATACGCGCCGTCCATTTGCTTGGGCCGGTTAGGGGCCCGCGGCCGGCGGTAGGTCCGCCGTGCCGAAGCTTGCTGTTACCCCTGCATGGCCAGGCACGACATGTCCTGGTCCTTGAGGTGATTGCACATGGTGGTCGCGGCATCGCGGTCGCCGAAGCCGACGAAGCGGGCGCGGTAGAAGGTCTGGCCGTTCTTCTCGAAGGGTTCGACATAGGACCGGAAGTCGCCGAGCGAACCGACCTTGCTGGCCGCGTCGGACAGCATGGCGCGGGCGCTGGTCTCGGAAGGGCCTGCGCCGATCTGGACGATCCAGCCGCTGACCGGGGCTGCGTCGGCGACGGAACCCGAATGCATCAGGTCGACCGGCTGGCCGGCGGCGGGAGCGGCATTGTTGTCGACCGATCCGGGCGGCAGCAGTGGGCTCGAGGGCGCGGTCTGGCCGAGCGCGGCCGGCGGGGCGCCGAGATTATAGGTCTCGCTGAGCCAGGCGCCGATGACATCCTCGTTGGGATAGATCGGCTCGGCCTGGCTGGGAGCGGCAAGGACGGTGGCAGCATGAACGGCCGGCGACAGGCCGAGGTCGGCCGGGGCAGGGGTGGGCAGCGCCACCGGGGCAGCCGAAGCGACGGCGACCTGGGGCTGCGCGCCATTGGCCGCAACCAGCGCCGCAAGCCGGAAATCGGGCATGGGCGTGGGCATGGCGAAAGTGGGCTTGCGCGGCTGGGCCAGCGCGAACTGGGTATTGCCCTGGCGACCCGGGACCGGAACCATGGCGGTCTGCAAGTAGTCGCCGCGGCGGCCCTTGTCGAGATAGTTGGAGACGAGCTGGCGGACCTTCTCATCGCGCGATGCGGCGGAGTTGAAGCCGAAGGCGACGACCACGATGTGGCGGTCGTTCTTGCGGGCAGCGGTCAGGAGGTTCGAGCCGGCAGCATTGATGTAGCCGGTCTTGATGCCGTCGACGGCGCCCATATAGCCCAGCACGCGGTTGTGGTTGCCATAGGTCTTGCCGCCATAGCGGAACGACGTGGTCTGGAAGAATTCGTAGTATTGCGGGAAGTGCTGGTAGACGGCGATGCCGAGGATGGCCTGGTCGCGCACGGTGGTGACCTGGCCGCCATCGGGCAGACCCGAGGCATTGCGATAGGTCGTGCTGCTCATGCCCATGGCGCGAGCCGTGGCGGTCATGCGCTCGGCGAATTTCGATTCAGTGCCGGAAATGTGTTCGGCAATGACGCGGGCCATGTCGTTGGCCGACAGCGTCACGAGGGACTTGATGGCGTCTTCCACTGAAATGGTCGACCCGGCGCGCAGACCCAGTTTGGTGGGGACGGCCGAGGCGGCGTGACGGGAGACGGTCATCTTGGTGGAGAGGCTGAGATTGCCTGCCTGCAGCTCCTGGAAGAGCACGTAGAGCGTCATCACCTTGGCCACGGAGGCCGGGTAACGCCTTGAATCGGCTTGCTCCTCATAGAGGATACTGCCGGATTTGGCGTCCACGACGATGCCCGCATATTTGCGCAGGTTCTCAATGGCGTGGGCCGGCGCCGCAGCTGAGAGGCTGACGGTCAGAACAAAAAGAACGGCCGCAACAGCGCGAAAAATGGCGACGTGAAAGGGGGTCTTTGCCAGGAAAATCACCCGGTACTCCAATTACTTATCGGACTTCTGCCCGTACGCACTCGTTTGACGCAGCCGGTTTTCGATTGGCCCCAAACCTCGAAATCCAGCCTCAGTGCAGATTAGCCACAGGCCGTTACGAATCTGTAAAATGCGATGGATTTTTGGCGCCTCACGGCATTTTGCCGGCTCACTGTGGGCAGTTGGCTGCACCAGTTCCCGAAAAAGGTTGCCTGGCGCGAACTAAGACCCAGGTCACATTTTCGGGATGGGATGGCCCTTAACATGGCGCTGATTTTGCCTACATAATGGGTCCAACCAACTGCTTCGTTTCCTCCGGCGACAGTACGACTGCCATGACCATGACTTCCCCTTTGCCCGATCTCATCCTGCCGTCCGCCAGCCGGTTCGCTTCGCCTTTGCGCGTCGTTGCCGGCCCCAAGGATGACGACGGGCGCCGACCAGGCGGAAACGATGCGGATTTCGAAACCGGGACGGTGACCAAGACGCGTCCCAAAACCAAGCGCCCGAACCTTTACCGGGTGCTGCTGCTCAACGACGACTACACGCCGATGGAGTTCGTCGTTCTGGTGCTTCAGGACGTCTTCAACAAGTCACGCGAAGACGCCATGCGCATCATGCTGCACGTCCACCAGAAGGGGGTCGGTGAGTGCGGCGTATATCCATACGAGGTGGCCGAGACCAAGGTGACCCGCGTCATGGATACGGCACGCAAGAACCAGCATCCGCTGCAATGCGTGATGGAAAAACAGTAGGAACATCATATGCCCTCATTTTCGCGCGGACTCGAAAAGGCCCTGCACCAGGCGATGAACCTGGCTCGTGAGCGCAACCATGAGTTTGCCACGCTCGAGCACCTGCTCCTGGCCCTGACCGATGACCGCGACACCGTGGCCGTGCTGACCGGGTGCGACGTCGATATCGACGCGCTCAAGAGCGACCTCGAAGACTTCATTAATGAAGAACTGGACAGCCTGGTCGTGCAGAACGGCCAGGATGCGCGGCCGACTGCCGCCTTCCAGCGCGTCATCCAGCGCGCGGTGATCCACGTCCAGTCATCCGGTCGCGAAGAGGTTACGGGTGCGAACGTGCTCGTCGCCATCTTTGCCGAACGCGAAAGCCATGCCGCCTATTTCCTCGAGCAGCAGGACATGAGCCGGCTCGACGCGGTGAATTTCATCTCCCACGGCATCACCAAGTCAGGCCCCAGCGAAGAGCGCAAGGTGCGCGGCTCCGAAGAGGGCGAAAACGGCCATGCCGAAGGCGGACCGGAGGCCAAGAAGAGCTCGGCCCTCGCCGATTTCTGCGTCAACCTCAACGAGAAGGCGCGCCTCGGGAAGATCGACCCGCTGATCGGCCGCGATGCCGAGCTGCGCCGTACCATCCAGGTGCTGTGCCGTCGGTCCAAGAACAACCCGCTTTATGTGGGTGACGCGGGCGTGGGCAAGACGGCCATCGCCGAAGGCCTGGCGCGCAAGATCATCGAAGGCGACGTCCCCGAAGTGCTGCAGGAAGCGGTCATCTATGCGCTCGACATGGGCGCGCTGCTGGCCGGCACGCGTTATCGCGGCGACTTCGAAGAGCGTCTCAAGGCGGTGATGAAGGAACTCGAGAAGATGCCCAATGCGGTGCTCTTCATCGACGAGATCCACACCATGATCGGCGCCGGCGCCACCTCGGGTGGCGCGCTCGATGCATCGAACCTACTGAAGCCTGCTTTGGCGTCGGGTGCGATCCGCTGCATCGGCTCGACCACCTACAAGGAATATCGCCAGTTCTTCGAGAAGGACCGGGCTCTCGTGCGTCGCTTCCAGAAGATCGACGTCAACGAGCCGACCGTTCCTGACGCCATCGAGATCGTGAAGGGCCTGAAGCCCTATTTCGAGGACTTCCACAAGGTCACCTATACCGACGAGGCCATCAAGTCGGCAGTGGAACTGAGCGCCCGCTACATCACCGACCGCAAGCTGCCGGACAAGGCGATCGACGTCATCGACGAAACCGGGGCCAGCCAGAAGCTGCTGCCGGAAGGCGAGCGCAAGAAGGTGATCGATGTCGAGGACATCGAAGCCACCATTGCCACGATCGCGCGCATTCCGCCCAAGTCGGTCAGCAAGTCCGATGCGGAGCTGCTCTCGGGGCTCGAACAGAGCCTCAAGACGGTGGTGTTCGGGCAGGATTCCGCCATCACGGCGCTGTCCTCGGCGATCAAGCTGGCGCGCGCCGGCCTGCGCGAACCGGAAAAGCCGATCGGCTCCTACCTGTTCACCGGCCCGACCGGCGTAGGCAAGACCGAAGTCGCCAAGCAGCTCGCCGATACGCTCGGCGTCGAACTGCTGCGCTTCGACATGTCCGAATATATGGAGCGCCACACGATCAGCCGGTTGCTGGGCGCCCCTCCGGGCTATGTCGGCTTCGACCAGGGGGGCCTTCTTACGGACGGCGTGGACCAGCATCCGCATAGCGTGGTGCTGCTCGATGAAATCGAGAAGGCCCATCCGGATCTCTACAACGTCCTGTTGCAGGTGATGGACCACGGCAAGCTGACCGATCACAACGGCAAGGCGGTAGATTTCCGCAATGTCATCCTGATCATGACGTCCAATGTCGGCGCCGCCGAACTGGCCCGCTCGCCCATCGGCTTCGGCCGCAAGCGTGAGCAGGGGGACGACGAAGAGGCGATCAACCGCACCTTCTCGCCCGAGTTCCGCAACCGGCTCGACGCGATCATCTCCTTTGCGCCGCTGCCGCGCGAAGTGGTCCGTCGCGTGGTGGAAAAGTTCGTGCTGCAGCTCGAAGGCCAGCTGGCCGAGCGCGGTGTCACGATCAACCTCACGCCGGAAGCGGCCGACTGGCTGGCCGAGCACGGCTATGATGAACGCATGGGCGCGCGCCCGCTGGGCCGCGTGATCCAGGAACACGTTAAGAAGCCGCTGGCCGACCAGGTGCTGTTTGGCGAACTGGTCAATGGTGGCTCCGTCACCGTGGCCGTGGTCGGCGAGGGCACGGAGGCCAAGCTGGAGCTGGTGGCCGTGCCGCCGCGTCCGGCCAAGCCCAAGGCGCTGCCGCGGCCCAAAAAGCCGAAGGCGACCGCCGACAAGAGCTGACAATTCAGCTCGGACGAAATGAAGAAGGCCCGGAGCGATCCGGGCCTTCTTGCTGTGTGAGCGATCGGAGTCAGTCGGCGCCGCTGATGCCAGCAGGGATGCGCCCACTTGGAGAAATGGCATCGGCCGGGCAGCGGCCTCGGTCCCTTGCTTGATCCAGGTCAACGTACCCGCTGATTGGTTGACGTATAGGGAAGGGTAAGGGCACACGCAGGAAGGCGGTACGGAATGGACCAACAATTTACGCAACTGATCACGCGCAGCGGCCTCACCCTGCGGGTGCGGCCGGTTCGTCCCGGCGATGAAGCGGCGCTGGCGAAATTTTTCGAAGAGGTCACAGCCGAGGACAGGCGGTTCCGCTTTCTGAGCGTCGTGCGGGTGGGGCGCGAGCATGTTGCGGCCATGACCCAGGTCGATCACCACCAGACCGAAAGTTACGTGGCCCTCGACGAAACCGGCACCACCATTCTCGGGACGGCCATGCTGGCCTGCGATCCAATGCTCGAAACGGGCGAAGTGGCGATCTCGGTGCGCGGGGATCAGAAGAACCGCGGAATCGGTTGGGAATTGCTGCGCCATGTCGAACGCCAGGCCGAGGCCAGGGGCGTCAAGCGCCTGATGAGCATCGAAAACTGCGCCAACAAGTCCGCCATCCAGATCGAGCGGGAAATGGGATTCGACGCGCATGCCTATGACGGCGACATGACCCTGGTGGTGCTGCAAAAGGGTCTGGCGGCCTGATCGGGTAGCCGCATCACGCTGGCCGGACATGGTTCCGGCGCCTGGTGCGAGGCCAGTGCCCGTGCCGACCCCGTACGCAGATAGGGACGCCGACCATGGTTGCGGGACGCAATGCCATTCGCAGCGGGCCGGGGCGGGATAGGCTGGCGCATCCAAAAGCCAATGGGTGCGTCATGAGGGTCTATTCCACAGTGCAGTCCAGCGAGCGCTTGAGGCTGCGAGCCGCCGTCTCCACAGCATTGCTGCTCATCGCTGCCCCGGCCGCCATGGCCCAGCCGATGCAGGAGACAGTGATCTTCGAGAATGTCCGGATTTTTGACGGACAGTCTGAAACGCTGTCGGAGCCTAGCAATGTCCTCGTGAGCGAGGGACTGATCTCAAGCATATCTGCCAGCCCCATTACCGAGGAGGGTGCCGTCGTCATCGATGGCGAGGGCATGGTGTTGATGCCGGGGCTTATCGATGCGCATTGGCATACTATGCTGATCCGCAATACGGCGCCGCAGAGCATTGTCGGCGACGTCGGCTACAACAATATCGCCGCAGCCGACGAAGCGGCCGATACGCTGATGCGCGGCTTCACCACTGTGCGGGACGTCGGCGGGCCTGCCTTCGGGCTCAAGCAGGCTATCGACGAGGGGCTGATCGAAGGGCCGCGGATCTATCCGTCCGGCGCGATGATCACCGTGACATCAGGTCACGGCGATTTCCGCCAGTTGCACGAATTGCCGCGCACCATCGGCGGGCACATGTCGCGCATGGAGGTGATCGGCGGCGCCATGGTGGCCGACAGTCCGGACGAAGTGCGGGTGCGGGTGCGTGAGCAGTTGATGCAGGGCGCCAGCCAGATCAAGCTGACGGCCGGGGGCGGGGTGTCGTCGCCATTCAGCCCGGTGGACGTCTCTACCTTCACGCTCGAGGAACTGACGGCAGCGGTGGAAGCGGCCGAAAACTGGGGCACCTATGTGACCGCCCATGCCTTTACGTCAGCAGCCATCCGGCGTTCCATCGAGGCAGGTGTGAAGGTGATCGAGCACGGCTTCCTGATGGATGAGGAAACGGCGCAATTGATCGCCGAAAAGGATGTCTGGCTCAGCCTGCAGCCATTGCCCGAGGCGCTGCGGCTGGGCTTTCCGGAAGGATCAGTGCAGCGTGTCAGCGCCGATCAGGTTTTTCCCGGCATCGGGCCGACTTATGAGTTGGCCAAGAAATACAACATCAAGACGGCCTGGGGCACGGACGTGCTGTTTTCCCAGGCGCTGGCGCAGCAGCAAGGTGCGATCCTGGCCTCGCTGGAACAGTGGTACACGCCGGCCGAGGCTTTGATCATGGCCACCAGCGCCAATGCCGAAATGCTGGCGCTGTCGGGCCCGCGCAATCCCTATCCGGGTGCGCTCGGCGTGGTCGAGGACGGCGCGCTGGCCGACCTGCTGCTTGTGGACGGCAATCCGCTGGAGGACCTTGGCCTCGTGGCCGACCCGGCAAACTTCGTGGTGATCATGAAGGATGGGGTCATCTACAAGAACACACTTGATGAGGAGCCGTCGGATCCCTAGCCGAGGTAGACCTTGAGGTTCTTGAGCGAATAGAGCGGCACCAGCGGCAGCAGGATAGGGACGCGACGCTCATAGCCCCGGAACTCCGCATCGTCGCCATAGCGCTCCGCCTGCTTGAATTCGAGACGGCGGGCGGAGCCAAGCATGATGAGCTGGATGCAGATCAGGCCCGCAAGCGCCAGGGCCCAATCGAGAAGGCTCGCATAGGCCGATAGGCCGGAGACGAAAATGCCGAGCCAGAAAACCATTTCGCCGAAATAGTTCGGGCAGCGGACCATGGAAAAGAGGCCGGTGTCGCAGAAGCGCTGCGGATAGGCTTTCTTGAATTGGGTCTTCTGCCAATCGGCAAGCGCTTCGAGAGCAAGCCCGAGCGCCGCGACCGAAAGCCCCCATGGCAGCGAGGACAGGTCGGCACCGTCCGCCCGCGCGGAGAGGCTGATCAGCGCCGGCGCATACATGGCGACGTAGAGCGCCGCCACGCTGACCCAGATCACCAGTTTCAAACCACCCTTGATATGGCGGCTGCGCTCCTTCGAGGCCTCGAGCTCGCGGGCAAAGCTCGGCTGGCGTTCGCGGGCGATCAGGTGGCTCGAGAGCCGTAGGCCATAGGCCAGCAGCAGTCCAGACTGCGCCAGCGTAAAGAGATCGAGCTGAGGCTGGTAGGCCAGCGGGAAAGCCACCGCGAGCAGGGCGATGGAAAAGCCATAGCCGAGACTGACGAAGTAATCGGTGCGGATGAAGCCCAGCGCCGAAACCAAAAGGGTGAGGACGAGGGCAGCCGGCAAAGCGGGCCAGGGATAGGCTAGCAGCATGGGACGTCTCCGGATCGCAGAGCACAACGCAGCAAGTGGCGCTCTGGATTGCCCGCGAGCGCAACCTTTGCGGCTGCATATGGCGGATCGGAGGTGCAGCCAGTCTGCGATTGAGTTGCTCGGTCGCAATGTTTATCTAGGGCGAAGTTCCCTGAGGCAAAATTGTGCTCCGTACTGCGCGTCTTTTAGCAATCTGGCCCGGACTCCTTCTCAGTATGGGTGTCGCCGCCCTGGCCGCCGGAGTGGAATGGGCGGAAGTAACCCTCAGCGGGCATCGTTGGATCGATGGTCTGGTGCTGGCCATTCTGTTCGGTACCGGCATCCACACTGCGTTTGGGCTCGATCCCCGGTTTCGTGCGGGCGTCAATTTCGCTGCGAAAATCGTGCTGGAACTGGCGGTGGTGGCGCTCGGCGCGACGATCAGCGGGGCGGCGATTCTGGGATCCGGTGCGCCCTTGCTGGCGGCCATTGTCGTGGTCGTGGTCGTGGCACTGGGTGCCAGCTACGCAATCGGCCGGCTGGTCGGGCTCAACCGGCGTCAGGCGGTGCTGGTTGCCTGCGGCAATTCCATCTGCGGTAATTCGGCGATCATGGCGGCGGCGCCGGTGATCGAGGCCAAGGCCGAGGACGTGGCGGCTTCGATCGGCTTTACGGCGGTGCTGGGCATTCTGGTGGTGCTGCTGCTGCCGGGGACCCTGCTGCTACTCGACCTGTCAGCGGGCCAGTATGGCATTGTGGCCGGCTTGTCCGTTTATGCGGTGCCGCAGGTGCTGGCGGCAACGGCACAGACCGGGCCGGTGAGCAGCCAGATCGCGACGGTGGTAAAGCTCGTGCGCGTGCTGATGCTGGGGCCGGTTGTGCTTGTGCTCGGTCTCATTACCGGCAGGCGGCAGCGGCGCCGGGTGGCCCCCGGGCTGCTCGTGCCATGGTTCATCATCGGCTTTCTGGTGTTGATGCTGCTGCGAAGCGCCGGTGCGCTGCCGCAAGGCGCCATCGACCTGCTCGGCGTAGTGTCCGGCCACCTGACGCTGGTGGCGATGGCCGCGCTCGGGCTGTCCGTCGACCTGCGATCCATAGTTGCCGCAGGCGGAAAGGTGCTGCTGGCCGGAAGCCTATCCATTGCCATGCTGGTGACGCTGGCACTGATCGCGGTGGCGGTGCTGCCGCCGATCTAGAGTGTCACAGAATCGAAATACGCCTAGCTTATCGGTTCGCTGACCTCCTTCCGGTGCTACCACCTTGCACGCTCTGCGATACCTGCTTGTCCTTGCCATTGGCCAGAATGTCGGCTGGGGCACGATCGGCCTGCTCACCGTGCTGGGCGCCGATATCGCGGCGGGTCTCGATATGTCGCTGCCTTCAGCCTTCATGGGCAGCACGGTGTTCTACGTCACCATGGGCCTTGTCGCCCCCGTGATGGGGGCTGCTTTCGTGCGCTTGGGCGCGCGTCGCCTGCTGGTGGCTGGGTCGCTTGGCCTGGCGCTGGGCTTTGCCGCGCTCGGAGCGAGTCAGGACATCGTGACTTACCTGGCAGCCTGGCTGGTGCTGGGCCTGTCGGGGGCGACCTCGCTGTCCACGGCGGCCCATATTGCGCTCAACGAAGCGCTGGGCGCCAAGGCCGGGCGCGCCATCGGGGCCTTGATGATCGCATCGGGTCTGTCGGGAACGATTTTCTGGCCAATCACTGCCTATCTCAGCCAGGGCATGGACTGGCGACTGGTCTGCGCGCTCTACGCTGCGCTGCTGGTGGCCACCGCCGTGTTGTATCTCGGGGGACTGCCCATGAGGCCCAATGCGGAGCCGGGCACGAACAAGGGCGTCGAAGCCCCGCCGCCTGTGGAGCTGGGTGGCACATTCTACATTGTCGCCGCGGCCATTTCGCTCAATGCCTTCGTGACCTTCGGTTTTTCGGGCATCATCATCGAACTGCTCAAGAGCTATGGCCTGCCGCTGGCGACTGCCACGACACTCGCGTCGTCTCTGGGGATCATCCAGATTTCTGCGCGCGCCCTGGATTTTCTTGGCGGTCAGCGCTGGGACGGCCTCAACACGGCGCTGGTCGCCGGCCCGACGCTGCTGGCGTCATTGCTGCTGCTGCTGGTGATGCCGGAGCCGAGCCTCGTTGCCATCATCGGTTTCATCGTGATCTACGGCTTTGGGGCGGGAGCGCTCGCCGTGTCGCGGGCGACGATGCCGCTGGTGTTCTACGACCGGGCTGACTATGCGCGGGCGCTGTCGCGGATTGCCCTGCCGCTGAACCTGCTCTCGGCTGCGGCGCCGCCGATCCTCGTCGCCCTGCTCGAGGGCATCGGGCCCTCGCTCATGCTGCTGGTCGCGTCGACCTGCTCTGCCGCGGCGCTGGGCCTACTCGTCATGCTGCACCTGCGCCGGCCGGCACAACGCCGCTGATTTCAAGCGTGCAGCCGACCTGCCCACAGATGGGCGAGGGTGAAGGCCGCGTAGATGGCGAGGGGTAGCAGCAGGGTGAAAATGCCGACGAAACGATAGGCGAAGGCGCCGAGGACCGCGCCACCAAGCAGGCCGAACCAAACCGCCAGATGCTGGAGCCAGCGGAGGGGCGGCGCCAACCGGCGTAGCGCCAGCGCCAGGTCCTGCCCGGCGGCATAGAGCGTTCCTGTCACGAAGGTGGCGCCGAGCCGCACCGCGCCGCGCATGGGCAGAATGGCATTCTGCGCGCCGGCAGTGGCCGCCAGCACCAGCATGGTCTGTCGCGCCGGGTAGCCCGCAACGGTCAAGGCCAGCGTGGCGGCAGTACCGGCGAAGACTGCGCCGCTCGCCAGCGCCGGACCCCATCGCGTTCCCGAATGCGCAAGGAAGGCGCCGATCGCGCTGCCGATAAAGAAGAGAAGGATCAGCGAGCCCGTCAGGACGACCGTGGGCCAAACACCGTCCACAAAGGCGGCGCCGCCTTGGGTGGTGTTGCCGCTCATGAAGGACGTGAAATAGCCACCCAGCTCGATAAAGCCGACGGCGTCTATAATGCCGGCCGACGCCGTGAGCACCATGCCGGACGCAAGAAGACGAGCGGGTGTCACGATAGGGTCAGAGCTGGGCCGCGATGGACTTGGCCAGCGCCGCCAGTTCGGCATCGTCGGCGCGGCCGGAAGCGTGGGCCCCCGGTGCGATGCCCTCATAGGCCGGGATGAGGTGGAAATGCAGGTGAAAGACGGTCTGTCCGGCAGGCGCCTCATTGTACTGGGCGAAGCGCAAGCCGTCGGCATTGGTCACAGTTTTGAGGGCTCTGGCGACGCGCTGGACGAGGGGCATGACGGCCGCGAGGTCGCCCGGATCGGCATCGAGCAGGTTACGCGACGGGGCCTTGGGAATGATGAGCGTATGCCCCTTGGATTGCGGAAAAATGTCCATCATCACGAGGGCGGTGTCATCGTCGTAGACCTTGTGGCAGGGCAGTTCGCCCTTGAGGATCTTTGCGAAGATGTTGGTGGGATCGTAGGTCATGGACTTCCTCTCAGGCACACTCGCAGAAGCCCTCAACACCCCGATCGTCACCCTCGGGCTTGACCCGAGGGCCTGCGCTTGATCTAGGCATTGCAAGTATAGAGCCCTCGGGTCAAGCCCGAGGGTGACGCGCGGTGATGGCGAATACCCCCACCCGACCTCCCCCTGAAGGAGGGGGAGGAGAAGAGCTACCGTTCCTGCCGCTCGCCTTTGCGGAAGGGCATAAAAGTCTCCAGCAGCTCCTGCTGGTGTTCGATGGCCGGGCGTTCGTCTTCGAGATAGTCGGCGACGGCGCGGCGCAGGCCGGGGTGGGCAATCCAGTGGACGGAGTGGGTCAGCACCGGTTCGTAGCCGCGGGCCAGCTTGTGTTCGCCCTGGGCCCCGGCCTCGACCACGGCCAGCTTGTGGGCAATGGCATAGTCGATGGCCTGATAGTAGCAGACCTCGAAATGGAGGAAGGGCACGTCGCGGACGGCGCCCCAATTGCGGCCGTAAAGCCGGTCCTTGCCCCGGAAGTTTATGGCACCGGCAATCGGAATATCGCCGTCATAGGCGAGCATCAGCACGACACGCTCGGCCATGTATTCGCCGAGCAGCGAAAAAAAGGAGCGATTGAGATAGGGACGGCCCCATTTGCGGGCGCCGGTATCCTCGTAGAAGTCGAAGAAGGCGTCCCAGTGCTGCTCCTCGATTTCGCGGCCGGAAAGCCACCGGACCTCGATGCCGTCGGCCAACGCATCGCGGCGCTCGCGGCGAATGGTCTTGCGCTTGCGGGAGGACAGGGTTTCGAGAAAATCCTCGAAGCTCGAATAGGACTGGTTGTGCCAGTGGAACTGGGTATCGACGCGGCGCAGCCAGTCGAGAGAACCGGCGAGACCTGATTCGGCCTCGGGCACAAAGGTGAGGTGTACCGACGAGGCATCGAGCCGGCCGGCCAGTTGCTGGGCGGTCGACAGCAAGGCGGACTGGGCTTCGAGGCTGCCCGAGGGGACGAGCAGTTTTGGCGCGGTTGCGGGGGTGAAGGGCACAGAGCCCTGGAGCTTGGGGTAATAATGCCCGCCGGCGCGTTCGAGGGCATTGGCCCAGCCGTGATCGAACACATACTCGCCCATGGAGTGGGATTTCAGGAAAAGCGGCAGGAGCCCGACGGGCGTGTCCGCCGCATCCTTGAGAAGGATATGCTGCGGCTGCCAGCCGGTCTTGCCGGTGGCGCAGCCGGATTCCTCGAGCGCGCGGAAAAAGGCGTGGTCAAGGAACGGATTGTCGGGGACGCCCGATGTAGACGGCACGAGGCTGTTCCACACCGCAGCGGGAATAGATGCCGTGGTGGGGTGGATTGCAGCCGTAAAACTGGGTTCGGGCACTGGGATGGATATCCCTGACTGGAGGTCAGGCCGATATGGTGAAAGGCCGCCCCGGTTTCAACCGGGGCGCCCGGTCACACTTCGATGACTGCCTCGATCTCGACGGCGGCGCCGAAGGGCAGGGCGGCCACGCCAAAGGCGGCGCGGGCATGCTTACCCTTGTCGCCAAGGACCCCGACCAGGAGGTTGGAAGCGCCATTGGCCACCAGGTGATGCTCGAAGAATTCGGGCACCGATGCGACCAGCACGGTGAGCTTTACCACGCGCTTGACTTCGTGGAGCGGGACGCCGGCCATGTGCACGACTTGGGCGAGGATGTTGACGGCGCAGAGCTCGGCGGCATTGCCGCCCTGCTGCACGTTCATGGTGTCGCCGAGGAGGCCGGTGACGACGCCCTGGTCGTTGCTGGAGAGCTGGCCGGAGACGTAAAGGAGATTGCCGGTGCGGGCGACCGGGACGTAGCTGGCAACCGGCGCCTTGGGGGCGGGCAGTTCGTAGCCATATTCGCGGAGCTTTTCGATCGGGTCGGTCATCTGGATTTGCCTTCGAGGTCGTCTGCTTCTTCTTCGGATATCGGAGCCGATGGAGCATCGGGCCGGGATGAATAGAGCTTGCCGCGAACCACGGCGCTGCGCCCGAACCGGGTGCGCACCTTGTCCATGGCCCGCTCGGCGGCGGCCTTGCGGGCCACCATCGGCTCCAGCAGATCGCCTGGATCGGAGCCATCGGCAGCATCGAGGCCGGAAACGCCGATGCCGATGAGGCGGAACGGCGTGCCATCGATTTCGCGCTGCAACAGGCTCATACCGGATTCGTAGAGCACATTGGCAAGCTGTGTCGGCATCATCAGGTGTCGGGCGCGCGTGCGCAACCGAAATCCCGCAGTCTTGAGTTTCAGCGTCACCGTGTCGCCCACCACGCCCTTGGCCTTGAGGCGCTCGGACAGGCGCTCCGAGCATTTGAGGAGCTCGGTGGAGAGGTCTTCGAGCGAGGCGATGTCCTGGTTGAAGGTGGTTTCCGACGAGATGGTCTTCATCTCGCCGTCGATGGACACCTTTCGGGCATCCTGACCCTGGGCGAGGCGGGCGAGGCGCGCGCCGGATTCGCCATAAAGGCGCATCAGGCGGGTCGGATCCTCCTGCTGGAGCTGACCGATCGTGTGATAGCCGTCCTTCTTGAGGGTTTCCGAAAAGACCTTGCCGACGCCATAGATGAGGCTGATCGGCCTGGGCGCGAGGAAATCGAGGGTTTCTGCCCTGCCGATAACGGCAAAGCCGCGCGGCTTGTCGAGATCGGAGGCGACCTTGGCGAGGAACTTGTTGTGGCTGAGGCCCACGGAGATGGTAACGCCGATCTCCTGTTCTATGGCGCGGGCAAACCGGGCGAGGGTAAGGGCCGGTGGCGCCTTGTGGACGCGCTCGGTGCCGGTCATGTCCAGAAAGGCCTCGTCGATGGAGAGCGGCTCGACCAGTGGGGTCAGGGCGTCCATGTGCTTGCGGATCTGCCGGCTGACCTCCACATATTTGCTCATGTTGGGTGGAATGATCACGGCATCCGGACAGAGTTTGCGCGCCTTGAACATGGGCATGGCGGAGCGCACGCCGGACTGACGGGCGATGTAGCAACAGGTGGAGACGACGCCACGCTGGCCACCGCCGATGATCAGCGGCTTGTCCCGCAGGCTGGGATCGTCGCGCTTCTCCACCGAGGCATAGAAGGCGTCGCAATCGACATGGGCGATGGAGAGCGAAAAAAGTTCGTCGTGGTGCCGGAGCCGCGGCGAGCCGCAGGACGGGCAGCGCCCCGGCGGGGCACTGGACCCGCTGGTCAGGCAATCGCGACAGAACCAGTCCGTGGCCATCTACTCGGTCCGGTTGAGCTTGTGCCAGACGCGCATGAAACTTTCCGGCGTCATGCCGGCATTGGCGCACAAAGCGAGCAGAATCGGTTCGTTTGCGGCAAAATAGTCGATGAGGCCGTGCTGCAGACGCACGGAGCCGAGCGCAGCGCGCAGCGAAGTGGGGTCGAGACCTGCCTGCTGCATGAAGGCCAGGAGGTCCTCGGGATGTTCCGCGAGGTATCCGAGGCAGGAATCAGCAAGGGCGGAAACGTCCGGCGCGCGGTCGGAAACGGGCAAGAGGCGGCCTCATGAAGGTGTTTTGTTTAAGTTTCAATGCTAGCCCAGAAGCAATGGAAAGCGAAGCTGCGGGACGTGCCGC
Source organism: Devosia sediminis (assembly GCF_016411825.1). Taxonomy (GTDB): domain Bacteria; phylum Pseudomonadota; class Alphaproteobacteria; order Rhizobiales; family Devosiaceae; genus Devosia; species Devosia sediminis. The sequence goes on from NZ_JAEKMH010000001.1 coordinate 1,182,915, forward strand.
GGCAGCGCTTTCGGGCAGGGCGCCGGGCAGGCGCCCAAGCGAGGTAGAATGCCCAAGAGTGTGATGATCGTCGAAGACAACGAGCTCAACATGAAGCTCTTCAACGATCTGCTGGAATCGCGCGGCTATGAAGTTATCCAGACCCGTAACGGGATGGAGGCGCTGGACCTGGCGCGCGCCCATATGCCCGATCTGATCCTGATGGACATCCAACTGCCTGAGGTTTCGGGGCTGGTGGTGACCAAGTGGCTTAAGGATGACGAGCAGCTCGCCCATATCCCCGTCGTGGCGGTAACGGCCTTTGCGATGAAGGGTGACGAGGAGCGCATCCTGCAGGGTGGCTGCGAGGGCTATATTTCCAAGCCGATCTCGGTGTCTCACTTTCTGGAAACCATTGCGCAATATATTGGCCCCGCCTGAATAACTTCGCGCCCCCCGCGCGTAACTGATGGCAGTGGCCGGGCCGGCGTGTGTTTGCCGCCGGATGGTCGAGTATGGATTGCGTGATCTGTGGCTCTGCCTTCGGTTACGCTGCGTATCCGGAGTGCTGTTGTGACCGCGCGCGTTCTTATCGTCGATGACATTCCCACCAATGTCCGCCTGCTCGAAGCGCGGCTGACCGCCGAATACTATGAAGTGGTCACGGCCAGTTCCGGCGCGCAGGCGCTCGAGATCTGCGAAAACCAGGACATAGACATCGTCCTCCTTGATGTCATGATGCCGGAAATGGACGGGTTCGAGGTCTGCCGGCGACTCAAGGCCAGTGCGAAGACCCACCACCTGCCGGTGCTGATGATTACGGCTCTCGACCAGCCCTCCGACCGCGTGCAGGGGCTTGAGGCCGGCGCCGACGACTTCCTGAGCAAGCCCGTCGATGACACGCAGTTGATGGCGCGAGTGAAGAGCCTGGTTCGGCTGAAATCCCTGACCGACGAATTGCGGGCCCGGGCCCTGACCGGCCAGCAGATCGCCATCGAGGACGCGTTGCGGGCCATGGACAGCATTTCGGCCAGCGGCGGCAATATCCTCATCATCGACACCGACCGGCGCCATGCCGAGCGGATCCAGGGTTATCTCACGCCGGAGCACAGCGTCGACATCCTGACCGAGCCGGCCGATGCCGTGTTCCAGGTGACCGGGGCGAGCTATGAACTGGCGCTGGTCAGCATGAGCCTTGAAGATTTCGACCCCTTGCGGGTATGCTCTCAGGTGCGGACGGTGGATCACTCGCGCAACCTGCCGATCATCCTGCTGGCCGACACGGCTGACAAGCCGCGCGTGGTTCGAGCCCTCGACCTGGGCGTGAACGACTTCATCAGCCGCCCGGTGGATCGCAACGAGCTGATGGCGCGGGTGCGGACCCAGATCCGACGCCACCGCTATGCCATGGAGCTGCGCGAGAGCGTCAACAACACCATGGCGCTGGCGGTGACGGACGCGCTGACGGGGCTCTACAACCGGCGCTATTTCGACCGGCACCTGGGCGTCCTGCTGGGCAAGGCGCAGGAGCAGGACCGCGACATGGCCCTGATGATCCTCGACATCGATCTCTTCAAGTCGGTGAACGACAATCACGGCCATGATATCGGCGATGCGGTGCTCAAGGAATTCGCGGCGCGGCTCAAGCGCAATATCCGGGGCGTGGACCTCGCCTGCCGCTTTGGTGGCGAAGAATTCGTGGTGCTGATGCCCGATACCGATATCGGGCAGGCGGAGGCGGTGGCCGAACGTGTGCGCCAATCCATGGCGGAAAGGCCGTTTGACGTGGGTGCGGCGCGGCCGCTGTCGGTGACGGTGTCCGTGGGCGTTTCGATCCGCGAACGGCAGACCGATACACAGGAAAGCATCATCAAGCGGGCTGACGTGGCGCTCTACCGCGCCAAGCGCGAGGGTCGCAACCGGGTGATTTTCGACGCCGCGTGAGCCGCGGTCGGTAAAACCCGAGGCGTTAGGGTTATCTGTTATAATTAACAAAGAGTTGCGAGCGCGGAAGCGCTGGATTCGCTTGGCCTTTTGACGGCTTGGGACTAGGTTCTTCTACAGAGGGCTTGGGAAATATCCCAATGCCTCATGAGGTCCCTACGGCCCAATCTCAGGTCCGCCGCAACTCCTGAGTTCCCGTAGGGCGGTTGGTCCGGACGCGGACAGAGTGGCCTCTTCGACATGCCGCTCCGGACCAGCCACTCACTTCCCCTCCATCCATACCTGTGGACGCAGGACCGCTCCCGTGAGCCGTGGCATCATGCCTGGCCGGGAGCGGAACGCCAATCAAAACGAAAACCCCGCAATCGCTTGCGGGGTTTTGTTCATTACGAGAATGAGGAGCCAGATTACTTGATCTTGGCTTCCTTGAATTCGACATGCTTGCGCACGACCGGGTCGTACTTCTTGAAGGCCAGCTTTTCGGTCTGGGTACGGGCATTCTTCTTCGTCACGTAAAAGAAGCCGGTGTCGGCCGTCGAGACGAGCTTGATCTTGATGGTGGCGGCCTTGGCCATGATAGTGGTCCTTCACAAAGCGAAAGGCGCCGCATCTGGGCAGCGCCGGAATTTGCGCGCAACCTACGGATTTGCCCGCCGTTGTCAAGTGATAGCATCGGCCGAGGAAACACAGGATGACCGCACCGACGGAATTGCTGCACAAACTGCAGATCAAGTCCGGTGCCAAGCTGTGGCTGATCAATGTGCCGCAGGTACTGGCCGAGGAATTGTCGGCCGGAGCGGAAGTCGAAATCGTGCGGGAGCAGGATGCCTATGACGGCGTGCTCGCCTTTTTCGACAATGCGGCAGAGGTGGCCGCGCTGGTGCCGCGCATTCTCAAGGAGATGCCGCCCGATGGTCTGCTCTGGGTGGCCTATCGCAAGGGTCCGGATGCAAAGGCCGCCGGGCTCAACCGCGACAGTGGCTGGGATGCCCTAGACGCCGCCGGCTGGCGGCCGGTGCGACAGGTGGCCATCGATGAGGAATGGTCGGGACTGCGATTCCGTCCGCGTGAGCTGGTGAAGGCGAAAGAGGGTAGCCAGTTCGGGTGACCGTGCGCCACCGAATAGACCCCCTCATCCGCCCTTCGGGCACCTTCTCCCACGAGGGGAGAAGGGAAAGTGCGACGGCTGCCTACCTGGAAGCGCAACTCCCGCCACTCGAGCGCAGCTCTCATGGCCTTCGGCGCTCCGATTGATCCACTGGATCAATCGGCCCTTCGGGACGGGCTGCCCGCCCTGCGAGCATAGCTCTTCGGGCCTTCGGACCTCGAATTGATCCACTGGATCAATTCGCGCTGCGCGACGGTCCGAAGCCATACATCCGGTTGGCCCATTGGAGGCCGATGATGGCGCCCTTGATGGAGGGGAGCATGGCCAGCGGGAGCACGATGGCCAGGGGCACCATGGTCACTACATAGGTGATGGGCTGGACGTGGTAGGTCATGTCCAGGTGCAGCATCAGGAAGACGATGATGTGGCCCACGATCGTGATGGCGATATAGGGTGGGAAATCGTCGGCGCGGTGATGATTGAGCTCCTCACCGCAGACATTGCACTGGTCGGCGGCCTTGAGATAGGCGCGGAACATCTTGCCCTGGCCGCAATGCGGGCAGCGGCAGAGAGCGCCGCGCCACATGGCCTGGCCGACGGAACGCTGTTCGAGAGTACGGGTCTGATCTTGCATCAGTTACCTCTTTCTCCGGCCTGCACCTTTGGACGATCGGGGGCCGAAGCTCTTAGATGGCCCCTTGCGGAGCCGCTTGCCAGATGGCGGATTGCCGCGCTTGCCTTCCGAGAGGAGTTCAAAGCGTAACGCGCCGGCGACGGGTGCTGCTTCGAGCAGCCGGACCTCAACGCGGTCGCCCAGGGTAAAGGTTTCACCGGTGCGCTCACCGATCATCGCCTGCCGCTCCTCGACGAAGCGATAATAGTCCTGCCCCAGCGTCGAAGCCGGAATGAAGCCATCGGCGCCGGTTTCGAGCAGGCGGATGAATAGGCCGGATCGGGTGATGCCCGAGACACGCCCCATGAAGCGCGCGCCGATGCGTTCCGAGAGGAACTGGGCCAGGAGCCGATCTGAAGTTTCGCGCTCCGCCAGCATGGCCCGGCGCTCGGTGGCCGAGATATGCTGGGCAATTCCGGGGAGCTTGGCCGCTTCCTGGTCGGTGAGGCCGTCGTCGCCAAGACCCAGGGCCCGGACAAGCGCGCGATGCACGATGAGGTCGGCATAGCGGCGGATGGGCGAGGTGAAATGGGCGTAGCGATCGAGGTTGAGGCCGAAATGGCCGTAGTTCTCGGCAGCGTATTCGGCCTGGGCCTGGGAGCGCAGCACCATCTCGCTGACTTGCTCTATGTTACCCGCCTTGCGCGCCTGGCCGAGAATGCCGTTGAAATCGGACGCGCGGACGCTGTCGGACTTCTTCACGGCGATGTCGAGCGAACCGAGGAATTCCCGCAGGGCCTGGAGCTTTTCGGAACTGGGCTCGTCGTGGACGCGATAGAGCAGTTCGCTGCGCTTCTGTTCCAGCGTTTCGGCGGCCGCGACATTGGCCGCGATCATCATCTCCTCGATGAGACGATGGGCGTCGAGGCGCTCCGGAATGTGGATGTCGCGGACCATGCCCTTGTCATCGAGCAGGATCTTGCGCTCCGGCAGGTCGAGATCGAGCGGCCCCCTGATGTCGCGGGCGCGCGCCATGGCGTCATAGGCGTCCCACAGGGGCCTGAGGATCGGGTCGAGCAGGGGGCCGGTCTGGTCGTCGGCATTGCCGTCGATGGCGGCCTGCGCCTGCTGGTAACTGAGTTTCGCGGCCGAGCGCATCAGGATGCGATGGAAGCTGTGGCTCTTCTTGCGGCCATCGGCGCCCAGCACCATGCGCACGGCAAGGGCCGCCCGCGGCACGCCTTCCTTCAATGAGCACAGCTCGTTGGAGATGCGCTCGGGCAGCATGGGCACGACGCGGTCCGGGAAATAGACCGAATTGCCGCGGATATAGGCTTCGCGGTCGAGAGCCGAGCCGGGGCGCACATAGGCGGCGACGTCGGCAATGGCGACGGTGACGACGAAGCCACCCTTGTTGGCAGGGTCCTCGTCGGGCGCGGCGTGGACGGCGTCGTCGTGGTCCTTGGCGTCGGCCGGGTCGATGGTGATCAGCGGCAGGTCGCGCCAGTCCTCGCGACCCTTGAGAGTCGCTTCCTTGGCCTCTTCGGCTTCGCGAATGACGCTTTGCGGGAAGACATGCGGGATTTCGAGATTGTGGATGGCAATCAGCGAAACCGCGCCCTCGGAATTCGGGTTGCCGATGACTTTTGTCACCTTGGCGCGCGGAATCATCAGCCGGCCGGAGAACTTCACCTCGACCTCGACGAGATCGCCGTCGGCAGCATCGCCCAGGTCGCCCAGAGCGATGCGCATTTCCTTCTGCTTGCGGTCGACGGGCACGAGCCGCGCGCCCTCATTGTCCGTGCGGACAATGCCGATATGGGCGCGGCGGGGCTTGTCGAGCACCTTCATCGGCTTGGCGGTGTAATGGGGAATGGCGTCCTCGCCGGCATCGATGCGGGCAAGGATGCGGTCGCCAGGCGCGGGAACGACACGCGTATGGGGCCCAGTGAGCACGCGCACGCGAGGCATTTCGCCCTCTTCCGGGTTCCACTGGGCCGGGAAGGCGTGGAGGTTGTCGGGGTCGGCGTCGGTGGGGATGTCGAGCACGGTGACATGGGGCAGGGCGGCGGTGCGCCGGAGCGCCTTGCGGGTGCGCGTGATGACGCCCTCGCCCTCGAGGTCGGCCAGCATGGCCTTGAACGGCCGCCGCAGGTCACCACGAATGCCGAACACCTTCGCCAGGTCGCGCTTGCCCTTGATGTCATCTTCCTGCGCCAAGGCTTCGAGCAATTGCTCGCGCGAGGGGAGGCGATCGGCGACGGGCAGCCGCGGACGCTTGGGTCCGGATGTGTTTTTGGGTTTTGGAGTTTTGACCATGTATTCTTGTTCTTGCGTGTTGCCCAATATGTAGGTCATCGCCGTGCGATTGCCAAACCTGGGCCATCACAGGATGGTGCGCAATTCTCGCGTCCCTCTTGTGACGGGGCAGGATGAGAGGCTATCCCTTGGCAAATGAAGCAAGGAGGGGCCGCGTTCATGCCCGCCGATATTCTGCCGCTGATCCTGGCCCTGGCGCTGGGCTACCTGTCGGGATCGATTCCCTTTGGCCTGATCCTTACCGGTGCGGCGGGGCTGGGCGATATCCGCTCCATCGGTTCGGGCAATATCGGCGCCACCAACGTGCTGCGCACCGGCAACAAGAAGGTAGCGGCGGCGACGCTGGTGCTCGACGCACTCAAGGCGGTGTTGCCCATCCTCGTAGCGCGCTATTTCTGGGGCGAGGACGCCGCTCGGCTCGCGGCGATCGGCGCCTTCCTCGGTCATTGCTTCCCGGTCTGGCTCGGCTTCAAGGGTGGCAAGGGCGTGGCCGTCATGATCGGCTCGACGCTGGCCCTGAGCTGGCCGGTGGGGCTCATCTTCTGCGCCGTGTGGCTGCTGATTGCCTTTACCCGCAAGATGAGCTCGCTGGCGGCACTCACCGCGGCGGCGACCGCCCCGATCTTTGCCTATGTGTTCGATGGTGAGCGGCTGGCTCTCGTGGTTGCGGGCCTGGCGCTGCTGCTGTTCTTCCAGCACCGGGAAAATATCGGGCGCCTGCTCAAGGGGACCGAACCCACTATCGGCGGCAGCAAGAAAGCCTGACGATGAACCAGGGCCGGGTGACCACGACGTTCACATCGGCCCAACGCATCGCCTGGCTGCGGTTGATCCGCACCGAGTCGATCGGCCCCGTCACCTTTCACCAGTTGCTGCATCGCTTCGGCTCGGCTGAGGCGGCGCTCGAAGCCCTGCCGGACCTGAGCCGCAGGGCCGGGCGCGCAATCGTGCCCATCAGCCAGGCCCGCGCCGAAGACGAGGTCGCCGGGCTCACCAGATTCGGCGCCCGGCTGGTGGCGGAGGTGGAGCCGGACTATCCCGCCCATCTCCTCCATATCCCGGGCGCGCCGCCATTACTGACCATGGCCGGCGGCGAGCGACTGGACTGGAAGCGAACCGTGGGCATTGTCGGTGCGCGTAATGCCTCGACGGCGGGGATCAAGTTGACGCGCATGCTGGCGGCAGACTTGGGCGAACGGGGTTACACGGTCGTCTCCGGGCTGGCGCGGGGCATCGACACGGCAGCGCATCGCGCAAGCCTTGGCACGGGCACGATCGCCGTGCTGGCCGGAGGGTTCGACCGGATCTATCCTGACGAAAACATCCCGCTGGCCCACGATATCCTTGACCAGGGCGGAGCATTGCTCACCGAAATGCCGCTGGGCTGGGAGCCGCGGGCGCGGGATTTCCCCCGCCGTAACCGACTGGTTTCGGGTCTGTCGCTGGGGATCGTGGTGGTGGAGGCGGCCAAACGCTCTGGGTCGCTGATCACCGCACGGCTGGCGCTGGAGCAGAATCGCGACGTCTTTGCCGTGCCCGGATCGCCGCTCGATCCGCGCGCCGAGGGCGGCAATCACCTGATCCAGCAGGGCGCGCGCCTGGTCACCAATGCCGAGGATATCATCGAGGTGATCGGCAGCGCCGACCCGTCGCGCAGCGCGCTGTTCGACCCCGAATGGCGGCCCGAGGGCGAACCTGTCGGCGACGCCGAGCCAGCGGCGGACGACCGGGCGAAGGTGCTGGAGGCGCTGAGTTCGACGCCGGTGGAAGTGGATGAACTCATCGCCCAGACCGGCATCGCGCCGCATGTGATGCAGGTGCTGCTGCTGGAGCTCGATCTGGGTGGGCAGGTGGAGTGGTCCAGCGGGCAGCTTGTGGCACTGCGGCATTCTTAGCCAATTGCGAAAAACCCCTCACCCGTCTCGGCCTTTGGCCGATCCACCCTCTCCCGCAAGGGGAGAGGGGGAGCCGGTGGTCGTTCAAACTCGGTGCGCCCTTCTCCCCTTGCGGGAGAAGGTGCCCGAAGGGCGGATGAGGGGTGCGCTCACAAAAAAATCGGTTCTTCGTGGAGCTGCACGGCGAAGCGGTTGCGAACCGTCGCCTTGACGTGAGCAGCCAGTGCAGCAACGTCGCTCTGCGTGGCGCCGCCATGGTTGACCACGACCAGCGCGTGGCGCTCGGACATGCCGACCCGCCCCATTTGAAAGCCCTTCAGGCCGCTCTTTTCGATCAGCCAGCCGGCCGAGAGTTTGGTTTGGCCATCGGGCTGGGGATAGTTCGGGGCTTCTGGGAATTCGGCGAGGACCGGCGCGGCATCGGCAACCGGCAGGATCGGGTTCTGGAAAAACGAGCCGGCATTGGGATTGACCCGCCAGTCCGGCAGCTTGCTCTGGCGCAGGGCGATGACCCGGTCCATGACCATGCGGGGCGACAGGCCCGGCGTGTCGGCGAGATCGGTGAGGCCGGCGAAGCGCAGGTTGGGCTGCCAGGCTTTTGGCAGGGCCAGGCGGATGGCGAGGACGACGTAGCGATCGGGCGCATGCTTGAAGGCGCTGTCGCGATAGGCGAAGGCGCAGGCGGCGCGGTCGAAGGTGACTGTCTGGCTCGTCTCGCGGTCATAGGCGTCGAGGGAGAGGAAGAAGTCGGCCAGTTCGGCGCCATAGGCCCCGATGTTCTGCACCGGTGCGGCGCCCGCCGTGCCGGGGATCAGCGCCAGGTTCTCGATGCCGCCAAGGCCCTGGTCCACGGTCCAGGCCACAAGATTGTGCCAGGTTTCCCCCGCCGCGGCTTCCACGAGCACATGATCGGATGATTCATCGATGATCCTGCGGCCGGACAGCGCAACGAGGGCGGTGATGCCGTCGAAATCTTCGGCGAGGACCACATTGCTGCCGCCACCCAATACCCGGACCGGCACGCCTTCGCCCGCAGCATGCGCGAACAGGGCCGGCAGTGTTCCGGGCGCCGTCACGGTGAGCCCGAAGCGCGAACGGGCGCGCAGGGCGAGCGTGTTGCGGGCCGAAAGGTCGAAATCGGGAATCAGCAGCGAGGCAATATCGGTCATGGCGGGCCATAAACACCATTGTTCCGGGCGGTTCGGCAAGCCTGCCATTCCGTCGCCCCGTTGACACCGCCCCCCGGCTTCACCATGTTGCGCGCTCTTTGAATACTGTTGCGGAACGGAACCCGGCATGAAGGTCGTCGTCGTTGAAAGTCCGGCTAAAGCCAAGACAATCAACAAATATCTGGGCAAGGACTACGAGGTCCTGGCCAGCTTCGGCCATATCCGCGATCTGCCGGCCAAAGATGGTTCGGTCCGTCCGGACGAAGATTTCGCCATGTCCTGGGAAGTCGATACGGCAGCCAAAAAGCGCGTCGCCGACATCGCCGCCGCCCTCAAGGGCGCCGATGGACTGATCCTCGCCACCGACCCTGATCGCGAAGGCGAGGCGATTTCCTGGCATATCCTCGATGTCCTCCGCGCCAAGAAGGCGCTGAAGAAGGACGTTCCAGTGCAGCGCGTGGTGTTCAACGCCATTACCAAGGACGCGGTCACCGCGGCCATGGCCAAGCCGCGCGACATCGATATGCCGTTGGTGGACGCTTATCTCGCGCGCCGGGCCCTCGACTATCTGGTCGGTTTCACCCTGTCCCCCATTCTCTGGCGCAAGTTGCCGGGGTCGCGTTCGGCGGGCCGCGTGCAGTCGGTGGCGCTGCGCCTGGTCTCGGAGCGCGAAGCCGAAATCGAACGGTTCAAGCCGGACGAATATTGGTCGGTCGAGGCGCAATTGGCGCAAGGCGGCAAGAGCTTCCTCGCCCGCCTCTTTTCCGTGGACGGCAAGAAGACCGACAAGCTCGACATCAAGACCGGCGACGATGCCGCAGCGCTTAAGAAGCTGATCGAGGCCGGCCAGTTCAACGTCTCGAACGTCGAAAAGAAGCCGACCAAGCGCAATCCCTATGCGCCGTTCACGACGTCGAGCCTGCAGCAGGACGCGTCCTCGCGCCTCGGCCTCTCGCCCAACCGCACCATGCAGATCGCCCAGCGGCTCTACGAGGACGGGCTTATCACCTATATGCGTACCGACGCGGTGCAGATGGCGCCCGAAGGGATCGCCATGGCTCGCTCGGTGATCGGGAAATATTTCGGCGCGGAATACCTGCCGGAAAAGGCGCGCATCTACCAGACCAAGGCCAAGAACGCGCAGGAAGCGCACGAGGCCATCCGCCCCACCGATATGTTCAAGCGGCCCGAGCAGTTGAGCCTCGATGCCGACCAGCAGAAGCTCTACGGGCTGATCTGGAAGCGCACGCTGGCCAGCCAGATGGCTTCGGCCGAGATCGATCGCACCACGGTGGATATCGCCGTCAACGTGCCGGGGCGTGCCGTGAGCCTCCGGGCCACCGGCTCGGTCGTCACTTTCCCGGGCTTTCTCACCCTCTATGGCGTCGAAGCCAAGACGGATGGCGAGGAGGATGACGAGGACGGTCGCGAACTGCCGCCGCTCAAGGTCGGCGACAAGCCGGACCTCAAAAAGGTCGAGATCGAGCAGCATTTCACCCAGCCGCCGGCCCGCTATTCGGAAGCGAGCCTGATCAAGAAGATGGAAGAGCTCGGCATCGGACGGCCGTCCACCTATGCGGCGACGCTGACGACGCTCAAGGATCGCAACTACGTCAAGCTCGAGGGTAAGGCGCTGCATCCGGAAGATCGCGGCCGGATCGTCACCTCATTCCTCGAGAGCTTCTTCGCGCGCTATGTCGAATATGGCTTTACGGCGCATCTCGAAGAACAGCTCGACCAGGTCTCGGCCGGCGAGCTCGACTACAAGGTGCTGCTGCGCGACTTCTGGAAGGATTTCACGGCCGCGACCGAGGAAATCAAGGATCTGCGCGTCTCGGAAGTGCTCGACGCACTCAACGACATGCTGGCCGATCACATCTTCCCGGCCAAGGCGGATGGCTCCGACCCGCGCAAGTGTCCGACCTGCGGCACCGGCACGCTTTCGCTGAAACTGGGCAAGTTCGGCGCCTTTATCGGCTGTTCGAACTATCCCGAATGCAAGCACACGATGCAGCTCTCGGACGCGGCCACCGGCCAGTCCTCCGAGGCTGCCGCCGGCGACGGCGTGCTCGGCACCGATCCGGATACGGGCGAGGAAGTGCATCTCAAGTCCGGCCGTTTCGGCCCCTATGTGCAGCTCGGCGAGGGCAAGGAGCCCAAGCGCTCGTCGCTGCCCAAGGGCTGGGAGCCGGCTTCGCTGACACTGGAAAAGGCGCTGCAACTGTTGTCGCTGCCGCGGGAAGTGGGCCTCCATCCGGAGACCGGCCTGCCGATTTCGGCAGGTCTCGGGCGATATGGACCCTTCGTGCTGCATGACGGCAAATACGCCAACCTTCCCGACGTGGAAGAGGTGTTCACGGTCGGCCTCAACCGTGCCGTGGACCTCATCGCCCAGAAGGCAGCGGGCGGTTTCCAGCGCACCAGTGCCTCGGCCATCAAGACCTTCGAGCATGATGGCGGGCCGATCAAGATCGCCGTCGGCCGGTTCGGCCCCTATGCCAATCAGGGCAAGGTGTTCGCCAACATTCCCAAGGACATCAAGCCCGAGGACGTCACCCTCGAACAGGCCATTGCCCTGATCGCGGCCAAGATCGAGGCTGGTGGCGGCAAAAAGAAAGCTCCGGCCAAGAAGGCTGCGGCGAAGAAGGCACCGGCGAAAGCTGCGACGGCCAAAAAGCCCGCAGCCAACAAGCCGGCCGCCAAGAAGGCCACGACCAAGAAGCCTGCCGATTCGGAAGACGTGCCGTTCTAGCGAACACGCGTCCCGTCTCGCGCTGCGCGCGATCCCCCTCTCCCGCAAGGGGAGAGGGGGAGATCGGGATTGCGGACAGCGCAGGTGCCCTTCCCCCCTTGCCGGTGAAGAGCCCTCGGGCCTGACCCGAGGGTGCCCGAAGGGCGGATGCGGGGTACTATCCGATCGTGCGTTCGATGACGCGAAGCCAGTTGTCGAGCGCGATCTTGCGGACCAGCGTTTCCCCATACCCGCGGTCCAGCATGCCTTGGAACAGCCTGGGCACGCCGGTGACGTCGCCGATGACGGCGGGCATCATGGCGCCGTCAAAATCAGAACCAAGCGCCACGCCGTCTTCACCGACTGCTTCGAGCAGGGCATCGACATGGCGCACCATGAGGTCGATGGGCGTATCGGGCAGGAATTTTCCATCCGGGCGGAGGAAGCCGGTGGCGAAGTTAATGCCGACGACGCCGCCGGTGTCGCGGATAGCGGCGAGCTGCCAGTAGACCAGATTGCGGGTGCTCTGGCAGATGGCGTGCACGTTGGAATGGGTCGCGACCAGGGGCTTCGTCGACAGGGCGGCCACATCGCGAAAACCGGCGGCGTTGAGGTGGCTGAGGTCGATCATCACCCCGCGCGCGTCGCAGAGGCGCACCAGCGCCTTGCCGGCATCGGTGAGGCCTGGGCCAACGTCTGGATCGGCGGGAAAGCGGAATGGCACGCCCGTGCCGAAAGCATTGGCTCGGCTCCAGGTGATGCCGATGGAGCGCAGGCCGGCGGCATAGAGGACTTCAAACGAGTTGAAATCGGTGTCGACGGCTTCAGCGCCTTCGATGTGGAAGATCGCGGCCAGCTTCTGCGCCGAGATGGCTGCGCGGATGTCGGCAGCGGAGCGGCAGATGGCGACGGCGCCGGCGCGTTCGAGGCCCAGCAGCAGGGCGGCCATGCCATTGGTGGACTGGAGCGCGTCGGCGATGGCCAGTTGTGCCGGCAACTCGCCCTTGGCGTAGTCGGGGGACGCTGCCACAGCGGCCAGGCTGGACTTCAGCGGCGGCGGGAACATGGCGAAAAAGCCGCCCACCATGCCGGCCGCCCGGGCCCGCGGCAAATCGATGTGGCCATCGATGGTCCCATTGTTGAAGGCCTGGACGCGCGCGTCACGTGGCTTTTCCTGCAGCCGCAAGAGGGTGTCGTTGTGGCCGTCGAAGAATGGAATGGTCATGGAATCGCTCTGCCGGAAAACGACAGGGTAGCCCCTTCGGGTCTGGGGGACACCCCCACCGAGCTGCGCTATGGCCTGGCGGCTAAGCTGCGCTACCTCCCCCGCCTAGGGGGAGGTGAAGAAGTGGGTCACGCCTCGTCGATGAAAACCGTCCGGCCGCCGACCAGGGTGCGGATGACCTTGCCCTGCATGCGGGCGCCTTCGAAGCTGGTATTGCGCGAGCGGGAGCGAATGGTCTTTTCGGTGACCTGCCAGGGATAGTCGAGGTCGATGAGGATTAGGTCGGCCGGCGCCCCCCTGGCGATGCGCCCTGTGTCGAGGCCGAGGATTTCCGCTGGCCGGACAGTCATGGCGCGGAGCACGGTCGACAGGTCGACGTCGCCGGAATGAACAAGCCGCAGTGCCGCGGCGAGCAGCGTTTCGAGGCCGATGGCACCATTGGACGCTTCGGCGAAAGGCTGGCGCTTGACCTCGGAATCCTGCGGATCGTGGTCGGAATGAATGGTGTCGATGATACCGGCCTTGAGCGCCTCGACCATGGCCTGACGGTCATCCTCGGTGCGCAGGGGCGGACTGAGCTTGAAGAAGGTCCGGTAGCGCCCGATGTCGTTTTCGTTGAGGCAGAGATTGTTGATCGAAATGCCGGCCGAAACGGACGGGTTACGCGTCTTGGCGGCATCGAGCAGGGCAGCGGAGCCGGCCGTCGAGACCTGCGCCGCGTGATAGCGCACCTTGGTCAGCGCGGCCAGTTGCAGGTCGCGGGCCAGCGGAATGGTCTCGGCTTCTCGCGGAATGCCCTTCAAGCCCAGCACGGTGGCAAACAGGCCCTCGTTCATCACGCCATCGCCGACGAGGCCGGCTTCGGCCACGTGGTGAACAATGGGCATGTCGAAATTGGCGGCATAGCCCATGGCGCTGCGCAGCAGCGAGGCGGACTGGATCGACTGGGCGCCATCGGTCAGGCAGACGGCGCCGGCCTCGCGAAGGAGCCCGAATTCGGTGATCTCCTTGCCGGCCAGCCCCTTGGTGATGGCCGCAGCGGGAAGGACGCGAGCCGGGGACTGCACTTCAGCGCGACGGATGAGGAAGTCGACCAGCGCGCCATCGTCTACCGTTGGCGTGGTGTCGGGCATCATCACGAAACTGGTGACGCCGCCGGCGACGGCGGCAGCGCCGGCCGAGGCGAGAGTTTCACGATATTCCTTGCCGGGCTCGCCGACAAAGACTCGCATGTCGATGAGGCCAGGCGAGAGGATCAGGCCACCAGCATTGATGACCTCCGCATTATCAGGCACGCCCGCTGGACCGCCGAGCACGAGATCGCTGATGCGGCCATCCTCGATCAGCACGGCGCCGAGCTGGTCGGTGCCCGAGGCGGGATCGACGATGCGGGCATTGTCGATGATGAGCGGACGGGTCATGGCTCGTTCCTTGCCGGCAGGAGTGCGTCGAGCACGGCCATGCGCACGGCCACGCCCATTTCCACCTGGTCGGTGATGACCGAACGCTCGCCATCGGCAATGGCCGGATCGATCTCGACGCCGCGGTTCATGGGCCCCGGATGCATGACGATGGCGTCGGGCTTGGCCCAGCTCAGCTTTTCTTCGTCGAGGCCGTAGAAGCGGTAATATTCGCGCACCGAGGGGACCATCTTGCCATTGGCGCGCTCGTGCTGGAGCCGCAGCATCATGACGACGTCGGCGCCCTTGAGGCCTTCCTTCATGTCGGTGAAGACCTCGGTGGCGAGGTTTTCGATGCCTGCCGGGAGCAGGCTGCGCGGGGCGATGACGCGGGTGCGGACATTGAGCGCGCCGAGCAACAGCAGGTTCGAGCGGGCGACGCGGGAATTGGCGATATCGCCACAGATCGCGACCGTCAGGCCCGCAAGCGTACCCTTGTGGTTACGGATGGTGAGCGCGTCGAGCAGCGCCTGGGTGGGGTGCTCGTGGGCGCCGTCGCCGGCATTGACCACGGAGCAGCCGACCTTCTGAGAGAGAAGCTCGACGGCGCCGGCAGCCGAGTGGCGGACCACCAGCACGTCGGGACGCATGGCATTGAGCGTGGCGGCGGTGTCGACCAGGGTTTCGCCCTTGGAGACCGACGAGGTCTTGACCGACATGTTGACGACCAGGGCGCCGAGGCGCTTGCCGGCAATCTCGAACGACGACTGCGTCCGGGTCGAGGGCTCGAAGAAAAGGTTGATCTGGGTCTTGCCCGAAAGCGTGGGCAGTGACTTGCGCTCCTGCCGGGAGATTTCGATCATCCGTTCGGCGCGATCCAGGAGATCGACGATTTCGTGCTGCTTGAGATCAGCAATGGAAATCAGATGGCGCTGCTGGAACGGGGGGAAGTCGCCCGAGAAACGGGCAGGGCTCGATTGCGGCATGTCGCATCCCTTGCGATTTGCTGCGGTCTAGCCGAGGGGGCAGGGTGGGGCAAGCCCACCCGTGCCGTTTCGCGAAATTATCCTCGGGCCTGTCGCCACAAGGCCGCGGCGAAGAAGGCGCCGAGAACCAGCTCGACCGCCATGGCCGCGACGAGCGAAGCCGGCGGCATTCCATCAGCGGCAAGGGCCAGCAGGCGGCCGACGCCAAAGCCGAGATAAAGAAGCCCGCCCGCGAGCAGAGCGGGCCCCAGCCAGTCCGACCGGAAGAGGCCAGCGGCCATGACAGCAGCCGCGAGCAGGATGGCGCCGGCGGGCGCCTTCATCTCGTTAAGCGGGGCGATGTCACTGCCCAGTGCAATGCCATAGCTGCCATAGAAGGCGGTCGGCGCCACGAGGATGGCGAGGGCCAGCACCAGGGCGATGGTCGCCCCGGTGCCGAGCAGGATGCGGTTGCCCCAGGCCACGGATCAGGCCGCCTGGTGCCAGGCGCCGGAGCGGGCCACAGTGCGGCAGAAATCGGCGAAGTCGCGCGGCGGGCGGCCAAGCGCCTGCTGGACACCATCGGTCACGCTCTCGTTGCGCCCGTCGAACAGTTCGCGGAACAACTCGGTATAGAGCTCCGCATCTTCGGGGCCGACCTCGCCCGCCATGGCAGCATGGAAGTCATCGAGCGAGATGGGGGCGTATTGCACGCTACGGCCAGTGGCGGCGCCGATTTCGGCCACGGCATCGGCAAAGCTGATGAGGCGCGGCCCAGTGACTTCATAGAGCCGGTTATGATGGCGATCATCAACCAGGGCGGAGGCGGCGATTTCGGCGATGTCGTCTACATCGACAAAGGGCTCGACCCGCTGGCCTGCGGGCAGGGCAAGAATGCCCTGCATGACGCCGGGATACATCATGCCCTCGGAGAAATTCTGGTTGAAGAAGGCGGCGCGGACGACGGTGTAGCCCAGGCCACTGTCTCGCAGCACGTTCTCGGCGCGCACGGCGCCGCTTTCGCCGCGGCCGGACAGGAGAACCATGCGCTTGAGACCCGCTGCCTTGGCGACCGCCACGAGCGCCGCAATGTCTTCGGCGCCCTGGGGCGAGGCGAGGTCCGGATAATAGGCCACGAAGGCGGTGTCGATCCCGGCGAAATGGGCGGCCCAATTGGAGCGGTCCTGCCAGTCGAACGGCAGGGGGGTGCGGCGGCCGGCAGGGCGAGCGGCGTGGCCCTGGGCGGCGAGGTTGGCGAGCACGCGGCGACCGACCTTGCCGGTGGCGCCGATGACGAGGATGGGTGACGTGGTCATTGAAAACTCCTGATTGCGATTGCAAGGAGAAAGATCGTCGACGACGACTGGACTTTCCATCGCCGAATTGCCAGTTATCTATGCAGTTCGTCCAAATCGAATCCCGATGATGTCCGACATCCATTTCCAGCCGCCCGATGCCGTCGACCCGCTCGGGGACGTGCTGCATATGCTGCGGCTCAACGGCACGCTTTATTGTCGCGCGGACCTCTATGCACCCTGGGGCGTGGCTTTGCCGCAGATGGACCGGTCCATGCTGTTTATCGTCATCCTCGCGGGCGAAGGCTGGATGCGGCTGGCCGGCCGCGAACCCGTGCTTGTGCGCGAGGGCAGCATGGTGGTGTTGCCGCAGGGCACCCCGGTGGATCTCGTCAGCGCCGCCCATGACCCTGCCGTGCCGCTGTTCGATTTGCCGGCCACCAAGGTCAGCGAGCGCTACGAGATGATGACCATAACCGGCCCCGGTCCGGTGACGCGGGCCATGACCGGCGTGGTCTCCTTTGACGACGTGGCGGCGCGACGACTTGTGGACCTCCTGCCCGAGGTGCTCGTCGTCGATCGCTGGCATGACGCGGCCGGTCTCTGGCTCCGGAGTACGCTCGACCTCATTTCGCACGAGGCATCGACGCTGAAGCCAGGGGGCGAGGCGGTCATCACCCGCCTGGCCGATATTCTCATCATCCAGGCGATCCGCGGCTGGCTCGATACGGCGCCCGAAGCACAGACGGGTTGGCTCGCGGCGCTGCGCGATGCGCAATTGGGGCGCGCGCTGGCGGCCATCCACAAGGCACCTGGCGAGGACTGGACGCTGGAGCGCCTGGCACGGCTCGCCGGCATGTCACGATCCGGCTTTGCCGCAAGGTTTTCCGAAATGGTGCGGCAGCCGGCCATGCGCTATCTCACGGAATGGCGGATGCAGAAGGCGCGCATGGCCATCGTGGGCGGGCGCGACGCCATCGGGCAGATCGCCCGCAATGCCGGTTACCAGTCGGAAGCGGCCTTCGGGCGGGCCTTCAAACAGACGTTTGGCGAGTCTCCGGGCAGCCTGCGAAAGGCAGGCTAGCGCGAGCGCAGCCGGTCCAGTGCGCCTTGCAGGATATAGCTGGCGGCGAGCTTGTCGACGACTTCTGCGCGGCGATCGCGGCGCAGGTCCGCCTCGATCATCATGCGGGTCACGGCCGAAGTGGAGAGGCGCTCGTCCCAGAAGGCGATGGGCAGGTTGATCTTGGGCGCGAGATTGCGGGCAAAGGCGCGGGTCGATTGCACGCGCGGCCCCTCTGATCCGTCCATGTTGAGCGGCAGGCCCAGCAGCAGCGCAACCACCTGATTCTCGCCAATCAGCGCGATGATGCGCTCCGCGTCCTGGGTGAATTTCGTGCGCTTGATGGTTTCAAGCGGCGTCGCCGAATAACGCATGCCGTCGGAAATCGCGACGCCGATGGTCTTGGTGCCAAGATCAAGGCCGAGAATTTTCCCGGACGCGGGAATGGCGGCGAGGGGGTCATTGTCCAAGCGAAAGCACCTTGACGCAGAACGTAAATAGAACAATAATAGAACTTATCCGGTATATGTATTTATCCCGAATTGCGTGAATACCCGCCGAATGGCTCGCTTAAATCGGCAGTATGTGCCTGATTTTGGGCTGGAGGGCGGGGGTATGCGGTATTGCCTGGATATAACGATACGTAACCAGCACCATTCGAGGCCTGTGAAGGCTCCGATATGCTGCGCGATGACGCGCCTTAGTAGGCCTCAAGTCATCGTCTGTATAGGTGAATCAAGACGTCGAGCACTTTCCTGCATCCACCTCAGCCGGCGGAGACTGTGCAAGTTAGGGCTCGCGGGAGCAATTGCATTGATGTTGAATCTCGCTGGCGCTGGTCGGCTGGCTCCGAAATTGTCTGTAGTAACGCCGCTCGCAGGAAGGGTAATGAGACTTACCTGGATGGACGGTGTGATGGCCGAAGTCGATTTAGCGCCACTTCTGGCCAACCACCGGTCATATGTGTCACTCAGGAAAGACGACGCGCTTTTTCAATCCGCGCGGGTCGCGTCCGACGGAGCGGCGATTGAATGGAGTGATGGAAGTCGTGTTTCCGCTTCAGCCATGATGAAACTTCCGCAGACCTACATGGACGCTACGGAGTTACGGGCGATCATGGACGAACTCCGTATTAGCGTGGAGGGATTGAGCGCGCTTCTTGGACTTTCGAGACGTGTAATATCCGATTACAGATCCGGTATCCCGATACCAAAACCACTTGCATTGGCAATGCGATACCTGCAGGACAGGGGCAGTATCTAACAAAGCCCAAGAAGAGCGGATGAAACTGACCTGGTTCGGTGAGACTGCCCTGCGCATCCATCTTGGCGGGGAGGTGGTGGTGATCGATGCCGATCGGGCGGCCGAGGGCGTGGACCGGAATGAATTGCAGAGCGGGGCGGACCACGTGCTGGAGCTGGGCGGCGCGCATGCGCCTGCTGACAGCCGGACCTGGAAACCACGGCCGGCACAGCGGTTGCTGGAGGCGGGGGATGCCATCCGTCCGGTGGATGTCTGGTCGCTGGGCGACCGGGCCCTCTTGATCGACCCGGATGAGGACATGCCCCTCCTTGTGCTGGGCGGCGGCGTGCCGGAACCGGGCCGGTGGATGGAGCGGGCCGTGGTGCTGCTGGTTGGACCGCGCCTGGCCGAGCCGGCAGAGGCCCTGGTCGCTTCCACCGCGCCGAAACTGATTGCCCTGGCGGCACCGGAAGCCGATGTCGAAGCGACGCTGGATGCCATTCGCGATCGCCTCGATGGGACTGGCCTCGTGGCGCTGGAGCCGGGGCTCGCAGTGGAAGTCTGATCCGCCACATAAGGCATTTTCATTGTCTTTTTGGCCGCGGCATTGCTAATAACGCGCCAATACGCCTTGTCTCTCTGGAGTTTTCGCATGTCTGTCGACGCCGCCACCGTCAAGCGCATCGGGCGCCTCGCACGCATCCGCATCGAAGAGGAGGAGGTTGCCGGCTACCAGAACGAGCTCAATGCCATCCTCGGCTTCGTCGAGCAGCTGGGCGAGGTCAATGTCGAGGGCGTCGAAGCCATGACCTCGGTGACGCCGATGCAGCTCCGTCGCCGTGACGATGTGGTCACCGACGGCAACTACGCCGACAAGATCGTCAGCAATGCGCCGCTGACCGAGGATAATTTCTTCATGGTGCCGAAGGTGGTCGAATAAATGACCATCTCGATCGCCATCGAGACACCCCTCCAGGACGATGTGCGGGCATTGGTCGCCCGCCTCAATGACCACCTGCTGCCGCTGTCACCGCTTGAATTCCAGTTCAAGATGACGGTCGAGCAGATGGCCGACAGCGAAACCACGCTTTTCGTGGCGCGCGATGCCGATGGCAAGGCCGTGGGCATGGGTGCACTCAAGATGCACGGGCCCGACCTCGGCGAGGTCAAGCGGATGTATACCGTGCCCGAAGTGCGCGGACAACGTGTCGGCCGGCAGTTGCTGGAGCGGATCGTGGACCTGGCGCGCTCGCGCGGTTTGCCCGTGGTGATGCTGGAAACCGGCACGGGCGACGGCATGGCGGAAGCGCACCGGCTCTATAGCCGTTACGGATTCATTCCACGCGGACCGTTCCTCGACTATCCCGACAGCGAGTGGTCGGCGTTTTTCGAGCTGCGGCTGGACGCGGAGAAGGCCGCGTGAAGTTCGCTGTTGCCGGATTGGTCGCCATGCTTGCCGTGCCGGCGCTGGCGCAGGAAGACCTTCGCATTGACCGCGAGTCTCTCTACGTGACCGATCCCGCGGCCTGCCAGGCGCTCGAAGACAAAGGTCTCGACGCCTGGATGGAGCATGATTTCCTGAGCCTCGATTTCGACGACGGCATCCAGTCGATGGAGTTCCACTGCAACTTCTTCGACGTAAAGACACGCGAAGGATCGACGCATCTGTTTATCGACTCGATCTGCGAACTGCCTGGCGCCATCTATCCCGACGCGCTCGCGGTGACGCCCTATAGCGAGACGCAAATCCAGGTCGTTTCGGCCTTTGAGGCGACCATGGCCGCAACCGGCCAATTTGAAATGAGCAGCGAGGTTGCGACGCCCGGCGCGACGCTCTACACACGCTGCGACAATCTGAGCGAGATCCCCGTTGACTGACCTGACCAAGCTGAGCCTGGCCGATGCCCGCAAGGGCCTCAATGACAAGAGCTTCACTGCCCTTGAGCTGACTGACGCCTATATCGGCGCCATTGAAGCGGCCAATCCCAAGCTCAATGCCTATGTGGCGACGACGCCTGAAAAGGCGCGCGACATGGCGCGGGCCAGCGACGAAAAGCTCGGCAAGGGGCAGGGCGGTCCGCTGGAAGGCATTCCGCTCGGCATCAAGGACCTGTTTGCCACCAAGGGCGTGCATACCCAGGCGGCCAGCCACATCCTCGATGGCTTCAAGCCGGAATACGAGTCGACCGTAACCGCCAATCTCTGGCGCGATGGCGCGGTCATGCTGGGCAAGCTCAACATGGACGAATTCGCCATGGGCTCGTCAAACGAGACCTCCTATTACGGCCCCGTGGTGAGCCCGTTCCGCGCCGAAGGCAGCAATGCCAACCTGGTGCCCGGCGGGTCGTCGGGTGGTTCGGCCGCGGCGGTTTCCGCCTGGCTCTGTGCTGCTGCGACGGCGACCGATACCGGCGGTTCGATCCGCCAGCCCGCTGCCTTTACCGGTACCGTCGGCATCAAGCCGACCTATGGTCGTGCTTCGCGCTGGGGCACGGTGGCCTTCGCATCCTCGCTCGACCAGGCCGGGCCGATCGCCCGCACCGTGGAAGACGCGGCCATGATGCTGACCTCGATGTCGGGTTTCGATCCCAAGGATTCGACCAGCGTCGATCTCCCGGTCCCCGATTTCGCCGCCGCCGTCGAACGTGGCGTCAAGGGCCTGACCATCGGCGTGCCCCGCGAATACCGCATGGACGGCATGCCGGGCGAAATCGAAAAGCTCTGGTCCGAGGGTCTTGAATGGCTCAAGGCCGAGGGTGCCTCGGTCAGGGACATTTCTCTGCCGCATACCAAATATGCCCTCCCTGCCTACTATATCGTGGCGCCGGCCGAAGCCTCGTCGAACCTGGCACGCTATGACGGCGTGAAATATGGCCTGCGCGTCACGGGCAAGGACATTACCGACCTTTACGAACTCACCCGCGCCGCCGGTTTCGGCCGCGAGGTGAAGCGCCGCATCATGATCGGCACCTATGTGCTTTCGGCCGGTTACTTCGACGCCTATTACGTCAAGGCGCAGAAGGTCCGCACGCTGATCAAAAAGGATTTCGAGGACGCCTTCCATGCCGGCGTCGACGCCATCCTGACCCCGGCCACGCCGTCGGCAGCCTTCGGCATCGGCGACGAGGCCCTCGCGGCCGATCCGGTGGCCATGTATCTCAACGACGTCTTCACGGTGACCGTCAACATGGCGGGCCTGCCTGGCATTGCCGTGCCGGCCGGCAAGGACGCGCAGGGGCTGCCGCTGGGCCTGCAGGTCATCGGCAAGCCGTTCGACGAAGAGACCCTGTTCGCGGCCGCCCGCGTCATCGAAAAGAGCGCAGGTGGCGATTTTGCCCCCAAGCAGTGGTGGTAGGTCGTAACCTGTTACGCGGACGGTGGCGCTTGATTGTGCCGCCGTTCCGCACTATTTGCGGCCAATGCACAAATTGAAACTGGTGGAGACGCGCCCAGCTGCCGCGTCCGGGCCAACAGGAAATCTGCCGATGGCCGTTGATATCTTTACTTCGCTCGACTGGTCCGAGCCGCCCAAGGACATGAGCAAGCCGTTGCAGGCGCTCTGGTGGCTCAAGAAGGGCGAGTTGCGCGTCGGCGCGGAGTGGGAACGCGCTCATGCCATCGTCCAGTCCATGGAAGGCGTCCAAGCCTTCGACTGGGTTCACGCCCTGATGCACTGGATCGAAGCCGACATGGGCAATGCCGATTACTGGTATCGCCGCGCTGGCAAGCGCCGCGCTACCGCCAGCGTGTCCCAGGAATGGGAACATATCGCCGCTGCGCTGAGCGACGTGACCAAGCACTAGTTCTTCTCCCCCTCGGGGAGAAGGTGGCGCGCAGCGCCGGATGAGGGGGATCTTTCCACCGATCCGGACTAACCGGACAATCCCCCTCATCCGGCTCGGCTGCGCCGAGCCACCTCTCCCCGATGGGGAGAGGAATACCGGCCTACCTGTTATCCAACTGGCTGCGCACCAGCTCCAGCCCCCGCCTGGTGATGCGGTAGGGATGGCCGCCGTGGGATTTTATCGCCTTCTTCGCCTTGAGCTTGTTGAAGATGAGCGGCGTCAGGCCGCTCATCAGCCAGCCATCGCGGCTGAAGAACTCAAAATCGACAATCCTGCCGCGCTCGTCCTTGATGGCGGCGATGCAGCCGCCCTGCGCGAGTGCGTGAAGCACCCGCTGTTCGTTCCGGGAAATATCCATGGGAAGTCTAAAGCCTGAATGTGCGGGCGTTCGACCCGCGAACAAACTTGGCCGCGTCCCGCAGGTGCGGGCGGCGTCCGGTTCATTCATGCCCCGTCGCGTCGGACGGGGTCTCAGGCAATCTCAGACTGTGTAGACATGGATTTCAGCGTAGCCTGAGGCCGTGCGTCTCGCCAGTGCGCAACGGCCACAGTGCGGGGGCAATTGCAGCCTTCGGCCGTTCGGCTGCCCTTTGCTGGCCGATGAGGATGGCCGCGCCTGTGCCGACGAACCACATGGTCTGCGGCCAGACCGCGAGGCGCTCCATGGCGCCACGCCCAAATGGAACGATGCCCATCGAGTAACACAGTCCGGCGAGCACGATGACAAGACCGGTCAGGGCCGTCCAGCGTGCGAAGGTGGGCGACGAAGCCCAGCACACGCCGGCCATGATGAGGAAGGCGATGCCCGGGGCCGCAATGGCAGTCACCGCGCCGTGGCTATGCAGGGCAAGCTCATAGTCGAGCGGCACCAGGCCGACGACCATGGCGCCCACGCCGCCCAGCGCCAGCAGCAGCAATGCCGCCGACATCGGGAGACTGGACGGCCAGAGGCTGCGCGTCAGCCAGGCGCCCAGGATAGTAAGAACGCCGTGAAGCACGATGCCGGTATTGAACACCACGTGCAGGGGCGAGCATTGGATATCCGAACTGCCCGATGTCGGCCAGAAATGGACCCCGCAGGTGGTTATGCCCAGCATGCTGATGTCGTGCAGGAACAGGTTGTGTTCAGGATAGAGCGACTGGGCCGCGAACTGCGCGACGAAGAACTGGACGCTCATCAGCCAGCAGAGGGCACCAAGACGAACCTGACCAAGCATCGACTTCTCCTACACTGGCAAAATGCCAGAACGGACAAACTGTTCCGCCGCGCCCATCCGCCGGGTTGAAATCGTGCGGCGAGGCGTGCAAACAAGCCCTCGACTGACGAAATATTGGGGAAGACCTGTGACCGCCGCCAAACTGCCAGCCCAATGCGAGAGCAAGGATGACGTCCGCGCCGAGATCGACCGGATCGACCAGGCGCTGCTCAGCCTCTTCGCCGAGCGCCACGGTTATGTGACGCGCATGGCCGAGATCAAGACGGACCCGCATGAAGCCTATGATCCGGCCCGGATCGAGGCGGTTATAGGCAAGGTCAGGTCACGCAGTTTGGACCTTGATCTCGACGAAGATCAGGCCGAACTTATCTGGCGGACCCTGATCAACTGGAACGTCAACTACGAGAAGGGCATCATCGCGGCGCGCAAGCGCGCAAAATAGGAGGCAGTCATGCCAGGCATTCGGATACGCAAGGCGGAAATCACGGATGCCCCACGACTTGCGGATATTGCCTATCGCGCCTGGGAAACCGGCATCTTGCCCCTTCTCACCGACCGGCCCGGCCTCCGGGAGGCGGAGCGTCGGCGCCTTTCCCATGCCGTGGGACATGGCTGGCGCAGCACGATCGTGGCCGAAATCGACGGGGTCGTGACGGGCTGGTGCTCCCGCGTGCCTGGGCGCAGCTACATTCCCTATCTCTTCGTGATCCCTGAAATGCAGGGCAATGGCATCGGCGCCACGCTGCTCGACCGCATGGAAATGATGCTCGAACTGCAGGGCGCCGAACGGGTGCATCTCGAAACCCCTGCCGATCATGTGCGCGCCGTGCGCTTCTACGAGCGGCAGGGCTATCGCATCCTGGCGCTGCGCCCCGACGGACGGGAGGGGCATGACCCCTTTGTCAGCGTCCATCTCGAAAAGCGGCTGAAGCCCTATGACGGCGAGATCGGCGACGAGTGAGGCGACCGGGTTTGCTGATTGAACGGGCCGATCCGGCCCTTGCCGAAAAGATGGGTGAAGTCGGCCTTGGCGCCTGGGCGCAGAGCGCGTTTGGCATGCACGATGCAGGCCGGACGGATCGCCACAAGCTGCGTCAAGAATTCATCCGGTTCTGCCGCGAAAAGCCCGAGACCATCCTGGTTGCCGGAGCGGACGGGAAAATCCTCGGCTGGGGTGCGCGCGAGGATATGGACAATATCATCTCCGATCTCTGGGTCGGCCCACATGCGCAGGGGCAAGGGGTCGGAGCGGCCTTGCTTGCCGCGCTGGAAGAGGCTATCGCCAAGCAGGGTCTCGGTTTTGCCGAACTCGAAACTTTCGCCGGCAATGCCGGGGCGGTACGCTTCTACGAGCGCCATGGCTATGAGGCCGTCTGGCGCGGCATGAAGTTTTCCGCCAGCCTGAATTATGAACTCGACAAGGTCCGCTTTCGCAAGTCTCTGCGGGAAGCGGCATAGGACTGCCCGAACATGACCCTCGTTGATACCCGCACCCCCGACAAGAAGCGCCTGATTTCCGGTTCGACCGGCGACTGGGAAGTGATCATCGGCATGGAAGTGCACGCCCAGGTGACATCGGAGAGCAAGCTGTTCTCGGGCTCCTCGACGGCCTTCGGTAATCCGCCCAATGCCAATGTCAGTTTCGTGGATGCGGCCATGCCCGGCATGCTGCCCACCATCAATGAGGAATGCGTCCGCCAGGCCGTCCGTACAGGTCTCGGGCTCAAGGCAAAGATCAACAAGCGCTCGGTGTTCGACCGGAAGAACTATTTCTATCCGGACCTGCCGCAGGGCTACCAGATTTCGCAGTTCAAGGATCCGATCGTCGGCGAGGGTAAAGTGCTGCTCGATGTCGATGGCGAGCGGATCGAGATTGGCATCGAGCGCCTGCATCTCGAGCAGGACGCTGGCAAGTCGATCCACGACCAGCATCCCAATATGAGCTTCGTCGACCTCAACCGCTCCGGCGTGGCGCTGATGGAGATCGTCTCCAAGCCCGACCTGCGCTCCTCGGAAGAGGCGAAGGCTTATCTTTCGAAGCTGCGCACCATCCTGCGCTATCTCGGCACCTGCGACGGCAATATGGAGCAGGGCTCCATGCGTGCCGACGTGAACGTCTCGGTGCGTCGTCCGGGCGGGGAATTCGGCACGCGCTGCGAGATCAAGAACGTCAACTCGATCCGCTTTGCCGGCCAGGCCATCGAATACGAGGCGCGCCGCCAGATCGACATTCTGGAAGACGGCGGCTCGATCGACCAGGAAACCCGGCTCTTCGACCCCAAGAACGGCGAAACCCGCTCGATGCGGTCCAAGGAAGAAGCGCATGACTATCGCTACTTCCCCGATCCGGACCTGCTGCCGCTCGAATTCGACGATGCCTTCGTCGCCGAACTGGGCCAGAACCTTCCCGAGCTTCCGGACGAAAAGCAGGCGCGCTTCATCGCCGACTATGGCGTCACCGCCTATGACGCGATGGTGCTGACGCTGGATCGCGAGACGGCCGACTATTACGAGGCCTGCGTCGCTCATGGAGGAACCAAGCGTGACGGCAAGGCCGTTGCCAACATCCTCAATGCCGACGTGGCGGCCTTTGCCAACAGCCAGGGCCTGGCCGTGTGGGAAACGCACCTGAAGCCGGCGCAGATCGCCGGGCTGGTCGACCTCATCGCCGGCGGCACGATTTCGTCCAAGGGCGGCAAGGACGTGCTGCAGATTCTGATTGCCGAAGAGCCCGAAGGCGACCCGGCCGAGATCGTCGAACGCCGCGGCCTTAAGCAGGTGACCGATCTCGGGGCCATCGAGAAGATCGTCGACGAAATCATCGCCGCCAATCCCGACCAGGTCGAAAAGGTCAAGGCCAAGCCGACCATTATCGGCTGGTTCGTGGGCCAGGCGATGAAAGCCTCGGGCGGCAAGGCCAACCCGCAGGCGCTCAACGAGCTGATGAAATCCAAGCTCGGGATCGAGTAGACACAAAAAGGGGGCCGGTCGGCCCCCTATTTTCTTTCCCCTCCGCCCTTACGGCGCCGGGTCGTTTTCCGGATCGACCGGCCGATTGGGGTCGACTGGAAATTCCTGTTCCTCCCGCAGCGTGGTGCTGTGGGGATTGTCGGTATCCTCGGTGGGCGCATAGGCCGGCATGGGCGGGACGCCGTCGCGATGGATTTCGCGGTTTTCCGGGCGGCGTTCGAGATGATCGGGCATGGTCAAACCTCCCTTGGACGTGGGTCATGGCCGGGATCGGGCGGGATCTCGGGCATCGGGTTGGGGGCAGGGTCCTCGATGGGCTGATCCGGAGTCGGGACTTCGGCCGGGCGCGGCGGCACCGGGTCAACCGGCTGTGGCTGTGGCGGCTCTGGCTGCGGCACGATCTCGGGGATCGGGCGCGGGTCGATGTCGGGTCTCGTCGGATCAGCCATGTCACTCTCCTGCTCGAGGCCGAACGGCAGGGCAGCAGGAGAGTTCCATCACACTAGGCTGGAGCGCGGCGCCAGATCTGGCGAATGCGGCCGTCGATGAACAGCAAGCCGAAGAAGATCACCAGCATCCCCAGCAACTGGATGGGCAGGATCGACTCGCCGAGCACGGTGACGCCGATGATCAGGGCCGAAATCGGGGCGATGAAGGTGGTGGTGGCGAAGTTGGTGGCGCCGACCCGCGGCAGGATGCGGTACATGATCTGGAAGGTGAAGGCGGTCGACAAGAGGCCGATGGCCAGCGCCGCGGCCCAGGTGGATGGCTGGGTCATGACTGGCACGCCTTCGGAGAAGAAGGCGACGGGGATGGCGATGACGGCGGCACCGGTCAGTGCGATCGATGCAAAGGCCGTCGGTTCCACATGTTTGAAGCTGCGGGTGATGTTGAGAGTGAGCGCGTAGCAGATGGTCGCCCCCAGGCACGCTGCCACGGCCCAGAGCTGGGTGGTGCCGCCCGCGGAGAGTGCAGGGGAGATGAGAATGGCTGCCCCGACAAAGCCGATGCCGACGCCGGTGAACTTGGTCGCTGTGCCCTTTTCGCCGCCTATCCAGAAATGCGAGATGACGGCGGTGACCATGGGGGTCAGGGCGTTGATGATCGCGGCGATGCCGCTGGCCAGATGCGCCTGGGCCAGCGGGAACAGGGCGAAGGGAATGGCATAGGCGACCACGCCGAGACCGGCGAGCTGCAGCCAGAGGACGGGGTCGCGCGGGATCGGCTTGCGCAGGGCGACCATCACGGCCCAGCAGCCGAGCGCGCCGATGCCGACGCGCAAGGACGTCACCCAGAGCGGTCCGAGTTCACGGATCAGGATGGCGTTGAAGACAAAGGAGCAGCCCCAGATGGCGCCGAGCAGGACAATCCAGAACCAGTCGCGCAGACTCATTTGCAGTTACCCTCGAACAAGGCGCGCACGCTACGCCCGGCCAGAACAAAGGTCGAACCGATTTTAACGATGGTGGCGATCAATTGTAGTGATGAATGGCGATTGCGCCTTGCTGACACCACCGCCAGCATCGAATCCCGCTGGCCCAAACGGCAAGCGACCGCGGTAACCTGCAGTCCGCCGGAGCTGACGATGGAGCCGTGGCCAGAGGAACCTAGAAGCGCACATCGCCGCTGGCCAGCAGGCGCAGCGCCTCAGGGTAGATGCGGTGTTCTTCCACCAGCACTCGTGCCGAGAGCGTCGCGGGCGTATCGTCGGGCAGGACCGGCACGCGGGCCTGGAGAATGACTGGCCCTTCGTCGAGGCCGGGGGTGACGAAATGGACCGAGCAGCCATGCTCGGTCGCGCCGTCGGCCAGAACGCGCTCGTGTGTATCGAGGCCCTTGTAGGCCGGCAGCAGCGAGGGATGGATGTTGATCATCCGACCCTGCCAGCGGAGGACAAAATCCTCGCCCAGGATGCGCATGAAGCCGGCGAGGCACACATAGTCGACCTCCCAGCTTTCGAGCACCCGGGTCATGGTGTCTTCGAACATTTCCCGGCTGGGGAACTTGCTCTGGGCCAGGGAAGCCGTGGCAATGCCATGGGCAGCGGCGGTGTCGAGGCCCGCCGCTGCGGCCCTGTTGGACAGGACACCGACGATCTCGGCCGGATAGTCGGCAGCCTTGGCGGCCTCGATCAGCGCGGCCATGTTGGAGCCACGGCCGGAGATCAGGACGGCGACGCGCTTCCTCGCCGTCACAGCGCCAGCTTGCCCTGGAAGGTGACCGGCTCGCCGGTGCGGGTGGTGAGCTTTCCGACCACGGCGGCGATCTCGCCCGATGCGGAAAGGCTGGCCACCAGCTTTTCGGCATCCCCGGGCGCCACGGCCACCAGCATGCCGACGCCGCAATTGAACGTGCGCAGCATTTCGCGCTCGCTCATGCCACCGACCTTGGAGAGCCATCCGAAGACGGCAGGCACGGTGACGGCGCCGAGATCGATGTCGGCCGCCAGTTCGTCGGGCAGGACACGCGGAATATTGTCGATAAAGCCGCCGCCGGTGATGTGGGCGAGCGCCTTGATGCCGAGGCCCTCGCGCAGGGCGGCGAGAAGGGGCTTCACGTAGATGCGGGTCGGTTCGAGCAGGGCGTCGGCAAGCGTCTTGCCCTCAGCAAAGGGGGCAGGGGCGTCCCAGGCGAGGCCGGAGAGGTCGACGATCTTGCGGACCAGCGAATAGCCGTTGGAATGTACGCCCGACGAGGCAATGGCCACCAGGGTATCGCCGGCGGCGATATCCTTGCGCGGCAGGAGCGCGTTACGCTCGGCCGCGCCCACGGCAAAGCCGGCCAGGTCATAGTCGTTGCCATGGTACATGCCCGGCATTTCTGCCGTTTCGCCGCCGATCAGGGCGCAGCCGGCAAGGCGACAGCCATGGGCGATGCCTTCGACAATAGCCGTGCCCTGTGCGACATCGAGCTTGCCGGTGGCGAAGTAGTCGAGGAAGAACAGCGGCTCGGCGCCCTGGACCACCAGGTCATTGACGCACATGGCGACGAGGTCCTGACCTATGGTATCGTGCTTGGCGGTATCGATGGCGATCTTGAGCTTGGTGCCGACGCCGTCATTGGCGGCCACGAGCACCGGATCGACAAAGCCCGCAGCCTTGAGATCGAAGAGGCCGCCGAAGCCGCCGATCTCGCCATCCGCACCCGGGCGACGCGTGGAGCGCACGGCCGGCTTGATCGCCTCCACCAGCGCATTGCCGGCATCGATGTCGACGCCGGCCTGCTTGTACGAAAGACCGTTTGATGGCAGGTTTTGTGCGTCGGACATGAGCCTCTTGCCAATGCTGGGGATTGCGGGCGCAATCGGCACCGCGCGAACCCGGGTTGGTTGAATTTTTCGGTATTGGCCGTTAGACGGCCTGATAGCTTTTCGATTACCCAGACGCAAGGGCTGCCCGGCTTCATGGCACTCAGAAATCAAGTGTTCATCTGGATTGGCCTCCTCCTGGCGCTGATCCTGTTCCTTTGGGTTTTCCGTGGCGTTCTGCTGCCCTTCGTGGTGGGCGTGGCACTGGCCTACTTGCTCAACCCGCTGGTCAACCAGTTGCAGCGTTGGCATTTCCCGCGCTTCTGGGCGACGGTCGTGGTGCTCCTGAGCGTGCTCATCCTGGTCATGAGCCTCTTTTACATGCTGGTCCCGCTGATCCGGGACCAGGTGTTCGAGCTGATCCAGCGCTCCCCTGCCTATTTTGCCGACCTGCAGGAATTGGTGGCGACCTGGTCGCCGGAAATCAATGCCTGGTTGGGGCCGGAGCGCGCAGCTCAGGTTCAGGCCAGCCTCAGCGACATCGCCCGGCAGTTCATGGGCTTTCTCGCCCAGCTCCCTGCCGAGCTGGTCAGCATAGGCCTCACCGGTGCATCGGTTGTCGGCTTCATCGTGTTGGCGCCGTTTGTGGCCTTCTATCTGCTGCTCGACTGGGAAGGCATGGTGCGTGGCATCGATGGCCTCCTGCCCAAGCAGCACAAGGGGGAGATCAAGAGCGTCTTGGCCGACGTCAATACTTCCATGGCCGGCGTGATCAGGGGGCAGGGCGGTGTGCTGCTGCTCGATGCCGCCTTCTACGCGACGGCGCTGAGCCTCGTCGGGCTCAATTACGGTCTCGCCATCGGCCTTCTTGCAGGCCTGATGAGCTTCATCCCCTTCGTTGGTTTCCTTGTCGGCTTTGTGCTGTCGGTCGGCGTCGCGCTGGTGCAGTTTGCGCCCAACTGGTGGATGGTCGCCCTGGTCGCTGGCATTTATCTGTTCTGGCAGGTGATCGAGGGCAATATCCTTTATCCCAAATTCGTGGGCTCATCGATCAACATCAATCCGGTCTGGATGATGTTTGCGCTGCTCGCCCTCGGTGCCGTGTTCGGCTTTGTCGGCCTGCTGCTGGCCGTGCCGATGGCGGCGATCGCGTCGGTGCTGATTCGCTACGGCGTGCGCAAATACAAGGAAAGTGCGCTTTACCTCGGACCAACAGAACCAGGCGGCGATGTCACCCCCTGAGAGCGGCCCGCGGCAGTTGCCGCTCGATTTCGGCCACGACCCGTCGCATGCCGAAGACGACTTCCTGGTGGGCGAGGGCAACCGGCTGGCTTATGCCCGTATCCTCGCCTGGCCGCATTGGCCGGACGGTGTCACCCTGCTGGTCGGACCGGCTGCATCGGGCAAGTCGCATCTCGCGCGCATATTTGCCGATCGCAGCCACGCGCTGCTGGCGACGCCGGAAGCCATCGGCAGCATTGCGGCCGTGGTCGACACGCGGGCGGTGCTGGTTGAAGACGTCGATCGTGGCGAGCATGACGAGCATGCCCTGTTCCACCTGCTCAATCAGGCGATGCGCGGGGAGCGGACACTCCTGCTGACGGCGCGGGAAGATGTTGCAGCCTGGCCACTGAAGACCGATGATGTGCGCTCACGGGTGCGACGGGCAGCCGTGTTTCGTCTGGAGGTCAGCGACGACATCGAGTTGTCACAGATGTTCGTAAAACTGTTCGGGGATCGGCAGATCAGGGTCGATCCCAAGGTCATCGGCTACGTGGTGCCGCGCATGGAGCGCAGCCCCGAGGAGGCGGCCGCCCTTGTCGACCTGATGGACAGGCTGGCCCTGGCAAGGGGCTCGGCCATTACCCGCACGATAGCGTCGGAGGCCCTTGTGCAGCGGCAGGCTGCGCTGGGGCTGGACCGCCAAGAGGAATGGGACGCCGATACCGATGAATGAGATGAGCGAATTTGCCGAGGCCGAGGGTTCCGTTCCCGATGTGGAGGCGCTGCGCACGAGCCCCGCGCGCTTCGTCAATCGCGAAGTGAGCTGGCTGCAGTTCAACATGCGTGTGCTG
The DNA here is from genome assembly GCF_016411825.1 of Devosia sediminis. Taxonomy (GTDB): domain Bacteria; phylum Pseudomonadota; class Alphaproteobacteria; order Rhizobiales; family Devosiaceae; genus Devosia; species Devosia sediminis. The sequence goes on from NZ_JAEKMH010000001.1 coordinate 1,215,217, forward strand.
GAGGAGGCCGGCAACGAGGCCCATCCGCTGCTTGAGCGCCTGCGGTTCGTCTCGATATCGGCCAACAATCTCGACGAATTCTACATGGTGCGCGTCGCCGGCATCAAAGGCCAGATCCGCGCCGGCCTGTCCAAGCAGAGCGCCGATGGATTGTCGCCGGCCGAGCAGCTCGAGGAAATCGCGACCCTGGCCCAGCACCTGCAGCTCGAACAGCAGGATCACTGGAAGGATCTCCGCGAGGAGCTTTTTGCGCAGAATGTCGTCATCCACGAAGAGAACGACCTGACGCCGGAGCAGGTGGCATATCTCCAGAAGCTCTTCCGCGAGGAAATCTTCCCCGTGCTGACGCCGATCGCCGTCGATCCGGCCCACCCGTTCCCCTTCATCCCCAATCTTGGTCTGGCCCTGGCGTTTGAGCTGAAGCGCCCCAATTCTGACCAGCCGCTGACTGCCCTGGTGCGTATTCCGGGCAATCTCGATCGCTTCATCAACCTGCCCAGCGGGCTGGTTTCGGAAGGGCGCTCGGAAGTCGTGACCATCGACACGCTGGTGAAGCTCTTCTTCCACAAGATGTTCCCCGGTCACGAAGTGGTCGGCTCGGGGGCCTTCCGCATCATTCGCGACAGCGAAATCGAAATCGACGACGAGGCGGCCGACCTCGTGGTGGAGTTCGAGAGCGCGCTGCGTCAGCGTCGCCGCGGCCAGGTGATCCGCCTCGAGATCGAGCGCTCCATGCCGCGGGCGCTGAAGCGTCAGATCGGAGAGCAGCTCGGGGTCAAGGAAGGCGATGTCTTCGAAGTGCACGGCTTCCTCGGCCTCGCCGACGCGCGGAAAATCTGCGACGTCGACCGGCCTGACCTGAAGTTCAAGCCCTATCACGCGCGCTTCCCGGAACGCATTCGCGACTATAATGGCGATGGCTTTGCCGCCATTCGCGCCAAAGACATCCTGGTGCACCATCCGTTCGAAAGCTTTGACGTCGTCGCGCAGTTCCTGATGCAGGCCGCACGCGACCCTGATGTGGTGGCCATTAAGCAGACGCTCTATCGCACCTCGTCGGACAGCCCCATCGTCAAGGCGCTGGTCATGGCGGCCGAGGCCGGCAAGTCGGTGACCTGCCTTGTCGAGCTCAAGGCGCGCTTCGACGAAGAAGCCAATATCCGCTGGGCCCGCGACTTGGAACGGGCCGGCGCGCAGGTGGTGTTCGGCTTCGTTGAGCTCAAGACCCATGCGAAGCTCAGCCAGGTGGTGCGGCGCGAAAAGGGCAAGCTCGTCAGTTACTGCCATATCGGCACGGGAAACTACCATCCGATCACCGCCAAGATTTACACCGACCTCAGCTACTTCACGATCGATCCCTCGATCACGCGCGACGTCGCGCGGGTGTTCAACTTCATCACCGGCTATGCCCGGCCGACCGAACTCGAGACGATCGCAGTGTCGCCGGTCAACCTGCGACAGACGCTGGTCGACAATATCGGCCGTGAAATCGAACTGGCCCGCAGCGGGCAGCCGGCCTCGATCCTGCTCAAGATGAATTCGCTGGTCGACCCGCAGGTGATCGACGCGCTCTACGACGCCAGCCAGGCGGGCGTGAAGGTCGATCTCATCGTGCGCGGCATCTGCTGCCTCCGGCCGGGGATCCCGGGCTTCTCGGACAATATCCGGGTCAAGTCGGTGGTCGGCCGTTTCCTCGAGCACAGCCGCATCTATTGCTTCGGCAATGGCGAGGCCATGCCCAGCCCGCGCGCCAAGGTCTATATTTCGTCCGCGGACTTGATGGGACGCAACCTCGATGGGCGCGTCGAGGTTATGGTTCCGATCCTCAACCAGACTGTGCACAAGCAGATCCTGGACCGGATTCTGGTTGCCTATCTCAAGGACAACCAGCAGAGCTGGGAAGTGCTTCCCGATGGCAGTTCCCATCGTATAAAGGTGAGCGAGGGCGAGGAACCGTTCAACGCCCACGACTACTTCATGACCAATCCGTCCCTGTCGGGTCGCGGCAGTGCAGGCATGGCGGAGAGCGACGAGGCTTGAGTTTGACACAGTTTTGGGGCGTCGACGCCGATCCGACCGCGCAGGGGCGCATCAAGGGTGCCCGACCGGTCGCTGTCCTCGATATCGGCTCCAATTCCGTGCGTCTCGTCGTTTATGAACGTCATGCGCGGGCGCTGACCCCGCTCTACAACGAAAAGTCGGCCTGCGCCCTCGGGCGCGGGATTGCCCAGACAGGCCGCCTGGCCGAAGCCAATATGGACAAGGCCATCGAGGCCATGAAGCGCTTTGCACTGGTCGCGCGGATGATGCGGGTGGGCAAGGTGTATATCCTTGCCACCTCGGCTGTCCGCGATGCGGCCAATCGCAAGGAATTCGTCGCAGCCGTCGAAGCGGTGATGGAAGCGCCGGTCAGGGTGCTCACCGGCGAAGAAGAAGCGCATTACGCGGCCCTGGGCGTCGTCGCCGGCATTCCCGGCTTCACCGGGGTGGTCGGCGATCTCGGCGGCGGCAGCCTCGAGCTTTCCGACATCGCCAATGGCCGGGACAACAATGGCGAGAGTTTCGAGCTCGGCGTGATCCGCTTGCAGGATGATGCCGACGGTTCCCCCAAGAAGGCTGCGGCCCTCGTCCGCGAGCGGCTCAAGAACTCGATCATCGCCAATGATGAAGAAGGCGCGCGCTTCGCCGCCATCGGCGGCACCTGGCGTTCGTTGGCCAAGCTGCATCAGAGCCATCGCGACTACTCGCTGCACATGGTGCAGGACTATGTGGTCAAGGCGGATGACATGATCGCCTTCTGCGAGGACATCGTTGCTGCCGACTCGCTCAAGGCCTATCCAGGCTCGACCAATGTCAGCAATTCCCGTCGCGAGCTCGTGCCCTTCGGTGCGGCGGTGATGGCGGAAATCCTCAAGGTCGGCCGCTTCGGCAGCGTGGTCTTTTCAGCCCTCGGTGTGCGCGAGGGTTATCTCTATGGCAAGCTCGACGAGCGGGAGCGGGAAATCGACCCGCTGATCCAGGGCGCCGAAGAACTGTCGGTGCTGCGCTCCCGTTCGCCCGCCCATGCCAACGACCTCATCGAATTCACCAGCCAGTATTTCGACTGCGCGCGCATCGCGGAAACCCCGGAAGAATTGCGGCTGCGCATCGTCTCCTGCCTTCTCGCCGACATCGGCTGGCGCTCGCATCCCGACTATCGCGGGCCGCAGAGCGTCGACTCGGTGGCCTATGGTTCGCTGACCGGCGTCGATCATCCTGGCCGGGCTTTCCTCGCTCAGGTCATCGCGGTGCGCTATGATGGGCCCAAGACCAAGGCGGCACAGCTTCTGGCGCCACTCGGTTCGCCCGAATTGACGGCACGGGCCAGGCTGATCGGGTCGCTGATGCGGGTGGCCTATCCCATGACGGCAGCGATGCCGGGCATCCTGCCGCGAACGCATTTCACGCTCGAGGGCACGACGCTGGTGCTGAACCTGCCGGCCGACTATGCCTTCCTCAACGGCGATCACCTGCGCAACCGCGTCCGGCAATTCGCCGAAGGGGCAGGGCACACGGATTCACGCGTGGTGGTGGGCTAGACGACGTCAGGATCGGCCAGCATTGCTGCGACGGATGACCTAAGCGGCCGCAGGTCCTGCTCGTAGATGCGCCACAATATTTCCAGATCCGTGAGGTGATAGGCATGGCGCAGAACATTGCCCAGCGCCGCCATTGCACGCCAGGGGATATCAGGGCCATGCGATGACTTCAGGTCGTCAGGAACATGGCGCGACGCCTCGCTGATGATTTCGAGGTAGCGCTCGAAAGCCGCGCGGGTATGCGGCCGTTCAGCGAGCGTTTCCACGTTGAGGCCGTCGAGCAGACACAATGCCAGGTCGGCGCTCTCTGCAATATGCTCAAGGCGGTTCCGGAGCGCGTCGACCATCAGAAGACAACAATCTGGTCAGCGGATGTATTGGCCAGGAATTTTGGCGGGGCGCTGCGGCGAAGGACGATCTGGGCGGAAAGCCCTATGTGATCCTCGACCAAGTGACCGATGCCGATGATGTCGAGGAGGGACAGCTTCCGGTCCGGATCGACTTCGATCATCAAGTCGATATCGCTGTCTGCCCGGTTGTCACCGCGAGCCCGCGAACCGAACAAAGCAAGATGCGTGACACCATCGCGCTCGAACCGAGGTTTCAGTTCGAGGAGTTCTTTCAGCAATTGTTCGCGGGCCAGATCACGCATGGTCCCAGAATATCATGCTGCCTCAGCCCGGCCAACTACTCCGCCGCTTCGGCCTGGTTGACGGCGAATTCGACCACGCCCTTGCGGGTGGCGATGAGGCCGATGCGGCCATGCTTGATGGCCAGCGCCTTTTCGCCGAACAGTTTGCGCCGCCAGCCCTTGAGGGCAGGGACATCGGCATCGTCATCGAGCACCAGAGCATCGATTTCGTCCGAGGTGGCGATGATGCGGGCAGCGACGCCATGCTGTTCGGCAACGGCCTTGAGCAGCACGCGTACCAGGTCACCCACCGCGCCCTTGGGCGAAGGGCCGCGATAGCGGTCCGGCATGGCGGGCAGGGCGGACTTCGGCAGGGCTTCCACGTCCTTGAGCAGGGCCATGATCTCGGCGGCCGCACCGGACCGGCCAAAGCCACGCGGCACGGCGCGGAGCTTTTCGAAAGCCTCCGAGGTCAGCGGGCGCTGCGTTGCGAGTTCACCCAGCACGTCGTCCTTGAGGATGCGACTGCGCGGCTGATCGGTATCCTGCGCCTTTTGCTCGCGCCACTGCGCCAGAACCTTGAGTGCCGCGAGATCACGCGGGCGGTTGAACTTCATCTTCAGCCGCTCCCAGGCCTGCTCGGGCTGGACGACATAGGTGTCGATGCTGCGTAGCGTGGTCATCTCGTCTTCGACCCAGTCCCAGCGCCGGGTCTGTTCGACCTGCTGGCGCAGCTCGCGATAGATGTCGCGCAGATAGGTCACGTCGGCCAGGGCGTAGGTGCTCTGCTTTTCGGTCAGCGGTCGGGCCGACCAATCGGTGAAGCGCGAGGACTTGTCGAGCTCGACCTTGCAGATGGCGCGCACGAGGCTGTCATAAGAAGCGCTGTCGCCAAAGCCGCAGACGCTCGCGGCCACCTGGGTGTCGAAGATATTGTGCGGCACGGCGCCGGTCAGCTTGACGAAGATTTCCACGTCCTGCCGCGCGGCATGGAAGACCTTGGTCACATTGGGATTGGCCAGGAGCTTGAAGAAGGGCGCAAGCTTGATGTCCGGGGCGAGCGGATCGATCAGCACGGCTTCGTCGTCGGTGGCAACCTGGATCAGGCAGAGACGCGGCCAATAGGTGGTTTCGCGCAGGAATTCAGTATCGACCGTTACAAATTCGAACTGGGCCGCGCGCTCACAGAATTCGGCAAGCTCGTCGGTGGAAATAATCAGGTCCATACTGATACCGTCTCAAAATCGTCAACATTCTTCCTAGCAGGTGGCGGGCGATAGCTCCACCTTCGATTTCCCTTGCGGTAAAGCCCGGAAAGCCGATATGCCCCCGCTGCTTGACAAGCGGGGACTGCCATGCGCTTTTCCCGCCCGAGATTCCGGCCTTTATCCAGCATTTTTCGAGACCTGACATGACCCTTCATCGCTACCGTTCCCACACCTGTGGTGCCCTCACGGCGGGCGATGCCGGCAATAATGTCCGTCTCAGCGGTTGGGTTCACCGTGTGCGCGACCATGGCGGTCTGCTGTTCATCGACCTGCGCGACCATTATGGCATCACCCAGTGCGTCATCGATCCCGACTCGGCGGCGTTTGCGGCGGCCGAGAAGGTGCGCTCCGAATGGGTGCTGCGCATCGACGGCGAAGTGAAGCTGCGCGACGCCGCGGCCGTGAACCCCAACATCCCGACCGGCACGATCGAAGTGTTCATCCGGGAGATCGAGGTGCTGTCCTCGGCCAAGGAACTGCCGCTGCCGGTATTCGGCGACGCCGACTATCCCGAGGACATTCGCCTCAAGTATCGCTTCCTCGACCTGCGCCGCGAGAAGCTGCACGCCAATATCGTCAAGCGCACCAAGATCATCTCGGCCATGCGCGCAGGGATGGGCGAGGCCGGCTTTACCGAATTCTCGACGCCGATCCTGACCGCATCGTCGCCGGAAGGCGCGCGCGACTTCCTCGTGCCCAGCCGCATCCATCCGGGCAAGTTCTTTGCGCTGCCCCAGGCGCCGCAGCAGTACAAGCAGCTCCTGATGGTGGCCGGCTTCGACCGCTACTTCCAGGTAGCGCCCTGCTTCCGTGACGAAGACCCGCGCGCCGATCGTCTGCCGGGCGAATTCTATCAGCTCGACCTCGAAATGAGCTTCGTGACCCAGGAAGACATCTGGTCGACGGTCGAACCGGTCATGACCGAAGTGTTCGAGAAGTTCGCCGATGGTAAGCGCGTAACCAGGGGCTGGCCGCGCATTCCCTATGACACGGCGATCCGCAAGTATGGTTCGGACAAGCCGGACCTCCGGAACCCGATCGAGATCCAGGGCGTCACCGAGCACTTTGCCGGTTCAGGCTTCAAGGTTTTCGCCAACCAGATCGAAGCCGATCCGAAGGTCGAAGTCTGGGCCATCCCGGCCAAGAACAAGGCCGGCGCCGAGCCGATCGGCCGCGCCTTCTGCGACCGCATGAATGCCTGGGCACAGGGCGAGGGGCAGCCTGGCCTTGGGTATATCTTCTTCAAGGACGGGCAGGGCTCGGGCCCGATCGCCAAGAACATCGGCGAAGAGCGCACGGCCGCCCTCAAGGCGCAGCTTGGCCTCGACGACGGCGACGCGGTGTTCTTCGTCGCCGGCCGTCCTGACAAGTTCTACAAGTTCGCCGGTGAGGCCCGCACCAAGGTCGGCACCGATCTCGGTCTCGTCGATACCGAGCAGTATGCTCTGTGCTGGATCGTCGACTTCCCATTCTACGAGTGGAGCGAGGAAGAAAAGCGCCTCGACTTCGCCCACAATCCGTTTTCCATGCCGCAGGGCGGGATCGAGGGTCTCAACGGGCCAGATCCGCTCTCGCTCAAGGCGTATCAGTATGACGCGGTCTGCAACGGCTACGAGATCGCCTCCGGGTCGATCCGTAACCAGGAGCCCGAGACCATGGTCAAGGCTTTCGAGCTGACCGGCAAGTCGCGCGAGGAAGTCGAGGAGCAGTTTGGCGGCCTCTACCGCGCCTTCCAGTATGGCGCGCCGCCGCATGGTGGTGCGGCCTTCGGCATCGACCGCATCGTCATGCTGCTGTGCGGCGTGGCCAACCTGCGCGAAATCACGGCTTTCCCGATGAACCAGCAGGCCGAAGACCTGCTGATGGGCGCGCCGAGCCCGGCCAGCGCCAAGCAGTTGCGCGAACTCAGCGTCCGGATCAACGTCCAGAACAGCTAAGCCGGCGTCAGATAATCCGACAGGCGTTCGATGATGGGGCCTTGCTCCTCATCGCGCCACTGCATGCGGATTTGCCGCTCATGGCCCGTCTCATCGGTGACAAAGATCGAGAGCCCGTCATCGTAGGGGAGGAAGCTGGTCCTCAGAAAGGTCCATTCCTCTCCCACTGGATGGGTGCGGCGGTCGAAGTCGACGAAGGCCTGGGTCACACGATATTTCGCGCCTGAAGTCAGGAAGTGATAGCTCATCTCGCCTCCATGGTTAGCGTCGGTTAATCAGCGTTAACGACCCGTTAAAACTTGCCTTGCTAGTCAGGTAGGCAAGATTTTCCGGGTTCGGATTCGCAGGTTGAAGTCCAGATTCTCACATGTCCTGATGCTGATGGGCGCCGTTCTGGCGTTCGTCCCCATCATTGCGGTGGACTACCTGCTAGACGCCTATGTCCAATATCGCGAAAAAGCCTATGCCCAGCACTATGTTGAGTCCCTGAGCTCACATATCAATGCAAGTGCGATGGACGGCGTCGCGGCGCTTCGCCAGGTGATCGCCGCCAGTCCTTCGCTCTGCACGCCGACCTTTGTCACCAATGCCCAGACTGCCATCGAGGCGAGTCTCAACCTCAAGCAGTTCCTGGTCGAAAATCTCGACGGCGTGCAGTATTGCGACGCCTATGGCCGCATGGTGACGCAATCGCCGCTATCGCAGCCGCTGCCGGTTCCGGGTCTTACCGAAACCATGACCGTTGTGAAGCTGGGCGACATGGCCATGCCGGCCCTCAAGATCACCCAGACCTTCGGGGAAACGCGGCGCGTGTCGTCCTTCGTGCCCCTGCTGGGCCAGAGCGAGGCGGCGCTCGCCGACACCATGGCCGACGCGGCGATGATGCGGGTGACGCTCACCAACGGCCTTTCCATCGTGACCATCGGCGACCCGTCCGGGTTTGACCGCCGCGCCTCGAGCGCCGACTACATCAGCGCTCAGGGCTATGCCGGCCAGTTCCCGATCAAGGTCGAATTCGCCGTGCCCTTTGCCATGGTGCGGGCCGGCTATGCCGATCTCGACGTGGTGTTCACGGTCATCGCCTGCGTTGCCAGCGCCGTCTTCCTGCTCCTGAACCTGAGCTATGTGCGCCGATCGCGTGTACCGGCCTTTGATCTCGAACGGGCCATCGAGCGCAACGAAATCAAGCCCTATTACCAGCCGGTGATCAACCTGCGCACGGGCGAACTGGTGGGCTGCGAAGTGCTGTGCCGCTGGGAAAAGCGCAACGGCAAGGTGATCCCGCCGGGCGCCTTCATCGACTATGCGGAAGTGACCGGCCTTGCCATCCCGATGACCGTGTCTCTCATGCAGCAGGTTCGCAATGATCTCGGCGAGTTGAGCAAGACCATGCCGGAGATGAAAATCTCCATCAACCTGTTCGAGGGCCACTTCCGCGACGTCGGTATCGTCGAGGACGTGCAGGCAATCTTCGGGCAGTCGCCGATCAGCTTCCGGCAACTGGTGTTCGAGATCACCGAGCGCCGGCCGCTCAACAATTCCATGACCACGACCAGCGTGATTTCGGGCCTCCATGCGCTCGGCGCGCGGCTGGCCATGGACGATGCCGGCACAGGCCATTCGAACCTGGCCTATCTCGCGACCTTGGGCGTCGACGTCATCAAGATCGACCGCATCTTTGTCGACATGATCAAGCCGGGCACGACCCAGGTGCCAGTGCTGGACGGGCTCATCGCCATGGCCAAGGACCTCGATTGCGAGATCGTGGCCGAGGGTGTCGAGACCGAGGAACAGGCGCTCTACCTGCGCTCGCGCGGCGTCTTGCACGCCCAGGGCTACATCTTTGCCCCGGCGCTCAAGATCGGCGCCTACAAGGAACTGGCGCTGGCTCTGCATGCATCCACCCATGCGCCGCCGCGGCTGGAAGTGGTCGCGTCCGCAGCCTGATGGATTTCCACGCTTCCTGTCGCCACGCTGTCACCTGAAACGATGCAGCTTTCGGCGTGCCGTAATTTCGCCGCCGACTCGACGGCTTGGGCTGTTCCGGTCTTTTCAATCCGCGTGATTGATGGCACCAACGCGTCCAACTGGACTGCCGGGGAGTGAGCTTCGTGTCGACCGATATCAATGAACAGCGCAGGGCCCTTCGCGAGGCGGCGCTGCATTTCCATGAGTTCCCCAAGCCGGGCAAGCTGGAAATCCAGCCCATCAAGCCGCTCGGCAATCAGCGTGACCTTGCCCTTGCCTATTCCCCCGGCGTCGCCGCCCCCTGTGAGGAAATCGCCGAGACCCCCGAAGCGGTCGCCCGCTATACGTCGCGGCAGAACCTCGTGGCGGTGATCTCCAACGGCACGGCCGTGCTGGGCCTGGGCAATATCGGTGCCCTGGCCTCGAAGCCGGTCATGGAGGGCAAGGCTGTCCTCTTCAAGAAGTTTGCCGGCATCGACGTGTTCGACCTCGAGATCGACGAGATCAATCCGCAGAAATTCATCGACGCCGTGGCGCCGCTCTGGCCGACCTTTGGCGGCATCAATCTCGAGGATATCCGCGCGCCGGACTGTTTCGAGATCGAGGAGACGCTGCGCGAGCGCATGCCGATCCCGGTGTTTCATGACGACCAGCATGGCACGGCCATCATCGTCGGCGCCGCGGTGCTCAATGGCCTCGAACTGAGCGGCAAGAAGATCGAAGACGTGAAAATCTGCACGTCCGGGGCAGGGGCCGCGGCCATTGCCTGCCTCAACGTGCTGGTGGCGCTCGGTGCCAAGCACGAGAATATCTGGGTGGCCGACAAGGATGGCCTCGTCACCCACAAGCGCAACGACGTCAATGACAAGTGGCGCGGCCAGTTCCGCCGCACCAGCGAGGCGACGACGCTGGCCGAAGTCATCGACGGCGCCGACGTGTTCCTCGGCCTCTCGGCCGCCGGTGCGCTGAAGCCGGAAATGCTGGCCAAGATGGCGCCGCGGCCGCTGATCCTGGCCCTGGCCAATCCCAATCCGGAAATCATGCCGGAAGTGGCCAAGGAGACCCGGCCCGACGCCATGGTCTGCACCGGGCGCTCAGACTACCCGAACCAGGTCAACAACGTCCTCTGTTTCCCGTTCATCTTCCGCGGCGCGCTCGACGTGCACGCCACCACGATCAACGAGGAAATGAAGCTCGCGGCAGTCCGCGCTATCGCCAAGCTGGCGCATGAGCCGGGCCTCGAAGTCTCGCCCTCTGGCGCACCGGCCGTTTATGGCCCCGAGCACATCATTCCCAACCCGTTCGACCAGCGCCTGATCCTGCGCATCGCCCCGGCCGTGGCGCGCGCGGCGATGGAGTCGGGCGTTGCCAAGAAGCCGATCGAGGATTGGGACGCCTATCTCGACAGCCTCAACCGCTTCGTTTTCCGCTCCGGTCTCGTGATGAAGCCGATCATCGACCGGACCCAGGGGCAGGGCAAGCGCGTCGCCTTTGCCGATGGCGAGGACGAGCGCGTGCTGCGTGCCGCCCAGGTGCTGCTTGAAGAAGGCATTGCCCGCCCGATCCTGATCGGCCGTCCCGCCGTGCTGGAGGCGCGCATCGAGCGCTTCGGCCTTTCCATCCAGCCGGGCCGCGACTTCGAGGTCATCAACCCCGAAGACGATCCGCGCTATCGCGACTATGTGAGCCTCTTCCATTCGCTTGTGGGCCGCAATGGCGTGACACCGGACACTGCCCGCACCATCGTGCGCACCAATACGACCGTTATCGGCGCCCTCGCAGTGAAGCGAGGCGAGGCCGACGCCTTGCTCTGCGGCCTTCAGGGCCGCTTCATCAAGCATGTGCGCGATATTCGCTCCATCATCGGCCTGCAGCCGGGTGTTTCGGAAGCATCGGCGCTCTCGCTGTTGATCATGCCGCGCGGCGCCTTTTTCCTGACCGACACCTATGTCAGTCAGAATCCCAGCGCCGACGAGATCGTGTCGATCACGCTTCAGGCGCGCGACCATCTCAAGCGCTTCAACATCGAGGCCCGGGCAGCGCTGCTGAGCTATTCCAATTTCGGTTCGCGCGACGGGGAAAGCAGCGAAAAGATGCGCGAAGCCTATGCCAAGCTCAAGGCCATCGCCCCGGACCTCATCGTCGAAGGCGAAATGCAGGGCGACCTGGCGCTCAACCAGACGCTGCGCGAGCGCTACATTCCCGATACGGTGCTGAAGGGCGAGGCCAACTTGCTGGTCTTCCCCGATCTCGACGCCGCGAACCTTTCCATGACGCTGCTCAAGGAAATGAACAATGCCCTCGCCGTCGGCCCCATCCTGATGGGCATGCAGGCGCCGGCGCATATCCTAGCGCCGTCGGTCACCAGCCGCGGCATCGTCAACATGGCGGCCATTGCAGCCAATGAAGCCCTGGGAGCCGCCAAATGATCCGGCACACTGTCGTCTTTACGCTCAAGCATGCCGCGGGTTCAGCCGAGGAGCGGTCCTTCCTCGACGCAGCCCAGGTGCTGGAAGCCATTCCCGGAGTCGAAAAGTTCGAGCGACTGCGGCAGACGAGCCCGAAGGCAGACTATGCCTTCGGCTTTTCGATGGAGTTCGCCGATCAGACCGCCTATGACGGCTACAATGCCCATCCCGACCACGTGGCCTTCGTGCGTGACCGCTGGGTGCCCGAAGTCGCCCGGTTCCAGGAGATCGATTACGTTGCGCTTTGAGGCGTGACGGGCTAAGAGCGGGCACCCGCAGCCAGAAGCCGAGGACCCCGTCATGAACCAGATCGCTGTGTTCAGTGGTGGCGCGCATCCGGAACTGGCCGAGGAGATCTGCGCCGAACTCGGCGTTCCGCTCAATCCGACGCGGGTCAAGCGCTTCTCCAATGACTGTATCGAAGTGCAATTGCAGGCCAATTGCCGCGAGCAGGACGTGTTCCTGGTCCAGACTTTCAGCGCGCCGGTACAGGACCATCTGACCGAACTTCTGCTGATGCTCGATGCGGCTCGGGGTGCTTCCGCGGCGCGCATCACGGCCGTCATTCCGCACTATGCCTATGCCCGCTCGGACAAAAAGGACGCGCCGCGCATCTCCATTGGTGGGCGCCTGGTTGCCGATCTGCTCAAGACCGCCGGTGCCGACCGGGTCCTGACCATGACCCTCCATTCGCCGCAGGTGCACGGCTTTTTCAGCGTGCCGGTGGATCACCTGCATGCCCTGCACGAGCTGGCGCGACACTTCCAGCGCCATGATCTTTCCAACACGGTGGTCGTGTCGCCAGATCTGGGCAATGCCAAAACGGCCGCTGCCTTCGCCCGCGCCCTGGGCCGCCCGGTCGCGGCAGGAGCCAAGGAACGGATTTCCGACACGCAGGTCAGGATCTCGGCCATCATCGGTGATGTGCGGGATCGGGACGTGATCGTGCTCGATGATGAAATCGCCAGTGGCGGTTCGATTCTCGAGCTCCTGAAGCACTTGCGTGCCAACGGTGCGCGGTCGGTGCGGATTGCCTGCACGCACGGCATCTTTGCCGGGGACGCCGTAGCGCGGCTGGCTGCCGAGCCTGACGTGGTCGAAATCGTCTGCACCAACACATTGCCCAATGCCCTGCGCCAGCCGCATGCCAAGCTGACTGTGCTGTCGGTGGCGCCGGCCCTGGCCGAGGCCATGCGGCGCATCAACAATGGCGAGTCGGTCAGTGCGCTTTTCGCCGAAGGGGCGCATCCCCAACGGGCGGCAGCCGAATAGGAAACGGGGTATTAATCCCTTGTCTGGCATGGTCAGGCGTCACGAACTGGTCTGCCCATGCCCACCCGTCTCAAACGTCCTCCATTCTGGCGTCCGCTGGCCCTGACGGTCACGCTGCTGGGCTTCCAGGCCTATCTGGGATACTCGGCCATTTCGGGCCAGTTCGGCATTGCCAGCCGCGAGGACATCCAGTCCGACATCGAAGTGCTGGAAGATCGGAGCGCCGCGCTGCAGGCGGAAATCGACGCCTATCGGCACCGCGTGTCGCTGCTCAATCCGCGCCACATCGATCCCGATATCGTGGCGGAGCGGGCGCGGGCACTGCTCAACATGGCCCATGCCGACGACGTACTGGTGATGGTGAACCCCGAGAACGGTCAACCAATATCCGGTCAATTCGTAGAATTAATCGATAGTGAGTTAATCTCTATTATCGAAGCAGATTCAACGCTTTAATATCGTTTTCGTGTTGCTGGCGGGGCAATGTTATTGCCCCGGCGCTTGCAGTATCATGCGCAAAGTGGCCTGATGGCCCAGCGGCAAATCCCCCCGACCCAAGCGGAGAGTAGAATGGCGCGCAAGGCGACGGCCACCCAGGCCAAGACGCAGCCCAACGTCCCCCAGTTCAGCGAACAGCAGGATCTCGAAGCGTTCCGCGAAATGCTGCTGATCCGCAGGTTCGAGGAAAAGGCCGGCCAGATGTATGGCATGGGCCTGATCGGTGGCTTCTGTCACCTCTATATCGGCCAAGAAGCTGTGGTCACCGGCATTACCATGGCCAGCGAGAAGGGCAAGGATTCCCAGATCACCGGGTATCGCGACCATGGTCACATGCTGGTCATGGGCCTCGACCCCAAGGGTGTGATGGCCGAGCTGACCGGACGCCAGGGTGGCCTTTCCAAGGGCAAGGGCGGCTCGATGCACATGTTCTCCAACGAGCATCGCTTCTATGGCGGCAACGGTATCGTCGGTGCGCAGGCCTCGCTCGGCACCGGCCTCGCCTTCGCAGCAAAGTATTCCGGCGATGGTTCGGTCGCGATCGCCTATTTCGGCGACGGTGCGGCCAACCAGGGCCAGGTCTACGAGAGCTTCAACATGGCCAAGCTCTGGAACCTGCCGGTCGTCTACGTGATCGAAAACAACAAATACGCCATGGGCACTTCCATCGAACGCGCCGCGGCAACGACCGATTTCTCCATGCGCGGCGCCTCGTTCAACATTCCGGGCGAGCAGGTCGATGGCATGGATGTCCGCATGGTCTACGATGCCGCCCAGCGCGCCATCGAGCATGCCCGCTCGGGCAAGGGCCCCTACATCCTTGAAATGCTGACCTACCGCTATCGCGGCCACTCCATGTCCGACCCGGCGAAGTACCGCTCGAAGGATGAAGTGACCAAGTATCGCCAGGAACGCGACCCGATCGAACAGGTCCGCGCCCGCCTGCTGGCCGGCGGCAAGATCAGCGAAGAGGATCTCAAGCAGATCGAGACCGAAATTCGCGCCATCGTCACGGAAGCAGCGGACTTTGCGACCAACGATCCGGAGCCGGCGGCGTCCGAACTCTGGACCGACATCACCATCGAAGCCTGAGGCCAGCGATGACCATCCTGCTAGGCGTTGTCCTGCTGTTTGCCGCGCTTTCGGCGGTTCTGGCCGCAATGCAGGCCACGGCCATCAGCCGGCTGGCGCCGGCAGGGCAATGGCGCGGCTGGCTGTTTGGCTGGTGGCGCTTCGCCGAAATTGAGCAGCGCGCCGGCCTAGCAGGTGAATCGCAGGCGGCGATCTACAAGCGCGCCGTGATCGCTACGCTGGTCTTCGTGGTGCTCGGGCTCATTCTCAGTGGCTGGGCCGTCAACGAGCGGCCCAGTGGTGCCGCCGAGGCCGAGCCGAAAAAAATTAACGGCTGGCGGACCGATTTCGCCGCCCTTACCCCCCATTCCATTCTCCGCCCTGTGGCTCCCACGCCCGGCGCGTTTTCCGTGGAGAGCTGATATGCCCCAAATCCTCATGCCCGCCCTGTCGCCGACGATGGAAGAAGGCAAGCTTGCCAAGTGGGTCGTCAAGGTTGGCGACAAGGTGAAGTCCGGCGACGTGCTGGCCGAAATCGAGACCGACAAGGCGACGATGGAAGTCGAGTCGGTGGATGAGGGCACCGTCACCGAGATCCTCGTGGCTGAAGGCACCGAGGGCGTGAAGGTCAATACCCCGATCGCCCTGGTTC
Source organism: Devosia sediminis (assembly GCF_016411825.1). Lineage (GTDB taxonomy): Bacteria > Pseudomonadota > Alphaproteobacteria > Rhizobiales > Devosiaceae > Devosia > Devosia sediminis. The sequence continues at coordinate 1,230,560 of NZ_JAEKMH010000001.1, forward strand.
TGGCGGAAGGAGAAAGCGCCGGTTCGGCTGCGGCGCCCGTCGCCGAAACCGCGCCGGAACCGTCCGAGGCTCCGGTCGTGCCGGCAGAGAAGGCTGCTGCTGCCGCGCCGTCCGCTGCTGTTCCGGCTGCGCCCAAGTTCGAGGCCCAAAGCGATCCGGACCTGCCCGAAGGCGTGGAAATGGTCGAAATGACCGTGCGCCAGGCGCTGAACGAAGCCATGGCCGAAGAGCTGCGCCGCGACAAGGACGTGTTCATCATGGGTGAGGAGGTCGCTGAATATCAGGGCGCCTACAAGATCACCCAAGGCTTGTTGCAGGAATTCGGCAAGGATCGCGTCATCGATACGCCGATCACCGAGCACGGCTTTGCCGGTCTTGCCGTCGGCGCCGCCTTTGCCGGTCTGAAGCCGATCGTCGAATTCATGACCTGGAACTTCGCCATGCAGGCGATCGACCAGATCATCAACTCCGCCGCCAAGCAGCTCTACATGTCCGGTGGCCAGGTCACCGCGCCCATGGTGTTCCGTGGCCCCAACGGCGCCGCCGCCCGCGTGGGCGCGCAGCACAGCCAGGACTATTCGGCCTGGTACAGCCATGTTCCCGGCCTCACCGTCATCGCGCCCTATAGCGCGGCCGACGCCAAGGGCCTGCTCAAGGCCGCGATCCGTTCGCCCAATCCGGTGGTCTTCCTCGAAAACGAAATCCTCTACGGCTCGACCGGCCTTGTGCCCAAGGTCGACGATTTCGTGCTGCCCATCGGCAAGGCCCGCATCGCCCGCAAGGGTTCTGACGTGACCATCGTCTCGTTCTCGATGGGCATGCGCTACGCCACCCAGGCGACCGAGAAACTGGTCGCGGCCGGCGTCGACGTGGAGCTGATCGACCTGCGCACCCTGCGTCCGCTCGACATCGACACGGTCATCGAGTCGGTCAAGAAGACCGGGCGCCTCGTCACCGTCGAAGAAGGCTGGCCGCAGGGCGGCATCGGCTCGGAGATCTCGGCCCGCGTCATGGAAGGGGCGTTCGATCATCTGGACGCGCCGGTGATGCGCGTGACGGGCAAGGATGTGCCCATGCCTTACGCCGCCAACCTCGAAAAGCTGGCGCTGCCCAACGTTGATGAAGTGATCGCGGCCGTCAACGCCGTGACCTATCGCTCGTAAGGAGATCCGGGATGCCAATCGATATCACCATGCCGGCGCTCTCCCCGACGATGGAAGAGGGCAAGCTCGCCAAGTGGCACGTCAAGGAAGGCGACAGCGTTTCCTCCGGTGACGTGATCGCCGAAATCGAAACCGACAAGGCCACGATGGAAGTCGAGGCCGTGGACGAAGGCAAGATCGGCAAGATCCTCGTGGCCGAAGGCACCGACAATGTGAAGGTCAACGCCGTCATTGCCGTGCTGCTGCAGGAGGGCGAAAGCGCTGACGCTGTTGCCGCGCCCAAGGCGGAAGCGCCGAAGGCCGAGGCTCCCAAGGCTGAAGCGCCTGCGCCGGCCGCCGCTCCGGCGCCGGTCGCGACCAATGCCAATACCGGTTCGAGCGCACCCGCCAAGGCTGCTCCGGCTGCTGCGCCGACCAAGTCCGAAGGCGGCAAAGTCTTTGCCTCGCCGCTGGCCCGCCGTCTCGCCAAGGAAGCCGGCATCGACGTTTCCGCCATTTCCGGTACGGGTCCGAAGGGCCGCGTGATCAAATCTGACGTGGAAGCCGCCAAGTCCGGCAAGGCGCCGCTCAAGGCTGCCGCCCCGGCATCGGCACCGGCCACCGGCGGCGTCGCGTCGTCGGGCATGAGCAAGAACCAGGTCATCGCGCTTTACGAGGAAGGCTCGTACGAACTCGTGCCGAACGACGGCATGCGCAAGGTCGTGGCCGCCCGCCTCACCGAAAGCAAGCAGACCGTCCCGCATTTCTATCTGACGCTCGATTGCAAGATCGACGCCCTGATGGCCGCCCGCGAGCAGATCAATGCCGCTGCGCCGAAGAACAAGGAAGGCAAGCCGGCTTACAAGCTGTCGGTCAACGACTTTGTCATGAAGGCCTGGGCGATTGCGCTGCAACGCGTGCCCGCGGCCAACGCGACCTGGGCCGGGGACTCGATCCTCTACCACAAGCGCTCCGACGTCGCGGTTGCCGTGTCGGTGCCGGGCGGTCTCTTCACCCCAGTGGTCAAGAGCTGCGATACCAAGACCCTTCGCGAAATCTCGGACGAGGTGAAGGATCTGGCGACCCGCGCAAAATCCAAGAAGCTGGCGCCGCACGAATATCAGGGCGGTTCGTCCTCGGTCAGCAATCTCGGCATGTTCGGCATCAAGCACTTTGCCGCCGTGATCAACCCGCCGCATGGCACGATCCTGGCGGTCGGCGCCGGCGAAGAGCGTGTCTATCCCGAGAACGGCCAGATCAAGATCGGCCAGTTCATGACCGCCACGCTCTCCTGCGATCACCGCGCCGTCGATGGCGCCTTGGGCGCGGAAGTGCTGGGCGTCTTCAAGGGGCTCATCGAGAACCCGGTGATGATGCTCGCTTAAGGAGCCGCGGCGATGAAGACGATTCTCGCCTATGGCGATAGCCTCACCTATGGCGCGGACCCCGGTGGCGGTCCGCGGCATGCCTTTGAGCATCGCTGGCCGACGACGCTGGAAAAGGGCCTCGGCGGCCAGGCGCGGGTGATCGCAGAGGGTCTTGGCGGTCGCGCCACGGCCTATGACGACTGGACGGCGGCGGCCGACCGCAACGGCGCCCGCATCCTGCCGACACTGCTCGACAGCCACAAGCCGCTCGACCTGGTCATCATCATGCTCGGCACCAATGACCTGAAACCCTTCGTGGCGGGCACGGCGGCCTATGCTGCCCGCGGTGCGCGGCGGCTGGTGGAGCTGACGCGTGGGCATTTTGCTGGCACCGGCGAAGCTGCGCCGCAGATCATTCTGGTGTCGCCGCCGCATGTCGTGCCGACCAGCAATGAAAACATGCTGAGCAATTTTGGTGGTCTTGAGCACCTGCTGCGCGAGTCGCAGGATTTTGCACGCCACTATCGCCGTCACGCCGAGGAAACCGGCGTGCACTTTTTCGACGCCGCCACGGTCGCCAAGGCCGATCCGCGCGACGGCGTGCACCTCGATCCGGCCAATACATCAGCTATCGGCGAGGGCCTCGTGCCGCTCGTCAAACAAGTCCTGGGTCTTTGAGCCCAAATCTACCTGGAGGCCCTTATGGCTGACCAATACGATCTTCTTGTCATCGGCGCCGGTCCCGGCGGCTACGTCGCCGCCATCCGCGGTGCGCAGCTTGGTATGAAGGTGGCCATTGTCGAGCGCGAGCACATGGCGGGCATCTGCTCCAACTGGGGTTGTATCCCGACCAAGGCTCTGCTGCGCTCGGCCGAAATCTACGGCCATATGGGCCATGCCAAGGACTATGGCCTGACTGCCGAAAAGTTCGGCTTCGACCTCGACGGCATCGTCAAGCGTTCGCGCGCCATTGCGGCGCAGATGAACAATGGCGTGCAGTTCCTGATGAAGAAGAACAAGATCGACATTATCTGGGGCGAGGCGACCATCACCAAGCCCGGCGAGATCAAGGTCGCGCCGTCCAAGAAGCCGATCGTGCAGCCGCAGGGCCCCGTGCCCAAGAATGCGCTGGGCGAGGGGACCTACAAGGCCAAGAACATCATCATCTCCACCGGCGCGCGTCCGCGCGTCCTGCCGGGCATCGAGCCCGATGGCGACAGGATCTGGACCTATTTCGAAGCGCTGAAGCCGGCCGAAATGCCGAAGTCGCTGGTGGTCATGGGTTCGGGCGCCATCGGCATTGAATTTGCGTCCTTCTATCGCTCGCTAGGCGCCGAAGTGACCGTCATCGAGCTGCTGCCGCAGATCCTGCCGGTGGAAGATGCCGAAATCTCCGGTCTCGCCCGCAAGCGCCTGGAAAAGCGCGGCATCAAGTTCCTCACCGATGCCAAGGTCGCCAAGGTCGAAAAGACTGGTAACGGCGTCGTTGCCCATGTCGAAACCAAGGACGGCAAGACCCAGCAGATTTCCGGCGACAAGCTGATTTCCGCTGTCGGCGTGCAGTGCAATATCGAAGGCCTCGGCCTCGAAACCGTGGGCGTCAAAACCGAGCGCGGCGCCATCGTCATCGACAACTATGGTGCCACGAACGTTGCAGGCATCTGGGCCATTGGCGACGTCGCCGGCCCGCCCATGCTGGCGCACAAGGCTGAGCATGAAGCCGTCATCACCGTCGAAAAGATCGCCGGTCTCAAGGTCCATGGCCTCGACAAGCTGAAGGTGCCCGGCTGCACCTATTGCGAGCCGCAGGTGGCCAGCGTCGGACTCACCGAAGCCAAGGCCAAGGAAGCTGGCCGCGAGATCAAGGTCGGCCGCTTCCCCTTCGTGGGCAATGGCAAGGCCATTGCCCTGGGCGAGCCCGACGGCCTCGTGAAGACCATTTTCGATGCCAAGACCGGCGAATTGCTGGGTGCCCACATGGTTGGCGCGGAAGTGACCGAGCTGATCCAGGGCTTCGTGGTAGCCATGAACCTCGAGACCACCGAGGAAGACCTGATGCACACCATCTTCCCGCATCCGACGCTGAGCGAAACGATGAAGGAAAGCGTGCTCGACGCCTATGGCCGCGCGCTGAATATTTGATCGGCGGCGTCGTCTACACACGGTGTCATCCCGGCGAACGCCGGGATCCACGCTCAACACCCTCAATACTCGGAAAGCCCGCAGCATGGATTCCGGCCTTCGCCGGAATGACTCGGTGGGTGGGGCTGGAACGAAACCACAGGAGTTATCCACATGGTCAAGGCGATCCAGATCGGGCTGGGACACTGGGGTTTCAGTTGGTCCAAGGAAGTTATCCCCAAAGTTCCCACTGTCGAGATGGTGGGTTATGTGGATACCAACCTGGAAGCCACAGCGCGTGTGCAGGCTGAACTCGGCGTTGACCCGAAACTCTGCTTTGCCAGCCTCGAAGACGCCGCCAAGCACAGCGATGCGACGTTGGCGCTCTGCACGCTGCGCACCGAAGCGCACTATCCAGTGGTCAAGCGCTGTCTCGAGCTGGGCTACAATGTCCTCGTCGAAAAGCCCTTCACCACCACCATCAGCCAGGCCAAGGAACTGGTGGCCCTCGCCAAGGCGCAGGGCAGGGTGCTGATGGTGAGCCAGAACTATCGACACCAGCCGGCGCCGATCGCCGCCGCCAGTTTGATTGCCTCGGGGCAGTTCGGCGCGCTTAACATGGTCAGCATCGACTTCCGCCGCCATGGACCGAGCCAGGGCTACCGCTATTGGGACATGCCCGATCCGCTCCTGGCCGACATGTCGATCCACCATTTCGACCTGATGCGCTTCGTGCTCGGCGATGAGCCGGTGCGCCTCTCCTGCCGCACCTGGAATCCGCCCGGCAGCCCGTTCCGTTTCGATCCGAGCGGTGTGGCGACCATCGAATTCGCCAAGGGCACCGTTGTGTCCTATCGTGCAAGCTGGATGAATACCGGCGCGGTGACGCCCTGGGCTGGCGAATGGGTGATGGACGGCGCCGAAGGGCAGATCGCCTGGAGCTCGCGCGACCATTTCCGTGATAAGGCCGGCCCCGATGTGCTGACGCTGACCCCGCTCGACGGCAAGACCGAGAAGGTCAAGCTCGACCCAGTCAAGTTCCCAGATCGCACCGGCACGCTCAATGCCATGGCCGGCGTGCTGGACACGGGCATCGTGCCTGTCGGGTTCAGCTCGGGCCAGGACAATCTGGGTTCGCTTGCGCTGGTGCAAGCAACGATCCTTTCGGCATCGCGCGGCGGTGACTGGGTCGATATGAAGGAAATTCTGGGCTAGACGCAGCGCATGGCTGCCAATCACCCATAAGGCCGGGTTGAACCGGCCGCCCAAGGGAGCGATATAGGGGCTAATCCCCAGTCAGGACTGACATGGTCACGCTCATCGACAATGCGGCTCGTCCGCGCCACCCGGAAAAGGCCAACCGGCCCGACAGCATCGTGCTGCGCAAGCCGGACTGGATCCGCGTCAAGGCGCCTGGCTCGCCGGTTTACAAAGAGACCCAGCAGATCGTGCGCGACAACAAGGTCGTCACCGTCTGCGAGGAAGCCGGCTGCCCGAACATTGGCGAATGCTGGAGCAAGAAGCACGCGACCATGATGATCATGGGCGAGATCTGCACCCGCGCCTGCGCCTTTTGCAACGTGCGCACGGGCCTGCCGACCGCCCTCGATCCGCATGAGCCGGAAAACGTGGCCAAGGCCGTCGAGACGCTCGGTCTCGAGCATGTGGTGATCACCTCGGTTGACCGCGATGACTTGCCCGACGGGGGCGCCCAGCATTTCGCCGATGTCATTCACGCCATCCGCGCGCGCAATCCCCGGACCACGATCGAAATCCTGACGCCGGACTTCCTGCGCAAGGATGGCGCTCTCGAGATCGTCGTGGCCGCGCGGCCAGACGTCTTCAACCACAATCTCGAAACCGTGCCGTCGAAATATCTCAAGGTCCGGCCCGGCGCGCGTTACTTCCACTCAATCCGGCTCTTGCAGCGGGTGAAGGAACTCGACCCCACCATCTTTACCAAGTCCGGCATCATGGTTGGCCTCGGCGAGGAACGGAACGAAGTGCTCCAACTCATGGACGACCTGCGCTCGGCCGAGGTGGATTTTCTGACCATCGGCCAGTACCTGCAGCCGACCAAGAAGCATTATCCGCTGCAGCGCTTCGTGACGCCGGAGGAATTCAAGTCCTTTGCCACCGTTGCGACCTCGAAGGGTTTCCTCCTGGTGTCTTCCAGCCCGCTGACGCGCTCGTCGCATCACGCCGGCGAAGACTTCGCGCGCCTCAAGGCCAATCGGATGGCTAGGCTCGGACACTAGGCATGAAGCGCTTCTTCGACCGTCATGTGCCGCATATGCCGCAGCGGATGTACGAGATCGTCTCCGATCTCGAGGACTATCCGCGCTTTGTTCCCAACTGCCGGGACATGCAGGTGCGGCCGGACCCCTCAGCCGGGGGCCAGGACGTGCGCCTGGCGCGCATGACCATTTCCTTCGGTCCGATCACCCAGGCCTATACGAGCCGGGTGACGCTCGACCCGCAGGCATTGACCATCAAGGCCAAAGCCGTGGACGGACCGTTTTCCTATCTCGATTCCGTCTGGAGCTTCGAGGCCGAAGGGCAGGGGACTCGGGTGCGGTTCGAGATCGACTTCAAGATCTCCAATCCGCTGATCGCGGCCGTCGCCGAGCCGGCCTTTGCGGCCAAGCAGGAAGAAATCATGCGCGCCTTCTGCGACGAGGCCGATCGGCGTTTCGGGGCTTAGGGCGCTGGCGCCGCCTACCCCCACCCAGCCTCCTCCTGAAGGAGGGGGAGGGGCACATCGAGCCTGCCTCACGGTTCCGGCGCACACCGGCCGGTCCCTCCCCCTCCTTCAGGGGGAGGTTAGGTGGGGGTGCTTTCCGATCGAATCTTATCTCCGCTCTCAAATCCTCCCCCATACTCCTCCCATCAACCGGGCAAAGATGGAGTTGCAACGATCAACTGCCCGGTGACAGTCGGGAGGGCTCTGAATCGTTATGGAGCCTGTGTCCGGAGATGGGTTCGTGGCAGTAATGCCCCCCTGGTGAAACTCCCTGCAAGCATGCCCGACGCCCCGAGACGTCTTGCGTCTCATAAAGCTAGTCCTCAGGGACGAAAGCCGTCTCGGGGCACCATCAACGACCGCAAAGCCGGAGGTCTCCTGACCGTCCGACGCTTCGACATGCCCCGGCGCTGCGGAGGATACTTTGACGCTAGGTGTCGTCGCTCGTCAGCACTTGCAGCACCAGGTCCAGCGCCGCGTCCACCGTTGCGCGGCGGATGGCGTCGCGTCCGAGGTCACCGAAGCGGTACTCGATGACGACGGTGGCCAGTTCCGACGATACCGCCACATAGACGAGGCCGACCGGCTTTTTCTCGCTGCCGCCATCGGGGCCGGCAATGCCGGTAGCCGCCACGGCAAAATCCGCATGGGCGGTATTGCGGGCGCCATCGGCCATGGCGCGGGCGACCTGGTTGCTCACCGCCCCATAGTCGGCGATCAGCCGCGACTGTACCTGGATCATCCGCGACTTGGCCGAATTGGCATAGGTGATGTAGCCGCCATAGACGGCGGCGGAGGCGCCTGGAATGTCGGTCAGCGCCGAGGCGATCAATCCGCCGGTGCAGCTCTCGGCCGTCACGATGTTCTGGTTACGCTCGGCCAGGATGCTGATGATCTGCTGGCCAACTGAAGGTTTCGCCTTGGATGCCATCAATCAGTCCTCGGCACTTCCACGCTGGCGCTGGCCATGGACACGATACCTTCCTCCCGCCCGATAAATCCGAGCTTTTCATTTGTCGTCGCCTTGACGGCCACGCGCTCCGCCGAAATCCCCAGAGTTTCGGCTATGGCGGCACACATGGCAGGGACGTGAGAAGCAATCCTCGGCGCTTCCGCGACAATTGTCACGTCCAGATTGACGATGCGGCCGCGGCGCTCTTTCACCAGTTCGCCCGCATGGCGGAGAAAGACGGTGGAGGCCGCGCCCTTCCACTGCATGTCGCTGGGCGGGAAATGCGTGCCGATATCGCCCTCGCCGATGGCGCCCAGTATGGCATCGGTCAATGCGTGCAGGGCGACGTCGGCGTCGGAATGACCCTGCAGCTTGGCCGTGTGCGGGATTTTGACCCCGCAGAGCCAGACGGCATCGCCCGCGGCGAAGGGGTGGACGTCGTAGCCCGTGCCGATGCGGGTTTCAAAACCTTGGTCTGCCATCAGGATGCGCTCGGCACGGATAAAGTCCTCGGGATGGGTGATCTTGATATTGTTGCGGTCGCCCTCGACCATGGCGACGCGCAGGCCGGCCCATTCGGCGATCTCGGCATCATCGGTGAATTCCCGTCGCACATTGCCGGCGCGCATATGGGCCGAGAAGATCTGCCCGAAGCGGAAGCCTTGCGGCGTCTGGGCGGCGAAGAGTTGCCGGCGGTCCTCGGTGGTCGCCACGAGTTCTCCATCCAGGGAGCGCTTGATCGTGTCGGTGACGGGCAAGGTGGGCAGGGCGCCATCGTGCCGATCGAGCCCGGCAAGGACACGTTCGATGAGGTCGGGCGAAACAAAGGGCCGGGCCGCGTCTTGGATCAGCACCCGATCCGGGCGCAGTGGCGCGAGGATTTTGAGGCCTTCCAGCACCGAAGCCTGGCGCGTCGCCCCGCCATGCACGGGCTGCATCAGCCGCGCGTTTTCGAGGCCGAGAGCGTCGTAGCGGTCGGCATGGTCGGCATGGATGACCGGCAGGACATAGGTGATCCGATCATGGGCAAGGAAGCCGGCAATGGTGCGCGCGAGGACTGGCGTGCCCGCGATGGCCCTGTACTGCTTCGGCTCGGCATTGCCGTCCGCGCCGGCGCGCTCGCCCTTGCCGGCTGCGACGATGATGACGGCGATGGATTTTGGAGGCATGGGCTGGGACTTCGAAGCAGAAACCGTCATTCGGATAGGGTCTAGCCCCGGTCCCGCCATGCGGCAAGAGCAGGGCTGATTTCCGCATCTGCGACCCCCTGAAGCGGTTGCGCGGGCAATGAAAATGATTATTGTGCGGGCACCATTGTAGAAGTGAACATTTCTGGGGCAGTTCGTTGGACGTCAGTGCCTGTGCATTGAGCATCGGAGGGCATGAAATACGCAATCGCGCGTTTCTGGCACCGATGGCGGGGATCACCGATCGGACGTTCCGCGAGATCGCCGAGCGCTTCGGCGCGGGCCTCGTCGTGTCCGAAATGGTCGCCAGTTCAGCCCTGACGACCGGCCATGAAGGCATGGTGCGCAAGCTCACCCGGGCCGGGTCGCTCCCCCATGTAGTACAATTGGCCGGCTGCGAAACCCAATGGATGGCCGAGGGCGCCCGGATTGCCGAGGCGGCGGGCGCCGACATCATCGACATCAATTTCGGATGCCCCGCAAAGCGCGTCACCAATGGATATGCCGGCTCGGCGCTGATGCGCGTGCCGGACCAGGCTCTCGCCATCGTGGAGGCCGTAGCGGGGGCAACCAGCAAGCCCGTCACCATCAAGATGCGCCTGGGCTGGGATGACGAGAGCCTCAACGCGCCGCAGATCGCGCAGCTTGCCGTGGGTGCCGGCGCGCAGATGATCACCGTGCATGGCCGAACGCGGCAGCAATTCTACAAGGGCACAGCCCGCTGGGCGCCGGTGCGCGAGGTTGTTGAGGCCGTCGACGTGCCGGTGGTCGTCAACGGCGACATCATCGATCTCGCCTCGGCCCGGCAGGCGCTCGAACAGTCGGGTGCGGCTGCCGTCATGCTGGGCCGTGGCGCGCAGGGCCAGCCCTGGCGCGTCGGGCAGATCGGCGCCGGGCTTGCGGGCAAAGATGGTCCCGCCGCGCCGGAGGGAGCAGATCTCGCCGAACTGGTGCAGCAGCATTACGAGGACATGCTGGTCGATTACGGCACCGAAGTGGGGCTGCGAGCCGCGCGCAAGCATCTCGACTGGTACGCAGAAGCGGCAGCGCTGAACCTCGACAAGCCGACCCGCCGCGCCCTGCTCGACAATGAAGATACCAAATCGGTGCTGTCGCTGATCGGCACCCTGTTTTCCGGTGACTGGAGGAGTGCGGCGTGAGTTCTGCCGTTCTGATGGATGTGGATTCGCTCCCGGCACGGGCCGTGCTGCAGGCGCTGCCGCAACCGATCCTGGTGCTCGACGAAAAGCGCGGCATCCAGTTCGTCAATTATGCCGCCGAGGCCTTCTTCGGCGGGTCGATGAGCGTGCTCACGCGGCAAACCCTCGACGACCTGATCGCCTTTGGCTCGCCGATCATCTCGCTGGTCGAAACCGTGTCGCAGCGCCGTGCGCCGATGACCGAATATCGGGTCCGGGTCGGCTCGTCCCGCTTTGGAGATGAGCGCATTGCCGACGTCTTCGCCACCCCGATTTCCGATACCGATGGGCGCGTCGCCGTGCTGATCCAGGAACGGACCATGGCCGACAAGATCGATCGGCAGATGGTATCGCGCGGCGCGGCGCGTTCGGTGACGGGCTTGGCGTCCATGCTAGCTCACGAAATCAAGAACCCGCTGTCCGGCATACGCGGCGCGGCGCAACTGCTCGAACAGACCATCGCCGCGGACGAAGTGCCGCTGGCGAGGTTGATCCGCGAAGAGACCGACCGCATCGTTCACCTGATCGACCGGGTGGAGGTATTCGGCGATGAGCGTCCGATGGAGCGCGAGCCGATCAACATCCACGTCGTGCTCGACCGCGTTAAGCTCTTGGCGCGCAATGGCGTGGCGCGCGGCATCACCTTTCACGAGGAATACGATCCGTCGCTGCCGCCGGTCTTCGGCAACCGCGACCAGTTGATCCAGATATTCCTCAATCTCATCAAGAATGCCTCGGAAGCGCTTGAACGGACACCAAAACCGGAAATCAAGCTGACCACAGCATTCCGTCCCGGTATCCGCATCAGCGTAGCCGGCGTGGCCGAGCGTATCTCGTTGCCGCTAGAGATCGTCATCGAGGACAATGGTCCGGGCGTGCCGCCCGACATCCTGCCCTTCCTGTTCGATCCCTTCGTAACCACCAAGACCAATGGCTCCGGCCTCGGCCTTGCGCTCGTCGCCAAGATCGTGGGCGACCATGGCGGCGTCATCGACTGTGACAGCCGCCCCGGCCGCACCCGTTTCCGCATCCTGCTGCCGGTGGCCAGCGGTGCCTTCCAGACTCCCGCCGACGCCGAAGAGGTCTCGCCCCTATGAGCCATGTGGTTCTGCTTGCCGACGACGATGCCGCAATCCGCATGGTGCTCAACCAGGCGCTGACGCGGGCCGGCTACGAAGTGCGCCCGACGGGCAATATCTCGACCATGTGGAACTGGGTGAGCCGCGGGGAGGGGGATATCCTCATCACCGACGTGGCCATGCCCGACGGCAATGCCTTCGAGGTGATGCCGAAGATCAAGAAGCTCCGCCCGGAGCTGCCGATGATCGTGATGAGCGCGCAGAACACCTTCATGACGGCCATCCGGGCCTCCGAAGTGGGCGCCTATGAGTATCTGCCCAAGCCATTCGACATCACCGAGGTGCTGTCGGTGGTGGCGCGGGCCCTGGCCGACGCCAAAAAGCCGAACAATGCCGAGCGCAAGACCGAGGAACCCGGCGAGACCATGCCGCTGGTGGGTCGCTCGACCGCCATGCAGGACATCTACCGCGCCCTGGCGCGGCTGATGCAGACCGATCTCACAGTCATGATCACCGGCGAAAGCGGCACCGGCAAGGAGCTGGTGGCCCGGGCCCTGCATGACTTCGGCAAGCGCCGCAATGGCCCGTTCGTCGCCATCAACATGGCCGCAATTCCGCGTGACCTGATCGAAGCCGAGCTGTTCGGGCACGAAAAGGGCGCCTTTACCGGCGCCAATACCCGCTCGTCGGGCCGGTTCGAACAGGCCGAGGGCGGCACGCTGTTCCTGGACGAGATCGGCGACATGCCCATGGACGCCCAGACCCGATTGCTCCGCGTGCTGCAGGAGGGCGAGTACACGATGGTGGGTGGCCGCAGTGCCATCAAGACCAATGTGCGCATCGTCGCGGCTACGCACCGCGATCTCAGCCAGATGATCCGGCAGGGCCTGTTCCGCGAGGATCTCTATTATCGCCTCAATGTCGTGCCGATCCGCCTGCCGCCGCTCCGCGAGCGCATCGACGATATCACCGACCTGGTGCAGCACTTCCTGCGCCTGGCGCAGCGCGAGGGCGAGCCATCCAAGACCATTTCGGCCGACGCCATCAAGCTGATGCAGAACTACAGTTGGCCGGGCAATATCCGCGAGTTGGAAAACCTCGTGCGGCGGTTGTCGGCGCTCTATGCCGACGAGCAGATTTCCGCGGAAATCGTCCAGAACGAGCTCAATATCGTTGACCGGCCTTCGGTCAGCACGGCCGCCGGGCCCATGGATATCTCCATGGCCGTAGAAACCCATGTTGGCCAATTGCTTCGGGAATACGAACCGAACCTGCCGCCGAACGGCATGTATCAACGGGTTATCGACAAGGTCGAGGCGCCTCTGATCGCCATGGCGCTCAATGCCTGTGGCGGCAACCAGATCAAGGCAGCGGACCTGTTGGGCCTCAACCGCAATACACTGCGCAAGAAGATCCGGACCCACTCGATCGAGATCGTCAAGCACAGCCGCCGCGGCGGCTAGGGCGCGTCGACGATCTCGCGGCGGTTGCGGTGCTCGCTGAGCGCCAGGGTCAACCCCGCTGCCACGACGAGGAAGGCGCCGACATAAACGGTCGTCGCCGGCATTTCGCCCCAGAACAGATAGCCGAAGATAAAGCTCCAGATCAGGGCGCCGTATTCGACGGTGCCCAGGACGCTTGCGGGTACCTGCCGCGCCGCTTCCACCAGAGTGAACTGGCCCATGCCGCCGACAAGGCCCGCAGCGACGCAAAGCGCCCACTCGGTCATGCTCATACCCTGCCATGCCGGCAAGACGAGCACGCTCATCAAGGCGACATGGATGAGGTTCTGCGCCAGGACCTGGACCAGCGTCCCGTCACTCCTGGAGATCGTGCGCATGAAGATCATCGCCACGGCCCAGCAAAAGGCTGCACCCAGGACCATCAGCACCGGCCAGTCCAATACGAAGCCGCTCGGGTTGGCCGCGACCACCACGCCAAAAAATCCGATGGCGGCCCCGCCGACACGTGCCAGATTCAGCTGCTCCTTGAGGAAGACGACCGCCAGGATGGTCGTCATGATCGGCGCGACATAGTAGAGCGTCGTCATCTCGGCGAGCTGCAGCTCGCGGCCGGCGCTGTAATACATGACCCAGGCGGCCAAGGTCATAAGGCCGCGTCCCAAGATGAGAACGAGGTTGCGGGATTTGAGGAGGTCCTTCACGACCTTGCGGCGCCCGATGAGCACGCAGAGGACGACGACGACAAGGCCGCGCACAAGAAGAATTTGGGCGGCGGGCAGGGCGGTGATGACGCCCTTGATCATGGCGTCATGAACCGAGAACAGGGTATAGGCGCCGATGCCGAGGGCCATGCCGGCCAGGCTGGCGGTTTCGACACGGGCGGGGGCGGGCGCGGACACAGGGAGGGACTCGGCGGGCGGGATTGCTCCAGTTGCGCCTTTGTCACGGTGGTTGTCCAGCGAGATCGGTCATGGTTCGGCGCGCCGAGAGCGTGGGGTTCATTGGCGCGGCCTGCCTTAATGGTCCGGGAATTCGTGCCCGGCGGGCGTAGCTCTCCAGGCCTCCATGGCTGAAAACGGCCCACCGGCCGTTTTCTCCTCGTCATGGAGTGTCACATTTTGGCAACATTTATGTTGAAGGGTCGGCCGAATTGGGTCAGGCTTCGCTTTCCTGCCCGTGCTGCACCCTCCAGCGGGCAGCCGGGCGGGTCACTCAGCGTGCGCGACATTGTCGCCAAAGCGAAGGAAACTAGGCATTTCATGGCGGACTTGGTCTCGGCCAACGATGAACGACTGAGCGAATCCGCGCCTGAAGCCAGGCGCGGCCGCTATACGATTTCGCACATGCGGCAGAATCAGTCGCTGCGCGTTCTCGGATTTGTCATCGTTTTTGCTTCGGTGCTGATGTCCTCCGTGTCCTTCCTGATGGTCTCGGGCATCACGGCGATCGAACCATCGCCTTTGGCCTGGACCATTATCTGGATCGTCACGGGCGTGCTGGTGCTGCTGGTGATCGCGCTAGTGGTGACCGAGGCTGTGTTGTTGTTCCAGGCGCGCCTGCGGAGCGAGCCCGGCGCAGGTCTTCAGGTGCGCATGGTGGCGATGTTCGCCTTCGTGGCGGCCGTGCCGGCGGCGCTGGTCGCCGTGGTTGCCACCGTGGCGCTCAATCAGGGCCTCGATCAATGGTTCTCCGAGCGGACTCGGGCAATGGTCGAGAGCTCGCGTCTCGTGGCGCGGTCCTACATGCTCGAACACGCGCAGGTGCTGCGCGACGATATCATCTGGGTCGCCACGGAACTGGAGCAGGCTCGCGGCACCTATGAGGACGAGCCGGAACGGTTCGAGCGCATCCTGACCGCCCTGGCCGTCACCCGGTCGCTGCCATTCACGTCACTGATCAATCGCGAGGGCGAAACGCTGATGCGCGCCCAGATCAATGTCGGCGGATCGTTTCCAAAACTTCCTGCCGGGGTAACCGACGGGGTCGTGGAAGGCATTCCAACGCCCATTGCGCCGGGTGCGACGCAGTTCGTGGGCTCGGTAATCAAGCTGCGCGGCTATGACGAGACCTATCTTTTCGTGGCGCGACCGGTCGATGCCGAAGTGCTCGAATATATGCGGCTGACCGACGAGAACATCACCGAGTACCGGGAATATGCGTCCAACCGGCTGGTGTTCCAGATCACCTTCACGATCATGTATGTGGGCCTCGCGGTGGTGCTGCTGCTGGCGGCGCTCTGGGTCGGCATTGCCCTGGCCAACCGCTTCGTCGATCCGATCCGAAACCTGATGATTGCCTCGCGGCGCGTGAGTTCGGGCGATCTCGACGTGCAGGTGCCGGTGCAGGAGGGCAGGGGCGACCTGCGCGACCTCTCGAACGGCTTCAACCGCATGACCCAGCAGCTCAAGACCCAGCGGCTGGACCTACTCAAGGCCAATGAAGTCAACGAAAAGCGCCGCCAGTTCACCGAGGCGGTGGTGGAGGGCGTGTCAGCCGGCATTATCGGCCTCGACCCCTATGGTGCCGTCACGCTCGTCAACGCGCGTGCGTGCGAAATGCTGGGCAAGACGGAAATCGAGCTCATGGGCGAGCCGATGGACCAGATCATGTCCGAGATCGGCCCCACCCTCGAAAAGGCCCGATCGGCCCGCCGCGGGCAGGTGCGCGATCAGATCCAGCTCGGCAACGAAACCAACCGCCGCATCTACCAGGTGCAGCTCACCCGGGAAGGCTCGATCACCGAGTCCAAGGGCTATGTTCTGACCTTCGACGACATTACCGACCTTGAATCGGCCCAGCGCACCAGCGCCTGGGCGGACGTGGCGCGACGCATCGCGCATGAAATCAAGAACCCTCTGACACCCATCCAGCTTTCGGCCGAGCGCCTGCGCCGTCGCTATGGCAGCAAGCTCGAGGACGATCGCGATGTCTTCGACAAGTGCATCAACACCATCGTGCGGCAGGTGGGCGACATCGGGCGCATGGTAGACGAGTTCTCGGCCTTTGCGCGCATGCCGGAATCGGCGCCGGAAACCGGCGATCTCAGCGATACGATCCGCCAGGCGGTGTTCCTCGAAAGCGTCCGCCTGCCCGAGGTCACCATCGTGACACTGCTGCCCGAAGAATCCATCGTTGCGTGGTTCGATGGACGGCTGGTGTCGCAGTCGCTGACCAATCTCATAAAGAATGCAGTCGAAGCATTCGAGGGCATGTCGTTGTCGGGTGAGTGGCAGCCGACCATCACCGTCGAGGCGCATGTCGAGGGCAATCATGCCCGCGTGTCCGTGTCGGACAATGGCAGGGGCTGGCCGGCCGAAAACCGCCAGCGTCTGCTGGAGCCCTATATGACGACCCGGGAAAAGGGCACCGGGCTGGGGCTGGCAATCGTCGCCCGCATCATCGAGCAGCATGGGGGCATCGTCGAGCTGATCGACGCGGACCCCGATCCGCAGGGCAGGGTGGGCGCTTGCGTCACTTTCACCCTCCCTCTGCATTCCCCTGCATTGAGTACCACCGAGGCAGAATCCGCTCCCGCGGAAGACAATGCTGCCCAAGAGGAGGAGCCGCATTTTCCTGCGGTTGTTCGTAAGTAATGGCACTGGATATTCTGATCATTGACGACGAGGACGACATCCGCGACCTGATCGCGGGCATCCTCGAGGACGAGGGCTACGAAGCCCGCCAGGCGCATGACGCCGACAGCGGCCTCAACGAGATCGCGCGGCGTCGGCCGAGCCTGGTGTTTCTCGATATCTGGATGCAGGGCTCCCGCCTCGACGGGCTGCAACTGCTCGATGTGTTCCAGAACCAGCATCCGGACATGCCCGTGGTGATGATTTCGGGCCACGGCAATGTCGAAACGGCGGTGTCGGCGATCCGCAGGGGCGCCTATGACTATATCGAGAAGCCGTTCAAGATCGACCGTCTCCTCCATGTGACGCAGCGGGCGATGGAGGCGACGCGTCTCCGCAGCGAGGTGGCCGAACTCAAGGAACGGTCGGCCAGCAAGAGCGCCGACATGGTGGGCACGTCGCCCGCCCTGCAGCAGATCCGCGGCATTATCGAGAAATCCGCGCCGACCAATTCGCGCATCTTCATCTCCGGTCCATCGGGCGCCGGCAAGGGCCTGGTTGCCCGCCAGATTCACCAGCGCAGCCCGCGCGCGAATGCCCCCTTTGTCGAGATCAACGCCTCGCTGTACGCGCCGGACGAAGTGCCGGTCGTGCTGTTTGGCCGTGAGGCCCGGGACAAGACCGGCCTGCTCAAGGTCGAGGTCGGAGCACTGGAGCGCGCTCATGGCGGCACGCTCTACCTCTCCGAGGTGACGACCCTGCCGCAGCAGGTGCAGGCGGCCCTGCTGCGCACCCTCGTCGAGAACCGGTTCAACCGCGTGGGCGGCAGCCAGGCAGTGCCGATCGACGTCCGCATCATTTCGTCCAGCTCGCAGAATGTGGCTGCACAGGTGGATGCCGGCGAGTTCCGGTCCGATCTTTTCCATCGGCTTTCCATCGTTCCCTTGCCGCTGACCCCGCTCCGGGAGCGCCGCGAGGATGTGCCGCCCCTGGTGTCGGTGTTCATTGAGCAGGTGTGCCGCATGCACAACCTGCAGCGCCTGGCAGTGGGCGACGACGCAATGGCCGTCTTGCAGGCTCAGGAATGGCCCGGCAATGCGCGCCAGCTCCGCAACTCGCTGGAGCGCCTGCTGATCCTGATGAAGGACCAGCAGCCCGAAAACGGCGTCATCACCGCAGCCATGCTGCCTTCCGATATCGGCGAGGTGCTGCCCACAGTGGGAGACACAGATTCGTCGGCTCACCTGATGAGCCTGCCCTTGCGGGATGCGCGAGAAGTGTTTGAGCGGCAGTATCTGCTGGCGCAGATCGAGCGGTTCGGCGGCAATATCTCCAAGACTGCCGAATTCGTCGGCATGGAGCGCAGCGCGCTGCATCGAAAAATCAAGTCCCTGGGCCTCTGAAAATGTTATGAAAAAGCGTCACAGCCATGCGATGAGGGCGGGTAGGCAGTCCGCTACAACTGTGCCATAGTGCTTTCATATGATTATTCGGGCTTTGGGGCTGGGCGGCAGTCCTTGCGGGTCCGGACGCAAGTCATTGCGAATAAAACAGCGACAATAAAAGCCGCGGCAAAGAGGCCTAAATGCCCAGCGAGAAGCAGCAAAACCTTCAGGATTCCTTCCTCAATCACGTTCGCAAGCAGAAAGTCCCGGTCACCATTTTCCTGGTGAACGGTGTGAAATTGCAGGGCGTGATCACCTGGTTCGACAATTTCTGCTTGCTGTTGCGCCGTGACGCGCAGTCGCAACTGGTTTATAAGCACGCCATCTCCACCATCATGCCCGGCGCGCCGATCCAACTGTTCGACCCCGAGCAGAACAACGATCACGACTGACGGCGTACATGGACGATTTTGACGACGAGGCGGGCGCCCATCCGGGCGGCCCGAAGCCCTATATCGACCGGCAGGAACAGCCGACGCGAACCGGGCTCGTCTGTCCCGACGTGCGCGGCAAATCTTCCTATCACAGCATCGAGGCGCGTCAGGCCGAGTTCGAAGGCCTGGCCGAGGCCATTCGCCTCGACGTGGTGTTTTCGGACGTCGTGAAAGTCCGCGAAATCCGTCCGGCCACTTATATCGGGGCCGGGCATGTCGAAGCCCTTGCCACCAAGGTAAAGGCTGAGAACATCGAACTGGTGCTCGTCGATGCGGCGCTGACGCCGATCCAGCAGCGCAATCTCGAGCGCGAAACCGGCACGAAGGTGCTCGACCGTACCGCTCTCATCCTCGAAATCTTCGGCGAGCGGGCCGCCACGCGTGAAGGCGTGCTGCAGGTCGAACTCGCGCATCTCAATTACCAGAAAGGGCGTCTGGTGCGCTCCTGGACCCACCTCGAACGCCAACGCGGCAGCGGTGGCACCGGCTTCATGGGCGGCCCGGGCGAAACGCAGATCGAAAGCGACCGGCGGCAGATCACCGAGCACATCGTGCTGCTCGAGGACCGGTTGGAAAAGGTCAAGAAGACGCGTGCGCAGCAACGCGCTCAGCGCACCCGCGCGGCCATTCCGGTTGTGGCGCTGGTCGGTTACACGAATGCTGGAAAGTCGAGCCTGTTTAACAGGTTGACCGGTGCAGGGGTGTTTGCCGAGGACTTGCTTTTTGCCACCCTGGACACAACCGTGCGCAAGGTGGAGTTGCCGCATGGCCGAGAGGTCATGCTGAGCGACACCGTTGGCTTCGTGGCCGACTTGCCGCATGACCTGGTGGCCGCGTTCCGCGCTACCCTGGAAGAAGTCGTGGATGCCGACATCATCCTGCACGTCCGCGATATCGCCAACCCCGACCATGCCGCACAGGCGCAGGATGTGCTGACCGTACTCGACGAGCTGGGCGTCTCGTCGGAATCCACGCCAATCATCGAGGTTTGGAACAAGATCGACCTGCTCGAAGAGCCAGGCCTGTCGCTTGCTTCGGCGGCGCCGGCGGGCAAGGTTCTCGCCACCATGCCGGTTTCGGCACATACCGGGCAGGGCATCGAGGAGCTGCTCGACCTGGTCGAAAAGTCCCTGGGCGAAAAGGCGCGGACGTATCACGTCCACGTTCCGCACAGTGCCGGGGCCGATATCGGCTGGCTGCATAGCCATTCCGAAGTGATTTCGCGGGATGCCAGTGAGAAGGGCCAGGATTTCGTGGTCCGCGTCGATCCGCGTCACAAGACGGCTTTCCTCGAACGCTTCAACGGCAGGATCGAGCTTTCCGACCTCTAAGATTTGTCGCGGCTGCGAATTTCGTTCCAGTAGCCATCCAGTCGCTGGAGCCCAGCCGATGCGGGTTCGATGCCGTCCTCGCGGCAGCGGGCCTCGACATAGTGGAAGCGGCGGGTGAATTTGGCATTGGCGTCGCGCAGCGCCGCCTCAGGGTCGACACCGGCCTTGCGCGCGAGATTGGCCACGGCGAACAGCAGGTCGCCGATTTCTTCCTGTACCGCTGCCTGATTTCCCGAAGCCTCCGCTTCGACGACCTCGTCGAGCTCCTCAACCACCTTGGCGCGCACGGACACCAAGTCCGGCCAATCGAAACCCACCTTGGCGGCGCGCTTGGTCAACTTTTCGGCGCGAGCGAGAGCGGGGAGAACCTGCGGGACATCGTCGAGAATGGAGGGCTCGGCTTCGCCTTTGCGTTCGGCCTTTGCGGCCCGTTCGGCGACCTTGATCGCTTCCCAGCGGTCCTGCGCGTCGCTGGCGCCATCTGCCGTCACGTCGCCAAAGACATGCGGATGCCGACGGATCAGCTTTTCGGTGATGGCCAGCACGACGTCGCCAATATCGAAGTGGCCGGCTTCCTTGGCCATCTGCGCGTGATAAATCGGCTGCAGCAGCAGATCGCCGAGTTCTTCGCGAAGATCGCCAAAATCCTCGCGCTCGATGGCGTCGGCCACTTCATAGGCTTCTTCGATCGTGTAGTGACGGATAGAGCGGAAATCCTGTTCGAGGTCCCAAGGGCAACCGCCATCTGGATTGCGCAGCGCGGCCATGATCTCGATCAGACGGGAAATGTCTCGGGAAGGCTGCATCGGACGGTCCTCGGAATCGCTGCGCTCACCTTAGCAAAGCATGCGGGAGAAGCGACCAGGGGAGTAGGCCGACCGGCCAAAAGACGAACGCGCAGCCGCTCGCCACCGGCAATCCATATTTCGCATAATACAGATTATGGAACTTTTATATGCTGGGAATTGCACGGAATGTGGTGTGCCGCCGGTAGTTTAACGCAGCAGTCTCTGCCGAGGATAACTTCAGCGGTTCAGCACACGCCCGGTCAGGACGTCGATTTGCATGCCGTCAAAGGCTGGCGTGACGTTGCCCGGCGTCTCGGCGTCGGTGCGATGGTAGTCGAGGTCGATATGCATGTTGGTCAGCACGGCCTGGCGCGGCGCGAAGCGTTCGATGAGGTCGAGCGTTTCCGGCAGGCTCAGATGGCTGGGATGCGGCGTCGGCCGCAAGGCATCGACGATCCATGTATCGAGACCGGTCAGCGCATCACTGGCGCTGGTCGGCACGGATGACAGGTCCGGCGTATAGGCCAGCCCGCCAATGCGGAAGCCCATTGCATTGATGTCGCCATGCACGAGGCTGAAGCCCAGGACATCGAGTGGGCCGCCCGGCCCATCTATAGTCAGCGTCTGGCCATCAAGGATTTCGTGGGCATTGAGGATGGGCGGATAGGAACTGCCTGATGGCGTCGAAAAGCAGTAGCCGAAGGATGCGTAGAGCCGCTCGCCGCATTCGGGTGTGAAATAGACGTCGACACGACGGCGGTTGTGCAGCGCCAAGACCCGCAAATCGTCGATGCCATGGATGTGGTCGGCATGTTCATGCGTATAGAGTACGGCGTCGACCCGATCGACCTGGGCATCGAGCAACTGTTCACGCAGGTCGGCCCCGGTATCGATAAGCACCCGCGTGGGCTCAGCTATTCCGTCTGTCCAGGCTTCTATCAGTAGCGCGCAGCGGCGGCGGCGATTGCGCGGTTCGTGCGGGTCGCAGGCGCCCCAGACATTGCCGATGCGTGGCACGCCGCCGGATGATCCGCATCCCAGAATGGTCGCGATGATCCGGTCCGGCTGGGCCATGGCGCTATTTCAAGCCGGTTTTTGAGAACAAGCGGCCGAAGTTTGCCGTCGATTCAGTGCCGATCTGTTCGAGCGAAATTCCCCGGATTTCCGCGAGTTTCTGTGCGGTATGGCGGACAAAGCTCGGTTCGTTGGACTGGCCGCGATGCGGGATCGGCGCCAGGTATGGCGCGTCGGTCTCCACGAGGTAGCGATCCGCCGGCACGATACGGGCAACGTCTTGGATTTCCTGGGCATTTTTGAATGTCACGATGCCGGAAAAGGAGATGTAGCCGCCCAGAGCGAGCGCGCGCTGCGCCAGATCCATACCGGCAGTGAAGCAGTGCAGGACGAAGGGGAAAGCCCCCTGCCCGCTCTCTTCCTCGAGGATCTTGGCCATGTCGTCATCTGCCTGCCGGCTGTGGATAACCAGTGGAAGACTGGTGACGCGGGCGGCGGCTATATGGCGCCGGAGCCCTGTGGCCTGGGCCTCGCGCGGGGCGTTGTCATAGAAATAATCGAGGCCGGCTTCGCCGATGGCAACGCAGCGTGGATGGGCACTTAGTCGGACAAGTTCATCCGTCGTGACATGCAGCTCCTCATGCGCATTGTGCGGATGGGTGCCGACCGAGCACCAGACGTTCGCATAACGTTCCGCGAGGCCGGCATAGGTGGAGAAGTTTTCCACACGTGTGGAAATCGTCACCATGCCAACCACGCCGGCGGCCGCGGCGCGAGCGAAAACCCCGTCGAGATCGGCAGACAGGGCTTCGAAATCGAGATGGCAGTGGCTGTCGATCAGCATGTCATTCGGCCGGCTTTTCGACGCGTGCAAAAACGCCCTGGGGTGCCGGCAGCTCGGAATTTGCTAGCAGACTGTTAGCGCCAAGCGCCGCTTCAAGCGTCCTCTGGTCATCCGGCACGCCGATCTGGTCGAGAAGCCGCGCTGCGGAGGCCGGAACGAAGGCCTGCATCGGGATGGCAAGACGACGAACGGTGTCGGCGGTGACGTAGAGCACGGTGGCCATGCGCGCCGGATCGGTCTTCTTCAGCGCCCAGGGTTCCTGCGCGGCAAAATAGTTGTTGGCCGAGCTCAGCGCGGCAATGATCGCGCCGGTGGCCTCGTGGATCAACTGCTGGTCCATGGCCTTCTGGGCGGCCGTGAGCGCCTCGGTGACTTCGGCGATGATGGCATTGTCCCCATCGGTCAGGGGGCCCGGCTCCGGCACCCTGGCGTCGCAGTTCTTGTTGATCATCGAGAGCGACCGCTGCGCCAGGTTGCCAAGGTTGTTGGCCAGGTCGGCATTGACGCGGTT
This sequence comes from Devosia sediminis, assembly GCF_016411825.1. Lineage (GTDB taxonomy): Bacteria > Pseudomonadota > Alphaproteobacteria > Rhizobiales > Devosiaceae > Devosia > Devosia sediminis. The sequence continues at coordinate 1,253,752 of NZ_JAEKMH010000001.1, forward strand.
GACCAGCTTTTCGTTGGAATAGTCGCCATCGTTGCCGAAGGAGACTTCGCGCAGGAAGAAGTACCGCACCGCATCAGGACCGAAAGTCTCGATCAGCTCGAACGGGTCGATGACGTTACCCAGCGACTTGCTCATCTTCTGGCCGTCGACGGTGAGGAAGCCGTGAGCGAAGACGCGATGCTGCACGTCTAGGCCGGCGCTCATCAGGAATGCGGGCCAGTAGACGGTGTGGAAGCGGATGATGTCCTTGCCGATGACATGGAGGTCGGCCGGCCAGAACTTCTTGAAGAGCTCGGAATTTTCGTCCGGATAGCCGACGCCGGTGATGTAATTGGTCAGGGCGTCGACCCAGACATACATGACGTGGCCTTCGGCTCCCGGAACCGGTATGCCCCAGTCGAAGGTGGTGCGGGAGATCGAGAGATCCTGCAGGCCGCCCTTGACGAAGGAAATGATCTCGTTGCGACGCTCTTTGGGCGCAATGAAATCGGGGTTGGCTTCGTAGAGATCGAGAAGCTTCTGCTGATAGGCCGAAAGGCGGAAGAAGTAGGTCGGCTCCTCAACCCATTCGACCCCGGCGCCCGAGGGGGCAAAGCGCTTGCCATCCTTCTCGGTCAGTTCGGCCTCGTCGAAATAGGCCTCGTCGCGCACCGAATACCAACCCTTGTAGGTGGACTGGAAGATGTCACCGTTGTGGCTGGCCTCCATCTTCTTCCAGATGGCCTGCGAAGCGTCGTGGTGCCGCTGTTCGGTGGTGCGGATGAAGTCGTCGTTAGACAGGTTCAGCGCGGCGGCGAGCCTGCGGAATTCGCCGGCATTGCGATCGGCCAGTTCGCGGACCGGAATACCTTCCTTGGCTGCCGTCTGCACCATCTTGATGCCGTGCTCGTCGGTGCCGGTAAGGAAGTAGACCTCCCTGCCCTCCAGCCGCTTCCAGCGCGCAATGGCGTCGGTCGCGATCATCTCATAGGCGTGGCCGATATGTGGGGCGCCATTGGGATAGGAAATCGCGGTGGTGACGTAGAAGGGCTTGGCGGTCATGCTGGCTCGACGGGATTGGCATTGAGGGCGCAGTGCTTCCTGATGGCGTCGAAGATCACCACCAGCGTCTGCTTCATATCGAGGTTGACGCTGTCGGCTTCGCCAAGAAGTGCGCCCGCCTTCTCCCATAGGTCCGTGGCAGAGGCAAGACGCCTGCGCGCGCCCGGCTGCATGGCGGCCTCGCGCATCTCCGTAGCCAGCCAGTCATTGAGAATTTCCCGGGCAAAGGACATGTCCGGCCCCTGCGCATCGCCGCCCAAGGCGTCGGCGAGTTGCAGTTCCGCGGCAATGGGAGCGGCTTCGGGCTGCCGCAACCAGAGTTGCAAGGCGCCTACGGGCGAGTTTTCGCCGAGCGCAAGCGTTTCGAAGGCGCGCCGTGGCCGGCCGCCGGAAAGCTGGATGGCGCGATCGAGTGCAGCACCGTCAAGCTCGGGGAGGCTCGCCGTGACGACATCGGCAATCTGGTCGTTACTTAACGGGCGCAGGGCGAGGTTGTGGCAGCGCGAGCGGATGGTGGGCAGCAACTGGCCCGGCCGGTGGGAGATCAGCAGGAAGGTCGTGTCAGCGGGCGGCTCTTCGAGCGTCTTGAGGAGCGCGTTCGCAGCATTGGGATTGCAGTCGTCGATGGCATCCAGAATGGCGATGCGGTGCCCGGTGCGGCCGCGCGTATGGTGGAGGCCGTCGCGCAGCTCGCGCACGTCTTCCACCCGGATGACGGAATAATAGCCCTTGGCATCCTTGGGACGCCGCCGCAGCACGGAGAGATTGGGATGGGCCATGGCGGCCACCTGCTCGCTCACACGGTGCTGACTCTCGTCGCCGGTCGCGGTGAGGATGGCCACGGCCAGTTCGAAGGCCAGGGTGGCTTTTCCAATACCCTGTGGGCCGTGCAGCATGATTGCGCCGGGCAGACGACGATCGGCAAGCTGCGCAAGCACGGCGCTACGGGTGGCGTCGTGGCCTATGGCGGACTGGCGCTGCTCGGGCAGCGGCAGGTCCGGAAGGGCAGATGGATCGGTCACGAAACCGAACCGGTCTGCAATTCTGGAAAGCGGCCGCTGACGACTTCCCAGATGGCGGCTTCGAGCCGGGCCTCATCCTGTTCGGCCGAGATGACGACGCAACGATCGGCATTGCGGGCGGCGATATCGAGGAAATTCTCGCGCAGCCGCTGGTGCCAGTCGAGTTCTTCCTTTTCGAAGCGGTCGCCGGTGAGCTGAAGCCCGTCCTCGACGGCACGTTGCTCGACGCGCTTGAAGGCGACGGCTGGGTCCATGTCGAGGACAATGGTCAGATCAGGCGTGTGGCCGTCAAGCGCGAGGGTCTCGAGCGCATCGATGAGGCGATCATCGACACCGCCGGTCAGGCCCTGATAGGCGCGCGTCGAGTCGCAGAAGCGGTCGGAAATGACCCAGGTGCCTTTGGCCAGGTTCGGCGCGATGAGCTGGTTGACATGGTCGAGGCGCGCCGCCGCGAAGAGGACAGCCTCGGCACCGGCCCCCCAGGCCTCGGAGCGGCCTTGCAGGATGAAGGAGCGGATGGCTTCCGCCTTGGGCGTGCCGCCCGGCTCACGTGTGCGCACCGCTTCGACGGCGTGATCGGCCAGATTGTTGAGCAGCCGCCGGACCTGCGTGGATTTGCCGACGCCCTCGCCGCCTTCAAAGGTAATGAAACGGGCTGGCCGTCGATTGGGCGCTTCGAGCATGGGCAGGCGATTCCTTGGACCGAATACCTTTTAGGTTACATGGATGAATGGCGAAAGATGGGAGTGATTTACCGGGCTCAATCTGGCCGTCCTCGGGCTTGACCCGCGAAGTTGCTGCAAGGTCCCGGACTGTCGTGAGTGGCCCTCGGATCAAGTCCGAGGGCGGCCTGGTGGTGGGGGGTGGGATGGACACCGAATTTCCGGCGTCCCACACCCCCACCCTAGTCCCGCTAGTGCGCTTCGCGCCCAGCTTTACTACCCTCCCCTCAAGGGGGAGGGTGGGAAGGAGCCGCGCGCTATTTGCCTGCCGGCTCTGCCCGCCATTCGAGCATAGCTCTCATGGCCTTTTCGCTTCAAATCGCTCCACTGGAGCGATTTGCCCTCCGGGACAGCTCAAAGCCAGCCTAATGCCAACTGCTTCAGTGCATCGGTTGCGCGGCGGACGAGGTCGCCTTGGGTGACGGTTTCGCCGGCATAGAGCGGAGCAGACTGAACGAGCTGGTCGTTGCAATAGACCCGCAGCTCGGCAATCCGATCACCCTGGGTGACCGGCGGCATGATCGGAGCCGAATAATTAATGGTGGCGCTGAGGCACTGGCGCGACCCGCGCGGCAGGTAGAGGGCGATCTCGCCGTCACCCACCAGCGGCACGGTGGCCGAGGCACCACCATAGACATTGGCATGAGCCACGACCTGCCCCTCGGCATAGGGGGTGAAGCGCTCGAAGGCGCGCGCGCCCCAGGTGAGCAGCTTTCTTGCTTCCTCGGTGCGTTCGCGCATCGAGGTGAGGCCATGAACGACAGCAATGAGCCGGCGATCGCCCTGGTCGGTGGAGGTCACCGACCCGTAACCGGCGGCTTCCGTATGGCCGGTCTTGAGGCCGTCGACACCGATGCCCATTTCAACGAGCGAATTGCGATTGGCCTGGTTGATGCCGTTCCACTCCATCTCGGGTTCGGAGAAGTAGTGGTAGTATTCCGGGAACTGCTCGATGAGATAGCGGCCAAGCGCCGCGAGGTCGCGCGCGCTCGAATACATATCCGGGTCCGGCAGGCCGGTCGGATTGGTGAAATAGGAGCCTTCGAGCCCGATCTGTTGGGCCAGCTCGTTCATCATGACGGCAAAGGTGCCCTCGGAGCCGGCGATCCCTTCGGCGAGGATGATGGCCGCGTCATTGCCGGACTGGATGATCACCGAGCGGATGAGGTCTTCCACCCGGATCTGGGAGTTGAGATCGGCAAACATGGTCGAGCCGCCCGAAGAGGCGCCACCGGTGCGCCAGGCATGCTCGGAGACGAAGAACTCGTCATCGAGGCTGACCCGCCCTGCCCTGATCTCGTTGAACACCACCGCCAGCGTCATCAGCTTGGCCATGGAGGCGGGCTCGAGAGCGCTGTCGGCATCTTTCTGATAGATGACGGTGCCGGACTCGTAGTCCATCAGCACGGCGAACTTCGCCTTGGTATCGAATTCTGCCTGGGCGAGGACCTGACTGGCCAGAGCCAGAAAGGCAGCAATAGCAAACAGCACTCTCACGGGCGTTCCCCTCGCACCTTCGGGCCGGACAACGCTAAGGCCCGGCACGATGTTTCTTCCTCTACTAATAGAGAATTGTGTCAGTCAGGCCAAGTTCTTGCGCGAGCTGACGGGCATCGTCCACCGTGGCGCCGGGCTTGAGCCAGGTCAGCGTGAGGCGCGTGGCGGGAGCACCATTGACCGTGACCAACTCCTCGCTGACGGCGCCAAGCACCGCGAATTCCTGCGCCAGCGCCACGGCATTTGCCGGATCGGCGAAAGTGCCGAGCCCCATGGTGATGGCGCGGCTGTCGGCGTCGACGGAAGCTGCCCACTCTGCCAGATCGGCATTGCCTTCGGCCATGGCGTTGACGGCTGCATGCGCAGAGCCGATATCGGCCTCGGCCTGCTGGGGGGAATAAGAGAAAAGCCCGGTGAAGAAACTGGTGGTCATGCCGACAAGGCTGCGATTGCTCTGGCTGCCGGAGCTGGCGACGCGGGTCGGGCCGGTGTCGTAATCGGCAGGGCCATTGTAGCTGGCCACGAGCGTGCGGGTATCGTCGCCCTCGAGCGGGGCCTGGCCGACATATTCGACACGAACATTGGCCGAGCCCTTGTTGACATAGCCCAGCATGGCGGCCGCCTGATGCGACAAGTCGATGATGCGGCCCGAGACATAGGGGCCGCGATCATTGACGCGCACGACGAGCGAGCGACCATTGTCTGTATTGGTCACGCGCACATAGGACGGCAGCGGCAAGGTCGGATGGGCAGCGGTGATCGCGTTGGCAGAGAAAATCTCGCCATTGGCGGTGCGGCGGCCGTGAAAATCGGAGCCGTACCAGGACGCAGTACCGGCGGCGGCGTAAGTCGGATCGTGCTGGGGCACATAGGTCTTGCCGCGCACCGTATAGGGCTTGCCGACCTGATAGCGTCCGCCGCCCCTGGGCGGATTGGGATTGCTGGTGACGCGCGGCGAAACGGCGACGCCATATTCGCTGGAGGTAAAGGCGGCGCGCTTGACGGTGGCACCGAGTCCTCCGCCAGTGGCGCAGGCGGCCAGCATGGGGGCAACCAGGGCGGCCAGACAGATGGCACGGACGGCGCTACGCCAAGGGGTCGTCACTACGCAATACTCTTTTGAACACACACACTTGCGCGGGAGCATAGCTGCTGCCGGCGCTTGTTCACAGAAAGGAACAATTTTCTGGTTTAGGAGCGGTTAAGGCCAATGAAGCGTTAGCAGCTTCGATGGCATTTTCGACATTGTCCGCGCCGTTCCGTCACTGTGGCGGCCTCAACGCTTGACTGATATAAAGATATCTTTATGTGATGTATGCGACGCCCGTCTGCGTCCATCAACTTGAAGAAAGCGAGGATGGCGATGAGCCCCTCCCCCAGCACCGATCACCCTGCCCTGCCCGACTGGAACGAGGTGCGCGCCGCGCTCAGCGCCGCGATGGCCGACCGTATCCTGGTGCTCGACGGTGCCATGGGGACGATGATCCAGCGGCTGGGCCTGACCGAAGAGAATTTCCGCGGCACGCGGTTCCTCGACTGGAGCCATCCGCTCAAGGGCAACAACGACCTCCTGGTCATCACCGAGCCCAAGATGATCGAGGATATCCACTACGCCTATTTCATGGCGGGTGCCGATATCGTCGAGACCAACACCTTCTCGGCAACTTCGGTGGCCCAGGCCGACTATGCCTGCGAGGAAGCCGTCTATGACATCAACTTCCAGGGCGTGGTGGTGGCGCGGCGGGCTGCGCTGCGGGCCGAGGCGGAGGATGGCCGCCGGCGTTTTGTCGCGGGCGCCCTCGGGCCGACCAACAAGACCTCGTCCATGTCGACCGACGTCAACAGCCCTGGGCATCGCGCCATCACCTTCGACGAGCTGGTGACCGCCTATGGCGAGGCGATCCGCGGGCTGGTGGATGCCGGCGCGGATCTGCTGCTGTTCGAGACCATCACCGACACGCTCAACACCAAGGCCGGCATCTTTGCGGCGCAGCGCCTGTTCGAAGAGCGCGGCATCGACGTGCCGATCATGATTTCGGGCACGATCACCGACCTTTCGGGCCGTACGCTGAGCGGCCAGACGCCGACGGCATTCTGGTATTCGGTGCGCCATGCGCGGCCGCTGACCATCGGGCTCAACTGCGCGCTCGGTGCGGACCTGATGCGCGACCATATCGCCGAGCTTTCCGGGGTAGCCGACACGTTCATCTGCGCCTATCCCAATGCCGGCCTGCCCAATGAAATGGGCGCCTATGACGAAACGCCCGAGCAGATGGCGAGCCAGCTCGAGGCCTTCGCCAGTGCCGGCCTGCTGAACATCGTGGGCGGGTGCTGTGGTTCGACGCCCGACCATATCCGCGCCATCGCCGAGACGGCGGCACGGTTCGCGCCGCGCAAGGTACCCAATGCCGACAAGCTCCTGCGGCTGGCCGGGCTCGAGCCCTTTACGCTGACCAGCGACATCCCCTTCGTCAATATCGGCGAGCGGACCAATGTCACCGGCTCGGCGCGGTTCAGGAAGCTGATCACGGCTGGTGACTATACCGCGGCGCTCGATGTGGCCCGCGACCAGGTGGCCAATGGCGCCCAGGTCATCGATATCAACATGGATGAGGGCCTGATCGACAGCAAGCAGGTGATGATCGAGTTCCTCAACTTGCTGGCGGCCGAACCCGACATTGCCAAGGTGCCTGTGATGATCGACTCGTCCAAGTGGGACGTGATCGAGGCTGGCCTCAAATGCGTGCAGGGCAAGGCGCTGGTGAACTCGATCTCGCTCAAGGAAGGCGAGGAGCAGTTCATCCACCATGCAAAGCTGGTGAGGGCATATGGCGCGGCCGTGGTGGTGATGGCCTTCGATGAGACCGGCCAGGCCGACACCAAGGCGCGCAAGGTGGAAATCTGCGCGCGGGCCTACAAGATCCTCGTCGAAGAGGTCGGCTTCCCTGCCGAAGACATTATCTTCGATCCCAATGTGTTCGCCGTGGCGACGGGCATCGAGGAGCACAACAATTACGGCGTCGACTTCATCGAGGCGACGAAGGAAATCACCGACAGCCTGCCGCATGTGCACATTTCGGGCGGCATCTCGAACCTCAGCTTCTCGTTCCGCGGCAATGAGCCGGTGCGCGAGGCCATGCACGCCGTGTTCCTCTACTATGCCATCCAGAACGGCATGGACATGGGCATCGTCAATGCCGGGCAGTTGGCGGTCTATGAGAGCATCGACCGGGAGCTGCGCGACGCGTGCGAGGATGTGATCCTCAACCGGCGGCCCGATGCGACCGACCGCATGCTGGAACTGGCCGAGCGCTACAAGGGCCAGGCCGGCGGCGAAGCCAAGGCAAAGGACACGCGGTGGCGCGAACTGCCGGTGGGCGAGCGCATCTCGCATGCGCTGGTCAACGGCATTACCGAATTCATCGAGGCCGACACGGAGGAGGCCCGCCAGACCTACGACCGGCCGCTGCATGTGATCGAAGGGCCGCTGATGGCGGGCATGAATGTGGTCGGCGACCTCTTCGGCTCGGGCAAGATGTTTTTGCCGCAGGTGGTGAAATCGGCCCGCGTGATGAAGCAGGCCGTGGCCTATCTCCTGCCCTTCATGGAGGCCGAGAAGCAGGCCAATGGCGAGGCCTCGGGACGACAGAGCGCCGGCAAGGTGCTGATGGCGACCGTTAAGGGCGACGTGCACGATATCGGCAAGAACATCGTTGGCGTCGTCCTGGCCTGCAACAATTATGAGATCATCGACCTCGGCGTCATGGTGCCGACGCAGAAGATCCTCGAGACGGCGCGGGCGGAAAATGTCGACGTCATCGGACTGTCCGGCCTCATCACCCCGTCGCTCGACGAAATGGTGCATGTCGCGGCAGAAATGGAGCGTGAGGGTTTCGATATTCCGCTGCTGATTGGCGGGGCGACGACCAGCCGCGTCCATACGGCGGTAAAGATCCATCCACGCTATGCCCGTGGCCAGGCCGTGCATGTCAACGACGCCAGCCGCGCCGTGGGCGTGGTCTCGAACCTCCTTTCGGACGAGACAAAGGTAACCTTTATCGAACAGGTTCGGGCCGATTACGCCAAGGCGGCCGCGGCGCATGAGCGGGCGGAAGCGGAGAAGCGGCGCCTGCCGCTCGAAGCCGCGCGCGCCAATGCGTTCAAGCCGGACTGGGCGGGTTTCACGCCGACCAGGCCGAGCTTTTTCGGCACGCGGGTGTTCGAGGAATTCGACCTCGCGGAACTCGCCCAATATATCGATTGGACGCCCTTCTTCCAGACCTGGGAACTCAAGGGCCGCTACCCGGCCATTCTCGAAGACGAGAAGCAGGGTGAAGCCGCAAGGGCGCTGTGGGCCGACGCCCAGAAGATGCTCCAGCAGATCATCGACGAGAAGTGGTTCGCGCCCAAAGCGGTGGTGGGCTTCTGGCCGGCCAATGCGGTTGGCGATGACGTGCGCCTTTATACCGACGAGAGCCGTTCCGAGGAGCTGGCAACCTTCTTCACCCTGCGCCAGCAGCTTACGAAGCGCGACGGCAAGCCGAACATGGCGCTGAGCGACTTCGTCGCGCCCGAGGGCATCGGCAAGCCTGATTATCTCGGCGGCTTCGTGGTGACGGCGGGCCTTGGCGAAGTCGCCATTGCCGAGCGCTTCGAGCGGGCCAATGACGATTATTCGTCGATCCTCGTCAAGGCATTGGCCGATCGCTATGCCGAGACGCTGGCCGAATTCATGCACATGAAGGTGCGCCGCGAGCTCTGGGGCTATGCCGCCGACGAGACGCTGACGCCCGACGAAATCATCCTCGAAACCTACCAGGGCATCCGCCCGGCGCCGGGCTATCCGGCCCAGCCGGATCACACGGAAAAAACCACGCTGTTCCGCCTGCTCGATGCGGAGAACACGGTGGGCGTGGAACTGACCGAGAGCTATGCCATGTGGCCGGGCTCGTCGGTCTCGGGGCTCTATTTCAGCCATCCGGACGCCTACTATTTCGGCGTTGCCAAGGTGGAGCGCGACCAGGTGCACGACTACGCTCAGCGCAAGGGCATGGCGGTCGAGGAGGTCGAGCGCTGGCTCGCGCCGATCCTCAACTACATCCCGAATGCGGTTGCGGCGGAGTGATTTCTCCCCATCGGGGAGAGGTGGCTCGGCGAAGCCGAGGCGGAGAGGGGGTGCTTGCCGCAGCGGCGGTGACGCATCGAACACCCCCTCCCTACCTCTGCTATGGGCTAAGGGGCTTGGCGCCGGTGCCCTCCCCTCAAGGGGGAGGGTGAAAGGAAGACAATGTCCCGCATGAACCCTATCCCCGTGACCCTCGTCACCGAACCCGGCACGCTCGTGCCGCTGGATGGCGATACGGCGCTGATCCGGCTCAAAGCCAATTCGGGGCATGGGCATGCGGATGGCGACACCTGTGTCGCCTGTGCGGCCCGGACTGACGTGCGGGCGCTGCTTTACAATCTCCTGGAGGAGCATCGGCGCGAGATGCGGCCGGCTTTTTCCCGGGTGGTGGTCGATGCCAGTGCCGTGGCTGACAAGGACCAGGTGGTCGCGGCGCTCACCGGCAAGCTCCCGGCGCAGGCCCTGCGGGATCATACAGTGGCGCGGATGTTTTATCTCGTAGGGTAGCTTCTGGCGAGGTGACCCTCCAAGACACCAGACTTGTGCTTACGCTGGTGCATGGATTCCGGCCTTCGCCAGAATGACTCGGTGGGGGGATGGATTGGGGATAACCTAGAGACCCCAGTCGTTTGAAAGATCGCGCCAGGTCGGGTTCATCTCTTCGATCAGGCGTTTCTTCCAGTCGCGCTTCCAATCCTTGATGTGCTTTTCGCGCTGAATGGCAGACACCGGATTGTCGTGCATTTCGTACCACACTAGGCGCTGTATATCATGGCGCGCGGTGAAACTGTTCGGGTGGACCTTGTTCTTGTGTTGCCACATGCGGCCAAAGGGATTGCCCGTCACTCCTGTGTAGAGTGTGCCGTTCTTCATGCTGGCCAAAATGTAGACGATGTAGGTCCGTGGCATTTTCCGAGCCAATCATTTTGGCTCAGAGGCTGCAACACCCACGCCGTCATCCCGGCGAAGGCCGGGATCCATGTCCGGGTATCTCCGCAGGTTGAGTGAGTGTGGTTAGTCCTGCGCGTGGATTCCGGCCTTCGCCGGAATGACTCCGTGTTAGCTGAGTATTATTAGAACCGCACCAATTGCGTATCCGCCCTGAGATACAGCGGATGCTTCGGGGACCCATCGGCATTGGTCCCGAAGCACCAGAGATCGATGCCGTCGGCCTTGAGGGCTTCAACCAGCTCCCGTCCCGCGGGGGCCAGGGCCTTGTTGAGCTTGCCATGGCAGAGCACGACCCGCCCTGCCCCGCGCGCCGCTTCGCGGATGGCGGGGATGTTGGCAGGCGAGACGGCGACGACCCCAGGGGCAATCAGCATTTTCGGGTCGGTGGCGCGATAGTCGCCGACATTGCACTTCACCATGGCCGAAAAGCCTTCGCGGCGGGCAAAGGTCCATTCGCGGGCGCAGGTCGGATCGTCCACCGTCGCGTCGGCCGTGGAGGGGTTCATGCCGATGAAGAGGATGTAGTCCGCCGGAAAAGTGTCGCCGAGCCAGCGGCGCATCACCTGGCGATAGCGGCCATCAGCGCTCATGACGGCGTCGCCCTTGACGCCGGCACCAAGGCGCAGGCGCACCTTGCCGCCCGGATCGTGTGCTTCCGGCTCCTGTCCGAAAAGATCGCTCATGCGGTCAGGTCGCTCGGCGGGGTGAGGCCGTTGATCAGCGAGGCGGTGGTGATGGTATTGGCCAGGAGGCAGGCAATGGTCATCGGGCCGACGCCCCCCGGAACCGGGGTGATGGCGCCAGCGACTTCCGACGCTGCCGCAGTATCGACGTCGCCGACCAGACGCGTCTTGCCTTCGCCGCGCTCTGGCGCGTCGATGCGATTGATACCCACGTCGATGACCACGGCGCCCGGCTTGATCCAGTCACCCTTGATCATCTGCGGGCGGCCCACGGCGGCAACGACGATATCGGCCTGACGCACGACAGCGGCCAGGTCCTTGGTGCGCGAATGGGCGACAGTGACCGTACAGTTGTCGCGCAGCAGCAGTTGCATCATCGGCTTGCCCACGAGATTGGAGCGGCCGATGATGACGGCATGCATGCCTTCGAGGCTGCCGAGTTCGTCGCGCAGCAGCATGAGGCAGCCGAGCGGCGTGCAGGAGACCGGGCCCGGCAGTCCGATCTGCACCTTGCCGACATTTGCGGGGGTGAAGCAGTCGACATCCTTGGCCGGGTCGATGGCCTCGATGACCTTGTTGGGGTCGATATGCTTGGGCACCGGCATCTGCACCAGAATGCCGTGCACGGCCTTGTCCTCGTTGAGGCGGCGGATCAGTTCGAGCAGTTCAACCTCGGTCACGTCGGCCGGCAGCTCGTACTTGTAGGAGTTCATGCCGACTTCGGCGGTCTGCTTGGCCTTGGAGGACACATAGACCTGGCTGGCCGGGTCTTCGCCCACGATGACCACGGCAAGGCCAGGGGTGATGTCATGCTCGGCCTTGAGGCGCGCGACATGGCCGGCGATGCGGCCCCGCAGATCTTCGGCAAAGCGTTTTCCGTCGATGATTTTTGCGGTCATATCGGCCCCGATCTGCTTGAATGGCGCTGCGCGGGAGGAGGTCCGGCGCATTTGGCTTCGACATAAGGGATGCTCGATGATCCGTCCATTGCTTTGGCTGCCGCTGATAGCCCTTTCCGCCCCTGCCGCCCTGGCCCAGGAGGCCTCGCTCGAAAAGCGGGTGATGAAGCTCCATGCGTTGGCGGGCGGCGACTGGTGTGAGCCCGACGGGTTCCTGATGGACGAGGAAGAGCGGTTCAACAGTTGGACCTTTTCCTACCAGCCAAGCTGGGACCCGGAGGGCGAGCCGGAAGAGGTAACGCTGTTCCGCGTGTGGTGCATGTCGGGCGCCTACAATGCCAACCACGCCTTCTACATCCTGACCGAATCCAACGGGCTCCTGCCACTGACCTTTGCCATGCCGACCTATGAAGCCAAATATGAAGAGGATGACGGCCTCGACGGTCCGCTGGAAAGCCTGACGATGACCGGGATGGGCACGAGCAATTTCCTCGTCAACTCCGTGTTCGACGAGGACTCGCTGACCATCACATCGCATTCGCTCTGGCGGGGCATCGGCGACGCCGCCTCATCAGGCTGGTGGGTATTCGCCGATGGTGAGTTCACGCTGCAGCAATACGACATCGACGCCAGCTATGACGGCGAGGTCAATCCGGAGACCATCGTCGATTACTGGAGGGGATAGGTCATGGCCGAGCAGAAGACCAAGCCCAATACAGGCGACGTGGATGAATTCCTCGCCCAGGTTGAAGACCCGGTGAAACGGGCCGATTCGCAGGTGTTGGTGACCATGCTGTCAGAGGTTTCGGGGCACCAGCCCGTGCTCTGGGGCACCATGATCGGCTTCGGGCAGTATCACTACAAGTACGCCTCGGGGCATGAAGGCGATGCGTTGCGGATCGGCTTTGCACCGCGCAAGGGCGACATCAGCCTCTATACGCTGGTGGCCTATGATGGCGCGGCCCAGGCGGAGCAGGATGCGTTGCTGGCTCGGCTGGGCAAGCACAAAGCCGGCAAATCGTGCCTTTACGTCAAGAAACTGGCTGACATCGACATGGGCGTGCTGCGGGAACTGGCAGAATTCGCCTATGCACACATGGCCGCCAAATGTCCTGAACAGTAACAAAGCCCCAAAAAACGGATCGCCCCACCGCTCGAAAGCAGTGAGGCGATCTGGGGGGACGTGATCCACCGCGCTGTTGAGGGCTTGGGGGACATACGGCAAATCACTACCCGCTCATCGGTTGCATGGGTCGTTTGCGTATCCGATGAACTGATGAGGAAGATGGGTGACAATTGCGGCGAGAAAAGAGCCGCTCACCGAAGTGTGAATATTGCTGCGGCAGGTGGGGTCGCGTTGAGAAGCCGTCACACGCGGCCTATATTGGCGGGCAGACAAAAGACGATTCCAGCATCCTGCCACCCGATCCGCGGGCGGTATCCAAGGGGGAAGAATGACGCTACTCAGCCCGCCGCGCCTCGAAACGCAATCGTTCACCGACCCGAAAGCGGCATGGGCGCACATCGCCCAGATCTACCATCGCAACTGCAATTTCATCCGCGACCATCTCGAAGGCCTCAGCCGTGGCGACGTGCCGACCGGCCGCGTGCGCGCCTTTTATCCGCAGGTGGAGGTGCGTTCGACCAGCTATTCCAAGCATGAAAGCACCCTGCCCTACGGCTACCTGCATACGCCCGGCCTCTATCGGACCACGGTGACGGCGCCGGACCTGTTCAAGGGCTATCTGCAGGAGCAGTTCGCGGTCATTCTCAAGAACCATGGCGGCACGATCGACGTGGGCGAGTCCGAAACGCCAATCCCGCTGCATTATGCCCTCGGGCTGCGCCAGCATGTCGATGGCTCGACGCTCAACGCGCTGGACATTCCGCTGCGCGACCTGTTCGACGCGCCGGACCTTGGCAATACCGATGATGAAATCGCCAATGGCACCTATGTGCCGCCGCGCGGCGGCCCCTACCCGCTCTCGGCCTTCACGGCGCCGCGGGTGGACTATTCGCTGTTCCGGCTGGCCCATTACACCGGCACCGATGCCGAGCATTTCCAGAACTTCGTGATCTTCACGAACTACCAGTTCTACATCGACGAGTTCTGCCGCATTGCCAAGGATCACCTCAAGGGCAGCCACGAGGTCTATCAGAGCTTCGTCGAGCCCGGAAACGTGGTGACCGACAACATGCTGCGCGGCGGCGGGGTTTCGGGGACAACGCCGGTGCGCACGCCGCAGATGCCGGCTTATCACCTGGTGGCCGAGCGCGGCAAAGGCATCACCATGGTCAATATCGGCGTGGGTCCCTCCAACGCCAAGACCATTACCGACCATATCGCCGTGCTGCGGCCCCATGCCTGGATCATGCTGGGGCACTGCGCGGGCCTGCGGAATTCGCAGGAACTGGGCGACTATGTGCTGGCCCATGCCTATGTGCGCGAGGACCATGTGCTGGACGCCGACCTGCCGCTCTCCGTGCCCATCCCGGCACTGGCCGAAGTGCAGGTGGCGCTCGAGCAGGCAGTGGAGGAGGTCACCCAGACCGAGGGCATCGAGACCAAGAAGATCATGCGGACCGGTACGGTCGCGACCTTCGACAACCGCAATTGGGAACTGTGGGACCAGACGGCGATCACAAGGCAACTGAGCCAGTCCCGCGCCGTGGCGCTGGACATGGAAAGCGCGACGATTGCGGCCAATGGCTTCCGCTTCCGGGTGCCCTATGGGACGCTCCTCTGCGTGTCCGACAAGCCGCTGCATGGCGAGCTGAAGCTGCCGGGCATGGCCTCGGACTTTTATCGCACGCAGGTCAACCGGCACCTGCAGGTGGGGTTGCGGGCCATGGAAATCCTGCGCGACCAGCCGGCCGAGCGGCTGCATTCGCGAAAACTCAGGAGCTTTGCCGAGACGGCCTTCCAGTAAACGCCAAGTGACGGAACGGCTTGCCTACAGCCTCGTTGTTCCTGCAGCAATCAACAGGAGCTGCAAATGCACAAGGACGAAGCAAAAGGCGTTGGCAAGCAGGTCAAGGGTGCGCTGAAAGATGCCGCCGGCGGCCTGACCGGCAACGAGCGGCTGCAGGCTGAAGGCAAGGCCGACAAGGCGACTGGCAAGGTCCAGCAGAAGGTCGGCGAGGTCAAGGACAAGGCCCGCGACGCGCTGAAGCACTAACCTGAACCTGCACAATGAAAAGGCCCGGCGTTTCCGCCGGGCCTTTTGTTTGCGTCGTGCGACCGATCAGCGGCCCTTGACCACCGAGTAGCCAGCATACCTGGCCGAGCCGCCGAGCTGCTCCTCGATGCGGATGAGCTGGTTGTACTTGGCCATGCGGTCGGACCGCGACAGCGAGCCGGTCTTGATCTGACCGCAGTTGAGCGCCACGGCGAGGTCAGCAATGGTCGAATCCTCGGTTTCGCCCGAACGGTGCGACATGACCGATGTGTAGCTGGCGCGGTGCGCGGTATCGACGGCGTCGAGGGTTTCCGACAGAGAGCCGATCTGGTTGACCTTGACCAAGATCGAGTTGGCGACGCCCATCTTGATGCCCGAGACAAGGCGCTTGGTATTGGTGACGAAGAGATCGTCGCCCACGAGCTGCACCTTCTTGCCGATGGCATCGGTCAGCGCCTTCCAGCCATCCCAGTCATCCTCGGCCATGCCGTCTTCGATGGTGATGATCGGGTAACGGGTAGCGAGGTCCTCGAGGAAGCGCACGTTTTCGTCGGAGGAGAGCGACTTGCCCTCACCGACCATCTCGTACTTGCCGTTCTTGTAATATTCGGTGGCGGCGCAATCGAGGCCGAGGAACACATCCTCGCCCGGCTGGTAGCCGGCCTTTTCGATCGAGCGCATGATGAAGCCGAGGGCATCATCGGCCGATTTCAGGTTGGGCGCGAAGCCGCCTTCGTCGCCGACATTGGTGTTGTGGCCTTCGGCCGACAGACCCTTCTTGAGGGTGTGGAAGATTTCCGAACCGATGCGGACGGCGTCGGCGATAGACTTGGCGCCGGCGGGCAGGATCATGAATTCCTGCATGTCGATCGGGTTGTCGGCATGCTCGCCGCCATTGATGATGTTCATCATCGGCACGGGCAGAACATGGGCGTTGGGTCCGCCGATATAGCGGTAGAAGGGCAGTTCGCTCGACTCGGCGGCAGCCTTGGCCACCGCCAGCGAGACGCCGAGAATGGCGTTGGCGCCGAGCTTGCCCTTGTTGGGCGTGCCGTCGAGCTCGATCATGGCCTGGTCGATGGCGAGCTGATCGAGCGCGTCCATGCCCAGCAGTTCATCGGCGATGATGTTGTTGACGTTCTCGACGGCCTGGGTCACGCCCTTGCCGTTGTAGAGCTTGCCGCCATCGCGCAGTTCCACGGCTTCGTGGGCGCCAGTGGACGCACCCGAGGGCACGGCAGCGCGGCCGAAGCTGCCATCGTCGAGCACCACATCGACTTCGACGGTCGGGTTACCGCGGCTGTCATAGATCTGGCGGCCGTTGACGTGGATGATTGAAGACATGAATGCCCTTCCCGGTGCTGGCTGTTAGGTCGCGTCGGCTTATGCGCATGCCGATGCGCTGGCTGTCGGCAGCCTGTCTAGACGCGCCGTGTGACAGTGAAAAGAGGGGGAACGCGAAAAATCGGCAGTGTGGCGGCCGATCAGGCCCCCGGACGCCGCTTGAAAAGGCGAAAGCGGCCTACCGGGGCAACTTCGTCATAGCGCGCGAGCAGTGCATCGAAGCCGGGATAGGTGGCGAGGAAGGTGAAGTAGTCAAAGCCGATCGCGTTGGCTATGCCGAGCTTGGAGGGGTTCATGTCGAAGGCGAGGACATCCGGCGGCGCGGCTTCGAACCGCGCAAGCATGCCGGCAAGATAGGCCTCGGATATGCTGATGGCCTCAATGGCTCGTGCATCTCCGGGCGGCGCTGCCAGGGCCGCCAGATGCGCGGGCAGGAACATCATGACGCCATAGGCATCGGCCCATTGCCGCCGTGCGGACAACACGGCCGGGTGCATGTCGCGGGGCGAGGTCATGAACGCGTAGACGGTTTCGACATCGGGGTCGGCAAACACGGTTTCGAGCCGGGCCACGCGGTCGCTGGTGCCGCCGGGTGATAGGTGGTCGCGGAGATTTAAGACGACCGGGAACAGGCAGGCAAAGGCGATGGCGGCAGCGGTGAGCAGGCGAAAGCGCGTCGCCTGCGCGGCCTGCACAGTGGCGGCAGCAATGACATAGAGCGATGCCGGCATGGTCTGATAGGCCCAGCCCTTTTGCTGCACGAGGGCGGCGACCAGGAACCCAAACGCGACGGCCAGGAAGGCGACGCTCAGCCGGTGGCAACGCGGATTGGCGATCAGCGCCAATAGGAAGGCGATCATGGGGAGGAGAAGCGCCGAACCCACTTCCAGCGCGACCGCGAGGAAAGATCGCTCGTAGCCGGAATAGGTCTTGAGGGCATCGGGTACCACCCCGAACAGGTAGCCGGGTGCGAACAGCGCGACGGCGGCGAGGTAGAGGACGCCCACCGCGACCATGACCAGGATTTCAACCCGCAGGAAACTCTTCCAATCGCGCGTGTCGATCATCCGCCAGAGTTCGACCGCAAGGGGTATGGCGAGGAAATAGGGTTTGAAGCAGACCCCGATGCCGGCGAGTGCGCCAATGAACAGCAGGCGCCAGACCGAGGGTCTCGCCCGCTCGTCGGGCAGGGCCGCAAGGCAGGCGTAGGGCAACAGGAGAAAGGCCGCCAGGTGTTCGCGCTGGCCGAAATCATAGGCCGGCAGCAGCAGAAAGGCGCCAAGGATGGCAATGAGGACGCCCCTTCCCCGCTCGCCGAGCATATCCTGCATCGAGCGTAGGCTGGCCGCAAAGGCAACCAGCGCCACCAGCAGGGTGAATGCGCGAAAAACGATGGCCGGTGGGGCGGCGAACTGTGTGACAAGCAGTCCCGGCAGGGAAAACAGCCACATGGCCATGGGCGGGTTGATATCGGCAATGTCCACGCCGATGCGATCGCCGGCGAGCACCCGTGTCGCCGTATAGAAGTGCCAGGCAGCGTCGTGGTTGAGCGAGAATGGAAACTGGACAAGGCCGGCCATGAGCAGGACAGCGGCCAGGACGAGAACAGGCGAAGCTTTGGTCCGGGCGAACATCTCGACTCAGGAGAGCGTGGCGACATGGGGAAGGTCGCGCGCAAAGGATAAGCCGACGTTAAACCGGGGATATGGCCAGCGCGGGCGCCCTGCCCTAACCTGTCGCTCCACGACAGGAGGAGAAAGACGTGACCGCATCCCTGATCAGCCAGGTGGCCCATACCTGCATCTTTGCCCGCGACCTCGATGCCGTGGAGGCCTTCTACCGCGATGTGCTGGGCGTGGCGCCGAAGTTCGACTTCAAGCGGGGCGAGGAGCGCATCGGCTTCTATCTCGATTTCGGCAATCGCACTTTTGTGGAGGTCTTCCGCAAGGGCGAGAGTCGCTTCGAAGAAAGCAACCAGATCAACCACATCTGCTTCGAGACCGGCGATATCGACGCCTTCATGGCGCATGTGCGCGGCACGGGCGTCGCCGTGACCGACAAGAAACTGGGCGTCGACCACACCTGGCAGTGCTGGCTGGCCGATCCAAGCGGGGTCAAGATCGAGATCTTCCAATACACGCCGGAGAGCATGCAGTTCGGGCCGGATGGCGCGGTGTGCCAGGTGGATTGGTAACCCTCACGCTACGGACCAGGCAAAACGTGCCTTGTCCATCCGGGTGGCGCCAAGCCCTTCGTAAAACGCGATCGCGCCGTGGTTCCAGGCCGGTGTCTGCCATTCCAGTCGCTGTACACCCCATCGGTCGGCATGATTGGCCGCGGCAGACATAAGAGCCTTGCCCAGTCCTTGCCCACGGTAATGTGCGGCGACAAACAGGCAATCGAGATGGGCGAACCACTGGCCCGACCACAGGCTGTAGTCTCGCGTCAGCGCGGCGTAACCGAGGAGGGCATGCGCCTCCTCGACGACGATGATATGACTGGGTGGATGAGTGCTGGTGAGCAGTTCCAGCAGCGCATGCGGTTGTATCGTCGCCGTGCCCTGCTCGTACCTGGCGTGATCCTGGATCAGCTCAAGCAGCCGGTCCAGATCCGCTGCAATGGCTTGGCGACAGTTGCTGGTCACAAGCCGTCGACCTTCGCCAGTTCAAAACCCTCGTCCACCCAACCGGTGATCCCGCCGGCCATGATCTTCACCGGCCGGCCGAGTTCGGCGAGGCGCAGTGCGCCGCGAGCGGCGCCGTTGCAGTGGGGACCAGCGCAATAGGTCACGAAGAGTGTGTCGGCGGGGTACTGCTCCATCTTGGAACGAACAATCTTGCCATGCGGCAGGTTTATCGCGCCCGGCACGTGACCGGCGGCAAACTGGGCAGGACCGCGCACGTCGAGCAGGACGAAATCCGGCCCCTTGTCGAGGGCGTCGTGGACATCCCAGCAATCGGTCTCAAAAGTGAACTCGGCGGCGAAATGCTCGCGCGCCAAGGCGCTTGGGGCGGCGGGTATACTCGTGACGCTGGTTGGCATGTGTGTTCTCCTTGCCCTGCCATTTCCGCCGTTCCGCCCCGCGCTTGCAATTGGCGCGAATGACAATATACGTAAAGATCATGCCAAACGCCGGTCCCTTTGTCGTCGCGCTGCTCTATGACGGGCTCTGCACCTTCGAATTCGGTATCACCGCCGAAATCTTCGGGCTTGCACGCCCGGAAATGGGAACGAACTGGTATCGGTTCGCCAGCAGCGCGGTCGATGACGGGCCAATGCGGGCGCATGGCGGCTTTTCGGTCATGGCCGACCACGGGCCGGAGATAATCGACGAGGCCGACGTCATCGTCGTGCCCGGATGGCGGGGTGCGGATAGCCCGGTGCCAGAGGCGCTGCTGACACGCCTCCGCGCGGCTCATGCCCGTGGTGCGCGACTGGCCTCGATCTGCTCGGGCGCCTTTGTCCTGGCAGCCACGGGCCTGCTCGATGGCGGCGCGGCGACCACCCATTGGCGCTATGCGGAAAAGCTGCGCGAGCGCTTTCCCAAAATCGCGGTCGACGACGCGTCGCTTTATCGGCAGCACAATCGCATCTCCACCTCTGCCGGCAGCGCCGCCGGCATCGACCTGATGATCGAGATGGTGCGGCAGGATTTCGGGCCGGCGGCCGCCAATTCGGTTGCGCGAAGGCTGGTCATGGCCGCGCACCGGGCTGGCGGCCAGGCGCAATTCCTCGAGCGGCCCGTTGCCATGCGTGAAAGCGCTGGAATCGGTCCGCTGCTGGACGCCGTGCGGGCGCATCTTGGCGAAGACTGGCCCATCAGCCGCATGGCCAAAACCATGGGAATGAGCCCGAGGACCTTCGTGCGCCGCTTTGCCGAAGCGACCGGACAATCGCCGGGCGACTGGCTGGCCGACGAGCGGCTGGAGGAAGCCAAGCGGCTGCTGATGCTGGGGGATCCGGCGATGGAGGATGTCGCAATGGCGGTGGGCTTCGGCAGCGCCCATACCCTGCGACACCACTTCCGGCAGAGGCTGGGTATCAGCCCGAGCGAGTACCGGGCGCGGTTCATGGCGGAGCGGGCCTGACCTGCTGGTTCACGCAAGCGTGGGTAAAGTAGACCAACATCGCCAAGTATTTGTCGCAATCGGAAGAGTAGCTTGGGAGCCATGAACAGACCTATGCTCCTCGCCGCCACGCTCCTGCTCCTGCCCGGCTCCGTCCTGGCGCAGGAGGCCGACCTCGCTCCAATCCTTGACCGCGCGGAGGCGCTCGAACCGCTCGAGACCGTGCTGGTCTCGGTCGATGGAAATCTCTTTGCCGAGCGCGGCTATCACGGGTCCGATGTGGACGATCCGACCAATATCAAGTCCGCCTCGAAAACCGTCGTGTCGGCCCTGGTGGGCATGGCCATCGAGCGCGGACTGATCGAGAGCGCGGACCAGAAGATCGCGGACTTTCTCGGCGGCGAGTTTCCGGATGACCCCGATCCGCGGCTGGACGAGGTGACGGTCGGGCAATTGCTGTCGATGCAGGCTGGCCTGGCCCCGACATCGGGCCCAAACTATGGGCGCTGGGTGGCGAGCCGCAACTGGGTGCGCTCGGCGCTGTCGCAGCCCTTCGAGACCGATCCGGGTGGGCGCATGCTTTATTCGACCGGCTCGACGCATCTGCTCTCGGCCATCCTGACCGAGGCGGGCGGAGACTCTTCGCTCGACCTCGCGGAGGAATGGTTCGCGCCGGTGGAGGATTTCGACATCACCGACTGGGAGCAGGATCCGCAGGGCATATATCTGGGCGGCAACCAGATGGCGATGAGTCCGAAGAGCCTGCTGGCTTTTGGCGAAGTGTTCCGCACGGGCGGACTGGCGGCTGACGGCACAAGGCTCCTGTCGCAAGACTGGATCGACGAGAGCTGGACCAGCCGCACCAATTCCCGTTTTACCGGCGACGGCTATGGCTATGGCTGGTTCCTGCGCAATATCGGTGGCGAGGAGGTGCGCTATGCCTGGGGCTATGGCGGACAGATGCTCTATATCGTGCCGGCGCTTGAGCTGACCGTGGTGATGACCTCCGACGAGAATGCCCCCTCGGCAGGCAATGGCCATCGCGATGCGCTGCATGCGCTGCTTGGGGAGATAATAGCGGCTGTCGACCCGGGCGACGACGTTCAGGCCCGCAGCGCCCAATAAAGCCCCAGCGCACCACCGAGCAGCAGTGCCAAAGCCGCGCCCGCCATGACGCGCCCGTCATGCACGAGCATGGCAAGGCCGAGCGCAGCGATGCAGAGCATCGGCACCGAACTGGCAAAGGGCACGATTTCGAGGAAAGGCACGGCCAGGCAGAGCAGCAGGACCACAGCCGCCGCAGCGCGCTGGAACGGTTCGTAGACGAGGATGGGCCAGCGGTCGTGAAACATGCGGTCCATCCGGCCGGCCACCTTTTCGAGCTTTTCCAGCGCGGTTGAAACCTTGTCCGACGCCATTGACCATTTGCGGACGAAGCCGGGAAGCCACATGGTCTTGCGGCCGGCAAGGACTTGCACGGCGAACACGGCAAGCAACAGCGCGATGACGGTCGGCACGCCGGGAATGCTGCCGATTGGCGTGAGTTCGACCAGAGCGGGAACGAGGAAGAATGGTCCCCTGCCCCGTGAGCTCAACTCGTCGACGATATCCCCCACGCTGAGGCGAGGCTGTTTCTCGGTTCTGTCCAGCAGGCGCTGCCGCAGGGCTTCAACGGTCCCGGTGCTCATTTGCGCCGACTTGCAAACCGGCCAATGAAGCCGCGCGCGACGGGTGGAACAGGCGGAAGCGATCATGCTTGTCGGCACGCTTGAGCCAGGCATAGAGACGCGCGCGCGCCGTATCCATGGCGATGGGCTCGAGCCATCCCTGGGCGCCCTCCGGATTGACCACGACGATTTCCGGACCACCCGCCTCGCCCAACCGCTTGGCCAAAGCGCTGACAATGGCGCGCGAGGCGAAATACTGGCTTTCGATATAAAGGAAGCGCTGTGCGGCCGCGATCTGATCCAGCCACAGGCGCTCGATCTCCAGCACGGCCGGGCGATCGTCGAGGGGTGGCGCGCTGCGCGCCACGCCCAGCGCGACCTTCTCGAACTGCACGGGCAAGGTGTCCGGCCACAGGCTGTCATTGCTTTTGAGGGGCGACATGTCCGGCTTGCCGCCCGCAATGGTCCAGCGATCGCGCACGAGTTCGGCGATGGTGTCGACCACAGGGCCGCTGGAGGCCGTGGTGACATCGTGCCAGGGCTTGTAGCGGCGCCGGGTGACCGGACGGCGGCGGCGCGGGTCCTTGTGGCGGTGTTCGCGCGTGTCCCAGCGATCGCCGGTCATATCGATGCCGCCGACAAAGGCCAGCGCATCATCGACCAGCATGATTTTCTGGTGATGCGAGGCAGCGGGCGGATGGGCGCCGTCGAATTTGAGATGAATGCGGGGGTGTCGTGCCCATTGCAGCATGCGCAACAGCGTGGTGCCGCGCTTGGCGACGTTGATCAGGCCGAAGTGCCATTGCAGGAGGAAGATTTCGAGGTCCGCGTTCTGGTCGACCAGCCACAGAAAGAAGCGGCCGAGTTCAGACGGAGCAGGATCGTCTTCGGTGTCATGGAGATCGATCCGGCTGTCGAAATCCCAGCCGACCAGCGTGATGCGCCGCTTGGCCATCAACATAGCGGCGCGCGCGTGACGGAAATAATCTTCCGCGTCGACGATGACGGAGAAATGCTCGGCATTGGCAACGGCCATGCAGTTGCTGCCGGGGGTAAGGATTAGGCCCGTCAAGTGACGCTCCGGGACTGGAAGAATGACGCGTGTTGCAAACGCGCGACCCGCCCGAAATTTCCATCCATCGCGCAAAAGTCAGGCGACGTGCCCTATTCGTCGCGCTTGTGGCCGTCGAGATGCTTGCTGGCCTTGGCTTTCTCGGCTTCGACCTTGAGCTTTTCGGACTTGGTCCGTCCAAACTTCAGCCGATTGGCTTCGGCCGCCGCGTCCTTTTCGGTGCGGGCCTTGGCTTTGCGGGCGGTGCGAAGGTTGATGATCTCGGCCATGGGCGCCCTCAGAAAATATAGGAACAGGACACCAGCACGACCGGCTTGTCGGGGATGAAGAGCACGGCTTCGAAAGTCGCGGCATCCTGGAAGTAGGACGCTTCGATGAGCTGCGACCCGGGGGCGATATGTTCGGCGAAGGCGGGGTCGAAATTGACCCGTTCGTCGAACAGCTCGAAGGAGTAGAATTCGCCGGGCGTGGCGGTGGCCGGATCGAGCCAGGCGAATGTGCTGTCGCCGCTGACCCGCATCGTGCCAGCCGGCGTATCCGGCCCTTCAAGATCGGACACGCAGTCGAAATCGTCCATGGGCTGGGCGACGGCCGGCGAAACCATGAGGCTCAGAAGCGCGGCGACGATGATGCGGTGCATTGCGGGATCTCCGGCGATTGCGGGAGATTGCCGGAGCTGCGGATGGGCGGCAAGTCCCTTTCGGGCGCCGCCCAAGCGAAGTCAGACCAGCCGGCTCTGGTCCATCGCGGCGGCGATGAAGCTGGTGAAGAGCGGATGGGGTTCGAACGGCTTGGACTTCAGTTCAGGATGGAACTGCACGCCGATGAACCACGGGTGGTCGGTGCGCTCGACGATTTCGGGCAGCGTGCCATCGGGCGAGACTCCGGAGAACAGAAGGCCATTGGCTTCGAGACGCTTGCGATAGTCCATGTTCACCTCATAGCGGTGACGATGGCGCTCGTTGATGCGGGTCGAACCATAGATGTCGGCGACGCGCGAACCGCGGGTCAGCTGGGCCGGATAGGAGCCGAGGCGGAGCGTGCCGCCCAGGTCGCCTTCGGCGGAGCGGGCTTCCTTTTCGTTACCCTTCACCCATTCGGTCATCATGCCCACGATCGGCTCCTTGGTGGGGCCGAATTCGGTGGATGATGCCGCCTTGATGCCGGCAGTGTTGCGGGCAGCCTCGATGCAGGCCATTTGCATGCCGAAGCAGATGCCAAAATAGGGCACATCCTTGGTGCGAGCAAAGCGGGCTGCCTCGATCTTGCCAGCCGAGCCGCGCTCGCCGAAACCGCCGGGCACGAGGATGCCATGGACATGTTCCAGATACGGCGCCGGATCGTCGCGCTCGAACACTTCCGAGTCGATCCATTGCAGGTTGACCTTCACCTTGTTGGCAATGCCGCCATGGGTGAGCGCTTCGGAAAGCGACTTATAGGCATCCTTGAGACCGGTATATTTGCCTACGATGGCAATGTTCACTTCGCCTTCGGGGTTGTGATACCGGGTCGTGACGTCGTTCCAGGCCGACATATCAGGCTCGGGCGCGTCGGTAATGCCGAGCGCGGCGAGGATTTCACGGTCGAGGCCCTCATTGTGGTAGGCCATCGGCACGTCGTAGATCGAGCCGACGTCGAGGCCCTGGATGACGGCGCTTTCGCGCACGTTGCAGAAAAGGCTGAGCTTTTTCTTCTCGCCTTCCGGGATAGGTCGGTCGCAGCGCACCAGCAGCACGTCCGGCGCGATGCCGATGGACCGCAGCTCCTTGACCGAGTGCTGGGTCGGCTTGGTCTTCAATTCGCCGGCCGAGGGAATGTACGGCATCAGCGTCAGGTGGAGGTAAGCGACGTGATTGCGCGGCAGTTCGTTGCCGAGCTGGCGGATGGCCTCGAAGAACGGCAGGCCCTCGATGTCGCCCACGGTGCCGCCGATTTCGACGAGGACGAAGTCATAGTCCTCGTTGCCTTCGAGGACGAAATTCTTGATCGAGTCGGTGACGTGCGGGATGACCTGCACAGTGGCGCCGAGGAACTCGCCCTTGCGCTCCTTGGCCAGCAGATCGGAATAGATGCGGCCCGAGGTGATGTTGTCGCGCTTGTTGGCGGCGCGGCCGGTGAAGCGCTCGTAGTGGCCCAGGTCGAGGTCGGTTTCCGCACCGTCATCGGTGACGAAGACCTCGCCGTGCTGGGTCGGCGACATCGTGCCGGGATCCACGTTGAGATAGGGGTCGAGCTTGCGCAGGCGGACCTTGTAGCCGCGCGCTTGCAGCACGGCGCCGAGAGCAGCCGATGCCAGACCTTTGCCAAGGGAGGAAACCACGCCTCCGGTGATGAATACGTACCGAGCCATGGGCGATCACCATAAGCATATCGTTGTCGATTCGCAGAGACCGAAACCGGCTCTACACAAAAAGAAGAAGGGGATGTCGCCATCCCCTTTTCGCATTCGCCTTGCGGCGGATCAGTTGCCCGTAGGCGCCGCGGGCACTGGGGCCGGCGTCGCCCCGGCATCGGTGCCGGTGGCGGGAGCCGTCTCGTTGGCCGGGACCGGAAGGTCCGTGGCGGCCGGAGCCGGAGCAGTCTCGTTGGCCGGCGGAACCGGCAGCGGCAGGTCCGAAGTCTCATTGCCGCCGAGGGCGTTGAGCGCATCCAGAACCGTGGTCGGCGCGGCGCCGTCCTCAACGGAGGTAGCGCTGTCGAGAATGCTGCTCGTGCCGCGATCGAGTTCGTTGAGAATGGTGAGGCCGATAGCCAGGGCGAAGAACAGCGTCGCCAGGATGGCCGTGGTGCGCGTCAGCAGATTGGCCGAGCCGCGGGCCGTCATCAGGCCGCCGCCACCACCGCCGCCAATGCCCAGGGCACCCCCTTCGGAGCGCTGAAGCAGGATGACGACAATCAGCGCCAGCACGATCAGCAGATAGGCGACGAGCAATACGTTGGCCATGAATCTCTTGTCTTCGCGTCAGTCCGGGCGTGCCAAAAGGCCTCGCCCGGTTTGGAAAGGATGCGGGGTCATACACCCCTCAACCGGCAAATGAAAGTCGCCTGTGGCGCTTTTTCGCCACAGGGGAGCATCACCGGCCGGTCCTAGACGGCGGAGATAATCGTATAGAAGTCCTTTGCCAAGAGGCTTGCCCCGCCGACCAGGCCGCCATTGACGTTTTCCACGTTGAGGATTTCGCGGGCATTCTGCGGCTTCAGCGACCCACCATAGAGAATGCGGATGGACGCGCCCTTGTCGTCGCCGAAGCGGCTGACAAGGCGAGACCGAATGGCATTGTGCATGTCGCGGATTTCGTCGAGCGTCGGGGTGCGGCCGGTGCCGATGGCCCAGACCGGCTCATAGGCGACGATGACTTCATGCAGGCTCGCGGCGTCGGGGATCGATGCGGCGAGCTGCGTCGCCACGATGGCTTCGGCGTCACCCGCATCGCGCTGCGCCTCGGTTTCGCCGACGCAGATGATCGGCTTGAGGCCGGCACCGATGGCGGCTTCGGCCTTGGCGCGCACGGTGTCGCTGCTTTCGCCATGATCGGAGCGACGTTCGGAATGGCCGACAATCACATATTGGGCACCGGCATCGGCCAGCATGCCGGCGGAGATGTCGCCGGTATGGGCGCCGGAGGCCTGGGCATGGCAATCCTGCCCGCCGGCAATGATGCCGCTCGAGGCGCCCTGGGCGGCCACGGCGGCAAGCAGGGTGGCGGGCGGGCAGACTACGACGAGCGCGCGAGGCGCCTCGCCCGTCGTCAAGAGACGCGCCAGCTCACTCAGCTCATCCAGCGAGTGGGTGAGCCCGTTCATCTTCCAGTTTCCTGCGATCAGCGGTGAGATGGTCGTCAATCTAGCTACTCCTGCCTCTTGCGCCGGAGAGGGCTTTGCCCTAACCCCGGCTGTCGTATTTGTCTTACTAGTCCGCCCTTGCCGTCGCGGTAAAGGGTTGGACCCGAAACTGGAACGCTTCAGATGCTCGATGGTTTGCGTAGTTTTGCAAAATCCTGGCCGGGGAAGATCATGGGGGCGTTCCTGCTCGTGGGTGTCGCCGGCTTCGGCATCAACAATGTGATCGTCGACCTCGGCAGCAATACGGTGGCGCGGGTCGGGGACGAGGAAATCAACTCCCGCGAATTCCTTCGCGCCTATCAGGCCCAGGCCAATGCGGTGTCCCAGCAGATGGGTTCTGTGCCGACCGCCAGCCAGGCGGAAGCCATGGGCCTGCCGACGGCCGTGCTGCTCGGCCTTTCGGAAGGCGCCTCGCTCGACATGCTGGCCAATGATTTCGGCCTCGGCGTATCTGACGCCAAGCTTGGCCAGTTGACCCGCGAGGATCCGTCCTTTGGCGGTACGCTGGGCAATTTCGATGCGTCGCGCTTCAGCCAGGTGCTGCAGGCCGCGGGCTGGACCGAGGCCGAGTATTTCGAGGCGCGGGGCGACGAGGCCCGCCGCGAGCAGTTGATTTCGACGCTGTTTGCCGGCGCCGAAATGCCCGCCGTCGCGTCCGACCTCATCAGCGACTATGCCAGTGCGACCCGCACCATCGACTTCATCACGCTGAGCGAGACCAGCATCGAGGCGCCGGCCGCGCCGACCGAAGAAGAACTGGCGGCTTACCTTGCCGAGCACCAGGCCGAGTTCCGCACCGTGGAAACGCGCACGGCTAAGCTCATCGACCTGTCGCTGGCGTCGCTGGCCGCTACCAAGACCATTTCCGACGAAGAGATCGCCGCCGAATACGAAGCGACCAGGGCAAACCTGACGACGCCGGAGCGCCGCACGCTTGAACAGGTGACGCTGACAACCCCTGAACTCGTCGCCCAGTTCGAGGCCGGCCTCGCCGCAGGCACCGATTTTGCCACGCTTGCCACCCAAGCAGGCCTTACGCCCTCGTCCATCGGCACGCTCGCCCAGTCCGAGATTACCGACCAGGCGCTGGCGTCGGCGGCCTTCGGCCTGCCCGAGAACGGCTTTGCCATCCTGGAAGGGATCGGCGGGCAGCGCGCCGTGCATGTCGCGGCCATCGAACCGGCCGGCGAGCCGACCCTCGAGGAAGCGCGCGAGCAGATTGCCAACCGGCTGTCCCAGGCGCAGGCGCGTGGCGAGATCAACGACGTGCTCGACCAGATCGAGGAACTGCGCGCTGCCTTCCAGCCCATCGAGCAGATTGCCGACCGTTTCGGTCTGCCGGTCTATGAACTCGACATCACCGCAGGCGGTAGCGAGCTCGCAGCCATGCCGAACCTTTCTCCGGAAGAGTATTCGCGCGTTGCGCAGGCCGTCTTTGCCGCCAATCCGGATCGCCTGATCCCGGCCGTGCCGCTTTCCGGCAATGCCCATGTGTGGTTCGACCTGGGCGAGGTGGCGCCCGCACGCGACCAGACGCTGGACGAGGTCCGCGCTGAAGTCGAGGCGGCGATTGCCGAAGAGCGCGCGAACAATGCCCTGCTCGCCAAGGCCACGGAGATCGTTACCCGGCTCGAAAATGGCGAAGCTCTCGCCGATGTCGGATTTGAGCTCAATGCCTTCCCGCAGTTGAGCTCGCCCTTCACGCGCTTCGGCTCGGAAGACGGGATCATCGACAGCACCCTGGCTGCAGCGGCTTTCGCCGGCGGCCCCGACCATGCGGGCTCCTCGGTCAACGAGGCCGGTGAAGTCGTGGTGTTCCAGGTGGTGGACGTCGCCGAAGGCACGCCGCTCGACCAGGCAGTGCTCGACAGCATCACCGAGGAATACAAGGCCGGGACGCAGAGCGAAGTCGTGGCTGCCATCCGCGAGGATGCCGGGCTGCGGATCAACCAGCAGGCGCTGACGCAACTGCTGGTCAACAATTACGGCCAGTAACGGCGCAACAACCCAACGGAACCAGACCAAAATGGGCGACGACTACTCCAAGACCTTTGCCGCGCAATACGACGCCGGAAAGTCTGGACTCGTCTGGCGTCGCATCGTGGCGGACCTGGAAACCCCAGTCGGGACCTATCTCAAGCTGGCCGCGGGCCGCACTCATAGTTTCCTGCTCGAAAGCGTGCAGGACGGGACCACGCGCGGCCGCTATTCGATGATCGGCCTCCTGCCCGACCTCATTCTCAAGGTCGAGGATGGCAGGGCCTCGATCAACCGCTCCGCCCAGACTGCGCCCGACGCCTTCGAGCCGCTCGACGACAAGCCGCTCGATGCCCTGCGCAAGCTGGTGGCGGAAAGTCAGATCGAGATGCCCGAGGGACTGCCGCCGCAGTCGGCAGGCATCTATGGCTATCTCGGCTATGAGATGGTCCGCTACATGGAAGTGCTGCCCAACAGCAATCCGGACGACCTGCAGACGCCCGAGGCGGTGCTGATGCGTCCCTCGCTGCTGGCCATTTTCGATACGGTCAAGGACGAGCTCTACCTGACGGCTCCGGCCTATGTGCGTGAGGGCGTCTCGGCTGCCCAGGCACTCGCTGCCGCCGAGGACAGGATCAACGACGCCATCGCCCGGCTGACCCGGGCAACGCCGGCAACCCCTGCCCTGCCCGATCTCGAATCCATCGCGGTGACCAGCAACACCTCGAAGGACGAATATTTCGGGATGGTCGCGCGGGCCAAGGACTACATCACCGCCGGCGACATTTTCCAGGTGGTGCTGAGCCAGCGCTTTTCCGCCGACTTTACGCTGCCGCCCACCGCGCTTTATCGGGCACTGCGGCGCACCAATCCCAGCCCCTATATGTATTTCTTCGATTTCGGCAGCTTCGCGGTTGCCGGTTCGAGCCCGGAAATCCTGGTACGGGTGCAGAATGGCGACGTCACCATCCGTCCGATCGCCGGGACCCGCAAACGCGGCTCCACCCCGGCGCGGGACAAGGAACTGGCGGACGAGTTGCTGAGCGACCCCAAGGAGCTCTCCGAGCACCTGATGCTGCTCGACCTCGGTCGCAACGATGTGGGCCGGGTGGCCAAGACCGGTACCGTCAAGGTGACCGACAAATTCTTCCTCGAATACTATTCCCACGTCATGCACATCGTCTCCAATGTCGTCGGCGTGCTCGACCCACAATATGACTTCGTCGACGCGCTCTCGGCCGGCTTCCCGGCGGGCACCGTTTCGGGTGCGCCAAAAGTGCGGGCCATGGAGATCATCGACGAGCTGGAGAAGTCGCGGCGCGGCATCTATGGCGGCTGCGTGGGCTATTTCGGTGCCGACGGGACGATGGATACCTGCATCGTGCTGCGCACCGGCATCGTCAAGGACGGCAAGCTCTATGTGCAGTCCGGCGCCGGCATCGTGGCGGACAGCAGACCCGAACTCGAACAGCTCGAATGTGAGAACAAGGCCCGCGCCCTTTTCAGCGCTGCCGAGGAAGCGCTACGCTATGCCGGTGAAGCGGGAGTGGGGCAGTGATGGAACGTTCCAACACGCATCGTGTCGTCATCCCCGCGAAAGCGGGGACCTCCGTTTTTCGATGGCGGGGTCAGCTCTGAAACAGAGGTTCTCGCTTTCGCGAGAATGACACCGTGCTCAGAACATAGGCCTCAAATGACCAAGACCCTCGTCATCGATAACTACGACAGCTTTACCTACAACCTCGTCCATTTCCTGGGAGAACTGGGCGCCGACATCACTGTGAAGCGTAACGACAAGATTACGCTCGAAGAGATCGCCGCCATGGCGCCGGATGCCATCGTGCTCTCGCCCGGCCCCTGCACGCCCAACGAGGCGGGCATCTGCCTGGCGGTAATCGACCGGTTCAAGACTACGACCCCGATGCTGGGCGTGTGCCTCGGCCACCAGGCCATGGGCCAGGCGCTGGGTGGCGATGTCGTGCGGGCCCCGAGCCTGTTCCATGGCAAGACCAGCAAGATCAACCACACCGCCAAGGGAATTTTCCGCGGCCTCAATGCCGGGTTCGAGGCGACGCGTTACCACTCGCTGATCGTCAAGGCCGACACGCTGCCCGAGGCGCTGGAAGTGACCGCGACGACCGACGACGGGCTGATCATGGGCATGCAGCACAAGATCCTGCCGATCCATGGCGTGCAGTTTCACCCCGAAAGCATCGCCTCCGAGAACGGGCACGCCCTGCTGCAGAACTTCCTCAACATCGCCCGCGACTTCAACGGCAGGAAGGCGGCGTGATGGATATCAAGGCAGCCCTCAACAAGATCGCCTCGCGCCGTGACCTGACGGGCGAGGAAATGCGTGGCGTGATGCGGCAGATCATGGCCGGCGAGGCCACGCCCAGCCAGATCGGCGCCTTTCTCATGGGCATGCGCCTCAAGGGCGAAACGGCGGGCGAAATCGCCGCGGCAGTGTCGATTCTGCGCGAGATGATGGTGCCGGTCGAGGCTCCTGCCGACGCCATCGACATCGTCGGCACGGGCGGGGACGGGCATGGCACGCTCAACATCTCGACGGCCGCTGCAATCGTCGTCGCGTCGATGGGCGTGCCGGTGGCCAAGCACGGCAACCGCGCCCTGTCGTCGAAGTCGGGCTCGTCGCAGGCGCTCGAAGCGCTCGGCGTCAAACTGGACCTGTCGCCGGACCAGATCGGCAGCACCATCCGCGACGCCGGCATCGGCTTCATGTTCGCGCCTTCGCATCACCCGGCGATGAAATATGTTGGCCCGACCCGCGCCGAAATGGGCGTGCGGACCATGTTCAACCTCCTTGGCCCCCAATCCAACCCGGCAAGCGTGCAGCGCTACCTCCTGGGCGTTTTCGCGGAGGAATGGGTCGAGCCGGTGGCGCAGGCGCTGCAGGCGAACCGGGCGGTGAAGGCCTGGGTCGTGCATGGTTGCGACGGGCTCGACGAACTCACCGTCACCGGCAAGAGTTTCGTCGCCCAGATCGCCGGCGGCGACCTCCGCAGTTTCGAAGTCTGGCCCGAGCAGGCCGGGCTCAGGCAGCACGAGCTCAAGGACATTCTGGGCGGCACGCCCGAGGAGAATGCCCAGGCGATCCACAATCTTTTCGACGGTGCTCCCGGCGCCTATCGCGACATCGTGTTGCTCAATGCCGCCGCAGCCCTCATTGTCGCCGACAAGGTGACGGATTTGCAGGAGGGTGCGGCCATGGCCGCCGCCGCCATCGATGGCGGCAAACCCAGGGATACACTCGCCCGCCTCGTGGCGGCATCGAACGGACGAGCGCAATGAGCGATATTCTCAAGCAGATCGAAGCCTATAAGCGCGAGGAGATCGCAGCGGCCAAGGCCATGCGCCCATGGGCGGAAGTGGTGGCCGAGGCGCATGATCAGCCGGCGCCCCGCGGCTTCCTCCGGGCAATCAAGGACAAGCGGGCTCGCGGCGACTATGCGCTGATCGCCGAAGTCAAGAAGGCCAGTCCGTCCAAGGGCCTCATCCGGCCCGACTTCAATCCGGCCGAGATTGCCCGCGCCTATGAAACGGCCGGCGCCGCCTGCCTCTCCGTGCTGACCGACCGCCCCAGCTTCCAGGGGTCGCCGAGCTATCTCATCGAGGCGCGCGCTGCGACGCGGCTGCCGGTTCTGCGCAAGGACTTCCTGTTCGAGACCTATCAGGTGGCGGAAGCCCGCTCCTGGGGCGCGGACTGCATTCTCATCATCATGGCGGCCGTGGGCGACGACGTGGCCCGTTACCTGCTCGATGCCGCCGAGGAATGGGGCATGGATGCGCTGGTGGAAGTGCATGACCAGCTCGAGCTGGACCGCGCGCTGGCCCTGGATACCAGGTTCATCGGCGTCAACAATCGCAACCTGCGCACCTTCGAAACGACGCTCGACACCACGATCAACCTCGCGGCCGGCGTGCCCGATGGCGTGGTGCTGGTGAGTGAGAGCGGCATCGTTACCCACGAGCAGGTCAGGATGCTAGAGGAGCGCTGCAATGTCGGCACTTTCCTGGTCGGCGAGAGCCTGATGCGGCAGGACGATGTCGTCGCCGCCACGCGCACCCTGTTGATGGGTGCGCCGGAGGCCGTGCGCTGATGGCTGGCGGCCTCACCCATCTCAACGAGAAGGGCGAGGCCCATATCGTCGATATCGGTGACAAGGCCGTTACCCGTCGCCGGGCGGTGGCACAGGCGCGGATTTCCGGCCAGGCCGAGACCATCGCCACTATTGTGGGCGGCGGCCTCAAGAAGGGCGATGCCCTTGCAGTGGCGCGCGTGGCCGGCATCATGGCCGCCAAGAAGACATCGGACCTGATCCCACTCTGCCACCCGATCCCGCTGACCAAGGTGAGCGTCGACATCGAGGGCGATGGCCCCTCTTCCATCCTCATCCTCGCGACGGCCGAAACCACCGGGCAGACGGGGGTGGAAATGGAAGCGCTGGTTGCCGCGTCGACGACGGCGCTGACTCTCTATGACATGGCCAAGGCGATCGATCGCGCCATGGTCATCTCCGATATCTGCCTCGTGGAAAAGTCGGGCGGCAAGTCCGGCGACTTTGTCCGCGCATGAGCCTCCTTCCCGTCGACGACGCCCTCAGGGCCATTCTCTCACACGTCTCGCCCGTTTCTACCGAAACCGTGCCCCTGGCAGACGCCGTCGGGCGCGTGCTGGCGGCGCCCATCGTGGCGCGGCATGACCAGCCGCCCTTCGACGCCAGCGCCATGGATGGCTATGCCATGCGGGCCGAGGATGTGGCTGACGGCACCTGGCTGGAGTTGATCGGCACGTCGCAGGCGGGTGCCGGTTTTACCGGCGCGCTGGGGCCCGGGCAGGCCGTGCGCATCTTTACCGGCGCGCCGGTGCCTGATGGCGCCGATACGGTCATCATGCAGGAAGAAGCGGTGCGCGAGGGCGAGCGCGTGCGCTTTACGGCCCCTGCCCGGCTCGGTCACAGCGTTCGGCCCAGGGGCAACGATTTTGCCGTCGGCCAGGTGCTCCTTGCCGCCGGCACACGGCTAACACCCATGCAGATCGCCGTGGCTGCCGCCGCCAATGCCGACCGGCTGGCGGTGGCGCGGCGTCCGCGCGTCGCGCTGGTCGCGACCGGGGATGAACTGGTGCTGCCCGGCAGTTCCCTGGGGCCGGACCAGATCGTCGCTTCCAACAGTTTCGGGCTCGGCGCCATGCTCGCCCCCTATGCCGAGGCCATTGCCGATCATGGCATCATCGCCGACGATGCCGGCCTGCTGCACGACCGCCTGGCTGCCGCCTTGGATGCGGAACCGGATGTGCTCATCACCACCGGCGGCGCTTCAGTCGGCGAACACGATCTGGTGCAGGACGTCCTTACGACCCTCGGGGTCAAACTCGACTTCTGGCGCATCAACATGCGCCCGGGCAAGCCGCTGATGTTCGGCACGCGTGGCAAGACCCTGGTCTTCGGCCTGCCCGGCAATCCGGTCTCGGCCATGGTCACGGCTTTGGTCTTCATCAAGCCGGCGCTGCGGGCATTTCTGGGTCATGGCGAGCCGGCGCACTGGCGCCTCCCGCTCGCGGCGCCAACGCCGCTCAACACCGCCCGACGGCATTTCATGCGCGCGCGGCTGATCCACTCGGAAACCGGACCGATGGCCGAGCCGATCAGCCAGACCGACAGCGGCCACACCTCTTCGCTGGCAGCGGCGGGCCTGCTGATCGTCCAGCCCGAACATGATCCCGGACAGGCCGCCGGGGCGCTGGTCGAGGCCCTGCCGATCGACGCCTTCTAGCCGTTTCCCCGGGCATTGCGGAACATAACTGGAACATGTATGGTCGTTCCGTCTATGTTCCGATTCTGGACCGAGGGGCCGATGCTGACACGCAAACAACACGAGCTGCTGATGTTCATCCACGAGCGGATGAAGGAGAGCGGCATTCCCCCCAGCTTCGACGAAATGAAGGATGCGCTCGATCTCGCGTCAAAATCCGGCATTCACCGGCTGATCACGGCGCTCGAGGAGCGCGGCTTCATCCGCCGCCTGCCCAACCGGGCGCGAGCTCTGGAAGTGGTCAAGCTTCCCGATTCGATGAACCCCTCTCTGGGTGGCCGCAAGGCGAAGTTCGAACCGGCGGTGATCGAGGGCAATCTGGGTAAGGTGGCCAGTCCCCCTGCCCGTGGTGGCAGCGTCGGTGACGACTATGCGCGGCCGGTTTCGATTCCGGTCATGGGCCGGATCGCCGCGGGTACGCCCATCGAGGCCATCCAGACCCATTCCCACACCATTGCCGTGCCGCCCGAAATGCTGGGCGCAGGCGAGCATTACGCCCTCGAAGTGCGAGGCGATTCGATGATCGATGCCGGCATTTTCGACGGCGATACCGTGCTCATCAAGAAACAGGAGCACGCCTCTACCGGCGAGATCATCGTCGCCCTGGTCGATGACGAGGAAGCGACCCTCAAGCGCCTCCGCCGCAAGGGCGACACCGTGGCCCTGGAAGCGGCCAACCCCGCCTATGAAACCCGCATCTTCCCGCCTGACCGGGTGAAGGTGCAGGGGCGCCTCGTCGGCCTTTTGAGGAAATACTGATGCGCTGCGCGGCAGGTTTCGGATTTGGGTTGCTGCTGATGCTGGCCTCTCCGACTGTCGCGCAGGAAGCCTCGTTGCGCGAGACGCGCTGCTGGGTGGGCGACGTGGTGTTCTCGGCCGGCATGAGCGTCAGTGTCGGCGACGATGTCGCTGTTTGCGAGGCGGGGACCGGCTGGCGCATCGCTGGCAGCAACGTTGCCGTGGCTGGCTGCGTGCTGGAGGGCGAGTTTTCGTCCGTGGGCGCGGTGGTCGGCATTCGCAACAGCGACGACATGCTGCTGCAATGCGATCCGCGCGGGCACTGGGTGACGATCGAGGCAGATTGAACCATCTGGCGCGCCGCATTGGACGGTCAGGAACGCTCCTCTGGTTGAGGCATTCCACCTCTGATGGAGGAAAATGCCATGGCGTCAGGTCCGCTCAAGCTCGGATTTCCCGTAAAGGTCCTGGGCAACCCGGCGCTCAAGAGCAATGATGCACGGCGCGCCCAGTCCAATCCGCATCTGCGCGTGTCGCTCGGCTACCTCGCCGATATTTTCGACTATCTCGAACGTCACGACATTCGCATGTACCGAATGTCCTCGGATATCGCGCCCTATGCGACCCATCCGGATATGCCGCAGTTCCATTCCATGGTGCGCGACTGCGCGGCGGAGCTGGCCAATCTTGGCAGCAAGGCGCGCGACCTCGGATTGAGGCTCTCGTTTCACCCGAGCCAGTTCATTGTCCTCAATTCGCCCGACCCGGACCTGGTGCGCAAAAGCATCTGGGACCTGACGAGCCAGGCCGAAATGCTGGACTTGATGGAGCTTGGCCCCGAGGCAGTGCTGGTCGTGCATGTCGGCGGCGTCTACGACGACAGGCTGGCAGCCCGGCAGCGCTGGGTGGATACCTGGCCCACCCTGCCCGAACCGGTACGCCGGCGGCTGGTGCTGGAAAATGACGACCTGCGTTTTTCCTGCGCCGACGTCCTTCATATTCATGGCGAAACGGGCGTGCGGCTGATATTCGATCACCAGCATTTCTGGTGTTTCAATCCCGAAGGGCTGGGGCTGCGCGATGCGCTGGCGGCGATGCTGGCGAGCTGGCCAGGCGAGGTCCGGCCAAAGGTGCACTTCTCCTCGCCCCGGACCGAGATGCGTCAACTGGCGCGAAAGAACCGCAGGACCGGCAAAGCCGAGACGGTCAACGTGGCGCCAGTCTGGACCGGGCACGCGGATTTCGTGCAGCCGTTCGAATTCATCAGCTTCATGCGCATTGCGGTTGGGCTGGATTTCGACGTCATGCTCGAAGCCAAGGCCAAGGACCTCGCCCTGATCAAGCTGCGGCCCGATCTCCTGCGCTATGCCCCCGATGTCGCGGCGCGATTTGGGTTGCTGGCGGCTGACCGGGAAGAGTTGGAGGACGAGGAGAAGGCGCTGATGGAGCCGGAGGGATCGTCGTGATTGCCTGCTTGTCGAAGCCGGCCTTGGGGAACAGGAGCGTGGCTGGACGCATTGGGCCGACATGACCAAAGGAGGTTCGCATGCGCCTGTGGTGTCAAGCACTGACCGTGGCAACGCTGCTGAGTGCGCAGCCGGTCCTAGCCCAGACCGAGGGCTGGCAGACCTACCGAGACCCTGACTTCGGGTTTTCCGCCATGCTGCCCACCGAGCAATTTGCGCCCATTGCCGTTCCCGAGACGCAGGGGGTGACGCTGCGCTCGGCCGACGGCGAGGCCCAGATCAATTTCCACGGCGGGCCGGCGCAGGATATGGGCCGCGACATGCTGGAGGAACGGCTATCCTCTGGCGACCAGATCCGGACCATCACCTACCGCGCGGGAGGAGACTCCTGGTTCGTGCTATCGGGATATTACAAGCCGGAAGGCATCGACGAGCCAGTGATCTTCTACACGAAGGTGCTGTTTTCACTGACGCATGACAGCTTTTCCGCCTTCGAGATCAGTTTCCCCCAAAGCGACAAACCGCGCTACGAGGATATGGTCGAAATCTTCGAGGACAATTTTACGCGTCCCGCCGGTTAAAGCGCCCCCTGTCGGCAGGCACGTAATCGTCCAAAGCAAAGCGCCGCCGGCAGAAATCCGGCGGCACTTCATTTTTCACTGCGCGATCAGTGGTTGTCGCGCGGCAGGCCCTCGGTCTGGGCGATGCGCTGATATTTTTCGGCGGGCTTGAGGATGGCGCCGTCGCCGAGCTGGCCGACGAGGCTGCGCTGGATTTCCTGCCACGGGGTCTGGTGCTTGGGGAACTTGTAACCGCCCTCCGCTTCGAGCGCCGCGCGGCGAGTGGCGATTTCCTCGGCCGAAATCATGATATTGGCCTCGCCCTTGTTGAGGTCGATGCGGACCCGGTCGCCGGTCTTGAGGATAGCAAGGTTGCCGCCCGCTGCCGCTTCCGGAGTGGCGTTGAGGATCGAAGGAGAGCCCGACGTGCCGGACTGACGCCCGTCGCCGATACAGGCCAGCGCCGAGACACCCTTTTTGATGAGATAGTCGGGCGGCCGCATGTTGACGACTTCGGCGGCACCCGGATAGCCGATCGGGCCGGCGCCGCGCATGAACAGCAGCGTGTGCTCGTCGATATCGAGCGATGGGTCGTCGATGCGATGGTGATAGTCCTCGGGACCATCGAACACCACGGCCTTGCCCTCGAACATGCCCGGATGGGCCGGATCGGACAGGTAACGATCCTTGAATTCGGTGCTGATGACCGAGGTCTTCATGATGGCGTTGTCGAACAGATTGCCGCGCAGCACGAGGAAACCGGCCTCGGCCTTGAGCGGGTTGTCGAAGTGCCGGATGACCTTGTCGTCCTCGATCACGGTGGTGCGGCAGTTCTCGCCAATGGTCTTGCCGTTGACGGTTGGGGCATTCTCGTGGATTAGGCCCTGCGCCATCAGTTCATTGACCACGGCCGGGACGCCACCGGCATGGTAGTAGTCTTCGCCCAGATATTCGCCGGCCGGCTGCAGGTTGACCAGCAGCGGCACCTTGTGGCCGTGCTGCTGCCATTCGTCGATGTTGAGGTCGACGCCGATATGCTTGGCGATGGCGTTGATATGGATCGGCGCATTGGTCGAGCCGCCGATGGCGGAATTGACCACGATGGCGTTGAGGAAGTTTTCCTTGGTCAGGATGTCCGAGGGCTTCAGATCCTCATGCACCATTTCGACGGCGCGCTTGCCGGTGCGCCAGGCCATTTCCTGGCGGTCGCGATAGGGCGCAGGAATGGCGGCCGAACCGGGGAGCTGCATGCCGAGGGCCTCGGCCAGCGAATTCATGGTCGAGGCCGTGCCCATGGTGTTGCAATAGCCGGTCGAAGGGGCAGACGAGGCTACCAGCTCGATGAATTTGGGGTAGTCGATCTCGCCGGCGGCCAGCATCTGCCGGGCCTTCCAGACGATCGTGCCCGAGCCGGTGCGCTCGCCCTTGTGCCAGCCATTGAGCATGGGGCCGACGGAGAAGGCGATTGCAGGAATATTGACGGTGGCCGCGCCCATCAGCATGGCCGGAGTGGTCTTGTCGCAGCCGATGGTCAGGACGACGCCGTCGAGCGGATAGCCGTAGAGCACTTCCACGAGACCGAGGTAGGCGAGGTTGCGGTCGAGACCGGCGGTGGGGCGCTTGCCGGTTTCCTGGATCGGATGCACCGGAAACTCTATGGCGATACCGCCGGCTTCGCGGATGCCTTCGCGCAGGCGCTCGGCCAGGACGATGTGGTGGCGGTTGCAAGGGCTGAGATCGGAACCGGTCTGGGCAATGCCGATGATCGGCTTGTCGGACTGCAATTCCTCGCGCGACACGCCGAAATTCATGTAGCGCTCGAGATAGAGCGCGGTCATGTCCGGGTTGTCCGGATTGTCGAACCACGCGCGCGAGCGCAGCTTGCGGCCGCCGGAGCCGCCATTGTTTGCAGTCATTTGCCTGTTCCTTGCTGATCCGCCAGGTATGCGGAAGTGAGGGCCTTGGTTGCGCTGTTCTATCACGCCGGAAGGCGCTGTGAATGGGTGTGCGGCAAAAAATCATACAATTCCAAATGCTGCGCCGGCAGTGTGGTGAAAATCTGTCTCCCGGGCTGATGCGCCTTACTCATGGCGGGGTACCTGACGGGTGCTTGCGCTATTTCGAGGCCGGAAGGGAATCGGTCTGGTCAGCGGCGAGGCGGGGCTTTAGGGTCGCGCGCGCAAATCAGCCCGAACCGGGAGCGAGGACGAGTTGACTGAGACGATTGCATGGATCGCGGTGGATTGGGGCACGTCCAACTTGCGCGCCTGGGGCATTGATGCCGGCGGCGCCGTCGTGGCCTCGGCCGTGTCCGACCAAGGCATGGGCAAGCTGGCGCGCGAGCAGTTCCCGGCGGCGCTCAAGGCCGTAGTCAATGAGCTGGCCCCGCCTGACGATACGTTGGACGTGGTCATCTGCGGTATGGCCGGGGCGCGGCAGGGCTGGCTCGAAGCGCCCTATCTCGAAGCCCCCACCGATCTCTCCGAACTCGGCCGAGGCGCGGTCCATCCCGTGGTCGAGGGCACCAGGCTCAATGTGTCCATCCTGCCCGGGGTCTGCCAGCGCGAGGGCGGCGAAAATGTCATGCGGGGCGAGGAAACCCAGCTCCTTGGCCTCGCGGCGATCAGCCCCGGCTATTCGGGCCTGGTCTGCATGCCCGGCACCCATTCGAAGTGGGCAGACCTCGAGGGCACCCGCATTACGCGCTTCTCGACGGCCATGACCGGCGAAATGTTCGAGCTGTTGAAGACCCATTCGGTGCTGCGCCATTCGCTCAACGGACCACTGGAGGGACCCGAGCGCGAGCATGGATTCCAGACCGGCGCGCGAGCTGGCCTCGATCACCCGGACATGCTGCTCGGTCAACTGTTCCGGGCCCGGGCATCCGCGCTGCTGTCGGGGCGCCCGCCGGACTGGTGCGCGGGCTATCTTTCGGGCCTCCTGATCGGCACGGAGATTGCCGCCAATCGTAACCAGATCGGCACCGATCCGGTGCCGCTGATCGGCTCGGCCACGCTGTGCGGATTGTATGCCGGCGTACTGGGCATGGCCGGAGCAACCGGTCGCGTCGTCGATTCCACCGAAGTGGTGCTGGCCGGTTTGAAGGCCGCCCGCGCCTCGATTGCCTGAGGATTTAGCCGTGTCCCATCGCCATATCATCGCCATTCTGCGCGGCATCACGCCCGACGAAGCCGTGCCGGTCTGCACCGCTCTGGTCGAGGCCGGCATCACCTTGATTGAAGTGCCGCTCAATTCGCCCAATGCCGTGGACAGCATCGGCCGGGCAGCCGCGGCCCTGTCCGATCGCGCCGAGATCGGCGCCGGCACCGTCCTCACGCCCGAAGATGTCCGGGCAGTGGCCGGGGCCGGCGGCACGTTCATCGTGTCGCCCGACACCAATGTCGAGGTGATTGGCGAGACCTTGCGGCTCGGCCTCAAGTCTTACCCCGGCGTGTTCTCGCCCACCGATGCCTTTGCGGCGATCCGTGCCGGCGCGACGGGGCTCAAATTCTTCCCGGCGGAAGTGCTGGGCTCGAAGGGCATCAAGGCGATGAAGGCGGTGCTGCCGCCTGCCCTGCCCGTTTATGCCGTGGGCGGCGCCAGTCCCGACAATTTCCACGAATTCTTCGCGGTGGGCTGCACCGGCTTCGGCCTCGGAACCTATATTTTCAAGCCCGGCATGAGCGTTGCCGAGGTGGCCGAGCGCGCAAAGCTGGCCGTTGCCGCCTATGACAAGGGAAATTCCAAGTGACCGAAACCGCAAAACTCCTTGTCGACAGCCAGTGTGCCCTGGGCGAAGGCCCGTTCTGGCATGCGGGACGGCAGCAACTCTTCTGGTTCGACATCAATAACAAGACGCTGTTCGCGGCAACGGCGGAAGGCGAAGTCCAGAACAAGTGGCATTTCGACGAGATCGTCGCGGCGGCGGCCATTGTCGATGACGAGACGCTGGCGCTCGCCACCGAAACCGGGCTCAAGCGCTTTGACCTCAAAAGCGGCGACACCGAGCATCTGATCGATATCGAGCGCGACGTTCCGGCCAACCGGACCAATGACAGCCGGGTGCATCCATCTGGAGCGTTCTGGATCGGTACCATGGTCAAGGACGAGGGTCCCAAGGATGGTGGCGTCTACCACTACCGCGCCGGGAAGCTGACCAAGATCATCGCCAACGCCGCCATTCCCAATGCGACCTGCTTTTCGCCCGACGGCCGCACCGCCTACTGGACCGACACGCCGGACCAGAAAATCCTCAAATGCGCCGTCGATCCGGAAACCGGCCTGCCCGCCGGCGAGTGGGAACTCTTTGCCGACGTCACCGATCATCGCGGTTATCCCGATGGTGCCGTGGTGGACAGCGAAGGCTTTCTCTGGAACGCCCGCTGGGGCGGCTCCTGCGTCATCCGCTACGCGCCGGATGGCACGATCGACCGCATCGTCGAAGTGCCGGTGAGCCAGGTCACCTGCCCCGCCTTTGGCGGCAAGGATCTGAAGCGCCTGTTCCTCACCACCGCCAACAAGAACATGCCGGCCGAGCAACTGGCAGCGGAAAAGGTGGCGGGCGGCGTGTTCTATATTGACCTCGACATTGCCGGCCTGCCGGAAACCAAAATCAAGCTCTGAGACCAACCATGATCAGCCCCACCCTCGGCGTCTGCTATTATCCTGAACACTGGCCCGAGGAGTGGTGGGAGACCGATGCGAAGCGGATGGCCGAGGTGGGCATTCGCTATGTGCGCATCGGCGAGTTCGCCTGGTCGCGGCTGGAACCAAGCGAGGGCGATCTCCGGCTCGACTGGATGATCCGCGCCATGGATGTGCTCGGGCGCCATGGCCATAGGGTGATCGTCGGCACGCCGACGGCCACGCCGCCGCGCTGGATGGTCGATAAGCATCCCGACATGCTGGCGGTGGACCGCGAAGGCCGCCGCAAGGGCTTTGGTTCGCGCCGGCACTATGATTTCTCGCATCTCGGTTTCCGCGAGGAGAGCGCAAGGATCACGCGCATCCTCGCCGACGCCTTGAGTGATCATCCGGCGCTGGGCGGCTGGCAGACCGACAATGAGTATGGCTGTCACGGCACGACCTATTCGTACTCGCCTGCGGCGCTCGAGGGTTTTCGCAAGTGGCTCGCGGAGAAATACGGGACCATCGAGGCGCTCAACACCGCATGGGGCAACGTGTTCTGGTCGATGGAATACAGCCGCTTCGACCAGATCGAACTGCCCAATCTCCTGGTCTGCGATGCCGCTCCGGCCCATGAACTGGATTTCCGGCGCTATTCCTCGGACCAGGTCGCCGCGTTCAACCGCACGCAGTACGAGATCCTCAAGGCAAAGCGCCCGGACCTGCCGGTGATCCACAATTTCATGAGCCGCTACAGCGAGTTCGATCACTACCACCTGGCCGAAACGCTGGATATCGCGAGCTGGGACTCCTACCCCATCGGCCACCTGGCCAAGAGTTCCGAGAGCGACGAGCACAAGGCGCTCTACATGCGCCAGGGCGATCCCGACAATGCGGCCTTCCACCACGACCTTTATCGCAGCGTGGGGCATGGGCGCATGTGGATCATGGAGCAGCAGCCGGGCCCGGTGAACTGGGCAGACGCCAATCCCGATCCGCTGCCGGGCATGGCGCGGCTCTGGGCCTGGGAGGCCTTTGCGCATGGCGCGGAAGTCGTCTCCTATTTCCGCTGGCGCCAGGCACCGTTCGGGCAGGAGCAGATGCATGCCGGCCTCCTTCGGCCCGACAGCGAACCCGCGCCGGCCTATGGCGAGGCCAGCCAGGTGGCGCGCGAGCTCCAGGAGATCGGCCTCGATGGGCCTGCCGGCCAAGGCAAGGTCGCGGTCATCTTCGACTATGAAAGCGAATGGGCCTGGGAAATCCAGCCGCAGGCAGCCGGGTTCAGCCATGGCAATCACGTGCGCGGGCTCTACGCGGCCTTCCGCAAGCGCGGGCTCGATGTGGACGTCCTGCCGCCCACAACCAGCGATCTCAGCGGCTATGACATCGTCGCTATTCCGGCGTTGCTGACATGGAATGAGGCGCTGCGTTCGGCCGTCGCGAATTTCGAGGGTTATCTGCTGGTGGGGCCACGCAGCGGCTCGAAGACCGAGAACTTCTCCATTCCGCCCCGGCTGGGGCCGGATCTCGGTGCCAACCTGCTCGACCTCAAGGTGG
Organism: Devosia sediminis; assembly: GCF_016411825.1. Taxonomy (GTDB): domain Bacteria; phylum Pseudomonadota; class Alphaproteobacteria; order Rhizobiales; family Devosiaceae; genus Devosia; species Devosia sediminis. The sequence goes on from NZ_JAEKMH010000001.1 coordinate 1,297,623, forward strand.
CGCGGGTGGACAGCCTGCCCGCCGGTATAGAGGTTGCCGTCAAGGGCGGCGGCGCGGCACGGCTGTGGCGGGAGATCACCGTCGGCAATGCCGAGGTGGTCATGGAAGACGAGGCTGGCGTGCCGGTGCTGCTGTCGCAGGGCAAGCTGTTCTACTTCGCGGCCAGCGGCGACAAGGCGCTGGTGCAGCGCGTTGCCGACTACATGATCGCCGAGGCCGACACGCCAACTCTCAGCCTGCCCGCTGGCGTCCGATGCCGGGTGCGGGGCGGCTACCGCGTCTATGTGAACTATGCCGCGAGCGCGCAGGTCCTCTCCCCGGCGGATGACGAGGCGGGCTATGTGCTGGGCAGCGCGGATATTCCGGCGGCGGGCGTTGCTATCGCGCGGCTCGCCACGGCCGGCTGACGCTCTCCATGGCCGGGCGGATATCGAACCGCCCGGCGCGCTCGTCCCAGGTCAGGGCGTGAACGCCGCCGGACGCGAGCTCGGCCGCGCCGATCACTTGGCCATCCGCGAAGCAATGCTGCGGCGGGTAGATCCGCGCAACCACCAGATCGTGCCGGCCGCAATCCTCGGCAAAGGCGGCCGCGTTGCGAACAAGGGCGACGCTGTAATCCGGCGTCGTGACCACGCAGCCGATGCTGTCGCAGCGCGCGCCTGAATGGGCGACTTCGATTTCGGTCTGGAAGTGCTCGCTCCACACATCGACGGCGAAGCTCCCGGTGCGGCCGCTGGCCAAAGCCATGCCATCGCCATCCCTTACCGCAACGGCCTGCGTCGTGTCGGCGATCAGAATGTCGGGGCGGGCCGTGAAGCCGAACAGCAGAATGACGCCGGCCGCAATGGCCGGCGCGGCCAGGCGCCAGTGGTTTTCGATAAAGGCGAACCAGGCCAGCGCCATCAGTCCCGCCGCCAGCGTCCATCCAGCCAGTAGCGGATTTCCGGTCCAGCCGGCGCTCCAGCCCGCCACCAGTTCGGCCACATCGACCATGCGATCGATCCCCCAGCCCATGGCGTGGAGAAACGGCGCATCGAGACCCAGCGGCATGGCGAGCACCGAAACGACACCCGCTGGCATGATGACAAGGCCCACGAAAGGCAGCGCCAGCACATTGCCCAGCACGCCGAGCGGCGCGGTCTGCTGGAAATGGTAGGCGGAGAAAAGCAGCGTCGCCAGCCCAGCGACGAAGCTGGTCCATGCCGTGACGGCGACCACCCTGGCGACACGATGCAGATATTCCGCTTCGGACGTGGCCTGCAGGCGCGGCAACTCGTAGATGCCGATAAGGCCGACCACGGCCGCAAAGGAGAGCTGGAAGCTGGGGCGGAACACGCTGGCCGGATCGATGAGCACGATGACGATCGCGGCGATGGCGACATTGCGCATGGTCAGCGCCTGCCGACCGGCCAGGACGGCGCCGAAGATCAGCGCCAGCATCAAGGTGGAGCGGAAGGCCGGCACATTGTCGATGCCTCCGGCCAGCAACAGGTAGAGGAAGGCGGCCACCAGTCCGGTGACGGCCGCGATCTTCTTGGTGGGCCAAGCCACCAGCACCGGAACCGAGGCCAGTACCATCCGCACCAGCCAGAAGACGCCACCGGCAACGATGGAGAGGTGGAGGCCGGAAATGGAGTAAATGTGGGCCAGACCCGCCGCGGCCATCAGCTCGCGGGTTTCGTCGGAAATGGCGCTCTGGTCGCCCACCACCATGGCCTTGGCGATTGCCGCGGTATCGCCCGACAGAACCGTGGCTATGCGGTTACCGATAACGTCGCGCAGTGCCTGGATGGCACGGCCGAGGTTGAACCCTTCGGCTGGGTCGATGCGCTCGAACGTGCCGATCACGGAGCCATAGGCGCCGACACCGATGAAGTAGGAATGAAACTGTGCGTCGTGGGCACCGGGCAGGACAGGCCCGGGAATGGGCGCGAGCCGCAGGTCAGCGCGCAGGTGGTCACCCGGCTCGACCCTTTCCCCATCCGGAAGCAGGATGCGGGCGCGCCGGACCGGAACCGGGCGCGCTTCGCCCTCGGGTGTGAGGCTGGAGACGATCGCCCGCTGCGCGCCGTCGTCACCGGGCAGAACCTCGTCCACGATGGCCTCGTAGGTGCCATAGGCGGGAAAGGCCAGCATGGATGTGCCGAAGGCGAGGCCATGCAACGGCAGGAGGCAAAAGCCGGCCCAGATAAACAGCGCCTGCACGGCCCATCGGGTAGTGGCCAGTGACCTGGTCCAAAGGCACAGAATGAGCGCCAGTCCCACGACCAGCGAACCGGCTGCAAACACCTGCAGTGGCGGCTCGGCCGGAAGGTTGGCATATAGAGCTAGTCCGACAATCAGCCCGAAGGGCAGGAGGACGAAGAGCCGGCGCTTGTCGATGGCGTCCACGATGCATCGGCGCAATGAAGCGAGGACTGCTGGCAGGATGCGGGTTGCAGCGGTCGTGGCGCCGTGGGCGCGCCAACGCCGCCACGCGTCTCCCAGGCCACCCCAAGCCTCGTGTCCCGCCTCCATGCGCCCCTGCCCTTGCGCTCAAGCCCGCCTATGCTACACACGGCCCGCAATTCCTCAAATCCCCCGGTTGCCATGTCTCAGGTCGTCACCCGCTTTGCTCCTTCCCCCACCGGCTATCTGCATATTGGCGGCGCCCGCACTGCGCTGTTCAGCTGGGCCTATGCCAAGAACCAGGGCGGGAAGATGCTGCTGCGGATCGAGGACACCGACCGCGAACGCTCGACCGAAGCGGCAGTCACCGCGCTGATCGACGGGCTCACCTGGCTCGGCCTCGATTGGGAGGGTGAGCCGATCAGCCAGTTCGCGCGCGCGTCCCGCCATGCCGAGGTTGCCCATGAGCTGGTGAAAATGGGCCACGCCTATTACTGCTATTGCTCGCCCGAGGAGCTGGACCAGATGCGCGAGGAGGCGCGCGCCGCCGGCAAGCCGCCGCGCTACAATGGCTTCTGGCGCGACCGCGATCCCTCCGAGGCGCCGGAAGGCATCAAGCCGGTGGTCCGCATCAAGGCGCCGCTCTCGGGCGAGATCGTCGTGCATGACCATGTGCAGGGCGATGTCGTGTTCAAGACCGAGAACCTCGACGATTTCATCATCCTGCGCTCGGACGGCACGCCGACCTATATGCACGCCGTGGTGGTGGACGACCATGACATGGGCGTCACCCACATCATCCGCGGCGACGACCACCTGACCAATGCCGCCCGCCAGATCGTCATCTACAATGCCATGGGCTGGACCGTGCCGGAAATGGCGCATATCCCGCTGATCCATGGGCCGGATGGCGCGAAGCTCTCCAAGCGCCACGGTGCCCTGGGCGTCGAAGCCTATCGGCAGATGGGCTATCTTCCGGAAGCGGTGCGCAACTACCTCGCGCGCCTCGGCTGGAGCCATGGCGACGACGAAATCTTCTCGACCGAGCAGATGGTCGAGTGGTTCAGCCTCGAAGCCCTCAACAAGGGCGCGGCGCGCTTCGACTTCGTCAAGCTCGAGAACATCAATGGCCACTATATCCGCGAGGCCGACCCGCGCTACCTCTACGAGGTGATGGTGGGTACGGCCGAAGAAGTGGGTCGCGACGAGGATGCCAAGGGGCTCAAGGCCAACCATAATACGGTGCTGGCCGCCCTGCCCGAATTGCAGCCACGCGCCAAGACGGTGCTCGAACTGATCGACCTGGCACAGTTCATCTATGCCCTCCGTCCGATCACGCCCGACGCGGCTGCGGCGGCCCTGCTTACCGACGACTCCCGGCTCGTGCTCAAGAGCATTGCCGATACGTTAGGGGGCCTTGCCGATTGGTCAGTGCCGGCGATCGACACGGCCATGCGTGCCCTTGCCGAGGAGAAGGGCCTGAAGCTGGGCAAGCTGGCGCAGCCGCTGCGCGCGGCGCTCACGGGACGCACTGTATCTCCGGGGATTTTCGAGGTCATGGTGCTGATCGGGCGGGAGGAAAGCCTCGCGCGACTCGGTGATCAGATCGGCGGCTGAGGCCGCCGGTCACGGCTGTCGCCAGCGTGTCGAATAGATAAGTCATACTCACCTATCGGTTGCTTGCGACGGGCAAGACCTGATACCTCTTGCCGGGAAAAGCGGCGCTTCCAAGGCGCCGGCCCCTGCCCGCATTTCCTGTCCTTTCCTGCGGGTGGAAAGGGGTGAAGCGAGGAGAGCTCAATGACCGATAAAGTCGCCAAACTCGTCATCGGAGACCAGACCCATGAATTCCCGATCCTGAGCGGTTCGGTGGGTCCGGACGTGATGGATATTCGATCGCTCTATGCCAAGACGGGCCTGTTTACCTATGATCCGGGTTTCACGTCGACCGCAGCCTGCGATAGCGCCATCACCTATATCGATGGCGACAAGGGCGAACTGCTCTATCGCGGCTACCCGATCGAGCAACTGGCCGAAAAGTCCAACTATCTCGAAGTCTGCTACCTGCTGCTCTATGGCGAGCTGCCGACCAAGACCCAGTTTGTCGAGTTCGAAAAGCTGGTGACGCGCCACACCATGGTGCATGAGCAGATGCACTACTTCTATCGTGGCTTCCGCCGCGACGCGCATCCGATGGCCATCATGACCGGCGTGGTCGGCGCCATGGCTGCCTTCTACCACGACTCGACCGATATCAACGATCCGCGCCAGCGCGAGATCGCCTCGATCCGCATGATCGCCAAGATCCCGACCCTGGCGGCGATGGCCTACAAGTATTCGGTGGGCCAGCCCTTCGTCTATCCGCGCAACGATCTCGATTACGCGGCGAACTTCCTCCATATGTGCTTCTCGGTTCCGGCCGAGGAATACAAGGTGGACCCGCGCATCGCCCGCGCCATGGACCTGATCTTCACACTCCATGCCGACCACGAGCAGAACGCCTCGACCTCGACCGTTCGCCTTTCCGGCTCGTCCGATGCCAATCCCTTCGCCTGTATCGCGGCCGGCGTGGCCTGCCTCTGGGGCCCGGCCCATGGCGGCGCTAACGAAGCCTGCCTCAACATGCTGCGCGAGATCGGCACGGTTGACCGCATTCCCGAGTTCATCGCCCGCGCCAAGGACAAGAACGATCCGTTCCGCCTGATGGGTTTTGGGCACCGCGTCTACAAGAACTTCGATCCGCGCGCCAAGGTCATGCAGGCCACGGCCAAGGAAGTGCTGGAGATCCTCGGCGTCGGCAACAATCCGACCCTGCAGGTCGCCCAGGAACTCGAACGCATCGCGCTTGAGGACCAGTACTTCATCGACCGCAAGCTCTATCCGAACGTGGACTTCTATTCGGGCGTGATCCTTGACGCGATCGGCTTCCCGACCTCGATGTTCACCGTGCTCTTCGCGGTGGCCCGCACCGTCGGCTGGATCAGCCAGTGGAAGGAAATGATCGGCGATCCGCAGAAGAAGATCGGCCGTCCGCGCCAGCTCTATAACGGCGCCACCGCCCGCGACTATTCGGCGATCAGCAGCCGCTGATTTTTCCACAGGGACAGGACCTGCTCCGCCGGGTCCTGTCGCTCAAAAGGCGGCAGGCCCGTCTCCATCACCGCGACAAGCTCGTCAAAGGCCACCATCTGGTCCTGGCGGGCTTTTTTGTTGCCGATGACCTCTGCGATGACGGGGCCGACATTGGCGGCCAGCAACGGCGCTGCGACGATTTCGGGCACTACGGAGCGCCCGAGGATGATGTTGGGCAGCGACACCGACGGACGGCCGAGCCGGTCGAAGATCCGCGATTGGTGGCGGTCCAGCGCATAGATCACCACCATCGGCAGCCGGGCGAGCGCCAGTTCGAGGGTGACGGTGCCGGACACGCAGAGCGCTGATATCGCCGAAGCGTAGAGGTCGCGCCGATCCGTCCTGTTGTCGACGATGCGCACAGGCACACCCCAGGTCCTGGTTTCGGCCTCGAGGCGCGGGCGCAGCCGCTTGAGGGTGGGGATGACCAGTTCGCTAACTTCGGCGCGCGCCGCCAACTCTGGCGCAAGGGTGGCCAGCACAGGCAGATGCCGACGCAACTCCCCTGCCCGGCTGCCCGGCAGCAGGACCAGCGGGCCACGATCCACGGCCTCACGTGCGGGGAGCGCCTCGGCCAGTGCGGGATGGCCGACATAGCGCGTCGGTGGTCCGTCGAGTCGCTCCATGACGTCGGGCTCGAACGGCAGCACGGCAAGGACGGCATCGAAGAGCGGCTTCAGCCGCGCCGCTCGCTCCGGATGGCGGGCCCAGACGGAGGGCGCCACATAGAGGATGAGACGCCCGGCAAAGCCGCGCTTGCGCAGACGCGCGGCCAGAAGGCGCGAAAAATCCTGCGCATCGACGAGCACCACGACATCGGGATTGGTGGCAAGGATGGCGCGCGCCGTCTGTTCGAGGCGCCAGAGGATTTTCGGCAGGTTGAACAGGACATCGGTGATGCCCATCACCGCCAGGTCGGACATGGGATAGAGGGATTCTAGCCCCTGGGCCGCCAGTTCGTCGCCGCCGACGCCGGTGAGATCCAGGGATACACGCTGACGCAACCGGGCAACGAGATCGGCCGCGATGCGGTCACCCGACGGCTCGCCGGCCAGGATGAAAAGGCGCAGCGTGTCGTTCATCAAGGGACTCCAGGAGGCTATTCGGTCTCGTGGCCGTTCCGCGGCAGGAGGATCGGGCGATCCTGCGCCTCCGAGATAAAGCGCACGACTTCCTGGACCAGCACGTCGTCGCGGAACAATTCCGCAGCATCTTCAACACGTTCGCGCAGGGTGCCTTCGCTGGCGAAGATCTGCCGATAGGCCGCCCGAAGACGATGAATGGCCTCGCGATCAAACTTGCGGCGCTTTAGCCCCACCAGATTCAATCCCGTCAACGTCGCCCGATTCCCCACCGCCATGCCAAATGGGATGACATCGCCATCTACCATGGACTGGGCGCCGATGAACGCATGGGCACCAATGCGGGTGAACTGGTGGATGACGCAGGTGCCGCCGAAAATGACGTTGTCGCCGACCTGCACATGGCCGGCAATGCCGACATAGTTGGCCATGATGACATTGTTGCCGACGATGGCGTCATGGGCCACATGCGCATTGGCCATGATCAGGCAATTGTCGCCGATCTGGGTCAGCATCCCGCCGTTTTCGGTTCCGGGATTGATGGTGACCGATTCGCGGATCGTGCAGTTTTCACCGATGACGAGGCGCGAGTCCTCACCGTGAAACTTGAGGTCCTGAGGCTGGTGCCCGACCGAGGCGAAGGGGAAGATGCGAGTGCCAGCGCCGATCGTGGTGTTGCCCTCGACCACGGCATGGGACACCAGTTCGACATTGTCGCCCAGCGTGACGTTGGCCCCGACTATGCTGTATGGGCCGATCCGTACGCCCTCACCCAGCCTCGCCCCGTCGGCGATAATCGCCGTCGGGTGAATCACGGGAGCGCTCACTCGGGAGCACCAACAATCATCGCCGTAATCTCGGCCTCAGCGATGACAGCGCCATTGACCTTGGCCTCGGCCTTGTAGCGGCCGACATTGCGGCGGCGGTGCATCTTGGCGATGTGGAACTCGATCGTGTCGCCCGGCCCCGCCGGCTTGCGGAACTTGGCAGCGTCGACGCCGAGCATCAGCACGATCTTCTTCCCGCCGGCATTGCCATCATGCTTGATGACGATGGCGCCAGCCGTCTGGGCCATGCCTTCAATGATGAGCACACCCGGGAAAATGGGGTTGCCGGGGAAATGGCCGGTGAAGATGGGCTCGTTATAGGTGACGTTCTTGATACCGATTGCGGATTCGTCGCCATTGATGTCGACGATGCGATCGATCATCAGGAAGGGGTAGCGGTGTGGCAGTGCTTCCAGAATTTCCGCAATGCTCATGGCATCGAGCTCGGTCACGGCGGTGGTATCACTCATCCCCGCTTCTCCCCCTTGGACAGTTTCCGCATAGTGGCGAGTTCACGCCAGAAATCTCTTATATCCTGCGCCGGAGCACCGGCAAGTTTGGACCCTTCAGGCCAATCCTTGGTCACCGCTGCGCGGCCATGGATCACCGAGCCGCTGCCAATGCTGAGGTGTCCGGACGTACCCACGCCGCCGCCCATCAGTACGCCATCACCCACAATGGTCGAGCCGGACAGGCCGCTCATGGCCGCAATCAGGCAATAGCGGCCGATGCGGCAGTTGTGGCCGATCTGGACCAGGTTATCCACCTTGGTGCCCTCGCCGATCACCGTATCGCCCAAGGCACCGCGATCCACGGTACTGTTGGCGCCGATCTCGACCTTGTCCTGGATGATGACCCGCCCCAATTGGGGGATCTTGCGGTTGGACCGGCCGAAATCGAGCCAGCCGAATCCCTCGGTGCCGATGCGAACGCCGGAATGGATCACCACGTCGTTGCCCAGATGCGCGCAGTCGATGGTGGTATTGGCAGCGATGACGCAATTGCGGCCAATGGTGACGCCGGCGCCGATGACGGTATTGGCGCCGATCACCGTGCCGCGGCCGATTTCGACCCCCGCGCCAACCACCACATTGGTGCCCAGGGTGACGTCGCGCTCGAAGATCGGCGCACCAAGGTCTTCGCGACCGGACGCGATGACCGAACGCGTGCTCGACGGATAGAGCGTATCGAGGATTTCAGCGAAGAGATTGTGCGGCCGCTCAAGCGTAATGGCGATGCAACCGGGCGGGACCGCATCGCGCAGCGCCGGCGCCACAAGCACCGCGCCAGCCTTGGTGCGACGCAGGTCCTCGATATAGCCTGGCTGTGCGGCGAGCACGAGATCGCCCGGTTCGGCCAGATCGAGTTCGGCCACGCCCGAGATTTCGTAGTCACTGCCGGCAAGGCCATCGGCCAGCTCGGCGCGACCCAGACGGGCCAGAAGCGCGCCCAATGTCATGGGGCCGGCGAAACGGTGAAAACGGGTGTCGACCATTACATCACTTGAAAAAAACAGAGCCGCGGCGCTACCGCACCGCGGCTCAAGAGCTTTGTCACGCCGATCCGACTAGAGCAAGGTCTGGATGGTGAACTGGAAGACCTGCGTCCGGTCGTCGGTCGACTGGTTCAGCACATGGGCAACGTCGCCACGCAGCGGGCCGAACGGCGAGTCCCAGATGAGCGAAGCACCGATCGAGGTGCGCCACGGCTGGTCGTTGCTGCCCGCAACGGCACCGGCACCACCCAGGATGTTGCTGGCATCGCCGATCCAGGCCGCGTCAGCCCAAACCGCACCGCTCAGACCGTAGTTCTCGGGCAGGCCGGGGATCGGGAACTCGATCTCGCCGGAGAGACCGGCATACATCGTGGTGCCCAGATATTCACCGCTCGCCAGGCGCGGACCGAAACCGCGACCAGCAAAGCCGCGGATCAACTGCGAACCGGGAGTGAAGGCTTCGATCGAATGGACGTTGTTGCCATCGAGGCTGTTGATGACACCCGCCTGGCCACGAACGCTGGCGACGATGCCGCTGTCCGGAACGACCGGCACGAAGTAGCGGGCACGCGCTTCCGAGCGCAGCAGGTTGTGATCCCAGCCGATATACTGCTGGGTGAAGGTCGCGTAGAGGCCTTCCGTCGGGTTCTTGGTGTCATCAAGGCTGTTCCAGGTCAGCGTATAGCCGACGAATGCCTTGTTGAATTCCTGACCGTTGGTAACCAGAGCAGATTTGGGCGCATCATCGTCCTCGACGACCTTGCGCTCATATCCGCCAAAGAACTGCGCATTGAGCGCGCTGGTCAGCGGCACACCGAGGCGCAACTGGCCACCCGTGGTCTGGGTACCGTAGAAGCTGGTGGCGTTCTCGTCGCTGATGCGATGGTACGCATCGACACCGGCCGACACCTTGAGACCCATGAAGCGCGGCTCGGTGAACGAGAAGTCAAAGGTACGACCGGCCTGCGAGGCGCCGATGGAGGCACGCAGGAACTGGCCGCGACCAAGGAAATTACGCTCGGTCAGCGAGAGTTCGCCCAGGATACCATCGGTGGTCGAATAGCCGGCGGTGACGCCGTATTCACCCGTCGAGGTTTCCTCGACATTGATGTTGAGCACGATCTTGTCGGGCGCCGAACCCGGACCGGTCGTCACTTCGACCTTGGAGAAATAGCCCAGGGCGTCGATGGCGGTACGGCCACGCACGACCATGGAGCGGTTGAACGGGTCGCCTTCGGCGAAAGCCAGCTCGCGACGGATGACGAAGTCGCGGGTCTTGACGTTGCCGGTGATGTTGATGCGCTCGACATAGACGCGGGCGCCTTCGTCGACGAGGTAGGTCACGTTGAAGGTATTGGTCGCGACGTCGCGATCGAGACGAGCACGCACGTCGGCGAAGGAATAGCCCTGAGCAGTCGCCTCGTAGGCCATGTCCTCGATCGACTTCTGCAGGTCGAGAGCGGAATAGGTTGCGCCCTGCCCGGTGCGGACCGTGCCGCGCAGCACGTCGGTGTTGAGGCCATCGATGCTGGTCTCGATACCGACGGCGCCGAACTCGTAGGGCTGGCCTTCATTGACGGTGACGTTGATGAAGTAGGTATTGCGCGCCGCGTCGTACTCGGCGACCGAGTTGACCTGGGCGTCGGGGAAACCGCGATTGGCGTAGTAGAGACGGATGCGCTCGCGATCCACCGCCATCTTCTGCTCATCATAGGTGTCGTCCTTGAGCAGCCAGCTCAGAACGCCCGATTCCTTGGTGAGCATCGTGCCCTTGAGATTGTTGGCACTGATGGAATTGTTGCCGGTGAAGTTGATCGCAGCGATGCCCGCGCGCTCACCTTCATTGACAACAAAGACAACGCGGACGCGACCGTCGGCGGTCGCCTCGGTCCGTGCCGTCACCGAAATGGAATTGAAGCCCTCACGGGCATAAGCCTGGCGAATGCTCTCGATATCGGCATTCAGACGCTGCTGGGTGAAGACGCCAGAGCTGGAAATGTCGACCATGGCCAGGAGCTGGTTGTCGGGGAAGCGGCGATTGCCTTCGAACAGAACCGAAGCAACCAACTGTTCCTGGGCCTGAGCAGACACGACGCCAAGGACGGGCAGGCCCGCCACCATCGGGGCAGCCCCGATGAGGGCGATCGCGGAAACCGCGCCACGCAGCAGCTTGGTGGTGTGATTCATATTGTTATTGCCTTCTGCGACCGGCCCGGAGAATCGCCATGCACAGCGCTCCCCCAAGCTAACTCCATGGGACTGTTTTACTGTTTTTTTAACCAGGAACAAGGCGTGAGTGATCACGCGGTTAGTAATTCCTTGGTGCACGTGTATTCGTGCAACACCTTGCGAACCAAGGTTAACAAGGGGTTAGCGCAGGATTCCGAAATAGTCGAACACCGTGTCGTTGAACAGGGTGAAGACCATCAGGGCCAATACAAGCGCGAATCCAAACCTGAATCCGATCTCCTGCACTCTGATGCTTAGCGGCCGTCCGCGGACGGCTTCGACCAGATAGTACAGCAGATGTCCGCCGTCCAGCATCGGAACCGGCAGAAGGTTGAAAATTCCAATGTTGAGAGACAGTAGCGCCATCAGGTTGATGAGTGCCACGATACCCAGGGTCGCCACCTCGCCCGACACCTTGGCGACCTTGACGGGACCGCCGAGCTGCTCGACATCGCCCCGGCCGACAAAGAAGTCGCCCAGGAAGGCCGCCGTCCGCTGGATGATGAAACGGATTTCCTCGACGGTCATGCCGATGGCTTCGATCGGGCCGGGCCGATAGCGCGTAGGTTCTGGCAGGATCGGGGCGGCAGACGTCACGCCGATTCCCACTACGGTTTCGCCATCGACTTCGAACGCCCTCGGCGCGAGATCCACCGTGCGGCTCTCGCCATTGCGCGCGACCTCGACGGAGACCGAATCTCCGGCCCGGTCCGCCACAGCCTGCTGGAACTCCGTGAAATACTGGATGGGCCGGCCATCGACGGCGGTGAACACGTCACCAGCCTCGATGCCAGCCGCCTCGGCCGCGGAACCCGGCACTACCGAGCCCACCTCCGGCAACAGCACATAGGGCGCGATGCCGATGTCGCCAATGCGCGAGTCGTTTCCGAAGCGATCCGTTGCCTGCAGGGCATCGGGAACGAGAACGATGTCCTGCGTCTGACCATCGCGCTCGATGGTCATGGTCACCGCCCGTTCGGGGCTGGTGGCAACCATGCGCATGACATCCTCAAAGCCATGGACCGCGTAGCCGTCCACCGACAGCACCGTGTCTCCGGCCTCGAGTCCGGCCTCCTGGGCGACCGAATTGGCGGCCACATAGGCGATGTCGGGGGGCGTGATGACCCGCCCGTAGCACATCAGCAGCACGTAGAGGATGACGAAGGTCAGCAAGACATTGGCCAGCGGTCCGGCCGCTACGATGGCGATGCGCTGCCAGACGTTCTTGTTGACGAAAAGGCGCGGCGCCAGGGCCGGATCCACATTGGCCACTGCGTCCGGGTCGGGCACGCTGGCCGGGTTCATGTCGCCCACGAAGCGGACATAGCCGCCCAGGGGAATGGCGGAAATGCGCCAGCGCGTGCCGTGCCTGTCATTCCAGCCGATCAATTCCCGGCCAAAGCCCACCGAGAAGGTCTGGATGGCGACACCATTCCAACGGGCGACCAGATAGTGGCCCATTTCGTGGACGAACACGATGACCGTGAGCACCGCAAGAAACGGGACCAGGTAGGACAGAAGCCAATACGCGAAATCAAACATGCCGTATCCAAACTCCGCGCGGCCGGCGTCGCCGATGCGCTACCAGTGGAGCAAACCCTCGGCAACAGAGCCGAATCCGGCATGCGCCACGCCTATGATAACCACCAGGAACACGCCGAATGTGAGGCTGTCGAGCCGGTCCATCAGGCCGCCATGACCCGGAATGATGTCGCCGCTGTCCTTGATCCGGAAGTGGCGCTTGATGGCACTTTCGGCCAGATCGCCGGTCTGTCCCAGTATGCTGATTGACGCAGAGAGGATGAGGCCGATCCAGAGGGGCGAAGCACTGATCCAGGACCAGACCAGTGTCCCCGCAATGGTGCCGAGCGCGAGCCCACCCAGAGCGCCGGACCAGGTCTTGGAGGGCGAGATGTCCGGGGCAAGCTTTTCCCCGCCGATCTGCCGGCCGGTGAAGAAGGCCGCAGAATCGGTCATCCACACCACGGTGCCAAGATAGACCCCGGCCCAGATGCCGGCCGTGCCGGTGCCGCGCATGAGCAGGATGGAGATGATCAGGGCGCCGAAGAGGACGAGGCCAGCAATGCGCCAGAGACGATCCTCGCGCTCCATGAACAGGGCGGCGATGCAGGCGAGCGCGATGGTCGCCACAGCCGCGAGCAGCCCGAAGGCGAGGTAGACGAGGCCCGAAATGCCGACAAGACCGATAAGCACCCAGCCCATGGGGGTGAGCGGCGCGCGCGACACCATGGTCTCCCATTCGCGGTAAGCGCCGCCATAGACGGCCCCGACCACGGCGGCGAAGAGGTAGCTTCCCACATAGAGGGCGGTCGCAGTCAGAATGATCAGAACGATGGCGGAGGCAAACCGCGGCCCCACATCGGCCCATGAGCGCCGCGGATTGGTTGCCGGATCTGGCTGGGGCCCGCCTTTGTCGCTCAACTCGCTGCCGTCCCGATGCCGCCAAACCGCCTGTCCCGGCGCGAATAGGTTTCAAGCACGCGCACAAAACTGGCTTCGTTGAAATCGGGCCAATGCTCATCCACGAAGATGAACTCGGCATAGGCCGCCTGCCAGAGCAGGAAGTTGGAGAGCCGCTGCTCCCCGCTGGTGCGGATGATGATGTCCGGATCCGGGAGGCCGGCGGTATAGAGCGCGTCGCCGATGCGCTGCTCGTCGATCGCCTCGGGGTCGAGCCGGCCGGCTGCCACTTCGCGCGCCAGGTGGCGCGCCGCAGCGACGATTTCGGCCTTGCTGCCGTAGTTGAACGCCACCACCAGGGTAAGCCCGGTATTGGCTGAGGTCTTGGCCTCGACATCCTCGATCAGGCGCACCAGCGAGGGATCGAGTCCCTGTCGGGCGCCGATGATGCGGACCTTGACATTGTTACGGATCAGACGCTGCAGGTCCGATGCAACGAAACGCCGCAACAAATTGAATATAAACGAGACTTCGTCCTGCGGACGAGACCAGTTCTCGGACGAGAAACTGAACACCGTCAGGTAGTCGACACCGTAATTGATGCAGTGCTCGACGATGCCGCGCAGAGCCTTGACGCCTTCGACATGGCCTTCGGTGCGGCGCTTGCCGCGCTTTTGCGCCCAGCGGCCATTGCCGTCCATGATGACGCCGAGATGGCGCGGGATCTTCAATCCCACGCCCGGTACAAAATCAACACTGGCGGCGGGTTCCCCTGCCATCGACGCCCTCCCGGCGCGAGATCAGCGGGTCCGGTCAGACCTGCATGATCTCCTGTTCCTTCTGCGCCACGATCGCATCGATCTCGGTCACTGCGTCGTCGGTGGCCTTCTGCACGAGTTCGGACTGCTTCTTGGCATCGTCCTGGCTCATGTCGCCGTCCTTCTCCGCCTTTTTCAAGGCATCCATGCCGTCGCGACGCACGTGGCGGACAGCGACGCGGGCCTGTTCGGCATAGGTATGGGCAACCTTGGCGAGCTCCTTGCGGCGCTGCTCGTTGAGTTCGGGAAGCGGAACGCGGATGACCTGGCCTTCACCCATGGGATTGAGGCCCAGGCCGCTGTCACGAATGGCTTTTTCGACGGCATTGGCCATGCCGCGGTCCCAGACCTGTACCGAAAGCATACGAGGCTCGGGGACGGTCACCGTCGCCACCTGGTTGAGCGGCATGCGCGAGCCATAGGCATCGACGGTCACCGGCTCAAGCAGGCTGGCGCTTGCGCGTCCGGTGCGCAGGCCACCCAGTTCATCCTTGAGAGACCCAATCGTCTTCTGCATCCGGGTCTTGATGTCTTTGAGATCGTAGCTTGCGGCCATTGTCGTATCCTTCCAGTCCATGTCCGGCACGGGTCACCCCGATCCGGCTTCAATCTGCTGCCTGGCGCTCGGAGCGCCCTGCCCCTCAGCGGTCGCTTTAGCGCGGATTGCCCACCCAGGTCGAGCGTCCACGGCCTTCGAGCAGGCCATTGAGCCCGGCCTTGTCGTCCAATGCATATACGATTATCGGCATGGCGCTGTCGCGGGCAAGGGCGAAAGCCGCGGTATCCATGACCTTCAAATTCTGGCTGATGACATCGTCATAGCTGATCTGGTCGTAGCGGGTGGCAGTGGGATCCTTCATCGGATCGGCCGAATAGACGCCGTCGACTTTGGTGCCCTTGAGGACGACATCGCATTCGAGCTCGATGGCGCGCAGTGTCGCCGCGGTGTCGGTGGTGAAAAACGGGTTGCCGGTTCCGCCGCCGAGGACGACGACAAACCCTTCTTCGAGCGCCAGCTTGGCGTCGCGAGCGGTGAAGGTATCGGCGACCGAAGGCATGGTCGCGGCGCTGAAGGGCTTGGACTTGACCCCCTGCCGGGTGATGGCATTGCTGAGCGCCAGGGCGTTGATCATGGTGCCGAGCATGCCCATGAGGTCGGCGGTGACACGGTCGGTGCCGTCGGCAGCGCCGGCCATGCCGCGGAAGATGTTGCCGCCGCCCACGACGATGGCCACCTGGACGCCGGACCGCGCGACATCGGCGATCTGGCCGGCAACGCGCTGCAGATAAGGGGGCTCGATACCGAACGAATTATCCCCTGCCAGCGCTTCACCCGAAACCTTGAGCAGAATGCGCTTGTAGGCAGACGACATCGACCAGACCCCTTTGTCGGTAAAATGCGGGCCACCGATTCCGGCGGACCGGGGCGACCCTAGGCCAAAACGCTCCGCAAATGAAGCGGCGGCCCTCTATGTGATCTTTAAGAAAATTCAGGCTCGATCCAGATGACGGAGTGTTCCGGAGAGCAGAGGACGGGCCCGGAAAGGCCCGTCCGATAGTATTGGCGCTTACTTCACGCCAGCCGTTGCGGCCACTTCGGCGGCGAAGTCGCTCTCGACCTTCTCGATACCTTCGCCCAGGGCAAAGCGCACGAACTTGGTCAGCTTGATCGGAGCGCCGGCATCCTTCTCGGCGTTCTTGATCGCGTCAGCGACCTTGGTCTCGCCGTCGATGACGAAGACCTGGCTGAGCAGAGTGACTTCCTCGAAGTACTTGCGCATGCGGCCTTCGACCATCTTTTCGGCGATCTCGGCGGACTTGCCGCTTTCCTTGACCTGCTCGAGAATGATGGCGCGTTCGCGGGCAACCACTTCCTGGTCCAGCTCGTCGGGCGCGATGGCCTGCGGCTGGGCAGCGGCGATGTGCATCGCGAGTTGCTTGCCGAGGGCGCTGAGGGCGGCCTTGTCGCCGGTCGATTCGAGCGCGACCAGAATGCCGATCTTGCCCATGCCGGACTTGACCGCATTGTGGATGTAGCTTTCCACGACGCCGTCGCTGACCGAGACGGTCTGCGTGCGACGCAGGTTCATGTTCTCGCCGATCTTGGCGATAGCTTCGGTCAGTTCGGCCGAAACCGAGTGACCAGTGCCGGGGAACGGCATTTCGCCGAGCTTGACGACATCGCCATCGGCGTCGAGGGCCAGCTTGGCAACGGCGCCGACGATGTTCTGGAACTGCTCGTTGCGGGCAACGAAGTCGGTTTCAGAGTTCACTTCGACGACGGCGGCCTTGGTGCCGGCAGTGGCGACGCCAACCAGACCTTCGGCGGCAACGCGGTCGGCCTTCTTGGCGGCCTTGGCAAGGCCACGGGTGCGCAGCCAGTCGACCGCAGCTTCCATGTCGCCATTGGTTTCAGCCAGAGCCTTCTTGCAGTCCATCATCCCGACGCCAGTCGAGTCGCGGAGCTGCTTGACCATTGCAGCAGTGATTTCCATGGGTTCACCTCTTGGCGGCCCCTCGCGGGGCGGCTTATTCGATTGGGAATTGCCCGGAATCGGGCGGGGCGTGCCTTGCCATCAAGCAAGGCACGCCTGCACGACGATCAGTTGACGGCAGTCTCGTCAGCCGGCAGGTCTTCCGCCGGAGCTTCGGTGGAGGAGCCGAGATCGGCGCCCAGACCCGAAGCCGAACGGCCAATGCCGTCGATGGCAGCGCGCGAAACCAGCGAGACATAGAGCTCGAGGGCGCGGCTGGCGTCGTCATTGCCGGGAATGGCGTAGTCGACGATATCGGGATCGCAGTTGGTATCAACAATGGCGACGACCGGGATGCCCAGGCGACGGGCTTCCTTGATGGCGTTCTCTTCCTTGTTGGTGTCGATCACGAACAGGAGGTTGGGCAGGTTGCCCATGTCCTTGATGCCGCCGAGGTCGCGCTCGAGACGCTCCTGTTCGCGCGACATCATCAGGCGTTCCTTCTTGGTGCGCAGGGCCAGGTCGGCCTCGCTCATCGACTCGAGCTCGCGCAGGCGGGCGATCGAGTTCGAGATGGTCTGCCAGTTGGTGAGGGTGCCACCGAGCCAACGCGAGTTGACATAGTACTGGGCCGACTGCTTGGCGGCTTCGGCAACGAGCGGGGCAGCCTGGCGCTTGGTGCCCACGAAGAGCACGCGGCCGCCATCGGCCACGGTGTCGCTGACGAGCTGCAGGGCGCGGCTGAGGGCCGGCACGGTCTGGCTCAGGTCGAGAATGTGGATGTCGTTGCGAACGCCGAAAATGTAGCGTTCCATTTTCGGGTTCCAGCGGTGCTTCTGGTGGCCGAAGTGAACGCCAGCTTCCAGAAGCTGACGCATGGAGAATTCAGGCAGTGCCATGATGGGCTGCTCCTTTTACCGGTTATACCTCCACGAAGACTTGCAGCGGTTACCCGCCACCGGATGGATTTCCCCGAGGGAAAGCCGGCTTCGTGTGTGAGATCACGCCCGGCACGGTGCCGGAACGCGTGGCTGCTATAGGGGAAGCGTGCCGGATTGGCAAGACATCTGCGCAATGACGGCGTTGCGCGGCATTTTCACGATCATTTCAATGAACCGTTTGGCCGGCAATGGTATTGTTCATTATGGACCCGCGCCGAGACGCGGGGACGAAGGGTGAAAGCCCCCATGCGGGAGAGAGGGTCCAAAAACCTTCCTCTCCCGCGTCTGTTTCCGCATCAGGCAAAGCGGACGTCGGTCACGCCCTCGAGGGCCTTGATGCCCCCGGCGACCTCTGCCGTAACATTGTACTTTCCAGGCAGTTCGATCTCATATTCGCGCGCGCCGCCATCGCGGATGACCACGAAATTGACGGTGCCGTTGCCGCCCCGCTTGAGTTGGGCGTGCGTGGACCCGAGCGCCTTGGCATCGGACAGGAACACCGTGAGCTGGCGATCGACGCGTTCCGCCATGCCTTCGATCGGTTCGGCGGAGATCAGGCGGACGCTGATGCTCTCGGCCCGCTCGTCGGCGCCCACCTGCAGGATGACTGAGTTGCCCGGCTGCAGGATGGCGCCGAACTCGTTGATCTGCTCGGAAAAGGCGATGCATTCAAACGTGCCGCTCTGATCCGACAGGGTCAGGATCATCATCGGCGTGCCTTTTCGCGTTCGCCTGTCGTTACGGGATGAAATGGTCCCGGCGAGGCGCCCGGCCCCTGCCCCGTCCTTAACGGCCCGCTCGAAATCGGCCCAGCGCTGCACACGGAGCTTTTCGAAGAGGTCGGCATAGGCATCGAGCGGATGGGCCGACAGATGGAAGCCGATGGCGGCCAGCTCGCGGTCGGCCCGCTCGGTGGAATTCCAGACGGCCACCCCAGTGGGCAGGCGGAATGGCTCGGGTTCGCCGCTGTCGAACATGTTCCACTGGCCTTCATTGCGCTCGCTGGTGAGGGCCTGAGCGGTGCCGATCACCGATTCCACGGCGGCGAAGGCCACTTCGCGGCGTGGGGCCAGGCCGTCGAAAGCGCCGGCATTGACCAGGGTTTCAAGCGTGCGCTTGTTGAGGACCCGCGGATCGACGCGGCGGGCAAAATCCCCCAGATCCTTGAACGGTTTGTCGCCGCGCACCTCGACGATGTGCTCGGCCATGGCGCGGCCCACACCCTTTACGGCCGAAAGACCGTAATGAATGCGGTCATCCTTGACCGAGAAGACGACTTCGGACTGGTTCACGCAGGGCGGGACGACCTCGATCTTCTTCTTGCCGGCCTCGCGGCGGAAGTCGGATAGCTTGTCGGTCTGCGCCATGTCGAGGGTCATCGACGCGGCGTAGAATTCGTGCGGGAAGTGTTCCTTGAGGTAGGCCGTCTGGTAGCTGACCCAGGCATAGGCCGCGGCGTGACTCTTGTTGAAGCCGTAATTGGCGAACTTGGCCAGAAGGTCGAAAATCTGGTCGGCAAGCGCTTCGCTCACCCCGTTGGGGCCCGAGCCCTCGCGGAAGCGGATGCGCTGATTGTCCATCTCCGCCTTGATCTTCTTGCCCATGGCGCGGCGCAGCATGTCGGCTTCGCCGAGCGAATAGCCCGAAAGGAGCTGGGCGATCTGCATCACCTGCTCCTGGTAGACGATGATGCCATAGGTCTCGTCGAGCACTTCGCTGAGCTTGGGATGAGGATATTCCACATCCTCGCGGCCGTGCTTTCGGTCGATGAAGCTCGGAATGTTGTCCATCGGACCCGGCCGATAGAGAGCGTTCATGGCGATGAGGTCTTCGATGCGGTCGGGCTTCAGATCCATCAGCGCCCGACGCATGCCCGCCGATTCAAACTGGAAGATGCCGTAGGTGTCGCCACGGGCGTAGAGCTTATAGGTCGCCGCGTCATCGATGGGGATGGCATCGATGTCGATGTCGATGCCGCGCTGCTTCACCATGTCGACCGCATAGCGGATGGTGGTCAGCGTCTTGAGACCAAGGAAGTCGAATTTGACGAGGCCCGCCGGCTCGACCCATTTGAGATTATACTGCGTGACCGGCATGTCGGAGCGCGGATCTCGGTAGAGCGGCAGCAGTTCCTGCAGTGGACGGTCGCCGATGACGATGCCGGCCGCATGAGTCGAGGCGTGGCGGAAGAGGCCTTCGAGCGACTGGGCGATCTCGACGAGCTGGGCGACGGTCTCGTCCTCGTCCGCCATCTGCTTGAACTGCGGCACTTCCTTCATGGTCCGCTCGATCGACCAGGGATCGGCCGGATTGGCGGGCACAAGCTTGCAGATGCGATCGACCTGGCCATATGGCATCTGCAGCACGCGGCCGACGTCGCGCAGCACGGCGCGGGCCTGGAGCGTACCGAAGGTGATGATCTGGGCGACCTGCTGGCTGCCGTATTTGTCCTGCACGTAGTCGATGACTTCCTCGCGCCGGTCCTGGCAGAAGTCGATGTCGAAGTCCGGCATCGAGACGCGTTCGGGATTGAGGAAGCGTTCGAACAGCAGATTGTAGCGCAGCGGATCAAGGTCGGTGATGGTGGTGGCATAGGCCACGAGCGAGCCGGCACCCGAACCGCGCCCCGGGCCCACCGGAATATCCTGGGCCTTGGACCACTGGATGAAGTCGGCCACAATCAGGAAGTAGCCGGGGAATTTCATCTTCTCGATGACGTTCAGCTCAAAATCGAGCCGCTCGCGATATTCCTGTTCGGTCTTGCCCGGCGCGATGCCGGTCGTGGCGATGCGCTTGTCGAGGCCCTCCACGGCAATCTTGCGCAAGGCAGCGGCTTCCGCGGCAACGACTTCGTCCTCGGTCGAATGCGAGCCGGCGGCGAACTTTGGCAGGATGGGCCCGCGGGTGCGGGGGCGGAAGGCGACGCGCCGGGCGATCTCGATTGTCGAATCGAGCGCCTCGGGCAGGTCGGCGAAGAGCTCGACCATTTCGGCGCGGGTCTTGAAATAATACTGGTCGTTGAGCTTGCGGCGCTCGGTCTGGGCCAGCACCGAGCCGCCGGCAATGGCCAAGAGCGCGTCATGCGCCTCGTATTCTTTTGCGGCCTTGAAGAAGGGCTCGTTGGTGGCGACCAGCGGAATGCCCTTGCGATAGGCATAGTCGACAAGGCGCGGCTCGACCGTGGTTTCCATGGGACGGCCATGGCGCTGCAATTCGATGTAGAAGCGGTCGCCGAAGAGATCGGCCAGCCGGTCGAGGCGCCTGATCGCATTGGCGTCCTGCCCGTTGGCAAAGGCCATGTCGATGGCGCCTTCAGGCCCGCCGGAAAGGCAGATGAGACCTGCCAGGCTTTCCCGCGTCATCCAATCGAGCTTGGCGCGCGCCAGGCCGTCCTCGCTTTCGAGGTAGGCCTGCGACACGAGCTGGGAGAGATTGGAGAACCCCTCTTCCGACTGGGCCATCAGCACAATGCTGGACTTGCCTGCCCAGGCGGTATGGCCGCGTTCGTTGAGGCGTTCCTCGGCAGCGGCAAAATCGACGGCCAGTTCCACGCCGATCAGCGGCTGGATGCCCTTCTTGGTCGCCTTTTCGGAGAATTCGAGGGCCCCGAAGAGGTTGTTGGTATCGGCAAGGCCCAGCGCGGGCTGCTTATCCTCGGCCGCCAGCTTGAGGATGGTCTCGAGCTGGACCGCGCCTTCCAGAAGCGAGAAGGCAGAGTGGACGTGTAGGTGAATGAAGCCAGGGCCGCGCATGTGCATCTCCTCGTCCATCCTTGGTTCACCCGGTGCGTCGGGTCAAACCACACTGCGGTCAATCCACAGGCGATCAGGCGAACTTGGTGATGATGTCCATCCAGGTCAGCGAGCCGATGGTGAAGGCGCCGAGGGTAACGAAAGCGGCGAGGTCTTTGACGAAGTTGAGCATCTGGGTCTCCCGTGTTTCTGTGTTTGTTCTTATACGTTCGGTTTTTGTTCTCGTCCACATGGGAACAGTGGTGAAACCGGGGACACGGGTTAACTGGTTAGGAATTGGTTAGGAGAGGTTCCGATGGCGTTAAGATTCGGGACGTGCAAAAGCGCCGGCGGCCGATGCGGATCCCGGTTGGCGTGGACGTGTCCCGAGACGCGTGCGTCTCAGTATGGTGAGGGAAATAGAGACGTCGCCGCCTCGGGACACCGGTTTTTCGAACCGAAACAACCCCCATTGATCGCTCGTCGCCGGGGAATAGAAGTTTCTGTAATGCGCAGGTTCAGATGGCACTGGGTGGGGATATACGGGATCAGGTGGGATTCAGCGGGATTGGCCGGTTGTAGGGGAAATGCCGGCCCCTATACCGCCATCACGTTCGGCCCGGTTACGACGCTCCCTGCCGGAGGGGCAGCGGCGGCCGGCGTAGTGCCTATTGGGCCCGGGGCGGTGCGCATTGATTTTTCCATTCCAAAGGGCGTCGATGGCGCCGGCACTGGGGATGTTGTCGGTCCGGCTTCGTCGATCGACGGACAGATGGCAGTGGCGGACGGCACGACTGGCAAGCTGCTCAAGTTTGTGGCGCCGGCTGCCGCGCGGGCCGCGATCGGCGCCGACCTCCTGGGCGGTGTACGCAACCTCCTGATCAATGCCCGCGGGACCATCAATCAGCGGCAATATGCGAGCGGCGCCGCCACGGTCGGTGCGAACCGATATACCTTGGACCGCTGGCGGGTCGTCACCAGCGGGCAGAGCCTGTCATGGACCGAGAGCGAAAATGTTCGCACCATGACCGCGCCTGCCGGCGGCCTGGAACAGGTGGTCGAGGGAACCGCCACCCTGACAGGCGACCATGTTCTTACCTGGGACGGCACTGCCACCGCCACGGTCAACGGCACGCCCCGCGCCAAGGGTGAGGTGTTTGCCCTGACGGGTGGGGCCAATGTCACCGTCCGCTTCATAGGTGGCACCGTCTCTCGGCCGCAACTGGAACGGGGCAAGTCGGCCACGGCCTTTGCCATTCGCCTTCCAGGGGACGAGCTTTCGCTGTGTCAGCGGTATTTCGAAACCAGCGATGACGGCGACTTCATCTTCAGCTCAGATGTGAACGCCGGGGGCACCTACTACAATTTCTCCACCTTCAAGGTCACGAAGCGCATCGTTCCATCCGTGGTTCTCACCAATGTGGGGGCCAGCTGGTTCGCCGCCACCACGGGGGTCGTTGCCGCCTGGCGTTCCGGCTTTCGAGAAGCAAGGGCGGCAACCATTTCAGCCTCCGGTGGATACTTCGAAAGCTATTGGGCTGCGGATGCTGAGCTTTAGTTGAAGGGGTGGCTCACATCGGAGCCATCGCACTGGCCGGACCGAGCCGTGGATAAGTTTGCCCGTCGCGATCGGCGACGGGCGGCCGAGGTGTGGAAGCACCTCGACTGGGGCAATGGATTGGCGTCCGACCCCAAGAGCGCAACGAGACACTCTCTGCCCGCCACCCTCCGGAGAGGGCAAGGCCGGTTGAACCATGTCGAGACCAAGGAACCATGTCTGATTTCGCTCAAATGCGAACCGTCGAGCCCACCAGAACGCCGGCCGGCTATATCGGCGGCAAGCGCAACCTGGCCAAGCGCATCACTGCCCTCATCGAGACCATCCCCCACCGCACCTATGCCGAGGTGTTTGTCGGTATGGGTGGCATCTTCCTCAAACGCCGCCTGGCGCCGCCTGCCGAGGTCATCAACGACTATTCTGGCGACGTGGCGAACCTCTTCCGCATCCTGCAGCGGCACTACCCGCAGTTCATGGAGACGCTCAAATTCCAGCTCTCCGGACGCCGGGAGTTCGAGCGGCTCAAGGCCAGCGATCCGGCGACGCTGACCGACTTGGAGCGCGCTGGCCGCTTCCTCTACCTGCAGCGTCTGGCATTCGGCGGCAAGGTCGCCGGCCGCAATTTCGGGGTCGATGCGTCTGCCACGGCCGGGTTCAACATCCTGACCCTGGCGCCGCAGCTCGACGCCATTCATGAGCGCCTTGCCGGCGTCACCATCGAGCAACTGCGCTGGCAGGACTTCCTGACCCGCTACGACCGCGAAGGGACGCTCTTCTACCTCGATCCGCCCTACTGGGGCAGCGAGGACGACTATGGGAAGGCCATGTTCGGCCGAGAGGAGTTTGAGGAGATGGCGGCCCGTTTAAGAGGGCTAAAAGGCCGCTTCATCATGTCGATCAATGACGTGCCGCAGATCCGCTCGATCTTCGCCGGCTTCGCCCAGGTCGAGGCCGCTACCACATACTCCGTACAGGGCGGCGGCGCCGCAGCTCGCGAGCTGGTGATCACCGGATGACGAGGCGTCCAGGCTCACTATTCGTGTGCCGGCCGGGCCCACTAGCGGGGCTCTCTACGATCGCCACGGAAGCGGCAGGGCTTTTGCACCTGCTGCACCGGAGGCGACTCAGAACGTCCTCAAGTGTCACCTCCCAGCCCCGTTGGGCTGCCAGTAGTCGAAAGGGCAGGATGGTATTGGCGCCGGCGCTGCATGGGCAACTGACCTCCAGCCACCAACCAGTAAGTTCGGCCATGGTCGCCTTAAGGGGCGGCTCGACAGGAAGCGGCGGCGGGTAGGCCGGAATCTCTGGGAACGGGTGAAGGGACTTCTGGCGACTTTGCATAGGCCGTGCATATCATGGTCGGGTGGAAATGGGGCAACAAGTCCGCCAAGAACTTGAGGCCCGACGGAGGGACACATGGACGGCCGGCTTAATCAAAATGGCATCCCGCATGCCTTTGATCTGAACGCTGAGTTTGTGATCAATATCGCCGACTATGACGGGCGATTGCGAATTGGCGAGGGCCCGTTCTACTTCGAAATGGTGTGGGAGGCCTTGGGCCCCGATCGCGTCCGAGCGTACAACTCAGGGGAAAACGTGGTCGGCGTTGCTGTGATCAGGAACCCGCCTAACCCTTCTGACCTAACCACTGACTTGTTACGGGGGCTCAACTACACCTCCCGCCTGCGTAATGTCACAGCTGGGGAATGGGCAGTGTTCATGAACGCGGATGGGAATTTCTTGATCGCCCGAGTCCTGCAGCTGCAGGATGTAAATGAGGACCAACGGATCCTGAACATCGAATGCCGTGTGCATAGCGTGGGAGCCTCTGGTCATGAAATACGGCCATCGTCGGCGCCGGGGGTGGATGCGATAACCTCGGCAACTGAAGGGGTTCTCGCACCATCCGGGGGTGGAGATTTGGACAATCAGGCAGATGTTGCGTACGACCTCTACGGCCAAGTAGCGGTTGCTGCTGCAGTGGCCGAAGTGGGACTGATTGAGGCATTCCAAGCCTTCGATAGCTCGCCCAAGACACTGGAGCACGGCGGAATGGGCCACAACATGCCGCCGCCGGACATCCTCGTCGATGAACAGAGCCGTAGCGACGCATTGCAGGCTCTCCGGTCGCTTCAAGACTTACAGGATACGCGTGACGGCACAGCCTTTGCCAAAGTGGTTGAGGCCGGTCAGCTACTGCTTAAGGCTGCACAGGCTCTATGGTCTTGGATTGAGCCACGCTTCGGCAAATTTGCCGATAGTTTCGCTGACACTCTGGGTAAGACAGCGGCATCCAAGACTTGGCTCCTCAGCGTTATGATGGTTGCAACCGGTCAATTGACGAAGGTGGTTGAGTTGGTCGGACAGCTGTTGCCCACTTGGCCCATCTAGCGCCGCTTCAAGGTAAGGCTGAGGCGCCTTCAGCCCACGTCATTCTGCTGCCAAATGAACTTGCGCGTGATGCCATTCGATTTTGCGCGCTACAGTTTCACGAGCGCGCGGATGGAGCGACCCAACCATGCCCGGTTCCTCCCCGCAACTGTTCGCTGCAGTCCGTCCGGTGCGGAAAGGATGCAGGGAGTATGCGGGAAGATTTGAGGGCGGGGATAAGATTTTTGGAAGACGGGCCTTCCTCTCCGTCTGCGGGAGAGGAGGGCTGCCGAAAGGCAGAGAGAAGGGCGCGGCTCCCACTGACTTAACGGGGTCGGTGTCTGTTGCACCCCCCTCCACCGCCTAAGGCGGTCCCCCTCCCCCGTGAACGGGGGAGGAAGACACCGAGTTCTTCTTTACAGCGTATGCGGAACCACCAGCCCGCCCTTGAGCGTGACGATGCGGTCGGCACGGCGGGCGAGGTCGTGGTTGTGGGTGGCGATCAGAGCGGCAGCGCCTTCGTTCTTGATCAGGTCCTTGAGGGCCTCAAAGACGAGGTCGCTGGTTTCCGGATCGAGATTGCCGGTGGGTTCGTCGGCGAGGATGACGCGCGGGTGATTGGCGGCCGCGCGGGCAATGGCGATGCGCTGCTGTTCGCCGCCCGAGAGTTCAGCCGGACGGTGGCTGGCGCGGGGGGCGACGCCGAGAAGATCGAGAAGTTCCATGCCCCGGGCTTCGGCGGCCTTCTGGTCCTTGCCGGCGATGAGCTGGGGCATGACCACGTTTTCAAGCGCCGTGAATTCAGGCAGCAGGTGGTGGAACTGGTAAACATAGCCAACGGTCGAGCGGCGGAGCTGGGTGCGAGCCCGGTCGCCGAGCTTGCTGGTCGGCTGGCCGACGATCTCGATTTCCCCGCCCTGCGGCGATTCGAGGAGACCGCAGAGATGCAGCAGCGTCGACTTGCCGGCGCCCGAGGGCGCAACGAGGGCCACCAGCTCGCCGCTCTCGACAGTGAGGTCGGCGGCTTCGAGCACGCGGACTTGGCGTTCGCCCTCGCCATAGTGGCGGTGGACGCCCGACAGTTTCAGATGCGGCTTACTCATAACGCAGCGCCTCCACCGGGTCGTACTGGGCGGCGCGCCAGGCCGGATAGAGCGTGGCGAGGAAGCTCAGCCCCAGGGCCATGGTGACGACCACGGTGACTTCCACCGGATCGGTGCGGCTGGGGAGCGAGGACAGGAAGAAGACTTCTGGCGGGAACAGGGTGATGCCCAGGAGATTGGAAATAGAGGAGCGCAGGAATTCGGCATTGGCGGCGACGATGAGGCCGATGACCGTACCCGCCAGCGTGCCGACCACGCCGATCGTGGTGCCGGTGATGGAAAAAACCCGCATGATCGATCCGCGCGTGGCGCCCATGGTGCGCAACACGGCGATGTCGGCGCTCTTGTCCTTCACCAGCATGATGAGGCTGGAAATGATGTTGAAGGCGGCCACGAGAATGATCATCGAGAGGATGGTGAACATCACCACGCGCTCCACCTGGAGGGCGGAGAAGAAGGTCTCGTTGCGCTGCTGCCAATCGGTCAGGACCATGGGCCGGAGGTCGGTCTGGTCGAGCAGGTTGCGGCGGACCTGGGCGACCTGATCGGGGTCCTCGATGAAGATCTCGACAGCGGAGGCGCGTGGGATGCGCTCATAGGCGGCGTCGATTTCTTCGTCACTGGCGAGCGGGTCGAGCGGGCCCATGCCGGGCTTCAGGACCTCGTCGACCATGCGAAAATAATCCTGCGCCGGTTCGAGCGGCATATACATGAAGTAGCTGTCGAACTCGACCATGCCCAGATTGTAGATGACGTTGACCGGGTAGGACCGGATCTGCGGCGTCGAGCCAAAGGGCGTCATGGCGCCCTCGGGATTGATGATCTGCACCTCGTCGCCAATGCCGACGCCAAGCGTCTGCGCCAGGCGATAGCCGATGGCGACGCCGCGACTGTCGTCCCACTGGTCGAAACCGCCCTGCTCCGCAGCATTATAGAGGAGATCGAGCTTCTTGAGATTCTCTTCATCCATGCCGCGCACGGTGACGCCGGCGGATGAGCCGACGCCGGAGGCCAGGACCTGGCCCTCGACGAAGGAGACGGCAAAGGTGACGCCGTCGACCTGTTCGAGCGCCTTTACCGTTTCCTCGTAGTCGGTGAACTGGCTCTCGATGGGATAGCCGGTGAAATGGCCGTTGAGGCCGAGAATCTTGTCGAGCAACTCGCCGCGGAAGCCGTTCATGACGGACATGACGACGATCAGCGTCGCCACGCCGATGGCCACGCCGACCATGGTGAGGCTGGCAATGACGGATATGAAGGCTTCCTTGCGGCGGGCGCGCAGGTAGCGCCCGGCAATCATCCACTCAAACCGGGAGAAGGGACGGGTTGCCCTGCCTCCCGGAGCTGCGCGCGCGCTGTCGGTCAAATGTCGGTCATCCGCTGGGGTTCGATCAGGCCTGTGAGGCGTGCGACGGCCTCGGTGAGCGGCAGAGTTTCGCGCTCGCCGGTCTTGCGATGTTTGATCTCGACTTCGCCCGATTTAAGGCCGCGCGGCCCGAGGATGACCTGATAGGGAATACCAACGAGGTCGGCGGTGGCGAACTTGGAGCCGGCCGGCTGGTCGCGATCATCATAGAGCATGTCGAGGCCGGCTGCGACGAGCTCGGCATAGAGCTTGTCGCAGGCGGCATCGGTTTCGGCGTCGCCGGCCTTGAGATTGATCAGCACGGCCTCGAAGGGCGCGACCGAGACCGGCCAGACAATGCCGTTCTCGTCATGGCTGGCTTCGATGATGGCAGGGACGACGCGCGTCGGGCCGATGCCGTAGGAGCCCATGTGCACGGCAATGTTCTTGCCATCGGGACCGGTCACGTTTGCCTTCATCGGATCGGAATACTTGGTGCCGAAGTAGAAGATGTGGCCGACCTCGATGCCGCGGGCCATGAGCTGCTTTTCGGCAGGCACTTCGGCGCGGAAGGTGGCCTCGTCGGTCATTTCGTCGGTGGCGGCAAAGAGCGAGGTCCAATCCTTGAAGATCGGCTCGAGGTCGCCGCGGAAATCGGTATCGATGGGCGGAATGGGCTTATCCAGCAGGTCCTTGTCGAGGAAGACCCCGCTCTCGCCTGTATCGGCCAGGACGTGGAACTCGTAGGAGAGGTTGCCGCCGATGGGGCCGGTATCGGCGCGCATGGGAATGCCGACCAGGCCCATGCGCCGGAAGGTGCGAAGGTAGGCCACGAACATGCGCTGGAAGGCCGCGACGGCGGCGGGCTCGTCGAGGTCGAAGCTGTAGGCGTCCTTCATCAGGAATTCGCGGCTGCGCATGGTGCCGAAGCGGGGGCGGACTTCGTCGCGGAACTTCCACTGGATGTGGTAGAGATTGAGCGGCAGGTCCTTGTAGGATTTCACATAGGTCCGGAAGATGTCGGTGATCATCTCCTCATTGGTCGGACCATAGAGGAACTCGCGCTCGTGCCGATCCTCGACGCGCAGCATTTCCTTGCCATAGGCATCGTAGCGGCCCGACTCGCGCCAGAGATCGGCGGACTGGATGGTGGGCATGAGCAGTTGAATCGCGCCGGAGCGGTTCTGCTCCTCCTCGATGATCTTCTGCACCTTCATCAGCACCTTGTAGCCGAGGGGCAGCCAGGAATAGAGCCCGGAAGCCTGCTGGCGGATCATGCCGGCGCGCAGCATCAGGCGGTGGGAGACGATCTCGGCTTCCTTGGGAACGTCGCGGAGCACCGGCAGGAAATAGCGGGAAAGGCGCATGATAACTCCGAAGAAAGCGGCTTCGACTCGTGGGTTTCGTTGATGCCCACTCAAAGCGCAAGCGTCCATTCGATGCAAGCATGCAAGCTATGCAGAATCTGCTTGGCAGACCGATTTTCTGTTGTTAGGGTCCGGCCCAATAAAACAAAGGCGGCCCAAACCGCCGGACGTCGACAACGTCAAGGGAGGAGCGTTGGCAGCCGCTTCAGTAGCGCGCCTAAGACCAACGTATTGTCGAACAAACTCATTCAAGCGGGGCCTTCGTGCCCCGCTTTTTTATTTTGGATCAAGGCTCTATGGCTGACACCGAAACCTTCAAGCGAATTGCGATCGCCCTGCCCGAGGTGACGTCCGCACCGCATTTCGATCGCCTGGCCTTCAAGGTAAAACGCATCTTCGCGACGCTGGCCGCGGACGGGAAGACAGCAAACCTCAAGTTCACGCCGGAGGAACAAGAGTTCAAGTGCATGGTGGCGCCGGAGGTGTTTCAGGCGATCGACAATGGCTGGGGGCGGCAGGGCTGGACGACCATCGACATTGCCGCTGCCAGTGACGCGGACATCGAGGCGGCGCTGGCCATGGCGCATGCGCATGCCATCGGACCCGCGCCCAAGCGCTGAGGCGGAAAGGCCCTCAGCCGCAGGCGTCGAGCATGCCGCCGAAGGAATCGGCAAAGGCGCCGCCTTCAAAGTAATAGGCCTGGCCTTCGACAATGACCTCGACCTGACCGGACGCCGCATAGAGAGCCTGAGCGACTTCGACGGTCGGCGCTGTGTCGCTGCTGGCACTCGCCATCAGGAAGCCGCCATTGTCACCGAGCAGGACCGGGACGGGAAAGGTGACGCCTGATGCGGTGATCGTGACTTCCGAACCGGATTGCACAACGCCAGGGGCACTGGTGATCAACTGGATATGGAAAGTGCCCGATCCCATGAGGCAGCCGAGAATGAAGCTGGTATCGCCCATTTCATCAAAGGCTGTAACGGCGTTCAGGACCTGGCCATTGCCATAGTCGTTGAGCACATGATCCCAGGCCAGAACCGTACCCGGCATGGCGATGGCAAGTATTGCGGTTGACAAGACAGCGCTGAATTTCATGCAGACCTCCACTGACATAGTCATGGCACGAAGCCGGTCAGTTGGCAGCCCCCGTTATTTCAGCGGTTCCAGTAAGCCTGGATCAGTGGATTGCTGATGCCCCAGAGCAAGAGCGCTGTCAGCCCGGCCGCGAGCACGGTGGTGATCAGGGCCTTGGTGATGAGGCGGGGCTTGATGGGCGCGCCGGGATCGGAACCAGCGACGATGTCGGCGCCGACCTCATGGTGGCTGTGGCTGCCAATGGGCAGCACGGCCACAAAGGTGAGCCACCAGACGACGAAATAGACAGCGAGGAGGGATCCGACTTGCATGGACGAGGCCTTTCACAGGCTTTTCCTATAGCCCACCGGGTCATTCCCGCGAAAGCGGGAACCTCCGTTTCCTATTGCCGCACCGGCCGGGCCAGGCCGGCACCGACAGCCCCACCCTTGATCCCTCCCCACAAGGGGGAGGGAGACGATGAACACTTGCGGTCGTCCTGCGCCTCCCTCCCCCTTCTTCAGGGGGAGGCTGGGTGGGGGGCCCAATCAGACCCGATGCACGAAGATCGAGACGTTGGGCTTGCGGCCCCAGAAGGCGTTGACTTCGTTGCGGATGGCCTTGAACAGGGCCGAGTTCAGCACTTCGGTGTCGCTGCGGCGCTTGGCCGGCATCGACTTGATGACGCCGGCAATGGTGTCCTCGATGAGGTCGGTCACCGACTCCTCGTCGGTCTCGGGCAGCCCTTCGATCATCATGTCGGGGCCGGACACGACCTGGCCGCCGCCATTGACGCAGAGACTGACGACGATCATGCCGCCGAAGGACAGGCGCCGCCGGCCCTTTACGCCGCTTTCCTCGGGCGTGCAGAGCACGAGGCCGTCGAGATAGAGTTCGCCGGTCCGCACCTCGGCCGGATAGGCCATGGGTTCGGGGAAGAGCCGCACCATGTCACCATTGCGCGCTTCGCAGACATTGGGAATGCCTTCTTCGCGGCCGAGCTTGGCATGGGCCAGCAGATGCATGGATTCGCCATGGACCGGCACGAGAACCTGCGGCTTGACCCAGGAATAGAGCTTGCGCAGTTCGCCGCGGCGCGGGTGGCCGGTGACGTGCACCAAGGCGTCGCCGGCGGTGATCACCTCTATGCCCTTGTCGATTAACAGGTTCTGGATGTCGATGACTTCGCGCTCATTGCCGGGAATGGCCCAGGACGAGAAGATCATGCGGTCGCCGGCATTGAGATCGATCACCGGATGGTCGCCGCGCGCGATACGGGCAATGGCGGCGCGAGCTTCGCCCTGGCTGCCGGTACAGATCAGCACGCACTTGTCGCGGGCAATGGTCTTGTAGGCGTCCTGGTCATGGAGGGTCGGTAGGCCTTCGAGCATGCCCAGTTCGCGGGCAATGCCCATGATGCGATGGAGCGAGCGGCCCGAGAGCACGACCTGGCGGCCGGCCTGGTGGGCGGCACGCACGATAGACACGACGCGCCCGACATTGGAGGCAAACGTGGTGACGGCGACGCGGTGTGGCGCGTCGGCGATGAGTTCGGCCAGGTTGCGGCCGATCTCTTCCTCGGAGGGGCTTTCGCCTTCCTTCATGGCATTGGTCGAGTCGCAGATCAGCGCCAGCGGCAGGTCGCTCTCGGTGCCGATGCGCTCCATGCGCGCAAAATCGGTCGGCGCACCCATGGTCGGCGTCGGGTCGAGCTTCCAGTCGCCGGTATGAAGGGCGCGGCCGACCGGGGTGGTGATCAGCAGGGCGTTCGATTCCGGGATGGAGTGGGCGACATTGATCGCCTCGATGGTGAAGGGCCCGACCGTAAAGGGCTTGCCCGGCTGCATGATGGTGACGTCGACATTTTCGACGATGCCGTCCCCTGCCCGCTTGGCCGCCAGCATGGCGGCGGTAAAGGGCGTGGCATAGACCGGACGATCGAAAACCGGCCAGAGATCGAGCACGGCGCCGTAATGGTCTTCGTGGCTGTGAGTGAGGATCAGCGCCAGAACGTCGTCGGCGTTTTCCTCGAGAAATTCGGGATTGGCCATGATCAGCTCGATCCCCGGCAGATCGGGGCCGCCGAAGCTGACGCCGCAATCGATCACGATCCACTTGCGGCGGTTGGCCGGGCCGAAGCCGTAGGCGCCCATATTCATGCCGATCTCGCCGACGCCGCCAAGCGGCACAAAGACGAGTTCATCCCTTTGGTTCTTAGCCATGGGGCTTTCTATTCCTTATGTCCGGGCGGACGCCGGGCGAACTCATGGTCGCCGGTCACCCTGCCCTGTTGTGGTCAGCTTCGGGCGCTGGCCGTTGCCCCAAAATGTACATCGCCCGCCGTGATAGCGACGCGGTGATCGTCATCGGTCCGGATGATCAGCCGTCCGGCGTCGTCGATCGTTTCAAAAATGCCCCGCAGGATTTCGCCATTCTGGTTGACCGCGACGGGAGCGCCTATTCCGGCTGCGGAAGCGCGCCAGCGCTGCAACACGGCGCCGATGCCGCGGCCGTCATTCCACAAACCGAAAGCGTCTACCCAAGCGTCGCTCAGGACCTCGAACAGGTCAGCGGCGCTGCGGTTAGCGCCCAACTGAGCCAGACTTGTGGCGGGATAAGCCAAATCAGCGGGCGCCGCAACTATGTTTACGCCAATGCCGATGGCGACGGCATGGCGTCCATCGTCCCGCCGCGTTGCCTCGAGGCCGATGCCGACAAGCTTGGCGCCATCGGCGAGGACATCGTTGGGCCATTTCAGCGCCACGCGGCTGGTACCATCCAGCCCATCCGCAGCGTCGAGGCCGACCTTGACAGTGCCGGCGGGCAGTATCGAATGCAAGGCCGTGCCGATGGCCACGCCGGCGACGAAGCCCAGGGTTGCGACAACGGCCGGATCGGCATCGGGTACGATCAGCAGCGTGGCGGCCAGATTGCCCGGCGTATGCTGCCACACCCTGCCCCGGCGGCCGCGACCGGCGGTCTGGTCAGTCGCCACGAACCAGATGCCACCCGGATCGCCCGCCGCTCCTGCGGCGATGGCTTCGGTCGTGGTCGAACCGACCGTGTCGTAAGCCCGCAGCCGATAGCCGGCGGACTTGGCTTTTGCGCCCAGGACGAAGTCAGTCACGGCGGTCCAGTCCCGGAGTCATCCCACGAAAGCGCGGGAATGACCCAGTTGGGAGGATCAATCCCCGCACCTAGAACAGGCTTCCAGCGGCGATGTGGGCCCACTGGGCCAGCGGGTTGCCAACGGTGAAGTAGTAGGTGACGACGAGGAAGCCAGAGGCCGCCATGATGATGTTGAGCTCACCCGGAACGGCAGCGAACTGCTTTACCGGGGCATCGAAGAACATCACCTTGACCACGCGCAGGTAGTAGAAGGCGCTGACCGCGGACGCCAGAACGCCGATCACCGACAGCACGTAGAGATTGGCCTCGATGGCTGCGAGGAAGACGTGCCACTTGGCAAAGAACCCGGCGAGCGGCGGCAGGCCGATCAGCGAGAACATCAGGATGGCCATGACGGCCGCCACGAAAGGCCGGCTCTGCGCCGCGCCGGCGAGCTCGTCGATGGTTTCGACATAGCCGGTTTCGGTGCGGAAGGAGAGCAGGCAGGCAAAGAGACCAACGGTCATGGCCACATAGATGGCCATGTAGATGGCGACGCCTTCGACGCCCACCTGGGTGCCCGACGACAGGCCGACCAGGGCAAAGCCCACGTGACCAATCGAGGAATAGGCGATCAGGCGCTTCAGCGACTGCTGGCCGATGGCGGCGAAGGCCGCCAGCACCATGGAGGCGATGGAGAGGAAGATGACGATCTGCTGCCAATCGCTGGTGATGGGCGCGAAGGTATCCATCACAAGGCGGATCATCAGCGTCATCGCCGCGACCTTGGGAGCCATGGCGAAGAAGGCGGTAACCGGGGTCGGCGCGCCTTCATAGACGTCGGGCGTCCACATGTGGAACGGCACGGCGGAGATCTTGAAGGCGACACCGGCAAGGAGGAACACCACGCCGAAGATGAGACCGATGGAGCGGCCTTCATTGGCGATGGCGACAACGATCTCGCCGAGGTTGGTGTGACCCGTGAAGCCGTAGATCAGCGAGGCGCCGTAAAGCAGCAGGCCCGAGGACAACGCGCCAAGCACGAAGTATTTCAGACCGGCTTCCGAGGCCCGCCCGTCATCGCGCTTGATGGCGGCCATGACATAGAGCGAGAGCGACTGCAGTTCGAGGCCGACATAGAGGCTCATCAGGTCATTGGCCGAGACCATGACCATCATGCCCAGTGTCGCAAGCAGCGCCAGGATCGAATATTCGAACTTGTGGAGGCCATTCTCCTCGGCATTGGAAATGCTGAGGATGAGCGCGAGGCCCGCACCGCCGAGGACCAGCACCTTCATGAAGCGGCCAAAGCTGTCGGCAATGAAGAGACCATTGAAGATCACGCCATCGGCCGGCTGCAGCAGCACGATGAGGCCCGTCGCCACCAGCAGGCCGACGGACAGCCAGGTGATGAGCAGCGAGCGCTCCTTGTTGAGCACGACGCCGAGCAGCAGCAGGACGAGGACGCCCAGCGCCATCAGGATTTCCGGATAGGCGGGAGCCAGGCTCGCGAAATCGGTAACGTCAGAGTTCACGTCAGTCTCCTAGTGCGCAGCAGGCTCGGCCGCATGTTCTTCGGCGGCCGGCTGTTCCGCGCCTTCGGCAGGCGCGACATATTCGAGGGGGGCGCGTTCGTCGGCCAGGTCAACGGCCGGGTTGCGGCCGGTGCTTTCCGAGTAATGGGCGACCAGATTGTCCACGGCGGCGGCCGTCGTGTCGAGGATCGGCGCGGGATAGAAGCCGAAAACCACGGTCAGCACGATGAGCGGATAGAGAACCACCTTCTCGCGCAGGTTGAGGTCAAGAATGCCCTTGAGGCTCTCCTTGGTCAGCGCCCCGAAAATGGTGCGGCGATAGAGCCAGAGCGCATAGCAGGCCGAGAAGATCACGCCGAAGGCAGCACCGAAGGCCACCCAGGTATTGACCTGGAATACGCCCATCATGGTGAGGAATTCGCCCACGAAGCCCGAGGTGCCCGGAAGGCCGACATTGGCCATGGTGAAGACCATGAAGGCAAAGGCGTATTGCGGCATGCGCTCGACGAGGCCGCCATAGGCGGAAATCTCGCGGGTATGCATGCGGTCATAGATGACGCCGACGCAGAGGAAGAGCGCGCCCGAAACGATGCCGTGCGAGATCATCTGGAACATCGCGCCCTGGATGCCCAGAGCATTGCCCGCGAAGATGCCCATGGTCACGAAACCCATATGGGCGACGGACGAATAGGCGATCAGCTTCTTGATGTCGGTCTGCACCAGGGCGACCAGCGAGGTCAGGATGATGGCGGCGACCGAAAGCAGGAATACGAAGTTGGCAAACTGTGCCGAGGCGTCGGGGAACATGGGCAGCGAGAAGCGCAGGAAGCCGTAGCCGCCAAGCTTCAAGAGGATAGCGGCCAGGATCACCGAACCGGCGGTCGGAGCCTGCACGTGCGCTTCGGGCAGCCAGCGGTGGAACGGCCACATGGGCATCTTGACCGCGAGCGAGGCGAAGAAGGCGAGCCACAGCCAGGTCTGCATGCCAACCGGGAAATCGTGGCCGAGCAGGCGCACGATGTCGGTGGTGCCGGCATCCCAGTACATGGCCATCATGGCCAGCAGCATCAGCACCGAGCCGATGAAGGTATAGAAGAAAAACTTGTACGCCGCCTGGATGCGGGCAGAGCCGCCCCAGATGCCGATGATCAGGAACATCGGCAGCAGCGTGCCTTCGAAGAAGACGTAGAACATGGCCAGATCGAGCGTGGTGAAAACGCCGATCATCAGCGTTTCGAGCACCAGGAAGACGATCATGTATTCCTTGAGGCGGGAGTCGACTTCCCAGCTCGAGACCACCACGGCCGGCATCAGCAGCGCCGTGAGGACAACGAACAGCACCGAAATGCCGTCGACGCCGACGCGGTAGCCGATCGAGTCGCCGATCCAGGGCAGGTCCACGACGAACTGGAACCCGGCCGAGGACGGGTCGAAGGCCTGCCAGAGCGCCAGCGAGAGGCTGAAGACCACGATGGTGACGATCAGCGAGATCCAGCGGATCGCGTTCAGCGCCGTCTTGGGCGTCAGCAGCAGGATGGCGGCGCCGAGCACCGGCAGCCAGGTCAGAAGCGTGAGGATGGAGTTCTCGAAGGTCATCAGATCAGTCCCCCGGCCGCGATGGCCCAGGTCAGCAGCGCCGCGATGCCGATGAGCATGGCGAAGGCATAGTGGTAGAGATAGCCGGACTGGAGCTTGACGACCCAGCTGGTGACGTTCTGGACGCGACGGCCGAGGCCCTCGGTGATCTTGCCATCCACCAGCCAGTCATCGAAGCCCTTCCAGATCGCATTGCCGATCCAGAGCGCCGGGCGCACGAAGATGCGGTCATAGAGCTGGTCGAAGTACCACTTGTTGAGCAGGAACTGGTAGAGGCCCGGATTGGTGGCGGCGATGCGGCCCGGCACTTCGGGGCGCCGGATATACATGTACCAGGCGGTCACGAAGCCGATGATCATGGCGATCGTGGCGCTCCACTTCACCCAGGTCGGCACGTGGTGCGCGTCCTCGATGATCTGGTGGTCGACATAGATCGAGCCGGCGAAGAAGTGCTCGATGTGCTCCACGTCGTGGAAGAACATGCCGTAGAAAACCACGCCGGCCAGGACGGCGCCGACGGCCAGCACATAG
This sequence comes from Devosia sediminis, assembly GCF_016411825.1. Taxonomy (GTDB): domain Bacteria; phylum Pseudomonadota; class Alphaproteobacteria; order Rhizobiales; family Devosiaceae; genus Devosia; species Devosia sediminis. Next base: position 1,334,751 of record NZ_JAEKMH010000001.1, read on the forward strand.
AGCGGCACCAGCATGACATTGGGCGACTCGTGCGCATTGTCATAGGCCGAGCCGTGGTGGTGATCGTGGCCGTGATCGTCGTGGGCATGAGCGGCATGCGCATGATCGGGAGCATTGCTGTCGTCGATCGGCTCTTCATGGGTCTCGTGCGCAGTGTGCGTCGGATCCGGATGCGGGCCTTCGCCATGGTGCTGCGCGTCGCGCGGCGAGCCATGGAAGGTCAGGTGCACCAGGCGCCAGGAGTAGAAGCTGGTGAACAGAGCCGCCACCACCAGCATCCAGAAGGCGAAGGAGCCGACATTGCCACCGAAGGCGTAGGCACTTTCGATGATGGCATCCTTGGAGAAGAAGCCGGCGAAGCCGAAATTGGTGCCCGGAATGCCGACGCCGGTGAGCGCCAGGGTACCGATCATCATCATCGCATAGGTGATGGGGATCTTCCTGGCGAGGCCACCCATGTTCCGCATGTCCTGCTCGTGGTGCATCGCATGGATGACCGAGCCGGCGCCGAGGAACAGAAGGGCCTTGAAGAAGGCGTGGGTGAAGAGGTGAAAGACACCGGCCGAATAGGCCCCGACGCCGAGCGCCACGAACATGTAGCCGAGCTGCGAACAGGTCGAGTAGGCGATGACGCGCTTGATATCGTTCTGGACGAGACCCACCGTCGCCGCGAAGAAGGCGGTGATGGCGCCGATGACGATGACGACGGTCAACGCGACGGGTGAGGTTTCAAACAGCGGCGACAGGCGGGCGACCATGAAGACGCCGGCGGTGACCATGGTCGCAGCGTGGATCAGCGCCGACACCGGGGTCGGGCCTTCCATGGCGTCCGGAAGCCAGGTGTGCAGCAGGAACTGCGCCGACTTGCCCATGGCACCCATGAAGAGCAGCAGGCAGACCACCGTCATGGCGTCGAGCTGCCAGGCGAGGAACTGGATGACCGGCAGGCCGGTGGTGGCGAATTCGTCGGCGGCATGGAAGGCGCCGTCGAAGTCGATGTGACCGAGCACGAAGAAAGCGCCGAAGATGCCCAGGGCAAAGCCGAAGTCACCGACACGGTTGACCACGAAGGCCTTCATGGCCGCGGCATTGGCGGAAGGCTTGGTGTACCAGAAGCCGATCAGCAGGTAGGAGGCCAGACCCACGCCTTCCCAGCCGAAGAACATCTGCAGGAAGTTGTCGGCCGTCACCAGCATGAGCATGGCGAAGGTGAAGAGCGAGAGATAGGCGAAGAAGCGCGAGCGATGCGGATCTTCGTGCATGTAGCCGATGGAATAGACGTGCACGAGAGCCGAGACGGTGTTGACCACGACCAGCATGATGGCGGTCAGCGTGTCGACGCGCAGGATCCAGCGCAGGTCCAGGTCGCCGACCTGAATCCAGCGCATCACCTCGACCTTGATGACGGCGGCATGACCGTCGCCCGTGGCGCCGACAAGGCCATCACCGAAGGCGACGGGAATGAACACGACCCAGCTCAGCACCGCCGCGATCAGCAGCAGGCCGGTGGTGATGAACTCGGATGGCCGGTGGCCGATGGAGCGGCCCAGAAGGCCGGCAACCAGCGCCCCGATGAGGGGCAGGAAAACAATCGCCTGAATGATCATAGCGGGTGCTCTTAGCCCTTCATCATATTGACGTCTTCAACCGCGATGGAGCCGCGGTTGCGGTAGAAGATAACGAGGATGGCGAGGCCGATGGCGGCCTCGGCGGCAGCCACGGTGAGGATCATCAGGGCGAAGACCTGGCCCTGCAAATCAGCCAAGTGGGCGCTGAAGGCCACAAGGTTGAGGTTCACCGCCAGGAGGATGAGTTCCACCGACATCAGGATGACGATGATGTTCTTGCGGTTGATGAAGATACCGAACACGCCCAGCGTGAAGAGGATTGCCGCTACGGTCAGGTAATGACCGAGCCCGATTTCCAGACCCATGAGAACCCCCTATAGCCCCTGACCGCTTTTGACTTTGACATTGCGCACCGTTTCGCTGGGCTTGCGCGCCAACTGCGATGCGGTGCTCTGCCGCTTGATGCCCGGACGATGACGCAGCGTCAGCACGATGGCGCCGATCATGGCGACCAGCAGTACGGCAGCGGCGCCCTGGAACAGGAAGACGTAGCGCGTGTAGAGCACCTGGCCGAGCGCCCGCGTGTTGTCGACGGTTGCGTCGATCGGCAGGCCGCCAGCGCCGACCACATCGGGCGCGATGACGAAGCTGCCTGCCACCAGCAGCAGCTCGAGGAAGAGGATGCCCCCCACAAGCATGCCGACCGGCGCATAGGCGAGCAGGCCCGACTTGAGCTCGGCGAAATCGACGTCGAGCATCATCACGACGAAGAGGAACAGCACGGCCACGGCGCCCACATAGACCACGATCAGCAGCAGCGCGAGGAACTCGGCTCCGGCCAGCATGAAGAGGCCGGCGGCGTTGACGAAGGTCAGGATGAGGAACAGCACGGCGTGCACGGGATTGCGCGCCGAGATGACCATGAAGGCCGCGGCCACGGTGATGGCTGCGAAGACGTAGAAGAAGAACAGCGGAAGGGTCATGCTCTTCCCTCGTTAGCGATAGGGCGCGTCGGCAGCCAGGTTGGCAGCGATTTCACGCTCCCACCGGTCGCCGTTGCTGAGGAGCTTCTCTTTCGAGAAATAGAGCTCTTCACGCGTTTCGGTTGCGAATTCGAAGTTCGGGCCTTCGACGATGGCGTCCACCGGGCAGGCTTCCTGGCAGAAGCCGCAATAGATGCACTTCACCATGTCGATGTCGTAGCGCACGGTGCGGCGGGTGCCGTCGTTCTGGCGCGGACCGGCCTCGATGGTGATGGCCTGGGCCGGGCAGATGGCTTCGCACAGCTTGCAGGCGATGCAGCGCTCTTCCCCATTGGGGTAGCGGCGCAGCGCGTGCTCACCACGGAAGCGCGGCGACACCGGGCCCTTTTCGAAGGGGTAGTTGATGGTCGGCTTGGCGCCGAAGAAATAGCGCATGGCCAGGAAGAAGGCCGATACGAATTCCCGCAGCAGCAGCGTGTTGACGATCTGTCCGACGCGCATCAGGCAACTCCTCCGTGCCAGCCCCAGCCCGTGAGCTGAAGGACGAAAGCGACGATCACGACCATGATCAGCGAGAGCGGCAGGAACAGCTTCCAGCCGATCCGCATGAGCTGGTCGTAGCGATAGCGGGGCACGATGGCCTTTGCCATGGCGAACATGAAGAAGACGAGGGTTACCTTGATGAAGAACCAGATCAGCCCCGGGATCCAGGTGAAGGGGGGCAGATCGATGGGCGAGGCCCAGCCGCCCAGGAACAGGACGGTGGTCATGGCGCACATGAGCAGGATCGAGATGTACTCACCCAGCATGAACAGCAGGTAAGGCGTGGACGAGTATTCGGTCATGAAGCCGGCGACCAGCTCGGACTCGCCTTCCACCATGTCGAAGGGCGGGCGATTGGTCTCGGCCAGGGCCGAGATGTAGAACACCACGAACATCGGGAAGAGCGGCAGCCAGAACCAGTTGAGGAAGCTGAGCCACGGCACGCCCAGGCTATGGGCGAGGCCCATTTCGGTCTGGGCGATGACGATGTCATTGAGGTTGAGCGAGCCGACGCAGAGCAGGACGGTGATGATGACGAGGCCGATGGAGACTTCGTAGGACACCATCTGCGCGGCGGAACGGAGGGCGCCGAGGAAGGGGTACTTCGAGTTGGATGCCCAGCCGCCGATGATGACGCCATAGACGCCCAGCGACGAAATGCCCAGCAGGTAGAGAATGCCGATATTGATGTTGGCCATGGCCCAGCCATTGTCCACCGGCACGACGGCCCAGCCGGCAAGCGCCAGCGTGGCCGTGATCAGCGGGGCCAGGAGGAACATGACCTTGTCGGCGCCGGCAGGGATGACGGCTTCCTTGACGGCGAACTTGATGAGGTCGGCGAAGGACTGCAGAAGACCGAAGGGACCGACGACGTTGGGACCGCGGCGCATCTGCACGGCAGCCCACACCTTGCGGTCACCCAGGAGGATGAAGGCGGTGAAGATCAGGAGGCCGACGAGCAGCGCCAGGGCCTTGTAGACAAAGCCGATCTGAGTGCCCCAGCCGAGGACCGGGATACCCAGGAGGTAGTCGAGGGCGGAGAGAAAAAAGTCCATTATGCTCCCCTACTCCGCGGCCTGCCGCAGACCTGCGGCCATCTGGGCGCATTCGGCCATGGTGGCCGAGGCGCGGGCGATCGGATTGCTGAGATAGAAGTCGGTCACCAGCGAAGCGTAGGGAGCCGACTTGGTCTTGATGGCGGCCTTGGCGAGCTTGGCGACATCGGCCACCGAACCGGGGGCGATCTCGTCGATGCGGGCCAGATGCGGGAATTCCGCATAGAGCGCGGCGCGCAACTGGGCCAGAGAATTATAAGGCAGAGCCTGGCCGATGGCGCCAGAGAGAGCGCGGATGATGGCCCAGTCTTCCTTGGCGTCGCCAGGCGGGAACACGGCACGGGCGGTGACCTGCACGCGGCCCTCGGTGTTCACATAGGTGCCCGACTTTTCGGTGTAGGTCGCGGCCGGCAGAATGACGTCGGCGCGGTGAGCACCCTTGTCGCCATGCGAGCCGATATAGACCACGAAAGCCTTGCCCATGGCGGACATGTCGTATTCGTCGGCGCCGAGCAGGAACAGCACGTCGAGCTCGCCCTTGCCGGCCAGAGCGATCTGGTCGGCCGAGCAAACGCCGCCGTCATGCGGCACGAAACCAATATCGAGACCGCCAACGCGGCTGGCTGCATTATGCAGCAGCGCGAAGCCGTTCCAGCCGGCATCGACATTGGCGCCGGTGGCCAGCTTGGCCGCGAGTGTGATGGTGTCGCGGCCGGCCTGCTTGCCGAGGCTGGCATGGGAAACCGCACCCTCGCCCATGATGATCAGCGGACGCTTGGCGTTCTTGAGCGTCTCGGCAAAGGCACCCTTGCCGGCGGCCAGATCGGCCAGCGTCTCGAAGCCCGAACCCAGATATTCGTGGGCATAGGTCAGGTCGGCCTGCTCGCCGATGACTGCGATGGGCAGGTTGGTGGCGCGCCAGGTCTTGCGGATGCGGGCGTTGACCAGCGACGCTTCCTTGCGCGGATTGGTGCCGATGATGAGGATGGCGTCGGCCTGTTCGATCCCCGCAATGGTGGGATTAAAGATGTAAGCCGAGCGCGGCATGGACGGATCGATGCCCGACATGGCGGGACGCACGTCGGTCATGCCCGAACCAACAGAGGCGAGCAGGCCCTTGAGGGCATACATTTCCTCGACAGCGGCGAGGTCACCGGCAATGGCCCCGACCTTGTTGCCGGCCTTCTTGATGCGGCTGGCAACGGCGGAAAGCGCTTCTTCCCAGCTCGCGGGCTGTAGCTTGCCGGCCTTGCGCACATAAGGGCGATCGAGGCGCTGGCTCTTCAGACCATCCCAGATGAAGCGGGTCTTGTCCGAAATCCACTCTTCGTTGATGGCCTCGTTGATGCGCGGCAGGACGCGCATGACTTCGCGGCCGCGGCTGTCGACGCGGATGGCCGAGCCGACGGCGTCCATGACGTCGATGCTCTCGGTCTTGTTGAGTTCCCACGGACGAGCGTGGAATTCATAGGGTTTCGAGGTCAGGGCACCGACCGGGCAGAGGTCGATGACATTGCCCTGCAACTCGCTGGTCAGCGCGCGTTCGAGATAGGGGGTGATCTCGGCATCTTCGCCGCGACCCAATAGGCCCAGCTCGGAAATGCCGGCGACTTCGGTGGTGAAGCGGACGCAACGGGTGCAGTGAATGCACCGGTTCATCGAGGTCTTGATCAGCGGGCCCATATACTTGTCTTCGACGGCGCGCTTGTTCTCGAAGAAGCGCGAGCCGGAGACGCCATAGGCCATGGCCTGGTCCTGCAGGTCGCATTCGCCGCCCTGATCGCAGATCGGGCAATCGAGCGGATGGTTGATCAGCAGGAATTCCATCACGCCTTCGCGGGCCTTCTTGACCATGGGCGTGTTGGTGAACATTTCAGGCGGCTCGCCGTTGGGGCCAGGACGCAGGTCCTTGACCGACATGGCGCAGCTTGCCTGCGGCTTCGGGGGGCCACCCTTCACTTCGACCAGGCACATGCGGCAATTGCCGGCGACCGACAGGCGCTCGTGGTAGCAGAAGCGCGGGATTTCCGCGCCGGCTGCTTCGGCGGCCTGCATGAGGGTGTAGTGATCGGGGACTTCGACGAGGGTGCCGTCGACTTTGATGTTGGCCATCAAACTTACTCCGCAGCGATCGACGGAACGGCGCCGTCGCTGGTGGATGAATAGGTGTATTGCTCGATCCGCGCCTCGATGGTGGGGCGGAAATTGCGGATCAGGCCCTGGATCGGCCAGGCGGCCGCGTCGCCGAGGGCGCAGATGGTGTGGCCTTCGATCTGCTTGGTCACTTCGAACAGCATGTCGATTTCGCGCTTCTGGGCGCGGCCCTGCACCATGCGTTCCATGACGCGCATCATCCAGCCGGTGCCTTCGCGGCACGGCGTGCACTGGCCGCAGCTCTCGTGCTTGAAGAAGGCCGAGATCCGCCAGATGGCCTTGATGATGTCGGTGGACTTGTCCATGACGATCATGCCGCCGGTGCCGAAGCTCGACTTCTTCTCGCGCATGCCGTCAAAGTCCATGATGGCATCCATCATGTCCTCGCCCTTGACGACCGGGCAGGAGGCGCCGCCGGGAATGACGGCGAGAAGGTTGTCCCAGCCGCCGCGGATGCCGCCGCAATGCTTTTCGATGATGTCCTTGAAGCTCTCGCCCAGGGCTTCCTCGAAGGTGGCCGGCTTGTTCACATGGCCCGAGACCATGAACAGCTTGGTGCCGACATTGTTGGGGCGGCCGATGGAGGAGAACCAGGCGCCGGAGCGGCGCAGGATTTCCGGCACAACGGCGATGGATTCGACGTTGTTGACCGTGGTCGGGTTGCCATAGACGCCCATGCCGGCAGGGAATGGCGGCTTGAGGCGCGGCTGGCCCTTCTTGCCTTCCAGCGATTCCATCAGCGCGGTTTCTTCGCCGCAGATGTAGGCGCCGGCGCCGTGGTGGACGATGATATCAAGGTCCCAGCCGTGGATGTTGTCCTTGCCGATCAGCTTGGCGTCGTAGGCCTCCTGGACGGCTTCCTCGAGGCGCTGACGTTCACGGATGAACTCGCCGCGCACATAGATGAAGGCCAGGTGCGCATCCATGGCACGGCAGGCGAGGAGGCAGCCTTCGATCAGGTGATGCGGATCGTGGCGCAGGATCTCGCGATCCTTGCATGTGCCGGGCTCGGATTCGTCGGCATTGACGAGCAGGTAGTGCGGACGACCATCGCTCTGCTTGGGCATGAACGACCACTTGAGGCCCGTCGGGAAACCGGCGCCGCCGCGGCCGCGCAGGCCCGATGACTTCACTTCATTGGTGATCCAGTCGCGTCCCTGGTCGATGAACTCCTTGGTCCCGACCCAGCCACCGCGCTCGCGCGCGCCCTCCAGCCGCCAATCATGGTGACCATAGAGATTGGTGAAAATGCGATCCTTGTCAGCGAGCATGATCAGCTATTCCGCTTCCACAAAAAGACAAACCAGGCAGCAACGCCAATTGCTGCCCCGACCGCCGACGCCACAAGGCTCGGCAGCGTAAATCCGAAGACCATTTCAGCGCCGGTCACGACAAAGGTCGCCAGCACCACATAGACCACGCCAATGGCGTAGTCCTTGATGGTCAGCGTCCCGAAGTCGATGCGGCGAGTGGCCATTTAGCGCGGATCCTTCCCGAATACCCGGCGGTATTCCTCGACACCGCCGCGCGCCAGAGCCTCGGCCTGCCCTACCCAATTGTCGCGCTGCACGCGGCCGCGGAAATTGAGCGCCTCGTCGATGCGCGCCATATCTGCCGGAGCAAGCCGGGCGACCTGGTCGTACCTCGTAACACCGAGTTCGTTGAGCTTGCGCTCGATCACCGGACCCACACCCGAAATGAGCTTGAGGTCGTCCGCTGCGCCTTCAGGACGCTCGAACAGCGGCTGCAATGCGCCGCCCTTTTCGCGGGTCGGCACGACTTCGTTGGGATTGGCAGCCGGAGCCTTGATGGCAGGTTTGGTCTTCTTGACCGCGGCCGAGGCATTGTCATCAGCCGGCGATGTAGCCTTGGCTTTACCCACGGCCTTGCCGCCATCAACCTTGCCGGCCTCCGACTCAGCGCCGGAAGCACCTTCCCGCATGGCGTCGTTGGGCTTGCCGTTGGCCTTGGCCGCGGTGTCGGCAGCGGCGCGCTCGCCTTCGGCCTTGGCCTGGCTGACCTTGGCAGATTTGGGCGTACCCTTGATGGCCGGGGCGTTTTCCTCGGTGACATCCTTGGGACGTGCTGCGGTGGTCGGCGTGGCCGGAGCGGCCGGGGTTGCGGCAGGCGCCGGTGCGGCGGCGGGGGCCGGCGCTTCGGGAGCCGGCGGGGGCACGAACTTTTCGCGCGTCGCGGTCGGCGTTTCGAGCAGCGTGGTGCGACCACCAAATGCCGCCGACGTCTGGCGATCGATCTGCGGGCCGGGCTTAATCGTGTCACCCTTGCCCGCGGCAAAGGCATCGACGATCTCTTCCAGACGACCGGGCGTCAGGTCCTCGTAGGCGTCGTGATAGATCATGACCATGGGCGCGTTGACACAGGCGCCAAGGCACTCGACCTCTTCCCAGCTCATCGTACCATCGGCGTTAAGATGGTGTGGCTCGGGGTGGATCTTGGACTTGCAGACCTCGATCAGGTCCCCTGCCCCGCGCAGCATGCAGGGCGTGGTGCCGCAGACCTGGATATGCGCGTTCCTGCCCACTGGGGCGAGCTGGAACTGAGTGTAAAAGGTCGCGACTTCGAGGACACGGATATAGGCCATATCCAGCATCTCGGCGACCTTTTCGATGGTCGCGCGGGTGACCCAGCCATCCTGATCCTGCGCACGCATGAGCAGAGGAATAACGGCAGACTGCTGACGGCCAACGGGGTAAAGCGCGATGCGCTTTTCGGCCCAGGCCTGGTTTTCAGCATTGAACGCAAAACTCGCCGGCTGCACCGACTCGTCTGCAAGGCGTCGCGTAGACATCAGCGATCCACCTCTCCGAACACAATATCAATCGAACCCAGGATCGCCGTCACGTCGGCCAGCATGTGCTTGCGGCAGAGGTAGTCCATGGCGCTCAGATGGGCGAAGCCCGGCGCACGGATATGGCAGCGATAGGGCTTGTTGGTGCCGTCGGACACCAGATAGACGCCAAACTCGCCCTTGGGCGCTTCGACGGCGGCGTAGATCTCGCCGGCGGGAACCTTGTAGCCCTCGGTATAGAGCTTGAAGTGGTGGATGAGCGCCTCCATGGACTGCTTCATCTCGCCACGCTTGGGCGGTACCACCTTGCCGTCGGTCGAGGCCACGGGCCCCTTGCCGTCGGGGGCATTCAGCTTCTGGACGCACTGGCGCATGATCTCGTTGGCCTGGCGCATTTCTTCCATGCGGATCAGGTAACGATCATAGCAGTCGCCATTGGAGCCGACCGGAACGTCGAATTCCATTTCGGCGTAGGCGTCATAAGGCTGCGCCTTGCGCAGGTCCCAGGCAGCACCGGAAGCGCGCACCATGACGCCCGAGAAACCACGGCCCCAGGCTTCCTCGAGCGGAACGACGCCGATATCGACATTGCGCTGCTTGAAGATGCGGTTGGCAGTCAGCAGCGTGTCGATGTCCTTGAGCGCCTTGGGGAACTCGTCGCAGAACACGCCGATATCGTCGATCAGGGCCTGGGGCAGATCCTGGTGGACGCCACCGGGACGGAAATAGGCGGCGTGCATGCGGGCGCCCGAGGCGCGCTCATAGAACACCATGAGCTTTTCGCGCTGCTCGAAACCCCAGAGCGGCGGGGTCAGCGCGCCGATGTCCATGGCCTGGGTGGTCACGTTCATCAGGTGGGCGAGCAGGCGGCCGATCTCGGCATACAGCACGCGAATGAGCTGGCCACGGCGCGGCACCTCGATGTCGAGCATGCGCTCGACGGCCAGGGCAAAGGCATGCTCCTGGTTCATCGGCGCCACGTAATCGAGGCGATCGAAATAGGGCACGGCCTGCAGGTAGGTCTTGTACTCGATCAGCTTTTCGGTGCCGCGATGCAGGAGACCGACATGCGGATCGACACGCTCAACGACCTCGCCATCGAGCTCGAGGATCATGCGCAGCACGCCGTGCGCCGAGGGGTGCACGGGACCGAAGTTCAGGGTGAAATTGCGAACGTCGACTTCGGACATCAGTTCTTCGCCTTCTCGTCGCCGGGCAGCACGTAATCGGTACCTTCCCAAGGCGACAGATAATCGAACGAGCGGAATTCCTGGGCCAGGGTCACCGGCTCGTAGACCACGCGCTTGCGCTCTTCGTCGTAGCGAACCTCGACAAAGCCGGTCAGCGGGAAGTCCTTGCGCAGCGGATGGCCATCAAAACCGTAATCGGTGAGGATGCGGCGCAGATCGGGGTGGCCGGAGAACAGCACGCCGTAAAGATCGTAGGTCTCGCGCTCGAACCAGTTGGCGCCGGAATAGACGCCGCAGATCGACGGGACCGGCGTCGCGTCGTCGGCCTCGAGCTTGACGCGGATGCGCTGGTTCAGGTGCGGGCTGAGGAAATGGTAGACCACGTCGAAGCGGAATTCGCGAGCCGGATAGTCAGCACCGCACACGTCGACGAAGCTGATGAACCGGCACTTCGGATCATCACGCAGGAAAGTCGCCACATTGACGATCGAATCGCGGGCCACGGTGACGGTGAGGTCGTCATAGGCCACGTCGAAACCCAGCACGGCATCGCCCAGGGACGCGGCGACATGCTCGCCAAGTGTCACCAGCGGGTCGATTGCAATCGGCTCGACAACAACAGTTTCGTCCATGCCCCTGCCCTATCGTTCGATCGTGCCGTCGCGGCGAATCTTCTTCTGGAGAAGGAGAATGCCGTAAAGAAGCGCTTCGGCGGTGGGGGGGCAGCCGGGCACATAGACGTCCACCGGAAGCACCCGGTCGCAACCGCGCACAACGGAATAGGAATAGTGATAGTAGCCGCCGCCATTAGCGCAACTGCCCATGGAGATGACGTAGCGCGGCTCGGGCATCTGGTCGTAGACCTTACGCAGAGCCGGGGCCATCTTGTTGGTCAGCGTGCCGGCGACGATCAGCACGTCGGACTGGCGCGGCGAGGCGCGCGGCGCAGTGCCGAAGCGCTCGATGTCGTAGCGCGGCATGGACATCTGCATCATTTCCACGGCGCAGCAGGCCAGGCCGGTCTGCATCCACATCAGCGAGCCGGTACGGGCCCAGGTGATGAGCTGCGACACGGTGGTGACAAGGAAACCCTTGTCGGCCAACTCGTTGTTTACGCCGGCGAAAAACGGATCATCAGCGCCAAATGGCTTGCCGGTTGCCGGATCGATCGCGCCGGTGGGACGCGGGGTAACCAGTGTCGAACTGGACGGGCTCAATCCCATTCCAGAGCTCCCTTACGCCATTCATAGATAAAGCCGATGGTGAGCACGCCCAGGAAGATCATCATGGACCAGAAGCCGAACCAGCCCACGTCCCGGAAGGCCACAGCCCAGGGGAAGAGGAAAGCCACTTCGAGGTCGAAAATGATGAAGAGAATTGCCACCAGATAGAAGCGGACATCCACCTTCATGCGCGCGTCGCTGAAGGCGTCGAAGCCCGCTTCGAACGCGGATACCTTTTCCGGATCCGGACGCTTCACGGCGACCAGGAAGGGAGCCACCAGAAGCGCGCCGCCGATCAGAGCAGCCAAGGCGATGAAGATGACAATGGGCAGGTAATTGCTGAGCAATTCAGTCATGCGGCAGCCTGTAGTTCAAACCGGCCAGGGCGGCCGAGAAGCACATGGACCGCGATGCAATTGGGGCAGCCGGGCCGATGCGCCAGTGATGCGGAACGGCTTAGACCTTCCCCCCAAACGTTTCAAGGGAAAGAAAATATGAGCAAAATAATCATGTAACCGGCCGCCCGGAATTGCTTCGAAGCGGCTCGCAAAGGGGCAAATCGCGCAACAGATTTGCGAAAACAAGCGGTCACGCAGCAAGCGGCCGGAATGGATGCGCAGGTGCTAGACCGATAGTTAGCAGGATGAGGCAGCCATCCGCGAATCTCTCAAGGGCCGCATGGCGACCATCCCGGGCGGCCACAAAACCAAAACGGCGAACCGATGGAATCGGTCCGCCGAGATGGGTTGCAAGATTGAAGGTACCGGGGCGAATCCGCCCCGGCACGCCAAACTTAGAAGTGGTAGAACACGCCAACGGTGGCCTTGGCCGACTCGAAGAAGGCGTCGCCAGCGGTGTGCGAGAAATCGCCCTGGCCGACAACTTCACCGCGAACGGTGACGACGTCGTTGACGGCGAATTCAACACCACCACCGAGCTGGTACACAGCTTCAGAGGTTGCGTTGTGACGGGTGCTGTAGCCAACGCCACCGAGGGCATAGACCAGAGCGTTGTCGGTCACGACGGCACCAACGCGCAGGTTCGCGAAGAACTCGCTGGAGCTGGTGGCGTTGTGGTTCCAGTTGTAGTCAGCGGTGACTTCAACGCCGAGCAGAACCGGGTCGACGGGGATGAAGTTCACGCCGACGGCGGCACCGATGACGCCATAGGTCGCCGAAGTGGTCGAACCGGCATAGACGTTGGAGCCAACGAACTGGCCGCCGACGCGAGCACCGACATAGAGACCTTCCCAGTCGAAGCCGGCCGGGGTGTAGATCGGTTCCGGGGTAACCGGAATGATGAGGTCAGCAGCCTGAGCGCCACCAACCATGAGAGCCGCGGCGGAAACGCCAATGGCCAGAGAACGTACAAACATGTCTTGCACTCCCATAGAGTTAACCGTAGTCGACCGATAGATGCCTCACAGGCGTGCGGCTGACAAGGGTATCAACGCCCAAATCTGGCAGTGCGGATAAGATTCCATGACCATTTGCGGGCAGGTGTTGCAGGAACACCATGGAATTGGTTCAATTTGATACAAATACCATCAGTCGGCCGCGATCCCTGACCGCACGATGGCGAGATTGTGGCAAATTCCTAACGAAATCTTGCAGTTTATATCGAGAAGTCGCGGCAATCCGTGCTGCTCCGCGGGACGCGTGCCGAATCGGAACGACTAGAAGTGGAAGCTGGCACCAAGCGAGAACTGGTCAGTGGCCTCGGTGCCCTGGACAGGAAAGCTGTGCAGGTATTGGGCCCGGACCGAGACGGAATCGGTCAATCCCAATTCGACCCCACCGCCTACTAGAACGTCCTGTTCTTCCGGCGCGCCCAAATTCACACCATAGCCGGCGGCGCCGTAGGTCATGACGTTGTCAGCGACAACCAGCCCGGCGCGCCCGAGCACCTGCCCCTCTACCGTCCCGGACGCTACCTCGGTCTCGGGAATTCCGGTCAGCGCCACTTCGGCGCCAAGGAGATAAAAGTCGAACTGCGTATTGACGCCCGCATGAATTCCCACGCCAGCCTGAAGGTCCCCCTCACCAGCGTGTACGCCGCTCCCATGCACGCCGGCATAGAAGCCGTTCCAGTCGAAGCCGGACGAACGGGCAACGGGGAGCGCTGCATCGGTAGAGGTGGTTATGGTGATCGGGTCGGCAGCCAGGGCCAAGCCGGGAAGTGCCGTACTCATCAAGGTCGCAAGGGCGATAGTCGAAGCAATACGCATCGCAGCCTTCCCTGTTCGAGCCGAGTCGTCATTCAACGCGGATCATGGGGGCCCGGTTCCGGAAGAGGGCTGGCGGCGGGCCCCTCAAGTCACTGTGACCGCAGAAATAAGGTCATGACACCGGCAGCATTCCGACAAGCGCCGGCTCCGCCCGGAAGCTTTCGGGAAAGAGGGCCTCGAGCGCGGCGATCTTGGGCAGATCGTGCACCACAATATAGGGCCAGTCGGGGTTCAGCGTCAGAAAGTCCTGGTGATACTGCTCGGCGGGGTAAAATGCGTCGAACGGCTCAATCGTCGTGACAATGGGGCCTTCGAACAGATTGGCGGCATCGAGCTGAGCGATGTAGGCGCGGACCACCTCCTCTTCCTCGGCGGTGCGCACGAAGATGGTGGAGCGATACTGTGTGCCGCGATCCGGGCCCTGGAAATTGAGCTGCGTCGGGTTGTGGGCGACGGAGAAGAAGATGTGCAGCAGGTCCCCGTAACTGACCTGTGACGGATCGTAGGTGATCTCGACGGTTTCGGCGTGGCCGGTATCGCCGCGGGTGGTCAGATCGTAGGTCGCGGTTTCGGCCGCACCGCCGGAATAGCCGGAGACGGCATTGCTGACACCCTTCACCCGCTGGAAAACACCCTGGACACCCCAGAAGCAGCCGCCTGCAAAGGTCGCCGTCGCGGTCGTGCCAGTTGCCTCGAGATCGAGCGCCGGTGACGGAATTTCGACAGGCGCTTCCTGGGCACGCACAGGACGCGCAAAAGGAAGGGCCAGGACCGGCAAGGCGGCGAGGCCGAGCAGGATGGTGCGGCGGCGTGGCTGGGTGAGGCTGATGGGTGAGCGGGCGGGCATGGCGGGGACCTCGTGCTGATCTATTGATAGCAGATACGGTCAGACAGGGGCCAAAGTTACAGGCGGGCCATATGATTTGCGAGGGGCGCCGAAGGCTGCGCTACCCTTTGAACAACCATTGATTTCAATGAGAAAGGGTGGCGCGAGAGACGGGGCTCGAACCCGCGACCTCCGGCGTGACAGGCCGGCGCTCTAACCAACTGAGCTACTCCCGCAGCGCTTGCGAACAAGTCGTTCGCGCAACGTGGCGTCCATGTACTGGCCCCCATATGTGAAGTCAAGCGCCGCTGCGGAATTCTGCCGGAGATTTTTGGAAATCGGCCACGCCGCCTGTGGAAAACTTTTTTATCTCAAGGCTTAGGGGCAATAAGCTCATGTGACCGATCAACGACCGATCGCACAGGATAGGATCTGAAATGAACGAAAGCCGCGCAGGATCGCGGTGGGAATGGTGGGCGATGACGGACTCGAACCGCCGACATCCTCGGTGTAAACGAGGCGCTCTACCAACTGAGCTAATCGCCCGAATAGGGTCCAGGACCCCTCAAGTGAACGGCGCCCTGATTAGGGTGCCCTTCCCCGCCCGTCAACTGACTTTTGCGGATATGAAAACGGCCCCGGCGCAAACCGCACGGGGCCGATTGCCGATTAAGGCAAGGCGGCGATCTTAGTTGATCGCATCCTTGAGGCCCTTGCCGGGCTTGAACTTGGCCTGGTTCGAAGCAGGAATCTGAATCTCGGCGCCGGTGGCAGGGTTGCGACCGGTGGAAGCCTTGCGCTGGGACACGGCGAAAGTGCCGAAGCCGACCAGACGGACTTCTTCGCCACCCTTGAGAGCAGCAGTAATGGCCTCGAACACTGCGTCAACCGCTTCGGCGGCCTGTGCCTTGGTGATCGTAGCCTTGTCGGCAACGACGCCAACCAGATCGTTTTTGTTCATAGCGTTTCCTCACAGTGAATGCCCGCCGTCTCTGGCGAACGAAAACGCCGACAACCTTTTGCGATTCTGCGCGGAGCGCAAGGAAATCCGGGGGTTTTCGGCTGCCCGACGGTGCAAAGCTGTTAATGGACCGGAAAAATGGACCCTGCAACCCCGGATAAGCGGAAAAGCCGGGATTGCGGCGGATTGTCCCCGGTTTGCCTATGCGGCCTCGGGCGGAAGGCCGGCGGGGCGGCGCAGACCGGCCATGAGCGGCAGGGCCAGCAGATAGATGCCGATGGCCACCAGCCAGATGGCGCCGGGCCAGCTCGGTCGCAGTCCATGGTAGACGAAGCTGAAAAAGAGCGGTCCGAACACGGAGGCCAGGCTGACCAGGCTCGCCAGCACGCCCTGGAGCTGGCCCTGCCTGTTGGCATCGACCTGCCGCGTGGTGAGGGACTGCAGGGCGGGCATGCCGATGCCCCCAAGGGCGAAGATCGGCGCCATGGCAAAGAGCACCCAGCCCTGGGTGGCGAAGACCAGGGTGAGCATGGCCCCGGTCTCGAACGCCATGCCCACGATCAGCGCCCAGCGCTCGCCGAGCCGGGCCACGGCGGGCCCGGTGAGAAAGGCCTGGGCCAGGGCGTGGAAGACGCCGAAAGCGCCCAATGAGAGGCCGATGGTCATGCCGTTGAAGGCGAAAACGTCCTCGCTGTAGATGGCCCAGGTGGTGCCATAGACGGTGCCGACCAGGTTCATGATGAAATAGATGCCCATCAAGGGGATCAACGCCTTGAAGGTCAGCG
Organism: Devosia sediminis; assembly: GCF_016411825.1. Taxonomy (GTDB): domain Bacteria; phylum Pseudomonadota; class Alphaproteobacteria; order Rhizobiales; family Devosiaceae; genus Devosia; species Devosia sediminis. Next base: position 1,351,075 of record NZ_JAEKMH010000001.1, read on the forward strand.
CCCAGGCCAGCGGCTTGAATGGGTTGAGCGTATCCCAAGTAAAGCGCGCATCCCGCTGGCCCGGACGCGATTCGGGCAGGACGAACAGGGCCAGGGCGAAATTGACGCCATTGAGCAGCGCCGCGACCAGAAATGGCGAGCGCAGCCAGATGTCTCCGAGAATGCCGCCGATCACCGGGCCGATGATGAAGCCGATGCCGAACATTGCATGGAAGAGCCCAAAGCGCTTGGCGCGCTCGTCTTCGGTGGAAATGTCGGTGATATAAGCGGTGGCCACGGCCATGTTGGCGCTGGTGACCCCGGCAATGGCGCGGCCGATCACCAGCAGCCAGAGTTCGGGCGCAAAGGCCATGACGAGATAGTCGATGGCCGCGCCGGCGAGCGAAACCAGGAGCACCGGGCGGCGGCCGAAGCGGTCGCTGAGCACGCCCAGGATGGGCGAAAACAGGAACTGACAGGCCGAGTAGAGCGCCAGCATCACGCCCAGAATGGTGGCAATGTCGGACGTATGCCCGACTTCGCGCAGCAGGGCTGGCAGGATCGGGAAGATCAAGCCGATGCCAATGGCATCGAGCATGACTGCGGCGAGAATGACGACAAGGGCCTTGTTCATGGGTCCGCTCCAGGAAGCCGCGCCGCGCCGGACGAGGCGACAGCATGGCTGCGCCCGGACCCTCGGTGACCGGTGATGTAGGATCGGGCACACCATCCGGCAAGCACCCGCCTGTCACCCCTGCTGGAAAATTTGACTGTCAGCGGCTGTCAGCAGCAGCACCGTATGCCCGGTAGTAGTCGCGGAGCACTGCGGGCAGCAGGGCGGGGATATCCTCGCTCAGCATGCCCGGGCCGCCGAAGCGGTTGGCAGCCTCGCCATGCAGCCAGACCGCGGCGCAGGCTGCTTCGAAGCCGGGCATGCCCTGAGCGAGGAGCCCGGCCACCATGCCGGCCAGCACATCCCCTGCCCCGGCCGTGCCCAGCCAGGTGGGCGCATTGTCATTGATGGCGGCGCGCCCGTCGGGTGCGGCAATGACGGTATCGCGCCCCTTGAGAATCACCACCGTGCCGGACAGCGCCGCAGCGAGGCGCGCGCGTTCGAGCTTGCTGCCGCCGATATCCGGGAAAAGCCGGCCAAACTCACCTTCGTGCGGGGTCAGGACGACGGGCGCGCCGCGCGCGGCGATATCGGACCAGAGCCGCTCGGCATTGCCGGAAAAGCTGGTAAGGGCATCGGCATCGAGGACGAGCGCTGCCGCGGATGCGACTAGCGCGGCAACGCGCGATCGCGTCTGAGCGCCGATACCGGCAGCCGGACCGATGACGACAGCCTTGATCCGCGTGTCGCCCAGAATCGCCGCCAGTTCGGACGGCTTTTCGGCCTCCTTGAGCATGATGGCGGTGACGTGGGCCGCGTGAACTTTCAACGCCTCGGCCGAACCGAGCAGGGTCACGAGCCCTGCCCCGCTGCGAAAGGCGCCGAGCGCAGACAGACGGGCCGCGCCGGCTTGTAGTGGACCGCCCGAGATCACGGCGACATGGCCACGATCGAACTTGTGACGGTCGCCTTCATGATCGGGCAGGCTCCAGAGCCCGGGATGATTGCGCCATGTGCGCACGGCCAGCGCTTCGAGCACCATGTCGGGAATGCCGATCTGGGCAAGATGGAGATGCCCACACTGGGCCTTGCCTTGGTCGAGGATATGGCCGGGCTTGAGGCGGAAGAAAGTGACGGTTTCGGTCGCCCGGATAGCAACCCCGCGCAGCGCGCCCGTGGCGGCGTCGAGGCCGCTCGGCACGTCCACGCTGATGACCGGGACCGGCAGGGCGTTCACCGTGGCAACCAGGCCCGCCACGTCGCCGGAGAGATCGCGGGCCAGGCCCGACCCGAACATGGCGTCGACGATGAGGCTGACGATGCTCAGATCGGGTAGGCCCGGACCTTCGACCTCCCCCTGCCAGCGGTCCGCCATGGCGGCGGCATCACCCGCAAGGGTCTCGCGCGGCACGGACAGCCAGACGCGGACCGGCCAGCCGGCCTCCTGCAGCAGGCGGGCAACCACGAATCCATCGCCGCCATTATTGCCCGGACCGCAGAGAACCAGGACCGGGTCCATTTGGTAACCGGCCAGTATCCGCTCAGCCACGGCGGCGCCCGCAGCCTCCATCAGCGCCAGCGAGGGCGTGCCGAGGGCGATGGCCAGGCGATCCGCCTCGGCCATTTCGGAGGGATTGAGAAGGGCAAGTTGCGACGTCAATTGCATGATAGTTCGACCAAAATGACCGATTGCGAAAATTGCGATGATTCAGATTAGCAGCAAATTTACGGCGGACGGTTCAGGTGGCCGCACTGGGAGAACTCCTTAAGGACTACGCGGTAGGGTTTTCACCGGTAATGGCAAATGGGAGGGGAGCCCATGTCGTTGACCGCCGCTTTTGACGACGAAAGTCTGCGCGCACCTTTCGCTATAGAAGATGTCCGTTTCATCGGCGCACTGGCAGGACGCTACGCCCTGCCCGATCGCCGCCGCACGCCGGACGACAAGATTCCAGTTTACGCCTGCCGCCTGTGCTCGATTTCGACCCGCATGCTGGTCACGGTCGGGCCGGTCGTCGGCAAGGAAGGCGAGACGGTCTCGGCCCATTTCAACGAATTCGGCATCCTGCGCGGACGGATAACGCGCCGCCTGGCATCCGGTTTCGTGACCAATCTCGACCTGGGAGACAGCGAGCGGGAAAAACTGGGCGCCAAGATCGACTGGCACAAGAAGCATGTGCACGCGCAGGTGCCGGACAAACGCGAGCATCGGCGCATCCTGCCGCGCGATCCGCGCAGCCTGATCGTGCTGGCCGATGGCCGCAAGGTACCCTGCTTCATCATCGACGTGTCCCGCTCGGGAGCGGCGGTGTCGGCGCATTTCTGGCCGGAACTGGGCATGCCCATGGCGCTGGGCCGAGTCGTCGGGCGCGTCGTGCGGCATCTCGAGGTCGGCTTTGCGCTGCAATTCATCCAGCCCCAGGAATTCGAGGATCTGGAATACCTGGTGAAGCCACCGGCCGAGTGAGCTGACCCGCCCCCTGTTTCAACGCCATCCGATGCCGTCGGGTGGCGTTTTCGTTTACGCGGCAGAGGGCGGCACAAACCGGCGGAAAGATAAAATGCAAATCCCCGGTGCAAGGACGCGTTGACGTGGCTCAGCCATGCTCAACCGATCACCTGGGGGAGGTCTTCTGTGTCCGAAGGTCTGGAACGTCCTACAATCGCCTTGCACGGCATTGCTTCCGTGGCGGGCCGCTACGTCATCGGCGATCAAGCCATGCATCCCGGCATCAATCTCTTCGCATGCCGGTTGCGCATGATCGGCAGCGACAACCTTCGGGTCACCGCTCCGGTCATTCCGCAAATGGGTGAAATCGTTTCGGCGAGCTTCACCTCGTTCGGGACACTCACCGGAACGGTGACGCGCCAATATGACGACGGCTTCGAGATGGGATTTGTGCAGAGCGATGCCGAGCGCGACGCCCTCAACGCACGGATCACCAGTTTCAGCGAGAAACTTTGGACCACGACCAGCGACCGGCGCAGCGCCGAGCGGGTGATGCCCAGCAATCCGCGCACGGTGATCGCGCGGCCCGATAACTGGTCGCAGCCCTGTCTCATTGTCGATTATTCCATCTCGGGCGCCGCCGTGTCTGCGGCCTTCCAGCCGGCGGTGGGCGAAATCGTCACCGTCGGACGGGTGACCGGCGAAGTCGTGCGCCTCTTCGACTTCGGCTTCGGTGTGCGCTTTTTCGAACCGCAGAGCGCCGATCATCTCGAATCCCTGCTCGAAGCGCCCGACGAATGGCGCGACGTAATGCGGCGGACTTTCCGCGCCGCCCAATAGCGCCGGCCGAAAATGTCGATCGGGCCATGCGAACCTCGTCGCACTGATGACGCCTTGAGGCGTTGTACAGACGAGGAGACCTCTGATGGCCAAGACCGTACTCTACATGTCCATGTCGCTGGACGGCTATATCGACGGCGCGCGCGAGAGCATCGACCGCCTGCATAGCTGGTTCTTTCCCGATGGCGCCGACCTCGATCTCGACGAGACGCCAGACCGCCTTGGCGGCGTCAACGGCCAGGTGTTCCGCGAATTAATGGACACTGGCGCCGTGGTCGCTGGCCGCGGCACGTTCGAGCCCGCCAAGGGCTGGGGCGGCGACCACCACAATGGGGTACCCCATCTATATCCTCAGCCGGCACGCAGCGCCGGGCTGGGCGGCCGACTGGCCCCTCGTCCGCTATGTGGATGATATCGGCCGGGCCATGAGCGCGGCCAAGGAGCGAGCGGGGAGCCGCGACGTTCTGGCCCATGGCGCCGGCATTGCGCGGCTCGCCCTTGCCGCGGGCGTTCTGGACGAGATCGAAATCCACCTCGTACCAGTGCTGCTCGGTGAAGGCAGGTTGCTGTTCGACCATCTCGGGCTGGGTCCGCAGGAGCTGGAGCGCGTCAGGGTGCTCGAGGGCGAGAACGGCATTACCCATCTCCGCTTCCGCGTTTGCCGCTAGACAAGAAAAAAGGGGCCCCGGAGGGCCCCTTTCCTATTCGTCCGGATCCGCTTAGGCGGAGTAGTACATTTCGTACTCGACCGGGTGCGGGGTGTGCTCGAACTTGATGACTTCGCCCATCTTGAGTTCGATGTAGCTGTCGATGAAGTCGTCGTCCATGACGCCGCCAACCTTGAGGAACTCGCGGTCGGCCGAGAGGTTTTCCAGGGCTTCGCGGAGCGAACCGGACACGGTCGGGATCTCCTTGAGCTCTTCCTTCGGCAGTTCGTAGAGATCCTTGTCCATCGGATCGCCCGGGTGGATCTTGTTCTTGATACCGTCGAGGCCGGCCATCAGCAGCGCGGTGTAGGCGAGGTACGGGTTCGCCAGCGGATCGGGAAAGCGGACTTCGACGCGCTTGGCCTTCGGCGACTGGCCGAAGGGGATACGGCAGGAAGCCGAACGGTTACGGGCCGAATAGGCCAGGAGAACCGGAGCTTCGAAGCCGGGCACCAGACGCTTGTAGGAGTTGGTGGTCGGGTTGGTGAAGGCGTTGATGGCCTTGGCATGCTTGATGACGCCGCCGATGTAGTAGAGGCATTCCATCGACAGGCCGGCATACTGGTCACCGGCGAAGAGCGGCTTGCCGTCCTTCCAGATCGACATGTGGCAGTGCATGCCCGAGCCGTTGTCGCCGTAAACCGGCTTCGGCATGAAGGTCGCGGTCTTGCCATAGGCATTGGCGACCTGCTGGACGGCGTACTTGTAGATGAGCACGTCGTCGGCCGAGGCGATCATCTGCTTGTACTTGAGGCCGAGCTCATGCTGGGCGGACGCCACTTCGTGGTGGTGCTTCTCGATGATGACGCCCATCTGGCCCATGGCCTCGAGCATTTCACCGCGCATGTCCTGGGCGCTGTCCAGCGGCGGAACCGGGAAATAGCCCTTCTTGAGGCCGATATGGTGGCCGTTGTTGCCGCCTTCATAGTCGGAATTGTTGTTGGTCGGCAGTTCGTGCGCGTCGACCGAGAAACCGACATTGTAGGTGGTGTTGGAATACTTCACGTCGTCGAAGATGAAGAATTCGGGCTCGGGGCCGAACACGACGGTGTCACCAACGCCCGACGACTTGACCAGGCCTTCGGCCTTCTTGGCGATGGAGCGCGGGTCGCGGTTGTAGGGCTGATAGGTGTTGGGCTCGAGGATGTCGCAGTTGATGGCGAGGGTCGAGGCAGCGAAGAACGGGTCGATATAGGCCGAGTTCGGATCGGGCATCAGCACCATGTCCGACTCATTGATGGCCTTCCAGCCGGCGATCGAGGAACCGTCGAACATGACGCCGTCCTCGAACAGGTCGGCGTCGACGACCGACGCGTCCATGGTGACATGCTGCAGCTTGCCGCGCAGATCGGTGAAACGCACGTCGAGATACTTGATGTTCTCTTCCTTCATGCGCTTGATGATGTCGGCTCCGGTCGTCATAGGTCTTCCCCTGTCTTAGACGGAATGCTTGTTAGTGGTTGGTGGCAGTCGGCGATGGACCTGCGCCTCAGAGCGCGTCGTCGCCAAACTCGCCGGTACGGATACGGATGGCCTGCTCGATGGAATAGACGAAGATCTTTCCATCGCCGATGCGACCGGTTTGCGCGGCTGCGCGGATCGCTTCGATGGCCTTTTCAGCCAGGTCGTCGGGGCACACAACCTCGACCTTAACCTTGGGCAGGAAATCCACCACATATTCAGCGCCGCGATAGAGCTCCGTATGGCCCTTCTGGCGCCCGAAACCCTTGGCCTCGGTCACGGTGATGCCCTGCAGGCCAACTTCCTGCAGCGCTTCTTTGACTTCGTCGAGCTTGAATGGCTTTACGATAGCCTCGATTTTTTTCACTCACGCCTCCAATGGCCGTCTTCGGCAGTTACCGGTCCCTTCGTATGCATGGCGTGTGCCAGCCATGCCAAACACCGAAAAGCCGTGTTAGGACAGACGTTTGAGAGATGAAGCGGCATGGGCGGAAACCTACCCATCACCGCCTAATGCCTAACTTGTGGGCAGATTGAGCGTTTCGTGAGCAATATCGACATGGCGGAAAGGCCAAGAGTGCAGCAGATGACCAAAATGACGCCATTGGAGTGCGTGACGGTGCAGTTCGAGGCCTATAACAGGCGGGACCTCGAGACGTTTCTGTCGGTTTTCGCCGATGGGGTGCAGACCTACCGGCTGCCCGACATGACGCTGATGCTCGATGGCAAGGCGGCCTTTGGTGACTTCTATGCGGCCAACCGCTTCGTCCACGAAGGGCTGAGGGCGGAGCTCGTGAACCGGATCGTCACCGGCAACACTGTGATCGACCACGAGCTGATCCACGGGCTCGGGCCGGAGCCGATGGAAGCGACGGTGATGTTCCATGTCGCGGATGGGCTGATCCAGACGGTCTTCTCCATTCCCGCCAAAACGCCAAGCTAGGCTTTGACTGGCTTACACTCTTCATATAGATGCATCGCCAACCCGGCCGACGGGGACCCTTGCGGGTGTGGCGGAATTGGTAGACGCACTGGATTTAGGTTCCAGCGCCGCAAGGCGTGGAGGTTCGAGTCCTCTCACCCGCACCATAGCGGCCTCGGCCGAACGAGATTGAACAAGACGGGATCAACCCCATGCAGGTAACCGAAACCCTCAACGACGGCCTCAAGCGCAAGCTCAGCGTCACCATTCCGGCCGCGGACCTCAATACGCGCCTCGACGCCAAGCTCGAAGAGCTCAAGGGCCAGGCCAATATCAAGGGCTTCCGCCCCGGCAAGGTGCCGACCGCCCACCTCAAGAAGGTCTATGGCCGCTCGGCCATGTCGGAAGTCATGACCGACGCGATCAACGCGACCGTCTCGGACACGCTGGACGAGCGCAAGGAACGCGCCGCCGCCCAGCCCAAGGTCGACCTGCCACAGGACCAGGGCGTCATCAATGACGTGCTCGACGGCAAGGCCGATCTCGCATTCGAAGTTGAATACGAAATCCTGCCGCCCGTTACCCTGATGGACATCAAGGGCGTCAAGCTCAACAAGCCGGTCATCGAAGTTTCGGAAGCGGAAGTCGACACCGAGGTCAACCGCGTGTTCGCCCAGAACCGCGGCTACACCAACAAGGGTGACGACGCCGTTGTGGAAACCGGTGACTACCTGGGTCTCAGCTTTGTCGGCAAGATCGACGGCAAGGAATTCGATGGCGGCTCGTCCGACCATGCGCACCTGACCGTCGGCTCGGGCGAATTCATCCCCGGCTTCGAAGAGCAGCTCGTGGGCGCCAAGAAGGGCGAGACCCGCGAAGTGAAGGTGACCTTCCCCAAGGATTACCAGAACGCCGAGCTGGCCGGTAAGGACGCCGTGTTCGACGTCACCATCCTGCATGTCGACGGCCCCAATGCCGGCGAGCTGGACGACGATTTCGCCAAGCGCCTCGGCCTCGAAGACGTCGCCGCGCTGCGCAAGGCGATCCGCGAGCAGATGGAAAACGCCCTCGCCTCGATGGGCCGCCAGCACATGAAGCGCCAGGTGCTCGACGCCCTCGACGATGGCCACAAGTTCGACGTCCCGGCCCAGTTGGTCGAGGCCGAGTTCAACACCATCTGGCAGCGCGTCGTCCATGAGATCGAGCATCACGGCCGCTCCTTCGAAGACGAAGGCACGACCGAAGAAGCCGCCAAGGAACAGTACCAGCGGATCGCCGAGCGCCGCGTGCGCCTGGGCCTCGTGGTCGCCGAAATCGGCAACCAGAACGAAGTGCAGGTGACCGACGACGAGCACCAGCAGGCGCTGATCGCCGAAGTCCGCCGTTTCCCGGGCCAGGAACAGCAGGTCTACGACTACTACCGCAAGAACCCGCAGGCGCTGGCCAGCCTCCGCGCCCCGATCTTCGAGAACAAGGTCGTCGACCACATCATCTCGCTGGGCGACGTCACCGACCAGAAGATGAGCCGCGACGAGCTCGCCAAGCTGATCCAGGCCGACGAAGACGAAGTTCCGGAGGAGCACCACCACTAAGGTGGAGCGCCTGACCGTTTGAAAAGGCCGCCTTCGGGCGGCCTTTTTGTTTTCGCCGATCGATGTGATCGCCCCACCGGGCGGCGCATTGAACCAATTGCGGGCGCCGCGCTTTTCCCCTGCAGTGAAGGAGAATTGCGATGACCCACTACACTTCGGACGCACCTTTCCAGCCCAAGGGTGACCACAACCGCCGCCTGTCGCTCGGCATCGACCCCGACGTGTTCGCGGCCGAGGCCGGCATCACCACGGAAGAACTGCGGGACTATGAGCGCACCAGCCCCGACCACGACTATGACCCGGGTGTTGCCCTCAAGGTGACAATGGCCCTCGATCGGCTGGAGCAGAGCCTTCCGAACCTGCAGAACGGACGCGGTGAAACGGCGCGGCAGACCAACCCCACGCTTGACCATGACCAGCACGAACCGCTGACCGAGGCCGAGCTTGTGCCGGGCGTGCTGGAAGGCGCCACCATCTATGGCGCCGACAACCAGGAGATCGGCAAGGTTTCGCACCTGCATGGTGCCGGCCCGGCCGCACAGGTGATCGTGGATGTCGGCGGCTTCCTCGGCATTGGCGCCAAGCCTGTTGCAGTGGGCATGGCCAGCCTCGACTTCATGCGCGACGAGGCGGGCCGCGTGCATGCGGTGACGCTGTGGACAAAGCGCGACCTGGAACAGATGCCCGAACACCATCACCACCACTAAGCGATCAGCAAGGACCTGATCGGAAACGATATTGTTCCGCGCCGACGTGTCCTGCCGGCGCGGATTAAGGTTTACTTATTGCCTGCCAAATAGATTTCGCGCGTAACACGCGGTTCGGGCATCGGCATGTCGGCTCAGTTCTACCTTTCCCTGCTGAACCCGATCCTCGCGCTGTCTTTCTCGATTCTGGTTGCCCTGCTCTGGCGTCGCTGGCCGAACCACGTCTACTTCTTCCCGCTCAGCGTCGCGTTCCTTTATCTCGGGCTCGGCTTCATCACCCAGGAATGGCCGCTGTTCTCGAGCCCCGGCGCGGTCAACTATGCCGGCAATGCGCTGTTCTATGGCGCTGTGCTTCTCGCCTGCGTCAGCGCGATCGTGCGGGTGCGGGCCAAGATGCCTGTGATCCCGTTTGCCCTGGTTACGGTAGCAGCATTTACCGGATTCTTCTATTTTGCCTTGGTGACGCCCTCGACCATGGGGCGCATTGTGGTCTTGAGCGGTGGTTTTGCGATCACCGCCGGTATCACCCTGGTGCAACTCGCCCGCGCCGGATTGCGCACCCTGGCAGACAGGCTGTTCATGTCCGCCGTGGGCCTAGGCACGCTGCTCGCCGTGGGCAGGCCATTGCTGATTCTCTCTGGCGGGCTCTCGCTCAATGCCGATGGTGGGGTGACGCAATCGTCCTATTGGGGATCCATAGCCGGGCTGACGCCGCTGCTGGCGATCTTCATCGTGGCGATTTTCGTGTTTTCGCTGGTGCTCGACATCGTCACGCAATTGCGCAGCGAGGCCGACCACGACCTCCTGACCGGGCTGTTCAATCGCCGTGGTTTCGAGGCGGCCGTCGCGGACGCGATGGATAGCCAGGATACGATACCGGCCCTGCTGGTCGCCGACATCGACGATTTCAAGCAGGTCAATGACCGCTTCGGCCACGCGGTGGGCGACCGGGTCATCGCCACCGTGGGCAGGGTCCTGGCCCGTTCTGGCGAAGCGGACTGTTCGGGCCGGATCGGCGGCGAGGAATTCGCGCTGTTCTATCGCAACGCGACCCCGGCGCGCCTCAAGGTCATTTCCCGGACCATCGCCGCGGAACTCGGGGAACAGGGCGTCGAGGGCCTGCCGGCAGGTTATCCGCTGACGCTCAGCATCGGCCTTCATGCGCGGCAAGGCGGCGAAACGCTCGAGGATATGCAGGTGCTGGCCGACAGGGCCCTTTATCGCGCCAAGGCGGCCGGCAAGAACCGGGCAGAGGCGTCCCCTGCCCGGCTGAAGCTGGCCTAGCGATCCAGGGCCGCCTGCGCCTCGAGAAAGTCCTCGGGACTATCCACCTCCACCAGCTTTCTCCGTTCGATCAGCAGAAAACGCGTGCCGATGGCGCGCAGGAAGGCTCGATCGTGGGTGACGAGAATGGTTGTCGCCCCCTGCTCCCGGATGTCGTCCTCGAGCTGCTCCTGGCCCGGAATATCGAGGTGATTGGTGGGCTCGTCGAGGAGATAGAAGTTGGGCTTTTCGAGCCGCAGCGCCAAAAGGGCGAGGCGCGCCCGCTGGCCGAGCGACATGGTGCGGATCGGTCTCGATTGCCGGTCCGGCGGAAAACCGGCACCGGCGAGCAGAGCGATGGTGCGCCTGTCTCCCTCGTCGAACCGGTGCAACAGGTAATCGAGCGGTGACGGATCGAGCGGCAGCCATGCCAGTGCCTGGTCGAGATAACCCGGCGCCAGTTGCGGGCTGATGCGCATACCCGACGGTACCGAGCCGGCGAGCGCCTCGGTGACGACGCGCATAAACTGGGATTTGCCGGTGCCATTGCGCCCCAACAGCACGATGCGATCGCCCTGGAAGATGTGGAGCTTGTCCACGGTGAAGAGCGGACGGCCATCGGGCGTCGCCACCGGCACGTTTTCGAAGGCCATCATGACCCTCGCCTCGGCGCCTGAATTGCCCAGCTTGACGAGGCCGGTGCGGTCACGATGGACCTCCTGCACCTGGGTCTCGATCTTTTCGGCGCGGTCGCGCAACTGCTTGGATTTGACGACCAGCAGGTCGGAGCCGGAATTGATGCCGACATTGGTGAGCTTAGCCGCCTGCTTGCGAAGCTGGGTGGCGTATTTGAGGTCTTTTTCGCGCTGGGCCTCGGCCGCAGCGTCGATCTGGTCGAGTTCGGCGCGGGCGGCCGAATAGGCCAGCGGCAGATAGACCTGCTCGCTGGGCCGCAGGAACAGCGTGCGGTTGGTGACAGCGTCGAGAAAGGCACGGTCGTGGCTGGCGATGACCACCGGCAGGTTGCGGGCGGCATAGCCGAGCCACTCCTCGAGCATCAGGATGCGCCCGAGATCGAGGTGGTTGGTCGGCTCGTCCATCAGCAGGGCATCGGGCTGGGTCACCCAGGCCCGCGCCAGCAAAGCCATGCGCTGCCAGCCGCCACTAAGCTCGGCCAGAGGTTTGTCGCGGAATTCGGCGGGAATGGCCATTTCGTCCAGCACGACGTCAACCCGCCAGCCTTCGTTATCGAGGGTCGCCGCATCGAGGGCAGAGGCGACGAAGGCGGCGAGGGTCAGCGTCAGGGCGCTTTCCGGAACTTCCTGCGGAACATAGCCGACCGTGAGGCCACGCGAGCGCGTGATCTCGCCGTCGCTGAGTTCGGCCTGGCCCGCCATGGCCCGCAGCAGCGTGGTCTTGCCGCGGCCATTTGGCGCCACGAGGCCGACGCGGTCGCCGTCGGCTATGACAAGATTGAGATTGGAGAAGAGAAGGTCGCCTGCGCGGTGGCCGGCTTGTTGGAGGCTGATCGTGCCCATTTATTCGCTCACTGGATCGGCGCCGTCATAGGGCGCCATTGCCGTCAGTTCAGCGTCCTGGCAGTGGCCAGGCCGCCATGAAGGGCAACCAGGGATCGGGAACGGATAGGTTACGTCCGGACCAGGCTGGTCAGCCCTGCAGCTCAAGCCGCAGGGCCTGGACGGGTCCACGGGAACGATGCGTCTGAAAAACAGTCATGCAGCCCTCCCCTTCAGGTGTGGACCAATTGGCGAATGCGCAAATACCTAACCGCGCCGCCGGAGCAACGCAAGTCAGGTCAGACGAGATAGAAGAGAATAGTGGCGCCAAACACGGCGCCGGCACGAGAAACACGAAAACTGGCCAGCCGGTACGCAGTACTCAAAAATCCGGCTATCGGCCAATATCCGAGCGCCGAGCCGACCTTGACCGATTGATACGCAATACCCGGTTGTTCGGCTCGCATACGGCAACTCCAGACAAAAACCGTATGTCCACTTGTCTATCAGGACGCGCTTAAGAAAGTGCTCCCAAGACGGAAACGAGGGGTAAACCGGCCGGCCTATCTTGGGACGAATTTTTCCCAATACGGATCGCCGGCAGGCATCCGGGAGCATGCAAGGTTCATCTCCCGTTCCGCTTGACTGCCATATGGCTGCCTTGCTTGTGGGAATTGGTCGGGCGGCCGAAATCTAGGGAAATGCCTGCTATATGCTAGGTATCGGACCAGCCCGATTCGGGCCGAACCTTTGTTGGAAAGTGCATGTCAGATCTGTTCGGAAGCGCCGCACCCTCTCCAGAACCGAAAAAGGAAACTGCGCCGGCCAAGCCATCCGCGCGGTCCGCTCCGGTAACCTCCGAGGCTTATGGCGCGTCAGATATCGAGATCCTGGAAGGGCTTGAGCCGGTCCGGCGACGGCCGGGCATGTATATCGGCGGCACCGACATCAATGCCTATCACCACCTCTTCGCCGAGGTGATCGACAATTCCATGGACGAGGCCATTGCCGGCCACGCCACGCGCATCGAGGTGCATCTGGGAGCCGACGGATACATTACCGTTACCGATAACGGTCGCGGCATTCCGGTCGAAAAGCATCCGAAATTCCCAAATCGCTCGACCCTCGAGATCGTCCATACGGTGCTTCACGCCGGTGGCAAGTTCGACAGCAAAGCCTATGAGACCTCTGGCGGCCTGCATGGCGTCGGCGTCTCGGTGGTGAATGCGCTTTCCGACGACATGGTCGTGGAGGTGGCGCGGGACCAGCAGCTTTATCGCATCCAGTTCTCGCGCGGTCTCGTGGTGGAGGACGTGGTCAATGTCGGGCGCGTGCAGAACCGCCGCGGCACCACGACGCGCTTCCACCCCGACCCGCAGATTTTCGGGCCCACGGCACATTTCTCGGCCGGCCGTATCTTCCGCATGACCCGCGCCAAGGCCTACCTCTTCGGTGGCGTCGAACTGCGCTGGAGCTGCGACGAGAGCCTGGCCAACGAGGAAGTACCCGCCAAGGCGGTGTTCCACTATCCCGATGGCCTCAAGGACTACATGACGGCCCGCATCGAGGGCGAGACGCGCATCACCGACGAAATCTTCTCAGGGCGGAGCGGCAAGCCTGGCAGCCATGGCGCGGTGGAATGGGCGATTGCCTGGACTATCGGCGATGGCGGCACGCAATCCTATTGCAATACCGTGCCGACGCCCGATGGCGGGACGCATGAAGCGGGCCTCCGCATGGCGCTGCTGCGCGGGCTCAAGAACTATGCCGAGCTGACCAAGAACAAGGGCGCCGCCAACCTCACCGCCGAGGACGTGCTCACCTCCTGCGCGGCCATGCTGTCGGTGTTCGTGCGCGAACCGGAATTCGTCGGCCAGACCAAGGACAAGCTGGCTTCGGGCGAAGCCACCCGCATCGTCGATACGGCGCTGCGTGACGCCTTCGACCACTGGCTGGCAGCCTCGCCGCAGCAGGCTGGGAAGCTCCTCGACTGGGCCATCGACCGGGCCGAGGAGCGCCTTCGCCGCCGCAAGGAAAAGGAAATCGACCGCGCGAGCGCGACGCGGAAACTGCGGCTGCCCGGCAAGCTGGCCGACTGTACGCAGAATGCCGCGCAGGGCGCCGAACTTTTCATCGTCGAGGGCGACTCGGCCGGCGGGTCGGCCAAGCAGGCCCGCAATCGCGCCAACCAGGCGGTGCTGCCGCTGCGCGGCAAGATCCTCAACGTGGCCGGCGCCAGCCGCGACAAGCTGGCCGCCAACCAGCTCATCGCCGACCTGATCCAGGCGCTGGGCTGCGGCACGCGCGATCGCTACGTGGAAGACGACCTGCGCTACGACAAGATCATCATCATGACCGACGCCGACGTGGACGGCGCCCATATCGCGTCGCTGCTGATCACCTTCTTCTTCCAGGAAATGCCGCGGCTGATCGAGAACGGGCACCTTTATCTCGCTCTGCCCCCGCTCTATCGCATCAGCCAGGGCGGCAAGACGCTTTACGCGCGCGACGACGCGCACAAAAACGAGCTCATGCAGACCGAGTTCACCGGCAAGGGCAAGGTCGACATCACCCGCTTCAAGGGTCTGGGCGAAATGCCGTTCGCGCATCTGCGCGAGACCACGATGTCGCCCAAGACCCGCACGCTACTGCAGGTCAAGGTGCTCGACGATCGCGACGTCACCCGCAGCACGGTCGACCGGCTCATGGGCAACAAACCGGAAGCGCGCTTCGAATTCATCCAGGAAAACGCCGCGTTCGTGACGGATCTGGATATTTGAGCGGCGGAGCAGCGGGGACTTATCCCTGCCCACAAATCCTCTGCGATATTCCTCCCATCAGCCGGGTGGAGATGGGGTTGCAACGATCAACCGTCCGGCGACAGCCGGGAGCATCCTGAATCGTTATGGGGTGTGGGTCCGGAGATGGGAAATCCCGGCGCAAGCCGGCCCTAGTGAAACTCCCTGCCTGAAACCCCGTCGCTCTTTGATCCGTCCCGCAGGGCAAATCTTTCCAGTGGAGAGATTTGAGCTGAAAAGGCCATAAGCGCTGCGCGCGCATGGCCCATTGAACGTCTTGCGTCTCATGTTTTTTATACTCACGAGGCGAAAGCGGTCTCGGGGCTGCATCAATCCAATGCCGGAAGCCGCACGGCTGGCCGGATGCAAGTCATGACCGGGCCGGGGCTGGCGCGACCGCCACGGTAACCTAAAAGCGGGCAAAATCATTGACAGAGCGGGGCTTTGCGCTATGGTCCGCGCCGCCGGTAGAGTACCAAGGGCGCGCAGGCATCGTGTCGTCGCAGCGCCTGGGTAGCCGGCAGGGCCATGTGGCCGGTGTTCAAGACCGGCGCAGCCCGAGCCGAGGGTGCTGAGGAATACGTTGATTGGTTGGCACCCATGCAGGCACGGTCCCCGAGGATCGCGCCCGTTTGATGTCCAATGCCGGTCGCGCGACCCAGGGAATCCTGCCGCCGCATTACCGGCAGCACCCTAGTGGAACGACCGACTTGACCGATACCTTCTCCGGACTGGGCCTTTCAACCAAAGTCACCGACGCGGTGGCCGCAGCCGGCTACAGCAAGCCCACCGAAATCCAGGCCCAGGCCATCCCTCACCTTCTGGAAAAGAAGGACCTGATCGGCATTGCCCAGACCGGCACCGGCAAAACGGCCAGCTTCGTGCTGCCGATGCTGACGCTGCTGGAAAAAGGCCGTGCCCGGGCGCGCATGCCGCGCACGCTGATCCTCGAGCCGACGCGCGAACTGGCGGCGCAGGTTTCCGAAAACTTCGAGAAGTATGGCAAGAACCATCGCCTCTCGATGGCGCTGATCATCGGCGGAGTGAGCTTCGAGGACCAGAACAAGAAGCTCGACCGCGGCGTGGACGTCCTGATCGCCACGCCCGGACGCTTGCTGGACCAGTTCGACCGCGGCAAGATTCTGCTCACGGGCGTGGAAATCCTCGTGATCGACGAAGCCGACCGCATGCTCGACATGGGCTTTATCGACGATATCGAGAAGATCTGCTCGCGCCTGCCGCCGCGCCGCCAGACCATGCTGTTCTCGGCGACGATGGACCCGCAGATCGAGCGGCTGACCAAGAAGTTCCTCAAGGACCCGGTGCATGTGCAGGTGGCGCGCGCCGCCTCCACGGCCGACACCATCGACCAGAAGCTGGTCAAGGTTTCGTCCAAGCCCGACGAGAAGCGCGCAGCCCTGAGGGCCCGGATCGACGCATCGGAAGGCCTGACCAACGCCATCATCTTCTGCAATCGCAAGCGCGACGTGGCGACCTTGGCCAATTCGCTGAAGCGCCACGGCTATAGCGCCGGGGCCCTGCATGGCGACATGGACCAGAAGAGCCGCATGGAAACGCTGGATGCCTTTAAAGGCAACAAGCTGACCCTGTTGGTAGCCAGCGACGTGGCGGCACGCGGGCTCGATATTCCGGCAGTGAGCCATGTGTTCAACTTCGACGTGCCGGTGCATGCCGAAGACTATGTGCACCGCATCGGCCGCACCGGCCGCGCCGGCCGCTCTGGCGTTGCCTATACGCTTGTGGCCCCGGCCGACGGCAAGCATCTCGACGCCATTCTCAAGCTGATCCAGAAGCCGATCGACTGGCTGGACGACGGCAAACCGGTCAAGGCTTCCGCCAGCCAGGATGGTGAGGGCGAAGCGACCGAAGCCAGGCCGAGCCGCGGTCGTCGCGGACGCGCGGGCAAGCCCGAAGCCGAACCGAAGCGCGCCGCCCAGGCGCAGCCGGAAGTCGCCACTGAAGAGCCAGCCAAGCCGTCGCGCCGCCAGCGGCCGCCCCGAAAGGCGGAAGCGGAGGAGAGTGGCAGCTCGGATTCGCCCTTCGGCGATGCCGGTCCCATTCCGGCGTTTCTGTTGAGGCCGACGCGTTTAAGCCAGTAAAACGTCAGCAATATTGGCCCAAAGCGGACGGAATCTTGTGAAGTCGCGGTTGTGTTGGGCTGGTGCGTGCCTGTAAATTTGTGGCAACGACTCGTTTAAGGTAAGTCGATCCGGTCAAGGCGCAACGGGGCGCGGGGTGGGCAGTGTCGGACCAAGAATTCACGCGTACTCTGGGATACGCCAACGCTGCGTTCGACCTGCTCAAGCGTAGTGGGATCCCGCCCTATCCGCAGTTTTATGAGCTCCTCTACACCTATGCGACGGGCGTCAATCCGTCGCTGAACAACCGCATCAACGCGATCTTCCGCAGCGGTACCGTTCCCACGGCCAACCTCGCTGAAGCGCTCTACAACGAATTCCTGAAATCCGACGCGAACGACCGCATGTCGGCGGTGTCGGAGCGCATGCATGCCCGTATCGAGGCGGTGCACGAAGCGATCGACAGCGCCATGACCACGGCCAACGCCTATTCGGGCTCGCTGCAATCGGCCAGCGGAGATCTCGAACGCGACCTCACCGGCGAAGACATGAAGTTGCTGGCGACGCGTCTGCTCGCCGAAACAAGGCGGATGCAAGACACCAACCGGCAACTCGAATCCAAGCTCGAGGCTTCGCGCGAGGACATTGCGGCGCTGCAGCGGGACCTGGACGACGTGCGGCGCGAGTCCATGCTCGATCCGCTGACCAAGATCGCCAACCGCAAGAGCTTCGACGAGGGGCTCGAAGATGGCCTGCGCGAGGCCAGCAAGGCTGGGCACCCGCTGTGCCTTCTGCTGCTCGACATCGACCATTTCAAGAATTTCAACGACACCTATGGCCACCAGACGGGTGACCAGGTGCTGCGCCTCGTGGCCATGACGCTGAAATCCAACATCAAGGGCAAGGACCTGGCAGCACGCTATGGCGGCGAGGAATTCGTCGCCATCCTGCCCTGGACCGACCTCAAGGGCGGGCTGATCGTCGCCGAGAATATCCGCAAGGCCGTCCAGGCCAAGGAATTGCTCAAGCGCTCGACCAACGAAAAGCTCGGCCGCATCACCGCGTCTTTCGGCGTTGCCGCGTTCCGCCCCACCGACAATGCGATGTCGCTGATCGAGCGGGCCGACCGCTGCCTTTATGCGGCCAAGCGGGCCGGGCGCAATCGCGTGGTCAGCGAGGATGAATTGGTCGAAATCGACGAGGCGCCCGCCAAGGACGTCTCGGCGGCCTGATCACGTCGCCGGGGTGAGTTCGACCCCGAGCGCTTTCAACATGTCCCAGTAATCCGGATAGGTCTTGCCGGTGCAGGCCGGATCGAGAATGGTCACGCCGCCCACGCGCAGGCCGGCCAGGGCGAAGCTCATGGCGATGCGGTGATCGTGGTAGGTTTCGATACGGGCAGGCAGCACCTGCCCCGAAAGCGCCGGATCGGAGTGGACGATGAGATCATCCCCCTCTTCCACGGCAAGGCCGGGCCGGATGCGGTTGAGCTCATTGGCTACGGCGCGAATGCGATCGGTTTCCTTGACGCGCAAATTGGTAATGCCCACGAAACGCACGGGACGGTTGTTGAAGGCGGCGACGACGGCGATGGTCGGCACCGCATCCTGCATCTGCGAGCCGTCGATGACGGCGGGCATGTCGGGAAACTGCGCGATGACGGCTTGGGCCGCGGCGTCGGGCTGGGTAAAGGCGTCGGTCGGTACGCCGAGATCGATCGTGCCGCCGGTCAGCGCTTCGATGCCCCAGAGATAGGTTGCGGCTGAGGCATCGGGTTCGATGTGAAAATCGGTAGCCTTGTAGCCGGTGGGCTGCACCAACCAGGAGCCATCGTCGCGGCTCTCGATTTGGGCACCGAAGGCGCGCATGGCTGCAAGCGTGAGATCGACATAGCCGCGCGCACCGATATCCTTGCCCTTGAGGGCGACTTCGATCGGGCCGTCGCCGAAGGGCGCAGCCATCAGCAAGGCCGAGACGTATTGGCTCGACAGCGAAGCGTCGATCTCCACCCTGCCCGATCCGAAGCGGCCGGTGCCGACTATTGTGACGGGTGGGCAGCCGGTGGGGGATTGCGCGTCGATGCCCAAGGCATTGAGCGCGTCGACCAGCGGCCTGATGGGTCGCAGCCGCATGTCCTCGTCGCCATCGACGATCACCGTGCCATCGATGGTGGCCACCGCCGCAGTCAGGAAGCGGGTGGCTGTGCCGGCGTTACCGAGAAAGAGCGGCGCGCTCGGCGCAGCGAGGCGGCCAGTGCTGGTAACGAGAAAGCTGGTCGCGTCGGGTTCTTCCACCGTGACACCCATGTTGCGCAGGGCGCGCGCCATCAACACGGTATCCTTGCTCTTGAGCGCGCCGGTGAGGCGGCTGGTGCCCTCAGCCAGGGCAGCCAGGAGCAGAGCCCGATTGGTGATCGACTTGCTGCCGGGCGGCGACACGCGCCCTGAGAGCGGACGATTGGGCGGGGTGATGGTGTAGGCAGGCGGGAGAGCGTTCGGCATGATGCGGGATCAATGCACTAGCGGACTTGTTTCCGCAACGGGAAGATACCCCTCATCCGCCCTTCGGGCACCTTCTCCCTCAAGGGGAGAAGGGAAGACTCAAGCGGTGGCCCGTGCCTCGGCGATGGCCTTGAGGTCGGCGGGGGCGAGCGTGACGCTTTCGCCGCAGCCGCAGGCGCCGGTCTGGTTGGGGTTCTTGAAGGTGAAGCTCGAGCCCATCTTGCCGGCTTCGAAATCCATCACCGTGCCGAGCAGATACATGGTGGCCTTGGGGTCGACCCAGACATCGACGCCCTTGTCGTTGACGTGATCGTCGCCGGCGACCGGCGTTTCGACATAGTCCATGGTGTAGGACACGCCGGCGCAACCGGCATTCTTGATACCGACGCGCAGACCAACGACCGGCTTGTCGCTGTCTTCGATGATCTCGGTGATGCGCTCGGCGGCGGCATCGGTGAGAGACATAATCTTGAACGGCATCGAGCGACCTTTATCGGCGTTTCACGACATATAGGCGTAAACGCGCCGGATTACCACCAGTTCAACGCGACTTGCGCTTCCTCGCTCATGCGCGACGCATCCCAAGGCGGATCAAAGACCATGTTGACCGTAACGTCCTGGATGCCTTCGACGCCGCGCGCAGCATTCTCCACCCATCCGGGCATCTCGCCGGCGACCGGGCAACCGGGAGCGGTCAGCGTCATGTCAATGGTCAGGTTGCGGTTGTCGTCGAGGTCGACCTTATAGATGAGGCCCAGCTCGTAGATATCGACCGGGATTTCCGGATCGTAGACGGTCTTGAGCGCGCCGATCAGATCGGTGGTGATGCGCTCCACCTCGGCCTCGGGCAGGGTTTCGGGCATCGTGGGCTGAATGCGGGTATCGATTACTTCGTCGGTCATGTCAGCCTTCCTCAGGCAAAGAATTTCTGGGCGCGCTCGATGCCGTCCACCAGGGCATCCACATCGTCCTTGCCGTTATATAGGGCGAAGGACGCGCGACATGTAGAGGTGACGCCGAGGCGTTTGAGCAGCGGCTGGGCGCAATGGGTGCCGGCGCGAACGGCAATGCCGTAGCGATCGAGGATGGTCGCGACGTCATGGGCATGGGCGCCGGCAATCTCGAAGGCGAAAATGCCGCCCTTGCCGGGCGCCGTGCCGATCAGGCGCAGGGAATTGATGCGGCTGAGTCTTTCATGGGCGTAGGCGGCGACGTCGTGCTCATGGGCGGCGATGGCGTCGCGGCCGATGGCCTCGATGTACTCCAGGGCCGCGCCGAGGCCCATGGCCTGGACGATGGGCGGCGTGCCGGCCTCGAAACGATGCGGCGGTTCGTTATAGGTGACGCCTTCGAGCGTCACTGTCTCGATCATCTCGCCGCCACCCTGATAGGGCTGCATTTCGGCGAGGAGATCGTATTTGCCATAGAGCACGCCGATGCCGGTGGGGCCATACAGCTTGTGGCCGGTCATGATGTAGAAATCGGCGTCAAGGTCCTGCACGTCCACCTTGGTATGGACGGCGCCTTGGGAACCGTCGACGAGGACCGGAATACCCTTTGCATGAGCAATGGCGATCATGTCCTTGATTGGATTGATGGTTCCGAGGACGTTGGACATATGCGTAACGGCAACGATACGGGTCTTGTCCGTGAGGGCCGCTTCGAATGCATCGAGATCGAGGCTGCCGTCGTCGCGGACAGCGACAAACTTCAGGATGGCGCCCCGGCGCTCGCGATGGAAATGCCATGGCACGATATTGGAGTGGTGCTCCATGATCGTGGTGACGATCTCGTCCCCTGCCCCAATGCGCGGCCCGGCGAAGGAAGACGCCACCAGATTGATGGCCTCGGTCGCCGACTTGGTGAAGATGATTTCTTCGATGCGGCCGGCATTGAGGAAGCGGCGGACGCTTTCGCGACCAGCCTCGTAGCCTTCGGTGGCGCGGTTGGCGAGCGTGTGCAGGCCGCGATGGACATTGGCATATTCATGCCGGAAGGCATGGTCCATGCGGTCGAGGACCTGCACCGGCTTCTGCGCCGAGGCGCCCGAGTCGAGATAGACCAGGCGGTGGCCGTGGATCTGCTCGGAGAGGATCGGGAAGTCAGCGCGGATTTTTTCGAGATCGAAGGTCATGAAGGGTTGCCTCTGCTTCACCTCTCCCCTGGGGGAGAGGTCGACCGTCTTCGGTCGGGTGAGGGGGCCTTCCTCCGCACCGTGACTCTTGTAAGGCCCCCTCACCCGGCGCTGCGCGCCGACCTCTCCCCCTAGGGAGAGGTGAAGGGGCAGGAGCTTACTTGCCGCCCAGCAGCCAGCCGTCGACGATGCCCTGCAGGGCTTCGTTGAGCTCGGAATCTTCAACCGGATCAAGCAGTTCGGCGATGAAGCCGCGGACCAGCATGGTCTCTGCCTCGGCCTTGGGTATGCCGCGGCTCAAAAGGTAGAAGAGGCTGTCTTCGTCGAGCTTGCCGCAGGTCGAACCGTGGCCGCAGACGACGTCGTCGGCATAGATTTCGAGTTCCGGCTTCGACAGAATCTCAGCTTCGTCCGACAGCATCAGACCCTGATGCATGAACTTGGCATCGGTCTTCTGGGCGTCACGGGCGACGACGAGCTTGCCCTGCACGATGGCCTTGGAGCGGCCGCGGCTGATGGACTTGAACAGCGGCTGCGACGAGGTGTGCGGCACCGCGTGATGTGTTTCCATCGTGATATCGGCGTGCTGGCCGTCGGAGACGAGGTTGAGGCCGGTGATATCCGCGTGGGCATCAGCGCCGCCCATGGTGGGGAACACATTGGTACGCGAGAGGCCGGCGCCGAGGTGGATAACCAGGGTGCGCAGCTTGGCACCATCGGCGAGATGATACTCGTTGGTGGCAAAATGCGTTGCGGCACGCGCACTCAGGTCGACAGTGATGTGGGTGACCACGGCATTCTTGCCCAGCGCCAGATAGGTGGCGTGGTTGCCGACATGGGCCGCATCGGAGCCCGAGAAGGTCTCGATGATGGTCGTGGTAGCGTTGTCGGCGACGAAAATCTTCAGCGCATCGGCCACATGGGCGGCCTCGCCTTCGACGCGGCGCTCGACCTGGATGACCGGGTCGACGGTGTTTTCGAGGGTGAGGGTCAGAGCCGAATTTGCTAGCGCATTGTTGACGTGAACCATCACGTCGTCACGGGTCGTGAGGACGCCGCCATCGGCCTTGCCGACGATGACGCCGGCGGGCGCCGTCGAGGCGTTCTGGATGACGCCATTGGCGATCATCAGGGTATAGGCGCCGGGAATGCGCAGCGCCGGCGCGCTGGCTTCGTTGGCAGCCGTCGCCAGGGGCGGGATGGAACGCAGCAGGGTCTTCAAGTCGGTATAGTGATAGCTCTCGACGCGACGGGTCGGCAGGCCGGCCACGGTGATGCGCTCGGCGGCCTGGGTGGCACCGGCAGCCTTGAGCTGGGCGATCAGCGATTCCTCGGCGGGGCCGAGGCGTACGGGAAAATTGGCGCGCATGGTCAGGCCGCCTGACCGTCGAAGTCGGCATAGCCCTTGGCTTCGAGCTGGAGCGCCAGATCCTTGTCGCCGCTCTCGACGATACGGCCATCGGAGAACACATGCACCACGTCGGGCACGATGTGGTTCAGCAGGCGCTGGTAGTGGGTGATGACGAGCATGGAGCGCTGGCCGTCGCGCAGGGCGTTGACGCCCTTGGAGACGACCTGCAGAGCGTCGATGTCGAGACCGGAATCGGTTTCGTCGAGCACGGCCAGCGAGGGCTTGAGCAGCGCCATCTGCATGATCTCGGCGCGCTTCTTTTCGCCACCGGAGAAGCCGACATTGAGCGGGCGCTTCAGCATTTCGCTATCGACGTTGAGCTGGGCACCGGCTTCCTTGACCATGCGCATGAAGTCCGGGGTCTTGAGCTCGTCTTCGCCACGGGCCTTGCGCTGGGCATTGATGGCGGCCTTGAGGAAGGTCATGGTCGCAACGCCCGGAATTTCGATCGGGTACTGGAAGGCCAGGAAGAGGCCAGCGGCGGCGCGCTCATCGGGTTCCATCTCGAGGATGTTCTCGCCGTTGAGCAGGATCTCGCCCTCGGTGACCTCATAGTCTTCCTTGCCGGCAAGCACATAGCTCAGCGTCGACTTGCCCGAGCCGTTGCGGCCCATGATGGCGTGGACCTGGCCGGGCGGGATGATGAGGTTCACACCCTTGAGGATTTCGCGTTCCTCGATACGGGCATGCAGGTTGCGGATTTCAAGAACGGGCGTGGTCATGTTGTCGTCTCCAGTGAGAAGGGAATGGAAGCCGCGCCTCAGGCGCCGGGCTCGCCTTCCCAGTAATCTTCGATATGTCGGTCAGGGTGGCGGCTGATGTGGCGCAGCTTGGCGCCATTGCCGCCGGCCTTGCTCGAAACCAGGAACTTGCCGGAATCGGGGTATTCGCAAACTTCGATGGGCGACTGGTTGGAGATCGCCACCATCTTGAGCGGAACGCTGCCGGTATTGATGATCTGGTGCGCCGTTTCCTGCCCGCCCGCTGGGGCGACGAGCACATCGCCGGCCTTGAAAGCATAGCGCTCGGGGCCGAAGCGATAGGTCCCCTCGCCTTCCATGACCACGAACATCTCGTCTTCGACGTGATGGTTATGGAATGGAGCGCCGCTGCGGCCCGGCTCCACCACGGTATAGGTGAAGCCGATGGCTTTGAGCCCGGCGGCCGTGCCCAGGCGGTGGGCGTCGGCAGACCCGAACATGGTGCCGCGCTCGCTGCTTTCCAGCAGCGCATCGGACAACCGCACCACGGGAGTGACGGACGTGCTCATCCGACGCTGCCTTCGAGGCTGATCGAGATCAGCTTCTGGGTTTCGACCATGAATTCCATCGGCAGGTGCTGAAGCACGTCGCGTACGAAGCCGTTGACGATCAGCGCCACGGCTTCTTCTTCCGAGAGGCCGCGCTGCATGCAGTAGAACATCTGGTCGTCGGAAATTTTCGACGTGGTGGCTTCGTGCTCGAAGACGGCAGTACCGTTGCGGCTCTCGATATAGGGAACCGTGTGGGCGCCGCACTTGTCACCGATCAGCAGCGAGTCGCACTGGGTGAAGTTGCGGGCGTTCTTGGCCTTGGCGTGGGCCGAGACCTGGCCACGATAGGTGTTGTCCGAGAAGCCGGCAGCAATGCCCTTGGAGATGATGCGGCTGGACGTGTTCTTGCCCAGATGCAGCATCTTGGTGCCGCTATCGACCTGCTGATAGCCATTGGAAATGGCGATCGAGTAGAACTCGCCGCGCGAACCGTCGCCGCGCAGGATGCAGCTCGGATACTTCCAGGTAATGGCCGAGCCGGTTTCGACCTGGGTCCAGGAGATATGCGAATTGACGCCACGGCAATCGCCACGCTTGGTGACGAAGTTGTAGATGCCGCCCTTGCCGTTCTTGTCGCCCGGATACCAGTTCTGGACGGTGGAGTACTTGATTTCGGCATTGTCGAGGGCGACCAGCTCGACCACTGCGGCGTGGAGCTGGTGCTCGTCGCGCATCGGGGCGGTGCAGCCTTCGAGGTAGGAGACATAGCTGTCATCGTCGGCGATGATCAGCGTGCGCTCGAACTGGCCGGTCTTCTTCTCGTTGATGCGGAAATAGGTCGACAGTTCCATCGGGCAGCGGACGCCCTTGGGAATGTAGACAAAGGACCCATCGGTGAAGACGGCGCAGTTGAGAGTGGCGTAGTAGTTGTCGGAGACCGGGACCACCGAGCCCAGATACTGCTGCACCAGCTCGGGATGCTCGCGGATGGCGTCGGAAATCGAGCAGAAGATGATGCCCTGCTTGGCCAGTTCCTCGCGGAAAGTCGTCACGACAGAGACGCTGTCGAAGACGGCGTCAACGGCGACGTTGCCCGAAAAGGGCGTGCCCTGCGGCTCGTCCGACTGGACGCCGGCAAGGATGGCCTGTTCCTTGAGCGGAATGCCCAGCTTCTCATAAGTCCTGAGCAGTTCGGGATCGACTTCGTCGAGGCTCTTGGGGCCCTTGAACGACTTGGGCGCCGCATAATAGCTGATCGCCTGGAAGTCGATCTTGGGATAGTGGACCTTGGCCCAGTTGGGCTCTTCCATGGTCTGCCAACGGCGGAAAGCCTCGAGGCGCCAGTCCAGCATCCACTGGGGCTCATCCTTCTTGGCGGAAATGAAGCGGATCGTGTCCTCGGTCAGCCCGGGCGGGATGACATCGGATTCGATCTCGGTCTCGAAGCCGTACTTGTATTTGTCCACATCAAGGGCCAGCACCTGTTCGACGGTTTCCCGGTCGATCTCTTCCTTGAGGGTCGGAATATCGTAGTCCGCCATACGGCTTCTCCTTTATGTCCCTCGGCGGTTCAAGGCCGCCGCGAACGCAGTCTCTTGTTGGCGGCCGCCGGTCAGGCGGCCTTGCCGTCGCGCTTCCGACGCGACAGCAGTGTTTCAAACCCGGCCAGGAACGCATCGGCGTCGGCCAGCGTGGAATTCCAGCCGAAGCTGACGCGCAAGGCGCAGTTGGCGAGGTCCTTCGGCACGCCCATGGCGGCGAGGACGTGGCTGGCGCCAACCTTGCCCGACGAACAGGCCGAGCCCGACGAGACCGACAGGCCCATCAGGTCCAGCCCCATCATGGCGGTCGCGTTGCCAAGGCCCGGAACGGCAAAATCGGTGACATTGCCGATACGGGTCGCGCCCTGGCCGAAGATGACCACGTCGGGTGCAAGAGCCGCGAGCCCCCGCTCCAGATGCACGCTCAGCGCCGACATGGCCTCACTATCATAATCGGCGGCTGCCGCGGCAGCGCCAAAGGCGGCAATGAGGGCTGCCGATTCCGTACCCCCGCGCCGGCCCTGTTCCTGACCGCCGCCGGGAATGAGGCGAACCGTGTCGGCATGGGCCTTGACCAGGAGAGCACCGATACCGGCGGGTGCGCCGATCTTGTGACCGCTCACCGCCAACATGTCGGGTGCGGAGGCGGCAAAATCCAGATCCAGCTTGCCCAGAGCCTGGACGGCATCGACGAACAGCGTGTGACGCGTCGGGCCGACCAGGGCGTTGATCCGGCTCATGGGCTGGACGACGCCGGTTTCGTTGTTGACCCAGTGCAGAGCGACAAGCAGCGTGACGCCTTCGGCATCGGCGCGGGCCAGGACGGCGACCAATTGATCGAGATCAATGCGGCCAACGGCGTCGAGGCCGATGGTCCAGACCGGCAGGCCCGTCGCCTCCGCGGCCTTGGCCACGGCGGCGTGCTCCCCCGCGCTGACCGCGATGGCGCCTGCCGAAAAGGCCTTGGTGCCGCCGACGATCGCCTGGGTGACGGCTTCGGTGGCCGAACCGGTGAAGACGACCTGCTTGGCTTCGGCACCGGCGAGACGCGCCACCTGGCGGCGGCCTGTGTCGATCAGGTTGCGCAGGGCGCGGCCATGGGCATGGACCGAAGACGGATTGCCCACCAGATCGAGCGCAGCAACAAGCGCTGCCCGCGCTTCGGGACGAAGCGGGGACGCTGCATTGTGATCGAGATAGATCGTCTCTTTCGCCATTGCGCCTTCCGGACGCATGTGCGCCCGACATTGCTGCCATGCCCCTTGCCGGACGCTCCCGCGCCCCGGCAAGCAAACACTTCTTGAATTTCCTCGCCCAACTTCATTACAAGGGGCGCTCAACAAGGCCGCAGCGCGGCCAGACACCGAATTTCGAATAATTCTAAACTGGTGTTTCGGACCCATGTTTTAGGGAGAGGCCCGCGCTTAGTCAAGCGCCGAGCACCCTTCCGCCGGGCCCGAAAGCGCCAAACGGACAGAGCCAGAAAAGGCCGGAACAACCCATGCCAGAAGTGATCTTCAACGGACCCGAAGGGCGTCTCGAAGGCCGGTACCAGCCGGGCAAGGAGCCCAACGCTCCCATCGCCATCGTGCTGCACCCGCACCCCCAGTTCGGCGGGACGATGAACAACCAGATCGTCTACAATCTCTTCTACATGTTCGCCGAACGCGGCTTTTCGGTGCTGCGATTCAACTCGCGCGGCGTCGGCCGCTCGCAGGGCGTGTTCGACCACGGCATCGGCGAGCTCTCGGACGCCGCAGCGGCGCTGGACTGGCTGCAGATCATCAACCGCGAGTCGCGCGGCTGCTGGATCGCCGGCTTCTCCTTCGGCGCCTGGATCGGCATGCAACTGCTGATGCGCCGTCCGGAAGTGGAAGGCTTCATCTCGGTGTCGCCGCCGGAAAATCTTTACGACTTTTCGTTCCTGGCGCCCTGCCCGTCCTCGGGCCTGATCATCCATGGCGACAAGGACCGCGTGGCTCCGCCCACCTCGGTGCAGAAGCTGGTGGACAAGCTCAAGACGCAGAAGGGCATCACCATCGAGCAGCAGATCGTGGAAGGGGCCAACCACTTCTACGAAGGCAAGATCGACGAACTAACGACGCGGTGTGCCGAGTATCTCGACCGTCGCCGTCAGGAGATCGCGGACGGCGGCGGGCGCTAGTTCAGGGCGCATTTATTGCGATAGAAACCACCACGGCGTGATGCCCGCCCATGCGAGCCCGCCGTTTCGCTACCGCCTCTCCCAAACACGGATTCCCGCTTTTGCGGGAATGACCCTGCGGGTGAGCTGGCAATCGGAATCGCAAAATGACCAAGTTCGACTACAAATCCGAATTCATGCGCACCCTTTCGGAGCGCGGCTTCATCCATCAAACCTCCGACGATGCGGGGCTGGACCAGCTCTTCGCCACCGAGACCGTGACGGCCTATATTGGCTTTGACCCCACGGCCTCGTCACTGCATGTGGGCAGCCTCATCCAAATCATGATGCTGCACTGGCTGGAAAAAACCGGCCACCGCGCCGTGGCCCTGATGGGCGGCGGCACCGGCATGGTGGGCGACCCGTCCTTCAAGGACGAGGCGCGCAAGCTGATGACGCCCGAGACCATTCAGGGCAATATCGACGGCATCAAGCAGGTGTTTTCAAACTACCTGAGCTTTGACGACGGCAAGTCGCTGATGGTCAATAATGCCGAATGGCTGTTGCCGCTCAACTACCTCGAATTCCTGCGCGACGTGGGCCAGCATTTCTCGGTCAACCGGATGCTGAGCTTCGACTCGGTCAAGCAGCGGCTCGACCGCGAGCAATCGCTCTCGTTCCTCGAATTCAACTACATGATCCTGCAGGCCTACGACTTCGTGGAGCTCAACCAGCGCTACGGCGTGCGCCTGCAGATGGGCGGGTCGGACCAGTGGGGCAATATCGTCAACGGCATCGACCTCGGGCATCGCCTGGGGACGCCGCAGCTCTATGCGCTGACCTCGCCGCTGCTGACCACATCGTCGGGCCAGAAGATGGGCAAGTCGCTCAATGGCGCGATCTGGCTCAATGCAGACCTGCTCTCGGCCTATGACTTCTGGCAGTACTGGCGCAATACCGAGGACGCGGACGTCGAGCGGTTCCTGAAGCTTTACACCACGCTGCCGCTCGACGAGATCGCCCGCATCGTGGCCGGCGATATCAACGAGGCCAAGAAGCGCCTCGCCACCGAAGTCACCGCCATGATCCGCGGCAGGCAGGCGGCGGAGGAAGCGGCGGAAACGGCACGGGCGACGTTCGAGACCGGCAAGCTCGACCTGTCGCTGCCGACGGCCGAGGTGACCCATGCGGAGCTTGCAACCGGGATCGGCGTGCTCAATGCGTTGGTCAAGGCCGGGCTTGCGGCCTCCAATGGCGAAGCGCGGCGGCATGTGAGCTCCGGCGCGGTGCGGGTCAATGACGCCGTGATCGAGGACGAGAAGCTGATGCTGGGCGACAATGCCCTGCTCGAAGAGGGCGTCATCAAGCTGTCCGTCGGCAAGAAGCGGCATGCGCTGATCAAGCCGGTGTAACGAGGGCCCCTCACCCGGCCCTTCGGGCCGACCCTCGGGTCGAGCCCGAGGGCAGGCTCTCTCCCCCAGAGGGAGAGGTGAAAAAGGCGCGCTGCGGAGCGCCTTTTTATTGCGCGGGTGCCGGCGGGAGTTCGCGGGCGCGGAATTCGAAGAGTTCGCGCAGGAAGCCGGGTGCTAGGATGGAGAGCGGGTTGACCAGGAATTGCGGCTGGTCGAGCGGGCCGCGTACGGCGAAGGTGACGCCGACGAGACCCTCGCCCTCGCGGCCGCCGAGCAGCGGACCGAAGAGCGGGATCTGCTGGAAGATATTGTTGAGGCCGAACAGCGGCACATAGGTGCCGGTCAGGTCGTAGCGGCGCTGATCGGTATAGATGAAGCCGCGGGCGCTGCCACCGACGGTGTCGCCGGCGAGGACGGCATCGACCACTTCGACGCGATCGCTGGTGCGGATGAACTCCACCTGGGCGGCACGGAAATCGAGGCGGTTGCGCGCGGCAATGGCGGCGCGAGAATCGGTGTGGTTGCCGAGCACCTGGATGACATTGGCCTCGTCGACGATGGCAAAGTTGCGCAGCACCAGTTGACCGGCCTCGGCATTGAGGTTGCGGTCGGTGGTCATGACGAGGCTCCCCGACCCGCCGGCGAGCTGTGAATAGACGCCGAGCATGCGCAGCACGGTGCCGGCATCGTTGAAGGCCACGGTGAGCGTGCGGCCGTTGGGCGCCGGATTGGTGGTGATCGAGATGGCATTGCCCTCGTCGAACTGAGCCGTCATCGCCACGCGGCTCAAGTTCATGCCGCGCAGGGCCAGGTCGAGATCGAGGTTGAAGGCAGTGGTGGCGTAATAGCCGATGGCGCGGGCGAGCTCGACATCGAGCGACAGCGACTGATCGAACTGGGTCGACTGCACGCCGCCACTGCCCTGCTCGAGGCTGAAGAAGCGGCTGAGCACGGGCTTCAAATCGAGCTGCTCGCCGCGGATGCGCACCGCAAAGCCACCATCGGTGGGGGTCAGGTCGACGGACGCGCTGTCACCGGCGCTGAGGGCAAACGTGCTGAAATTGGCGGCAATGAGCCCGTTCTCGGCATGGAAATCGAGCTTGCCGGCCAGACGCACATCGCCGAACGAGAGCGAAATGTCCTCGAGATGGGTGACGTCGCCATCGGGGCGGACGGTGGCAGTCAACTGGCCGGGGGTGCCGCGGGCCTTGGTGATGCCGAGGTCGCGGACATTGAGCGCGGCGCCCTCGAGATCGACGGTCATGTGGAGGGCGCCTTCGGCCAGCGGCTGGGCGACGAACTTGACCTCGCCGTCGAGAAATTCAGAGGCATCAAAGCCCATGTCCGCCAGATCGGCGACAGCAACGGTGGATTGCAGGCGGAAGACCGGGTCAGCGCCCATGGCGCCCTGTACCGAAATCTCGGCCTCCATGTCGTCGATGGTGGCGGTGCCGCCGAGCTGGTAGCCATCCTGCGAGGCGGAGAAATGCAATTGCCCGCCGCCTATGGAACGTCCCTGGATCGGCTCGGCGCTGGCGAAATCGGCTACGCTGCCATTGATGACATAGTCCACGTCCATTTCGCGGCCGGCTTCCTCGTCGCCCAGGGCGATGGTGGCGACCAGCCCGAGATCGACCGTGCCGGTGATGCTGTCGAGATCGATCGGCAGTTCGGCGCCGGCAAGGGCGTCGGGCTGCTGCTGCTCGACCAGGGCAAGGAGCGCGGGGATGGGGGCGTTGAGATCGCCCGAAATCTCGACAATGGCTTCGCCCGGAACGGAATTGTCCATGACAAGGGCCGGACTGGTGACGCTGATCGTGCCGCTCTCGGTCTCAAGCGTGCCGCCGCCACCTGCGATCGAGACGTTCTCGTCGTCGACGCGGAGGCGCGTATCGCCCGATATGACTATGGGCGACATTTCCGGGGTCGGCTTGATCGCGACGCCCTCGCCCACGATCTCGATGAGCATGCTGTCGGGCGGGATCGGCTTGTCCTCGTTGCCGACGCCAAAGCTGCCGACCGGGAAGTTGAAGCGCATATGGGCGTTCTTGACCGTGCCGTCGGTCACATTAGCAACGAACCAGTCACGGTTGGTGCCGCCCATGATGTAGGGCCAGAGCCGCTTGAAATCGTCGGCGGTGACGCCCTGACCGGCAATGGTCATGTCGAGGCCGATGCCGGACTGCAGCAGGTTCATGCGTCCGGCAGTCTCGACCACGGCATCGCCACGCCGAGCGATCAGGCGATCAATGCCCATGGCGCCGTAAAGGGGAGTGGACCAGCCGGAAAACTCGACCGTGTCGAACGGCGCTTCTGGCGCCTCCATGTCATTGGGATGGATCGCGACATCGCGAGCGGAAATCGACATGCCGATGGTCGGGCCGTAGGTGGTGTCGAGGCCGAGAACGAAGGTCCCGGACACGAGGGCGCTGCTCTGACCGATCCGGAGGGCGCCCTCCTTCATGCTGAACTGGCCGAGCGAAGGGTCCCACGTGACTTCGAGAATGGAACTGGCGACGGGAAAATAATCGTCGTCGAGCCGCAAATCGAGGCCGGTCAGGTCGATCTTGAAATCGCCACCGATCAGCTTGCCCTCGGGCGTGAAGGTGACGTCAATGGATAGATTGCCCGCGCCGGGCATGGCGGCCATGCTGGTTGCATCGTCGACGAAGGGCACAAAGGCCGAAAAGTCGAGATTGGTCACGTCGGCCTGAAGACGGCGGGTGCCGTCATCATCCAGCGAGCGTTCGATGGTGCCATAAACGGTCCGCGAGCCGATGCGGGCGCTGAATTCGCCGGTGACGCGTTCGTCGCCAGGCAGGGTCTCGATCTCAAGGGACAGGTCCTTGAACTGACGGAACAGGCCATAGAGCGGATCGGCCATATCGACATGACCATCCCGCACGACCAGCCGCGAGAACCGACCCTGGGCGGCCTGCTCGATCAGGTCGGCAATGGCGACCTCGCTGGCTTCGAGATTGTAGATCAGCCAGTCATTGTCCGAGCGCATGGGCGGGACGATCGCATCGTCGAATGAAATGCCTTGCTCCGAAATCTCGACCGCCGGAAAGGCGTCGTCGCCCTCCATGACACGCACCGTGGCGGGCCCGCCGGCGGGATCGTCGACCACCTCGAGCGTGCCAGGGCGAGGCCCGTAAAGATCCTGGATGATCTGCACATGGGGGCCGACAATGGTGACCGTGGTCCCCGGCTGACCGAAGAGGGCACGGGCCGGCGAGAAGCCGACTTCCAGCGCTTCCATGGCGATGCGAGCGCCGGTCTTGCTATCGGTGAACAGGACTGGCTCGAAGCGGATGACCGGCCAGATGCCGCCTTCGACGGCGAGGGCCATGTCGCCCATCTGCAGGTCTGATGTCTCGGGAACGAAATTCTGCACGAAGGTGCGGATGGCCTGGCCGGTAAAGGGAATGCGGACAGGGGTGAACAGCATCACCGCATAGAGGATGAGCAGTACGGCGCAGGGGAGGCCAAGCAGCCAGGTCAGAACACGACCGATGCGGCGCATCCGGGAGCGGCGCGGGGGCGGCGGCATGGTCTGAGGGGGAGATTCTGGTACTGTCGCTTCGTTCACTGCCGCCACGCCGATGACTGGCAGGAAACTGCGTCCTGCACCAATCAGAATCATCCGCCATTGGCGGTGCAATGCATGATGATACCGGCTGGAATGTGACGCTGACACCCACAATTCGCGGCGTGTACAATCCGCCTCGGCAAGAGAGACGTTGAAGCCTATGCCGGAGCTTGTTCTGGTGCCTTTCGGGGCGCAGAACGATTCCCGGTCGCGACCGATCCAAGGAGCAGCCATGACCCATCTCAAGCCAGGTGATCCCGCTCCGGATTTCGTTTTGCGACGCGACGATGGCAGCACGATCAGCAAGGCCGATCTGCTCGGCAAGCCGGTGGTGCTGTTCTTTTATCCCGAAGACGATTCCGGCGGATGCGTGGACGAAAACCAGGAGTTTTCCGAGCTATCTTCGGAATATGCGGCGCGCGGCGCCGTGCTCGTCGGCATCTCGCCCGATACGGCCGATAGCCACCAGAAATTCCGCGCCAAGTATGGTTTGAAAGTGCCGCTGGCTTTCGATCCCGAGCGGCAGGTGATCGAGGCCTTCGGCCTGTGGCAGATGAAAAAGCTCTATGGGCGCGAGTTCATGGGACTGATCCGCACCAGCTTCATCCTCGATGCCGAAGGGTGCATCGCGCGGATCATCAGGGCCACTCGGATCAAGGGTCATGCGGCCAAGGTGCTGGAGTCGCTCGACGAGGTATTGGCTCAGTAGTTCTCCGAAGTTTTCGGCTTCTTAACCAAGCCCGTGCACACTCCACTAACCATGTTGCGTGTTCGGGGGTCATGGCGTGCGTCAGTCAGCCAAGTCGAAGACCGAGGGGCAGAAGCCCCGGGGCCGCGGAATCCACCCTGCCCTGTTCTACTCCATGTTTGCGGTGCTGCTGGGCGGCAACGCGCTCTTGGGCACGGCGCTCCTGATGGCGCCCGACATTTCCCGACTGCTCGGGGGCCAGAACGACATGGTGCTGTCGGCCTATGAGGACCGCCTGGCACAGATGCGGGTCGAAATCGACCGCCTGCATTCGCGCAACTATGCGCAAGCCGGCGACATGAACCTGCAATTGCAGGAGCTTTCGGCGCAGCAGGAAGTGTTGCTGGAGCAGCATCAATTGGTCCGCGCGCTCGTGACCAAGGCTGACCAGCTTGGCCTCGCCGCTGTGGCGGCTCCAGAGGCATCCGACATGGACCTCTCCATGGTGACGACGCTGGACGGCAATCCGGATGTGGAAGCGACGGCCGCCACTGTGACGCAGATGATGGACGAGACGCAGCAGGCCATGACCGGCATTGCCCTGGCCGCCACGGAGCGCACCGAAAACATCGTCACGGAACTGGGCAAGCTCGGCATAGAGCTCGACCTGCCGGACGCGCAGTTCGCAGGCATGGGCGGGCCGCTGCTGGCGGCCAATGACGCTGCAGCCACTTCACCGATGATCGAAGACGCCAATGCGGTGATGGACGCGCTCCTGATCTACAAGGCGGCGCGCGACAGCCTCAGCTTCGCGCCGGTGCACATGCCGATCACCGGCAATTTTCGCCAGAGCTCGGGCTATGGCAACCGCAAGGACCCCTTCACCGGCAATCGCGCCTTCCACTCGGGCCTCGATTTCGCTGCCCCGACCGGCACGTCGGTGCTGAGCGCCGCCGATGGCGTGGTGAGTTTCGTCGGCGAGAAATCGGGCTATGGCAAAGTGGTCGAAGTGACCCATGGCAATGGGCTTTTCACCCGCTATGCGCACTTGAGCGCCTATATCGCCAAGGAGGGCCAGCAGGTGCATACGGGCACGCCCATAGCCAAGGTGGGCTCAACTGGCCGCTCGACCGGACCGCACCTGCATTTCGAAGTGCATCGGGGCGAGAACAGCATCGACCCCAAGCCGTTCCTCGACACCGGGAAGCGGATTCTGGCAATGCTGGGGTGAGTGGACCTATACGTTCACGAACACAGGGCCGCCCTCGGACTTGATCCGAGGACCAATCGCCGCGTCAACGCTGGTTGAGAGTGGCCCTCGGGTCACGCCCGAGGGCGGAGCGGTGGATTGGTTGGGCTTTGGAAACAGGGAGCCCGCCGGCGAGGGAATAACCTGGTTCCCGACCGACACCCCCTCCTCAGCTTCGCTAAGGCTTGCAGCCTAGCTGCGCTACCCTCCCCTCAAGGGGGAGGGTGGGCAGAACCCCGATATCACGCCTAAAAGAAAAGCCCCGGCTTGTGGCCGGGGTTTTTCAGTTCGACAGACAACTGAGATCACTCAGAGACGACGTCCGTGGCGACGCCGACGCGCTGGGCGAGAGCGGCTTCCATGAATTCGTCGAGGTCGCCATCGAGGACCACGGATGGCTGGCCGCTTTCGACGCCGGTGCGCAGATCCTTGACCATCTGGTAGGGCTGCAGGACGTAGGAGCGGATCTGGTGGCCCCAGCCAATATCGGTCTTGTTGGCCGCCTGGGCGTTGGCCGCCTCTTCGCGCTTCTGCAATTCCATCTCGTAGAGACGGGATTTCAGCATGGCCATGGCCGTCGCACGGTTCTTGTGCTGCGAGCGTTCCTGCTGGCAAGCCACGATGATGCCCGAGGGCACGTGGGTGATGCGGATGGCTGAGTCGGTGGTGTTGACGTGCTGGCCGCCAGCACCCGAGGCGCGATAGGTATCGACTTTGAGATCGGCTTCGCGGATCTCGATCTCAATCGAATCGTCGATGACCGGATAGACCCAGCAGCTCGAAAAGCTGGTGTGGCGGCGGGCGGCCGAGTCGTATGGGCTGATGCGCACGAGGCGGTGAACGCCACTCTCGGTCTTGAGCCAGCCATAGGCATTGTGGCCCTTGATCTGGATGGTGGCCGACTTGATGCCGGCTTCTTCGCCGTCATGCATTTCGAGCACTTCCACCTTCATCTTCCGGCGTTCGGCCCAGCGGGTATACATGCGCAGCAGCATGTTGGCCCAGTCCTGGCTCTCGGTGCCGCCGGCGCCCGAGTGGATTTCCACGTAGCAGTCATTGGCGTCGACTTCACCCGAGAGCAGCGTTTCGATCTGGGTTCGGCGGGCGGTGGACTTGAGGTCGATGAGGGCTTGCTCGGCATCCTTGACGATCTCGGCATCGCCCTCGGCTTCGCCCAGTTCGATCAGCTCGACATTGTCCGAGATGCCAGCTTCGAGTTCGCGCACGGTTTTTACCGCCACGTCGAGCTCGTCGCGCTCGCGCATGGTGACGCGGGCCTTTTCCGGATCATTCCAGAAGTCGGGGGATTCAGTCTGCGCGTTCAGCGCGTCGAGGCGGAGTTGTGCTGTATCCCAGTCAAAGATGCCTCCTCAGCAGGGTCAGAACCTGCTCGATTTCGGCGACGGTCTTCTCTATTTCCGTACGCATTTTTGTTCCTTCGTGTGTTGCGCCCCCTTTAGCGGACCCGGTCCACGGGATCAACCTTTGCGGGCCAGTTTGCCGAAGCGCTTGATGGCGGTGTCGCGCTTGAGACGGGAAACGCGCGACAGGAACAAGACGCCATTGACCTGATCGATCTCGTGCTGGGCGACACGGGCGGCAAAACCGGTGAGCTCGAGTTCGTGCGGATTGCCGGCCTCGTCGTCAAATCCGATGCGGGCGTTTTCCGGGCGGACGACGTCTACCTCGATGCCCGGCATGGAGACCGAGCCTTCCTTGCCCGAAACCTCGGAGCCTGAGGTCAATAGAATGCGGGGATTGTAGAGCAGGCGGTAGTCGCGGGTGGAAGGATCGGCGAGGCTGACCACGGCCACCGGCGCGACCTGGCCGATATGGGCGGCGGCCAGGCCATAGGCCTGAGCATCCCGGGCGGCCTGCAGGAGGGCCGCGCCGATGCTCCGCAGCTCGTCGTCGACCGGCTGCGAGATGGCCACCCGCGTGAGGCGCGGGTCAGGGAAAAGGATGAAGGAGATCGTTTCATCGGCCATTGCAGGCATTCCTTTCGCCCATCTTGCAAGTCCAGCCCTCGGCTGGTACGTCGATCACCGGCTGGTCCCGTAGCTCAGCAGGATAGAGCGCAGGATTCCTAATCCTGAGGCCACTGGTTCGAATCCAGTCGGGATCACCACCTAAACCCTTGAAATTGCTAGCGCCAACTTCTGCCCCACTGGGGCGACTTTTCGACTGGGGCGACATTGGGGCGACTGTCGCAGAATCAATGCTCGACTCCAAGATGTCCTTGTGGACAACCGATCAGCGATTCAGCGGTTCCAATCCAGTGGGTACGCGGCCCGGATCGGTCTCCCCGAAGCGCATCCCGGCCTGCTGATAGAACTGAATCGCCAGCGATGTGGCCTCGGGGGATGCCTTAGCGAGGTGTCCCCAAATCTCACGTCCGTAGATCCGCAACTCGGGATACATGAGTGCCCGTGCCGAGTGCAGCCAGACATGCAGGCCGACGCCGCTCGCCGACCGGTCGCGTTGCAGGACTTTGATGGAGCGGCCAAGCTCCACAGGGAACATCAAGCGCTGCGGCAACCACGATTCCATTTCGTAGAGATCGATGCCGGTCTCAGAGTACTTCTGCGCCCAGAACCAAGCCAGAGCGGCGATGCTATCCAGACCATCCTGGTCTATGCCTCGCAGGCTGTCGATGAAGCGCACTGCCTCCTCGCGCTGCGTGTTCTCAGCCTTCTTCGCAAACCATCCGAACATTGGTGCCCCCACTTCTGCCGGCTGCAGTCTATTCCATTTCAGGGACGTCACCAGCCTGGAACAGAACTTCGCTGTCGCCGAATTCGCCTTCATCCGGCCGTGCTGGCCGCTTCCAGGCGATCACGCCAGCGTAGCCCCGAGACATCAGCTTCGCACGCTGAATAGCGGCATGCTCGCTCGGCATCTGCTGCGCTTCGAATGCGGGGCGTAATTCGCCGTCCTCGCCTCTCTCGAAGGCGAGGACGACAATGAGCGTTGTCGGTTTCTGGACCGGAGGCTGGCCGCTCGACTGTTGCTGCAGGCGCATCGTGATCGTCTCCATTCTTGCCATGCTCACGCGTTTGAAATTAGAACATAACAGGAACAAGTGGCAATCTGGATTCGATGACTAACAGCCCGCCCAGCTCCATGTTCTACCGCCCTCGCCTCGGCCAAGCCGCCGACAAAGGATTGCTGCTCGTCGCGAAATGCAACATGTGCCGCCGCAGCCGGGCATTCCTAGCGACCGACCTGCTGCAGATCTATCACCGGGATACATACCTCGATGACCTCTTCGATGGCTGCTGCCCGCGATGCGGTCGATCCGATTTCTGGCGTGTGCGGCAGCGGTATCCTTCGAACAACGATGTCGGCATGCTCGTCGTGAGAAGGTTGGCCGGTACGCGGACGACGCATCTGTGGCGCGACGAGCTCTATTCGGCGTTAACTAAGCCCGACCCGACTTGATCCGGGCGGTCTGATCGGCGACGGGCTCCCAGAGGTCAAACGAGGTCATGTAGTGACATCCCTGCACTTGATCGGTGTCCAGCACCGGCTCCGGCATCATTGTGAGCAATTGGTAGAGCGCATTGCTCACCATCGCTTGAAACCAAGGCGCCCCTGCCAGCCCAAGCATCCAAGCCAGTGCTCCCCAGAACGACCGCCGAATGATTGACCCTAGAACTTCCCCGAACACGTAGACCCTTTCGCCGTGCAGCACAGCAACCAGTCTGTCGCCAGTCAAGAACGCGATATCGTCGGCTCCAACCTCGAAATTCGAGGACAAGAAACGGATGCTTTCAGCCCGGCCTCTGAGCTTCACGTCATATAGGCCTGCCGATCCCAACCCTTTCTTTAAAGACATGCCCGTCCGCGCGACGGATTCTACTACGACCGCCTCGATATCAAGGCCGTTGGAGGCATCGAGCCGACCATAGACCCCGTTAGGGTAAAGACCGAAACTGATCATTTCAGCACCAGAACTCCCTGCCATTGGGCCACCGTCGCGCCAAGCCCTCGCTGATCAGGATATCGCCCACGTCCTGACCGCCGATGCGGATGGTCGCCAGAGTTCGATCATACCGATCGACGCCATGGGTCTCGACGGAGAAGCTGTTGCCATTCAGCAGCTCGAGCAGACGGGCGCTGGCGCGATGAGCGAGTGCCACCTCGGTCTGACCGCCGCAGATGTCGTTGTAGGGCTCGGGCGTGTCATACGATTCCAGCCGCAGATTCTGTCCCTCGAGCCAGATCGTGTCGCCGTCCACCACACAGGTGTACCGGTTGCTCGAACACATGCGGAAGCTGAGGCGCCACTCCCCGGGAGACGACGCCGCCATCGCAGTCGAGACCGCCGGCGACGCACTCCTGGTCGATGTAGAAGACCCATTGCCGCCGACCATGGCGGCAATGCCACCGATGAGCAGTACGCCCACAACCAACGGGCCTGACCGCATACGGGAGCGGCGCGGTCGGAAAGGGTTTCTCGGCAGCAGCCGTGGCGGGCGTGGTGTGAATCGTCTTCTGGCCATGGCAACAGTATGACCGGCGCTGGCGAGACCGTCTACGGCACCACCGGCCTTGGCGCCGGCTCACCGATCTCGACGACTAAGCCGGGATTGAAGCCGGCTCTGTTCTCGAGGCCGTAGCCCTTCGGATTCGTCATCACTCTTGTGCGGCCGATGGAGTAGTCGAAGCTCTCATGGACATGACCATGATACCAAAGATCGGGCTGATAGCGCCGGATGAGTGGCTCCAAATCGCTGACATAGGCAGCCGTCAGGCTATCGTCGCGATACCGCTCGCCAATGCTGCCTTTCGCCGGCCCATGATGCGTGACGACCACCGTCGCGCCATCAAAGGGCTGCGATAGGACAGACTCTATATATGCCACAGATCGGCGATGGATCTCGCGCGCGTGTGCGGGAATGAAAGGCCTGCTGCTGCTGTCGACCAACCTTATAAGCCTGTGGTCATTCAGCCCAGTTCTGGCGGTGTACATCGCGGCGTCGCGCAGGATCGGATCGCCCAATGGATTGAAAAGGTCATAGTCCGTCCACAGCGTCGCCCCTACGAACCTGACGCCGTCAACGGTCCACGACATGTCATCCAACACCCGAACATCGCCCCAAGCGGCAGCGCGTCCGGCAGCGAGGCGTTCGCTCTCGATGGAGCTTCTATAGAATTCGTGATTGCCCAAGACGCTGATGACACCGCTGCGCGTGTGCGGGGCGACGTTCTCCTGAAGCCATTCGACATGCTCTTTGCCGCCCCGCGCAATGTCGCCGGCGCATAGGGCGACATCGACATCAGGCGGGACGCCGAAATAGTCGACATTGTGGTATTCGACCTCAAGGTGCAGGTCGGACATCAACCAGATCCTCATGGCTTGATCTCGATCGCTTCGACGACGTCACTGTCGTCGCGGAAGTCCAACTTCGGCTGGAGCTCGAGACGCTGCTTGATCTGGGGCCACGTCACCGGAGCATAGCCCATCACATCGACACCCACGTCGATCGACTGAGCCGTCCCCGGGAGTCTCCCGTGGGAATGCCCATAGAGCTGCACGGCACCACGGCGCATGTTTCTCCAAACTCGGAGGCTGTAGTGGCAGAGAACCAGCGTCTGGCCGTCCTCGACGATTTCCGTGAGCTGGTGCTGCGACGCCCACGGCAGCCGCCGCGTCTCGCCTTTGAAATCATGGTTTCCCAGCACCAAGTGCTTGCTGCCATTGAGCATCTCGAATAGCCGGCGCGTCCATTTCGGCGACGCACGGTAGGCGAAATCGCCCAGGTGCCAGACGGTGTCGTCCGGCCCCACGACTGCGTTCCAAGCCTCGACGAGGCCCATGTCGTGCTCGGTGATGTTGGCATATGGCCGATGGCACATGCCGATGACATTGGCATGCCCGAAATGCGTGTCGGCGGTGAAGAAGGTGGTCATCTCTGTCTCCCGGTGATGACCAGCGTATGCAGCACGGTCTAGCAAGGCACACGCGCTTTCTTTCAGGGCGCGGCCACGCTGTCAGGCACTGCGACTGACGGCCCATCCCACGCCCGCTGCCGCCTCTCGCTGCGCGGTGCCTTCGGCCTCACCTCGTCGTCCATGGGCGTGTAGAGAGTGCGGCCAGTCGCCACTTTGCGCAGGCGCAGGTAGCCGAGGACGGCGGGGCCCGGCTGGCGCTTGCCGCTCATCACGTCTGCCAATGCCTGTCTGCTGATGCCGATTGCCCTTGCGAGAGCAGCGTCGGAACCAGCTTTCCGAGAGGCTTGGCGCAGGCGAGTGTCCACGCCGAGGGCATCGAGCATCAGCGGTCCCTGCCGGAGCGATTCCAACCCGCGCCTT
Organism: Devosia sediminis; assembly: GCF_016411825.1. Taxonomy (GTDB): domain Bacteria; phylum Pseudomonadota; class Alphaproteobacteria; order Rhizobiales; family Devosiaceae; genus Devosia; species Devosia sediminis. Next base: position 1,392,263 of record NZ_JAEKMH010000001.1, read on the forward strand.
AGGACGGATCGTATTTCGTCAGCGGTGTGGATCTTGCCATCGATCTCGATGCCCTGATTGTCGATGTCGGACGCGGCAATGGTGTCGAGCATGCGCTGCGCGAGCTGGAGGGCGCGGGTGGCGGTGGCGGTCATGGGCGCGTCCCCCCGAATACTGGCTTGGTGCCATAAGAAGCGCACATCAGCGTGGGCTCCTCCCCGCACCGAACTCTCCACAAAGACCATTCAGGTCTCCTCCCAGTATAGGGCGACGGCATCGTGAGGCTTGGGCGCACGACTTGATCCAAGCTCTCCATGCTGACGCTGCGGACCGTGAATTGATCAGTCTGAAAGACGAATTCGTCGGGAACCATCAGACGAGCGACAGCGCCTTTGATCCATGCAATCGCGGCGGTGATCATGCTGCGATCCCTTCCTTGGCCATTGCAGCCAACATCTGGGCGGCGGTGGCGTTGAACCCGATGATGTCACCAACATGGGTGACGTGGTCGAAAAGGCTGGCCAGCCGCCCGCCCTTCATGACGACACGATTCAGGTGGCTGTCGCCCCGCAGAGAACGCCGGCATGGGGCCTCCAGGAAGCGGTCCTCGGCGGCCATGGCGAAATGAAAGCAGGGGATCAACCTGTCGGTGGCGCCCTGCCCGCCGATGTACGAGAGATCCCGATAGTGGTCGGGACGGTCGGGCGCGTAGAACGACGGCAGGACCGCAACGACGATGTATCGGCCGTCTTCGGTTGACAGGACGGTCCCCGGCTTCACCAGATCGGGTACCGTGAGGGCCGTGGTCGCGGTCGGCGTCGAGCGAATGTTAGGCAGCCAGTCGCGCGCTGCAGGGGCGGCGAACATGTCGAGCTGGGCGGGATTGGATTTCCGGCTCATATCGCAAAGCCCTCCAAGGCATCCACGTCCTCGGCACTCAGCTTCGGCGCCCTGCCGTAGGGCAGCTTGGCCGCAAGCAAATTTAGCTGCAGTTCGATGACGTAGGGCTCGCCTTCGTCGAGGTCGCCCAGGCTGTCGATGACGAATTGCCTGCAGGTGCCAATGTCGTCGAACCCACCAACGGCAAAGCGGGCCAAGTGGCTGGGAAGCTTCGTCTCGGGCGCATGGGTTGCGATGCGATCGAGCAGCCGGACAATCATGGGCCTGTGCTTCTCGATGTCCTTCAGCCTGGCACGATCGCGCCGCTTCAGCTCCTTCTGCCAGAGCTTGGCGGCGACGATGGCTTCGGCGTCATCGGTGTGAACGCGCACACGGAGCGACCGCTCTTTTCGGCTGCCGCCGATGATCTCGAACATGCGTTCGGTCTCGAGCAGCCGCCAGACGTGCCCTCCGGGGATGCGCTGGACGATACGCACTTCGACGGCCCAGCCAAGGGATTCGCCGACGCGCAGCGCCACGAAGTTGTCGGACCATTCGGGGTGACGTTCGCCCTCGGACGCGATCAGCTCAGAACTGGTGCGCTCGGGCTTGCCGCCGAATCCATGAAGAATCTCGCGGTTGCGGATGGCGTCCGCGCACGGGCCGAGGTCATAGCGCTGGTGGCCGCGGCGCGAGGCGATGTCGATGACATTGAGCGGCGTGTAGTCGTAGAGCGGTTTGCCGGCCAAAATGATCTTAGCCATCGATGGGCTCCTTCAGCGCGGAAGCGAAAATGTCGGGCGGGTTCAGCCAGAGGTCGATGAGCTGCGGCGATCGCGTCGTGACCATCTTCCAGATGATCTCGTCGGCCACTATCAGCGGCAGGCCGTGCTCCAGCTCGATCCGGTCGGACACCGGCTCCGGCATCACATAGCGCGGCAGCGGCGAAAGGCTGGTGTCATCGAGGCGGTTGCGGAATGCGCGCATGGCCGCTTCGGTCTCGAAATAGAGGCCCATGCGTCGGCCGTGAGGGACCGCGAACATCGTGACCCTGTCTTCGGTGTCGACGGCGAAGAAGACGTCGTCGGGTGAGACCGGTTTGTTATAGATCTCATCGATCTGCCGGCGCACCTGATCCATGGCATTGCTCAGCTTGGCGACGAGATCATCGCGCTTGTGCTCAGCAGCGACATACTCATTGAACCTAGAGGTCTGGGCGCGGATCATGGTGCCCAGACCGTGGTTCATCGCGGCAGCCTCAGCGGATTTGGCGAAGCCGTGGAAGGTCTCGTTGTCGGAAAGCAGCTCCGACAACGAGGGGGTTGTGCCGGGCCAAGGCTGACCGAGATGGAGGTTTTGGAAGCGGTGTGTCGGGACCATTACGCTGCCTCCTCGCCGTCGAAGTTCTGAGTGAACGGCGTCGCCTGCAGGTCCACCATCGCCTGCAAAAAAAACTGCAGGTCGCTGGTGGGGATGACGATGTGCTTCTCTTCGGGGCTGCCGACGCCGATGGCGAAGGTAAGCCGGCGAAGCGACGGATCGCAGAAGTCCTGCACGTAGACCTCGAACTCCCGCTGCGCCCCATCGCGTCCTGCAGGCTGACCGCAGGCGAAAATGGTGGTCCGCTTCGAGAAGTTCTTGTCGGGCATCGGCGTGGCGTCGACAGGCTGGCTTTCGCGGGCCCTGATGTAGGCATCTGCCAGCGACTTGCCCTTTGCCAACGCGCCATGGATAAAGGCTTCCATGCCGGCTTCGTGGTCGGTGGTCCGGTTCACGAACGTGAAGTCGATCCCGTGTGTGAAGAAGGGGCCGCGGGTGGGTCGGCAGACGATCGAAACCAAGCAGTGCACCTCAAGCCCATCCGCTAGAACGTTGATCGGGCCGAGGCTGGTGTCGCTGTGAATGTACTTGTTCATGGTGTCCCTCCAAGGACGACAGCTGTGACGAATGCCGCCGCTGTGACCAGCCCCGCCGCCGCGGCGATACGGGGGGCGATGCCGGTCATGACGACCGGCTCCATGCGACGATGGCGCTGGCGATGAGCATGCCGGCGACGGCGAGGGTGGTGATGGCGACGATGGTGTTGGGGCGGGTCATGACGACACCATCCAATCCGCCGGCAGCGGGTAAAAGTCGGCGAGGCGCTCGGTCTGATTGCGATAGTGCTCGACGATCAGCCGGCCCACAGCGATTGCACGGTCGCGATCGATGCTCAGCATGGCCGCGCACCAGTGCCCCTTCGACGAGACTTCCGGGCCCCACCCGAGATTGTTCAAGTTCTCGGCGCGGTCACCGTCGAGCCGGGTCATCGTGCGGACGACGTGCTCGACATGATGCGCCGGCCAATCGACGCCGCCCTCGACCTTGAGCGCGTCCATTTTGATCAGCTTGATCTTGGTCTTGCGGATCAATGCGGACAGCTGGCGACCTTCATTGACCGTAAGGGGGCGCTCTATGGCGACGAGCCCACGCACCTTCTTCTTGTCAGCTGTGAACGCGCCCCAGGTATCGAGCATGTCCTGCGCCTCGGTGCGGATCTCCTCGGGGGTGCGGGGCACGAACTGGCGACGCGGACGGTCGCCGAAATCGAGAGCGGTCTGCATCACGCATACTCCTCGCGGAAAAAGGTCTTGGCGCCGTACGCCACGCCCGGCGGCAGCTTAGTCACCCTGCCGGCGGCGATGGCCTCGTCGCGCAGGCGGTTCATCTCGGCGCGGTCACGGTCGGACAGCGGCTTCTGCTTGCCGAACATGCCCTTCATGGATTCGCGGATCGCCTTGTCTTTCGGTCGCGGCTGGGGGACCCGCACATGCAGCTGGATGCAGTGCCGCTCGCAGAAGCTGCGGATGGTAGTGTCGCTGCAGCCCAGTTCGCGACTAATGGCCCAAGCGGACACATTCATGGCCGCGAGGGCTTCTATCCGGTCGCGCTGGCTCTCAAGACGAGCGCGCACATCATGGTAGGTGCCACCGATCTTGATGCCGGCGCGGGCGAATGCGCCGGCGATCGTGCCCTTGGTGGTGCCGAGGTCGCGGGCGATCTGGCTCATGGAGCGGTGATCGGGACGCTTCATCTCTGCGCGCAGCTCTTCGATGATGGATTTCGAGAGTGCCATCAGCGTACTCCCTTCCAAGCGCGATCAAGGTCAGCCAAGTGGTCATCGAGAAGGAGGTCGCCCAGCCAGCGGAAGATCATGTCGTCGACTGCCTTGGCTTCGCGGTCCTGCTCGATTTCGCGCAGGGCATTGGTGACGGCGACAGAACGGTCGCCGGCGGCGTGGCGGGCCAGCCAGTACGGCTCGTCGGCAAGGGTCGCGGGCGCCATCATTTTGCGCCTCCGAGGCCGTGGCCGGGCTTCAGGCCAAAGACGTAATCGGGGAAGCCGAAGCGGCCCTTGCGGCGCGAGCGCTCAAGGTGACGGCCCTCGCGGATGGCGCGGGCAGTGAGGCCTTCGCGCTGCAGGGCCGTGTGGACAGCCGAAGCGGTCACGCCGGCTTCCGCAGCGATATCCCGGGGATGCTCGCCGGCCTCGATGCGCCGAACGATCTCGCGGACGACCGGGAGCTTGCGATGAGCACCCCGTTCGCGCGGGAACCGGAAATGGTCCCGGACTTCGATGCCCGCGCGTTCGCAAGCGCGATAGACAGCGGTGGTGGTGACGCCGTGCGCGGCGGCAATGGTCTTGGGATGCTCGCCGGCTTCGAGGCGGACGACGATCTCTGCCACGGGCGGCAGCTTGCGCGGGCCACCACGGCGACCACGGCTGAGGCCATGGTGGCGAAGCAGTTCATACACCTGCCCGCGCCCGAGCCCGGTGATGGCGGCGATGTCCTTGTGGGTGGCGCCGGCTTCGAGGCAGGCCTGCAGAAAGGCCTTGGTGATCTTTTCCATCAGCGTGCCCTCGCGGCCAGCTTGGCGATGGCGATGCCTTCGGGCGAGCGGTCATTGATCGCAGGCGCCTTCGCGACCGTCCGCAGCATGTCGTACGCAGAGATCAGCGCTGCTAATCCCGGGTATTCGATATGGGGGCGTGCTGACGCCTTGAGCAGCAATTCCGCAAGCAACACCGGCGATGTCTGCTTGTACTGCCAGCCCATCTGCTCGCGGATACCCTCAGCGATCAGCTCAGCAGCGGCGACGACGGCGTCCTTATGGATGGTGATGAGAGGGGCTTCACCCGGTTTCAGGGCGAGTTTGTCCGTGGCGCTCTGAGGCGCGTTTTTCGCGTTTTTCATCTGGGTCGTTCCCGGTGTCAGTCTGTGCTGCTCAAAACCCGTTCGGGGATTGACAGCGTGATTCGAGGCTCACCTGGAATGCGGTTAGCCACAAGATAATTTTCACGGCCAGCGACAAAACATCTGTAGTTAGAAGGGCTACGCTACACTTCGGAAAAATCGAGGCCCAATTTTAAAGGCCGAGGTCGTAAATTGAGAATTGTACTCAACAATATCACATTTTCGTGAGGCATGGTCTCTTGCTGGCCAGATGGGCATGTTTCGGCATCTGAAGGAGACCCAACGATGCTGAAACAGATACTGAGATCGATTCGCGCCATGCTTGCCGCCCTGCCCCGATTCGTGACCGAGCGAGTGTGGGATGGCCTGAGATGGGTGAGCAGGCTGGTGGCCGTGCCGGCACCGGCGCTGGAGCCTGATCCTGTCGACGAAGACAGGCAGGCGCTGGCTGCGGAAGAAGCTGCTCACATCGATGCGCTGCGGACAGTCGCAGCCCATCTTGCTGCCGATGGCATGCCGCCGGAAGCGGCCCTGGATGCATTGCGTGAATTCGATATCGCTTGGCTCACGGCGATGGATCGACCGATGCTTTGCCGGATTGCAACGGCGAGCGATGCCGCCCTGCAGTCACATATTCGTCGAACGGAGAACATGCGTGGCGTGCTTGCGCATGACAAAGTCGCCGTGACCGAATATCGGGCAGCCCGGCGCCGGCGAGAAGAGCTCGAGGACGAGGAAGCCGGGCTGACACCGGCTCTGGTGATGTAGAGAGGGGGCCTCGCGGCCCCCTAATCATTTCTGGCGATGGTGATCAATGCCGGGTCAGATAGTCCAGAATCGCTGCACGGTGGCGAGCGGTCCGCTCGGCTACCAGTTGCCTGTTCTGCCGGCGAGCGGCGCCAAGCTGGCGATATGCGCGACCGGTCTCTGCGGCCTGCCGATCGATCACGGCCTGTGCCTCGGCGACGGTGCGGCGCAGATTGGCGGCAGATGCTTGAATGACGGCGACCGTTTCCCAGCTATCGATCATGATGTGAGCTCCTTGGTTATGCCGGTGATAACACCGATTCACCAGGATAGTCCGGAGGGGATGGCCAGCATTTTACGCATCGGCCTCACGCGCCTTGGCGGGATCACTCGGGATGCGCTTCCGCTCATCGTATTCAGCCTTGGCGCTCATCGCCTCATTCAACTCGCGCAGGCTTGGCACCGCGCGCAGTTTGCTCATGCTGATCTCGACATAGCTCCATGCCCGCCCCCTGCCCCTCTCGGGCACGGCTGGCCTCGCGTCGACGACCTGGCCGTCGATCGGGTCTCGCAAGTCACGGACAGCCGGGGTGATCAGCTGCTCATAGATTCGGCTTGACGATGTCCGCGGTAACTCGCCGGCCTACATCGCGGACCCACCGATCATAACGCGCGCCGCAATTCACTGCCCTTCTTGAGCGTAGCTATTGTGGCCCTATACCACCAGCCGCCGCCCCGGGACATGTCCATGGAAATGGCGTTGTGCCTTGCTAAAGCGGCGACCATTTTCGGTACATCAAGTCGGAGGCTGATCATGCCCAGAACCATCGCCGAAATTCGTCGCCATGACAGGGAGCGCAAGCGCGCCCAGCGAGCCGCAGCGGCGGCTGCTGGCGTTCCTAGCTCGGCGCAGGTGAGCATCGCCATCGTAGAGGCCCTGTCTTTCGCTGCAGCTTCTGGTGTCAACATTGAAACGGCGCGCGTCGGTGGCGAGCCGGCGATCACGATGGCGTCGATCCTGAGCGCAGCACATGTTGTACTGGTCAGTCGGCTAGGGTTCGATGCCGCTGCGTCGACCGCGGCCCTGTTAAAAGCATTAGCGCCGAGACCCGAACATCGCTGGCCGAGCTTTGTGCCGACGCATGCTTTGATGCCGACAGCCCCAGCCGGTACCGAGGCTTAATTGTCTGGGCATGAACCGGTCGAGATCGACCATGCGCCATCAATGGCGACTCGTCAGGCTAGAAGGCGATCCTCGGACGCGTCCACCTTGTACATGGAGACAACCCCGTTACTTCCTCAGGACGCGTCCAGTCCCGAAAGCACTTGCGTCAAAGGTGGCTTCTATGACCGTCACAAAGGCGCGTGCCATGAATGTCTAGACTGAGAGCCGCAAGTGATCAATTGCAGGAATTCTGTATCTCTACAACAGCCAAACTGGCAGTCGCTCAGCCCGCCCCTGCCCTGGACCACTACGCGATAACCTTCACTTATCGAGTAGTGCAATTCGATTGGGATGGCGCGATGCAACTAAAGTGAAGCTAGGAACACCAAGCTTCACTTCGCCTCTTCGGAGGGCATCGCTGGAGGCAGAATCGCGCCCCATGCACGAACCCGCTCCGCGGGAGGGCGTGCGCGGCTGGTTCAGCGTGATCGTTTAGGTCTTTGAGCGGCTGAGGTTACAGTCGGACCATGGAGTTTCTTTCAACGAGAGGAACTCCCCATGGTTACGTCACCCACCATTCACCGGTGTCGCCGCTCCGCAAACGCATGCAGCAGGACATGCTGATGCGCGGCCTGGGCGTCCACACCCAGCACGATTATGTGCGTCACGTCCGGCGCTTTGCCGCCTTCTTAGGGCAGAGCCCTGATGTGGCCACGGCAGACGATCTCCGCCGCTACCAGCTCTTTCAGCATGAGAACGGCGTCAGCCCCTCCACGATCAACGGTGCCGTCTCGGCTCTGCGCTTCCTGTTCGACGTGACGCTGAAGCGGCGGGATCTGTCGCGGGCCCTGGTGATCACCCGCTATCAGCGCCAACTGCCTGACGTGCTCAGCATCGAGGAGGCGGCCCGGCTGCTCGAGGCGGCACCAGGCATCAAGTATAAGGCCGCGCTCGGGGTTGCCTATGGCGCGGGCCTGCGCGTCTCTGAGGTCGCGCACCTCAAGGTCGACGATATCGACAGCGCCCGCATGTTGATCCGGATCGAACAGGGAAAAGGCCGCAAGGATCGCAACGCCATGCTCTCGCCCCAGCTGCTGGAGCTGCTGCGGCTGTGGTGGCGGGAGGGCAAGAAGCGGGGCGTCATGCTGCCCCATGGCTGGCTATTTCCGGGGCGCTCGCGCACCGATCCGATCTCATCACGGCAATTGCATCGCGCGGTGCGGGAGGCGGCCGAGGTCGCCGGCATCCGCAAACGGGTCAGCCCGCATACCCTGCGGCACAGCTTCGCCACCCATCTGCTGGAGCAGGATGTCGATATCCGGGTCATCCAGGTGCTGCTCGGGCACTCCAAGCTCGAGACGACCGCGCTCTACACCAAGGTCTCGACCCGCACGATCCAGGCGGTGGCCAGTCCCCTCGACCGGCTGATGGCCCTGATGGAGGACAAGCCTCCGCCCACCTGAGCCAGTGCGCCACACCATCGAGGTCGCCGATATCTTCCGGGCTGCCGGCCCCGCCTATCGCGCGGCCCATGCCGGGCATCTGAGCCTGAGCCAGCTCAAGGTCATGTCAGCGATCGAGGCTTGTCGCACCGCCGCTCTGGGTGGCCACGTCGAAGCCTGTTCCGACTGCGGGTATCAGCGGATCGCCTACAACTCCTGTCGCAACCGGCACTGTCCGCGGTGCCAGGGCGCGGCAGCACGCACATGGTTGGAGGCCCAGGAGGCCAATCTCCTGCCGGTCGGGTACTTCCACGTCGTGTTCACGCTACCCGCCCAGGTTGCCGACATTGCCTTCCACAACAAGGCGCTGGTCTATGACCTGCTGTTCAAGGCGGCATCCGAGACCATGCTGACCATCGCGGCCGATCCAAAACATCTGGGCGTCCGCATCGGCATTACCGCCGTGCTCCACACCTGGGGCTCGGCCATGACCCACCATCCCCACATCCACATGATCGTGCCCGGTGGCGGCCTCACACAGGATGGGCGGTGGATCTCGTCGCGCCCGGCCTTCCTGCTGCCGGTGCGGGTGCTCGGCGCGCTGTTCCGCCGCCTGTTCCTCACCCGGCTGCTTGATCTGCATAATGCCGGAAAGCTCGTCTTCTTCGGCACGCTGGTGGGGCTCAGCGACCGCCGGACCTTCATCCGTCACCTTACACCGGTCCGCAAGAAGCGCTGGGTGGTCTATGCCAAAGCGCCCTTTGCCGGGCCTGAGGCGGTGCTCGCCTATCTCTCGCGCTATACCCATCGCGTCGCGATCTCGAACAGCCGCCTCATCGCCTTCGACGGCAATGAGGTCGCCTTCCGCTACAAGAACTATCGCTGCTCCGGCGCCGAAAGGCAGCAGGTC